>NZ_PENS01000006.1 GCF_003144325.1 Proteus terrae
TATATCGTAACGGAAAGGTGTTTTTCTTGGTATAACCCTTGAACGCCACCTGCAAAGCAGGTGGTTTTATGTTTAAGACGCTAGCGCGACTTAAACTGGCTAAAGCCATAATAAAAAAGGCCACTTAATAAAGTGGCCTTAGCTTTAATAACAGTTTATCAGTGAGAATGATTAATGAGGTTGTCCACCAATCATCGACGTCATACGAATGCGACGACCTTCACTAACTTCCATATTCGACAATACAGCTAATTGTGGCAGACTACGGCGTAAGAAACGTGACAGTAATGAGCGTAATGCATGATTTACCAATAATACTGGAGCACCACCGGACATTTCTTGGTGACGCACTGCATCCGCTGCTTGTTGCTCAATATTCTCAGCCAGCCCCGGCTCTAAACCACCGCCACTTTGCATTGCTTGAACAAGAATACGCTCTAAACTTGCATCTAAACCAATGACTTGAATTTCATCTTGATCGCCAAACCAGTGTTGTGTGATCGCACGGCGAAGTGCAACACGAACAACTGCGGTTAATTCAGCTGGATCTTTCTGCTCTGGTGCGTGCTCTGCTAAAGCTTCTAATATGGTTCTCATATCACGAATAGGCACTTGTTCAGACAGCAGGTTTTGCAATACTTTGTGCAACACAGTAAGCGAAAGCATATCTGGGATCATATTTTCTGTCATTTTAGGGAGTTCTTTACTCACTCGATCAAACAACATTTGTGCTTCTTGACGACCAAATAATTCTGATGCGTATTTCGCTAATGCATGGTTAAAGTGCGTTGCAATAACAGTACTTGCAGCGACAACTGTATAGCCTTGAACCTGTGCTTGCTCTCTTAAGCTGTCATCAATCCAAACTGCGGGTAAACCAAATGCAGGCTCTTGAGTAATATCACCCTCTAAAGAGCCAACTGCATTACCCGGATTGATTGCTAACCAACGGCCTGGATGCGCTTCACCGTGACCAATTTCAACCCCTTTCATTAGAATACGATAAGAGGAAGGCCTTAATTCCATATTGTCTCGAATATGAACAACAGGAGGAAGATATCCCGTTTCCTGAGCAAACTTTTTACGAATACCACTAATTCGGCCTAATAACTCACCATTTTGGCGGTTATCTACCATTGGAATTAAGCGATACCCTACTTCCATAGCTAATGGATCTTCAAGTTGTACATCTTCCCATGAAGCTTCAACAACACGGTTTTGTTTTTCAACTTCTTCCATCTCTTTTTGTTGTTGCACTTCAGGATTGGCGTTGCGGCGTAAGATATACCAACCTAATCCACCTAATGCTGCGGTGAAGAAAAGAAAAACAAAGTTAGGCATTCCCGGCACTAAACCTAACAGACCTAGTACGCCTGCGGTTAACAGTAAAACACGAGGATTGTCAAACAGTTGGGTAACCATTTGTTGCCCAACGTCTTCATCTGTTGCAACACGAGTAACGATAACACCCGCAGCTGTTGAGATAATCAATGCAGGAATTTGCGCAACCAGACCATCACCAATGGTTAAAAGGGTATAAGTTGTTGCAGCATCGTTTAATGCCATTCCGTGTTGAGCGACACCGACGATAAGGCCACCTACCACGTTAATCACAAGGATCATTAAGCCAGCGATGGCATCACCACGAACGAACTTACTCGCACCATCCATAGAACCGTAAAAGTCGGATTCTAATGAAACTTCTTTACGGCGTTTTTTGGCTTCGTCTTCGTTGATAATACCGGCATTCAGGTCAGCATCAATTGCCATCTGTTTACCCGGCATTCCATCTAACACAAAACGCGCACCCACTTCGGCAATACGTCCCGCACCCTTGGTGATAACCATAAAGTTAATCAAAATAAGGATGATAAAGACCACAATACCGATAGCAAAGTTACCGCCAACAAGGAAATGGCCAAAGGCCTCAACAACGCGCCCTGCCGCTTCTGGCCCTGTGTGTCCTTCCATTAAGATGATACGTGTTGAAGCAACGTTTAAGGATAAACGTAACAACGTGGTAAACAGCAAAATAGTAGGGAAAGCAGCAAAGTCCAAAGTACGTCGAGTGAACATTGCAACCAACAGCACCATGATGGAGAGTGCGATATTAAAGGTAAATAATAAATCCAATAGAAAAGGTGGCAATGGCAATACCATCATTGACAGTATCAACAAGATAAGCACTGGCCCTGCCAGTATCTGCCACTGAGAACTTTTCCAATTTCCCGGCAAGCGGAGTAATGAGGCCAAATTAGCCATGACGATTATCTTCTCCAGCAAAGTCCAGTGCGGGAGGCACTGGCAAGTTCATAGGTTGTTTAGGTTTTAAACCACCTTCGGTTTTCCATCGTTTCAGTTGATAAACCCATGCAAGTACCTCTGCAACTGCAGCATAGAGGGTTGAAGGTATTGCATGGCCTATTTCACTGTGACGATATAATGCCCTAGCAAGCGGTGGCGCTTCTAGAAGCGGAATTCGATTTTCTGCACCAATCTCTTTAATTTTTAACGCAATAGCCCCTGCACCTTTTGCTAAAACTTTAGGTGCAGACATTTTGTCGTTATATTGCAATGCAACAGCATAGTGTGTTGGGTTCGTAACAATAACGTCAGCTTTCGGCACATCCGCCATCATTCGACGGCGAGACATTGCATGTTGTTGTTGACGGATACGCGCTTTAAGTTGCGGATCACCCTCTTGCTGTTTAAACTCATCTTTAATTTCTTGGCGCGTCATGCGTAGCTTTTTCAAATGGCTACGAATTTGGAAAATAATGTCGAATGCCACCATCGGGATCAGCATAAAAACCGTGATATAGACGGCGAAAATCAGTAGTTGCATCGCATTCGCTAGTGCACTCAGTGGTGGAAGCGTGATCAGATGAAGAATATCGTTCCAGTTGTGCCATAAAAAAACAGTTGCAGCGATCCCCACAAAGGTTGATTTCAATATCGCTTTAAATAACTCGGCTAACGCATTCATTGAAAAAATGCGCTTTAACCCAGAAATAGGGTTCCATTTTTTCGGATCAAACTTAATAGATTTACTACTAAAGTTAATCCCGCCTAATAAGGCAGAGCCACCAATTGCCACAAGCACTAAACCCAAAAACACCGGTGATAGCGCAAACACAGCTTGTTTAATCAAGCTACCAAATCGAGGGATCAGCAAATTCTCATTACCAATAAGGTGATGATTAAACGTAAACCCTTCTGTTAACATGGCATATAGCCCACGAGTGATAAACCCACCACTCATCCACAGCAAACTCACACCACCCAAGACCATTAATACGGACGATAGCTCTTTAGAACGGACAATTTGCCCATCCTTTTTGGCTTTTTCCCGTTTATGGGGTGTGGGGTCCTCTGTTTTTTCGAGATCGCTATCTTCAGCCACAGTCTGTCCGATTTAGATATTGAGATTAAAAGCATGAATGAAATGACTCTAAGCATGACAAATTCAGAGGAAATTGATGGGCTGAACAATCGCAAATTTACGGGGCTTTTTGAGCTATGACAGTATACATTAAAAAAAACAACCCAATGATAAAAGTGGAGATATAGACAATATTGACGCTGATTGTAAGGAAATCAGCAAAATTCACAGCAAAATTGAGCAATTCTACTTTTGATGTTTATTTCTACAACTTCAAAAGCCGCTTAAAAAAAGCGGCTTACATTTTCTTCAATAGCGTGTGCTATTAAAGCATTATTACGTGATTTTTTATCCATAAAATACACAATCCTAAAAGAGCTGAGCATAGAGCGAATGCGTCCTGCATATCTCAACGTCCTTATCGCCCTAAAACTCATTAGAAGGTTAGAAACCTAAACTTTCTAGTAAATCATCAACTTGATCTTGATTTTTGATCACACCAGCGTTGTTTTTATTAACCTGTGGACCATTTAATAAAGAGTCGGTCTCTTTCTTCACATTAGACTTTTCAAGTTGCTCTGGTGGCAGGTTTTCCATTAATACCATCACGAGTTGTTTTTCAATTTCTTGAACGACACTCATCATGCGTTTAATTACCTGGCCGGTCAGATCTTGGAAATCCTGTGCCATCATAATTTCCAATAACTGACTGTTAGTAAAAGCCGTACTCTCAGGGATATCCCGCAAATAATTGCGGGTATCGGTTACAAGAGAGCGTACATCTTTCAGCTCTTCTGGCTGTTCAAACCATTGGTCCCAACGTTCAGTAAGCTTAGTCGCATCGGAACTTAACGCATCCTGTTTAGGCTGCGCAGCTTCGACACAGTTCAATGTACGCTCAGCTGCCTGAGCGGTCATTTGAGCAACATAGTCCAGTCGTTCCCTAGCGTCAGGGATGGCTTCTGCTGCTTCGGCTATTGCTTTATCCAATCCTAATTCTCGCAAACTGTCGCGTAACATCCGCGTCAATTGTCCGATCCGGCTGATAATATCAGATGTCATTTCAATATTATCTTTCGGCATAATTGGATTCCCACTCATTGCGACTCCTTAGATGCCCAGTTTTTCAAAAATTTTATTTAGTTTTTCTTCAAGAATTGCTGCTGTAAAAGGTTTAACAACATATCCACTTGCACCAGCCTGCGCTGCTGCAATGATATTTTCTTTTTTAGCTTCAGCAGTCACCATTAACACTGGTGTTGCTGCAAGTCCCGCGTCACTACGAATATTTTTAAGAAGCTCTAGACCATCCATGTTTGGCATGTTCCAGTCTGTGATCACAAAATCAATTGCCGAATTGCGTAATTTAGCTAACGCGTCAGCACCATCTTCTGCTTCTTCTACATTCGTAAATCCTAATTCCTTTAGCAAATTACGAACTATGCGGCGCATTGTTGAAAAATCATCAACCACTAAAAATTTCAGATCCTTACTTGCCATTGAAAACTCCTTCAAAATATATCGGCAAATTACTGTGTTGCTTTTTAAACTGAACTTAATCAGATACGCAATGATTGTGTGCTGCTGATTTTCATCAGCACCGCTTTGCTCATTGCGCTTATGCTTTTCACTTCGTCTACTGCGCCAAATTCAACCGCAGCGCGAGGCATACCAAAGACGACACAACTCGCTTCATCTTGTGCAAAGGTATAACTACCAGCACGACGCATTTCTAATAAACCCGCAGCACCGTCACTTCCCATTCCGGTTAAAATCACACCGATAGCATTACGTCCCGCATATTTTGCGACTGACTTAAATAGCACATCTACAGAAGGACGATGACGGTTTACTGCTGGCTCTTTATTAATGTGGATCTGGTAGTTAGCACCATTACGACGAAGCTCCATGTGATAATCACCTGGCGCAATATAAGCATGCCCAGGTAATACACGTTCGCCGTCTTCTGCTTCTTTTACACTAATTTGGCATAAACGATTTAATCGTTCTGCAAATGAGTGTGTAAACCCTGCGGGCATATGTTGTGTAATTAATATCGCAGGGCTGGTAATAGGTAATGGTTCTAGAAAATTACGAATAGCCTCTGTGCCACCAGTTGATGCACCTACAGCAATCAACTTTTCACTCGAAATCATCGGTGTAAATGACAATGATTTAGAAGGCGTTGCTTGTACTTCTCGGCGATTAATCCGTGCCAGTGCTGCGGCTCGAATTTTCTCAGCAATCAGTTCACTATAAGCCATCATACCTTCACGCAAACCAAGCTGTGGTTTTGTCACAAAATCAACTGCACCCAGTTCTAACGCTTTTAACGTCACTTCTGAACCTTTTGCTGTTAATGATGAGACCATAACGACAGGCATTGGTCTTAATCGCATCAGTTTTTCCAAGAAATCAATACCATCCATACGTGGCATTTCAACGTCTAACGTTAATACCTGTGGGTTGTACTTTTTTATTAAGTCACGAGCCACTATAGGATCTGGTGCACAATCAACAACTTCCATATCGCTATGACTGTTGATGATTTCTCGCATGATTTGACGCATTAACGCCGAATCATCAACACAGAGTACCGTTATTTTATTCATAACCTCTCCTTGCTGGTGTCAGCCCGTAAACGGTATGCCCATGCAAGTAGAAATCCTTGCTAAGCTGGCTTACATTCTCAGAATGTCCAACAAACAGCATGCCGTCTGGCTTAAGTAATGAGGTAAAGCGGTTAAGTAAGGTTTGTTGTGTCGCTTTGTCAAAATAAATCATGACATTACGACAAAAAATCGCATCAAAACTGCCTTCTAGATCCCATTGCTTGTCGAGTAAATTCAAATACTGAAAAGAGACCATCTCGCTAATTTGCTGTCTAATTTTCACGTATCCTTCAAAATCGCCGACACCTTTGAGAAAATATTTTTTCAAATATTCATCATTTAAAGTTTTAAGCTCTTCCTGTCGGTAAACACCTTTTCGTGCTTTATCCAACACATTAGTATCGATATCGCTGGCAATAATTTTGGTTTTATAAGGGTTATTCCCAAAAACATCGCGTAAAGTCATCGCAATTGAATAAGGTTCTTCTCCAGTAGATGCTGCTGCACACCATACTCGGTAGACGCCTCCTGCTCTTTTTCTGGCATGTTTTGCCAAAATAGGAAAATGATGCGCTTCCCTGAAAAATGCAGTGAGATTGGTTGTTAAAGCATTTACAAACTCTTGCCATTCAGGGTTGCGTATATCACTTTTAAGAAACGCAAGATAGTCACCAAAGTTATTCATCCGTAATTCACGTAACCTCCTAGTGAGACGGTTATAAACCATCTCCCTTTTGTTGTTAGTCAGCACAATACCTGCCTTTTGATAAATCAATTGGCATATAGATTGGAACTGATCATCGGACAACATGAACCGTTGGGTAAAAATATCCAACGGTTGAGCAGCGATATCTGATAAGACTTCAGTAACATTACGTTTCATTGTTTTTTAATGGGTCTTTTTAAAAAATGATTTTTTATCTGCTTTTTTCAACCCATTACCTTCTAGGGATGAAGAGGAATTACTCTCATCCGTGTCAGGCAACTCGAATGCCGATACAGCATCAACAAGATTATTAGCCTGATCTTCCAATGCTGCGGCAGCAGATGCTGATTGCTCCACCAAAGCAGCGTTTTGCTGTGTCACCTGATCCATCTGACTGACTGCATCAGCGACTTGGTGAATACCCCGACTTTGTTCATCAGAAGCTGAGGCGATTTCTGCCATTAACTCAGTGACTTTATTTACTGATGTGACGAGTTCCTCCATTGTCTGCCCTGCATTATTAACGAGTTGAGAACCTTGTGAGACTCGTAAAACAGATTCATCAATCAATAATTTGATCTCTTTTGCAGCATCAGCACTGCGTTGAGCAAGGTTACGAACTTCTCCAGCAACAACAGAGAATCCACGCCCTTGTTCACCTGCGCGCGCAGCTTCAACCGCTGCGTTAAGTGCTAATATATTGGTTTGGAACGCAATACCATCAATCACACTGATAATAGCCCCTATCTTTTGAGAACTTTGTGTAATCGCATCCATGGTTTCAACAACACTATGCGTGATTTTTCCACCACGTATGGCTGTTTCAGAAGCAGACTCTGCTAGCTTGCTCGCTTGTAAAGCGTTATCAGCATTTTGTTTTACCGTTGCTGTTAACTCTTCCATACTTGCCGCAGTTTCTTCTAACGAAGCAGCTTGTTGTTCAGTTCTTGAGGATAAATCCGTATTTCCTTTGGAAATTTCTTGAATACCAGAATACATAGCATGGCTGTTATCACGTACGATACGAATAGAACGCGCTAGCTCACCACGCATATCTCGTAGCCGGCTAAACACATCTCCTATTTCATCATCAGTGAAGACAAGAATTTCACGATTTAATTTACCGGTAGCAACATCATTAAAATAACGGCTTAAACTTGCGAAAGGTTTAATGATATTAAAACTTAGCCAGCGATGAGCGGCGATTGATACAACAATAACCATCGCTATTGCACCGATAAACATCAAGATAGCAATAGTATAAGATCGATGTCCTTGCTCTATAGATTCAGTAATTTCTGTTTGAACATAATTCATATAGGTGTTAAATGAATTTTCCATCGCAGTTTGATAACGTTCTGTTGGTTGATCTAAAAAACCTTGGAAGTTATCGTTTTTTAACATGCTATGTAATTCAGTTAATGCACCATATAAAACGTGGTAATCGTTCTTTACTGCTTCAACGATTTCTTTTTCTTCTGTTGGGATTGCCTCTTTATTTATATCAGCAAGGAAATTTTGAAAATGTGTATTCGCCGTTTCCAAACGTGAAAGTGCAATTGATTCAATAGATTGAATATAATCTGTTGACTGTTCAGTTTTCACTGCAATAGCTACACGATTAATTGCATTACGTGTTTGTATTAAAGATGCCCAACTTAATCCTAATTCATCTCGCTTAGATGTATCTATATCTACTCTGGTGACCTGTTCGTTATTCAAATGAACGATCCCTAGCGAAATACCACTAGAAATCACCTGCATAACGCAAAACATCATCAGCAATAAATAGAGACTGGTGGATATCTTTAATTTGCGAAACCTAAACATGCCTTCACCTCGTTTAAAGCGGTGGTTAAAAGCCACCGCTTGTCAGCCACTTGTTGTTGTTAGAAAGTTTCCCAGTTAGCGGGATCTTCAACACTGCTGCTCTTTTTCTTTTCTGAGGTTCCTGGTTTTATAAGTGGAGCAGCGGCTTTAACTACAGGGGTTGCATCCGATTCCTTTCTTTCTAGTGTTGCTTTTTCTTCCTGACCCGGTAATTTGAAGATCGAAACTAAGCGGGTTAATGCAACTGCTTGATCTTCAAGACCAGCAGCAGCGGCTGCAGATTGTTCTACTAAAGAGGCGTTTTGCTGAGTGACGCGATCCATTTCAGAAACTGCAAGGCCAACTTGTGAGATACCTCGGCTTTGCTCATCTGATGCAGAAGCGATTTCGCCCATGATGTCAGTAACACGCGTTACTGAATCCACGATACGTGTCATCGTCTCACCCGCACTTTCAACGAGTACAGAACCCGTTTCAGTACGACTTACAGAATCTTCAATCAGTGTTTTTATTTCTTTAGCAGCTTCTGCACTTCTCTGTGCAAGGTTACGAACTTCACCGGCAACTACCGCAAATCCGCGACCATGCTCACCGGCTCTTGCTGCTTCAACAGCCGCATTCAGTGCCAAAATATTGGTCTGGAATGCAATGCCATCGATAACTGCTGTGATATCGGTGATTTTCTGAGAACTTCCGGCTATGTCGTGCATCGTTTGCACCACATTAGCGACAACTTTTCCGCCTTGGCGGGCAATATCTGAGGCGTCATTAGCAAGGTTACTTGCTTGGCGAGCATTGTCTGCGTTCTGTTTTACGGTCGCCGTTAACTGTTCCATACTTGCAGCAGTTTCTTCTAACGAAGCCACTTGCTCTTCTGTACGAGCAGATAAATCATTATTTCCAGCAGCAATTTCACTTGTGCTGTTATAAATGTTTTCCGTACTTTGATAGACACCACGAACGGTTTGAATAAGTTCTTGTTGCATATGTTTTAACCCATTTGCTAACAAGCTCATTTCATTGCGGCCATTCACTTCGATATTTGGACGTAAATCACCTTCAGAGAAGGTTTTGATACTTAATAGAAGTGAATTTAATGGTCTAATTAAGGCATTACGTAATGCAAACCAGCATATAATTAATGCCGAGATCACGATAATGGCTAATACAACCATAGTAATGACAGTACGTTGGTGAGAATCTTCTAGTGCCACATTTAACTCTTCGTTAAATTTCTCATTACGCATGACATATGCAAGATATTCTTTATAAAAAGCGTCTTGATAACCCGTAGTTGGTTGTTCAAAAAAGTCTTTTAAGTTTTTATCTTGAAGTAAAATTTCCAGCTGGTTTAATGCAGAATAATATTCAATAAAACGCCCTTTTAGGCTACGAACATCATCTTCTGAGTGAACTTGATAAGCCGTAATATTCTTTTCAAATTCTTTAAATTTCTCATCTGCACGGGACATATTTTTACGAGCAAGACCCGTTAGATAGTCAACAGATAGAGAATCATCTACATTAAGATTTTTATCTTGTAATAAAAAACTAATCGCGGCACGGTTAATGTTATTACGAGCTTGCAGTAAGTTAGCCCAGCTTTCATCTAGGCGCTCACGTTGATCTTGTATTGTCAGTGTTTTATTAAGGTCGCTTCTTGTCTCAACGATATTTGAGTAAAAAACGCCCCCTGAGATAAATTGCAAAACACCAAACAACAGAAGAATGGATAATAATCCAGTCACTATTTTCATTCGGCTAAACATAGTTTCCCTTTTTATAATAAACGGTAATGAGCAAGTTATCGGCAGACTTAAGAGAAACTTTATAGGTTTCATTTCGTCTTAGTCTCGTTTTTGCCCCATTAGAAAGCGGTAGTAATACTGTTTTTAATTAAAATTATAAGTATAAAAAACTTTAAAGTTATTTCCGTCAGTAGAAAAATATTACAGCTAGGTGATATCTACTTATAAGTTCATAAATAATAAAATAGAACTTAACTAAAATTATTAGTTCTTTTTTATCTTTTAATTTTACTTAAAGTTAATTTGATGCTTTAGCTCTCGATAATAAAATAAAAAAGATAGAAATAGCTATTCCGGCAAAATTACCGGAACAGTATTTAGATTATTTTTTAAAAAATAAAAACTTATTTAGCTTGAATTGTTGCGCTATCGACTAATTCCATTTCTTCACTGTTGAGTAATTTTTCAATATCAACAAGAATAAGCATTCTTTCATCTAAAGTACCTAAACCAGTTAAATACTCAGTAGACATTGTGACTGCAAACTCTGGCGCAGGGCAGATTTGCTCTGGCTTTAGCGTAAGAACATCAGAAACGCCATCAACAACAATTCCCACAATTCGATTTAATAAGTTAACCACAATAACAACAGTATTGTCATTATAAGTTACATTTTCTTGTGAAAATTTAATACGCAGATCAACTATCGGAACAATAACGCCCCGTAAATTAGTTACACCTTTAATAAAGCTAGGTGAATTAGCAATACGTGTAACTTGATCATATCCACGAATTTCTTGAACTTTTAAAATATCAATTCCATATTCTTCATCGCCCAGCGTAAAAATTAGAAATCCTTGTCCAACAGTTTCACCGGATAATTTCTCGAAATGTTCCGAAGCCATAATCTTATTTTATCCTCACTATTAAATGACTGCGCTTGCAGTTGTATTCTTTTTCTTATTCGTCATTTGTGTATGACTTAAACGTTGCAATTCTGGTACATCAAGAATTAAAGCCACACTACCATCGCCCATAATTGTTGCAGCAGATATTCCAGGCACTTTTCGGTAATTGCTTTCTATATTTTTAACAACAACTTGATGCTGACCAACTAATTGATCTACCAATAAAGCATAACGACGTCCGGCACTTTGAACAATTACCGCAATTGCTTGGGTAATATCAGTTTGAGCACCTTCAATATTAAAAGTACGATGCAGTTCAATCAGTGGTAAATATTCTCCTCTGACCTGCAATAATTTCTCATCACCAGCCAATGGATAAATATCATCTTCTTCCGGTTGTAAAGAACTGACTACCGTTCCTAATGGTAAAATAAAGACTTCGTCATGAACTTTAACAGACATACCATCTAAAATTGCTAATGTCAGTGGAAGTAAAATACGAATGCGCGTTCCTTTACCCACTTCAAAACTGATTTGAATTTGACCGCCCATCTCTTGGATATTTCGTTTTACAACATCCATACCCACACCACGACCAGAAACATCCGTGACGACTTCTGCAGTAGAGAAACCCGGTGCAAAAATCAGCATAGCAACTTCTTCGTTGCTCATATTTTCAGAAACTGCAAGCCCAGAGGAAATCGCTTTTTTCAAAATACGTTCGCGGTTTAATCCGGCACCATCATCAGTCACTTCAATACAAATATTACCGCCTTGATGTTCCGCAGATAGGGTTAATTGTCCCGCTTCCGGTTTACCCGCTGCAACACGATCGGCTGGCATTTCAATACCATGATCAAGACTGTTACGAACTAAGTGAGTTAAAGGATCGATAATTTTTTCAATTAAGCTTTTATCCAGTTCTGTTGAGCTACCAATCATGTTTAGCTCAACTTTTTTATTCATTTTACCTGCAACATCACGCACAACTCGAGGGAAGCGACTGAAAACATATTCCATCGGCATCATACGAATTGACATAACAGATTCTTGCAAATCACGAGAATTACGCTGTAACTGAGCAATACAACTTAGTAAATCACTATATATTGCAGGTTCAAGGCTACCACTGTGCTGTGCTAACATTGACTGTGTGATAACCAGTTCACCAACTAAGTTGATTAATTGGTCAACTTTTTCAACTGCAACACGAATACTGCTTGATTCTGTTTTTGGTGCAGCAGCCGCAAGAGGTCTTTTCGCTGATGCAGCCGATGCCACTGATGCTTTAGCAGGTTCTGCCGATGGCGTCACTTTTTCAGCAACTGTTTTTTGTGCAGATGTAGCTTGTTCTATTTGGCTTTCAACATGAACATCATCAACAGATGTTGTACTTTCTTCTGTAACTGTGTTTTCTTCTGGCGCTTTTTCTGCAACAGTCACTTTTTTAAACGAGATTTGTTCAGGTTCAATCACAAAACAAAGTACAGCGCTGATATCTTCTTCTGTTGCAGTAGTTTTTAATATTGCTTCAAGGCCATGATGTTGTTTTTCAACTTGGCTAACTTCACCAAGGTGCTTTAATTCATCAAGCATTAAATCAATATCTGTCTCTTTAAGATCAGACAAAATAATATGATGGTAATAATGTCCATCAGCCGCCATTGTCGATGTTACTTCGACCATAGTTTCTACGGCTTCACTTTGCACACTTTCGGTGTCAGATGACAAAACAGAAGGTTCAGTCATTGTCGCTTGTGAGTCTGAAGTTTCAGATCCAGCAACAACCTCAACTTGAGGAGCGGATTGTTCTTCTTTTACATCGAGAGCCAGCTGACGCAACTTCTCACAAATATAGTTAAATGTTTCCTCGTCAGGTTCTTGTGAGTTTTTATGTGCATCCAATTGCTGTTGCATAATATCTTTCGCTTCCAGAAACAGGTTAATAATGTCGTCGGTGAGCGCCATCTCATGACGTCTTGCACTGTCGAGCAAGTTTTCAAGCACATGAGTGGTCTGTTGAAGTTTAACGAAGCCAAATGTTGCAGCTCCTCCTTTTATGGAGTGCGCACTACGGAAAATCGCATTCATCTGTTCTTGATCTGGATTTGCAGGATCAAGTAACAGCAAATGCTGTTCCATATCAGCTAACAACTCATCTGCTTCATCAAAAAATGTTTGATAAAACTCAGTAATATCCATCGTTACTCATTCACCTTTACGCGATTACCAACAAATTAGGGGGCTGTTCCCTGCTTTGTAGTAATATTTGTCGATTGTGATGGCAAACTTTCCCCAGAAACTCCTGTTTCAACATTTTCCTTTTTTGATTCGGGAAGCTCAGATGCAGAAGACACAGACGAGCCCGTCTGTGTATTTTCTGCTTTTTCTTGTGGGGTTTCTTGCCCTGAAAGTAGAGGTTCAATTTCTGAAGCCTCAGTTACTGTCGGTGCAACCCGCTCATTTTCTTGTACAATTTTTTGTTCTGCTTGCTTCGTTAAGACCAGGATACTGATCCGTCGGTTAGCAGGTGCAAAACCATCCTCTTTAACTAAATGAACTGTTGATGCCATACCCACAACACGCAACACTTTCCACTCACCTAAACCAGCACCAATTAACTCTCGACGTGAGGCATTCGCGCGATCCGTTGATAGTTCCCAGTTACTGTATTTAAAAGCGCCACTTGCATAAGGAATATCATCGGTATGCCCCGATAAACTGATTTTGTATGGCGTGTCATTTAAAATAGGTGCAATTGCCGTCAAAATATCCTTCATATAAGGTTCAACGGTAGCACTACCGACCCTAAACATAGGTCGATTAGCTTTATCTATAATTTGGATGCGTAAACCTTCATCCATCATGTCGATTAATAAATGAGGCTTCAGATCTTTTAATCTAGGATCATTTAAAATGACTTGTTCTAAATTCTCTTTTAATCGGCGGAATTGTTGCTTTTCATTGAGCTGTTTATCTTCCTGGCCTTTTGGCAAAATATCACCTTCGTTATAAACAGGGTCACGCCCTCCCCCAGGAATAGGATTGGTTGCATCCCCGCTAAATCGCCCTTTTTCAATAGCGACTTTTAATGGCGTACGAAAGTATTCTGCTACACGAGTTAATTCTTGTGGGCTAGAGATTGAAAGTAACCACATCACCAGAAAGAAAGCCATCATTGCAGTCATAAAGTCAGCATAAGCTATCTTCCATGCACCGCCATGAGTGTGATGTTGCTTTCTTCCTCGCTTTTTAACTCGAATGATTTGTGAATTACTCTTCATAATTACTCTTCTTTCATTGCATCAGGATTTGCCTGCATTGGTGTCCGTACCTGACGTACATGTTCTTCCAACTCAATAAAAGAAGGTCTGTCTGCCAGAAAGAGGGTTTTACGTCCAAATTCAACAGCTATCTGTGGCGCATATCCATTCATGCTAGATAACAATGTTGTTTTGATGCACTCCATCATTTTCATTTGCTGACTAGAGCGCTGTCTGAGTCTAGAAGCTAATGGCGAAATAAAGCCATAAGCTAATAAAATACCTAAGAAAGTACCAACCATTGCGTGTCCAATTAATACGCCCATTTCGCCAGCAGGCCTATCTGCGGCACCTAACGCATTAACAACACCCATAACCGCAGCAACAATACCGAACGCAGGTAATGAATCACCCATCGCCGATAAACCTGTTGCAGGTACTTCGCTTTCTTCCTCAAAAGTTGCAATCTCTTCATCCATCAGAGATTCAATTTCATAAGGGTTCATATTCCCTGTCACCATCAGACGCATATAGTCAGTAATAAAACTGAGCATATATACATCTTTCATAATGCGAGGATATTGGGAAAAAATGTCACTTTGTTGTGGGTTCTCGATATCTCTCTCTAATGCCAACATCCCGTTTTGACGAGCCTTTGACAATAAACGAAACATGAGTGCCATTAAATCCATGTACATCGCTTTATTGTAATTTGTACTACGAAGTAATTTCGGTAGGATCTTCATTGTCGATACAATTGCTCTACCATTATTACCCACAATAAAAGCACCGATACCGGCACCAAAGATGATTATAAATTCGGCTGGCTGGTACAAGGCGCCTAAACTACCACCGACGAGAAGATATCCCCCGATGACGGCGCTCATAACCACGATATATCCTAAGAGTACTAACACGCGATATCCCTTTAGCTAATTTCGTTATAGAGAGAATGGCGAACATAGCAGCAAGAGATAGGAGGGGGAGAGGAAACGGCTCAGGTTATAGATAACTAAGCTCTATAACCTGATATTTAACTTTCAATCTCGAATCACATTGCAAACTGTTCAAGACCATCCAACAGTTGTAAGTTAATATCGGCAGGATTGGCGGAAAGTTTACGTTTTTTTATTGCGCGAGAAGGTGGCTGGCAAAGACTACAAACATAATTGCTAGCTGGCTGGTGTGCGTGTGTAATAAATGAACCATTACATTTGGTACAAACGGAAAGTTGCAACATGCCACTTTCAACAAAGCGTACTAATGTCCATGCTCTTGTTAGTGCTAAAATAGGTTCTTGATCTTTAACCGGCGGACATTGCTCTAAGTATAAACGATAAGCTTTAACAACAGCCTCAACGCCAACACAACCGCCATTTTTTAATAAAAAGCGATAGGCGTTATAGAACATTGAGGAATGGATATTTTGTTCCCATGTCATAAACCAATCCGTTGAAAATGGCAGCATTCCTTTTGGAGGGGGGCTCCCTCTTAATTCTTTGTATAATTTAATTAAACGCCCCCGACTTAATTGAGTTTCACTTTCAAGCATTTGTAAGCGGGCACCCAAGGTGATTAATTCCATTGCTAAGCGAATATCCTTCGCTTCTCGGACGATACTTTTCTCACTCATTGTTATGCCCGTTTCTTTGTCGCAGTAGTATCTTGTTCCGATAACTGACGAAACAAGTTAGAAGAAAGAAGAATGCCAGTATGGATTTGTTGCAAATCATCTACTCTAGATTCTTTAGTGAGTTGTTCTATTGTTTCGCTGTCTTCAAACCGGAAATTACAGATTAGTTGGTTTGTTTCAGCCAACTTAACCAATTGAGGCAATGTAAGCTCTGCCAGTGCATCCGCCATAGCGTCACTAATCCCAAGCCGAAACATTGCGGAAGCCTTTTCTTGGTTAATTAACCTTTGCGCCAAAAGCAAATACGATAAATTTATGTCATAAATATGCTTAAGCAATTCAACCGTACTCATCTCTTTACATCCCGTCCGATTATATTGAACAAAGAGGATCTCCCTAATGAAAGATCCCGAGGAAATTAATATAAATGTAATATTAAATTTCCAGGCCCCATTTTATGAACATGACACGTAGTAACACTACCTTGTATTACTTAGTTACGGTCATTTTCAAAAGTAGCGAAAAAAACATTTAAATTAAAAGTAAACTTTAAATGCTCGCCAATATAGCTTGTTAAGAATAATCCTAACGCAACAACTTTACTCCTTAACGATTAAGTTATTCAACGGATAAAGTAGTCTAATTTAAATACTATGTGAGTCACATCACAAAAAGATAATCATTATTATGGAATTAGTTCATTAACTATTCAAGTGATAAAAGTAATAAAACTAGGTGTAAATTAATAAGCTAATCTACCCAAATTAAAATATTAATGATAATTTTTATTTTATACGATCTATTAAACTTATAAACCTAAAAATACAGCATAAAAGTTTGACAAATCCACAATTGAGATTTTTTTTGATCACGGTAACATATATTGATATATCTCCTCCTCATCTTTATCTAAACAAGCTTCCCAATTTTAATAAATATTTCTATAGATATTATTTTTTTCATCATTTACGTAAACCTTCAGAAATGATCACTTTTTATTTACAATTTGTTTGAAAAACAACCTATTCTAATTATTTATAGTTATCCTAAATTTTCTTATTATTTCACAATTAAAATTGTCCTTTAAAATCAATACGATAACAGGATGTATTTATTAAGCAGAACGATAAGTCATATAAAATTAAATTCTTAGTTATGCATCTTCATCCTTAAATCATTGAATATTTATTTCCACGCTATTAAAGTTTCAATAGTAATAATAAAATTTAACTAATGTTTACTAAGTACTATTTAACACTTAAATTACAGAACTCTTAATAAGAGTTTTATTGGCTGTAAATTAGTCACAGAGAAATAATATACAAATACAAATAAGTTTTATTTATGAATCGCAGTATATATTATGAACAGTTAAAATTTAAAACTGCCACTGTTTTAATAAAAAATCAAAAGAATGATTTTTTATTTAATTAAATAAAAAACACTTGTAATTTAATTATAAACTTAAAACGGAATATAAAAATAATACAATATT
This sequence comes from Proteus terrae, assembly GCF_003144325.1. GTDB lineage: Bacteria > Pseudomonadota > Gammaproteobacteria > Enterobacterales > Enterobacteriaceae > Proteus > Proteus terrae. Next base: position 17,578 of record NZ_PENS01000006.1, read on the forward strand.
TAACTTAAGTTAAATTTAAAAAAACAATCATTTTTTTATAAAATAAAGCCATACTTTATTAAAACAAAAAATAAAATTAAAATAATCTTATTTTTACTGTATAGATGTATATATTAATTAAATAACCTACAATTAATTAAAAATATAACAATCAGTAAAAAAAGCATAAAGAAAAAAACAGATCAATTAATCATATTTTATATAATCACACTTCTTTTCTTATAAAAAAAGACATTTTTTGAAATATAAATTTCAATTCCATAAAAAAAGATCCCAAAATCTCCAATATAAAGTAATTAATTCATAAAATAATAAGACAAAATATAAATTCTGTTTTTCCTATTATCAGCATTACCTCTGCACAATAAATAACTGTAATGACAAATATGACAACTCAAGGTTAACACTTGTACACATCAACTTTTTCAATGTAAAGTCAAAAAAACATATATGATTAAAATAACATCTTATTGATTATTCTATTGGCATTACCTAGAACTAAAAAATATCAAATGTTACTTTCCCCCCCCGAAACAACTCTTAACAGCAATTTGTTTTGCTCTTACAAATGATGAGTATTGTTTCACTTTTCCTCTTATCATTCGGTTAGCTTCTTTTTTTCAACCTAGTTAGCACAAGTCTCAAGACATTACAGAACAAAAAGTGCTGACTTCGTAACAACACCATTACTTAACAAAAGTTGATGTTGACGGGATTAGGAGAGTATAAAGATTTAAATATCGATATGTTTTTACTTAAAACGATAAAATATATCTCTAAATACTCTTCTATTCTAACCACTAATTTGACTCATTTTATTACCCTTTTTATGAGTAATTTCGAGTTTCAAAAGATTTTTTCTCTCTATAAAAGCCTAATAAAATATTGATGTATCTAAATAATCAAGACTCATATCTCATTTATTAGATTAATCTTAAAAACCAATAACCATGCTTAGTATTCTATACCCCAAAAGTGTTCTAAATTTTTGGAAAAGAAAGCTTTTGAAAAATATTGTAATCGTATTTTTCAAAAGTAATAATTGAGATTATTCATGCCGTGAATGCAAATACTTTGTGTATTGCTTTCAGTTCTATTGAAATGAGTTACATCGTTTTTTTAGTAAGCAAACATGAAATGATTGCTCACCCTTTTATACCAGCAATTTTTTTAAATTAGCGCTCCTCTTATACTTAGTTTTATCTTTTTTGGTAAATCGAAAAAGGTCAGTGGCACAATTATCCTTTATATATATTTTCACAGCAAATACTAATGACACATCTATTTCATACTAAGATAATTCTCCTTCTGTAATAAGTAAGATTTACATCCTTGACAAAGTTATAAACAATATAATTCTGAAATTATTATTTTATCGAATGAAAAGAGTGGTGTGGTTTTTCTATGCGTATTATAAGATTACTTATTGGTATCATTTTCCCCACATGGTCTTTACAAAAAATCCTACAATTTTTCAAAAGGTTTTCATTCATCATTGATTAGTGATTACAAATAACATACCACAGCAATTCATCAGCTTTACTGTAGCGGTCTAAACTCACCATTTTCCTGAATTCTTCTCCATTTTCTGTGGGTTTAATTTGATTAAATTAAAAACATTACTCAAAAAATCAAACTTAAATTAAATACGATAGAAAATATTGATAAAAATTTCACCAAATACATTGAAATAATTTGAGAGTATAATTTAGGTATTAAAAAAAAATCCAATATAATCAATAGAAAGCATTGATTTTAACCCAAAATTCTATACTGCACTAAGCCCCTTAATAACGACTTTTTGTCCCACAATACCTCTAAGTACCTCATTTAATAAGTAAACCATGGGTAGCAACCGCTTACTTGATTTTAGTTTTTCCTGTTTATTAAAAACAAAATAAACAGAGATAAATCAAATTGTCCTAAAACGTGAGAATAATAAAGATGAGGAATCACGCCAAATATACTCGAACGCTGTTCAATATTTTTCATTCATAACTCATTATATACGGGTTAACCACAATACAAATAATTGTGCATTAATCAATTTAGGTAAAAATGTTTGTTTCTATTAAAACGAAAATGAATATATTCCACCCTATTGCGTATTTTAATTAGCTTTTTATGAATACGTTTTTCCATTTTTTATTCCATAAAGTAATAGTTACAGAAATAATAATTACACAAACAAAATACTTTATTTCTATATATTAGTAATAATACGTAATATATGACTAAGATCTCATTATACTCATCAGAGGAGTTAGTTCTTAAATTAAGTATTATGTTGATGATATGAATAATTTGAGGTTTAGATAGGCAAAAGTGAATGATTTACTAAGAGCATACAAAAGTATGTAACTGGTGCGAATAAGCGTAATCCCCCACACAACAGCTTGAAATATGACAGAACTATTACTTACAAACTACAAAGTTATATTCTTTATAACTTTTATTAATACTCATATTCTTTTTTGAAATAACTTTGTAAGTTGATATCTAGTTTAATATCTCGATGACAAAAAAGCCCCCTATATTCAATACAAGGAGCTTTGATTAGAAAAGCATTATTTTCAAAAGATCCGTTAAGCAGGATGTTCTGCAGCTATCTTCCAATTAATTGCACTGACACTCTTCTCTAAACTTACTCTACAAACAATCGCCTCTATCTCTTTTTGCTCAACAGGCGTTGCAAGTAATTCAGCACAAACTTCCAGCTGGCTAGGCATCAATGTATCAGCACTACTTAAAGACTGTAATCGAACATGTAGTCCATTTATTGCTTGCAAAATGAGTGTTCTAACTAAAACCTCATCTTCTTCATGACAAATAATTCGTATTGAGTAACGTTGTTCAATATCTATCGCTTGATGCTGTGGCTGAGCGTTTATCCGCTGAGCAGCTTCTCGTAATAAAATATTCGCACAAAGAATAAGAAGTGTGGCTATGGTTGCTAATTGATATAAACCTAAGCCACATAACACGCCAATTCCTGCTGAACACCAAAGCGTTGCGGCTGTATTAAGCCCTCGTATATTCATTCCTTCACGCATGATCACACCAGCACCAAGAAATCCAATCCCCGAAACAACTTGAGCTGCAATACGGCCAGGACTATCTGGCGAAGTTTCTATTGAACTTAAAATAAAAACAGCCGCACCCGTTGCAACTAAAGCATTTGTTCTTAACCCTGCCATTCTTTGTCGCCATTGGCGTTCAGCGCCAATCAAAGCACCAAGACACATTGCAATTATGAGATTTAAAATATAAGGCGTCATCGTCATGTTTATTTCCTCTACATGATGATTAAAATCGATATGAAAATTTTGCTCTGATAGTTCAGAGTATTGAAATTAATTCATCGCCTTAGGTGGAGGAAATAAAGAGAAAAAAATGTAGCACATGAAGTTACCCTTCGTACTTTAGTTGCATAAGGGAAATCATTTGGGTAAGTGCAGAATAGGAATATATAAGAAAGAAATATTACAATGCACTGCCCACCAAAATGGTAAGCAGTTTCAGTGAAGAAAACAGCCTACCTATTATTTTGAATAAAATTATTCTCAGTTAATGGATTTATCATTAACCTACAACTTTGTGTATCCAAGGTGCTTTCTCCTAACTAAAATTTAGCGAAAGTATAAGTAGCTGATTTAAAAATGTAAATGAACAGTACCTAAACGTAAGTCACTTTTGCTGTATTGGTGTAACAAAAGTTCCTTCTCCGCCCTCTTTTTCATTAAAAAACCAAATTCCTTTTGGATATTCGGGAAGTGATACTAAATACATTATACCTTCGTTAAATTCTTCAATAAGTAGGATTGTTCCTTCACGGTCGTCAATGCCATCTGTTTTCACAACAACGCTATCATTAACCTGCATTTTCTCTCCTGATAAATATTATCATTCTCTTTTTCTTTATTTTACTCATAACGAAAAAGCCTGCCACCATAAGGTGACAGGCTTGAAGAAAATTTTTAAAAGGCTTTAAATTACAGAGCTGTTACGTTAGCAGCTGCTGGACCTTTTGCACCGTTTTCAATTGTGAATTCTACGTTCTGACCTTCAGCCAGAGTTTTGAAACCGTTACCTTGAATGGCAGAAAAGTGAACGAATACGTCTTTGCTTCCGTCTGCTGGAGTAATAAAACCAAAGCCTTTAGACTCGTTGAACCACTTAACTTGACCTTTCATTTTGTCAGACATGTGACTTTCCTATATATCAATAAAACGTTGCCTTCTCGGCATCTACTGGCCTGAACTACCTATAACTTATGGGCACACATGAAGAAAACGGTCAAAAAGCGATGCTGTTTAAAACTCATTAACTTAGAATGTCAATCATAAATCAGGTCTGTATTGAGGCCTTACTCATTAACGCATGAGACAAGTTTAATAGCAATAGTTTTATGCGTCTAAAGATTAAAAAAATGCGAATTGCACATTAAAAATACAATTCTTCCTCTATTTTTATCACTGTGTATAAAATTTATTTGATATTTTATCTCTATTATTAACAACAACTAAGAATATTCTTAATGACCTAACAATAACAGTTAATGCCAGATTTTAAAAAAACTGTTCTACCCGCTTATCTTGTCCCCGTGATAATCTAGTAATAAGAAACAAGTTTGCAACATTCATCTCTTAAGGTGTTTACAATGAATGTATTAAAAGAAATCTTAGAGCGTGATTTAGACCGGATCAATAAAGCAGAGAAAAGAGACGGGAAACCACATTTTAATAGTCAATTTTTAAAAAACCATATCTGGTTATGTATCAGCATGGTTCTCTCTTATGTATTACTCGCTGCGTTATTAATTTATTCACCTTACTTTGGTGTTATCTCACTCGTTCTTTTTACTGTGATGTTTTTAGTTATGGCAGGTATCTTGTTATTTGATATTAAACCTATCTATAAATTTGAAGATATTGGTGTTCTCGATTTGAGGGTTTGCTATAACGGTGAATGGTATACCTTTGAAAAACTCTCTGATGAAGCCATAAATGAGATCCACCAGCACCCAGCGATATCTCAACAAATAAAAGAAGACATTCGTGAGATTATTAGTAAAAAACAAGAAATTCATTTTTACGATGTGTACTTGATGGCATTTGATCCCGTTCAACAATCTATTGCAGCATCACAATTATCCCCTCAAGCCTAATTTATTCTCCGTGTTACATATAAAAACACGGAGAATAACTTCTATTATTTAGCCACTTTGTTGATAAAGCAACCAAACAGATATTTAATCCACTTTTAACGTTGACACTCTGATATATCATCGTTATTATGCGCCTCGTTCTCAAGAGAACTCGCTTCCTCCATAGTTCAGTCGGTAGAACGGCGGACTGTTAATCCGTATGTCACTGGTTCAAGTCCAGTTGGAGGAGCCAAATTTAGAAAAGCCCGCGCTATTATAGTGCGGGCTTTTTGCTTTATTAGCTTTCACCATCTAAATCAGCTACCTAAATCCAATCTGTATCGTTATCTTGATTGACTAATAGATAGCTAATTTATATCTAGCAAGATAAATATCTAATCAGCGATTCCAACTATCTCTTGTTCTAAGTGTTTTTTATACGCTTTAATATCTTGTTCAATTTGCGGTTGTTTCACCACGTCAAACATTCCAAAGGTTTTTAATCCTTCCATACCTAAAAATTGATTCGCTTTATGGAATGGGAAATAGACAGCATCAATCCCTTTTCCTTCAAAGAACTGTTCTTGCTCTTCAAAAGATTCTAAAGGTGCATTCCAAGTTACAGAAAGAAGATATTTTTTGCCTTGCAATAATCCCCCCGAACCATATTTTTTCGAAGGATCTTTTCGTGTACGGCCATCATCAATAAACATTTTGCCGTCTCCAGCACTAAATACATCATCAATATATTTTTTTAAGATCCAAGGCCCTTCCATCCACCAGGCAGGCATTTGATAAATGATGACATCAGCCCATAAATATTTATCGACTTCTTCATCATTATCATAACCATCATCAATACGTGTTGATTGCACATTTATATGATGTGAAGACAATAATTCTGTGGCAACTTGCGTCAAATGGTCATTGAGCTTCCCTTCAGACCCATCAAACTCTTTTGCCGCATTAATAATAAAAACATTCGTCACGTCTAAACTCCTTTATATACACATAGTTAATAAACTGACTGTAACGCAATTATCTATTACTACTTTAACTCATTTCTCCATTATTCTTGCCTAATAATCCAAAGATACCCTTTCTGATCCAGAGACCTTTAATCGTTGAATATCTTTTAGGGGCGACAATCCAAATAGTCGCTGATATTCACGGCTAAACTGTGATGGACTTTCATAACCCACAGTAAATGCCGCTTCAGAAACATCACTCATTTCAATCAGCATGATCCTTCTCGCTTCATTTAATCGTAACCATTTTTGATATTGCAATGGTGTCATGCCAGTTCGATTTTTAAAGTGAAAATGAAATGAAGAGCCACTCATACCCACTAGCGTTGTTAGATCTTCAATCCGAATTGTTTCGCGATAATGTTGTTTAATCCAATCAAGAGCATGACTAATTTGCCGACACTGAGGATGTTGCGAAGCTAATAGTTGCTGACGCGCACCATCGTTTGATCGTAATAAGTAATAAAGGATCTCTTTTTGGATCAAAGGAGCAATGAACGGCGCGTCTTCGGGTGTATCTATTAGTTTTATAAGTCTTATTACTGCTTGTAGGATTGGTGCGGTTACTTGAACAATTTGTTGAGCTCGGATCTCGTTATTTTCTTGTAGTAATTCAAACTTATTTTCAGCTAACAGTTCAGGTAATAGAGCGAGATCTAATTTTAGTAATATTGCTAAAAAAGGCATTTCTTTTGAAGCCTCACAAACTTTAGCAAAGGTAGGTATTTCTGATGATGTTAAAAGCATATTCATAGGACGATAGCAATTTGTCTCTACCCCTATTGTTATCTGCTTTGCACCTTGCGCAGCAATAGCCAAACTTGGTTCATACATCCAGCCTTCTGATTCTGTAATAGAACTATACCGACATAACGCTAGACCAGAGACAGCCGTATCCCATCCCCCTTCTTTATCTTTTGTATATAGAAGAAGTGTTCTTTTAAAATGCTCAAACTCTAATACTACCGGTGTTGATAAATTCGCAGTATCCATAGTCTCTGATTTTTCAATTTAGTCCGTGAATTCGTCAGATTGTATTACTAAATAGTTTGAAAAACTTTCTTTTAAAAAAGCACCTTATCTTTTCTTACCAAGGTAAGACATATTTCATCTAGTAGAAATATAATTTCGAGTATTATTTCTACTGATAACCATTTATTTTTTATACATTTTTATCAAAAAAGAAACAATCTGATGTTCTCTTGAGCAAACAGTTATTTTTTTCATTTTTTTACTTTACAAGGTGACCGAGGATAGCTATTATTCGCCTCGTTCTCACGAGAACTCGCTTCCTCCATAGTTCAGTCGGTAGAACGGCGGACTGTTAATCCGTATGTCACTGGTTCGAGTCCAGTTGGAGGAGCCAAATTTAGAAAAGCCCGCGCTATCACAGTGCGGGCTTTTTGCTTTCTACTCATCAGATATTTTTATTCCTTCATTTTCTTATTTATTTCCTTTGTATTCTTTACATCTCCGTCTTATGTATCTGCTATTTCAATTCCTCGTTAACTCCAAGTCATCAATGAAAGCATTCGTTCTTTTAGGATCATTTAAATCAACACTACTCCACTGACTATTTTTTAAACTCAAAACCACCTTATTTGATTTAAAAACCATAAATTAGTTATTTTTTAACCACTTAAACTATTGTTTCACTTTTTTTACTTTACAAACTTCATCACCCTCGCTATTATCCGTCTCGTTCTCAAGAGAACTCGATTCCTCCATAGTTCAGTCGGTAGAACGGCGGACTGTTAATCCGTATGTCACTGGTTCAAGTCCAGTTGGAGGAGCCAAATTTAGAAAAGCCCGCGCTATCACAGTGCGGGCTTTTTGCTTTCTACCTTCTCTATTATCAATACTCTTCCTATTTTTCTTCCCTTATATTTCTCAGATCTCAGTGCCATCTCAAATACGTATCCCTTCATTTTTTATCTTTATTTTTAGTCTTCAATGTAGAGAAAATAACCATTTAAAAATGCTTACCGTTTCATTATTAGATTATCTGTTTTAGAAATACACAATATGTTGTTTATCTATGCACTTAAACAAATATCGTCGATTGCCCTTTGACATATCAAATCACTCACTATATGATACACGCCACTTAATGATGTTCCTCCATAGTTCAGTCGGTAGAACGGCGGACTGTTAATCCGTATGTCACTGGTTCGAGTCCAGTTGGAGGAGCCATTTCTATTTGTGTCACCCTCATAACCTTTTGATTTTATTCTCTGTTTCACCTTACATAATTCCAAAGACATAATAAAAAAATGCGATTAAATGGTAGCTATTTAATCGTTTTCGTATTAGCATTCGTTTCCGGCTTGACTATCTAGTCCAATCCAATCCTTGATCTTTCGATTTTCCTAAGACACACGGAGCCGGTATATGACCACTGCACAACCTATCACCCTCACTATTCACCGTCCTGATGATTGGCATGTTCACTTTCGTGATGATGACATGCTAAAAACTGTTGTTCCTTATACCAGTCGCTATTTTGGCAGAGCTATTGTCATGCCAAACCTTGTTCCACCAGTTACAACGATTGAAGCTGCTCGTACTTATCGTGATCGCATCAAAGCGGCTATTCCTACGGGAGATAACTTCGAACCGTTAATGACTTGCTATTTAACAGATAGCACACTGCCTTCAGAAGTCGAACAAGGTTTCTTACAAGGTGTTTTTACTGCTTGTAAACTTTATCCTGCGAATGCAACAACTAACTCTAGTAATGGCGTATCAGATATCACCAAGATTTACCCTATCTTAAGTGTGATGGAAAAAATTGGTATGCCATTGCTGATCCACGGTGAAGTAACGGCTTCAAATATTGATATTTTTGATAGAGAAGCTCGTTTTATTGATAGCGTTATGTCTCCTGTACGCAAGCAATTTCCTGAGCTAAAAATTGTTTTTGAACACATTACAACTAAAGAAGCAGCTCAGTATGTGTTAGAAGGAAATGAATATCTCGGAGCCACCATCACTCCGCAACATTTGATGTTTAACCGCAATCATATGTTGGTTGGTGGTGTTAAACCTCATCTGTATTGCTTACCTATTCTTAAACGCAACGTCCATCAAGAAGCACTAAGAGAAGCTGTTGCATCAGGAAATTCTCGCTTTTTCTTAGGTACAGATTCTGCACCTCACTTACAACACCGCAAAGAATCATCTTGTGGTTGTGCTGGAGTATTTAATGCACCAACCGCACTGGCAGCTTACGCAACCGTATTTAAAGAACTCAATGCATTACAACACTTTGAAGCTTTCTGTTCTTTAAATGGCCCTCGCTTTTATGGTTTACCTGTTAATGAAGGAACAATCACATTAACTGAAAAAACGATTGAGGCTCCAGCGCAAATCCTTTGTGGTAATGAAGCGCTTATTCCTTTCTTAGCAAATGAAAATATTCATTGGGATATCACTGTCAATTAATCCGTCCCCTTGATATTTATCTAAAATGCACCATATAACATTTGTTCGACTGTTAATGGTGCATTACTCTTTTATCAGAGCCAGCACACATTTTTTTGTTATAGCAAAAATTTATCTTTTTAATCACGATAAATCTCGTATACTGAAAAGTAACCACTTTGTGTGGGAACTTCTCTCTTAGTCAAAACCGGCTGTATGATTAGGAGGTATTATGAGTAGAAAAAATGAAGTTATTCAGACACATCCTGTTGTAGGTTGGGACATCAGTACCGTTGACATCTACGATGCCATGATGTTGCGTTTACATTATCTTCCTGAAAACGAACATCATCCAGAAAACGCAGTTGTAGATAAGACACTTTGGCTCACAACAGATATAGCTAAACAGTTGATTCACATTCTTCAAGCAGGTATTGATAAAATTGAATCATCTGAAGATTCTGTTTCAGACAACACCAAGCACTAATAAAAAGTTCTAGAAAAGATAGTGAACGCAAAGCAGGAGTACTTGGTACTCCTGTTCTTATTTTTACCTCTCTATAACCCATCATCACATATTGGTTATATCCATATATAAACCAATCCTTACGATATAAAAATAATTAGTTATATTAATAAATTAAATTTCATTTAATAGAAAAACAATCATAGCCTTTTTATTCGATATATCTTCAAAAAAAGAACATATAAGCCGAATTGACATAAAATGAGGTTATCTTTATTTTAATAAATTAAAACGGCTACAAACAAGGAAGTTATTTGTGAAAGTATTAATTATTGATGAATGTTTTTTTACTCGTAATGGTATAAAACATTATTTTTCGAAGAAAAATGTAAGACATGAAATAATTGACATATCATCTATACAAGAAGCAAATAATTATATTAATCACTCAATGCCAGATATTATATTTATTGATCTTACAAGATATTGTCGGGAAATAGCACATTGCCCACATTTGCAGTTTTTTTTCATTTCAACAAGAAGTTGTCGCCTTTATCTTTATATTGATGCAAATTATCCAGACAAAGAAAGACCTATCGCTTTGACAAATAACTGTTTTATTCTTCCTAAGAAGATACTTCCTTGGGTGCTTGAAAAGACATCTTTATTCACTTCTCGTTGCCAAGTTTTCTTTCCAACGTATAAACATTCATTATGTTCTATTTTTAGTTTACAAGAACAAAAAATAATTAATTATTGGATGAATGAAATACCTAATCACCAAATTGCTAAAAAACTGTCCATTAGTAGTAGCACCGTATATTCACACAAAAGACATATTACCGAAAAAATTAATGTGAAAAATCGTATTGAATTATTTTTTATATATAACATTTTAAAATATATATACGAGAAATAATCTTATTACATTTAAATAAAAAAATATAACAGAAGAAAAAAGGAGTCCAATTCCCATTATTACTCACTGTAAGTGAGGTGGCTAATATGCGTGTTGGCCACCTTAAATTTATTATAATATTATGTATGTAGGGTACATATAATATTAAAATAATTGAACTGATATAGCTCTATCTTATAGAAGATAAAGTAAAACTGATTTTTATGCGATCACTTCACTCTTGTTTTAATAAAGAGTGAAGTGATTATTTAAAATACCAAATTGATAATTAAGCTATACGCTCAATTTTAGCCGGTAAGCCTTGACGAACAGATGCGCCAGATACCCAATCTAACCACGTATTAGTGACTTGACGTGTTGGATCAGCAAACCCTAAATCATTAAGATTGATACCATTGCCAATGCCTTTATCCATAGGTAATGGTTGTTCATCTAAGTAATGCTGACGAGAGCCTAACTCTTGATGCCCATATCCATGCTCAATTGCTAAAACACCCGGCATCACGCCATCGAGTAAACTAATCTCAGCTTCAACTTGCCCACCTGGTGTAACGATGCGAACTTTATCACCATGATTAACACCCCATTTTTTACCATCTTGAGGATTAATTGCGACTAAGTTACTCGGTTTCACCATTCTTAAACGTTGGATCATGCCTGTTGAACTACTTACCACATGAGATTTAAAGGACATTAATTTTAATGGCCATTGCTCTTCAGGATAGTGCTGATGAATATCACTACCATCGGATAAACGCGGTGGATAATAAGTCGGGCAGCCACTATAACGTTCACCGGTTATTGCGTGATGGTTTTTCGCAACTTCTTCATTCCAAATCTGCAATGGTTTTTTCCACTGTGGTCCAGTTTCATCACCATTCCATGCTTTCTCATAAGGTGCAAAACGACCACCTCGTGTATAGATGTACGCAACTTGAAGAACTTCTTCATTTTTTAGCGTTGACGTTATCGCTGGTAAAATACGGTCTACACCACTCAATAAAATATCTTCATTGGTTGCTGGTGCAACAGGTTTCTCACCCATAAATGCCATATTGGCTGCAACACGTAAATAGTAGTCTTCTGCACTATTGATTGGATAAAAGTTACCATCCATATCTTCAATTGCTTTCTCACCAAAGCCGGGTAAATCTAAAGCTTTTGCTACAGCAATACAGAATGTTTCCATTGAAATTGGTTGACCATCTGCTGTTTTTGCAACACGAGGTTCGATAATCGGCCAACGCGCTGTACTTGCTTTAGTTTGAACACCAGACCAAGGTGCGCTAAAACCCCAGCTTTCAAAGTTATGCGTATCAGGAACAATATAATCGGCCAGCGCTGTAGTTTCATTCATAAAGGCATCAATACCAATAATTAAAGGTAGATGCTTCGGATCTTTTAGACGCTCTTCCATCACTTGGCGAATACCTGCAATCCCATAAATAGGGTTGGTCATATTCGTTATCCATGCTTTCAATGGATAAGGATAACCAGCTAATGCAGAACCTAGTTGCTCAGTTAATTGTCCAGCAGCAAACGGATACCAAGGTGCTTTTGCAGGATATGGAGATTCCCCTTTCTCTACACGCTCACGGTACTCATCAGATTTTTCATAGGCTGCTTTACTGCGTGATAACACCATACCTTTTGGTTTAACTTTACCTTTAAAGCTATCCATTTTGTAACATGGCCCGTCAGTTGCACCATTAAACTTACCACCACCAACAGATACCCCACCTTTCAGGTTTAAGTTACCTATTAGCGCATTAAGCATAATCACGCCCCACGCTGTATAGAAACCATTACCACTCATCATACCGCCATGAGAAATAACCGCGGCTTTTCGACCATATGCCGTAAATTCACGCCCTAATGCAGCAATTGTTGTTTCTGGTACTTTACAACGCTCACTGTATTCTGCCAGCGTCATACGTTTAGCAGCTTCATCAAGTAATTGGAAACTTGATTTAACCGTAACAGTAGCACCAGTTTTTAATGTCACAGTATGCGTAGCAAATAATTGTGCTTTATCAACTTGAGTAGATGGAACTAATTCTCCCTCAAGTGATAAAACTAAGGTTTGTTCTTCACCTTCTGGAACATCATTAAAATGTGCTGTTGTCAGCATTTGCCCTGATAGAGGATGTTTTTCATCACTGATCACAAGGTGAGTCGCATTCGTCCAGCTCTTCTCACCTACATTTTTCATTGAAGCTTCGCTTGGCACTGACAGATATTCTGCATTGTAGCGTTTGTTTTCAATGATCCAGCGGATCATCCCCATCACTAAAGCCGCATCTGTTCCCGGTTGAACAGGAACCCAATGTCCATGATCGTTAGCCAATGTCGTTGTTAACGGTAATGCAGGTGCAACAACCACATAATTGAACGAATCACGAATACGGGCATTAGCTAATTGGCGACCTTGACGCTTAAATGGGTTACCTGATTGTGCCGGCGATGTTCCTAAAAACAGCGCGAATTCAACGTAATCCCAATCAGGTTTAACGTGGGCGTTTTTATCTAAATCATTCATTAACGCACCAGAGCCAGCTCGGTACGCTAATCCACAATAAGAGCCATGGGCACCAAAGTTTTTACTACCAAATGAGTTTTGAGCAAAGCGACGAATAAACGTATCACGCCCATCATCCCCCGCATTTGTCATTAATAATTGGTTAGCTTTAGGGCCTAAAGCAGGTTGTTTTGGATCGATTAAAGTATCTAAATCACGAATGGCGCGTAAACCATCAACATGACCTTCACCAAACAGATCGCCTCCTTCTACAATTTCTTGGATCAACTGCTCAAAACTGATGCGTTTCCATTTACCTTCACCGCGTTTACCTACACGTTTCATCGGTTCAAGAATACGAGTTGGGCTGTCTAAGCTTTCCATCATAGTTGCACCACGAGCACAAGCTGTAGAACGGTTTTCTAAACCACTTTCACCGCCCATTTTTTCAAATGCTTCTTTAATTGGCATGTTATAGCCAAAGTGGTGATCATGAGAAAGTGGGTGGTAAGGGTTACCTGCAATACGTAAAACTTTATTGTTTGCTCTATCAACACGTGCACGGACGCCACATTGTGTCCAGCAACCAAAACATTGTGTCATACAAACAGATTGATCTGTATTCGCTTGCCATTTTGCGTCTTTTACAACTTTACCTTCAGGTAATAAAGAGTTTCCATTGATCCTATCAAGTGTCACTTTGCCTGATGTGCCATCAACTAACCCATCTATGGCACGTTTAGCAACATCACGGTAGCTGGCAGCAAATGCGGCAATACCACCGATAACTAACCCACCTTTAAGCCATTGACGTCTTGTAAACTTAGCCATGCTGCACTCTCCTGACAACCCAACGAATACTTTCTCTAAATAAAATGGTTAACGCTATCCACAATCCAAATGTACCGACAATTGCCATCAGTCCATCATTACCTAGCGTAAACTCATAAGGGTTTGTAATTATGTTATATTTTGGAATATATTGAGCCCCCATCAACATCAACCAGCGTAATACCCACGCAAGTCCCATTGATACAAATGCCATGATGGTAATAAATGCAACCGAACGAGCTTGTTTTGCCATCAAAAGTCCCATCGCGACAGAGATAACCCATAGTGTGATAACCCCCATGGCACTCCACCAGCCAAGACTCCCCATTGCTAATTGTTCTCTAATTGCTTGGCCTGAAATCGTATCACCAGCAACCCAAAAGCCCGTACATACTGCTAATAACATCAGAGAACTTACAAACCACATCGCTAATTCACGCTGATGTACTGGTTCACGACGAGTGCCTAATGCCAGCAATGTCGGTAACACTTGCATTGCACTAAAGAACAGCAGTATTGGTAACCAGTAGGTATACAACACAGGTCTTGCTTTTAAGATAGATGCTTCACGACCTGTATATAACAACAAACCAATCGCCGTTAATGAGCAAGCTAATGCAACCCAACGCGTTAATTTGTATTCACGCTTCCACACTAAGCGAACAACCATCGCTGCAAAGTAGAGCATACTAAACGCTGAGAATAACGGTAATAACAGTGAACCCCATGCCATCCATGACCACGGTGTTGGATAAGCATAGAAATGCCACACACGAGCTGTTTGGTGTAAATCTGCTGTTAACGCAAGAGGTGCCGTAATACCAGCGGTTACTGCAATAAATACAGCAACCGCTTCTAAACGTTGATTACCTGCACTACCTTTCCAGCACTGCCAGCACGCATAAAGCGTCGCACTACAAGCAATACCAATGAAAAAGAAATATTGCACAGCCCAAGGTAACCAAAAATATTCTTGAGGGATCGCGATGACTTCTTGAATTTGAGAAACTTGAGGGATCATGAGTGAACCTCCTGCTGCCATAATGCGGGTTGTCCTTGACCTGCTAACGGTTGTACAAATGCATCATCGAGGCCGAGATAGAAAACTTGTGGCAATGTACCGCTTTCTGGTTTTAATACTTTCAGCTCTTTTTCATGTGTACGCAGCATTTTGCTGATAGTGCTATTAGGATCTTTCATATCGCCGATAATACGAGCACCACCGACACAAGATTCAACGCACGCTGGCAGTAATCCAACTTCGAGGCGATGTGCGCAAAAAGTACATTTATCTGCTGTTTGTGTTGAGTGATTAATAAAACGAGCATCGTAAGGGCATGCTTGAACACAATAAGCACAGCCAACACAACGTTCATTATCAACAACGACAATACCATCTTTACGTTGGAAAGTTGCTTGAACAGGGCAAACCGGCACACAAGGTGGTTCATCACAGTGATTACACAATCTAGGCAGTAAGACGTTGGTTATCCCCTCTTGCCCCTTGATAGCAACCTGATATTGGTTTACTGTCGTCCTAAATTGTCCTTGAGGAGTCTGATTTTCAATATTACAGCTTACTGTACAGGACTGGCATCCCACACAACGGCGTAAATCAATCAGCATTCCGTAGCGTTTATCTTCCGAGCCCTCACGACGCTCAGGTGATAATTTAATGCCGGCTTCAGCTAAAGGAACCAGTGAAGCACCAGCAGTAAGGACCCCTAATTGTTGTAGAAATTTTCGTTTTCCAAGATCCATATTTGTCTCCAGCATCACTCAATAACACAATCTCACTATGAGTGAAGGAAATAGAAATTAAAAAGTATGTGTTTTGTTATAAGTGCATTGTAAAAATTACTGAAGACGACACCTATTGTGGTTTACCACATACCAAGTGCGAACTTGATCCAAGACAATATTTAACATTAGATATTTATGACGATAAAACAGACAATTGGGATAAGAAACGTAGTAAGCATCGGGTTATTACTGCTCTTTTTTATACTTCCTCTACAAGCCACTGCAAAAGAGTGGACAATCGGTGTTTTAGCATTACGTGGTGATGCATCAACGCAAAGACACTGGCATCCACTTGTTGACACCTTAAATGAACAATTTCCGTCAGAAAACTTTGTATTAGTGCCGTTAAATCTGGAAGAGATGAAATTAGCGGTTGCAAAGAAAAATGTTGATTTCTTACTCACAAATCCTGCGCAATTTGTTCAATTAGATAATGCATTTCCCTTACGTTGGTTGCTCTCTTTACGCTCCGGCTATGAGCCTGATAACACAACACGAAATGTCATTGGTAGCCTAATTCTCGTCCGTAACGATAGCCCGATTACTTCCGCCCATGAATTAATCGGAAAACGCGTTGGCGCCATCGCACCAGATGCCTTTGGCGGCTATCTTCTAGGTTACAAAGCACTACGAGAAGAAGGTATTGATCCTGATAAAGATTTCACATTGCGTTTCACGGGTTTTCCAGCCGACGCTTTACTTTATCTCTTACGTGATGAAGATATTAACGCAGCAATTATTCCTGTTTGCTTACTGGAAAATATGGATCATGAAGGGCTTATTCGTAAAAGTGATTACCGCCCAGTGATTTCCTATCAAACCAATACCCCTTGTTTAACCAGTACACCGCTCTACCCTAATTGGTCATTTGCAGCGCTAGATACCGTTCCTGATGAGCTTGTTGATAAGGTCACTCGCGTTTTACTTACCGATGACAGTAAACCGATGAAATGGGGAGCGCCGGCCTCCCATACACAAGTTGAAAATCTATTAAGAGAAGTCAACCAACATCCTCGACAAAGGCAGCTTTGGCAAGATGCGAAAAGTTGGGCTATTCAGCACCAATTTATTATTGGCCTTTCATTAGCTGCTATCCTCTTTCTCATCCTAAACCAAGTGTGGGTCAGCTATTTAGTTAGGCGTCGTAGTCGCCAACTGGAACAAGCTCACAATCGATTAAGACAGCAAAAGGAAGAGTTAGAACACGCTCAACGCTTAAATATATTGGGAGAAATGGCATCCGGGTTTGCTCATGAGCTTAATCAGCCACTTTCTGCTATTAAAAGCTATGCGCAAGGGAGTGTTATTCGCCTTAAAAAAGAGAATGAATCGCACCCATTGCTACCTGCATTGCAACAAATAGATAAACAGGCACAGCGCGGTGCTGATATCATTAGAAATCTACGTTTATGGGTTGGAAAACAGACACCTAACACCGATACGATTTTGCTTTCTCATCAAAATATTGCAGAGTGTATTCAACATATCTGGAAGCTCTTACGCGTAGAAGATAAATACCCACAGGTTTCATTGATCACTCATATTGATGAACATGATACCCTGTGTTTACCCGAAACATTATTAGAGCAAATTTTATCGAATTTAATCACTAATAGCCTGCAAGCTGGCGCTAAAGTACTAAAGATTAGCACCCATAAGGCCCCTGATAGGTTGCTTATTGTCATTGAAGATGATGCGGGTGGAATGAGCCATAGCCAACTTGAACACCCCTTTTCCCCATTCCAAACAACAAAAACGGAAGGACTTGGATTAGGTTTGGTGATTTGCCAACGTTTATTGCTTTCTCAAGGTGCTGATATTCATATTGAAAACCAAAAGAATGAACAAAGTAAAGTTGGAATAAAAATTACACTTATTTTCCCTAACAAAAATAAATAACGGAGAAAAAATGCCAACAATTCATCTTGTTGATGATGATCTTGCTGTCACTGATGCTTGTCAGTTTTTATTAGAAAGCTTAGGTTATTCAGCCCATGTTTGGAATGATAGCGAGTTCTTTATCAACAACGTCAATCTCTATCAACAAGGTGTTGTCTTGTTAGATATGAGAATGCCAAAACCCGATGGCAGACAAGTCCACCAGCATTTAATTGATAAACACAGTACACTTTCTGTGATTTTTTTAACTGGTCATGGCGATATTCCTATGGCAGTTGAAGAGATCAAAAAAGGGGCTATCGACTTTCTACAAAAACCCGTTGATAGCAATGCATTGTTATCTGCATTAGATGTTGCATTTCTTGAAACCAATACGCGTTTTACCGCACACGATATTCGCCGCCGTTATGCGTCACTAACCCCTAGAGAAAAAGACATTGCTTATTATGTTATTCAAGGATTAATGAACCGAGAAATAGCAGAAGTTGCTTGTGTTTCAATAAGAACTGTCGAAGTCCATCGAGCAAAAGTGATGGATAAAATGGCAGCTAAAAATATTGCTGAATTGGTGACCGCATTACAAGGTATCGAAATAATTTCACCTAATTTATGACAAAATTTCTTATCTGCGCTAAAAAATGTCACAATATAAGACGTTCATTGGAAAAATAGTAAATAGATAGGCTTATGATAAAGTCACCTCCATTTAAAAAATCATTTTTGCAGCCTAAATATTGGCTGACTTGGTTCGGGATTGGATTACTCTATATTCTGGTTCTCCTTCCTTATCCTATCATTTATTGGCTAGGGACACGCCTAGGCCGTTTTTCGAAAGTTTTTTTAAAGAAACGCGTCCAAATAGCGGAACGTAATCTTGAGCTCTGTTTTCCACAGATGCCAAAAAGTGAGCGGGAAGCCTTAGTTAATAAAAATTTTGAATCTGTTGGTATGGGATTATTCGAAACTGGCATGGCGTGGTTTTGGCCTGAATGGCGCGTCAAACGTTGGTTTAAAGTCAGTGGACTTGAAAATATCTCAATGGTTCAAGAAAAAGGACAAGGCATTTTGCTTATTGGCATCCATTTTCTAACACTTGAACTGGGTGCTCGAATTTTTGGTATCTATACCCCTGGAGTCGGTGTTTATCGCCCTAACGATAACCCCGTTATGGACTGGCTACAAACATGGGGTCGATTACGTTCTAATAAATTTATGATCGACAGAAAAGATGTCAAAGGCATGATCCGCAGTTTAAAAGCAGGTGAAATTGTTTGGTATGCGCCTGACCATGATTATGGTCCTCGTAAAAGTGTTTTTGTACCTTTGTTTGCTGTTGATAAAGCGGCAACAACAACGGGGACTTATATTCTGGCAAGAACCAGCAAACCCGCATTAATTCCATTTACGCCCAAACGCTTACCTGAAGGTAAAGGTTATGAGTTAATTATCTCACCACCTGTTGCGGATTTTCCTGTTGATAATGAGGAAAATGCCGCTAAAGCGATGAATAAAGTGGTTGAACAAGAGATTTTACGCGCGCCAGACCAATATATGTGGTTGCATCGTCGCTTTAAAACTCGCCCAGAAGGTGACGCTTCTTTATATAACGAAATAAAGAAAGTACACTAATCGCAAAGTGGCTGCTTTATTCCAAAGCAGCCACTTTGTAATATCACGATATACTGCAATAACGATAATAAAATCAATAACAGTACAAGCTGTAAACTCCTGCAAAACACATTATAAGAGCAAGACTTATCGCACTTATTCTGTATCATGGCTATATTCTTATTCATCATAAAATAAGAAAACCGACTCGCTGTTGCCACGCTCAACATCGCTACGGTTATTTACAGCCTATTTTCTTGGTTTACTCTCTCGTTCTCGGCTAAAGGAGTAACATGGATCTCAAGCCCCGAAATAATTCTTGGAAACGTAATCTCTATGTTGTCTGGTTTGGCTGTTTTCTAACTGGCGCCGGTTTTAGTTTGATCATGCCTTTTCTTCCTCTCTATGTAGAAGAACTGGGTATAACCGATCACGAAGAGCTTAATCTTTGGACGGGCGTTGCATTTAGTATTACCTTCCTTTTTTCTGCTATCGCAGCGCCTTTTTGGGGAAAATTATCAGATAGAAAAGGTCGAAAATTAATGCTATTGCGTTCAGCCCTTGGTATGGCGATTGTGATGGTATTAATTGGATTTGCACAAAATATATGGCAATTATTAGTACTACGAGCCTTGCTCGGTATATTAGGTGGCTTTGTTCCGAATGCAAATGCGTTAATTGCCACTCAAGTACCTGTTAAAAAAAGCGGTTGGGCATTAGGCACACTTTCAACAGGTGCTGTAAGTGGTGCATTAATAGGCCCTTTAATTGGTGGTATGCTTGCTGATCTCTATGGTTTACGCCCCGTATTCTTTATTACTTCAGCTGTTTTATTTATTTGCTTTTTAGTCACCCTCTTTTTCGTCAGTGAGAACTTCACGCCTGTTTCTAAAAAAGACGCACTCACCACAAAACAGGTCTTTTCATCGCTCAAGAACAAAAGACTTGTGGTATGCCTATTTTTCACCACAATGATCATTCAAGTAGCAACAGGTTCTGTTACGCCTATTTTGACGCTTTATATCCGAGAG
Organism: Proteus terrae; assembly: GCF_003144325.1. Taxonomy (GTDB): domain Bacteria; phylum Pseudomonadota; class Gammaproteobacteria; order Enterobacterales; family Enterobacteriaceae; genus Proteus; species Proteus terrae. The sequence continues at coordinate 38,250 of NZ_PENS01000006.1, forward strand.
TTAACGGGCTCCATCAGCAACCTTGCCTTTATCAGTGGAGTTATCGCCTCTGTACCTGGTATCGCTGCACTTATTAGCGCCCCTCGTTTTGGTAAATTAGGTGACCGAATTGGCCCGGATAAAGTCCTTATCTTTACCCTAGGGCTCTCTATTTTTATGTTAATTCCAATGGCGCTGGTCAGTAATTATTGGGAGCTAGGTGCGCTACGTTTTTTACTTGGTGCAGTCAATGCTGCTATGTTACCTGCGGTGCAAACACTTATCCTATACAACATTACCCCTGCTATTGCCGGTCGAATTTTCAGCTATAACCAAGCACTAAGAGATGTTGGAAATGTTACAGGGCCGTTAATGGGTGCTTTTGTTGCTGCAAGCTATGGATTTAGAGCTGTTTTTTATTTCACCGCAGCTGTTGTCTTTTTTAATCTAATTTACTCTTGGTTAAGCTTTAGAAGGCCACAAGAAAAGTAGTCAAAAAATCCACAAATAAGATCAGTTAATAGTTTTTTTTCTTCAAAAAATTACACTTTTACATTTAAAGGCCCAATTGTTACTTCTTTTATTCTATTTTTTGTAATTTATTGTTTATTAAGAATATTCTCACCCCCTATTTGTTAAGGCCTCTAAAATTTTCTTGTCCTCTTTTTTCAAAAAATTGCAAGGTTAACTATTGCAAAATGAGATTTTTATCGACTTTTGCACCAAAAAATGGTTTATAAAGTATTAAATATACTTTTAGTCGCTGAATTCTGACAAAAGTATGTTAAAAATATATTAATTAAATGCAGTGGATATTGATAACAGAATGAAATAACTTTGTTTCGTCACTTGCTACTATTTTGTTCTTTTTACTTGCAAACGACCTGTAGAGGTTTTTTTTGGGAATTTAAGATGCAATCTACTCACTCAAAATCTAGCCGAACTTTCTTTGGCCACCCATATCCATTAAGCTCCCTTTTCTTCACCGAAATGTGGGAACGCTTTTCTTTCTATGGTATTCGCCCATTATTAATCCTATTTATGGCGGCAACCGTTTATGAGGGTGGCATGGAAATCCCCAGAGAGCAGGCATCTGCTATTGTGGGTATTTTCGCAGGCGGTGTTTATTTAACATCACTGCCAGGAGGTTGGCTCGCTGATAACTGGTTAGGTCAACGCCTAGCTGTATGGTATGGCTCTATCTTTATCGCTTTAGGGCACCTATCCATCGCACTTTCCGCGTTTTGGTCACAAGACCTGTTCTTTATCGGTTTATTACTGATTGTATTGGGTACGGGGCTGTTTAAAACCTGCGTAACTGTGATGGTAGGAACCTTATATAAAAGAGATGATACTCGCCGTGATGGTGGATTCTCCTTATTTTATATGGGTATCAATATGGGCTCATTTATTGCACCACTCATCACAGGTTTCTTAGTGCGTGATTATGGCTGGCATTGGGGCTTTGGTATTGGTGGGATTGGTATGCTTGTTGCGTTACTGATTTTCCGCTTTTACGCAGTACCTACTATGCGTCGCTTTGATAGCGAAGTCGGCTTAGATTCAAGTTGGGATCGCCCAACCGTTGTTCGTCGTAATGTCGGTCAATGGATTTTAGCGTTATCTGTTGTTCTTATGGCAATTGTTGGCCTTATTATTTCTGGCGTTATTCCTTTTAACCCAGTTGTTGTGGCTAACTTTATGGTCTATGTAATTTCCGGTAGTGTTATCGCCTATTTTATCTATTTATTCCTATTTGCTGGATTAAGTAGTAGTGACCGCTCTCGCTTATTTGTTTGTTTCCTCTTATTGGTTTCAGCAGCCCTTTTCTGGTCTGCATTCGAACAAAAGCCGACATCATTTAACTTATTTGCTAACGACTATACTGACTTAAACTTTATGGGATTTGAGATCCCTGCGGTTTGGTTCCAGTCTGTTAACGCCCTGTTTATTATTATTCTTGCGCCGGTATTTAGCTGGTTATGGCCAATGATGGCACGTAAGAATATGAATTTAAGCAGCATGAGTAAATTTGTAATTGGTATTTTATTTGCGGCGGGTGGCTTTACAGTCATGATGTTTGCATCTGAAAGCGTTATTGCAACAGGACAAGGTGTTTCACCGCTTTGGTTAATTGGCAGTATTTTATTGCTGACATTAGGTGAATTATGCTTAAGCCCAATTGGACTTGCCACAATGACGATTTTAGCGCCAGCTAAAATGCGTGGGCAGGTTATGGGATTATGGTTCTGTGCAAGCGCATTAGGAAATTTAGCGGCTGGTTTAATGGGTGGAAATATTCGTCCAGATAAACTCGATGTCATGCCTGATTTCTTCTCTCATGTTTCTATCGCTCTGGTTATTTGTGCCGTTGTTCTTGCCGCACTGATTATTCCGGTTCGTAAGCTTTTACAAAGCGCAGATAGCAAAGAGAAAGCACAAGCTTAATCTAATGCATAAATTATTAAAGCCATGTCTAATTACTTAGGCATGGTTTTTTGCTTTTATATCTTACAACTTAAACGCTGTTTTTAAGTATTGCGCCCAATATTTAAAACACTTAATCTCATTACCTTCTATTTATTGATAGTTTATCACTAAGGTAATGGAATGACTGTTCTTCCTATTTATTATGTTAATGCTTTTTCCTCTATGCCTTTTTCAGGAAACCCCGCAGCTGTCGTTTTGTTAGAAGAATGGTTGCCTGATGACACCTTAATTACACTTGCTAGTGAGATTAATTTACCTGAAACCGCTTTTTTAGTTGGCGACCATATTCGTTGGTTTACACCTAAAATTGAAGTTCCTCTTTGTGGACACGCAACATTAGCCACTGCTTTTGTACTAAAAACTATAAAACAGTCCCCTCATGACCTCTTTAAATTCCAGTCTCTTTCAGGTGAACTCACTGTTTCTTTCCAAAACTCTCTTTTTACACTGAATTTCCCAGCTATACCTGCAACATTAAATAACGATATAAAGTCAGCCCTTGAAGAAAAATTAGCATTACAAATCGATGAAGTTTGGCAAGCGCGTGATCGTTATGTTTGCTTTTTATCTGATCCAGAAACAGTCACTAATTACCAACCTGACTTCATTCAAATCACACAGTTGCCTTTACCTGGCGTTATTATCACAGCGAAAGGTCATGCTCCTTTTGATTTTATTTCTCGCTTCTTCGCACCCGTAAAAGGCGTAAATGAAGATCCTGTTACGGGTACATCACATTGTGTATTAGCGCCAATTTGGGCTAATAAACTCAATAAAACACAGTTACAAGCAAGACAAGTTTCAAAACGAGGTGGAAATATTGACTGTGTGCTAAGAGATAATCGTGTTTTAATGACAGGAGATGCCACACTCTTTTTAACTGGCGAAATAACCTTTTAGTTACAGACGGCATAATCAGTCATTCATCTACTTTGCTTTCAATTTACTCTATTTTATACTGTGGGGAATTCCTCCCTACAGTATTAAAGAATAAGGCTTTATTGTTATGTCCATCTCTGACTTATCTCCTGAGCTACAAGATAAAATTAAAAATTCAGTCACCCGTGTTTCTAAAGTTATATTCCCTACCACCACCAATCACCACTCAACACTCTTTGGTGGCACTGCATTAGCTTGGATGGACGAAGTTTCATTTATCACCGCCACCCGTTTTAGCCGTAAACGTCTAGTGACGGTTTCTACTGAAAAAATAAATTTTAATCACCCTATTCCATCAGGTACGATTATTGAATTGGTGGGTGAAGTTATTCGTGTTGGACGTACAAGTTTAACGGTAAATGTTTCTATTTTTCTTGAGGATATGTACGCAGAAGGCCGTGAAGAAGTGATCCATGGTCAGTTTAATTTTGTTGCGGTTGATCATGATGGAAAACCAACACCATTATTCGATAAATAGTATCTATAGAGAGATTTGTCATACTTTTTATCTCTATTAATTAAAAACGACATTATTTTATTATGTTCTTTATTATTTTGAATAATAACAAAGCATTAAGTTCATTAATTTAAATGGATATTTTTCAATCAATGTAAAATATTCAATAAAATCAATGGATAATAAGATTACTAACATGTAAGACAAGAGTTATCCACAGTTAATGTGGATAACTGAATAAATCCAAAAATCAGAGAACACAGATTTTTGTTACTGCAAATTCAATCTGACAAACGGTTAATTTCCTTCCTGCTATTGCACTTTCAGCAATAACAATATCCGTTGATTGTGAATACTGTCGCCCGACTTCAAGCGCTAATTCAATAGTGGGTTCAATCAGTAATATCGCCCCAATCTTTTCAAGATCAACAGGAAAGTCTGCAAGTGATCTAAATTGCACCACTTGTTTTATCTTATTTTTAGCAATTTCTTGTGCTTTTTCCGTTGCAACTTGATTAACTCTTGCTTGTTTTTCAAAAGCACCACCACCTGAATGAAGATAAATCATATTTAACTCACATAGAAAATAAAGGTTGCTACCTTTATTATTCAAATCAAAGGCATAAAAGCCAGCAGAATGATAAAAAAGTAACAACCTTATCTCTACTTTTTATCTTACTAAGCACAATACAAAAGTGCTTTACCAGCCATAAGAAACACCTCCGCCTACAACACCGCGATCTTCTGTATTCCATGAAGCTGAAACACGAATAATGGCGCTTTCTGTTATTTGATACTGAGCACCCGTTGCAAATGCATTAGCATCGCGATAATTCCCCATACCGACACCTATACTAAACGTGTGGTTAGTTACGTAAGGAATATTAGCCATCGCTGCGACAGAAGCAATCCCCGCACTTGCTCTTTTATCTGCTTTATCGATTTTATTATCCATATTCTTAAGTGCAATATCATTATCAATAAAGATATTCTTAAACTTATTATTGGTATATTCATTTGCAATAGAGATAGAGTCATGTTTTGATTTTTCAATATATTCCTTCAGTGATTCATCTCTTTCATTAATTATCGTGTTGGTCACATTTATATACTCATTTCCTTTTTGAGTAACATAGCTTTGATGTTCTTTGGTTAATTTCTCATTATTTTTTCCAATAAATCCTTCCATACCCGATGCTATTTTACTAATCTCAATATCGGTATAACTATTGGCATTTTTTTCTGATACGTTAACCTTTCTCTCTGTTGAAAAGGTAATTTCATCCTTCATATTGTTAACGTGTTCAACGATTTTCTTATCATGTTCATTGACTTTAAAGTCAGTGTATTCTTTAATCTGTTTTTCAGACTCATTGATCCTATTATTTGTGTTTTTCTCTATTACTTCCTTCATATTATTTATTTTATTATCAGTATAATTTTCCGCACCTTTTTTTATTTCATCTGCTTTTTTATTTGTATAATTTTCAGCATCTACTTTTAGATCAGATAATTTTCCTTCATTATAAAGATACATTTCATTTTTAACTTCATTGATATAATTAACAGTATTAGCCTGATGTTCATTGATTTTACTATCAGTATATTGATTTGAGTTTTTTTCTACATTTTCCGCATATGTTTTTGCCTTAAACTCGCTCTCTTTTAAGACTGCTTCATTTGCCTTTATGATATCTCCTTGTATTATTTTATTATTTTCATTCATTTGTTTTGTTGTTGCTTCAACAACCGTATTTTTCTCTTGCTCAATTTTATTATAAATAGTGGTATTATTGTCATTAATGCGCTTATCAGCCTCAATAAGAATATTATCTTTTTCTTTTTTTAATTGGGAAACATTGACGGCGTCTGTATTTTCTGTACCTGCTGCAACATTAATAATTTGCCGCTGGTTTTTATCACTACCGATTGATAATGTATTATTACGATTATTACTGCTATTATCACCTAATATAATCGCATTACTTGCTGATCCTGAAGACTTACTACCAATAATCACTGAATTATCGGCATTATCAGAAAGGCGACTACCACTACCTAAAATAACACCATTTTCAGCATTATTTATTGCCCCTTTCCCTATACTAATTGAATCTTTATTTTCACTATAAGCCTGAGAACCAATAGAAAGAGAACCCTCACCAATTGCCATTGCACCACTTCCCAATGACATCGCATTATCACCAATTGCTGTACTTTTATGACCTATTGCGGTTGCATTTTCACCCTCAGCTCCTGCATTAGCACCTATCGCCGTTGATTGATCAGAATGCGCCCACGTATTATATCCAACTGCCGTAGATTCATTACCATCTGCTTTACTATTACCACCCAATAAGGTTGTATTATTTGCATAAGATAAAGGTGATGATAATAATGAAATCACTAAAAACTTTACCTGCAAATCTTTATTTTTAATCATATCTACATCACTCCATAATTAATAAAGTCATATATAGAATAATATGTATTTTATTTTTTACACATTAGATATCTTATAAAATAAACTAATAATAAATTGAAACTCTATTAATTAAAGATAATAACAACCTCATATAATTAACTTTATCATAAATAAATATTGTGATTTAATTTATATTTAAATAATAATCAACAACTAAAGAAAACAGATAAAAAATAAAAAAACGAAACTCAAATTTAAAAAATAAAATTATTAATTATCTATAAAAATAAAATATTTTTACTTTTGAGATAATGATCAAATAATAGGAAGCACTACTTTATAAATATGAATACTCTTTTTTAAGATGTATTAAAAGAAACACTAAGTAAAACCCCTAAGCTTATCACCGCTTAGGGGGCAGTATTATTCAATAAATTGTGCTTCTGCAATTAATAATTTATCAATTGATGATTGGCATAAAAGAGGCCTGAGTGCTTCAAATTTCCTTTCTGACCATTGGTAAATCTTTAAAGATAATAGTTGCTCAATAACTTTAGGCTCAAAACGATATTTAAGATGTTGTGCGGGTGTTCCTCCCACAATACTATAAGGTTCAACATTTTTGGAAACAACGCTATTAGCCGCAACAATAGCACCTTCACCAATTGTCACACCTGGCATTATCATTGCACGCATTCCTATCCATGCACCATCATGAATATGGGTATCACCTTTACCAATATAGGCTTCCTCAATCTTATCCATAAAAGGATAAAGTGAGAACCAATCCATTCGATGAGTATGATTGCCGCCCATTAATATCACCGCTTGCGCACCAATACAGACATAATCGCCAATATATAATTTATCTATTTCCCACAATGGTTCCCATTGCAGGCTAACCTCGTCACCATATAGATAACGTACAACTGAAGTTTCAAACCCATCATCCCAACAATCACTGTAATAACTGTGTTGTCCTTTAATGATAATGTTTTTATTTTTAACTGTTTCGTGCAGATATTCTACACGCGACCAATGTTTATTTTTCATAATATGACTCGCTATAAATTAATGAGTCATCAAAGAATGCTTAATTCTCTGATGATGTGTTCGCATTCAAAACACATCGTCTTAAGCAATCCTTGGTTGAAGTAATAAGGGATTTTTTTTCATCTTGTTTACGGACAACTTTTCCAACGCAGTGCGCTTATGCTTGCAGTTTATCTGCGCCATGATAAAGATTATCAAAGAAAAAGCTACGGGTAATAACGATTGGTTATTACCCGTAGCTTGATAATATTATTTAAAAAAGTCTTTGCTACCATGAGGTGCACAACGTAAATATTGAGGCGCTACTTTTATGGTTTGTTTGAGTTTTTCTGCTGCATGCCAAGGCCAACGAGGATCATAAAGAATACCTCTGCCTAAAGCGATAAAATCAGCCTGCTCTGTAAGTAAAATGGCTTCTGCTTGTTCTGGCTCGGTAATAAGACCAACTGTAATAACCGGCAGTTGTGTTTCATTATAAATAGCTTGAGCAAATGGTACTTGGTAATTAGGGCCTAGCTTAATTTCTTGCTTTTCTGATAATCCACCAGAAGAAACATGAATATAATGGCAACCTAACTCTTCAAGATGTTGAGTTAAAGCAATCGTACTTTCTAAGTCCCAACCACCTTCAACCCAATCTGTTGCGGAAATTCTGACACCAACACAGACATTATCAGAAACTGCATTTTTCACTGCAACAAATACATCCACTAATAACCGACTACGATTATTAAAATCACCACCGTATTGATCCGTTCTGTGATTAGATAATGGAGATAGGAATTCGTGCAATAAATATCCATGAGCACCATGGATCTCAATAACATCAAATCCTGCTGACTCAGCCCTTTTAGCAGCATCAACAAAAGCTTGTTTTATTTCTTCAATTTCATCGATAGTCAGCGCATGAGGTTGATGGTTCTTTCCAAAAGGCATTTCTGAAGGTGCGACTTTTTGCCACCCATTAGGAGAATCAGGCGCTAATGATGCTCCGCCATTCCAAGGTAAATCAGTCGATGCCTTACGCCCGGCATGTGCAATCTGTATACCGATTTTTGCAGATGAATACAGCTTAACATTATCAACCAGCTTTTTTAGTTCATTACTATGTTGGTCAGACCAAATACCTAAATCTTTATAGCTAATACGACCTCTAGGCTCAACCGCTGTTGCTTCAACAATCACTAACGAAGCACCAGATAGTGCTAACTGCCCGTAATGTATAGTGTGCCATGCGGTTGGGTAACCTTCTTGTGCTGAATATTGGCACATAGGTGCAACAATAATACGGTTATCTAACTGATGGGGGCCTAATTTTTTAGGGGAGAACAACAAATTCATTTAAAGCCTCCTGCTATCAATAAGAATTTATGCAAAGAAAATGTCTTCGCTTTTTGGATATACCTTTTAAATATACAGGTTTAAGGCTATCGGATCTTATTCATTTAGGCGATGTTTCACTTCACATTGTAAAAAACAAAGAGATCCGCATCAATTGCGGATCTCTTTGTTGATTAATCATTAGATTTGGCAGGTTTCACCAATAACAGTGAAAAACGTCTTGCGATTGGCAAGACAAATAAAACAGTGGGAAAAGCAATCATCCAAGAGATCCCCCAAGAAGTTAACCATGGGGGGATTATATGCATTCCCATTCCTAACGATTTGACGGTACTAATAAACGCAACAATACCTGACATAATAAAAGAAAGGAAAAAGGGAACAAGAAAAATCATTGCTCGAGTAGGAAGTTTAGGAATACCTAAAAAGTAATTTTCGTCCTGAAAAGACATAAATAAAGACTCCAATAATACGATTGTACAACAGCACATAACTGCCAATACAACAGGCTAAAAAAGTTATATGCGTTGATTAACGTAAACGCTTACGAGTCTTTTTGACCAAACTGAGAACTAGTTTATTAATAAATATTTCTTTGTCAAATAAATTATTCTCATTATCATTTAGATGATCATCGATAAAATTAAAAATCATCTAAATGAGAAAACACAAAATGGTTTTCTCATCTTGTTTCTACCAATCTCGTGTTGCAATTAATTCTTCTATATCTGCATCTTCAAAGCCATATTCATCAGCGATAACGCCAAAATCTTCAGCAATACACTCTCTTGCTACTGTTTCGATCTCACTATCTTCTTTATAAAACTCTTCGGCTAACTCATTAAATTGATCAGTTGTTTCTTGCGTGAGAATATAAAGCTCTGCCAAATTTTTAGGCGAAGTTGCTTCTATTTTTAAACAAAGCGCTTTTAATAACTCTTGACCTTTCTTCACAAGATGTGTTGGATAATAATTATCATTGTCCATTTCTTTTAAAAAATAATGCTCTGCTAGTACTTTATTTTTAATCATTACAAAAATCCTTATCTAAGTATTTATCTTAAGGTCATTAAAGTGTACTTATTATCTCAATTTCGGAAAAGTATATTACGTTTCTTAATTAAATGTCTCGCTTTTATTTATCCGAATTTATAGAATTCTGTCCAGCAAGCGGAAAATAGGCAATTAATTAAAATGGCTAAAAAAATACGATTTATATTTCTTTTTTTGACTATTGCACTGATTTCTTTTTTGACTATTAATAAATTTTTTAAAAGCTCACCATTGGCGACCTGGCACTTCTATGGCAATAATGGTGAATATATTACAGGTCATTACTACCCACCAGCAGAAGATGATGTAACAGATGCGGTGATTTCCATTCCAGAAAAACTAGCTAAAGAAGGTTTAACAATAACACATTGGGATACTTGCAGTATTGAACTGAATATTGATAATAAAACGCTTTATATTTCTTATTTTACTAATGGCCTTATTCAAGCTTCTTTATCAACAAAAAATACATCTTACGTTGCATCAACTGAGCTGTATTTTTATCACCCTGATGATATGCATTGGTCGATAAATCGATTAGAAGATGGAACATACAAAGGTTGGATTTGGGATAATGTTGCAAACCAGCTTATTCCTGTTCGTTATCAAGAAGATAAAACAACAATTATTGACGGTATACAATATACTTTGATACCAGAAAGTTATTGGCTATTTCAACGCTGGGCTAATGGCGTTTTAGTGGAAGAGTACATATTAGATGATTTACCTGCGAAAGATGGTTTTATTCCTGATATAGATAAACAACGACTGGCTCAAGCAAAAGCTGAGCTTCAAACTACCGTAAATGAATGGGTGAAACCGTTAAATTTACCATTTAAATTAATGTTGTGGGATAACTCACTTTGCAAGTGATAATAATATGTGAAATGCTCCCAGAGGGTTGGGAGCATTTCTGACACAGAATGATTTAATTTATACTAAATAACACCATCTAATTTCATGTAAATTCCTTTTATTGAAAATTTAATTCCTTTCAAGTAGTTAACTTTTACTGCAAGAGTATAGATGAATAGAGTAAATAATTTAAATCTGATAAAAATGTTGCACAACAGGTATATATTAAAACAGTTATTTGTTTTCAATAAAAGAATAAGACATCAATTTAATAGTTATATTATTCAATAAAATTGATATTTTATATTTATATTATTTTAAATATAAAAACTTATTTATTAAATCTTGATTTTTAATAGGCTTAACTTTTAAATCCAAAACATCTCAAATAAAGTATTTAAGTTACCTTAGCATAATAGCGTGCGATATTTATTATTCACATTAGGTTAATTATGCTAGTTCTATCTAAAATAAATCTTTAAAATTAACATTAAATGCCTTAACGTGATAAAAATGAAATAAATAGCATATTTATCTCAATCTGCTCCTAAAAATTCTAGTCATTTATTTTTAGTAAAACATATTAAATAGAAATTTATCTTACATTAAGAGTTCATTAATCAAATCTTGCTTTACACTTTATTATATTGCTCAATTTTTATTTGGCTCTTATACTTTCTTAAGGCAATTTTAGGTAGGTATTATTATGAATATTTTATTAGTTGAAGACGACTTACAACTTGGCAAAGCGCTTTGTCGCGGGCTTGAAATTGCAGGTTTTCAGCCATGTTGGGTCAGATTACTTGCGGATGCTCGTGTTCAATTAAACCAGCGCCCTTTTGATTTAATGTTATTAGATTTAGGTCTACCTGATGGTGATGGGCAAGACGAACTGATTGCACTTAGAAAAAGTGGCGAGAAAATTCCAATTATCATTTTAACTGCTCGCACTCAAATTGATAATTTAGTACAAACATTAGATTCAGGTGCAGATGATTTTTTACCAAAGCCTTTTGCTATGCCTGAGCTAATTTCTCGCGTAAAAGCGGTTAGTCGTAGAATGGCTGGTTTTTCTTCACAAATATGGTCTATTGGCGATTTACAACTTAATCCAGCAAACCATCAAGTCACTTTAAATAACGAACTGCTTTTGTTATCAGGTAAAGAATACCAACTATTATATGAATTAATGCGTAATACTGACAATGTGGTACGTAAATCAGAGTTAGAACAGCGTTTATTTGGCTTAGACGATAAAATCGAAAGTAATTCCCTTGAAGTGCATATGCATAATTTACGAAGAAAAATAGGTAAAGAGCGCATTATCACGGTTCGTGGCGTAGGTTATTTATTAAAAAAAGAAGCTAATTAAATGAAGATCCGCTCCTTCTTTATTTACACCATTGTCCTTCAGATTATCTCCATAATTATGCTTTGGGGCGTTTGGTTAGCTTGGATACAATTTGATTATCTTGCTGAGTTCGAAAATATTTATGATAAACAGCAAGAAATTATCGCTGAGGGTTTTGCTAATGCCTTAGAGAATGTTGCTGACCAACCGGAAGTGCTCAAAGAAATTGCACATAACTTACAAGGTATGTATATAGACGCTATGCTTAATGGTGAAGATGATGAATTACAATATTTACCTTGGTTTGTTGTCTTAGATGAAAATAGCAACCTAATTTATACTAATCGCCCTGAACTTCCCATCCCCACAAGAGTACTTTCATTAGCATCAGAAAGAGTTTCTATCGCAGGTGAAAAATGGATAATCTCTTTTAGCTGGGGAGAAAAACACAAAATAAAAGTGTTTATTGGTGAATCTGTTGAAGATAGGGGCCATGTTATAGGTAACCCTATTGAAGGCACCTTTGTGCCCTTTCTGTTTATTCTAGCAACGGTTATTGTTGCTATTTTAATTACGGCTTATTTTAGTTTACGTCCGTTAAGACAAGCTGCAGAACTTATTTCTAATCGTAAACCTCGTAACTTAACTCCCATTAATGTCGGTCAACAATTTAAAGAGATACGCCCAATCTTTAAAGAATTAAACCAGTTAATGGCAAGAATTGACGCGGCCAATATTCGTGAAAAACAATTTATGGCAGATGCTGCCCATGAATTGAGAACACCAATAGCCGCTGTTATTGCTCAATTACACCTGCTCTCTTTAGTCGATGATCAAAAAGAGCGTGAAGAAATTATTGATGATATGAAACAATCTCTTGATAGAGCAGCGGCTCTTTCTCATCAATTGATTGATTTGGCACGATTAGAATGTGACGATTTTCCATTAAAAATAGAATCTCTTGATATCTATAACGTCATTGGTAATGCAATAGCACAACATGTTCCTTATGCAATTACTAAAAATATTGAGCTATCACTTAATGAAGGCCATGCTTTAACGCTTAAAACAGATAAACAGGCTTTACTCTCTATATTTAATAATCTGCTTGATAATGCCATCAAATATTGTCCCAAAGGTAGTCAAGTTGAGGTAACTATTGAGAATCGATACGCGGAAGGGATCCATGTTATCGTGCGTGATAATGGCCCTGGTGTCGCAAAAGAACATATCAATGTTCTATTTTCACGTTTTTACCGCGTTCCTGGCTCTAACGAAACAGGAAGTGGATTAGGTCTATCTATTGCACAAAATCTCGCTAATAAAATTCAAGCATCGTTAATTGTGACTGAAGGACTAAATAATAAAGGGATTGGGTTTATTATTGTTCTGCCTTTAGAGGTTACATCATCAGACAGCGATTAATAGATAGCTAACTGATATTCCATAATAAAGGAGGATATTGTACCTCCTTTTTATTTTATTACGGTAATACCCTAAAGGGAGATTATCCCCAAAGATTAATTAACCAACGTAAACCTGCTGTTACTATTGCGGCACTCAGTACAATCATAATAAAAGGCTTTTTCTGCCAAGTAAGTACGCCTGCTACACCCACACCAATAACTTTTGAGATATCAGCAAGTTGGTCACCATCAAAAAATGTCGATGTCATCGCCACTGAAAACAGAATAACAATCGCCGACAATGAGAGGATCTCTTTAACTCTCTCTGACACCCCCGCTTTATTGTTGAGTAATATGCCGGAAAGACGCATGGCGTATGTACCGACAGCAAGAATAATAATTCCTGTAATAATAGGTGCCGTGGACATTATATTTTCCTTATCACGAACAATACGCCAAATAGTGATAATAAAACGGGGAGCCCAACAGGGAGGAATAATGTGGTTGCAAGTGCAATGATGCTTCCTATTATTGCTGCATGGCGTGTTAGTTTATTTTTTAATGCCGGTAAACTTAATGCGAGAATGATGGCTGGGAACATTGCATCTAGCCCTAACATCTTTATATCTACAATAAATGACCCTAAGTAAACACCAAGCATAGTTCCTAAAGGCCAAACCAGTAAAATACCCAACCCACAAGCCCAAAATGCTAATTTATTTTGTTCAGCAGTACGTTGAGATAAACCAAATACAACACTTTCATCATTTAATATATGAAAACCTAATAATGATTTAAGCCCTTTTCCCGGTAAATCTTTTACGGCCATACTAAAAGGAATATGTCGTGCATTGACCATTAATCCAGCAAGAGCTGCATATATTGCACTTCCTCCCATCGCCACAACGCCAATAAAAAGAAATTCGGAAGCACCCGCTAAAACAAAAATGGATAACACCAACGGTACCCAAAAATCAAAACCTTGGGTATGTGCTAATGCACCATAAGAGATACCGACGATACCATCTGCTAATGAAACAAGCACAATATCTCTAAGTACGTTATTATCAAGACGACTGTTAATTTCCATAGAATGTAGTATTTTTTATCGAACCATTCGTTCATTATGTTGAACGACTTATTTTTTTGCAAGATGATTTTTGAAGGAATCTATGATGTCATCGCCTTGTGCGCCTATTGAAATTATTTCTCAAGCACTGGCTAGAGAAAGAAAAAAAGCGGGCCTTTCACTTGCTGAAATAGCAAGACGAGCCGGTGTTGCAAAATCAACATTATCTCAATTAGAAGCAGGACAGGGAAATCCAAGTATTGAAACACTTTGGGCAATTTGTGTTGCGTTAAACATCCCTTTTTCTCAACTTATTTCAGCGCCACAGCCTGAAGTGAAGGTAATACGTAAAGGTGATGGCTTTAAAATTAGCGCAGAAAAAGCCTATTACCATGCTTTTTTACTTTCATCCTGTCCAATGGGTGCTAAACGAGATATATACACGGTAATTGCACAGCCGGGAAAAGATAGAGTTTCAGATCCCCACAGTAAGAATGTCACTGAACATATTATTATTATCAGTGGCAGTGCAATGGTAGGCACTTTAGATGATCAACAAGAATTACAACCTGGTGATTATATTTGCTATCCTGGTGATGTCACTCATGTATTACGAGCTTTAGAACCTGACACAACCGCCGTCATGATTATTGAACATCATAATTAACATAATAAAATCATGAATTTACCGCACTGCCACACTACCATCGACATCCCAAAAGCAGTGCGATAAATTTGATAAAGAATATCTGCTTATTCAATTACTTCTTAAGTGCTTTATCAAGGTAGATCTCTCGTAGCCGTTGAGATAAATGCCCAACCTTTCCCTGATTTATATCTTCATTATCGATTGAAACAACTGGCCAAATTAATGTGGTTGCTGAACTAATAAAAGCTTCTTTTGCTTTTTTCGCTTCATCAAGCGTAAATAGACGTTCTGTTATTTTAAGCCCTTCTTCTTGCGCTAACTGAATAATCGCTTGGCGGGTAATACCGGGTAAAATATTCTGACTCAATGGCCGTGTAATAATTTCATTATCGTGATTAACAATAAAGAAGTTACTTGAACTCCCTTCTGTTATATAGCCATCTTTAATTAAAATAGCATCATCAGCACCTTGTTGATGTGCATGGTGTTTTGCTAAACATGCCGCTAATAATGCCACTGTTTTAATATCACAACGTTGCCAGCGAATATCTTCAACGCTCACTACCGAAATACCTTTTTTTGCATTGGGATGGTTAATGACTGTGGAGTGCTGAACAAAAGCAACTATTGTAGAAGGAACAGATGAAGCCGGAAAATCAAAAAAACGAGAGGAATCAGTACCTCGTGTTATTTGTAAATAGATAAGCCCTTCATGGAGGTTATTTTTTTCGATAAGTTGATGATGAACATCAATTAGTTGCTCTTTAGTAATAGAAAGCGATAGAGCTAATTCTTTGCATGAACGCTGTAAGCGTTGAAAATGCCCATTAAAGTCAATGAGCTGACCATCAATAACGGCAGTAACTTCATAAACGGCATCTGCAAATAAAAAACCACGGTCAAAAACAGATATTCTAGCCTGCTCTTTAGGTACAAAGTGACTGTTTAAATACACGATATCAGACATTTTACCTCCGTTATAAATTTTATTAACAATTTATCTCAATCCACTACCTTACTCTTTCAGTTTTCTATTTTAAAGACAATCTTCCACACCCCTACCCCTTTTTAATTATAGTTTTATGTAACTAAGCCATGTTATATAAGCAGAAATTGCTATAATTTAACTTATGTACCAAATATAAGGATAAGAGGTGGCTATGTTAGATATTAATAAAAATAATTTATCTCAGCTAACAGAGAAACTGGTTAAAAAACAATGTACTTTAATGACTGTTATTGCCACATTGGGTTTCATTGCAGGTTTTATCTGTATTATTAACCCACTTTCTTCTGGCATTGTTATCAGCGTATTACTCGGTATTGTATTTTTTGCCTGTGCAATATCCAGCATTATTGGTGGTTTTAATGCTCAAATCTCTTCTGGTTGGTCAATGTTGATCACATTATTGGCGGGTTTTATTTATCTCCTGCTTGGCTATATTTTTGTCACCGACCCACTAAAAGGTATGCTTAGCCTCGCCTTTTTTATCGGCTTTTTATTTATTTTTGCAGGAATATTACGTTTAAATATAGGTTTTAAACAGATCAAAGATAATTTTTATGGCTGGTTTAATATCTTGGTGGGATTTTTAGATTTAGTGATTGCCTATTTCTTGCTTGCTTTCGGCCCTGAAACCTCTGTGGCATTAGTTATGGCATTGATTGGTATACAACTCATTTTAAGTTCTATCACAATATTATCGATAATCAGTGCAATAAAAAGAATGACCCATTAATTGACTATTCAGTAATAATAATCTCATCCATTTTATATAGACTAAGAGCCACATAAGTGGCTCTTAATTTATGGAAAACGAAGCAGAGACATCAAGCACAAGGTAAGCGCAGAGATACCGTATACATATTTTCTCCGCAAAGGTAGCAATTGCCTGTATTTTCAAAAACCATCACTTGAATACCTAATTGTCCGACTTCAATATTTGGCAACGCATCTGACAAAATACTTTCTAAAGCTGGCTCAAGTAATTCGACAATATTAACAGGATCATTATTTGCCGTTGTATCATACAAGAAATTCCCTAAACGAGGATCATCAGCATAAATTTCCAGTGTAGAACGATACACTAACGTTCTTTCACTACTATTTACTTTAGAGTAGCCATTAAAGATGATAACCATTTTTTGGATATTCATTTTAGCAACTCGGTTCTTAATCTGTAAACATAGTGAAGGTACAAGCCTGATATTTACAGAGTTAAAATAGCGATCACAAATTTGTGGAATAGTGACACTTACACAAGGTTTTGGTGCAATATTTTTAATTTGCTTACTGCACTCCCCCGTTAAAGAGTTATCGACAATAATACGCTCACGGCGAGAGAAACAAATATTATCAAAGATATCAACCGTAAAGAAAGAGATGTAATGAATACCATTAGTTAGCATTTGATTTTCCAGCCTTACCGAAACTGCTGACTTATCAGTACAAGGCAACATTTTTAATTGGTCATTAAAATAAAAACCAACCTGTGTGCTTTCGCTAATATCACGTCCTAAAATTAGGTTTGCATTCACACAATAATTTTCGCTGTGATAGCTTAAAATACCATTAAGTGTTGCTGGAACTTTTGGCGATGGTAATTTTTCCGTTGTCATTTCAACATAGTAATCTCTTGATTTAAGAGATTTAGTTGGGTCTTCGCTATTTTCAGATTCAGCATAAAAAATAGCAATTTGTTTAGGTTCACTCTTTTTAAATTTCACTTTAAAGTTCGCGATACCATATTTATTGGTTTTCCCAACATTAATTTTTTCACCATCAGCGTTATAAACTTCTGGCTCAACCCCTAAGGTACTATTATCAGCATTATAGACGAGCCTTACCTCTTTATTTGAAACATCTTCTCCTTCTTTATCCTGTAAATGCACTACAAAACTTTTAGACACACTTTCCCATTTACTCGGCCATTGCATAGATTCCGAACGTATTGTCAGTAAGTCATCAAACTTCTCACAGTTAGTCGCAATGCAATCAGTATTAGGATTAGGCTTTGTAGGCGTAACTCGAATTTGAATCGGCGTTGCATAATACACAATGCTTTCATCATCTTCATCTTTTAATATCAATTGCAATGACGCCACACCATTACGATTTCCCGTTAAAGAAATCTCTGTTTTATTATTATCCACTATCGTAATGTAGACATCTTTATTATTAGGTAAAACTAAAATCCCTTTAGGGCTTGTACGCCATTCGGCTAAACGCAGATTAATCCCCGTTACAATAACCTCATATTTGATGACTCTATTTATTTTGACTTCGTTATCAGCTTCATCGGGTGATAATTTGATTTGATTAAATTCAATTTCCACATCATCATCAACAACTTGTGATTGTGCATTATAAATAGGGGGCTGAAAAGCCAGAGTGTCCTTCTCACCTTGTATAATTTTTTGTAAGCGTTCTTCTTTTGTTTCGATATTCATTGAGTGATTTCCTTTCTTTTTCCGATTCCATTTTTAGCTTAAAGCAAAAACTTTGAGTGAAAATCACAATAGAAAAAAGTCAACTAAGTATTGTTGTTAGATGGAAGAAATAAATACTTAATAAACAATAAGATAAAAAATACCCCTAATAAAACCATCCCTAATTGAGCGCTAAAAAATGCCTTTAATATAAAAATAATTTAAATTTTAAAATATTTTTGTATAAAGCTATTGACTGTTATGGAAATGTGATTAAAATCAATCTTAGAAAATATTTGTGACGTGAATCACATTTTATTAATAGGATACTTAACATGAAATCAATGACTTCTTTTATTACTCACCTGCACCAAGTTGTTGTACAATTATCATCAACTCGTTTACTGTAATTATTTGATTTAAAAATAAAATGCAGCATAAAGCCAGAAATAGCACCCTCATCGCACAAAAGACTATTTCTGGCTTTTACCCCTCTCTTTACACTTATTCATTACCTCGTGTACTCTCGCATTTTTCGTAACAAAAAATTCACCTTCTTGAACTAAGCTCTCTTTTCTGTACTCTTAATAAACAGCCCACATTAACTATGAGGATATTTTATGCAGCAGCAACTGCTTACATGGATACGTCAATTCAATGAGGAGTATGCCCAAATCGCTTCTCTCCTACTCGTTTTAGCCATTATTTTTATTGTTGCAATTATTCTCCATTTTATTTTGCACAAGTTAGTCTTACCTAAAATTTCCAAAGCAATAACTCAATACGATCAGAAATGGCAACTTTCTCTAGAAATAAATAAACTATTCAGTCGTTTTGCTTTTTTAATCCAAGGTGTTGTTGTTAATATCCAAGCGCTGGTGTGGATGGGATCAGGTAAAACACAAGAAATTCTCACCACCAGCGCTCAAGCATGGTGTTTAATTTTTGGCTTGTTGATGCTTTTCTCTATTATGGATCTCTGTATGCAGATCATGAGAAATTCATCCTCATTTGGTCGATTACCCTTAAAAGGTATTTTTCAAAGCTTAAAACTCGCAGCCTCTGTGCTAATTGGGATAATGATTATTTCCCTACTTATTGGCAAATCACCACTTATTTTACTCAGTGGTTTAGGTGCCATGACGGCTGTATTAATGTTGGTGTTTAAAGATCCTATTATGGGATTAGTTGCCGGTATTCAACTATCTGCAAACAATATGATAAGCCTTGGTGACTGGCTAGAGATGCCTAAATATGGAGCTGATGGCGCCGTTATTGATATTAGTTTAACGACCGTTAAGGTGCGTAATTGGGATAATACTGTCACCACTATTCCAACTTATTCTCTGATTTCAGATTCCTTTAAAAATTGGCAAGCAATGACAAAATCAGGTGGACGTCGTATTAAACGAAGTCTTGCTCTTGATATTAATAGCATCCACTTTTTAGATAAAAAACAACTTGATGATCTAGAAAAGGCTCACTTATTAGAACCTTATATCAAAAATAAGGAAAGCGAAATTAATCAATTCAATGCAACTTTGAGCAATGAATGTCAAACACCATTAAACCAACGTGGCATGACCAATATTGGAACCTTCCGTGCGTATGTTGAAGCCTATTTAAAAAACCATCCTAACATTCATAAGCAAATGACGATTATGGTAAGACAATTAGCACCCACCTCGGATGGGCTTCCCATTGAAATTTATGCTTTCACTAACACCACAGTTTGGGTTCAATACGAGGCTATTCAATCAGATATATTTGATCATATCTTTGCTATTTTGCCTCAATTTGGCTTAAGAGTTCATCAATCACCAACTGGAAATGATGTAAGAGCACTCAGATTTCCTGCCGAAAATAATCCACAATAAATTACTTTTCTTATTAACAAATATTTTTAATCTTTTATTTTGTTATCATGTTAACAATCTTGTTTTTCTATATATTAACAAAAAACGATATGTTATATTTTACATATCGATCGATTGTCAATTTCTATTTATTTGATATTTTATTTACCACTAAAGTGGTATTAACCCGAAAATGTAACCATTTGTTTAATAATTATTTTTTTATATAACGTTATTAACATTTTTTATATTGATATAAATCATTATAGGTAGAAGGGTTATAACTTAACATATATATACAACTTTACTTGTTGTGAAAAATGTTAGGGTAATGTCAATGTCAAAAATTAAAAATAATACTTCTATTACTGAAATGAGTCGGCGTGGATTCATTCAGTCTGCAGCAGTTATTTCTGGTGCTGCCGCTGTTGCAGGAACGGTTTCATTACCATTCGCTGCTAATGCTCAAACTCCCCAGGGTATTCGTCCTGATGAGACTTCTGAAACTATCAAGTACAGTGCATGTTTAGTGAACTGTGGTAGCCGTTGTCCATTAAAAGTTCATGTGAAAGATGGTGTTATTCGCCGTATTTCTAATGAAACTATGTATGACGATTCAACATTTGGTCTTCACCAAATTCGTCCGTGTCTTCGTGGTCGTTCTGTACGCTGGAAAACGTATAATCCAGATCGTTTAAAATACCCAATGAAACGTGTTGGTAAGCGTGGTGAAGGTAAATTTGAGCGTATTTCTTGGGATGAAGCGACTTCAATCATCGCGGAAAAATTAAAATATACCATCGAAAAATATGGTAATGAGTCCATTTATTACCAATATGGTACAGGCTCTACTGGTGCAAACTTACACGGTAGAACTGCATGTAAACGTTTATTAAGTACTGTCGGTGGTTTTTTAAGTGACTATGGTACTTATTCATACTCTCAATTAACTGGTATTGTGCCTTATGTTTATGGCGATATGCTGGAATCACTGTTAACAGAAATTGAGAATTCAGACTTAGTGGTGATGTTTGGTCATAACCTTGCTGAAACACGTATGTCTGGTGGTGGTCAGTTCTATGAAACGTTAAATGCGTTAGATAAGAGCAAAAGTAAAGTTATCATCATCGACCCTCGTCGTACCGACAGTGTGACAACATTAGGTGCCGAATGGATCCCTATTTATCCGGGTACTGATGCTGCATTAGTGGCTGCATTAGGCTATGTGATGATCCAAGAAGGTATCACCGATGAAGACTTCTTACGTGAATATTGTGTCGGTTGGGATAAACAAACATTACCTGCATCAGCACCTGAAAATGGCTCTTATAAAGATTACATTTTAGGTAATGGTCCTGATGGCATTGCAAAAACACCTGAGTGGGCAAGTAAATTAACCGGTATTTCTGTTGCACGTATTATCCAATTAGCGCGTGAAATTGGCGGTGCAAGAGCGGCGTGGATCTCTCAAGGTTGGGGCATCCAGCGTACTTCAAATGGTGAGCAAGCATGTCGTGCGATTATGATGCTACCATTAATGTCAGGTCATATCGGTCGCCCTGGTACAAATACAGGCTGTTGGGGTGGTAACGTTGCTTATCCAGTTGCAAGCTTTGCTTTACCTAACCCAGTTAAGACATTAATCCCAACATTTATGTGGTCTGAAGCAATTGCTCGTGGTGATCAGCTTACCAGCAAAAATGCAGGTGTCAGAAATAAAGATAAACTCGATACGGGCATTAAATTTATGTGGTGTTATTCCAGTAACGTGATTGGTAACCAACACGCTGACTTGAATAAAACACATGATTTACTGCAAGATGAATCAAAATGTGAGTTTATTTTAGTGTGGGATAACCACATGACACCATCTGCAAAATACGCTGATATTTTACTGCCAGATGTGACAACGGTTGAGACAAACGATCTTATCAATAACTCTTACGCAAGTGGTGCTTACCACTATGTCGTCCGTTTACAAAATGCAATTAAACCACTTTGGGAAAACCGCCCTTGCTATGATGTCTTAACTGACATTGCAGAAAAGATGGGTACCAAAGAACAATTCACTGAAGGTCGTACTTACGAAGAGTGGATTGAATATTGCTATAACCAAATGCGTGAGAAAAACCCAGCTCTGCCTACATTTGCAGAAACTAATGATGTAGGAATTATCGATCGTAAATTACCTAACCGTAATCAATACGTTGCACTTGAAGCATTCCGTCAAGATCCTATCGCTAATCCATTAAAAACAGCGTCAGGTAAGATTGAAATTTATTCTGAAAAACTAATGCAAGATACTGATGGCTGGGTGTTACCAGAAGGCGATCGTATCCCTGCAATTCCAGAATATTGTAAGAATGAAGAAGGTGTCGAAAACGTTAAGCTTAAAGAGAAATTCCCTCTGCAAATGACTGGTTTCCACGATAAAGGCCACGTTCACTCAAGTTACTATAACGTTGCTATGTTACGTGAAGCTATTCCTCATCAATTCTGGCTAAACCCAATTGATGCGGCTGAACGCGGATTAAAATCTGGCGATATCGCTGAAATTTATAATGCCCGTGGTCGTTTAAATATTCTCGTCAAAGTTACAGATCGTGTATTACCTGGTGTGATTGCAGTACCGCAAGGTGCATGGCGTTCACTTGATACAACAGGTGTAGATACAGGTGGATGTATTAATACATTAACAAGCTGGCACCCATCGCCGTTTGCTAAAGGAAATCCACAACATACAAACCTTGTTGAAGTGAAACGTGCATAAGGAGTTAACTCATGAAGCAATATGGTTTTTATTTTGACTCCACTAAATGCACTGGCTGTAAAACATGTCAAGTCAGTTGCAAGGATGAAAAAGATTTAGATTTAGGCCCTAAATTCCGTCGTGTTTATGAATACGGTGGTGGTAGCTGGGCAAAACAAGACGGGATCTGGACACAAAATATCTATAGTTATTATTTATCCATTTCTTGTAACCACTGTTCAAACCCTACTTGCGTTGCAGGTTGCCCAACTGGCGCTATGCATAAACGTGAAGAAGATGGTTTAGTGGTTGTTAACCAAGATATTTGTGTTGGTTGCCGTTATTGCGAATTGCGTTGCCCTTATGGTGCGCCACAATTCGATGAGAAGAAAAAACTCATGTCTAAGTGTGATGGTTGCTACGAACGTGTAGCACAAGGCATGAAACCGGTTTGTGTTGAGTCTTGTCCTCAACGTGCGCTTGATTTTGATGATATTGAAGTGATCAGAGCAAAACACGGTACTGAATGTGGTATCGCGCCAATGCCTGATCCTAGTTTGACCAATCCAAATATCGTGATCAAAGCACACAAAGAAGCTAAACCTTCTGGTGATAAAACCGGCTCAGTTCAAAATGCGGCGGAGGTATAAACCATGCATGAACTTCCTCTAGTCTTTTTTACTGTTTTAGGTTCTTCAGCAGCAGGCTTGTTTCTTATTGCTTATATCAGTAAAAAATTAGGTCAAATTGATGAAAACCAACTGCGTAATGCCAATATTTTAGCCCTGATCTTAACATTAGTTGGCTTAGGCATTGGTGGATTACACGTTGGTCAACCTCTACGTTTTTTCAATATGCTATTAGGCGTTGGTCGCTCTCCAATGAGTAACGAAGCCTTCTTAAGTGGTGTATTTACAGGTTTTGCTTTTGCAACTGTTGCACTCACTATCATGAAAAAATGGAAGGGTTTACGTGAAATTTGTAACCTATTTACCGTTGTTTTTGGTCTAGCATTTGTTTGGTCAATTCCTCAAGTCTATCATATTCCTACAATTGCTAACTGGAATACAGACTACACCACATTGCAATTCTGGATGACGCTATTAGTTGGCGGCGGTGTTTTAGCAATGGCAACAGGTGCAAGACGCTTAGGTGCATTGTCCTTTATTATCGGTGCCATTATTACTTTTGCTACACGCTCTGGTTATGTTAGCTTCCTTGGCTTTACAGGCCCAGAACTTAGCGCTGACCAATCTCTATTTTGGGGATTCCAGTTAGCTGTATTAGCATTAGGTGTGGTTATCGTAGGATTTACTGCAGTAAAAGCGCAAGCATCAAAAATGACGCTAGCAACTTGTGCAGCAGCAGTCATTATTGCTGAATTATCAGGCCGTATCGCCTTTTATAATTTATGGCATATTACCATGTGATCTTGATGTTATGACTGATTAATCAGTCATAAAAAAGAGACAAAAATGCATACCCGAAAAGGTATGCATTTTTTTTAGAATGAAGAGCCAGGTTGCTGTAAAAAATCTAATTCTTCTGGCGTAGATGTTCGACCTAAGATGTCATTACGATGAGGATAACGACCATATTTATCAATAATTTCTTTGTGTCTTAGTTCATATTGATAAGTATTTTCATCATTAAGTTGAGAAAACAATATAACCGCATCTTGATGAATTTTAGGTGATTCTGAATGCATAAATGGCATTATCATAAACTTGCGTTTAACGGGGGTTAATGTCAGATATTCAGGTAACCGGATAGCTTCTTGCGCTAAGATTAACGCCATATTATCTTGGGCAAAGGCTTTTGGTGTATCACGCCAAATATTACGCGAGAACTGATCAAGAATAATAATCTCAGCTAAGCGCCCTTCTATCGTTTCTCTCCACGATGCCAGTTCACCACGGCTTGCACTTAAACATAATTCACCAAATCTACGGCTAATTTCTTTATCAAACTGGCTATCTTTTTTAAACCATTGCTCTGGTGTGCATTCTTCAAACCAAAACGTCAAAGTTGATTGATAAGGGATCATAAAAACTACCACGCTAGTTATTTATTAATCAAAATAGCGTTTATTTTCATCAAAATAAACGTCATTGGCGAGTTACTACTTTGGTAAATTACCATTTTAATATAGCAACAGCTATTAATCCCTATCCGAAAAGGACATAAAAATAAATCCCCTCTTTAATCTTTAAAGGGGATTTAAAATGCTTCCTAGCTAACGCTTAAATCCATTAAGTCGCGCCATCCATAAGCCAATTTATCTACAAGTCTGTATAAAGTGGTATTCATTCCATTTATTACATTCTGTCGATATTATGATGCAATTTAATTAGTCCGCACATTTTACAAACATCAAATTTATCTCTGTATCACTACCTTGCCTTAAAAATCAGCAGTTGAATATTTTAATTTTTATAGTGAAACCACTAAAAAAGATCTATACCGTCTTATTTTATTTTAAAAAAAACAGCATTTTATGACAATAAAGATTGTTATAAATAACCAGTTAAATCAATGCACTATATTTCAACTTTTAATTTTTTCGGCTTTAATCTTGTTATTATCTTGTGTGATTACCCCAAAAGAAACCAGAGATCAAAAGTGAGATGAATGTTTAAAATTTACACATTAGTGATGACATTTATTGAAAAGTTTGCTCTATTCCTCTGTTTCTTTAACAATTTTGGAGTACAATTGTTGCAGTCTATTTACTGAATGATCTGTTATGTCTGCTATCTCTATTATTGGAATAAGCTACCTTATTGGGGCTCTAATATCGTTTATTATTACTTTCTTTTTAACCAAAGATCCTAGTCTTGCCATGCGCCTTTTAAGCGCATTATTAATTGCCTTAACTTGGCCTCTTAGCTTTCCTATGGCACTTATCTTCTCTATTTTCAGCTAGTTCTTAACATTATATTTAATAATATATAGTTATATTCTATTAAATTAGAATAATGGCTATTTACTGTTTTAAATTATAATTTTATTAAGTAATATCAATATATTATGATATCATATTTATTTTATAAAATAGAGAATTGTTTTTATAACTATCGCTAAAATATATTTATTGAAAATGTCATTGCTGATATTATCTATTAGATCAAAAAAGAATTTAATGAAGGAGGTTAATGACTATATCCCCATGAAAATTGAGAGTGGTAATAAAATAAGATAAAGCAATTTCGTTAAAAACCCTCTATTCCTAGAAGGTTTTTTATTTAATACGCTATAAGAAGTTCTTTTTTACTTAATAAAACAATAGATAATTTCAGGATCATTTTCATCAAGGTTTTCAATACAACCACTTTCAATAAATCCTAACTGAACCAGCATATTTCGCATTGCATGATTAGATTTATTGGTTGATGTAAATAGTTTATTTCCTTGCGTATTCTCTTGAAAATAAGTAATCAAGCATTTTCCATAGCCTTTTTGGCGATACTTCTTATCTATCATCACAAGTTCAATAAATGGCTGGTTAAAAAAGTGATGATGAATAACACCATAACCCACAATCTGTGCATCCACTTCAAGAAGATAAACAGCTTGGCTAGATAGCCAAGCTTTAATTTCTTCAATACGCGAAGCATCCTGTTAGCATAGGTACCTAGCTCAATAAGCGCAGAAAGATGATGGTGTGTGGCGGAGGTGATTTTCATAGTGTTTTTATCTTACTACTATTGAGAAATTAGCTAGCAACAAAAACTTTTACTATTCCTGTATTACCTTTACCAAAAGCACGATGTATTCTTTTACCATTGTTAGATGTTTTGAATGTACACCAGTTATTATCAGAGTGACCACACCATATTGGAATATCATCAACAGGAGGCATGAAAAATGAAGTCCACTGACTACCACCTAGATCAACCCATACTATTTTCCCTCGAATATCTTCATTTATATTAACACCATCACCACTCAGCCAATCACCATTATATAGCTCTTTCCAACCACTTACTTTATATTTCGAGTATCGGTTATCACTTTCTACTTTAGTGTAACTACTTCCAGCAATGGCATAATTACCTTTTATTTGATACTTATTATCAGACTCACCTTTGGAATAACTATAACCCGATGTTAAATAATTTCCTTTCGGCTGATATTTACCATCAGATTCGCCTTTTGAATATGCCCCTACATCACCTGCGGTCGGTTTATTTTGACTATTAAACTCTTTAGCCCAAGGTGTAAAATTACCTGTTCCATACTGGCTACGAGAATAAATACGACTAGTGTTATAAACATAATACAGCTGAGTAATACCCGCATTTTTTAAAACAATTAACGTACCCGCCATAGCTTCTGGGTAATTTAAGTTTGTTGTTGCATTCGCATTGGCAGGCTGAAAATAAATACCCGCTGTTTTATAGTTATTTAAATTTTGATTCGCGCCAATTGAGATCGCTTGACCATTAAAAATATCTTGCGATGTTACTGTCACATCACCACTTAATGGCTTATTATTGACTTTTCGTGCCGTAGTCACATAGTTACCTTTAGCTTGATATTTATTATCTGCTTCAGATTTTGAGTAACTATAACCCGCTGCTTGGAAATTCCCTTTCCCCTGATATTTACTATCAGATTCTGCTTTAGTATAACTTTCGCCTTTAGTCGCATAATTTCCCGCAGGCTGATAACTTCCTTTTGGCTGATATTTACCATCCGATTCTACTTTGGTATAGCTTTCGCCTTTATTAGCATAATTTCCAGCAGGGGCATAATTCCCTTTAGGTTGATATTTGGTATCAGATTCTGCTTTTGAATAACCATAGCCTTCAGCTTGATATTTACCTACTGGTTGAAAACGTTTATCTGCATCACCTTTAGAATAAGCACCAACATCATTTGCATTAATATCAGCTTTTAATTCAATCCATGCATTACCCGCGACTGGCTCAACATTATTATTTTCAATTTTAGACTGCCAAGCTTTATTTTTATGATAAACCACACTACGAATAGGGTAAGGTTTCCCCGCTTCCGACCACTTAGCAAACCCCTGCAATTGCATTTCACCAATAGATTCAGTGATATCATGAAATAAACTATTCATTTTTTCACGTTCAATATCTTTCGCTGCCGGATCAGTCACTTGGTCACGTTCATAATCATAACCATAACCTTGTGTATAAGAGACCGAACCATCAGATTGTATTTCAACAGGTACAACTGTTTTATCCCCTTGTGTTGCAAAGGGGGTTTTAAATATTTTAGTCATAGGGATTATTCTCCGAAATTACTCTTCAGAAAGTTTTTACGATATTGTCCATAACCAAAAGCTTTTTTGGTTATGATGCGATATTTGACACCTACACCTGAAGGGCGAGGCATTAAATCGAAGTTTTCTAATAAAAGGCGTAAACGTTCATCTGGATTAAAATTAAAAACGTAATACATATACGTCATATCAAAAGGATCGAGCACAAAAACCTTGCTATCCTCACGCCAGAAAAAACGTTTAAGAAATTCATTAATATTGGTTACGGTAGGGCTTTGAGTGAGATTGAAATAACGCATTCTCACCAGCATTCTTTTTTGATCTAAAGTCAGCGATAAAGTGTAATCAGCATTTCGTCGAAAATTTGCTTTAAAATTGATTTTCTTTTTACCAAAACCAAAACCTATTTTATTTTTATCACTCGGTGGAATATCAATGCCTAAAGGCACATCTAAAATACGTGACCATACTGATAAACCAAAATCGTTAGCTGTATCAATATTAAAGACATCTCGATACCAATTTTGCCAAAAAGTAACCGTAGATTGATTAAAGTAAGTGGCTTTTAAATGAGCTAATGCTTTTAATTTATCTGCATTTTCATATTGCCAGAGGATCGCTTTTAGTAGATCAGAATGAAAATCAAATTCTTGAATATTCATGCGATCACCACTTGTACCGCCCCTTTTGGTAATCGGGCAATTTGATTAAGTTTGATAGGAATTAATGCAACATTCCAATTTTTTCCATCTGTTGAAAGCTCCACTTTAGTGACAAATAAATGAGGCTCAACCGCATTAACCGCTGCTGAAATTTCAAAAGGAGAAACTTCTCGTCCAACTACCAGCCCATTGTCTCCATCTATTTCGCCCTGAACCCATTTCTCTAACGCATTAGGAATAATGGTTTGCGCATCAATATTGGATTTTTTTACAGACACACGGCAAAACACAGGCACTTCTTTCGGGCGTGAAAACTTAATAGGATATTCTTGCCCACTTGCTGGCTCTATTACATTTATTTCAATATCACCATTAAATGCAGCGCCTATTGTTTTTGTTCTTAATAATGATTTAGCAATTTCATGGCTATCTCCACCTTCTACACACACATAAATGCTATGAGGTAATAATGAGATACCATCGACAACTAACGCTTTATCATTAAAATTTTCACGAAAAGAAAGAGAATTAACTCCCTCTAATTCATATAACGAAGAGGTAATTGCTTCTGCAACACTAACTGTATTTTTAGCTAATGTTTGTTTACGCCGACGCCTTGCCTTTATATCTGACTCAGCATGGCGACCAACAACAGCATGGGTTAAGTTATTTACTTTTTCCCATCCTAAGACAGAACTTGCCATTTTATTTAATTGCCCAACGCCACAAGCAATAGGGCCATATTCTTTGGCTCGCATATCGCCTTTAATTTTCCCGTTATTAGCGATAATTAATGGTGATAAAGTTTCAAAGGTAGCACCTGTTATTGTGAGAGCCTGAGAGCCTTTAGGAATAATAGTACCGGGGATACCAGTAAACTCGACGTCACTTAAATAGGAATGTGTGGCATTAATACGCTCTCCGCCCATTAACGCCCAAATTGCATCGAGAAAAACACCACCAGCAATATCAGGATTTATTTGATTTGCAAGCTCGGCATTATTACGAACAATGGCATCTCTATTTTCAATTTCCATAGTTGCCAATACCCCTTGTGGGGTTTCTGGCGATAAATTAATAGATTGACCAAATACAGTGCGAAATTCATCTTCGACATTATTTCGTAACGTCAATGTGTCTGGAACAATCACCCCTTTATTATTAATATAACGATAGTCAGCCATTCAATGTAAATCCTCCATATATCGTGCGTATATCTGCCTGATATTTCAATGTTCCCTCTTCTAGAAAAGCATGGAAATAAGTGATAGCAACAACTTCCTCTATTTCAGCAATACGTTGTCGAAATGCCATTTCAAATAAAGGAATATCAACTTGTCGGCTAAATGTTGCTGACCAATAAGGAATTCCTTTATCTTTTTTATGTAGCATTTCACCGCGTACAGCTTTAATAAAGTGCTGACAAAGATTTTTTACTGCATCATCGTTGTCACAAATTTGAAGGTTACCATCAGTACCTATCGCAAAATCATTCTGCTGATTTATTGAAAATGTCCTCATATTGGACTCCCTGTATTATCTTTCCCTGATTGCACTCCACCATGAGTATGTGTTGAGCCGATATCTTTTCCGTTATGGCGCATCACTCCACCTTGTGAATCACTATTGCCATTTACGGCGTAATTACCATTAACAGTTACATTGCCAGTAAATATCGTTTCAGGTGCATTGATTTCATATTTGGGGGCTTCTAATACAACTTTATCGTTATGAAGAGAGAAACAGACTGAACCATCCATTGATTGAATAACCAAGGCGTCGATATTCTTCCCATCAATCGCCCATCCTTTGATCGTGTCAGGAAAAAACATAGCATCACTAAACGAATGTAATCGTGTTGTATTGGGTTGATCTTCCAAACCACCACGTTGAAAAATAAGGCTAATATCGCGATCACTCGCCTTTAGCCAGCCAAAGTCACCCGGTTTAATTGGCGCTCTAATAAAAAAACCGCCACCACCAAATCGAAACACGGGAATATTAGCAACCGGTGCCCGAGAGATTTTTTCATCATCCGTAGTCAACATCATGACCAAAGGTTTGATCATGGCTCGATTAGTTTGCTCATCATAATTAATGACGGTTGCGGGTAACATATCATCTGTATTCATCATTAAATGGCGGAATGCAGACGAAAAAGCCCCTGCCAGTGAACCAACACTGGCAATATCATTATTGGGTTTACTCATAATTAAGCTCGTTTACACGTTGCGGTATAAGTGAAATCTGCATCATGTGAAGCAACTTTAAATTCAAGCTGCTCAATAATGTAGTCACCATTTAGTGAGGTATTTAATTTGCTATCAAGCCGAAGCATTCCGCCTAGTTCAGATGTGCTATCGATAAGATAACTCACCGTTAAGCCACTCTCAGTGGCTTTGGGAATTCCAATCATGCCTGAATTCATATTCAAAATACGAAATCGGCTTTTTAATGCTTTATCATCATCTTTTACGAATAACGTATCATCATCAATAAAAGCTTTAACATTTCCCGACTCTTGTAAACGCTCTATTTGATGTAATGCAGAGCCACAATAATACCAATTAGCAATATTCTTATCGGTCGCCTGAAAATCCAATTTCACACCGCAATCATTAGCAATGGTTAACGCGATTTCACTCAATTTTTGAATTGCGCCACCACTAGAAGAAATAATTTTTCCAGAACAATGGTGGCTAGTTTTTGCAGATAACGTTACGGTGACATCCGGAGGAGAGTCTATTTCTGCACTGACAATATCGCCAAT
This sequence comes from Proteus terrae, assembly GCF_003144325.1. GTDB lineage: Bacteria > Pseudomonadota > Gammaproteobacteria > Enterobacterales > Enterobacteriaceae > Proteus > Proteus terrae. The sequence continues at coordinate 70,037 of NZ_PENS01000006.1, forward strand.
AAAAAGTGAGAATAGCCCAGAGTTAATTCGACCAACTTCTAAATAAAGTCGTCGAACTTGCTTATTTTTATTATAAGGACTTGTTTCCGTCAGCAAATAATCTCTTGTCTCGGTATTAAGCCCTGTAATAGCGATTTTACATTCGTTTTGTAATGGATTTGCATATTTCTTTCCTCCTGCTGATATACGCAATCCTTCATACCATTGAAGCCTTTCACCGACCTCAATCCCCACCCTTATACGCCGAAGATCCATCTTCATTACTCCAATACACTAATGATTGTGTTTTTGTAAATTCCTCATACCACGGTAAAGCATCATTTTCTGTTAGAAACATTAAATTAATCCCCTGGTTTAAATAGCGATAAGGAATAATGGGTGTATTAGCAACTAAGCGAATACCTGTAATAAGCACTTCACCATCTCGCTCAATATCACAAAACATTGTTCGATTAGCGACTTTTAGCGTAAATGTCCAATCAACACCGGCTATCTCTACAGAAAATCGCTGATTAGGAATAGCTTGTAATGGAATAACCTGCATTTTATCTATCTCCTATTTTTCTTTTTTTCCTGCTTGTGTTGATTTTTTACTTTTGACATTTCCACGATTGACTGTTGAGGTTTGCTTTGGTTTTTTGGTTGATTTAGAGGATTTTTTATTATATTCGGGCTCTATTGTTTTCCATTCTGTAAATTTAAGTTTTAATTCGATGGCATTCACTTTTTGGGGATCTTCATCGTGAGTCAAACTTTCTAACAACATTGGTTGATAAGTTTTAACTCTGGTTTGAATTCCCACTAATGTATGTTCGTCATAAAGCTGCTTTATAATAGAATAACGATCCGCAATATCACCCGTTAATAATAACTCGACGCCTATGCTAATAGGATTAATAATGACGTGGTCACTACGATTTTCACCATTTTCAACTGCAAATTTAATAACTTGATGACTATCAGTAATTGAAACTTTCATCGGATTAACGCTATCAAATAGTGTTGTGAATGACTCTAAATCAAAAATTCTAACTTCCGTTATCATAGTTAAGCCTTCCCTCCGCTAGAATAATGCTCTGATATTTCTTTAGAGGCTTTATTTTTCAATGTCTCATCAAGAACTTTTGCAACAGCAACGCCATCAGTGGCTTGTGTTTCAACTCTGATTTCACCAATTTGAACATTATTTTCATTTTTAATGCTTGATTGGTTACTGATCATTTGGCTAGTCATTGGGTTTAAACTATTTGTTGAAGATAGTGTTAATCCATTATTTAACGCATTTACATCTTGTATTGGATTATAATATCGTATCGTTGGATTTGACTGTGGCAGGGTATAATTGAGACTACCTTCATCAGATAATTTTCGCTCTACTTTTTGAACAACAGTGACCTCTTTCTCGTCATCTTCCATTCCCAAAAAGCTTTTTGCTGATTGCCAAATCCCTTTTATGGAATCAATACCCTCATTAACCCAGCCTAATATTTTCTCTATATATTCCCACATCCAACTAAAAACACTAACCACAGCATCAGAGACAAAAATAAAGACACTTATTATTGATTGCCCCCACTCGATAATATTATTAATGCCCGCATTAAGCGCTATAACAAATTGGTTAAATGCGTCAGATATATAATTCCAAGCAGCAATAAATTGTTCAGCAATAACCTTTGAAGCAATCTTTAAAGATTGAACAAAAACTTGCCATGCTTCCCATACCACCATTATTGCGTCTTTAAGCGCGGGGTATTGATCCAAAATACTACCTATCATTGAATCATTACCATTAATAAAATTCATAATATCGTCATAGACGAGTTTAAATGCTGTCGCTAAGAGACCAATAACAGCTGCAATAGCTAATATAGGAAGCGCAGTGGCAAGTGTAGCAACTGCCGCAGACACCATCGCAGGCAGATAATAAATAGCAACAGCGCTACCAATCGCGGAAAAAAAACCGATAACAAAATCTTTATTCTCAATACAGAAACTAACTAATTTATCAAACCACGTTATTCCTCTTGCAAGAACAGGAATGATTATCTCCAAAAAGTTGTTTTTTAATTGCGACGCTAATTGATCAAACTTATTCATTACTGCATTAAGTTGAATAGAACTTTCGATACTTTCATCATTAATGCCAGAGAATTGTTTTTGCACCCCCATTGTGCGCTCTAATTCTTCTCGGCCTTTCATCATTAATTCAATGGTTTTTTCATCCACAACACCCAATTTTTCCAGCTCTTTTTGGGCTCCGTCAAAGCTCATTCCTTTGACTTTATCTGCGGTTTTTAAAAGTTGTTCAATAGGATCTTCGGTATCAGTAAATGCATTTGCCATTGCAGTTAAATCGGCTTGAGCGGCTTCTTTTGTTCCCCCCATTTCAGCCATAGCACCTGAAAAAGCATCGATATCAATAGCCGCTATACCTATTTTTTTACTCAGTTTATCTAATGACTCTATTTCTTTGGCACGATCTAATGAAGCAGTGAAAACTTTTTGTAAAGCTCCAGTAATATCCTTAACCCCCATAGCGTTAAGAATATAATCCTTCATTTTCTCTACGGTTTTTTGATAGCTCTTACCTGTTTCATCAACACTCTCGCCTAATCGACGTTGAGCTTTTGCTTCTTCGACCGCAGCCTTAATGCCTTGTGTTTGCATTGTGCTAATAAAAGTATCGTAATCAGCACCTAATTGCTTAATGAGCGCATCGATAGCAATTTTACTTTCTTTATTTTTCTTCTCGGCTTCAGTTAAAGATCCCAATTCATTATTCAATGAGGATAGTTGATCCTCCATTGCATCATATTCAGCATTGAGACTTGCTAAAATATGGGCTTCAGCCGCGCCATTGTTATTAACCAATCCTCTTTGATAATCTAATACCGACATAGAACTTTTTAGAAAATCAATACTTTGTGTTACTGAATTAATTTTATCTTGAGTTTCACTAATATTAAGATCAATATTTATTGGTTCATCAAGTGATAAGCCCAACAGACCCACTAAGATTTCTTGCAAGAATTTATCAAACTCTTGCGTCCCCATTAGCGCGCTTTTAACAATGCTTTGAATTGAATTTTCAACGATTACAGAAGCACTTGTAATTTCATCACTATTAAATGAAATACTTATGTCATGATCTTCGGGTAATTCACCAAGATTGAGATGAATTTCTTGAACAAAATTATAGAAACTAGTGATACCGTCTGAAACACCCTGCTCAATATTTTTCATCTCAACAAGGATTTCATCTGCCGATTTTCTGATATTTGCTAATGCACTATCAGATACTTCAGCCTCCAACATCAGTACCTGAGAAAATACCTGTAATAGAGACATTATCTCTCCTTTGACGCGGCAAGCGCCTCGTTATAACGATTAGTAATCGCGATCTCCCACAGATCAAAGGCTTCTTCTAGATCTATGGTTGTTTTGAGTTCTGTGAAGGAGGCGAAACCCGCGGAGATGATGACTGCAAAGAAGCCATCAGCGTTTTTATAATCGACGGGAGAGAACCGCTGAACTTGCCTAGAAGGTATTGTAGGAAATTTTGGCTCCCGTCTTTGCCGAAAAAACTGGTATTGTACTTCAACATTTCGAGCTCAAGACGGATCAAAGCTTCTCCATCGGGCACATGATTATCAATTAATGTGCTGGTTTTTAGATAAATTTCTTGCCCTTCTTTTTCGATTGCAACATAAGCCATCATTTTTAACATGGCTTCTTTGCTAACTTCATAATCACCAATTTTGGGTGCATTTGATAAAGGGTATTTAGCAAGAATTTCTCGTCCAATCGTTGCTGGTAATCGGCTAATAATAAAAGTGTGTTCTTCACGATCACTATCAATAACAGTGATCTCTTTTGGTTTAATTAACATAATTAAATTCCATAAAAAAGGCGACCGAAGTCGCCATTACATTAAATGAATAACGCTAAAAATTAACGTGCTCTGACACGATCAAAGTCTTGGAAAATGAAGGTGTATTGCTTAGATTTAAGGCGAGCATTGTTTGAAATTGAATTACCACGGCTACCATTAGTAATTCTGCCATTACGAGCAGTGGTAATAGAACCATCACCATAAGAAGCCACTAGTGTAATAATATCGCTTGCATGACGACGTCCTCGTCTTGCTGTATTTGCATCAAGCAAAATAGCCAAGTTTTCATCTTCTTCGCTACCTGCTAATACGTTGATTGTCACAGTTTGAGGTGTAGGTGCCGACCAACTCACTAAATTACCATTAATATCTACTGCGGTTGCTGTAATATCGACAGCCGGCAAATCTAATGGATCACCCTCATCCGAAAATGTGGTAATAGGAATACCTGCAGGAAATGTGTTGCTTGCCTGAATAATTAAACTCAAACCTGTTGCTGAAATATCGTTCATTGTTTGTTCCTTAAACTAAATTGTGTGAGCCTTCAACTTTACGAACCCAATCGCCTTTACCGTAAATTAATACATATTTCATAGTGTATTCTGATAAATTTGAAGGACCTGTTTCTTCAACGATTTCAGCGTTGTACCAATAACCTTTGTTTTGTACATCGTGCCACGCTAAATCATCACCTGCTGCATCTGTAATTGCGATTTTTTGTACTTCAGTCAGCATTTTACTAGTAAGAATAGTGCCATTGTTTAATGCTTTCGTAACAGCGCCGGCAATAACCATCATGGCTCTTGCTTCTCCATCTTTATTAGCTGGGATCCCGCGGGTCGAAAGTAATAAACTCAACCATTGCTGTGCGATATAGGCTTTTAGCCATTGCTCATTAGTATGAACACTCATATCTAATGGGTTAGAAGCATTTCCACATAAAAAACCACGTTGATAGAAACTAATATCAGTACCAGTAACAGCCGTTTCACCGTAGTAGTTCACGCGTAATTTATCTAATCGATCAGCTGCAATATCTGTCTTAACTTGAGATGGGAAAGTGATACCAAATTGGCGATACATATAGTTAGTTGTCGCGTTTGTGCGATCAAAATCTGTTGCCGCCATAATTGCCATAGGTAGAGCTTGAACAAAAAAGCCATCATCTGTTTTTAAATTTAAGCCTGTTGATGCCGTACCAATTAATGCTTTACTGTAAATTTCAGCTTGTTTATCTGGAACTGACAAATAGAGCTGATATTTTACATTTTCACCTGCAATGTACTCTGCGAGCTCAACACTTTGCTCTACCGAAAGCTCGGTTAAGAATGTCGCACTACCAAATGAATCAGAAATCGCTTCGGCAGCGATAAATGCTTGAAGAGCTGTTTGTGCAACATTACCTTCAGATGCCTCTCCATCACTTAATCCCATAGCATCAGCTAAAGGCGAATGTTCCATAGTGATCGTCGCTTTTTCTTGTACACCACCACTCATCAAAAAAGCACCATCAAGAGCATTAAAAGTAACGTAGCAACTTGCAAATTGAGGCTCACTTTCAGCGTTTAGTTTTGCTTGAATAAGAGAAGCAACATCTGCGTAAGACTCAACCTCAGTCAGTGAAATACCCGTAATATTTTTGGATACATCACCAATAGTTAAACTCAGTGTCCCTTCTTCAATTAGTTTTAATTTATCAAGTGTCTTTGCTGGTGTACCAAATAATGTCGGTGCCCGACCTACAGGTTCGAAAGAAGCAATTTGTAGCTCTTTAGGTTTGCTAATAGGCGCAGGGCTAACATAACTAAAATATTGACGAGCGAATTTAGCTTCTAGTGATCCTGCACCAAGCAACTCATCCACTTGCCCACAGGCAAATTCAAGTACTTTCCCCGCTGGAATTTTAGGGTTTGTTGAGAAAATACGAGCTGTAAGTTTGCGCATAGGTGCAGCCGATGCACCAACAACCGCGCTCGCAATATCAATATAGCGAGTTTGTTTAATAGACATATTTATCCTTAAATACGATATAGATTAGAAATAAGTAAATTTGTAGCAGCAGTGTCTAAAGATAAAGTGCTGGAAAAAGTGATATTAAAATCAAATGAAGGATTATGCTCATAGCTATTTCCAGCATTTATTATTGGCGACCGTCTAATTTCGCTCGCTCGTTGTATCCCTATTCCTACTTTTCTCATTGATTCAACAAAAGACAGCGAATTAATAATCATTCGAGTCATTCGAACTAAATCACCTGCTGTTAAATTTGAATATTGTTTAATAAAACCTTGAACCTGGAATGTTAATTCAAACAGTTGTTGTTCTTTATGGTTTGCATTATTACCTTGAATATTATAATTTCTTTTTTGCCAACCTTGGCCAATCTCCTTTATAGGGAAAAACATAATAATATTATTATCTTGTCTTTTCTCTGGCTGAAAACCAGCAATAACCTCAACATTAATATCTGCTGATTTGAATTGTTTTAATAGTTGTTCACGAATGGCAATATTAATATCATTATCTTTCATTTCACCTCCTTAATATAATTCTCCTTTTCTTTAGAAATATTTAACCCATTTTGTTTATAAATAATTTTATTGATTATAAATTACTTAAAGATATTTTTAATTAATACACTCTTGGCGAATATAATCTTGTAAACCTAAAATGATCTGTTCTGACTGCGTAATTCGTTCTCTGAGTACCCAATAATTTCGGATAGCGGTGTCAGTAGGTCTGGCGGTGTTTGCATCAACCAAGCCGGTGGTGGAAGTGGTTGCGGCTTTAGGGCACTCTGCTTTGATATACACCCGCTCAGGAGCGCGCTCACTAATATCACGTAACTGATCAATTTCTTTTTTTGCATGAACAAGTTCCTGTAAATGACGATTATCAAGTTGATTAAGCCGATTTATTCTTAATTGATAATCTTTATTTTCTGCAATCTGCTGGATAAGAGATTGATTAATATTATCGTATTCCTGTTGCAGCGATTTTTTTTTATCAATTAACCAGAGCAATCCTATACCTAGGCATAAGATAGCCATTAGCATTATTTTTGATAAATAACTCATAGCAGCAACCAGGCATCTTCAAAAACTTCTTTTGAATAAGGTTGGTAGCCAAGTTCAATATTAACAATCGCTATTGCTAAAGGAATGGTGACATTTTTTAATTGTGTATTAATTGGGTTATTGGCATCAATACCAATTTCTTTTGATGCTCGGCTAATATAGCCTTCTGTATTATTTTCATTAGGTGGAGCATAACGATTAATAATCGTTCTAATGGTATTTAAACCATATTTTTTTTGGTAAGTTTGTAATAATTTGTAGATAGCTCGTATACCATATTCAGGTGAAATAAATTGGCAAAAATCTTTATCTGTTTGTTCTACGGATAATCCCTGCCATTTCGAACCATGCCGGATATTACCCGGATTATTATTACGCTCACCTCGTGCTATTTTAGCCATTTTTAACTCCTGCTCTCCCTTTAAGGAGTTTACTCACGGAATCCACTCCAACATAGCCAATAAATACACTGGCTAAGTAAGCAAACTCATGATTAATATTAAATAAAATTAAGATGTCTTTTACGAACCAAGCAAACATTGCACACATCAGCCCATCTATAGAGGTTTTTTTCCATCCTCCGCCGTTATATAAACCTCGAAGAATAGCCATTCCTCCAGCTAGAGAGGCTGATATTCCTTGCTCTTTCATTGAAGAAAGAGTAATAAATATCTATTCCCATAGATCTGGATTTTCTTTCATTGTTTCTCATGGCTTACCTCCAATAGGAGGAACAGTAATAAATAATATACTCATCTACAGCACTTAAATTTAAGCACTGTTTTAATATGAGTATCTTTATGTTTTATTTATCTAATTAGATAAATGGCGGATATAAAAAAGACCACATTGTGGTCTTTAATTGAAGATAAAATTTAACAGATATCGTTAATTTATATTAGTTAAGAAAATCGAGAAACAAAAAAGCCCCACCGAAGTGAGGCTCTTTATATTCTGTTGTGAGGTCTTTAGATACAAATCTCTCACTGTGGGGATATAGTATGCTTTTTTTTCCTGAAGATCAATACCTATTTTCTACAAAAATAAAAAATAGAGAAAATTATTACTTAACAGTTACTTCTTGAAGAATTTTTTCTGATAAAGACTCTTCTTTAAAGCATTCTTCAACTAAATGTTCAAATAGCGGCTTATAGTTACTGTACGCAACAGTTTTAGAAACACTCACTACCGCTTGTACTTGTTCTAATACTTCGCTGAATTTTAAACGAGGATACCCGCGTCCTGAACATTGATTACAAGGTTTGAAAACAGGTATGCCTTGTTTTTCGCTCTCTTTTTTATCTAAAATTTGACCACGTCCATGACAACGACATGCCAAACGAATTTCGGCTTTTCCCTTACATGTAGGGCAAACAACACGAGTTGTCTCTCTCACTTCACGGTAAGAGGTTTTATTTATTGGTTTAACTTTAAGCTCATCTTTAAGGTTTCGCTCAAGCCCTTTAACTGATTTTGAGGTGTAGCTTTTGGTGGTAAAAACTTCAACCTCAATAAATCCATTACAGCAATTAGGACACGCTTTCTTACTTGCGGCACTTCTTGCGTAATCCTGAAAAGCATAATTAGCAATAATCTGCAAAACTTTGGATTTATCGTTTTCAGTTAATTTATCAATCGCTTTATATAGATAAACTTGGGTTAATGCGTATTGGTAAAGACTTTCTATCGCTTCGCTTGGGTTATTAATATTATGTTTAGCTAAAAACAGTTCTATTCCCATGCGCCCTTTTCGCGTTACTAGGCTAATTGATGTCATAACATCGGTGACTGAAAGTGAATCTACCGATTTAATGGTTCTTACATCACTTAATACAATGCTTTTTGGTGAAAAATATTTAGGTAAGTCTGCTAGTCTCATTTAATGCTCCTTTTGATTTCCTATCACTACTAATTGGTCATCCATGTACCACGACAAGGCATGGCATTTATGCATCTAAATCACCCGCATTTACGGCGTTATCTCAACGTGATTTTTACTTACCACTCTTGCATTGGTTTATTTAGTTAATTTTTTGTACTTCTCATACTTTTATTAACTAATGGTTAATGTTATATTTTAACTAAAGTGACGTCAAGCAGCAAAGGAAATTAACCAATGGTTAAGATTAATGATAAAACGGAGTTCACAAAAAGGCTTCAAGAAGCTTGTTTAGATTCAGGGATTGCAGGTCGTGGGTTAGGTAAAAGAATTACAGATGCACTTGCTGAACAAGGTATAAAAGTCAGTGCTCCAGCAGTGTGGAAATGGCTAAACAGCGAATCAATTCCCGATCCAACCAATATTTTAGCATTAAGTCAATGGCTCGATGTTCGAGCAGAATGGTTAGAATATGGGCGAGGAGCAAAAAGAAACGATGGTGTTTCAGTCAATGAAATGACACCTGTTGATGATTGGGATAATAATACACCGATAGAACGAGATGAAGTTGAGATCCCCTTCTATACTACTATTGAATTAGCTGCCGGTTTCGGAAGTTGTACCACGGATAATCAGAAGGTGGAGTTATTGAGATTTTCTCGTTCTACATTTAATCGCTATGGTGTTCAACCTAGTGATGCCGTTGCTTTTAAAGTTCATGGTGACAGTATGTCCCCTGTTATCCCTGATGGTTCAATTGTCACTATCAGTACAGGACATACAAAAATTGTTGATGGCGGTATTTATGCTATTCAACAAGGTGATCTTTTAAGAGTCAAAATTTTACATCGACTTCCCAATAACACCATAATCATCCGTAGCTATAACACTATTGATTACCCAGATGAGCGTTCTACATTAGAAGAAGTAAAAATTTTGGGACGAGTATTTAATTGGTCCGTGATGGGTTGGTGATCGTGATAGATCGATAATCATAGTAATACACGAAAACACTACAATCTTTTATGTGGTGTTTTTTAATATATATTCATAAAATTTACCCAAGAAAAAACCCGTTATCTCTTTTGAGATAACGGGTTCTTATATGGTGCCGGCTACCGGAGTCGAACTGGTGACCTACTGATTACAAGTCAGTTGCTCTACCAACTGAGCTAAGCCGGCTAATTCTGGCGGAAGGATAGAGATTCGAACTCTAGGATGGTTTCCCATCGGCGGTTTTCAAGACCGCTGCCTTCAGCCACTCGGCCATCCTTCCATAGCGCGGAATTATGCCTATCTCTGACCCCGCTGTCTAGTCCTGATTGTAAAAAAAATGACTTTTTTATCTGTTTGCTCAATCTTCAAACGCTTTTTGCTTAAAAAGTGCTAACTCACTAATATACTGGTTAATTTTTGATAACTAAAGATAAAAAATCACAGTGATATCGAGAGATAAATGGAGTAACCCAAAAGGAATTAAATAAAAATAAATAAGAGGGAAAATGAAAAATAGAATTATAGATAAGAAAAAACCCGCTATCTCTTACGAGATAACGGGTTCTTATATGGTGCCGGCTACCGGAGTCGAACTGGTGACCTACTGATTACAAGTCAGTTGCTCTACCAACTGAGCTAAGCCGGCTAATTCTGGCGGAAGGATAGAGATTCGAACTCTAGGATGGTTTCCCATCGGCGGTTTTCAAGACCGCTGCCTTCAGCCACTCGGCCATCCTTCCATAGCGCGGAATTATGCCTATCTCTGGCCCCGCTGTCTAGCTCCGATTGTAAAAAAATTGGATTTTTTTGTTTGTTTGCTCAAAGTTCATCCGAATATCCCTTTTAAAGTGATAACCTGTTAATATAATGACTGAATAATGGTGATTGTTTATTCAATTTTCTATTTTTTAATTACATTGTCTCTTAAAGGCTCGCAAACTGAATGCGTACATTGAACCAACTCAAGCCAAATACACTAACTCGTCTATATGCCCTGTTTCTTCTTTTTATGGTCATATCACTTTTTCTATACGCTTACAGTTATTTTGACACTTGGCTAGATAGCAAAAAAAATGCTATCAACAATACGACTCACAAATTTGCTCGACAGGTTGAAGATTACCGTTACCACTCTAATCAGCTTTTTCAGCTATCAAATAAAATAGCAGATACCTCGACGTTCCCTGTATTGCGACTTAATCCAATAAGATTACGTTCGGATGTATTTTGGCTTGAAGGCCGAGATCAAACCGTAGATTCCATTATATTCGGCAAACCCAATGAGCAAACCTTTCAGTTAGCACAACGATTTGCAAATTCACTCGAAATTCTTTGGGGAGTGCGTAATGATTACAGTTCACTTTATTATCTAAATGGTAAAGGAAATGATCTTATCTTAATTACGACTCATTCTGTGCTTAAGCCGGAGATCCGTTATAAAGAAAGCTATTTAACATTAACGGCTGAAAACAAGCGGTCTGAGTTATTGATGCAATCAACGGCATTAGATGAAAAAGAGAGTCTTTCTCCCATCAGGAAAATGTCTACAGAAAACATCTACTACTACACTTATCGTATTATGTTTAATGTGCCTGGTCAGTTAACCAGCGTAGTAGCGTTTGATTTGCCTATCAATAACTTCTTACCTTCAGAATTGTCTCCACACTACTTAAGACTACTTCCAACAGGTCAGCAATCTGTTTACGACAAAAATAGCATTGAAGTATCAACAGACGGCTCTTCACTGATTTTTTCTCAACCTATTGCAGGGATCCCCTATTCACTCTCTTATGAATATCCGTTGAAATCGATTATAAAAGAGATTGCCTACAAAAATATTTGGTTATTAATCAGCCTGCTGGTATTTATTTCTATTTCCATTTTTGGCCATATCTATATTCGGAATAAGTACGTTTTCCCTTATATCTCTATGACTCGTAACCTACGAATCAAAGAAGAGATGACAAACGACATCATTTCGAATCTCCCGATAGGATTATTAGTCTATAATTTTTCCTCTAACCATAAGATTATTAGTAATAGTCATGCGGAAAAATTACTGCCTCATATTGATTTATCTAAGATCCGCCAAATGGCGGTTGAGCATAATGGCTTAATCCAAACGGCTATCAACAACGAAATTTATGAAATAAGAACCAGTAATAATAACAATATTGACAATACATCATTATTCATATTCCTGAATAAAGATAACGAAGCATTAATCAATAAAAAATTACAACTTGCACAGCAAGAATATGAGAAAAACACCATCGCACGACGCAAAATTTTATCTAATATGTCATTAGAATTGATGCGTCCCATCAAAGATATAAATGAGATGGTTTATCAGTTCAAAGAGTTATTACCCGAAGATACTCATCAACAATTGCTTAGCTTATTATTAGAGAAAACAAATTACATTTCTGAGTGGATAGAAAACATTACATTAATTAATAAGTTAGAAAATCAAGAATGGAAAATTCATAAGGATGAATTTGAACTCTCAACATTAGTTGAATCTATTCTGATAACAGCATCACCTTTTATGATAAGAAAAGGCCTAACACTTTATTTCCACAATAACATAAGACCAGGCTTACTTTTAATTAACGATGGCCCGGCTTTAAGTAAGATTATTTTATCATTGATTAATTATGCCATTAGTACGACTAATTATGGAAAGATAACAGTTAATCTGAATTTAGTTCAAAATAAAGATAAAGAAGAAATACTTATTGATATTATTGACAGTGGAAGCGGACTTACACCTCAAGACATTGCTAATATAAAATACCCATTCTTAGGCCAAGCAATGGGAGACAAATATTATTCTAACTCAGGTATCATTTTTTATTTATGTCATTTGCTGTGTAATAAGATACAGGGAGAATTAACTATTAAGAGTCAAGAAAGTATTGGTTCTCATTTCCGAATTGCACTCCCATACCAGCATATAGATACGGAAGAACGAACTTTTAACGTATTATTAGAGGGTATAAACGCAAAACTCGCCATAAAAAACCCTGAAATAGAAAAAATCATCTGTCAACAGCTTGATAAATATGGCGCTACATACTTTGATAAAAATAGAGAGAATCTTTATCCCGAATACGATATCATACTTAGGGATACGCCGAATGATAATCCTGAATCTCCAACAATATTATTAATGAGCTCTATTGTTGGATTTGAAAAAATATCAAAAGATTTAATAAAGTGTAACTATAACTTCGGTGATCCTTTAATAGAGGCTATTACTTATTTAATTGAAGAAAATGAGTCATTTCTCCTAGATACAGCTAAAGAGAGTATTTGGGATGAAAATAATAACCTTGATAAATACGAAGTAATTCTTAATAATTATAGGAAGAAGTTGAATGGTAGTGATTATAAGGAACTATTTATCAGTACTGTTCCTATTGATGTTGAAAAACTACACTTAGAAGCAACAAATAAAGACTTTCATTCTCTAGCCCAGACAGCTCATCGTCTAAAAGGGGTTTTTGCCATGTTAGATTTAGAATATCTCAGAGAAAGCTGTGAATATTTAGAGCATGACATAAAAAATCATAATGAATTAGAGATCAAAGAACGTATCACTCAACTGGATAAATGGATTCAACAGTTGCTGCAGCAAGGTAACAATTAAACATGAATAACCTTAATATTATTATTGCCGATGATCACCCAATCGTTTTATTCGGTATTCGTAAATCTTTAGAACAAATTGAATGGGTCAATGTTGTTGGTGAATTTGAAGATTCGACTTCACTTATCAATAACTTACCTAAGTTAAATGTGGATGCTTTAATTACTGACTTGTCTATGCCTGGCGATAAGTATGGTGATGGTATTACACTCATTAAGTACATTAAAAGACATTATCCTAATTTGTCGATTATCGTACTAACAATGAATAACAACCCAGCTATTTTGAGCGCAGTCCTTGATCTTGAAATTGAAGGTATTGTGCTTAAGCAAGGTGCTCCGACTGATCTGCCAAAAGCATTGGCTGCGCTGCAAAAAGGCAAAAAATTTATGCCTGAAAGTGTTGCGAAGCTACTTGAAAAAGTCAATGCGAATGGTTATGGCGATAAACGCCTATCACCAAAAGAGAGTGAAGTGCTGAGATTATTTGCTGAAGGTTTCCTTGTAACTGAAATCGCGAAGAAACTGAATCGTAGTATTAAAACGATTAGTAGTCAGAAAAAATCAGCCATGATGAAATTAGGTGTCGATAACGATATCGCATTACTTAATTCCTTATCATCAGTGACTATTGATAAGGAAATTAACGGCCCAGATTAATTTCACTGTAGTTACCTTAGTTGCACCGATAAAATCAGGAAGCTCAACCCTTTGGGGAGCTTCTCTGCTTTTTAGTCTTTAATTTATCCTTCTTTCTTTTTGGGCTCCCCCTTTCTTTCCCTTAGTAATATCCTCCTTTGTTTACAAGCGCTTCTAAGCAGTATGATTTATCCTTCTATTTCTTCATACCCTTATTAGCTTCAGTGCTCACAGAGCATTGTAGAGGCTTTATTACCCTGCTTTTAAGTCATTTATCTTGTTATGACTCTGCTCTGTTTTTACCTTATCTATCAAAATACTTTTTAAATGCATCACTTTTCGCCTTATTTGGGCTTAAAAATAAATAAAGACTAATAAATTAGTCTTTATTTACTCATTTTATCGTTCACGTTCTAGAACTATTCTTTAGGAATATGCTTCACCAACACTTCTCTTAAAATAGAAAGTGAAACAGGTTTGGATACACAATCATTCATTCCGGCATTAATACAGCGTTGCTTCTCTTCGGCAATCGCATTCGCCGTTACTCCTATTACAGGCATAGCACTGCCCATTTCTCGTATATGTGTTGCCAACTGATAGCCATTCATATTCGGCATGTTGACATCTGTCAGAACGATATCAACATGATTCTTAGCTAAATACGTTAATGCGTCACAACCATCTTCTGCTGTTGCTGTATTAAAACCAATTTTTTTCAGTTGATCGGTCAACAATAAGCGGTTTATTGGATGATCATCGACAATAAGGATAGTTAAAGTTTGTAAGCTACAATCTGTAGCTTGCTCCACCATCTCCGCACAATTTGCTTCAACTTTATTTTGTGGTAATTGCAGTATTATTTTTGTTAATTCATTTAGTTTATAAGTACTGCATACCCATATATTTTCAGCTATTTTCTTTGATGGCTCAAAGTAATGCTCATTGATCCTAATAAATTGGCTGTTATATTTTCTTGGTAGATCGTAGTCCGTAATAATAAAATCGTTTGAAGATATCACCACTTCTTCAGTAAGTAATTCACAGCTCAAACCGAAGTAACGAAGGTATCGACCAATAAAGCCTTCCAAATAAAGATTTTTAATGTCTATAAAACAACGAACATTACTTTCTTTATAAATATTCTGTTTAGAAGACGATTCTATTCCTTCTAAGGCACCATAAAGAGGTATACGAACCGTAAAGCGGCTACCAATATTTTCTTGGGAAACAACACTGATATCCCCATCCATTAAGTTGATCAGTTTTTCACAAATGGCCAAACCTAATCCAGTTCCCTCTGATGCACTTTCTGTATTTTGAGATACTTGGAAGAATGGCTCGAACAGCTCATGCAATGCTTTATCGCTAATACCTCTCCCTGTATCGTGAATATCAAAATAGAGATAATAATCATCTTTATAAAGATGTAAGGTAATACATCCAGTTGTGGTGAATTTAATACTGTTATTCAACAAATTAGAGATAACTTGTTGTACACGAACAGGATCGCTATTTACAATTTTTGGTACATCAGGTTCAATAAAACAGTAAATAGCCAAGCCTTTTTTCGCAATCAAAGGTAAATAGTTAGAAATAACAAACGAGAGTACTTGGCGACAATTAAATGGCTTAATATCAATTTTTAACTGTTTAGATTCAATTTTCGAGAAATCGAGGATATCGCTGATAATTTTTAGCAATAACGATGAAGAGTTATCCATCGTCTTTAGTAATCGAGATGTATCATCATTTTGTGTAAGCGACTGCAATAATTCTAGATTACCAATAATTCCATAAAGTGGTGTTCGTAATTCGTGGCTGACTGTTGCTAAAAACATCGATTTAGCTTGGTTAGCTTGCTCCGCAGCTGTTGCCATATTTTGTAGTGAGCGCTCCATTTTAACCCGTGCGCTAATATCCACTAAAACACAGATAGCCACATCCTCATTTTGATAACGTGAGTTAACAAAGCTTATTTGCAGATGATTACGATTGTTGGTCACTACATCGACCATATTGCTACTTTTCTCAGCAATAATAGAAAGAATATTTTGTTTATCGCTATGGCTAAGCAAACGAAAATAGTTGTGTGCTAGCTCGTTACTTAAGATGATCATTCCATCACGTATTCTAAGAATACTGATCCCGACTGGCGCTGATGCCACGATCTTATGGTTAAACTGTTCGTGTTCTTCTAGACGAGAGGCATTATTTTCGGCTGGAGAGAATATTTTTCTCTCAAAGATCCAGACGAAAATAAAAATCATAATGGCTGAGATAATATTTAAGATCAGCGCATTAAAAATCGTGAATTTAAATTCATTTAAAATTTGCTTGAGTGGTAATGAATACACCACACTAAAAGATGATGGTAATAATTTACGCTTAGCAACTAAATCACTAAAGTCTTCATCAAAGCCAAAATAAGGGGCGCTGACATCAGGAACCTGTTTAACGGTATGATAGTTGTTTTCTGCTGGATAGCTTAAAACTGTTGTATTTCTGCTATTAAGAAGATGAATTGAAATCACTCTATCTTTGGCAGGAGAAAAATATTCAAGACGAATAGCCCTTTCAATACCAATCAGGCCAATGAATTTACCTGAGGCATAAACTGGCGACATAACATATAAAATGCCACTATCCCCTTTTGCATCTGGCACTATCCAATATTGATTAACTTCTTTACCTTGTGCACGTTGATTAACATAGTTACGTGTATTTTCGTAAACCATTTTTTTCAACATTTCAGTATCAACAGGGGATGCTCGCAAAGGGAAGTTAATCATACACATGCTATGGGAGCCAACCATAAAGACTTGATTTATCCCTTGTAATGCCGGAGTGTTATCTTTCCAATAATATAAGATGCTGTTAAAAGAGCGGAAATAGTTGTTCGTTTGCCCTTTAAATAATTCACAATCTGCGGTGTCATTAAGTTTATGAAGAGAGAATGGCCCTTCATAAAATAATGAGTTTTTCATGCCCGGGTTTAAGTTAATTTGTTCTTGGTGACGTTCTGCGAGGTATTGTAAATCACGGATAGTGCCGGAGGTTTGCCTAAAGAAACTAAGAAGGTTGGTGTAGTTATTACTATACTCTTGCCGAATATCAGACTTGGTATCATTAAAGATATTGATGAGGTAAAACATGGTTAGCAATGCACCCATCGCCCACAACATGATACCTAATATCCGAAAAAGGTAGCGGGAAATTTTTAACGATGTTTTAAAGGACGAGAGATATCTCAAACAACCACCCTAATCAATATTCCTACCGCACAAGAAACTTATTCTATTCTAGCAGAAGTTACTGAATGTCTGAATGATATGATCTTTATCATCAGGATAATTTTTTCTGATAATAAACTGATCCTACCACATAAAAAAAGCAGGCAATTATGCCTGCTTTCTTTTATTTATACATCACAATAATGATAAATATTATTCTTCGTCCGCATCATCTGTTAAATTTGAATCAGGTGCTTCTGATGACTCTTCGCTAATAACTTCATTAACTTCATCGTCATCTAATGCATCATCCTCATCTTCAACGCGTTGCAAGCCAACGACCAACTCATCTTCTGTTGTACGAATTAAGGTAACACCTTGTGTATTACGTCCAACAATGCTGACTTCAGAAACGCGTGTACGAACTAATGTACCCGCATTAGTGATCATCATAATCTGATCAGTTTCTTCAACTTGAATTGCACCAACAACTTTACCGTTACGCTCACTCACTTTAATAGAGATAACGCCTTGTGTTGCACGATTCTTCGTTGGGTATTCGCTTTGAGCAGTACGTTTACCATAACCATTTTCAGTTACAGTTAAGATATCACCTTCACCACGAGGGATGATGAGTGAAACCACTTTATCGTCATCACTCAGTTTCATACCACGGACACCTGTCGCAGTACGACCCATTGGGCGAACACAATCTTCCGCAAAACGAACCACTTTACCTTCCGCAGAGAACAACATAACTTCGTTTGTGCTATCGGTTAAATCAACACCGATTAACTCATCGCCTTCATTTAAGTTAACGGCAATGATGCCTGCACTACGAGGACGGCTGAAATCTTGCAGAGGCGTTTTCTTCACGGTTCCGCTTGCCGTTGCCATAAAGACAAACTTACCTTCTTCATACTCTCTTACTGGCAAAATAGCGGTAATTCGTTCATTTTGCTCAAGAGGTAATAAGTTGATAATTGGACGACCACGAGCACCGCGACTTGCTTCTGGTAACTGGTAAACTTTCATCCAGTAGAGACGACCACGGCTTGAGAAGCATAAAATCGTGTCATGGGTGTTAGCCACTAATAGACGATCGATAAAGTCTTCTTCTTTAATTCTTGCTGCTGATTTGCCTTTACCACCACGACGCTGTGCTTCGTAATCGGTAAGTGGTTGATATTTAACGTAGCCTTGGTGAGAAAGTGTCACAACAACATTTTCTTCATTGATCAAGTCTTCAATATTAATATCAGCCGTATTTTCAGTGATCTCAGTTCGGCGAGGATCGTTATACTGATCTTTAATCGTATTTAGCTCTTCACGAATGACTTCCATCAGACGTTCAGGGCTTCTTAAGATATGTAATAGCTCAGCAATTTGGAGTAATAACTCACGATATTCATCTAACAGTTTTTCATGTTCAAGACCGGTCAGTTTCTGCAAACGCAGATCTAAAATAGCTTGAGCTTGTTGCTCTGTTAGATAGTATTTACCGTCGTGCACACCATATTGTGGCTCTAACCATTCAGGGCGAGCAACGTTGCTGTCGCCAGCACGCTCTAACATGGTAGAAACGCTACCTAAATCCCAAGGTTGTGCAATTAATGCCGCTTTTGCTTCTGCTGGATTTGGTGCTTGACGGATCATTTCAATAACTGGGTCAATGTTCGCCAATGCAACAGCCAGTGCTTCTAAGATATGAGCACGGTCACGCGCTTTGCGTAATTCGTAAATAGTACGACGAGTAACAACTTCACGACGGTGACGAATAAAGGCAGAGATAATTTCTTTTAGATTTAATAATTTTGGCTGGCCTTGGTGAAGCGCAACCATATTAATACCGAAAGAAACCTGCATTTGTGTTTGTGAGAATAAGTGATTTAATACCACTTCACCCACAGCATCACGTTTGATTTCAACGACAATACGCATACCGTCTTTATCAGACTCGTCACGTAATCCGCTAATACCTTCAATACGCTTATCTTTAACAAGCTCTGCAATTTTTTCAATTAAACGAGCTTTGTTCACCTGATAAGGAATTTCTGTCACGATAATAGTTTCGCGACCTGTTTTCTCATCAGTTTCGATGTCAGCCTGAGCACGAATATAAATTTTTCCGCGACCAGTACGGTAAGCATCTAAAATTCCTCTACGACCATTAATAATAGCGGCAGTCGGGAAATCAGGCCCCGTAATATGTTCCATCAACTCTTCAATCGTGATGTCTTCGTTATCAACATAAGCAAGACAGCCGTCGATAACTTCGCCTAGGTTATGTGGAGGAATGTTTGTTGCCATCCCCACCGCAATCCCTGAAGAACCATTGACTAACAAGTTTGGAATACGGGTTGGCATTACTGCCGGAATATGTTCTGTTCCATCATAGTTAGGAACAAAATCAACCGTTTCTTTTTCCAAATCCGCCAGCAGTTCATGGGCGATTTTCGCCATACGAACTTCGGTATAACGCATTGCAGCCGCCGAGTCACCATCAACTGACCCGAAGTTACCCTGCCCGTCAACCAACATGTAACGCATAGAAAAAGGCTGTGCTAAACGAACAATCGTTTCATAAACAGCACTGTCACCGTGCGGGTGATATTTACCGATAACATCCCCAACAACACGGGCTGATTTTTTATAAGGTTTATTCCAATCGTTTCCTAGTACATTCATCGCGAAAAGCACTCGGCGGTGTACTGGCTTCAGTCCGTCTCGAACATCGGGTAATGCGCGTCCTACAATAACAGACATCGCATAATCCAAATATGAGCTTTTCAGCTCTTCTTCGATATTAACTGGTGTGATTTCTCTGGCAATGTCGCTCATGGAGCCACTGTCCCTCATACTACGGATTCAAAGGTTTAGAACTATACCACAAATCGCCAATTTTTGGAAAAAGGAAACAACTAAATTAATGATCCTTTCGCTATTCTCTTCGATTTCACCGTCTAACGTTGGTAGAATCATGGCAATATGAAAATAGGAGTAATACTTTCTGATGAATGATAAAACAACCTCTTTACATGCTAACGTGGATCAGCATGAAATCGACAAGTTTGAAAGCGTCGCATCACGGTGGTGGGATCTTGAAGGTGAATTTAAGCCATTACACCGCATCAACCCGCTAAGACTCAACTATATTCAAGAACGCGCAGACGGCCTATTCGGAAAAAAAGTCCTAGATGTTGGTTGCGGTGGCGGTATTTTGTCTGAAAGTATGGCATGTGTTGGGGCTGAAGTAACTGGCCTTGATATGGGTACAGAGCCATTACAAGTTGCACGTTTGCACTCGCTAGAATCGGGTATTCCGGTCACTTACATTCAAGATACAGTTGAAAACCACGCGAATGAAAACCCACAAACTTATGACGTCGTTACCTGTATGGAGATGTTAGAGCACGTTCCTGACCCTTCATCTGTTGTAAGAGCCTGTGCAAAACTGGTAAAACCTGGTGGACATGTTTTCTTCTCAACCATCAATCGTAATAAAAAAGCGTGGTTGATGCTGGTGGTAGGTGCGGAGTATATTCTGAATATGGTACCTAAGGGCACACATGATGCTAATAAGTTTATTCGCCCATCAGAATTACTTAGTTGGGTTGATGAAACCGATTTGCGTAGCAAAAATATGATTGGTTTACATTATAACCCGATTACTGACAAATTCCGATTAGCGCCAAATGTCGATGTGAACTATATGGTGCACACACAATCGACACATAACTCGAATTCGTGAAACTGAAAGTTTGATTTGGTTTAATAAAACATCAAACGATCACATTTTTTAAAATTGACTTTACATCGTTGTCACTTGAATTTGTGTTTCTTACTGCCTGTATTTATGCAGGGTACAGGCAGTTGTTAAAAAAATTATCCCCTATTTATCCACAGAAACAATCAGATTTGTACACTTGATCAATCGCTCAATTACCTTTATCTTGTTATCACCATTTGAACCAACCCCTATATATTGTGTTTCCTTAAATTTCACACCACAAGACTCCTTGGCACAGATTGTCATCGGGAGCGTTTTTTTGCGGTATAAAATTTCAGGTAACACTAATGCAAGAAAGGTGCATCGCTCATGAATCACAGCCTGCTCGTCACAAAACGTGATGGTCATAAAGAACGCATTGACTTAGACAAAATTCACCGTGTTATCACCTGGGCCGCAGAAGGTCTAGAAAATGTCTCTGTATCTCAAGTTGAATTACGTTCTCAGATTCAGTTTTATGATGGTATCAAAACTGCTGATATCCATGAAACGCTGGTAAAAGCTGCTGCGGACTTAATCTCTGGTGAAACGCCTGATTATCAGTACCTCGCTGCCCGTCTTGCCGTATTTAATTTACGTAAAAAAGCGTATGGCCAATTTGAGCCACCAACACTGTATGATCACGTTAAAAAATTAGTCGATTTAGGCAAATATGATCGCCATCTTCTTGAAGATTACACACAAGAAGAGTTTGAACAGATGAATAACTTTATTGTTCATCAACGTGATATGAACTTCTCCTACGCTGCGGTTAAACAATTAGAAGGTAAATACTTCGTTCAAAACCGTATTACAGGTGAAATTTACGAAAGCGCACAGTTTTTATATGTTTTAGTTGCGGCTTGCTTGTTCTCTCGTTATCCACAAGCAACACGTATGGACTATATCGAACGTTTCTATAATGCGATTTCAACCTTTAAAATCTCATTACCAACACCAATCATGGCAGGTGTAAGAACACCAACTCGTCAATTTAGCTCTTGTGTATTAATTGAGTGTGACGACAGCCTTGATTCTATCAATGCGACATCAAGTGCCATCGTGAAATATGTTTCTCAACGTGCGGGTATCGGTATCAATGCGGGTCGTATTCGTGCATTAGGTAGTGCTATTCGTAATGGTGAAGCATTCCATACGGGATGTATCCCTTTCTATAAACACTTCCAGACTGCGGTAAAATCTTGCTCGCAAGGTGGTGTTCGTGGTGGCGCAGCAACCTTGTTCTACCCATTATGGCATTTAGAAGTTGAAAGCCTGCTGGTGCTGAAAAACAACCGTGGTGTTGATGATAACCGTGTTCGCCATTTAGATTACGGCGTTCAATTAAATAAATTAATGTATGAACGTTTAATCAAAGGGCAGGATATTACTTTATTTAGCCCTTCTGATGTCCCTGGTCTATACGATGCATTCTTTGCTGATCAAGATGAATTTGAACGTTTATATGTGCAATACGAGAAAGATAAGAGCATCCGCCAAAAACAAGTTAAAGCAGTTGAGTTATTCTCATTAATGATGCAAGAACGAGCATCAACTGGCCGTATTTACATTCAGAACGTTGACCACTGTAATACACATAGCCCATTTGATCCGGCAATTGCACCAATTCGTCAATCGAATTTATGCTTAGAAATTGCACTACCAACTAAACCATTAAATGATATTAAAGATCCTAATGGTGAAATTGCACTGTGTACATTATCTGCATTTAACTTAGGCGCAATTGAAAATCTTGATGATTTAGAAGAACTTGCTCGTTTAGCCGTTCGTTCTTTAGACGCGCTGTTAGATTACCAAGATTATCCAATCTTAGCGGCAAAACAAGGTGCAATGGGCCGTCGTACCTTAGGTATTGGTGTTATTAACTTTGCTTATTATTTAGCAAAACACGGTGTTCGCTACTCTGATGGTAGTGCAAATAACTTAACTCATCGTGCGTTTGAAGCAATTCAATACTATTTATTAAAAGCATCTAATGAATTAGCGAAAGAACAAGGTGCATGCCCATGGTTTAATGAAACCACTTACGCTGACGGTATTTTACCTATTGATACCTACAAAAAATCATTAGATGTACTGACAAAAGAACCTCTGCATTACGATTGGGAAAGTTTACGCAAAGACATTAAAGAGCACGGTTTACGTAACTCAACACTGTCTGCACTGATGCCATCAGAAACATCTTCACAGATTTCTAATGCAACAAATGGTATCGAACCACCGCGTGGTTATATCAGTATTAAAGCCTCTAAAGACGGTATTTTACGTCAAGTGGTTCCTGAGTATGAGCGTTTGAAAGGCGCTTATGAATTACTATGGCAAATGCCAAGTATTGAAGGTTACTTGCAGTTAGTGGGCATCATGCAGAAATTCGTTGACCAAGCCATTTCAGCGAACACTAACTACGATCCTACTCGTTTCCCTAGCGGTAAGGTTCCAATGAACCAACTGCTGAAAGATTTGCTGCTCGCTTACAAATATGGTGTGAAAACACTTTATTATCACAATACCCGTGACGGTGCAGATGATGTACAGGGTGATCTGGAAGAAGTCGTTGAGACGGAAGATTTAGATTGTGAAGGCGGCGCGTGTAAAATTTAATTGAGGAAGCTATGTCTTATACTACTTTTTCACAAGTTAAAAATGATCAACTTCAGGAGCCCATGTTTTTTGGGCAACCTGTTAACGTAGCGCGTTATGATCAGCAAAAATATCCTATTTTTGAAAAGCTAATTGAAAAACAGCTCTCCTTCTTCTGGCGTCCAGAAGAAGTGGACGTTTCTCGTGATCGCATTGACTACAATGCATTACCTGATCATGAAAAACATATTTTTATTAGCAACTTAAAATATCAAACGCTGTTGGATTCGATTCAAGGCAGAAGCCCTAACGTGGCATTCTTACCTTTGATCTCGATCCCAGAGTTAGAGACATGGGTTGAAACATGGTCATTCTCTGAAACCATTCACTCACGCTCTTATACTCATATTATTCGTAATATCGTTAATGATCCGTCAGTTGTGTTTGATGATATCGTTGAAAATGAAGAGATTTTAAAACGTGCTCGTGATATTTCTTCTTACTATGACGAGTTAATCAAGCTGACAAATCTTTATCACATGTATGGTGAAGGCGACCATCAAGTTAAAGGTAAAACAATTCACGTCACATTACGTAAATTAAAGAAACAGCTTTATCTGTGCTTAATGAGCGTCAACGCACTAGAAGCAATCCGCTTCTATGTTAGCTTTGCTTGTTCATTTGCCTTTGCTGAACGTGAACTGATGGAAGGTAACGCGAAGATCATCCGACTAATTGCTCGTGACGAAGCGCTACACTTAACAGGTACACAACACATGCTGAATTTACTGCGTTCAGGTCAAGATGATCCTGAAATGGCAGAAATTGCAGCAGAATGTGAGCAAGAGTGTTATGACCTGTTCGTTGAAGCTGCTGAGCAAGAAAAAGAGTGGGCTGAATACCTATTCTCTGAAGGCTCGATGATTGGTTTAAATAAAGATATCCTTTGCCAATATGTTGAATATATTACAAATATTCGCATGCAAGCAGTGGGTCTTAAATTACCATTTAAAGCGCGCTCTAACCCTATTCCATGGATCAACGCATGGTTAGTGTCTGACAACGTTCAAGTTGCACCTCAAGAAGTTGAAGTCAGTTCTTACCTCGTGGGTCAAATCGATTCACAAGTTGATACTGATGATTTAAGCAACTTTGAATTGTAATACTGAGAAATAACACCGATACGTTATGGCATCTCATAAAGTGACCCTGCTGATGCAGGGTCTTTCAAAACCTTTAGAATTTCATACTGACACCCACCCCTCTTTGCTTGATGCATTAGAACATGGGAAAGTCCAAGTCGAATACCAATGTCGCGAAGGCTATTGTGGCTCTTGTCGTCTGCGCCTAGTGAAAGGCAAGGTTTGTTATCGCAATGAACCTTTAGCATTTATCCAACCTGATGAAATCTTACCTTGTAGCTGTCATCCCATCAGTGATATTGAAATAGAAATTTACTCTGAATAATTTGAATTATCTTAATTTGAGCTTTTTTCTAACACTCTTGTTCAACTTTGACTAAGGTTAAGTTAACACGATAAAAAAAGGAAAAGCATTATGAAATTAAAGTCTATTTTCTCAGTCATTGCTATTTCTACATCAATTCTGCTTGTTGCAGGCTGTTCAAGTCCACAAAAAATAGAAACAGTAAATGGGGAAACAATTTTAACGACGGATAAACCCCAAGAAGATGAAGCAACTGGATTAATTACCTACAAAGATTCAGAAACCGGACAGATTAAACA
Source organism: Proteus terrae (assembly GCF_003144325.1). GTDB lineage: Bacteria > Pseudomonadota > Gammaproteobacteria > Enterobacterales > Enterobacteriaceae > Proteus > Proteus terrae. The sequence continues at coordinate 95,522 of NZ_PENS01000006.1, forward strand.
GATTAATCGTGATCAAATAAGACGAATGGTAGAGCTTGACGATTAATGCTCTTATAAACCCTTCTCTTAAAGCGCCAATTCATATTTATGATTGGCGTTTTTTTATTCACAAAACCTCTTCTTGTAAACTAATCATTACACTATACGTAATTAAAATTTGACAGAATTTTACCATTCTTATACTCTGCTTTTTAAATAAATAAAATAGTCTAGTGAACAGAGGATCTTGTGAAGAATCGCACTATAGGCAGTGTTTTTATTGTTGCAGGAACAACAATTGGGGCTGGTATGCTGGCAATGCCATTAGCTGCCGTGGGTATTGGCTTTAGCACGATGATGTTATTGCTTATTGGCTTATGGTTATTGATGAGCTATACCGCATTACTGCTGGTGGAAGTTTATCAATACAACGATCCTCATACAGGTCTCGGCTCTATCGCAAAACGCTATCTCGGTGTAGGTGGTCAAGTTATCACTGGCCTCGCACTGTTGCTATTAATGTATGCGTTAACGACCGCTTATATTAGTGGTGCAGGTGAACTACTTTCGGCTACCCTTTCATCTTGGATTGGTCATGAGCTTTCTATCACTCAAGGTATTATTATCTTTACAGTGATTGGCGGAGCTGTAGTAGGAATTGGTACAACATCGGTCGATATGATTAATCGCCTATTATTTACCGCAAAAGTCTTTTTCCTTATATTCATGCTGATTGTGATGTTACCTCACGTTGAGTCGGTAAACTTGACCTCAATGCCTGTAGAATATGGACTTATCCTTTCTGCGGTTCCTGTTATTTTTACCTCATTTGGTTTCCACGGTAGTGTGCCAAGTATCGTAAGTTACATGAATGGCGATATTAAAAAGCTACGTATTATCTTTATTATTGGTAGTGCTATTCCGCTTGTTGCTTATATCTTATGGCAAATTGCCACATTAGGTGCCATCCCAACAAATACTTTTATGGGAATTATGGCGCAGCAATCGGGATTAAATGGCTTACTGACTGCTATTCGTGATGTTGTTGCTACACCTCGCGTGAATATTGCAGTTAACCTATTTGCTGCATTGGCTTTAGCTACTTCATTCCTTGGTGTTGCATTAGGGCTATTTGATTATCTTGCAGATCTCTTTAAGCGTAGCAATCGCGCTACTGGGCGCATGCAATCAAGCCTGTTAACCTTTGTTCCACCTTTGGTTTGTGCGCTTTATTTCCCTAACTTTGTGCAAGCATTAGCTTATGCGGCTATTGCACTGTCAATTTTAGCATTACTTCTACCGGCTTTATTAGTATGGAAAGTCAGACAAGAACGAAATGGTACTGATAAATACAAAGTTAAAGGTGGGAAAAGTGCATTAGGTATTGTATTTACTTGTGGCCTGGTGGTTATTGGTATTCAAGTCGCCATCACTTTTGGTTTATTACCTCAAGTTGGCTAACTCCCTTTCTTATAGGCGACAAAAAAGCAGGTGCTGATTTTAGACACCTGCTTTTTTTGATTCAGATATAGCGTCTAGATTAGAAACTTAAACCGGCACCCACATAGAAACCATCAGCTAATTTATTATTACTTCTATTATGTGAGTTTTCGATTTCAATCACGCGATAACCAGCATTAACATGCAATGGTTTAAATACCGTTAATTGTGCACCCACATCAGCTTCATAATAAGATTTGCTACCAGAGGTTAATCCTTCAGGAGATGCATAGGCTTCGCCATACACACTTAAAGAAGGCAGAACATTCCAGTTAAGACCCACACCACCCGCTAAAGCAGCACCATCATCACCATTTTTGGGTGCTAAATAAAGTGCTTTACCACCAACACTTGCTGAAAAAGGCCCTAATGGCAGAGCAAACTTTGCACCTAGGCTACCTAATTGACCATCATGATCACTACGAGCCCAGTTACCATTAAAAGAAAGACCCGCATTAGGATTGCCTAATCCTGCGCGAACGTCTGTATAATGCTCACCCGCTTGAATATTCATTGATACCGCATTGGCATTTGCCGCCATAAATAGTGTACTTATAGCGCCGACCAATAAATATTTTTTCATTGTTATTACCCCAGCAAATAATTGTCCTAACTTATAATTATACAACAAATTTATTAAACAACTTGACTCAAAATTGAAAGATAATCTGTAGAATTTTCAATCTATGTAAATAAGTTACATCTATCAATATTATTGGTCTAATTGGTTTTATTAATGGATTTAATATTGCTAAAGTGGAATTACAGTCAATATTAACCATAATAAATATAAGGCTGTTCGCTTCGTTTTATTCACACATGCTATTTTTTTAGATCGTTTACTATTTCATAAACTGGAGATATGTGATGGAAAAGAAAAAGCTAACAACGGCGTCAGGCGCACCTGTTGTAGACAATAATAACTCAATGACAGCAGGCCCTCGTGGTCCGATGTTACTTCAAGATGTCTGGTTTTTAGAAAAACTAGCTCACTTTGATCGTGAAGTTATTCCAGAAAGACGTATGCACGCAAAAGGCTCTGGTGCTTTTGGTACATTTAAAGTCACTCACGATATTACGAAATATACTCGCGCTAAAATTTTCTCTAAAGTGGGTAAAAAAACAGAAATGTTTGCTCGCTTTTCAACTGTTGCTGGTGAAAGAGGTGCCGCAGACGCCGAACGCGATATTCGTGGCTTTGCGTTAAAATTTTATACTGAAGAAGGTAATTGGGATATGGTGGGTAATAACACTCCTGTTTTCTACCTTCGCGATGCGCTGAAATTCCCAGACTTAAACCACGTTGTAAAACGTGATCCTAAAACCAACCTACGCAATATGGCATATAAATGGGATTTCTTCTCTCATTTACCAGAAGCTTTACACCAATTAACTATTGATATGAGTGACCGTGGTTTACCACAAAGCTATCGTTTTATTCACGGTTTTGGTAGCCATACTTATAGCTTTATTAATAAAGATAATGAGCGTTTCTGGGTTAAATTTCACTTCCGTTGCCAACAAGGTATTAAAAACTTGATGGATGATGAAGCTGAGACTCTGGTTGGTAAAGATAGAGAAAGCTCACAACGTGATTTATTTGATGCGATTGAACGCGGTGATTTCCCTCGCTGGAATTTACAAATTCAAGTGATGCCAGAAAAAGAAGCGTCAAAAGTCCCTTATAATCCTTTCGATTTAACTAAAGTTTGGCCTCATGCTGACTATCCATTAATTGATGTGGGCTATTTCGAGCTAAACCGTAACCCTGAAAACTATTTTTCTGATGTAGAGCAAGCAGCATTTAGCCCTGCCAACATTGTTCCGGGCATTGGCTTCTCCCCAGATAAGATGTTACAAGGTCGCCTATTCTCTTATGGTGATGCTCACCGTTATCGTTTAGGTGTTAATCATCATCAAATCCCTGTGAATGCGCCACAATGCCCATTCCATAATTATCATCGTGATGGTGCAATGCGTGTTGATGGTAATAGTGGTAGCGGTATTACTTATGAGCCCAATAATGGTGGTATGTTCCAAGAACAGCCTAATTTTAAAGAGCCACCATTATCAATTGAAGGTGCTGCAGATCACTGGAACCATCGTGAAGACGAAGATTATTTCAGCCAACCTCGCGCACTGTATGAATTACTGAGTGATGAAGAGCATCAACGTATGTTTTCTCGCATCGCAGGTGAATTAATTCAAGCAAGTAAAGATACACAAAAACGTCAAATTGCCTTATTTAAGAAAGTTCATCCTGAATATGGTGCTGGTGTTGAAAAAGCAATGAAAGCATTAGCAAAAAAAGACGCTAAATAACCGTATAATAAGAAGCCCTGTGAGCAACTCGGCAAAAATAATAAGGCGCCTTCGGGCGCCTTTCTCTAATAATCTTTAGGACTTATTGTCTATTTTATGCTCATCATTTTAACCATGACGAACAGAAATTCAAATTACTTTTATCTACCTTTTATATTAGAAATAGAATTTTGATAGGAGGATCGACAAACACACCATTATTACTTCAACAATTGCCCTTTCATCCATTGTTGTACTTGTTTACGAGAGATTTTTATTCCCCCATTTTTAAGGCTTTCAGGAAGTTGTAAGCAAGCAACAGGTCTTTGAAATCCGGCTAATCGAGAGTGATACCACTGTGGTAATTGATTAATGATTTCAATATCAGCATCAACAACTGCAACCGGACGTTGTCCAAATTCGGCATCATCGATAGGGACAACAAAAGATTGGCTAACACTTGGATGTGTATTAAGAATTTTTTCAATATCTTCCGGTTGGATCCCTTCGCCAGCACTGAAAAAAAGATTGTCCAAACGGCCTAAAACACACCATTCTTCGGCACTAAAACAACCTTTATCTCGCGTTGAATACCAACCATCAGCCGTAAGCGATAGCGGTTTTAATTGACCATCAAACCAATAACCTAATGCGATGCTGTCAGACATTACCTGGAGCTCATCATTCACTAACCTAACACTTTTGCCTTTTAGTGGAAGCCCTACTCCAGCTTTACCATCCGCACGCTTGGCACAAACGGTCGATGCCATTTCTGTCATGCCGTAACCACACCAGCATTGAATTCCCCAATGTTCTGCTTCTTGCGTTAGCTCAATAGGGATCATTGCTCCGCCTAATAAAACAGATTTTAGGGTAATAGGTTGTTGATTATCTTGTTGCGCTCTATTTTGTAAGAAGCGCCATAATTGTGTGGGAACTAAAGAGGCATGAGTGCAACCTTGCAAAGCATCTACAAAAGGATGCATTTCACGCACCACCAGCGTTGCTCCGCGTAATAACCAGCGCCAAAGTATACCTTGTCCTGAAACATGAAATAGAGGCAAAGAAAGTAACCAACTATCCCCTTTTTCCAAAGGCATTAATGATAAAACACCCATTGCACTGCAAAGATGTGCATCAAAAGTGTGTACCGCGGCTTTAGGTAAACCTGATGAACCTGATGTCAAAATAAGTGTTGCCATACGAGATGGCTCCCATAAAACATCATTTACTGTTTGAGTTTTATATTGACGTGACATGTTATCTAGTTCAATACCACTAAGATCAAGCAATGTTGCATTTAAATCTAGCGATATTTCACTCAAATCAGCATAAAAATCAATGCGTAAGTGAGGCAATAATTCATCAAGTAAAGATTTTGGAAGCTGTGGATTTAAAGGTAAAACCTTTGCACCACATTGAAAAATAGCGAGCAATGCGAAAACAAGATTAATGTGATTTTTTCCACGCAACAGCACAGTGCTTTGTGTATCAATACCTTGTTTAGCAAAATTATTAGCTAACTGATTTATATGACAACTTAGTTGTTGCCATGTAATTGGTGAAACACCTGAAATGATGGCCGTTTCATTTGGGTATAATTGTGCCCAGTGATGCCACGGCCATTGTTTAAATGGAACTACTGTTGCCATACTGTCTCTAGTTGTTCAAGAGAGATAAGCGGAATGTCCACATTTGGCCAAGGACGAATAAGTTGTTGTTTAATCAAATCAACAGTATCGAGCCCCGGAATGCTATTAGGTGTTAACCATTGTGCAATTCTGGCTAATTGAGTGAGTCCGAAACTACTTTCAATACTTGAACTGATAATAGCATCTAACCCCAACGCATTTGCTTGTTTAACAAGCATTTGACAGCGTTCAAGACTTCCCACTAACGTAGGCTTAATAACAATCGTTGTTACACCAGGTTGTAGTTTTACTTCAAAACCATCATCACGCACCGTTTCATCCCAAGCGATGTTAATACCTGTTGCTTGAGAAAAAGCCAGTGACTCTTCTGGTGTTTTGCAAGGCTCTTCTAAAAACGCAATACGGTCACGCCATTGCGGATTAACATACTTTGCAAAGCCTTCTGCTTTTGCTGGTGTCCAGCTTCGATTGGCATCAAGTCTTAGTTTTAAGTCAGGGATAGCTTCTAATAACAGGTTAACAACGATCCCATCACGCACTGCTTCATATAAGCCAACCTTGATTTTAGCGACCTTTTCACCTTCCATATCATTAAGGCTTAAAATCAAATCATCAGGATCGCCATTACATAAAGGTGCGGCACGATAATTCGCATCTTGTGGCAATGTACCTTCCAGCTCTGCTAATGCACAGCTAATACCAAAAGCCACACTTGGCAGTTCACTATGAACAGGGTTTTCACCCGCGCACCAAGCTGTTAACCAAGATTGTGCAGCTTCTTGTGCTTGTTCTAAAGTTTCACGGCTAAACTCAGGAAGAGGTGAAATTTCACCCCACCCTTGTTTGCCATTTTGCTCTAAACAGACAAGAAAACCATCACGCGTTTTTAGCCTTTGATAGCGCAGAACAACGCCTGCATCTACAGGTAGGCTGAATGAATAGAGTTTGGCGTTTCGCATTATGGGTTACGTTTAAATCGAGTGAAATCAGGTTGACGTTTTTCGTTAAAGGCGTTGCGACCTTCTTGACCTTCATCAGTCATATAGAACAGCATAGTTGCATTACCCGCTAATTCTTGAAGGCCAGCTTGACCATCACAATCTGCATTTAATGCAGCTTTCAAGCAACGTAATGCCATTGGGCTATTTTCCAGCATTTCACGACACCAGCGTACTGTTTCTTTTTCAAGATCTGCGTAAGGAACAACAGTGTTAACCAAGCCCATTTCTAATGCTTCTTTTGCATCATATTGACGGCATAAGAACCAAATTTCGCGTGCTTTCTTTTGACCAACAATGCGAGCCATATAAGAAGCGCCCCAGCCACCATCAAAAGAACCAACTTTAGGGCCAGTTTGACCAAAAATAGCGTTTTCAGCAGCGATAGTTAAGTCACACATCATATGAAGTACATGACCACCACCGATAGAATAACCTGCAACCATTGCTACAACAGGTTTTGGACAAGTACGGATTTGGCGTTGGAAATCTAGCACATTCAGGTGATGAGTACCGCTATCATCGCGATATCCGCCGTAATCGCCACGAATTTTTTGGTCGCCACCTGCACAGAATGCTTTTTCACCCGCACCCGTTAAAATGATAGTACCAATTGTGTCATCATAACGTGCATCAGCTAATGCTTGGATCATCTCTTTCACTGTCAAAGGACGAAAAGCATTACGCACTTGCGGGCGGTTAATCGTAATTTTTGCAATGCCATCGACTGATTTATGATAAAGGATATCTTCAAAACCTTCAGAACAATCCTGCCATTCAATCGGTGCATATAATTTTTCTTCGCTCGGGTAAAGCATAATTAGGTTCCTTTAACCAAAGAGGGATAAAACATGATTTATCACCGCAGCATAAGCAATAGGCTGTGCCTGATGGGCATTATGACCAGCATGCGGGATAGTCGTTAATGGCAGCGAATATTGCTGCGCAATAGATTGAAATTTATTATCTTTTTCACCACAAAGCCAAATAAATGGCAAAGTGAGTTGCTGTAATTCTGTAACAAGCCAAGGCTGATTACCTAAAGAAAGTGTTTCTAAACTTTCTGCAATACAAAAACCCGCATTACGGCAACGTTTTTCAACGAATAACTGGCGTTTATCATCACTTAAATCGGCAAATACCGGTTGCTGATACCACTGTGTTAATACGTCTCTGATAGGCTCATTACGAAAACGTTCAGCCCAGCGTTTATCATGTGCAAGGCGGCTTTGTCTTTCCGTTGCATCATATAACCCCGGATTTCCGCCCTCCACAATCAATCCCATTAATCCTGTAGTATCGCCAAAACACGCGTGATACATAGAGATTCTGCCACCTAACGAGTAGCCAATTAACCAATAATGGTTAATACCTTGCTCTTTAAGTGTGTCTGTTAGCAATGCACTAACTTCAACAAAATCTTTCGCACTGATAGAAGCAGAACCACCATGACGAGGCAAATCAATCACAAGTGATGGATATTCATGGCAAGCCTGGATCACAGGCTCCCATTCAGAACCTTCACCTAATAGCCCATGCAACCAAACTAACCAAGGCCCTTCATTATGGGTATTATATCGCTGACATGCTAAAGTCATGAGATGTTACCTGTTTTACCAGCTGATTTAATGTTTTTGCACCATCAGTATCATCAACAATTAATTCAATTAATGTCGTTGTTGGCGCCCCTGTCCAGCACGCCTGAACAGTCGTTAACAGTGCATCCCAATTTGTTGGTGATACATAATGCAAGCCAAACATTGCGGCTGCATGTTTGAAATTTAATGAGTGAGGCATACAGTAAAAACGTTCTCGTTCTGCCTCTGGCGTTGGTAGCATTGAGAATATTTGCCCACCGTTATTATTCACTACGATAATAACATTAGGCGCATAGACTTGTTGATGCAACGCTAGACTATTTAAATCATACAGTGCTGATAAATCGCCTAATATTGTTAATGTTGGCTTTTCTGTTGCACGATGAACACCCGCAGATGTTGAAATCAAACCATCAATACCACTCGCACCTCGATTGCTCATCACAGGATAACCTTCAGGCAACTGAGCAAATGCATCGATTAATCGTACTATCAGACTATTGCCAACAAATAACTGCCCATCATTAGGAAGTAATTTATCTAATCGGTGCGCAACCTGTGCTTCACCGAAATAATCCGTTATTTCACTGACTTTTTGATAGGTTTGTTTGGCTATATTAGTTAATACATTTGTCCACGGTGAATTATCAACCGCAGGATGTGCCGTTAACCACTGCATCGGTGGTAATGTAAATTTCTCACCTTGATGATGACCAGGATCTAATCGTCCCGGAATAGGATCAATAATCCAATACGTTTTTGGCGAACATCCTACTTGCCATTGTAATAAGCGTTTGCCTGTTAAACTTGAACCAAATTGAATAACGATTTCAGCTTTATTTAATTCTGATTTTATCTGTGGATTATTCAACCATAAATCGGCACAAGGTAACGGTTGCCCAGTTTGTGATAATACATCACCCAATAAAGGCCAACCTAATTGTGAAGCCCATTTTGCGACTTCAACACCCTCTTCTGGGCTAATACGTCCTGCAATAACTACACCTTTTTTTTGACGCAATGCATTCCACTGAGAATGCATAGTGGCAGAGGTAAAAAGTGTTTCTTGTAGCCACGGTTTATCACTTTGCCACCAATCCCCTAAAGCTTCAGTCCATGGAGTCGATGTTTCAACATCATCACCATATAAAGGTTCTGCAAAAGGGCAATTGACGTGTAATGCACCATGAACCAATGTATTCATGGCATTATCAAGGGTAGAAACTAACCAGCTTGCAGAAATATCTGCTGTTGGCCTTGGTAACGAGAGTGTCTGTGAAGGATGCGTTGCAAAAATACTTTGCTGGCGAATAGCTTGGTTTGCACCACAATCAATTAATTCGGGCGGTCTATCCGCGGTTAAAAAGACAACACGCTCACCCGTTAATCCGGCTTCAATTAACGCAGGATATAAATTGGCAACGGCGGTTCCCGATGTCACGATCACAGCGACAGGCTCTTTAGTTGCTTTTGCGAGACCCAAAGCTAAATGACCAAGACCACGCTCATCAAAATGCGTATGGCAGACTAATTTTTGATTGGCAGCCGCCGCAAGTGTTAAAGGGGTCGAACGAGATCCGGGGGCAATACAGATATGGCGTAAGCCATGACGAGTCAAAGTTTCGAGTATAACTTTAGCCCATTGGCGATTAAACGAACTATTAGACATTGATCATCCCAACAACGAAAACCTGCAATTGCTATTATAATATCTGTTCCTAAATACTTTTCCTTAGCCTAGTTCAATGAACAGAAGTTTTCGTTAAATAAATCGTTAAAGAAAACACTCAAAAAGTGCATTATTTAGGCTAATCATCCACTCTATTTTCAATGAGCTCTTTTTTATCGTTAAGAATAGGAATAAATAGCGCTAGTGTTCTAAAGGATAGCATCAATTAGTTAACAATTAGCAGTGGTTATTTGAAGAGTAGCACTAAATAACTGACTTTAAAAAACTACTCATCAAATTTTGATTATTTCGCTGGTATTATTTATTCAAACTGAGATTATCTGTAAGAAATTAATTCTCTTTTTCCAGCAATGTGCGTAAACCTGCCGCTTTATTTTCGATTTCAGTCCACTCTTGCTGAGGATCAGATCCTGCAACAACTCCTGCACCAGCGTATAAAGTCAATGCATCATCGTGCAACTCACCACAACGTAAACTGACCGCAAATTCGGCATGAGGGAGAGATAAATATCCCGCAGAGCCCGCATACCAACGGCGCTCAAAAGGTTCATGCTTACGAATAAATGCACGCGCGACACTTCTTGGTAAGCCACATACGGCTGCGGTTGGCTGTAATCGCTTTAAGCAATCGATGTCATCAGAGTCAATTAATTTACCATGTATATAGCGACGAAGATGTTGCACTTTACGCAACCGGATAACATCCGCGGGTGAAACATCAATACCGTCAACTCCACCTTGTAATCGTTGGCAAATATCATCAACTACAACCAGATTTTCATGTTGATTCTTCTTATCATTCATCAACCAATCTGCAAATTCAGTAGCTTGTTGCTCGTTATCAGAACTCGCGACTGTACCCGCTAACGCTTCGGTATAAAGCATCAACTCATCACGCTTATATAATCTTTCTGGGGTTGATCCCATAAATGCATCTGAAGGTGAAAACGCCAGCATATAGTGATAGCAATGATGATTAACATCACGGCTCGCTTTCATAAATTGGATCGCTTTCAGCGGGTTATCTAGAGTTAAGCATGTCGCTCTTGCAGGGACAACTTTTTCAAATAAACCTTGGCTAATTTCATCTAAGGCAATATTGAGATAGTGAGTCCACTGCTCTTGCGTTAAAGAGTGATTAACATGAGTAACAGAAACAGAAAGCGGTTCAATTTCTACAGCTTGATTTAATGTTTGCAGAAAATCCAATGTATTTTGCTTATCACCTTCATCCAACATATTTAGATGAACAGAAAGCTGTTGCTGGTGGCGCCTAATCTCAATGCGAGGCAAAAAAAGGTAGGCATCATCGCCTTTTATTTTATCAATGCGGCCTGGAATAATGGTATCCCATGCATTTAAGCCCCAAATACGCACATCATCACTGTCTGCATCACAATGATGTAAACCTAAAAATTGGCAAGCATCTTGAATATGATTAAAGCAGCGTAATTGCCCACAAGCGGCGACTTCTTCATGCTCATCGCGATGTTGCCAATAAAATTGGGGATAATGCGACTGTGCAGCAAGCCATGAGAGCAATGAAAATGAAACCTCTGATGGCAAGGTGACTTTCAAATGTAAAAGATTACCTTGTGCTGTCAGATTTATATTTTTAACTTTTTCGTACAGTGTCGAAAACACAGGATTAACCTTTTCCACTCCAAATACCCACAACTAATTAAAAGGAAGATTATACGTCTCTATACAAATTATCAAAGGGTTGATTAATTATAACCTTTGTCATTTATCAAAGTTTTGTATTTTTCATGTTACAAAGTAGATGTATTAATCTAAAAACTTAAATCGTGAACAAATCATTTTAAGGCTGAACTGTATAGGCGAAAAACATTATACATAAGAGGGGTTATATGGATACAACCATCTTTGAACAAGTAGATAAATTTATCGAAGTGCCCGATGTTCCTAAAGTTGCACTCAGTTTAATATTAGGAATAGATATCGAAAATGGCCGATTACCGGGAATTGTAACTGCTCCTGATTTAATTAAGATAAAATCTTATATTAATAAAGCGCTTTCACTTCCTTACAAATTAGATGATGTAATAGATTTTATTGGTTACAACCAAATAAGCATACAACAACTTTTACCAGAAAGCATTTTATCTCTTTTTATCAAAATACGAGAGCATGCCTTAGAATGGAATAAGATAGAATATTCAATAAAACAACAAGCAATTGATTTAGAAATTATTGGTAGAGAGATTACTTCTACAGGTGAAAATATTATTTCATTTATTAATCAAATGCCGTTACTTACTAAAATATCAACAACCATGCATGATCTTTCTGAGCAAGAGTTAGCCAACATCAAATATACCTCTCAAGATAAACAAGTTTCCATTCAACTTATTCATATATTAGAAAGTATGAAAGAAGATATTGAAACTGAGCGAGATAAAACACTTAAATTAAAAGAGAACTTATCCACGTTCAGAAGTAAAATTATGGGTGAAAAAGACAGTAAAAATGTAACTCATCACTCTATTTATCATGAAATTCTTAATAAAAAGAGACTCATTAATGAATTTTATAATAAAAATAATCCTCTATTAAGTGATGAACGTAATTTACTGATTGAAGATATTTCAATACTGAAAGAAGAATATAAAAACTATGTTATCCTTGCTTTTACAGGGCTTGCTGCGGGCATTATCGGCGTTATTATTACTGGTGGAATTTTTGGTTCAAAAGCTGAAAATATTCGTAAAAAAAGAAATCAATTAATTGATAAAGTAAAAAGCCTCAATAAAGAGATAGATATTTACACCAACCTATCACTACATTTAAATTCACTTTATATTGAACTGGAAGAGATACAACAACTTATCGAAGATACAAATATGGCACTAGAGCATATTGAATATGTTTGGCAAGCCATATTAACGGAAATAGAAGCATCAATTAATAATTTCAACAAAATAAACAATGCATTAGAACTTATTAAGTTTAGTATTTATCTAGAAAAAATCATTTCACCTTGGTATATGGTAATTGGTTATTCAAAAGAGATCTTAATCTCTTTCGATAATGCTCTCTCTTCTTTTTACTCCTCAAATTAACAAAGGGAATTGTTATGAATAATAATGAAACTCACATCATCTCAGAAATATCTTTTGAACATAATAAACTCTTTCATGCATATAAAAACATTCTTCACTTAAGTAATAATAAGTGTTATATGAATAATGATTTTGACAATGAGCTAACCTTATTCTTAGAGAAAAACAATAAAAATATTGAGAGTATCATTTATTTTTCTCTAGTATTAAAAAGTCGATTAAGACAAAAATTACTTAATAATACATTTAAAACCATTAATGAAATTGATGAAGAGATAAAAAAGGAAACTCTTGATGTAGAGTTAAAATTAAAACTGGAAGTAGAAAAAAAAGAGATCATAGATCTATATCTAAACGAGATAAACGAAACAAGCACTATAATTAGTGAACATAATTTATTTCTATCAATGGAAATAAAGCGACTTAAAAAACATTTTATCACTCATAAGGTCACACCCTTTATCACTGATAAAAAGGATTTTATTAACCAACTAACAAAAAACATTTCAACTTTAGAGATAGATTCAGAAAAAACGAAGCAAGAACTGAATATCATTCGAGAAAGTGAAGCGCTTCTAAATAAAAGATATTTTCTCAACCTCTTCAAAAGTTCTATTCCGTCAAAGTCAGAAATAGAAGAACTCAATATTGAACCTAACGAGAAAAACCTGTTATCTTCATTGATAGAAATACTTAATAATTTATTTTCAACCTTAAATCATGGTTTTTCTTATACTAAAATCGTTGAAACTCGTCACCAATTAACGGCAAATTACCTAGAGCAAATTAAACAACTCAACCAATTAAGAAACAAAAAGCAAAATGCCCTATTTGTTCTAAAACACTACTATAAACTAATTGATATCGACTATTACCTAAGAGTTTTTATTGAACAATTAGAACGATTAAACAAATATTGGAATAATATTAATTTACAATTTTACGAGCTAAAAAATAATATTTTATTAACAGAAGATATTATTATCCCTCTATTTTCATTCTTAGATGATTTCTCTCTATATTACGATACTTCAGAAAAGATAAACAGTAATACACCTTAGCTAAAAAAACGGCTCTATAATAAAGAGCCGTTTTACTACCTTATTATCTAATAATATCGATTAATTTACTGCTGGAGCAATAATCGCAAAATTAGTTAATTCAATAAGTGGTTGTGGCCATACACCTAATGCAATAACAACAATTGCACAGATTAGTGCAACAAATGTTGCCATGTTTTGTGATGTTGTTGAAATAGCTGGAGTGTTGTCATTGTCAGGTTTACGTAAGAAGACAATAGCCGCAGCACGTAGGTAGTAGAATAAACCAATAGCACTACCTAACACAACCATACCTGTTAACCACCATAAGCTTGAGCTGATACCTGCAATGATGACATATAGTTTACCAATGAAGCCTAATGTAATTGGTACACCTGCCAGTGATAACATCATCAGCGACATCACCACCGCAACCACAGGACGACGCCAGAATAACCCGCGGTAATCTTCCAGTGAATCCATTTCGCTCTCACGATAAGGACTTGAAGCTACTGCAATAGCACCAAACGCCCCTAAGCTTGCAAACAAGTAACCTGCTAAATAAATTTCAGCTGTTTCTTGTGCTAATACAGGACTGTATTGCAATACAATTAATGCCACTAGCAGATAACCAAGGTGCGATACTGAAGAGTAACCCAGTAAGCGCTTCACGCTCTTTTGCGTTAACGCCATGATGTTACCAAATAAGATAGAGGCAATTGCCATGAAACCTAAGATCATTCGTAAGGTTTCACTATCCGCAGCGGGTGCTTCAAGGAATAAACGCATAACAACAGCAAAAATACCAATCTTACTTGCTGTCGCTAAGAACGCGCCAGTTGGTGCTGGTGCGCCTTGGTAAACATCGGGTGTCCACAGTTGGAATGGGAATAAAGATAATTTAAAGCCAATTCCCACTAACATCATACCTAAACCTGCGAGTACTAATGGTTTATGGATATTACTATCACTTAAACTCTGTCCCATTGCGGTAAAGGAGAGGTTTCCTGCTTCTGCATAGAGAAGTGCCATGCCAAACAGTAAAAAAGAAGATGCAGCTGCTGAAAGCAGCATATATTTAATACCTGCTTCCAAAGAAGGACGTTGTTGGAATGCATAACCGATAAGACCAAACAGCGGTAATGTCAGTAATTCAATACCAATAAACATCGATGCGAAGTGGTGAGCCGAAGAGAGTAAAATCCCCCCAATGACCGCAATCGCAATCAGCAAATAAAATTCTTCTTTGTTATCTTGATAGCCTTCTAACCAAGGATAAGCAAAAGCTATAGTTCCAATACCAGAAAGGATCACTAGCGCGGTAAAGAAGCTAGAGTATCCATCAACATGGTAAAGCGTGGTAACGTCCACTACGCCTAATGCATTAACGTAATAGAGTGATCCCAGCGCAATGATGAAACCCGTTGCTGTCAAAGTGGCAATAGTAAAATGATCGCGTCGCCACGCAATGGACAGCATCACAACCACCACCGTCAATCCGACGATCAATAGCGGTAGCATTGCGATCAATTGTTCAGGAGTTATTGTCATGGCGAATTACGGCCTTACTGTTGAAATAGAAGCGGAATACCAAGTCTGGAGATTTTCCATCGCTGATATTGATGTGTCTAATACTGGTTGTGGGAAGAAGCCTAAGATAACCAGTAAAACAACCAATGTGATCAGGATAAAGAACTCTCTCAGATCTAACCCTTTATAGGTTCTTTCAGCTGCTTTCGGTGAACCATAGTAAGCTTGTTGCATCATCCACAATGCATAGACAGAAGCAAAAACTAAACCAAAGACCGAAATAATTGTAATCAGCTTAAAGTGACCATAAGTACCAAACAGGATCATAAACTCACCAACGAAGTTACCTGTTCCCGGCATACCTAAAGAAGCAACCGCAAAGAACAATGAAAACGCTGGTAAGAAGCGGATGCTTTTCCACAATCCACCCATTTGGTTCATATCACGCGTACCTAAACGCTCATACAGCATGCCACACATGATAAATAGACCTGCTGCTGACAAACCATTGGTGATCATTTGAATAATCGCACCTTGGTAAGCCAATACAGAGCCGGCATAAATCGCAATTACGATAAAGCCCATGTGAGAAATACTACTGTAAGCCGCAAGACGTTTGATATCTGTCTGACGAAATGCCAGTAATGCTGCATAGAATACAGTAATTAAACCTAACCACATCGCCACCGGAGCCAGTAACGCTGATGCTTCTGGGAAGAGCGGTAAGTTAAAACGTAATAGACCGTAAGCCGCTGTTTTTAGCAAAATACCTGATAAGTCAACAGAGCCTGCTGTTGGCGCTTCTGCGTGAGCATCCGCTAACCAACCATGTACAGGAACAATTGGCATTTTCACTGCAAATGCAGCAAAGAAACCTAACATCAGAATAAATTGTAGTTCAGAGCTTAAAACAGTATGTGCTTGTAATAAGGTATCGTAATTAAATGTCCAAATACCTGTTTCACGGTAGAAAGCCACCGCAAGACCGATAATGGCCAGCAACATTAACAGGCCACTTGCCTGTGTATAGATAAAGAATTTTGTTGCTGCACTAACGTGTTTTTTATCGCTACTTCCTTTGTGTCCCCATAAAGAAATCAGGAAATACATTGGGATCAACATCATTTCCCAGAAGAAGAAGAATAAGAACAGGTCAGTTGCTAAAAATACCCCCATCACACCTGCTAAGATCCACAGCAGATTAAAATGGAAAGCACCTTGTGATGGCTGATTTTCACTCCACGATGAAAGTACCGCTAAGATACCTAAAATCGCAGTTAATACAGTCATCAGCAATGACATACCATCAAGTGCAAATTGGATATTAATCCCTAAAGCAGGTATCCACGGCACAAAGTAATACTCTGTCCAGCGTGGCGCTCCATCAGCACTAAGTAGTTGATAATCGCCCTGCAACCAAAGTTGCACAGAAATAACAAGTGTTAATCCCATCGTCAGCAACGCAACCCAGCGAGGGACTTGCGAGCCGATTCGTTCAGCCTGCCAACTTAGCAGGCCACCGATGAAGGGAATAAGTATTAGCCAGGGTAATAACATGGCGCAATGTGTCCCTTAATTAAACCAGAAGCAGCAGAGCGATGACCAGCACTGCACCTAAACCGAGAGAAGCCGCATACCAACGTGCTAATCCATTCTCACTGAAACTTAATCCTTTATTGGTGCCTTTAAGCAGACAACCGAATAAATTAAAGAATTGGTTAACAGGATCATTTTGGATAAGCCACGCCGCCCCTTTATAAGGTTTGACAAACAGCACTTCATACAGCGCATCGAATCCCCAAGCATGGAACCACCATGTTGAGAAGAAACGACCTGTACGAGTATTGGCAACCTTAGAAACACATTGACGCTGTTTCAGGTATAACCATGCTGCAATGGCAACGCCTACTATCGCTACCACACCAGAAAGAATTTCTAACACATATTTACCATCGTGCGATGCATTTCCTTCAGGGAAAACTGCACCTAGCGGTTGAGTAATTAACGCACCGATAAATGTTGATAACAGTGCTAATACCGCTAATGGGAAAGTATGAGTAAACCCTCTAACTTGGTGTGCTTCGGTTTTGGTTTCACCATGGAATACGATGAAAATCAAACGGAAGGTATAAAGTGACGTAAATAACGCGCCAACTAAACCTGCAAGCATTAAGTTAAAATGCCCGTTTGAATACGCACCCCATAAGATTTCATCTTTACTGAAGAACCCTGCTGTTAACAGCGGTAATGCCGCTAATGCGCCACCACCAATTAGGAAACAAGCATAAACAAATGGGATCTTCTTACGTAACCCGCCCATCTTAAAGATATTTTGTTCGTGGTGGCAGGCAACAATCACCGAGCCAGCTGATAAGAACAGTAATGCTTTAAAGAAAGCGTGTGTCATTAAGTGGAAAATTGCCGCATCCCATGCTTGAGCGCCTAAAGCCAAGAACATATAACCAATTTGGCTCATGGTTGAATAAGCAAGAATGCGTTTGATATCTGTTTGTACTAAAGCTGCAAAGCCCGCTAACACTAATGTGACTGCACCGATAATGCCGACCAATTCCAGTACTTCTGGTGCCATTAAGAATAGTGCATTGCTGCGTGCGACTAAGTACACACCCGCCGTGACCATGGTTGCGGCGTGAATTAATGCAGATACAGGTGTTGGACCTGCCATTGCATCGGCTAACCAAGTTTGTAATGGAAGCTGTGCTGATTTACCTACTGCACCGCCTAATACCATCAACATTGCCCAGTTAATAACGCTTGAGCCCACGGCTAATTGCTCAGGAGCAAGTACTGCCATTTCACGGAAACTCAATGTACCTAATTGGTCAAACAGGATAAACATACCGATAGCTAAGAACACATCACCGATACGCGTTACGATAAACGCTTTCATCGCCGCTGCGCCATTAGCAGGATTGCTATAATAGAAACCAATTAATAGGTAGCTACATAGACCAACCCCTTCCCAACCCATATACATCAGCATCATGTTATCAGCCAGTACTAAAACAACCATACTTGCGATAAATAAGTTGGTATAAGCAAAGAAGCGAGAATACCCCTCTTCTCCACGCATATACCACGATGCATACATATGAATAAGGAAGCCAACACCGGTAATAACACCCAGCATAGTTAATGAAAGACCGTCAAGAACCAGAGTGAATGGAATATTAAAATTTCCTGCAGACATCCAGTTCCATAAAGTCAGAACATACGTTTCTTGCCCATTGGCAAAGAAATCCATACCAGCCCAAAGTGCAACTAAAGCCGATAAACCAACCGAACCAGTACCAATCCATGCTGATACGTTTTCAGACCAACGACCACGTGAGAAAGCGAGCAGTAAAAATCCCAGCAGTGGTAGCAGAATGGTTAAATAGAGTATATTCATCCGCGCATCTCACTGACTGTATCGATATTGATATTTTGGCGATGTCTATGAAGCTGTAACAACAATGCCAGACCAATACTTGCCTCTGCCGCTGCCAAGCTGATTGCCAGAATATACATTATCTGACCATCCGTTTGACCCCAAAAGCTACCACCGACAACAAATGCCAGTGCAGCCGCATTAATCATAATTTCTAGTCCGATCAACATAAACAACAGGTTGCGGCGAAGTACTAAGCAGGTAAAACCTAACACAAACAGTACCGCAGCCAAGATCAAACCATGTTGAAGAGGTATCATTTTTGCTCCCCTGCGTTTTCGTTTTCGACGAGATCGTCATGGCTCTGATCACGACCAATGTGATAAGCAACTATTAACCCTGACAATAAGAGAACAGATGCTAACTCAACAGCCAGAATATAAGGCCCAAATAAGCTAATACCGACCTCTTTCGCACCAATTATTTCTCCAGTAATTTCACCGTGAGTGACACTACTAATTGCATAAATAAGCACGATTAATAACATCAGAGATAAAAGTGCTGGCCCAATCCAAAACTTCGGTTGTAGCCACTTTCTCTCTTGATCAACGACGGATTTACCTAAGTTGAGCATCATCACCACGAAAACGAACAACACCATAATGGCGCCAGCGTAAACGATGATTTCTAATGCACCTGCAAAATAGGCGCCCAGCGAGAAAAAAACCACAGAGAGTGCAATCAATGAAATCACTAAGTACAACAATGCGTGTACTGGATTGGTATGAGTGATAACTCTCAATGTTGCAAGGATGGCAATCAGCCCCGCGATGTAAAATGCAAATTCCATGAATATCGCTCCTTACGGTAACAGGCTTTTGACATCGATAGGTTTAGCTTCATCATCTGCATCACCTTTGTCTTTGCCGTTAATCGCCATACCTGTTTTACGGTAAAAGTTATATTCAGGATATTTGCCGGGCCCAGAAATTAACAGATCGTCTTTTTCATAAACCAGATCCTGACGCTTAAACTCACCCATTTCGAAATCAGGCGTTAATTGCAGTGCCGTTGTTGGGCAAGCTTCTTCACATAAACCGCAGAAGATACAACGAGAAAAGTTGATACGGAAAAATTCCGGATACCAACGACCATCTTCATGTTCTGCTTTCTGTAATGAAATACAGCCAACTGGACAAACTGCTGCACACAAGTTACAAGCAACACAGCGCTCTTCACCATCGGGATCACGCGTCAATACAATACGTCCACGGTAGCGTGGTGCAACATTGACAGGTTCTTCCGGGTACATCTGTGTTTCACGTTTGGCGAAGGCGTGTAAGCCAATCATCCAAATGCTTCGTACCTGGGTGCCGAAACCAGTCAATAACTCTTTTAAAGTCATGGTTCAATCACCCCTTATTGAGCGTTGTAAAGTATCACTGCAGCAGTTACCAGCAGATTGATAAGAGTTAACGGTAAGCAAATTTTCCAACCAAAAGACATCACTTGGTCGTAACGCGGACGCGGTAACGAAGCACGAATAAGGATGAACATCATCATGAAGAATCCTGTTTTCAGTGCAAACCAAATAAACGACGGTAAGAAAGGACCTTGCCAACCACCAAAGAATAACGTCACGATAAGACCTGATACCGCAACGATCCCGATATATTCACCAACAAAGAACAGACCAAATTTCATACCGGAATATTCAATGTGATAACCATCAGCAAGCTCTTGCTCTGCTTCTGGTTGGTCAAATGGATGACGGTGACAAACAGCAACCCCAGCAATCGCAAACGTAATAAAGCCAAAGAATTGTGGAATGACATTCCACATATTCGCTTGTGAGTTTACGATGTCAGTCAGGTTAAAAGAGCCCGCTTGTGCAACAACCCCTAGGATTGAGAGTCCTAAGAACACCTCATAACTTACGGTTTGTGCTGATGCACGCATTGCACCTAACAGTGAATATTTGTTATTACTTGACCAGCCTGCAAATAACACGGCATACACCGCAATACCTGCAACCATCAAGAAGAACAAAATACCAATGTTTAAGTCAGCGACAACCCATGTTGAGCTAACAGGTACAATTGCAAATGACAGCAGTAAAGATGAAAACGCAATCACTGGCGCAATGGTGAAGATAAAGCGATCAGCAAATTTCGGGATCCAGTCCTCTTTAAAGAACATTTTGATCATATCCGCAATTAACTGTGCTGAACCTGCATAACCTACACGGTTAGGCCCATAACGGTTTTGGAATAACCCCAGTAAACGGCGTTCCCCCATACTCATAAAAGCACCACAAGTGACCACGACAAGCAAGATCACGACGGCTTTTAAAACGGTGAGTAAAATCTCTGTAACTTCAGGAGATAACCAGCTCATTATGCAATACCCCGCAGTTGACGAACCGATACACCCACCAGCGATGGAGAAATACCGGCCATACCTAACGGCAAGCCGATTTGACCTTGAGTCAGGTGAGTACTGATTTTCACAGGTAAGGTGAATTCACGGCCTTCGTAAGTAAACATCGCTTGCTGACCTTGAGTTAACGCTAATGCCTGTGCATCAGATTCACTCAATGTTAAATAAGCCGTTTCCATACGAGATTGGATAACTTCAGCGCGTTGTGATAACTCTTCACTACCAAATAAACGGTAGCAAGGTGCGACAGTCCATTGATTTTTCTGTGCATTAAATGGCGCAGGAATATCAGTGAAATAGCCAAGCGTATTATCACCACATTCAATTAGACGCACACCAGGATCGCCAAAGCGTAAGCTACCACCCACTTCGGCTTGGAATTTATTCCATGCTTGAGGTGAGTTCCAACCCGGTGCCCATGCAAATGGAATTTGCTGACGAGGTGCTGTTGGGCTGTTATTGCCTTCCATTGAGAACGCAAATGGAGTGTCGATATCTTTTGGTTGACGCTGTTCATGAACAGACACATTTGCCAACATAGAAGTACGGCCGCTATAACGATGCGGTTCACGAGCCAGTTTCTGTCCACGAATACGGAATGATGCATTCGGAGCAGCATAAACAATGCCTGCAAACTGAGGAAGACTGGTTGCACAATGCTCAATAACACTGTCTAACTGTGTCCAATCCAGTGTTCTTTCATGCCATTGTGAATCAACCGCACTTAACCAACGCCAGCTTTCATGCATCACGACTTCTTTGTTATAAAAAGAAGGTTCGAAAACTTGGAAGTAACGTTGTGCTCTACCCTCTTGACTCACCATTGTTCCATCGCTTTCAGCAAATGAAGAAGCAGGGAGAACAAGATGTGCTTTCGCCATAATGTCTGTTTGCTGGTGGTCGATAACAATAACGTTATCTACTTTAGCAATCGCATCGTCAATCACGTCTGCATCGTAGTGGCGATATAAATCGTTTTCCATTACAACAACAGTGTTAGTTTGACCACTACGCATCATTTTTAATGCATCATCAAGTGGTTGTGCATTCATCATGGCAAGCCCCATGCTGTTTGCATCATCAGCAACGAAAGAAAGCCCTACTTCATTACCTTTTGCTTTTAATGCAAACGCAATGTTAGCAGCTGCTTTGATAACGTCTTCGCTACCTGCATGACTACCACTGATAATTAATGGTTTCTTCGCTTGAGAAAGTGCTTGAACAACCATCTCGATATGTTTATTCAGCGCTTCATCAATGCCATCAACTGCAGGTGCTTCACCGTTAATGTTATTGGCAATCGCAAAACCTAAACGCGCTTGATCAACAACCGGTGCGCGGTAACTCCATGCAGCAACATCATCGAGGCGGGTTTCATCAACATGAGTGACAAACAGCGGATATTTTGCACGTTGCCCGATATTCATAATCGCAGCAATTTGCCAGTCAGCGACTTTTTGAGCTGCTGCCATTTCACGTGCTTTACCTTTCACGGCTTGACGTACAGACAATGCCATACGAGCACCGGTTTGTGTTAAATCTTCACCTAACACTAAAACAGCATCGTAATCTTCAATTTCACGCAGAGATGGGGTATGAACGCCACCTTTTTGTAAAATATCTAACATTAAAGTCAGTCGTTTTTGCTCTGATGCCGAGATACCACTATAGAAGTTTTCAGCACCAACAACTTCACGTAATGCGAAGTTGCTTTCAATGCTTGCACGCGGGGAACCAATACCCACGATACGCTGACTTTTCTTCAGCATATCCGCAGCAGCTTGAGTTGCTTGAACAGCGTTAATTTCTAACCAGTTACTGCCTAAACGTTTTTTAGGCTGACGAGGTCTGCTTGCTAAATTCACATAGCCATAGCCAAAACGACCACGGTCACACAGGAAATAGCGGTTTACAGTCCCGTTATAACGGTTTTCAATACGACGTAATTCACCATAGCGTTCACCAGGGCTGGTGTTACAACCCATGCTACAACCTTGGCAAATACTTGGTGCAAACTGCATATCCCACTTACGGTTATAGCGTGATGAGTGAGTTTTATCAGTGAACACACCTGTCGGACAAATTTCAACTAAGTTACCCGAGAATTCGCTCTCTAATGTTCCATCTTCAACGCGTCCAAAGAATACGTTGTTATGTGCACCAAAGACGCCCAGATCAGTACCATCGGCATAGTCTTTGTAGTAACGAACACAGCGGTAACAAGCAATACAACGGTTCATTTCATGAGAAATAAACGGTCCCAGATCTTGGTTTCTATGTGTACGCTTCGTAAAGCGATAGCGACGCATAGTATGACCTGTCATTACCGTCATATCTTGAAGGTGGCAGTTACCGCCTTCTTCACAAACTGGACAGTCATGAGGATGGTTTGTCATATACCATTCAACAACGCTTTCACGAAATTTCTTCGCTTCTTCGTCATCAATAGAGATAAACGTGCCATCAGTCGCCGGTGTCATACAAGACATCACTAAACGACCTCGGGTATCCTCAGCATTTTGATACTGCTTCACCGCACACTGGCGGCAAGCGCCAACGCTTCCCAGCGCTGGGTGCCAGCAAAAATAAGGAATATCTAAGCCTAAATTAAGACAGGCTTCTAACAGGTTATCAGCCCCGTTAACTTCATATTCTTTGCCGTCTACATGAATCGTAGCCATAGTCAGCATGCTTCCCAAAGGCCTGCACAGCAGGCGTTAAACCTAGAATGTGTCGTGAAAAATTACCAGCGGCTTTTCAGCAAGTTAGGCTGAATACCTCTGATCAAGTTGGCATTGGTATAATCTTCTTGAATAATGCCAGCCTCAAATTCTTCACGGAAATATTTAATGGCGCTTTGTAAAGGTTCTACTGCGCCCGGTGCGTGAGCACAGAATGTGTGTCCTGGACTTAAAGAACGACATAAATGCTCAAGTGTTTCGATATCACCAGGGCGACCTTTACCGTTTTCTATCGCACGTAAGATTTCGATACTCCATGGCAAGCCATCACGACAAGGTGTACACCAGCCACAAGATTCACGAGCAAAGAACTCTTCTAAATTACGGGTTAATGAAACCATATTAATTTCATTATCTACCGCCATTGCAAGTGCTGTACCTAAACGGCTACCTGCTTTTGCAATCGTGCCAAAATCCATTGGGAGATCGAGATGATCTTCTGTTAAGAAGTCAGTACCTGCGCCACCCGGTTGCCATGCTTTCAGCTTAAGACCATCACGCATACCGCCTGCGTAATCTTCAAGGATCTCACGCGCTGTTGTACCAAATGGTAATTCCCATAAGCCCGGAAATTTCACGCGACCAGAGAATCCCATTAATTTAGTACCCGCATCTGGGCTTTTGCCTTCACTTAAGCCGATATACCAATCTTTACCGTGTTCAATAATCGCAGGCACGTTACACAATGTTTCAACGTTATTGACACAAGTTGGTTTACCCCATGCACCTGATGTTGCTGGGAAGGGAGGTTTAGAGCGCGGGTTAGCACGACGACCTTCTAATGAGTTGATTAATGCTGTTTCTTCACCACAGATGTAACGACCTGCACCAGTGTGAACAAACAGTTCAAAATCAATTCCGGAACCAAAGATGTTTTTACCAAGAAAGCCAGCTGCTTTTGCTTCTTCAATGGCATGGCGTAAATGCTTAGCCGCTTCGACATATTCACCACGAAGGAAAATATAACCACGGTAAGCTTTTAGTGCGTGAGCGCCGATAATCATCCCTTCAATTAACAGATGTGGAAGTTCTTCCATTAAGAGACGGTCTTTATAAGTACCCGGCTCCATTTCATCTGCGTTACAAAGGATGTAACGGATATTCATGCTTTCATCTTTTGGCATCAGGCTCCATTTCAAGCCTGTTGAGAATCCAGCACCACCACGACCTTTTAGACCAGCATCTTTAACTTCAGTGGTCACTTCCGTCGGTGACATACCTTTTAATGCTTTTTCTGCCGCTTTATAACCGTTTGTAGCACGGTATTCATCCAGCCATACAGGCTGACGATCATCACGTAAGCGCCACGTTAGCGGGTGCGTTTCTGCGCTACGAATAATCGGTTTTGCTCCTGAAATTGCTGTCATGGATACTGCTCCAGTAACGTTTCAATCTCTTCAGGTTTAACAAAGCTGTGAGTATCGTCATCTACCATCATGGTAGGACCTTTATCACAATTACCTAAACAGCAGGTTGGCAGTAACGTAAAGCGACCATCTGGTGTAGTTTGACCAGGAATGATATTAAGATGCTTTTCAATCGCTGCCTGAATGCCTTGATAACCTGTAATATGACAAACCACGCTGTCACAAAAACGAATAATGTGACGGCCAACGGGTTGACGGAAAATTTGGCTATAGAACGTAGCAACGCCTTCAACATCGCTTGCAGGGATCCCAAGAACATCCGCAATCGCATAAATTGCACCGTCTTCAACCCAACCGCGGTTCTTCTGCACAATTTTCAGTGCTTCAATAGAGGCTGCTCGCGGATCTTCATAGTGATGTTTTTCTTGTTCAATTTCAGCACGTTCTTCTTCAGTTAAAACAAACGTTGCTTTCTTTGAATGCGTGACATCAACGATTTCGATCTGCACTGCATCATCTTTTTGGTTTAATTCATTTTGCATGATTAACGATCCACATCCGACATTACAAAATCAATACTTCCCAGATACACAATCAAGTCAGAAACCAGACTACCGCGGATAACCGCTGGGATTTGTTGCAAGTGAGCAAAGCTTGGCGTACGAATACGCGTGCGGTAGCTCATTGTGCTGCCATCACTGGTTAAGTAATAGCTGTTGATCCCTTTAGTGGCTTCAACCATCTGGAATGATTCATTAGCAGGCATAACAGGGCCCCATGAAACCTGTAAGAAGTGATTAATCATGGTTTCGATATGCTGTAATGTGCGCTCTTTTGGTGGAGGCGTTGTCAGTGGATGGTCTGCTTTAAATGGCCCTTCTGGCATATTTTTATAGCACTGTTCCAGAATACGTAAGCTTTGGCGTAGTTCTTCTACTTTCAGCATTACGCGGTCATAACAGTCACCATTACTTGCAACAGGGATTTCAAATTCAAAGTTTTCATAACCTGAATATGGACGCCATTTACGCACGTCAAATTCAACGCCTGTTGCACGAAGACCTGCACCTGTCACACCCCAATCTAATGCTTCTTTAGCATTATATGAGGCAACACCAATAGTACGACCTTTCAAGATACTGTTTTGCAGTGCTGCTTTTACGTAAGAATCTAGGCGTTTTGGCATCCAATCTAAGAATTCACGTAATAAGCGTTCCCAACCGCGAGGTAAGTCATGAGCAACACCACCGATACGGAACCATGCTGGGTGCATACGGAATCCAGTAATCGCTTCAACAATGTTGTAAACTTTCTGACGGTCAGTAAAGGCAAAGAACACCGGTGTCATTGCACCAACGTCTTGGATAAAGGTACTGATATACAGTAAGTGACTATTAATACGGAATAGCTCTGACAGCATGACACGAATGACTTTAACGCGTTCAGGCACTTCAATACCGGCAAGTTTTTCCACTGCAAGTACATAAGGCATTTCGTTAACGCATCCGCCAAGGTATTCGATTCGATCTGTATATGGGATATAGCTGTGCCAAGATTGGCGCTCACCCATTTTTTCAGCACCACGATGGTGATAGCCCACGTCAGGCACACAGTCGACGATCTCCTCGCCATCAAGCTGAAGAATAATACGGAATGCACCGTGAGATGATGGATGGTTAGGACCGAGGTTTAAGAACATAAAGTCCTCATTCTCCGTACCGCGTTTCATCCCCCACTCTTCAGGTTTAAATGTTAGCGATTCCATTTCCAGATCCTGCTTCTGCTTTGTCAGCACATAAGGATCGAACTCTGTCGCACGAGCTGGATAATCTTTACGCAGTGGATGACCTTCCCAATCAGGAAGCATCATAATACGACGTAAATTTGGATGCCCATTAAAGACAATCCCAAACATATCCCAGACTTCACGCTCATACCAATTCGAGTTAGGAAAGATAGATGTGATAGTCGGAACATTAAGATCATTTTCACTTAATGCGACTTTCAACATAATATCTTTATTACGATCGATTGATATCAGATGATAGAAAACGGAAAAGTCTGCTGCTGGCAAGCCTTGACGATGCGTACGAAGACGCTCATCAAAACCATGCATATCAAACAGCATGACATAAGGTTTTGGTAAAGATTTGAGGTATAGCATTACCTCAATAAGTTGTTCCCGCTTTACCCAAACAACTGGCATGCCAGTACGAGTAGGCTGGAACGTAAACGCATCTGGCCCAAATTTCTGACGCAGTTCATTAACCACCTGATCATCAATATGATCGGTCGTTTCCCACGCTGGCCGAGCGCCTTTTTGCGCTATCTGATCGGTCATTTCTATTCACCACAACTTTGATCAGGGTTACTATGATCGCAACACATTGCTCTGGTTACGTCTTAGGCAAAAGCCTTTAAATTTCGTCAGGAGTACGCAGATTTTTCACTGCGATACGTTCACCGTGTTTTCTTTCTCGTTCTGATTGCATATTGGCACGGTAAACGCCTTGGTCGCCGACAACCCATGATAATGGGCGACGTTCTTTACCAATGGACTCTTGTAATAACATCAGTGCTTGCATGTAAGCTTCAGGGCGTGGTGGACATCCAGGAATATACACATCGACTGGAATGAACTTATCAACACCTTGCACTACTGAGTAGATGTCGTACATACCACCAGAGTTTGCACATGCCCCCATAGAGATAACCCATTTAGGCTCTAACATCTGATCGTATAAACGTTGAATAACGGGTGCCATCTTAGTAAAGCAAGTACCCGCAACCACCATAAAGTCAGCTTGACGAGGGGATGCACGTAATACTTCAGAACCAAAACGAGCCACGTCATGCACAGCCGTAAATGACGTCACCATTTCAACGTAACAACAGGAAAGACCAAAGTTATATGGCCATAAAGAGTTTTTCCGTCCCCAGTTCACAACGTCATGCAACGCATGTTCCAGTTTTCCCATATACACGCTGCGATGAACGTGAGCATCTAACGGGTCACTGACAATTTCCTGTGATTGCAGGGGATAACGGTCATTCTCACCGTTCGGATCTATGCGGGTGAGCGTATAATCCATTTCTAATGCCTCGCTTATTACTGCTGCGGATGTTTGCCGCTGGTTAATCGAACATGGCTTTTACTCGCAGTTTCACGGCGAGAGCGAACAGGCGTCCAATCTAATGCGCCTATACGAACCAAGTAGAATAATCCAGCTAATAAAATAGCGATGAAGACTGATGCTTCAATAAAGCCTAACCAGCCAACTTCACGAACGGAAACAGCCCAGGCATAAAGAAACAGTGCTTCAACATCGAAAATAACGAAAAACATGGCAACTAAATAGAATTTAGCTGACATGCGCAGACGAGCGCTGCCAACAGAATCAAGACCTGATTCATAAGGAACATGCTTTGCCCTTGCCTGTGCGCGTCCGCCTAAATAGCGGGCACCCAACAACATGAGCGAACATAACCCCAATGCGCCTATGAGGAAGACAGCAAATGCCCAATGATGGGCGATAACTTCGGTGGTTGTAGACATACTCATTGCTTACTCATCAAAGGTGGTGTCAATTAACCAACTCTTATCCGGCGGTTTACACCACATTTCTAATTACGAAAAAAAAGGCGAATTAAACAGACTTGCTAATTAAAGAAATAATAACAGTCTATTTATACCTTTATTCTTTTTTAGAAAACTTTGCGACAAATCACTCAGTTTTCTATCGCGATTTAACAACTTTAACACTCAATTTTAACACTCAATTACGGCTCAATGCTAAAACGTGTCAGTAAACCGACAAGCTTTATGCTAACACGCTTAGTCTAACTGATAATTCGATTTTACTACACCAGTATCTCAGGAAAAACCTGACTCAACACAGGCAAATGTGCCTTATTTTTTTGATCAAACTCACAAAATAGTCGAAAAAATACCTAATCAGTTTAAAATTTATCCAAATTTTAACAAATTAACTTTCTAATATTGTGGAGGAGGTCAAATATCCGCTTAGATTTACTTTTTTATTCTCTTAAAACCTAGACAATCTTTTTATTTGTTAACAAATCCTACAAGTGATTAACCAAGGGGGAAGGTAAACATTTTTTTAACAAGCAGTTAAGGTAGTTATGGAATGAAATGTCACAAAGATAAATACATAAAACAACATAATTATTAACAAAGTGTTACTATTTCAAAAAAAATAATAAAAAAACGGAAATAAATGCACTTTATTGCATCTATTCCCGTTTATCATTATTCATCACTATCCAGTTTTATTTGACTCTTTTTTAATCTTTAATTTTTGTGTTTTAACGCTAAAAAATTCACACAATTATTAATGTGATTATTCAAGTTCAGTAGAGCTAATATCTTCAGGTGCAGTGACGGTATAAGGTGTTTTCTTGTTTTCAATCGCATTGAATACTGTTAACACCGCTTCGTTTTGTTCATCAGAATTACGATATAACCAATATTGTGTCTCAGGTAAACGAGGTAATCCTTCGCTTTCACCTAAAATACGTAAATCGGCATTCTGCATTTCAAGTGGACGTGCAGTAATACCCACTTCTGCATTAACCGCAGCACGAACAGCAGATAAAGAAGCTGCTTCATAAGCAATACGCCATTGGATCCCTGCATCATCTAACGTGTTTATCGCTAATTGACGGAATGGGTTCGTTTCATCCATTACAACTAAAGGAATAGGCTCATTCATTTGTAATTGGAAGTCTGGCGCACAATGCCATAACACTGGTGCAGTACGTAACGCTGTACGTGGGTGATGACCAATACGTGCTGTTGTTAATGCTAAATCAATTTCATGATTATCTAGCATTGTCTCAATATATTGAGAACGCTTAATACGTACATCAACAGCTAAACGTGGATACACTGACGCGATACGATTTAGTAAAAACGGTAATAAAGTATCAACAGAGTCATCAGAAGCACCAATACGTAGCTCCCCTTCTGCATCACTATATGTTAATGATGCCGTTGCATCATCATTTGCACGCAGAATTTGACGCGCATAACCTAACAGTTGTAGACCATGCTCTGTTAAAAGTTTATTACGACCATGACGGGCGAAAAGCTCTCTACCCACCAATTGCTCTAAACGTTGCATCTGCTGACTCACAGCAGATTGGGTTCGACATACAGCAGCAGCGGCTGCTGCAAAAGTGTTCAAATCTGCTACAGCTACAAACGTTCTAAGCAGATCGAGGTCGAGATTCATTATCGGACGATTTGCATTAATCATTGTTTATTCTTCACTTATTTTTGATTTTTAAATTACATATACCTGGTGTTTTATATCAAAAGTCTAAAAAAGACTTCTGATTCAGACAGTACTCTACTCTGAAAAGGAGAGCAAAGACATACCGAATACTTTACATTTGTTTCTTATCGTTTACACCTCCTAGATAGAAAGGAATTGCATCTTTTTGTAACAAATTAAATTTTATTATCATTTCAAGCATTCACAAGAAAGAACTGTATACCGTCATCACAAGTTAGACGTAGATCATACTATATTGCTTTCTCATTCATAAATTTTAACATTTTGAAAATAATTTAAATTATCTTAACTATGCATTCAGGTTTAAGTATCTTCCCCTATAAACTAAATTTAAGATTTAAATTTAATTTATACTTAAACTAATTGATTGCTATAGAATAAAGTAGATTTAACCATATTATTTGAAAATTTAATATATTAAGTCAGATAATACAAATCCGATAAAATTATTCAATAATTGATTATGCAACATTTCATCTACCTATCAATCACATCAACTTATTTCTGCTAACCACACTAAAAAGCCCCTTTTCAATAGAGCAATAATCTAGTTTCACTTCAAAATATGAAATATAAATCCACCATAAGCAATACAATCAGTCATCAAAATAACATTCTAAGAATAAACTGACCTTTTACACCAAAAATTACCTAGCATCTTCAAAAGTTTGTAACGTAAGAGTAGAGTGATAGAACAGTTATTTGCTGGGACAGCCTTTTCATTTGTATCTTTCTATATGAATAGCAATCGGCGATAAATGTCGCTAAGTCGCCATAATCACAATAAAAGATACGAGTCAGACCCTATTAGGTAAACGCGCTATGAATCAGATTAAAAAATCAAACAAACTCGAACATGTCTGTTACGACATTAGAGGTCCGGTTTTGCAAGAAGCAAAACGTCTGGAAGAAGAAGGTAATAAAGTTTTAAAACTCAATATTGGTAACCCGGCACCTTTTGGCTTTGAAGCACCTGATGAAATCTTAGTAGATGTGATCCGCAATCTACCAAGCTCTCAAGGTTATAGTGACTCCAAAGGACTGTTTTCTGCGCGTAAAGCTATCATGCAGCATTATCAAGCCCGTGATATGCGTGATATCACTGTTGAAGACATTTATATTGGTAATGGTGTTTCTGAGTTAATCGTACAAGCAATGCAAGCTTTATTAAATAATGGCGATGAAATGCTTGTACCTGCACCTGATTATCCATTGTGGACAGCAGCCGTTTCTCTTTCAGGAGGAAATGCCGTTCACTATATGTGTGATGAGCAACAAGGCTGGTTCCCTGATTTAGATGATATCCGCAGTAAAATCACAAAAAATACCCGCGGTATTGTTATTATCAACCCAAATAATCCGACAGGTGCGGTATATAGCAAAGACATTCTGATGGAAATTGTTGAAATTGCACGTCAACATAACCTGATTATTTTTGCTGACGAAATCTACGATAAAATTCTGTATGACGATGCCGAGCACCATTCTATTGCTGCCATGGCGCCCGATTTATTAACCGTAACATTTAATGGTTTATCAAAAACCTACCGCGTTGCAGGCTTTCGTCAAGGTTGGATGGTATTAAACGGCCCTAAAAAACACGCTAAAAGCTATATTGAAGGCTTAAATATGTTAGCGTCTATGCGTTTATGCGCTAACGTTCCTATGCAACATGCCATCCAAACGGCATTAGGTGGCTATCAAAGTATTAGTGAATTTATTCTGCCGGGTGGTCGTTTATATGAGCAACGCAACCGTGCTTGGGAACTAATTAATCAAATTCCGGGCGTTTCTTGTGTTAAACCTATGGGAGCATTGTATATGTTCCCTAAAATAGATCTTAACCGTTACAGTATTAAAGACGATCAAAAAATGATCCTCGATTTATTACTCCAAGAGAAAGTATTACTGGTACAAGGTACAGCCTTTAACTGGCCATACCCAGACCATTTCCGTATCGTTACTCTTCCGCGTGAAGACGATTTAGATATGGCAATTCAAAAATTCGGTCGCTTTATTGTCGGTTATCATCAATAAGATTACCTGCATATAAAATAAAACGCAGTATAACAACCAGTTATATTGCGTTTTTTTATTTTCTTTTCTATTAACGTTTACATCTACCTGTTATCCACTCACAATAATGCCTTCAATCACGCAATTTGGAGATATTATGAGTTACTTTTTTGCCCACCTTTCTCGCTTAAAACTCATTACTCGTTGGCCTTTAATGCGTAATATCCGCCAAGAAAATGTTTCTGAACACAGTTTACAAGTCGCTTTTGTCGCCCATGCCCTAGCGGTGATTAAAAATCGTAAATTTGGTGGTAATGTCAATGCTGAACGTATTGCATTACAAGCGATGTATCATGATGCCAGTGAAGTGATCACCGGTGATATGCCGACACCGATTAAGTACCATAATCCACAAATTGCTCATGAATATAAAAAAATAGAAAAATATGCCCAGCAAAAATTAATTGAAATGTTACCAGAAGAATTACAAGACGATTTTCGCCCTCTTATTGATGAGCAATTACATAGTGAGGAAGAAACCTTTATTGTCAAACAAGCTGATAGTTTATGTGCTTATTTAAAATGCCTTGAAGAGCTTGCCGCAGGTAATAGTGAATTTAATTTAGCCAAAAATCGCTTAGAAAAAACGTTAGCCGAAAGACATAGCCCAGAGATGGACTATTTTATGAAGGTATTTGTACCAGGGTTTAGTTTATCGCTTGATGAAATTAGTGAGTAAAAAAATCAGCTTATGATAATATATTATCGTAAGCTGATTTTTAATTAATTTTAATTGTTAAAAGTATTTTTATTATTAATAGACTGGAAGTAAGGTGAACTTTCGTACTGAATATGACTAATAGACCTTTCATTTTCTAGTTGAGGTTCATCTGTATGTATCTTTGATGAAATCCATAAATTCTTATCTAATTTTATTTTTTGAGTCGGTGGATTATTCTTTTTTTCAAAAGATGTATATCCTATTTCTTGTGGATATTTTGCAATACTATCATTAATACTTTCCTTCAAATTTTCAGCTGTAGACTTATTATAAATATGCCGAACACCTCTTTTCTCTTCATTTTTATTTAATAAATCTTTCTGTATTTGATTTAATTTTATCGGTTCACCTATCGTAACATTTGATTCAATTTTACTAAAAAAGCTGACAATATTATTTTTAATACTACTAATACTAGATGCTAATCTTGAAAAAATTGATTTACTTTTTTCATTAGAACCTATACCAACAACTTTTCCGCTATTATTAAGGACTTGAAATGTAATACCCATAATTATCTCTTTATCTATAAATAAATGTATAGACAAAGAATACACCTCTAATTTGAATTAATTTTCAGAAAAAAAACATCTATAAATAAATTATATATTGCACATAAAAAACTACCAACCAATAAATAAAAAACGCTGTTTATTAATTAATAAACAACGTTTCAGCAAACCAAAAATATTGATAATTAGAATGGGAATAATAGCGGGATCAAGAATACGCTAATAAACATCACAATAATGGTAAATGGCACCCCAATTTTAATAAAGTCAGCAAATTTATAACCACCAGGTTCAAGGATAAGCGTATTAACCGGAGATGAAACAGGCGTCATAAATGCTGCGGAAGCCGCGACACCAATCACCATTGCAAATGGTAATGGTGAAACATTCATTTGGTTTGCAGCAGCAATAGCAATTGGTGCCATTAATACTGCGGTTGCCGTATTCGAGATAAACAACCCGATTGATGCACAAAGTATAAATAAACATACCAACATCACTTGAGGACCGGCACTACCTGCAACATCCATTAAGCCATTTACAATAAGCTCGATACCGCCTGTTTTTTGCAATGCGGCAGCAAAAGGCATCATACCGACAATTAAAATAATACTTGGCCAATGAATAGAACGATAAGCACTTTCCATATCAATACAGCGGAATTTACCCATCAATAAACAAGCAATAAGTGCCGCAATAAAATTAGGAACTTCATTCGTTACCATTAATGCCACCATTAATGCTAACGAAAATAATGCGTGAGGTGCTTGAGATGAAGCAGGAGCAACCGTTTCAATTTCAGCAGCCAGATTTAATACGATAAAATTACGCGGTTTAGTTGATAAAACGCGAATAAGTTTCCAATCACCAATCACCAATAACACATCGCCAAGGCGTAATGGCTCATCGACTATTTTACCCGGCAAGGCACTTCCTTCGCGACGGATCGCAACGACATTTAAGCCATAACGAGTACGGAATTTTATCTCTCTTAATGATTTGCCTAATAACTCTGAGTCTGGATTCATGGATACTTCAGCAAGACCTACATCACGGGATTGTTCAGAGAAATATTCTCCTCGTAATACCATCGGCTCTAACATCTGTTCACGGCAAAACTCACGTAAATCGACATCACTGGCTGACATATCTATCAATAAAACATCACGTTCTCTTAATTCAGTACCACCGGTTGCGCTAACCATAACACGCCGAAACCGCCTCCAACGTTCGATACCAACAACGTTTGCACCATAACGAGAACGTAAATGTAATTCATCAAGTGAATGGCCTATTAGCGGAGAACCTTTACGAATGGCTAAACGACGAGCACGTCCTGCTAATTGATAATCACGAATAAGATCACGGAAAGTTCGACGATAAGCCTCTTTTTGCTTACCATTATCGTTGTTTCCTAGCCACCGACGTACCACCAGCATATATAAAATGCCTGCGAATAAGACGGCAATACCAATAGGTGTAATGGAGAAAAATTGAAAACTTGGCAATCCTTCTCTGACTAATTCACTATTAACAACCATATTAGGCGGTGTCGCCACTAAGGTCATTAATCCACTGATAAGGCCCGCAAAACCTAGCGGCATCATTAAACGACCTGGTGATGTTTTCATGCGAGCAGCAACGCTCAGCACAACAGGAATAAAGATAGCTACCACGCCTGTTGAGCTCATGAAAGCCCCTAAACTTGCAACACATATCATTAATAGCACAAGCATTTTAACTTCACTGCTACCCGCGACACGTACAAGCCAGTCACCCATTTGATAAGCCACGCCTGTTCTCACTAACCCTTCGCCAATAACAAAAAGGGCTGCAATAAGTAATACGTTAGGATCACTAAATCCTACTGTGGCTT
The DNA here is from genome assembly GCF_003144325.1 of Proteus terrae. Lineage (GTDB taxonomy): Bacteria > Pseudomonadota > Gammaproteobacteria > Enterobacterales > Enterobacteriaceae > Proteus > Proteus terrae. The sequence goes on from NZ_PENS01000006.1 coordinate 131,334, forward strand.
CATTTAATGTGAGTGTACCGCTAAGAACGAATGCGATGATGACGAGTAAAGCGACCACATCCATGCGGATTTTGTTGGTCGTAAAAAGGACAATAGCTATCAATAGCAGGCTTAAAACCCATAATAATTCGCTATTCAAAATGGCCTCGATCAGCAATAAGTGAAAACAGGTTAAGACATCAATTCACTACATTGATAAGTAGACCATTTCTACATCAATAAGTCTTCTAATATGATCAAAGAAAAGACTATCTTTTGTACGTTATTATCACTTTTTCAGCTTGCTTCTCGATTTGAATATCATTTAAAGAATCAATAATTAAATGAATCTCATTACGGCGAGGAAGGGATAAAGGAGCATGAACAGCAACGACTTGGCATCCTGCATCTAAACCAGAGTAAATACCCGCGGCGGCATCTTCAAAAACCACACAATCTTGTGGTAATAAACCCAATTTCTTGGCACCTAAAAGATAAGGCTCAGGATTAGGCTTACCTCTACTAATACATTCTGCTGTGACCCAATGCTTAGGTTCAGGGATACCCGTGACAGATTGACGTGTTGAGGCAATAGGAACAGTGCCTGATGTAACAATCGCCCAAGGAATATTTAAGTCATTAAGGCGATTAATCAGTGCAATAGCACCCGGAAGCGGTGCTAACCCTTCGGTTTGTGTTGATTCTAATTTTTCTAACCAACGGAAAGTTTCAGTTATCTCTTGTTCGGTTGCATTAGGCATAAAATGGCGAATCGACTCAATGGCAGGTTTTCCGTGGATGTAGTCATTAATCTCTTGTGTTGATACACCTACGCGCTCACCAAATAGCGCCCAACAATGTTCAACAACCGGTAATGAATCAACTAAGGTTCCATCAAGATCAAACAGAAAACCTTTACATGTAATTGCCATATTTTATGCCTACCTTTACCTTACAATGGTGCGCTAATGATTACGCATTAAGTATTTGTTGAATTTCAACGGTGCTAAGGTGATATTGGCGAGGGCACGCTAACCAAACGTTAAGCATTCTTTGGTATTTTTCCCACATTGGTGTTTGAGAGTTAAAACCATGACTGCCACTATCGAAATGCGTGTAACGCCCTTCTGTATTCACCATAAAACGCACATAGCTAAGATAGCGGGATTCTGTCGCCGCATCAAAGCCAATAAATGCGACACGACGAGCATCAGGCATCTCTTGTTCTTTTAAGTTATCACGAGAAACTTGCAGTGCATGGTACATTTCCATGACATTAATAATGGTACGGCAAGTCTCCTCTGACATTTCATCAAAATCACGGTCTAGTTCACGTAATTGTAATCCATACCCACGTTCAATGATTGTCTGATAGCGGCGATAACGTTCAGCGTTATCAGGATCCATCATAGTCATCATTTTATATTGATTAGAGAGGATCAAGCGTTGTGCGTGTGTCATTTCCATCATTAATTCTCCAAAGAAATCATTGAGGAGAGCATGACATTAATCAAAAGTATTGAGTAGTGTTAACTACGCGTTTTTTGATCTCAACGGGGTAATTCTAAGGACAATCATGACAAACGAAGACGGTAGAACAAATGTTCTACACATCATCAAGAAAAGAGCGATCAAGTTGCTTAAAAGCACGTTTTAATAAATGGGCTAAAGAAAGGTAAGTAGGTGTTTGCTCAACAGGGGCTAAAGCGATGCCTGCTTCTTCAAATTTCTCACGAATCTCATAAAACCAGCGTAATAACGTAGCAGGAAGTGGCGTAGCTGCACGTTTACCCAACCACCATAATCCTTGCATTGGCAAGCTACAAGCAAAAAGCGCGGTTGTAATTGCAGGTCCCAAATTACCACCTAATGCAATTTGCCATGTCATTGTAAAAATGGCGATAGGTGGCATATAACGAATACCAAAGCGTGTGGCTTTGACAATACGATTTTCAGGGAAAACAGGCGCTAACTGCTTTTCAACCGGCCAGGTTTTTAAATACTCGTTACCCAAACGAAGCTTCTTAAAAAAGCCGGGGGGAGTCACTGTCGGTTCGCTCATAATGACCTCAATCAATTTCTTCTGTAACTTTTAAAAAATATCTATAAAGAATAAAAATCTTTTAGTAGAATTAAGTATATTTTGTCTTTGTTGCCTTTACTCTGTATCCTGTGCCCATTCTAAAGGTTTGTGGCAATAAAGCGCTATATTTTGTTTGCCGGCGTGATTTTCAACCCTTTTCGCCGATTTTAACGCGAAAAGCTAATGGGTGAATAAAAATCGTCCAATTAATGATTGGCAACTATAATTAGCATCAAGTTTTTTACTTTAAGCATGATGCGCGTCATTAATGTCATCATAGTAATGCGATAGGCTTTTATGATTGACGTTTTATTAACCACCGTCTTTATAATATAAAAGACACTACGACAACAAGATAAATAGGTAATTCCATGTCAAGTAAGCTGGTGCTGGTACTGAACTGCGGTAGTTCTTCTCTTAAATTTGCAATTATCAACCCAGAAAATGGTGAAGAATTCCTTTCAGGTTTGGCTGAATGCTTCAACCTTCCTGAAGCCCGCCTGAAGTGGAAAATGGATGGCCAAAAACATGAAGCTGCGTTAGGCGCAGGTGCTGCTCATAGCGAAGCATTAAACTTTATCGTAAATACTATTCTGGCTGAAAAACCAGAACTGTCTGCACAAATCGCTTCAATTGGTCACCGTATTGTTCACGGTGGTGAGAAATTCACTAAATCTGTCGTGATCACTGACGAAGTTATCAAAGGTATTGAAGCTGCTATCCCATTTGCTCCATTACATAACCCAGCTCACCTTATTGGTATTGAAGAAGCGCGTAAAGCATTCCCTCATTTAATTGAGAAAATGGTTGCGGTATTTGACACTGCATTCCACCAAACAATGCCAGAAGAAGCTTATCTGTATGCACTGCCATACAGCTTATATAAAGATCACAGCATCCGTCGTTACGGTGCTCACGGAACTAGCCATTTCTTCGTTTCTCGTGAAGCCGCTAAAATGTTAAACAAACCTGTTGATGAACTGAACGTAATCACTTGCCACTTAGGTAATGGTGGTTCTGTTTCTGCTGTTGTTAACGGTAAATGTGTTGATACTTCTATGGGTCTGACTCCATTAGAAGGTTTAGTAATGGGTACTCGTAGTGGTGATATCGATCCTGCTATCGTGTTCCATTTACACGACACTTTAGGTATGAGCGTTGAAGACATCAACAAACTGCTGACTAAAGAATCTGGTCTGTTAGGTTTAACAGAAGTCACTAGTGACTGCCGTTATGTTGAAGATAACTACGACACTAAAGCAGATGCTAAACGTGCAATGGACGTTTACTGCCATCGTTTAGCCAAATACATCGGTTCTTACTGTGCACTGATGGAAGGTCGTTTAGATGCTATTATCTTTACTGGTGGTATCGGTGAAAACGCAGCGATGGTACGTGAGTTATCTCTGAAAAAACTAGCTCTGTTAGGTTTTGAAGTGGATCATCAACGTAACTTAGATGCACGTTTCGGTAAATCAGGCACTATCACTACCGATAACAGCCGTCTTGCTGTTGTTATCCCAACTAACGAAGAGTTAGTTATCGCTCAGGACGCAAGTCGCCTGACCGCTTAAGTTCTTTGATGTACTGCCAGTGTCATGCTGGCAGTACTGTTTTACATAACGAGCAACCGATATTTAAAGAGGTTTCCGTGTCCCGTACAATTATGCTAGTCCCAACTGATACACGCGTAGGTTTAACCAGCGTCAGCTTGGGTGTTATCCGTTCTATGGAACAAAAAGGCGTTCGCCTTAGCGTGTTCAAGCCAATTGCACAACCTCGTGTAAAAGGCGCTTTAGATCAGACAACTGCGATTATCCGCTCTCACTCCACTATTCAATCATCAGAACCTTTAAACATGGATTATGTTGAGTCTCTACTCAGCTCAAACCAAAAAGATGTTCTAATGGAAGAAATTGTTGCTAGATACCATGAAAACACCGCTGATGCAGAAGTTATTCTCATCGAAGGTCTGGTACCTATGCGTAAGCATCCTTTTGCACAATCATTAAACTATGAAATTGCAAAAACATTAGGTGCTGAAATTGTTTTCGTTACTGCATTAGGTAACAACACTGTTGAACAGCTAAAAGAGCGTATCGAATTTGCGCGTGCTGAATTTGGCGGTGTAAAAAACCAAAACATCACAGGCGTTATTGTTAACAAACTAAATGCACCTGTTGATGATCAAGGCCGTACTCGCCCTGACTTATCTGAAATCTTTGATGATTCAAGTAAAGCGATTATCTCTAATGTCGATTTAAAAACCATTGAAAAAAATAGCCCACTGCCTTTACTGGGTTGCATTCCTTGGAACTTCGATTTAATCGCCACTCGTGCAACAGATATGGCAAAACACTTAAATGCGACTATCGTCAATAAAGGCGATATTGAAACCCGTCGTATTAAGTCTGTGACTTTCTGTGCCCGTAGTATTCCACACATGTTAGAGCATTTCCGTCCAGGTTCACTTTTAGTGACTTCAGCGGATCGCCCAGACGTATTAGTTTCAGCGTGCCTTGCAGCAATGAATGGCGTGGAAATTGGTGCAATTCTACTAACAGGTGGCTACCAAATCGATGCACCAATCAAACAACTTTGTGAACGTGCATTCGAAACTGGCTTACCAATCTTTATGGTTAATGCTAACACTTGGCAGACCTCTTTAAATCTGCAAAGCTTTAGCTTAGAAGTTCCTGCTGATGACCATGAACGTATTGAAAAAATTCAGAACTACGTTGCTCAACATATCAATACACAATGGATTGATTCACTGACAGCTAACTCTGAACGCCCTAACCGTTTATCACCACCAGCATTCCGTTATCAATTAACAGAATTAGCACGTAAAGCGAAAAAACGTATCGTTTTACCAGAAGGTGATGAGCCTCGTACTGTTAAAGCAGCAGCAATTTGTGCTGAGCGTGGTATCGCAACTTGCGTACTGTTAGGCGATCCTGAAGAAATTCGTCGTGTAGCAACTGCACAAGGTGTTGAATTAGGCACAGGCATTGAGTTAGTCAATCCTAAAGAAGTACGTGAAATCTATGTACCTCGTTTAGTTGAACTGCGTAAAAATAAAGGTATGACAGAAGTTGTTGCTCGTGAACAGTTAGAAGATAACGTTGTTCTTGGCACATTAATGCTGGAAAAAGGTGAAGTAGACGGCCTAGTTTCTGGTGCTGTTCATACAACTGCTAACACTATTCGCCCACCACTACAGTTAATCAAAACTGCACCAGGTAGCTCATTAGTGTCTTCTGTGTTCTTTATGCTGTTACCAGAACAAGTTTATGTTTATGGTGACTGTGCAATTAACCCAGATCCAACAGCAGAACAACTGGCTGAAATCGCAATCCAATCTGCAGACTCTGCAATTGCATTCGGTATCGACCCTCGCGTTGCGATGATCTCTTATTCTACTGGTAACTCTGGTGCAGGTAGCGATGTAGAGAAAGTTCGTGAAGCGACACGTTTAGCACAAGAAAAACGCCCTGATCTGATGATTGATGGTCCTTTACAATACGACGCAGCTGTTATGGCTGATGTTGCTAAATCTAAAGCGCCAAACTCACCAGTTGCAGGTAAAGCGACTGTGTTTATCTTCCCTGATCTGAACACCGGTAATACCACTTATAAAGCGGTACAACGTTCAGCTGACTTGGTTTCAATTGGACCAATGTTACAAGGTATGCGTAAACCAGTGAATGACCTTTCTCGTGGTGCATTAGTAGACGATATCGTCTACACCGTTGCGTTGACAGCAATTCAAGCAAGCCAACAAGAAAACGCATAATTATTGAAGTTCGCTTCAAATAAAAAAACGCCAGATGATTGATTTCATCTGGCGTTTTTTTATTCTACAGATTTCTTATTTGACTAAAATCCGAGGCAATCTCAAAACAGACAACTTGATTCTGTCTCCGTTATAAAGGAGTGTCAAGAGAAATGACTAAGCTTGCCCTATTAGAGCTGATTAACAGTTTTGTGTTTTGCTTTACTGAAACATGAAAGATTATGTTCTTTTAATATCAGTAGTGGCGACACCGTAGTTCAAGCTATTTTATCTTGCGATAAATAGTTTTGTGGGGGTAAATTCCCCCACAATTTCTCTCGAAAGTTATTGAGATTGGTGATCACAAGCATCCTACTTTAATCCACTAACACACGCTGATTGGTCGCACCCCACAAAATCGACATCTCTGTAAATAATGCACCACTAATATCTTCAACCTCTTCAGCGGTGATCTCTGCATTACCTTGCTTACCAAAAAACACGACTTCATCCCCTGATTTGATATTTTTAAGATCAGTAATATCAACAATCACCGTATTCATTGATGTTTTACCTAAAACAGGCACACGTTGGCCACCAATTAAAGCATGCCCTGCATTACTAAAGACTCGACGATAACCATCTGCATAACCGACAGGAATATTAGCTAATACTGAGTCACGTTTTAGTGTGTAAGTGCGATCATAACCAACAGTATTTCCTTTAGGATAATAATTGATTGAGGCAATATTGGATTTAAAAGTCATAACACGTTTGTAATCTGTACTTGCGATGGTATCACCATAAAAAATCCCGCCTACACGTACCATATCTAGCCATGATTCAGGGACGGTAATTGTGGCAAAAGTATTTGCCATATGCAGAGTAACGTCTTTACGATTTAGCCCAGTAACATCCAATACCTTTTGTGATTGCTGTTTAAAACGAGCGAGATCTTCTCTTACTTTATCCGCATCTTCTTCAGGATAATGAGACATAATGCCAACCACTTTAAGGTTAGCTAATTGAGTAATTTGCTTCGCCTCTTCGAGCCCCGCATTGTTATTAACTTCTAAACCATTACGAGACATTCCACCTGAGTTTAAGGCAAGATGAATAGGGATCACTTTATTTTGTTGTTTAGCAATGGCATCTAATTTCTTAGCCATATCTAAGTTACCAATCAATTCTTCCACGTTATAGCTTGTCGCCTGAGCCATTTCTTGCTCAGTGGCATTACGTACACGCATTAAACGACCTTGAAATCCTAGATCACGAACTTCTTTTAGCTCTTGGTTATTCGTTACACCAATACATTGCACATTATTTTCAATCATAACAGGTGCAACTAATGATAAATCATGTCCATATGCATCGCCTTTTAAAACAGCACAAAGCGAGGATTTATCACCTAAAAATGATTGGACTTTTTTCACATTAAAATCGAGCGCACTACGTGAGATTTCAATCCATGAGTTATTCACAATTACCGGTTGAACCTGAGCTGTTTGAGTCGCTGGTAGATTGTGATTAACTGGTTGTTGGCAAGCAGTGATAACAAAAAGTGGTAACAACGCAAGATATCGAATACCAAAAGACATCTTCTTTTTCCTTAGTGATTGTGATGTTAAACCTATTTTTATAATTAATTAGGTACGAAAATATACACATCGTGAATATTCACTCAGGATAATAGCATTATTATTCATAAAATAAACATATTAATTCAAAATGATATATGTATCAGCCAATGACGAAAGTGAATAGAAAAGGGAAAGAAAATTATAGGTGTGATCTCTGTAGGAAACGCCAGTCTATCCCCGTGCATACGGGGAACACTCTAATCATAATATATTGAATATATAAAAGAAATTTAAGTGCATTATTTCTACCAAAAAAATGCCCGACTGATTAAAAAGTCGAGCATCTATTAAAATTCAATAAATAAATACTATCAACGAACAATAATACCTAACAGAATACCGATAACACCGAAATCTGCATCACTAAATGTAGTGTTAGCAATACCGATATCACCAAGTACTGGTAATAGGAACACAGGTAAGAACGTGATTAATAAACCTTGAACGAATGCGCCTAAAATCGCACCACGACGTCCACCGGTTGCATTACCAAATACCCCAGCCGTTGCACCCACAAAGAAGTGAGGAACCACACCAGGAATTATTACTGTCCAATCTAAGGCATACAGAATAAACATGCCGATAACACCCGCAGCAAAGCTACTTAAAAAACCTACTAATACTGCATTAGGTGCATAAGGGAATACAACTGGGCAATCTAACGCTGGTTTTGCATTAGGGACTAACTTATCTGAAATACCTTTAAATGCAGGAACTATCTCAGCAATAACCATACGCACACCTTGCAGAATAATATAAACACCTGCTGCAAAGGTTATAGATTGCATTAACGAGAACATAAACCAGTTTTTACCACCACTGACTTCACGAACAAAAGCATCGCCCGCAAATAAACATGTAATGATAAAGATAATGCCCATAGTGAAGGCAATAGCAACTGGCGTATCACGTAAAAATAGTAAGCTTTTAGGAACATTCATCTCTTCTGTTGAATGCTCTTTATTACCAAATTTACTGCCGATAAAGCCCGCAACAACATAAGAAATAGTTGAGAAGTGCCCTAATGCAACATCGTCAGAGCCAGTGATTTTTTTCATATAAGGATGTGCAATGGCAGGGAAAAATACCATTGAAATCCCAACAACTAATGAACCAACCGCAACTAATACTGTGCCTTCTAAGCCCGCAGTTGCCAAAATAACTGCCACCATCATTGACATAAATAATGTATGGTGACCAGTTAAGAAAATAAATTTCCACGGCGTTAAACGTGCAATTAAGATATTAATCAACATGGCAAAAAACATAATTAATGCCATCTCTTTACCAAAGCTTTTTTGTGCAATAGAGACAATAGCCTCGTTATTAGGCACAACACCTTGAATACCGAATGCATGTTGGAAAATCGTTGAGAAATCACCCAGTGAGTTAATTACAAGACCTGCACCAGCACCTAAAATCACAAAACCCATAATGGTTTTTACGGTGCCTTTAATACATTCTGTAACTGGTTTTTTCTGGGCAATTAAACCAATCAATGCAATCAAACCCACTAAAATAGCCGGCTCTGAAAGCACATCACTCATTAGAAAGCGGAAAAAGTCCATGATAGGCTCCTTATAACGCGCCTAATTCACGTAATGCGGCAGAAAGCTTCTCTTTCATAGCCACTTTATCAATCATGTTGTCCAGTGAAACAACCTTTCCATTTACCGCTTGTGAATTAAGTTGCTCAGCAATATCGCGTGTACCTACATAGATATCACTTGGTGTGCCTTTTGCTGAACCCAGATCAACGTGATCCACTTCTGCATTCACAGCAAGATCTTTTAGGATGCTTTTGATGCTCATTTCCATCATTAAGCTACTACCTAAACCATTTCCACACACAACAGTAATTTTCATGATATTCCCCTTGGTAATTTAAATCGTCATTAATAGTTGTTGATAACGGCTAATACATCCGCTTTGCTTTTCGCATTAAATAGCTTTTGAATATCAGTGTCGTTATCAAAAAGTTCGGCTAATTTCATAATGGCATTAATATGGCTATCGTTATCTGTTGCAGCCAAAACAATCAGTAATTTCACAGGATCGTTTTCATCAGCACCAAACTCAACACCTTGCTCAACAATAGTTAATGCAAGAGAAAGTTGATTAACACCATCCTCAGGACGTGCATGAGGCATCGCAATGCCTGGACCTAATACATAATATGGCCCGATTTTTTCGTGTGATTTATAAATTGCATCGATATAACGAGGTTCAATACAACCTTTATCAATTAATGGCTGACACGCTACTTTAACGGCTTCTCGCCAATCGCTAACGTTTGGAACCACTTGCACCACATCCGGTGTTAATAACGTTTTAAGCATATTTGTAACCTCAATAAGACTCTTTTTGAGCTTCGTTATTAAGGATAGTAATCATTAATGGTAGCGCTATCTAGATAGATCATTCGTAATTGTGATAGCGCTATCATTTTAATGAAATGTTAATTGCAGAAAATGCCAACAATTGACACTGTATTGTTTCAGCATAATGGGAAAATTTCAGGTAGGATCTGCGGTTAATAAAATAGGCTAAGCAAGCATAATCACAAATGATCAAAACACGTAAGCGCCGAAATACAGGTCGCGTCACATTACAAGATGTCGCTAAACATGCAGGAGTCGGTTCAATGACCGTTTCTCGTGCATTGCGAACCCCTGAATTAGTTTCTGATAAGTTACGAGAAAAAGTTAATCAAGCAGTAGAAGAGCTTGGCTATATTCCTAATGCTTCAGCAGGTGCTTTAGCTTCAGCACAAAGCCATATTATTGCTGTACTGTTGCCCTCTTTTACAGATAGAGCCAGTGCGGATTTTATGCAGTCTTTGCAACAAATACTCAATCGTCATCAGTATCAAATTTTAGTCGGTTGTTATGAACATCAGCCTCATAAAGCTAGCGATGTGATCAATATGCTATTGCAAAGTAATCCTGCTGCATTGGTTGCCTTTGGTTCACAGCTTAGCCCAACTCATTTTTTACATATCAGTAATGCCAATGTGCCTGTTGTCAGTGTCGCCAGCCAATCGGATGAACAGGCAGCAATTAGTATCGATTGTTCTTATGAGCAAGCCGCATATGATTTAACAAACCATTTAGTCACCCAAGGAAAACGTTGTATTGGCTATATTGGTGCGTTACAAGGGCAACGCCTGCACCACCAGCAAATAACAGGTTGGTCACGAGCATTACTCAAAAATTATTTAAACGCTGAACAAAGCGTCACCACGCCCGATCCCGCTTCTATGGCATATGGGCGACAAGCATTAACAGAGATTTTATTGCGCCAACCGGAACTAGATGCTGTTATTTGTAGTCATGAAAGTATTGCGCTAGGTATGATTTTTGAGTGTCAACGTCGATTAATTAAGATCCCACAAGATCTAGCTATTGCTTGTTTAGAAGGCTCTGAAAATAGCGATCAGATATCTCCTTCTCTCACATCAATTCGTTTTGATTATCACAAAATGGGAAAAGAGGCGGGAAAACATCTGATAGCACTTTTACAACGTTTGAGAGACGAAGATGATAACGCTATATTCGAAGATACCGTTATCAACTATGCTTATCGATTTGAACTAGGGCAAAGTACCCCTTAATCTACTGTTTCTCTACTTTCTAGGCGTGTACTGTTGTTACGCGTTAACCAAAGAGAAAGCGCTTTTAATGAATCCGGTGTGAATTCATCACAACGTTCAGTAATTTCAGAGGGAGTTAACCAACACACTTCCTCAATTTCTTCTGCTTGCAGTGCGAAAGGCCCATGAGAAACACAACTAAACAGACTTCCCCATACACGACAACTTTCATCATCATAATAAAATTGGCCATGCTCAGCAAAAGGGACACCAGCAATACCTAATTCTTCTTCTGCTTCACGACGTGCACTTTCAAGTAAATTCTCACCTTGTTGAACTACACCACCCGCAGTAGCATCCAACCAACCAGGATAAAAATCTTTTGTTTCAGTTCTTCGCTGTGCCAAGATTTTTCCCATTCCATCATGAACCACGATATAAGTTGCTCTATGTCTTAGGTTTTCAGCTCGCATTTGTTGACGTGTTGCTTGTGCAACGACTTCATTTTTATCATCAACAATATCAACCCATTCAACCAATGCCGTCTTTTCTTGTTCCATCCTCAACAAACCTTTTTTAACCGATACTAAACGATCGTAATTTTTATCCTGAATATACCAAAATCACTATTTTTCACCACTACAATAATCATACGTGACTTGTTTTATCCATCTTGCGCTTTTTTGCTTTTTATGATGTTAGAAGGCAGACTGTGATTATCTTATGTATTTAGTGCCTACTTTATTTTGGAGCTTTTTATGATTGACTTATATTATGCAGATACCCCAAATGGCCAAAAAATAACGCTTTTTCTTGAAGAAACAGGCATACCTTATCAGTTACATCGCATTGATATTAGTAAAGGCGATCAATTTAAGCCTGAATTTTTAGCAATTTCACCCAATAATAAAATTCCCGCTATTGTAGATAACTCACCGGTTGATGGGGGTGAACCTATCTCTATTTTTGAATCAGGTGCTATTCTTATCTATCTAGCTGAAAAAAGTGGCAAATTGATTAGCCAAAATTTACGAGAAAAAACAACACAACTACAATGGCTGTTTTGGCAAGTGGGTGGATTTGGCCCAATGTTGGGGCAAAATCATCACTTCACTCGTTATGCCACAGAAAAAGTCCCTTATGCGATTAAACGTTATACTGAAGAAACACAGCGTTTATATAGCGTATTAGAGAAAAGGTTAGCGCAATCACCTTACCTTGGTGGACAAGAGTACAGCATCGCGGATATCGCCACATATACATGGGTTCGTCGACACGAACATCATAACATTGATTTGGCAAATTACCCTGCGGTAGAAAAATGGCAAAACAACATTACCCAACGCCCAGCTGCGAAAAAACTCTTTGGTGAATAAACGCAATTCATATATCAGGATGATATTTATTCTTTATTAGGCAAGATGATCAGGAGGATGGTGATGAAAATACTTATTACAGGTGGTACAGGATTAATTGGCAAAGCATTAGTGTGCGAACTTGCACTATCTAATAATGATATTACGGTGCTTTCTCGTTCACCTCAAAAAGTCTATTCGCATTTTTGTAATGAGATCACCTGTTGGACTCAACTCAACGATAAACAAAATCTTAATGAGTTTGATGCCATTATTAATCTTGCTGGAGAGCCTATTGCTGATAACCGTTGGACACCTTCTCAAAAACAGAAACTCGTTAATAGCCGTTGTCATTTAACCCAGAAATTGGTTGATTTAATTAAAGCCAGTGATCCCCCCCCTGCTGTTTTTATTTCTGGCTCAGCGGTGGGATTTTATGGTGATCAAGGTGATACTCGAGTCACTGAAGAAACACCAGCAAATCCAGAGTTTACACATGAGCTTTGTGCAAAATGGGAACGTATTGCACTTGAGGCTCAAACACCATTAACACGAGTTTGCTTGTTACGTACAGGGATTGTACTTTCAACACTCGGTGGCGCGTTGCCTAAAATGAGCAAACCCTTTAAGCTAGGGTTAGGTGGCAAATTGGGAAGTGGGAAACAATATATGCCGTGGATCCATATTGATGATATGGTCAATGCGATTATTTTCTTGCTTAAGAACCAAGATACTAAAGGCGCTTTTAACTTAACAGCACCTGATCCTGTACAAAATAAAGAATTTACTCGTCTATTAGGAAAAGCCTTTAATCGCCCAGCCTTAATGACAGTGCCTGAAAGCATATTACGTTTAGTGATGGGAGAAAGCGCCACATTAGTGTTAGGTGGGCAACAAGCCATTCCTGAAAAACTACTTAATGCTGGCTTTAAATTTCGCTACCCACATTTAGAAGAGGCATTAAAAGATATTATTACCACAGGAAAATAATCTCTTTTTATCCCAAATAGATATTCTACCGAATAGATACTCTAAATATTTCAAAGTGTAGCTAGGCGACAAGTAAATGAGTCACTAGGTGCATACAATAGTGCGAATGAACGTAGTCAACAACGCTACAACTTGAAGTATGACGACTAAATACTTAGCGAGCAGGCTTATCGCCTTCCCATCGTTGAAACAAATCATCAGGTAAATCAATCTCAAACTGATCAAGTACACGATTAACAGTCTGATTGACAATATCATCGATGGTTTTAGGCTGAAAATAGAAAGCTGGAACAGGAGGCATAATCACTGCGCCTAACTCAGAAGCTTGTGTCATTAATCGCAAATGACCTAAATGCAGAGGCGTTTCACGCACACATAACACTAACTTACGCCCTTCTTTTAATACCACATCCGCAGCACGAGTCACTAAGGTATCTGTATAGCTATGAACAATACCTGACAGGCTTTTGATTGAGCAAGGTAATATAACCATTCCATTGACACGAAACGATCCTGAAGAGATAGAGGCGCCAATATCGCGATCGTCATAAATCACATCCGCTAAAGCATGGATATCTTTTAGCGAATAATCGGTTTCTAATGAAATAGTACGACGTGCAGCTTGGCTAATGACTAAATGTGTTTCAACTGATGGCACTGATTTCAGTATCTCTAATAAACGTATACCGTAAATTGCACCACTGGCGCCGGTTAGCCCAACTATCAGCTTTTTCATTATGATCCTCAGAATATATACCTTTGTTAATCATTATGATGATTAACCCTCAAAAAACAAGCGTCGATGCAGAACACGCTGGCATCGACGCTTTATAAGAGGGATATCTTACCGAAAAATTAGCCTTCGTTATAGATTTCCAAATTTTCTATTTCATTCTGATCACGAATTTTATGTTCATCATCACGACGTAGATTTTCTAAATAATCCAAGTAATCTTGGTCAATATCTTTCGTAATATAAACACCGTCAAACACAGAACATTCAAACTGATTAATATCAGGATTCTCTTCTTGTACTGCGGCAATTAAATCAGTGAGATCTTGGAAAATAAGCCCATCAGCACCAATTAATTTGCGAATTTCATCCACTTCACGCCCATGAGCAATAAGCTCATTAGCATTTGGCATATCAATGCCATACACATTAGGGAAGCGAACTTCTGGTGCGGCTGATGCAAAATAGACTTTCTTCGCACCTGCTTCTCTTGCAAGCTCGACGATTTGCTCTGACGTTGTGCCACGTACAATCGAGTCATCAATCAACAGAACATTTTTATCACGAAACTCTGCACGATTTGCATTCAGTTTACGTCTAACCGATTTACGACGCTCTTGCTGACCCGGCATAATAAAAGTACGACCAACATAGCGATTTTTTACAAAACCTTGGCGATAAGGTTTATTGAGAATATGTGCAATTTCTAAGGCAATATCACAAGATGTTTCAGGAATTGGGATCACAACATCAATGTGTAAATCATCCCACTCTTTCGCAATTTTAGCGCCTAATTTCTGCCCCATGCGTAAACGCGCATTATAAACCGAAATTTTATCGATAAAGGAATCGGGGCGAGCAAAGTAAACATACTCAAATAAACAAGGCATTAATTGCGGATTTTCAGCACATTGGCGCGTAAAAAGTTGTCCTTGTTCTGTGATATAGACCGCTTCACCTGGTGCCACATCACGTAAGAATTCAAAACCTAAAGTATCAAGCGCAACACTTTCAGATGCGACCATATATTCATGGCGACCATCTTCTAAGGTACGTTTACCTAATACTAAAGGACGAATACCAAAGGGATCACGAAAAGCCAGTAAACCATGACCGATGATCAAAGCAACACAAGCATAAGCACCACGGAGTTTTTTATGCATTGCCGCAACGGCTGCAAAAATATTATCAGGTTCAAGAGGGAAATGGTCAAAACGGTCTAATTCATATGCCAATACATTAAGCAGAATTTCAGAATCAGAGGTGGTATTGATATGGCGACGCGCTGTTTCAAATAATTGGCGACGTAATAAATGCGCATTGGTTAAATTACCATTGTGCGCCAACGTAATACCAAAAGGTGAATTCACATAAAAAGGCTGCGCTTCTGATGCACTAGAACTACCCGCAGTAGGATAACGGACATGCCCTATCCCGATAGTACCTTTTAAACGCAACATATGACGGGTTTCGAACACATCTTTAACCAGTCCGTTCGCTTTGCGAAGACGGAAACCATTGTTACCGTCTATCGTTGCAATTCCTGCTGCATCTTGACCTCGGTGTTGTAACACCGTTAACGCATCATAAATTGATTGGTTTACTGGATTAGCTCCAGCGATACCGACAATACCGCACATGAATAGATCCTCATCAGCCAGACGGAGAGGTTATATTCTCTCCGACACGAAACTTGACGCATTTTGCAGGTAGTCAAAGAACCACCTAATAATATGGTTGAATTGAGGAATAAGCTCAGAACGTTGCCAATCAGCGCTATCTGCCATAGGCGTAAATGCACCTAAAACAAAAAGTAATGCTGAGACTATCAGCACGCCTCTTAAAGCCCCGAAACAGACCCCCAATACACGATCTGTACCTGATAACCCTGTGCGTTGAACAAGAGAGCTAATCACATAATTCACAACAGCACCGACAATCAGTGTCGCAATAAATAACGTGACTATCGCAATCCCGTTACGAACCAGCTCATCTTCAAACCGGGTAAAATAGACGGCAAGATAAGGATAAAACTGACTAGCAACAAAGAAACCACAACCCCAGGTGATGAGTGACAATGCTTCACGAACAAAGCCACGGATCAGGCTGACTAATGCAGAAAAACCAATAATGGCAATGATGGCGTAATCTATCCAGACCATAAATTCTTTATCCAATAATGATGCTCCGCATTAATACGGAAGCATTCTAACAGAAAACGAAAACGTTTGCGTAATGCTAATTTTCGCTAATTTCAAAATAATTTACGGCGATATGAAAAATCATAATCGCCGCAATAAGTTAACGCTTTGTTACATCACTCATCTGATGACTCGTTTAGAAAAAATTAAGGCTTATATGCCCTTACCTCACCTTGTAAGCCCGTAAGCTCTTTTAAATGAGGCAAAATCGCCTGTAATTCTGATTTAGATGCACTAGGGCCGATATAAATTCGAGTTACTTGCCCTGCAACTGGGCGGGCAGGGATGGTGTATACCGGATAACCTGAGAAATGCATTTTCGCAATAATTTCTTCTACCTTCGCCGCATTTTTCAACGCACCTAATTGAACAACCCAAGCCTCACCTTTCGGTGGCTTGGTTTCTTGCACCGGTGGCGCTGGTGGTTGTACAGGTGGCGTAACCACAGCAGGAGGCTCTGGTGTAGGTGTTGGTTGTTGTGGTGTTTGTAATGGTGGTGTAACAGGTACAATAGCAGGTGATTCAGATATTGTACCTGTAGATTGCTCAACACCTGTCACTGCTTCAGAAATCATACCTTCAGACGCACCTTCTGACGGAGTAGAAGGCACTGCGGTTTGCTCTATCGGGGCAATAGATTCTATTTCTTGCTCATCACCGGGTTTGGGTACTAAAGGAATAGAGGCGAACTGGTCTTCGTTATATTTCTTATCGCCGTCGAGCAGTGCAGGTAAAAAAATAACCCCTACTGCCACCAATACAACGGCACCGACTAAGCGATTTTGAAATTTACTTGCCACCCACACACTCCTTTTCCAAAAGTTCCATCACATGCGCGACAGTATGAAATGAGCCACAAACCACAACAATATCGTTTGGAGTAGCATCAGACATTGCTTGTTGCCATGCATTTTCAACACTATCAAATACCATTGGTTTCTCAAGATGTTGAGCTAATACCTCAGCAGAAGCACCACGAAACTCATTAAGTGGAGCAACATACCAACTATCAGCCAATGGTGTTAAGCACGCTAATGTTCCTGCAATATCTTTATCACCCAGCATACCAACAACAATACGCACCTGAGTATCAGATTTTTGTGGTAATTGTGATAATTTTTCCGCTAAATATCCTGCTGCATGAGGATTATGAGCCACATCAAAGATAACCAAAGGATGTTGAGAAATTACCTGAAAACGACCCGGTAATTGTGCGCGAGACATACCTTCAACAATACTTTGCTGCGTTATTGCTTGACTGATTTTATCATCAGACTTGAGCAAGCAACGAATAACGCCCATCGCTGTCGCCGCATTGGCTAATGGAATATTAGGGATTGGCAACGCATCAAATTCACAATCAGCACAACGCCAATGCCAGTGATCACGTTCAATAGCAAAAGACCAATCCATTCCCCGACGGAAAAGCTTAGCCTGTTTTTCATTGGCAACTTCAGCAATGGAGTGAGGCATATCTGGCTCACCCACAACGGCGTAGTGATTAGCACGGAAAATACCAGCTTTTTCGTGGCCAATATGCTCTCTATCTGCACCTAACCAATCAGTATGATCGAGTGCAATACTTGTGATAGTAGCAATATCCGCATCAACGATATTCGTCGCATCTAATCGACCGCCTAATCCTACTTCAAGAATAACAACATCAAGTTGTGCTTGTTGAAATAACTTCAGCGCAGCTAGAGTGCCATATTCAAAAAAGGTCAGCGAGATATCGCCTCTAGCTTGTTCAATTTCTGAAAAAACTTCACAAAAAGCATCTTCGGAGAGTTCTTTGCCTTGAATACGGACACGTTCTGTATAACGAACAAGATGAGGAGAGCTATAAACGCCGACTTTCAACCCTGATGCCATCAAGATTGACTCTAGCATATGACAGGTTGTGCCTTTCCCATTTGTACCTGAGACCGTAATTACTTTAGGTGCAGGACGTAACACGTTTAATATTTTCCCTACCTTGCCTACTCGTTCTAGCCCCATATCAATGGCGCTAGAATGCAAATGTTCAAGATAAGAAAGCCACACCGACAAAGGCGATGTGGCTTTAGGAGCTGTTATGATATTAGACATCTTCTTTTTTATTCGTTTCGATGTTAATTTCTGGCTCGTTATCTGTAGATTCAATTTCATCAGCAATCATTTCTTCACCGATGATTTCATCTTCATTTTCATCTTCAACTAAATCAAACTGAGTCAGCTTAGCCAGTAATTCAGCCAGCTCATCACGCATTTCAGGACGACGAACAATCATGTCGATCGCCCCTTTCTCTAACAGGAACTCACTGCGTTGGAAACCAGCAGGTAATTTTTCACGTACTGTTTGTTCAATAACGCGAGGGCCTGCAAAACCAATCAGAGCTTTAGGTTCAGCAACGTTGATATCACCTAGCATCGCTAAACTTGCAGAAACACCACCCATTGTAGGGTCAGTCATTACTGAAATATAAGGTAAACCACGCTCTTGCATTTTTGCTAATGCTGCACTGGTTTTCGCCATTTGCATTAATGACATCAGCGCTTCTTGCATACGCGCGCCACCACTTGCTGAGAAGCAAACTAATGGGCAGTTATCTTCTAATGCTTGTTCAACAGCACGAACAAAACGCGCACCTACAACAGAAGCCATTGAACCGCCCATAAACGCAAATTCAAAGGATGCTGCAACAACGGGCATCTTTTTCAGCGTTCCTTTCATCACTATTAATGCATCTTTTTCTTGTGTCTGTTTTTGAGCAGCGCTGATTCTGTCTTTGTATTTTTTAGAGTCGCGGAATTTCAGAATATCTTTAGGCTCTAATTCGCTGCCTAATTCTGTTGTGCTTCCTGTATCAAGAAAAGTCTCAAGGCGACGGCGCGCTGAAATGCGCATATGATGATCACATTTAGGGCAAACCTCTAAATTACGCTCTAATTCTGCGCGATAGAGTACCTGCCCACAGCTGTCACATTTAGTCCAAACCCCTTCAGGGATATTGGCTTTACGTGAACTTGTGATAGTGCTTTTGTTTAAAATTTTTTCAATCCAGCTCATTAATGGACCTTTTCGTCTGAATCTGACCTTCGCCAGTAAAATTATTGTTAGCGTATCAACCACAATGCACTGGCTGTGTGGTTAGCAAAGTTTATGATGATACCGCTTACTGAATTTCAGCGCATCTCTTTATTATGGCTATTCTACGGCAAAAACTTATGATAACTGCTCAAACCTCTTTGTTATCACTTTCTTTCTTTGCTTTTGCACTCGCTCTGCGGTGGCGTAAGATCTCAATAACGCCCGGTAAAATAGAAATAACAATAATGGCAACAATTAGCAATTTTAAGTTCTTTTGAACTATATCTAAGTCACCAAAAAAGTATCCTGCATAAGTAAATAGCAGTACCCATACAATTGCCCCAGTAACATTATAAAAGGCAAAATGACGATATGACATTTTACCCATTCCTGCAACGAATGGTGCAAAAGTTCGGATAATCGGCACGAATCTTGCCAAAATTATCGCTTTACCACCATGCTTTTCATAAAAAGCATGAGTTTTATCTAAATATTCACGACGGAAAATCTTTGAATCCGGCTTACTAAATAGTTTCTCACCAAACAGTCGCCCAATAGAATAGTTAACAGCATCACCTAAAATGGCGGCACAAAGTAACAGTAAAACAATAATATGAACATTCACATCATTGGTTTCTAATGAAGCTAAAGCACCTGCAACAAATAATAAGGAGTCTCCGGGTAAGAAAGGCGTTACCACCAACCCTGTTTCACAAAAAACAATAAGAAACAAAATGGCATAGACCCATGTACCATATTGTGCAACAAGCTCTGCTAAATGCGCATCAATATGTAAAATAAAATCAATTAGAAATTTAATTAAATCAACAAATTGCGTTAATATTTCCATAAATCCTCAGAAAACTGGGTGTCTTTATGATTGAGATATCTCAATAGGGTTATCCGCTAAAAATAGTGGGCCCATTGCAGGTTTTGGTAATTCAAAATGATCAGGATAATCAACAGAGACCAAATACAATCCATTCGCTTTAGCTGTTGCTGCGGCTTTGGTTCTGTCTTTTAAAGCTAATAATTCAGCCATCCAAGTAATATCCTGATTGCCACACCCTATTTCTAAAAGGCTGCCAACAATATTTCTCACCATATGATGAACAAAAGCATTCGCTTTAATATCCACAACAACATAGTCACCATATCGAGAAACATTAACATGTATAACATTACGCCACGGCGTTCGTGATTGGCATTGAACAGCCCTGAAAGAGGTAAAATCATTTTCACCCAGTAAACATTGTGCTGCTTGGTGCATACGTTCAGCGTCTAAAGGATAATGAAAATGTGTCACTCCAGATGACAAGATAGCAGGACGATAACGATGATTAAAAATCACATAGCGATAACGTCTTGCCGTTGCACTAAAGCGAGCATGAAAATCATCAGAAACTGTTTTTACCCAACGTATTGCGATATCCGCAGGTAAATGAGTGTTAACACCCATTGTCCAAGCAGGATCTTTACGGTGTGCAGTTGTTTCAAAATGGACAACTTGCCCCGTTGCATGTACTCCAGCGTCAGTTCTTCCCGCACAAAACACAGATATAGGTTCATTAGCCACTTGTGAAAGTGCTTTTTCTAACCGTTCTTGTACACTACGCACTTCATTTTGGCGTTGCCAGCCATAATAACGGCTACCATCATATTCAACGCCTAGAGCAATTTTGATTGTTGTGCTTTCAGAAATAACCGCTGACTCAGTCAAGGATTGTTCTGTTACTTCAGCACTCTCTTGCGCATTCATTAGTAAAACTGCTCCTGCATTAACTGCTCAGCTACTTCGACAGCCATTAATGCCCCACCAAAGCGCACGTTATCTGCGACTGACCAGAATTGTACAGCTTCTGGCATACCATAATCATTACGGAAACAACCTAAATTTAAGCTCACATTACCAGATGCATCGGTAACTTGAGTTGGAAAATCATTTTCATCACTGATATTAAGATCTTCATTTTCTTGTAATGTTTCACGCGCTTCATCACTACCCATTGGGCGTGAGGTTTCTAATTGTACTGACTGTGCATTACCATAGAAAACTGGCGCTTGCAGTGTAGTAATAGAGATTGGCAAGCCTTCGTCTTGTAAAATTTTACGAATTTGGTCAACCATGCGACGCTCTTCTTGTATAGAGCCTTCGTCATCAACCATTAAAGGTAAAATGTTAAATGCTAACTGTTTATTAAAACGACCTAATTCAGGAGGAATACCATTAAGTAGACGAGCACTTTGACCTGCCAGTTCATCTACGGCTTGTTTTCCAAAACGAGAAACTGACATTAAGTTTGTCACGCTAAGGCGCGTTAAACCCGCAGATTCTGTTAATGGATTAATGGCCCGTAATAATTGGCTCACCATACTATCTGCAATTGAAACAATATTACGAGTACGATATTCCGCAAGCATTGCACTGTTCACACCCGGAACAACCAATGGCACATCCCAATCCATTGCAAAGATGCCACTACAATCAATGACAATACAGCCAGCATCAGCCGCTTGTTGTGCATATTGCGCGCTGATCTCTGCCGGTGCAGCAAAGAAAGCTAATTGAATATCAGCCCATTCGATATTGTGAATACCTTGAACTGCAACACTTTTGCTGTTTACACGCACTGATTTCCCAATACTATCTTCACTTGCGATTGCTGTTAATTCACCAATGGGAAATTCACGCTCTTGTAGCAGTTCTAAAATCGCTTCACCAACAGCACCTGTTGCACCAACAACTGCAATATTCCAACCTTCTCCCATAAGATATCCTCCAATACTATAAAATTTTTAAAATAATATTTTGCTTTATTTGTGTGTAGTGCTTTTATATGTCGCACTAAAACCAATTGCATTTAATGTGTCAACGGTGGTTTTATTGTCACAAATAACGTGTAGTGAAGACCACTCACGGCGTACAGGGTAAAATTTGCGTAATTTATCAAACTCCCCTTTTATTCCTGCCACTTTTCGTAATGGAGCATCATCACGACGCACATCATAAACAAGATGAATAAGTTGTTTTAAAAGTGTTTGTGTTAACTCGCCTTGCACAGAAATGGTGGAAATAGTAGGTGCAGGCAACAACGTTGATAATTCAACAGTTTGAGGCTGACCAATAAAATCACAATAAGCTTCGAAAACCTGAGTTGTACCGCGCGCCTTACCTTCTAAGGTATAACCTGCAATATGTGGTGTTGCGATATCAACTTTATTTAATAACTCAATAGAAAGATCTGGTTCTGGCTCCCAAACATCCAATACAACGCGTAAGGATTTGCCGTTCTTAAGTACAGACAATAATGCTTGATTATCAACAACCTCACCACGGCTCGCATTAATTAAAATGCGTCCTTCAGGTAAATTTTCGAGGTTACTCTCATTTATTAAATGATAAGTTTTGTATGGGCCTGATTTATTGAGAGGTGTATGGAAAGTTAGAATATCTGCTTTTTCTAACAATGTTTCCAATGGGTGAAATTCTTCATCATCACCATTATCCGCTCTTGGTGGATCGCAAAGTAAAACATTTACACCTAATGCACGAAGGCGTGTTGCTAATCGCCCCCCCACATTTCCCACACCAACAATACCGACAACTTTATCGGTTAATTGAAAGCTATCTTGCTCTGCAAGCATCATCAGTGCAGAAAATACGTATTCAACAACCGCTATAGCATTACAGCCTGGGGCAGATGAAAAACCAATTTGTTGTTGTTCTAACCATGCAATATCGACATGATCGAAACCCGCAGTCGCAGTTCCAACAAATTTCACTGGCTTGCCTGATAATAAGGATTCATTGACTTTAGTAATTGATCTCACCATTAAGGCATCAGAATCATTAAGCTCATCAATAGGTAATGGGCGACCAGAAACAGCTTTTACCTCACCTAATTGGCGGAAAAGTTGTTCCGCATAAGGCATATTTTCATCAACCAGAATTTTCACGGCGTTATCTCACTGATTTGGTATTTATGTGTGTAAGCAATCAATCGAAAAATAAAATTAAGCGGTCTATTTTGCCACTTATTCACAGCAAAGCCTATTATTGACAGTAAAATCCGCCTAGATTTTAAGTAAATATATGAAAAGAAAGCTTAACAATTGGGTAATCGACGAAAACGCTCTGGTGTTGTGCCAGCAAATTGTTGAAACATCGCAATAAATGAAGACGAAGAGCTATATCCCACATCAAATGCAATTTCATTCACGCTTTTCCCTTGCTCTAATAAAGAAATTGCATGTAAAAAACGTAGGCGTTTACGCCATTCGCTAAAAGACATACCTAATTCCTGTTGGCAACGACGAGAAAGTGTTCTTTCTGAGGTATAACGCTTTTTAGCCCATTCTTCTAACGAGGTGTTATCTGCCGGATTTTGCTCTAATACAGAAAGTATAGGGGCAAGTAATTTATCTTTAGAGGAAGGTAAATAAGTATGATGTATTGGTGAAGATTTAAGTTGATCAATCAGTACTTGGGCTAAGCGAAAATCTTCTTCTGTTTGTGGTTTACACACACCACGATGGAAAAAGTCAGAAAATATGGTTGAAAAAATAGCACTCAATTGAATCAAACAAGGTTTATCTAATAGTCCTTCACACCAATTCGGCGCGATATCTAGTACCTTAAAAGAGAGTGTTTTTTTATTGTAACTGGCATGCCCTACATTTTTGGGGATCCATACACTAAACTCTGGTGGCGCCAAAAATCGCTGTCCCCCAGCTTCTAAATCCATAACACCAGAAATTACATAAAGTAGCTGACCAAAATCATGTTGGTGATAAACAAACTCTGTTTCAGCTAATAGTTGCTCATCACGAAATCGAACCGTATCTGGATCAGACAATAACCATTGCATTTTTTGTTGTTCAATTGTCATCTTTATGTTGTTCTCTTGTCATGTTGTCTTTATTGGCCTATCACTTGTCTGGTTTTCATTATATATATCTAATCAGACAGGCTTACAATAGCGACCTGGTTTAAAAATAGATGTGAGAATAATGAAAAACGCAATTTTTCCGCTTTTAGCGGTGCTAATCTGGTCCATTAATGCAGTCGTTAATAAAGCAGCCGCGTCTGTTATTGATCCCGCTGCAATCTCTTTTTATCGTTGGTTCCTCGCCTTTTTAATTATGACACCTTTTTTGATTATGCCTGTTTGGCATCATCGTAAAACCGTCAAACAATATTGGTGGAAATTATTTATTCTTGGTGCATTGGGGATGGTGATGTACCAAAGTTTAGCTTATTATGCAGCGCATTATGTTAGTGCAACATTTATGGGGATTTTGAATTCTCTCATCCCATTATTAACCGTTATCATTAGTATTTTTGTTTTACGTGTTGTACCGACAATAGGTATTGTTTTAGGCACAGTGCTTTCAATTAGTGGATTAGTTTGGCTAATTAGCCGTGGCGAACCTTCTCAGTTGCTTTCACAAGGTTTAGGTTATGGTGAACTGATGATGTTTATTGCTTCGGCGTCATACGCCCTCTATGGTGTATTAACAAAACGCTGGTCAATTGCGCTGCCAAACTGGCAATCACTTTATGTGCAAATTGGATTTGGTGTTCTGTTATTATTGCCAAACTTCTTTCTTGCCGAAAGTGTTGCGTTAACAAAAGATAATATTGGATTAGTTGTCTTCGCAGGTATCGGTGCTTCTATTCTTGCACCTTATTTATGGATTTTAGGTGTGATGAAATTAGGTGCAAATACGACCTCTATTTTTATGAACCTAATGCCATTATTTACTGCAATGATCGCTATCGCGCTTCTTGGTGAAGAAATGCATAGTTATCACTTAGTGGGTGGTGGTATTGTGTTACTTGGCGTGCTCTTAGTGCAACAACTCAGAACACCACTGAATTTCCGACGCCAGTCTGCTCAGAAGAAAGCAGATTGTCGCCAGGAGATGTGAGTCAATGTCAAAAAGACAACAATAAAAAAATGCCGGCTAAATTCTTAGCCGGTCACATTCATAATGTTAGGTTTAATAAATAAAACTGACACAAGAAATCAAAGTATAAAATATAAAGTAATACAAGTATCCGTGGCAAACATTACCAACTTTTATATTAAATAGCTCCTACTTATTTGTAATAAAATAATCCAGATCAATTTTTTTGCGCTCTTTTTGTCTTATTCAACCACTCCGTTCTCCTAACCCTATATAAAACAAAACATTTAATGATTTTGGGTAAAATTAAATTAAACGATTGAAATAAAATGGACCTAATTTAATTTTCTCAATGTAAACAACACATTAACAAAAACGGTCTATTTTATTAGAATAATAAAATGAGTAACTATTAGGAAAGGCATTTTTAATGCGTTATTTATATAATCTTTTTTTAATGATTTTTATTCGAAAGATATCTTTATTAGAATAATAAATTATTTTGCATAATGAATTTAAAATAGAAAAGCAGACTCCATTTAAATGAAGCCTGCTTTTTTTAATAAGAAAATATAAGTATATCTAACTATTTTTTATATTTACTCATGACTAGTGAAGCATTTGTACCACCAAAACCAAAGCTATTTGACATTACAGTCTCCAGCTTCTGTTCTGTTGGTTGAGTAATGATGTTCATACCCATTGCTTTATCGTCTAATTCTTCAATATTGATGCTTGGTGCAATAAATCCATGCTCTAACATCAGTAAGCTATAAATTGCTTCATGCACACCAGCCGCACCTAATGAGTGACCAGTCATTGCTTTTGTTGCTGAGATAGCTGGTGTATGCGAGCCAAACACTTCTGTGATAGCTTCAAGCTCTTTTAGATCGCCAACTGGCGTTGAAGTACCGTGTGTATTGATATAATCAACTTTATCAATACCTTGCATCGCCATTTGCATGCAACGCACCGCACCTTCACCTGAAGGAGCAACCATGTCTGCGCCATCAGACGTCGCACCATAACCTACGACTTCACCATAGATATGTGCACCACGCGCTAATGCGTGTTCTAGCTCCTCAACAACCACAATACCGCCACCGCCTGCGATAACAAAACCATCACGATTTTTATCGTAAGTACGAGAAGCTTTGGTTGGCGTTTCGTTATATTTAGTTGAGAGTGCGCCCATTGCGTCAAATTCGCAGGTCATTTCCCAACTTAACTCTTCACCACCACCAGCAAATACAACATCTTGTTTGCCTAACTGGATAAGCTCAACAGCATGACCAATACAGTGTGCAGATGTTGAACAAGCAGAACTGATTGAATAGTTAACACCTTTAATTTTGAAAGGAGTTGCTAAACAAGCTGAAACGCCTGATGCCATTGCACGAGTTACCATGTAAGGACCTACGCCACGTAGGCCTTTTGCTCTCATGCCATCAGAACCTTGGACTTGGTTACGTGGAGAACCACCACCAGAACCAACGACTAAGCCAGAACGAATATTAGAAACTTGGTCTTCAGTCAGACCTGAATCAGCTATCGCCTCTTGCATAGATAAATAGGCATAAACCGATGCGTCGCTCATAAAACGGCGGATTTTACGGTCAATAAGACCTTCAGTATCAAGCTTAACGTTGCCCCAAATGTGGCTACGAAGCCCCATCTCTTTAAATTCTTCTGAGAAAGTTATCCCGGAACGACCTTCTTTTAAAGAATCCAGCACTTCTTTCTGGTTATTACCAATGCTCGAAACAATACCCAGACCCGTGATCACTGCGCGCTTCATTCATACCTCTTTACAATAATAGTTGTAGCTGCGGGATTTCTGAGTAGCACTTTAGCGTACAGTTGTACGCCGAACAAGTCCGATCAGGATCTTTTTTACAAAAATACAGATAAGCTGATAAAACACTTTCCCCTTTAAGGCTGGCACAAGCAACCTAACGGCGCTAAGATATTAGTTAATTTTTTCGAGAAATACAGGCAGTTCCGTGAATAATAGCCCGATAAATACTGCGTCTTTAAGTTGGAATGAACTTGGTACGCCTATCTCTGAACAATTTGGCGATATTTACTTTTCAAACCAGGACGGTCTAGAAGAAACTCGACATGTGTTCTTACATGGAAATCATTTTCCATTACGTTTTGGTACACATGTACGCTCTGAATGTGTTATCGCAGAAACAGGATTTGGTACTGGACTTAATTTTTTAACATTGTGGCAAGCTTTTGAGCAATTTAGGCAAACATCCCCTGACTCTCGTTTAAAACGTCTTCATTATGTTAGTTTCGAGAAATTCCCTCTTACAAAAAGTGACTTACAATCTGCACATTGCCATTGGCCTGAACTGGAAAAATATTCACAAGCGCTTTGTTCTCAATGGCCATTAGCCATTGCGGGTTGCCATCGTATTATTCTCGCTGATGGAACAATTACATTGGATTTATGGTTTGGTGATATCAATATCTTGTTACCCCAAACTCGCCAAGCACTACATAATAAAGTGGATGCCTGGTTCTTAGATGGTTTTGCACCTTCTAAAAACCCACAAATGTGGAGCGAAACTCTCTTTCAATCGATGGCTGATTCAATGCGGGAAAACGGTACATTTGCAACATTTACCGCCGCAGGGATTGTCAAACGAGGTTTGCAAAGCGTTGGTTTTGAGATAAATAAAATCAAAGGATTTGGCCAAAAAAGAGAGATGCTGACAGGTATTTATCCACATCCTCCATCTCCTGAATTTCTCCCTTACTATGCCAGACCAAGTGCAACCAAAGCACAGAACATTGCAATTATAGGCGGTGGCATTGCCAGCACATTTACCGCGCTTTCCTGCCTAAGAAGAGGTGCCAATGTCACCTTGTATTGTGAAGATAAACAACCCGCAACTAATGCCTCTGGTAATCGACAAGGTGTCTTATATCCTTTACTCAATGGCAAATCCGATGAACTAGAACAATTTTTTACAACCGCATTTTTATTTGCTCATCGCACTTATGACAACCTAAGTAAAGCAGGTATTCCTTTTTCATATCAATGGTCTGGCGTTGCACAAATTATTTATAACGAAAAAGTTCGTAAAAAAGTACAGAGAATTATCGATAATTCCATGCCCTTTGCTCAAATAGCGTGTTACCTCGATGAAGACGAAGTCAATAAACTCAGCGGATTAGACGTTAATTATGATGCTTTGTTTTACCCACAAGCGGGCTGGCTTTCACCGACTGAGCTCACAATCAATACATTAAAATACGCTGAAAAATTAGGGTTAACGTTGCGATTTAATCACCAAGTTACTCAAATAAGCGCACAAGAAGCATTTTGGCACTTGGAGATTGTTCATCACGATGGCGAAGGTACGACACAACTTCAATCACAACATGATTGCGTTATTTTAGCAAATGGGCATCGAATTACCGATTTTAGCCAAAGTGCAAAATTACCTATTAGCGCAGTCAGAGGGCAAGTTAGCCATATTCCAACAACAAAAACATTATCAAAACTAAAAACTGTGCTTTGTTATGATGGCTATTTTACACCTGTTGATCACCAAGATAATTTGCATTGTGTAGGAGCAAGCTTTCGCCGCGATAGATTAGATTTAGTAGTCTCAACGCAAGAGCAAGAAAATAACCAAACTCATCTTACACAGTGTTTATCAAAAGCGCCTTGGGTTAAAGATGTTGATTTTAGCCGAAATGAAGCTCGAATAGGTATTCGTTGCACTATACGTGACCACCTACCGTTATTAGGCGAAGTACCTGATTTTGAAACACTACGAGTGGCATATACGCATTTAGATAGATTTAAACGTAGAAAACAAACGCCAGCTTTAGCCCCTGCTTATCCTCAACTTTATATTATCAGTGCATTAGGCTCTCGTGGATTATGTTCAGCGCCTTTATCAGCCGAAATTCTTGCAAGCCAAATTTTTGACGAACCCTTTCCGGTTGAAGATAATGTATTAAATGCCTTACATCCTAATCGTTTTTGGGTAAGACCATTACTGCGTGGGAAGCCAATTGAAGTGGAATAAATGTATAAGCAACCAACCTCGGTTGCTTATTTTTTACTTTTTGATTACCTCGCTATTATACCCAAGATCACCATGTCCAAAGAGAAGCTAAACCTCAAACTTCATTGCACAGCGCGTTTCTTTTACAAAACCCCCTCTTTCAACTTCATCGTCTAAGATTTCTTGCAAAGAATGAGGGATCTCGCTTTCTGGTAAAATAGAAAAACCTAAACGTTGATAATACGGTGCATTCCAAGGAACATGGCGAAATGTCGTCAACGTAACAGAATCAAACTTATGTACTTTTGCTTTATCTTTTACTTTTTGAATAAGTAACTTACCAATCCCCCTATTTTGCCAATCTTGGCTCACTGAGAGTTCATAGATAAATAAGCTTTCTGGTAAAGCAGTCGTCATGATAAAACCAACTGGCTCGTTATCACCATTAACTGCTACCCAATGCCCTTGCTGATCAATAAACGCTAAATGTTTTTCAACACTTTGTACGCCACTTTCACTTATCCAACGTAAGTCATCTAAAGTACTAAAGAGTTGTCCTGCTGATTGCTCAATAGCAGGCAATTTAGTGGCATCATCGATTTGTGTTTGACGGATCGTAATATCGTTATTTTTTATTTTGTTTTGTGTTGTTGGCATCTCTTTTTCCAGCTCAGGTATTTTTATACTTTTATGCTTAATTTATTAAAAAGCCATCCTGTTGGATGGCTTATGTTAATACTAAAATAGCTTCTTATTTTTTAAGTCGTTAATCTTTAGGTAATATACCGTAAGATTGGAACTTCTGAGTCTCTATAATAAAACGATTATAGTACATATTGTCTTCTACTGAATCCTTCACCACACGGTTACTATAAGCACGAACAACAGCAAGTGTCGCCTTATGAAGTTTATCTTTTAGTGTGTTATGGATCTTCGGATCATCACTTTCTTGAACTTGATTTAATAATGAAACAAGCTCTTCTGCTTCAGCTTGAATATCAGGATCAGTAAATTCTGCTGCCGGTAACATATAGTCTAAATCCAGATTAACAGAATCGTTATATTCATCTTCTTGAGTAAACGGCTCTAAATCTTTGTTGTATTCTGCTGAAATATATTTAATAAATTCTGGTTTATCAAAGCATTTATTTTTTATGCCACCATTATTATTTTTATTGCGAGTGCGGATTTCATTAGGAAATGGCTCGCCTAAAGCATAAGTACACTGAAAGATATTACCATCGATTAATGTGGCATTAGTGCTACGCACTGGCAGTTCAAATTCATAACCATTAATAATAACGGGGTAATCGACAGGTTTAAATTGATCTGTTTTTCCTTTTACTGCATAAACTTCTGAAAGGGTGTAATACATAAAATTATCAGGATTTAGTATGCCACCATTATTCTGCTCATAAACCATAAATCGAGCATCATTACCGGCACTATCTTTTAAACTATGCTCACCAGGTGACAGGGTTATATAACCATTCTTACCCGGTTCAACCTGATATTCTTTATCATCGACACTAAAACTAATGACTTTTTCGCTTGGATTACTGTAATAAAACTTATTTTTTTTATTATCTAAATCAAATTGATCACAAGCCGATAAAAATAAAACTGCGCTAGTCAGTAGGCCTATTTTAAAGAAATTTTTCATCGTATCGTTATCCTTATCATAAATATTCTATGCAAATCATTTGCATCCCGAGAAACATTCCTAAAAAACATTTAAAAGTAATTTTACAGAAATGGCAAGGAGTTACAAAAGATAGCACTATTATGCTTAATCAATGAGAGATACATCGACTTTGAAAAATCAAATAAAAACAATTGATAAATAGTAAGAACCAATTTTTGTATAAAAACCAATCTAATTCAACAGTAAATATCTTAAATATGACTCAACGGCTGTGATTTTAATAAGATATTAAGAAAGAAAAAACAACCGATTTATGCCGGTTGTTCTCTTAAAAGACATGCAGGATTAATTAATTGAGTTAACTAAATCATGCCAAGTAGATAAAACTAACGCTTGATCAGGTGGTGAAAGCTCACCTGCTTTTATCGCCTTTTGAATGCTATCTTCTACACGCGCTCTTAACGCTTCTAACTGTGTGTTATTTTCTTGCTCAAGTTCAGCAATAGCCAGTGTAATATGGCCTTGTAAATATCCACCTGCAAATAATTCATCATCAGTGGCATGTTCAACACGGCTATCAATTTTATCTAATAAGTACGCTTCATACTCAGAAAGCATTATTTATCCTCAATATATAATGTTGCTATCTTTTATATTTACCCTGTATTAACAGAGCATAAATACATGTGCTCTAGCAACCTTACTACTTCAGACTCCACCCTATTGGGTAAAACCTTCACAGTGGATAGGCGATAATTATTCTCGCAATCCTTAATTAACTAAAGGATTTTCCTGATAAGGAAACATCTCTTCGGTTAGCTCTGGAGTATTGTAAAACAAATGTAACGCATTAATAAATAGCTGTGCACGAGGTGGCGCGTTTTTATCTCGTAAATAAGCGAGTACTTGTTCTCTAACTTTATTTCTGAACTCATAACGATCAGGCTCAAAGTTACCTTCTAAATTGTCACAACTAACATTGAAAGGATAACCAGCAGCTTGGCAAAATAACCAATCTAATGCTTGAGGTTTGATTTCTACAACTTCAAACTGCCCTTGAGTGGTTTCATCTCGTCCATCAGGACAATACCAGTAACCATAATCAACTTGTTGGCGACGAGCCTCTCCAGCGATACACCAATGTGATATTTCATGTAAGGCACTGGCATAAAAGCCATGAGCAAAAATGATTTGGTGATAAGGTGTCTCTTCATTTGCAGGCAAATAAATCGGCTCATCATCTCCTTTAACTAAACGGGTTTGAAAGCTTTCGCTAAAGCATTGATTAAAGATATCAATTAACTGTTGATAATGATGTGCTGACATTTAAAAACCATCTATTCCTAATTAAAAAGTGCAGAAAACCAAAGTGCAATAGTATCGCCATGATTGTCATGAATGAGTTTGATGCTCATCAAAAAGGAGATAATGACCAGCATAGGTCTTATTAATTTTTGCCCTTTTGTTAATACTAAACCTGCACCTAAGCGAGCACCAATAAATTGCCCACAAAGCATAACTAAACCAATAGTCCAAATAACCTGCCCACCAATAATAAAAAACAGTAAAGAGCCAAAATTAGAGGTGAAGTTGAGCAATTTAGCATGAGCGGTCGCTTTTGAAAGATTATATCCAAGTAACATGACATAACCTAAAGCGAAAAAAGAACCTGTACCCGGTCCAAAAATACCATCATAAAAACCGACACCGCCGCCTAATATTGCCCCAAAAGTATAGTAACCAATGCGTTGTTTACTGTCTTGAGCACCTATTGATGGAGTAATAAGGAAATAGAGACCAATGGCGATGGTAAGAATAGGAAGCGCTTGTTTAAGAATTTCGGGATTAATAAACTGCACTAGCATGGCGCCAGAAACAGCACCAATAAAAGTCATTAAAATTGCAAATCGCTGCGCTTTTAAATCAATAACCTTTCGACGTATAAAATAGAGCGTAGCCGAAAACGAGCCACCTACTGATTGTAATTTATTTGTTGCAAGTGCTTGAACTGGCGGGATCCCCGCAGATAACAAAGCTGGAATGGTGATTAATCCACCGCCACCAGCTATTGAATCAATAAAACCTGCGATTAAAGCAACAAAGAAAAGAAGAAGGTAGATGCCATCTGAAAAGAGCCAATCCATTTATCTATCCGAATTATTAGGAATGAAGGACGCGTTGCTGTGTTTATCTCATTTATTTTAAAAAACCACAGCAACACGATCTGAGCATAATAAAATTAGGCGCTCACACCTTTAAAGCTAACATCAAACTTACAACAGTTTATCGACCACGTTATTGATGTAGAATGATTACCATTGCATTAGTGGAGGTACAACATCACCACATTGACCACGTTGGCGCAATGCATGATCGAGCAAAACAATTGCCGTCATTGCCTCAGCAATAGGGATAGCGCGTATTCCTACACAAGGATCATGACGACCTTTGGTTATCATATCGACTTCTTCACCATCACGATTAATTGTTTTGCCTGCAATAGTAATGCTCGATGTTGGTTTTAAAGCGATATGAGCAACGATTGGCTGACCACTGCTAATCCCACCTAAAATGCCACCTGCATGATTGCTAGTAAAACCGTTCTTAGTGATTTCATCTCTATTTTCAGTGCCTTTTAAGGTTACAACACCAAAACCATCACCAATTTCAATTCCTTTAACAGCATTAATACTCATTAATGCGTGTGCTAAATCTGCATCTAGTCTGTCAAAAACAGGCTCACCAAATCCGGCTGGTACACCTTCTGCAACCACAGTCACTTTTGCACCAATCGAATTGCCTTCTTTTTTAAGCGCACGCATGTATTCATCAAGTGCTTCTAAACGAGAAGGATCTGGGCAGAAAAACGGGTTGGTTTCAACGATAGACCAATCAACAAGATCACAAGTAATCGGGCCTAGTTGAGAAAGATAGCCTTTTACCTCAATACCCATTTTCTCTTTTAGGTATTTTTTAGCTATTGCACCAGCAGCAACACGCATTGCAGTTTCTCGTGCAGAAGAGCGCCCACCGCCACGATAATCACGCAAACCATATTTTTGCTCGTAGGTATAATCAGCATGACCAGGGCGAAAAACATCTTTGATTTCACTGTAATCTTGGGAGCGTTGATCGGTATTTTCAATCAATAAACCAATGCTTGTCCCTGTTGTGACACCATTAAATACACCTGATAAAATACGAACTTGATCAGGTTCACGGCGTTGAGTGGTATAGCGCGATGTTCCGGGTCTACGTCTATCTAAATCAACTTGTAAGTCGGCTTCTGTTAAAGGTAATCCAGGAGGTACGCCATCAACAATGCAACCTAATGCAATACCATGAGACTCACCGAAAGTAGTGACTCTGAATAATTGTCCGATACTGTTTCCTGCCATCCCTTTATTCCTATCTTTTACTGTGTGATGTTATCAATATGTTATTTGTAATAAATAACAATCTACCGTCTCATTGCTGTTACATCAATGTTTATCAGTAGAAAAACACGCTGAATATTCGACGAGTTGTTCACGAGTCAGCATAAAGACACCGAGCCCACCATTTTCAAACTCAAGCCATGTAAATGGAACCTCAGGGAATTGCTCAATTAAATGAACCATACTATTACCCACTTCACACACTAAAATACCTTTTTCACTCAGATATTCAGGCGCTTTTAGCAAAATTTGTCTTGTAATATCAAGACCATCAATACCTGAAGCTAATGCTAATTCAGGTTCAACTTGGTATTCATCAGGTAAATCGCCCATATCTTCTACATCAACATACGGCGGATTTGTCACAATAATATCGTAAGGTGTTGGAACAATTGCATTAAATAAATCTGACTGCATTGGATAAACACGATGCACTAAACCGTGGTTTTCAATATTAAATTCAGCCACTTCCAATGCATCTTCAGAAATATCAACCGCATCAACTTCAGCATCTTCAAATTCATGAGCACAAGCAATAGCAATACAGCCACTTCCGGTGCATAAGTCGAGAATACGTGCTGGCTCTTGCTGAATTAAACCATCAAAATGATTATTGATTAATTCGCCAATAGGAGAGCGAGGAATAAGAACACGTTCATCGACATAAAATTCGTGGCCACAAAACCAAGCGCTATGCGTTAAATAAGGAACTGGGATTTTCTGTTCAATACGGCTTTCGATCAGCGTAATAATTTTCATCTTTTCAGAAGTTGTTAACTTGGTTGATAACAGCGCATCTGGAATATCTAAAGGAAGTGCAATGGTCGGTAATACCAGCTGTAATGCTTCATCCCACGCGTTATCTGTGCCATGACCATAGTAAATATCAGATGAATTAAACTGACTCATAGCCCAACGTAACATATCTAGGATCGTGCTTAGATCAGCAACTGCTTCCTCTTTTAGTGTTATATCCAAAACTGTTGTCCTCTGAAGAAATAGAAAGTCTGTAGTTTGCCATGAAGATCGCGATA
The DNA here is from genome assembly GCF_003144325.1 of Proteus terrae. Classification (GTDB taxonomy): domain Bacteria; phylum Pseudomonadota; class Gammaproteobacteria; order Enterobacterales; family Enterobacteriaceae; genus Proteus; species Proteus terrae. Next base: position 166,812 of record NZ_PENS01000006.1, read on the forward strand.
AATCAGCGGGAAACCATAAAAAAACATCACTACATTATTATTCTCTTTATCATACCCATATACTTCTTATGGTTTTAAGCTTCAATCAGGTAATCAAAAGCAAAATTTATGATCTATTCATAAACAAAGATTAGCATTTTATACTTTTAATTTAACTTTTATTAGCAAGTAAATGAAATTGGACCATACTTAAAGCATGAAAGAATTAACTGTGTACTAAAATGCGCCTATAGATGTTTTTCATTCAATATGCAGTCGCTTGAAAGCAAATGACTAATTTTAAAGACTATTTAAATATCTTTTTATCGTTTTTTATCGCAATCTGAAGATATAGTAATATTTTATGTTCCACTGAGATCATGAGTAGAGCAACTTATTAACTAGCCTATATTTGCTAACTATGTGACTATTTCGGCAGGGTAAATTCCCTGCTTTTTTTTACGCTAAATTTATGGCCTATACTTTTTTATCTCTGACACTATTTCATGTACTATTGCCTTATAAAGACAGTAACACTATGAAGAATCGTAAAAAATGAATAAAAAATTTTCATTACCTCCTTCTGAAATTGAGTTGTTTCAGGAGATGATAAAAGGTACTAAGAAATTACCTCAAGATAAAATACTTCATTCGCCAAAACGTAAAAAAGTCACACATTACGCGCCTGAACGTCTGCAACAAGAGCAAGTTGATGCCTCTTATTATTTTTCAGATGAATTTCAGCCTAACTTAGCCACAGAAGGCCCAATGCGCTATTTAAGGGAAGGCGCTAATGCTTATGAATTAAAAAAACTACGTCGTGGTGATTATGTACCTGAATTTTTTCTAGATTTGCACGGATTAACACAGTTAATTGCAAAACAAGAGATTGGCGCATTGATTGCTGCATGTAGACGAGAACATGTTTATTGTGCCTGTATTATGCATGGGCATGGCAAACATATTTTAAAGCAGCAAACACCTCTTTGGTTAGCACAACACCCTGATGTAATTGCTTTTCATCAAGCCCCTAAAGAATGGGGAGGTGATGCCGCATTATTAGTACTCGTAGAAAACGACGATATTGCTCGCCGCTAAACCTCAAAAATTCTATTGCATTAACCCTTAAATCACCTATCGGGTGAAATAAGGTGTTAATTAATTATTTACTTAGTTGATTTAAATTTTATTTCAATGTTGAGGGTGACACTTGCCATAACAACTCCCCTGCACCTTTTGATAAATCAAAATCAACACAGGCAATAGTTGATGTTGAAAACATAGGAGCACATACCGCAGGACAGAGTTCAGCGACAACATAACCAACTAAAGGTAAGTGAGAAATAACAAGAATATTTTTATATCCTGTATCGCCCAAGGCGCGTAAATAATGTGCAACATGTGAAGGATTACCTCCTGGGATAAGTCCATCATCTGTTTCTATTTTATTAGGTAGCGCTAAATCTGCTTTTACTGCATCCAAAGTCTGTTGAGCACGTAAATAAGGGCTGACTAAAACATAATCAATTATATGTCCTTGCTTTATCATCCATTCAGCCATTTTTATTGATTCACTTTTTCCACGTTCAGTCAGTGGTCTTAATGCATCGCTAGCAGCATCAAGAGCTGCTTCTCCGTGGCGCATAATAAAAATTTGCATAGTAAATTATTAAACCTATTTTATTTTTGTAATTACTGGCATTTACAGTTTTAAGATACTTAATTTAATTCAGTTTAAATCAATATATCCCCATATAAAAATCTTCAATACCCTAATTGCAATAGCATTATTAATCTTTTTAAGATCATGCCGTTGGTTTACAAATCAACATCATTTTCAGAATTTTATTTTAAAAAATTTCGTTTTTAAATTTATTTTCAAATAACTATTTTGCCATATCTGGCTATCATTAACACTTTCGACCTCTTTTTCCATTAAAAATTCACCAATTATTAATCTGACGCAAAAAGTACAAGAAAAAAGGCGCCTAAGCGCCTCAATCAAAACAAGTGTCACAAAAGGAAAAAGCAATGGTAAAGTGATGACCTTAATCGTAAAAACGTTCATTTCGTTTAGCCATTTCAACTAAACGCTCACAAGGGCGATATTTTTCTCCGTATTTATCGGCAAGTTGATTGAGCTTTTCTGCCACTTTTGTTGTTCCCATACTGTCCATATAACGGAATGGACCACCAAAAAAAGGAGGAAAACCGATACCAAATACAGCACCAATATCACCATCTCGCGGTTGTTTTATAATATTTTCATCTAAACAACGAACGGCCTCATTTAACATTAATAATAAACAGCGCTCCGTAATTTCAGAGGAAGATAATTGGCTTTTAGGTTTAATTTGTAATAACCGATATATAGCAGGATCAGGCTGTTTTTTATTTTTACCTAATGAGAAAGGTAATGCATGTTTTGCATAAAGATAAAAACCTCGTCCATTTTTACGACCTTTTCTATCATCAGCAATAATGGCATCGACAGCCGGAGGAGAAGCAAACCTTTCACCAAATGCATTCACTAGTATTGGTGTTATTTTGGTTCCAATATCAATCCCCACTTCATCCAATAACTGAATAGGTCCTACAGGAAAACCAAACTGAACAAGGGCTTTATCGATATTCTCAATAGGCTCTCCTTGTACTAAGCATGTCAATGCTTCACTGATATAAGGAGCAAGAATACGGTTAACATAGAATCCCGGTTTATCACCAACAACTATTGCAACCTTGCCCTGTTTTTTAGCAAAAGCTACGGTTGTGGCGATGGTTTTTTCATCGGTGTTTTCATGCGGAATGACTTCAACTAAAGGCATTTTTTCTACTGGGCTAAAATAGTGAAGCCCGATCACTTTTTCTGGGTATTTTGCTGTTTCTGCAATTTTATGAATAGGAAGTGAAGAGGTATTTGAAGCAAAAATAATTTTACCTTTTCCTACTTCTTCGATATCTGCAACCATCTTCTGTTTTAAAGCCAGATCTTCAAAAACCGCTTCAACAATAATATTTGATTGATGAAAACCGCTGTAATCCAATGAACCAGAGAGTAGCCCCATTTGACGCTGACGTTCGCGTGCAGATAACCTTTTTTTACTCACTTTGGCTGAAAGCGCTTTCCAACTATAATTAAGCGCCTGAGCAATTCCCTTATCACTGATATCTTTAATTCTTGCTGGTAAATTACCTTTTGTCGCGGTCACAAAGGCAATACCACCGCCCATTAATCCACCACCTAAAATACCGATATGGTGCAAATTATCTGGTTTCTCGGATGATCCAGTTTCATTTTTAAGTGCCGTAGAGGCAAAAAAGAGATGTCTTAATGCCGATGAAACGGGTGTCATCGCTAGTTCACCAAACGCATTAGCCTCTTCTTTAAAACCTGTTTGAATATCTTTCTCAAGGCCTCGTTCAATGACATGAAGAATACGCTCTGCTGCTGGATAGTGACCTTTCGTCTTGGCTAATGTGCGTTTTTTTGCTTGCCCAAACAGTATATTTCTACCTAAAGTCGTATTTGCCCAAAAGCGATCCATTATCGAATGTTTTTTCTGCTCTTTTTTACCCGATAAAATCCATTTAGCTGCAACTTCTAATAGAATATCTTGTGAGACAACATCGTTTACAAGGCCTAATTTTAAGGCTCGTTTCGCATTAATTTGTCTACCCGTTAAGATCATGTCTAACGCAGATGTCACACCAATAAGACGAGGTAAACGTTGAGTTCCGCCAGAGCCCGGTAGTAATCCAAGTTGCACTTCAGGAAGCCCTAAACGTGTTTTATTATTATCAGAACAAATTCGTCCATGACAGGCTAAGGCTAATTCAAGCCCTCCACCAAGGCATGCACCATTGATAGCAGCTACAACAGGCAATGGGTAATTTTCAAGTTGCGTAAAAAGATCCTGCCCTGCTTTTGCTAATGCACTCGCTTCTTCTTTAGTTTTACAACCCGCAATCATGGAGATATCCGCACCCGCAATAAAACTGTCTGTTTTACCTGAAGTGATAATCAATCCTTTTACACCTGAGTGTTGCTGAGCTTGCTTTAAAACATCTTGAAACTGCTGCACAAACTCTGCTTTTAGTGTATTTACTTTTTCACCAATAACATCAATAGTGATAATGCCTACTTTGTCATTACGAACTGAGAATTGAAAAACAGATGATTTTTCTAGTGTTGTTTGTTGTTCCATTATTCCACCTCCAAAATCATCGCTGCACCTAATCCACCAGCCGCACAAGCAGTGGTTAACCCAAACCCTCCACCTCGACGTTTAAGCTCATGTAGTGTCTGTGTGACCATTCTTGCGCCAGTCGCTGCAAATGGATGCCCATAAGCAATAGAACCGCCTAGCACATTAAATTTATCCATATCCACTTCTCCAATCGCCTTGGATAATCCTAGTTGCTCTTTAGCAAAACGCTCACTGGCAAATAGTGTCAAATTGCTTAATGTTTGTGCAGCAAAAGCTTCATGCATATCAATTAACGTTAAATCACTCAATGCAAGACCAGCGCGAGAAAGCGCAAGTGGTGTGGCATATGATGGTCCCAATAGCATATCTTTCCAAACATCTGTCGCTGTAAAAGCATAACTACGCAAATAACCTAAAGGCTGATAACCGAGACTTTTAGCAACAGATTCTTTCATCATTAATACAGCGGCTGCGCCATCGGTTAATGGCGTACTGTTTGCGGCAGTGACACTACCATGACGACGATCAAAGGCAGGTTTGAGTTTGGCATAAGAATCAAGAACTGAATTTTTACGAATATTGTTATCTTGATGAAAACCTTCTTTGTAAGGAGGGAAAAACGCAGTCATGACTTCATCATCTAATTTACCCATTTCCCATGCTTTCGTTGCTAATTGATGAGAACGATGCGCTAATTCATCTTGAGCAACTCTGGAAATATGATAAGTCTTTGCCATTTGCTCAGCGGTATCTCCCATACGCAACCCCGTTGAATATTCAGCAACTGCGGGTGCCACAGGAAGGAGATCACGAAATCGTAATTGGCTTAAATAACTTAATTTCTGACCTAGTGACTTGGCCTTATTAAGGCTTAATAAAACATCTGCAAGCTTTTTACTAACTCCGATAGGCAAAACTGAAGAAGAGTCTGCACCACCAGCAATACCGACAGAAACATGTCCAGCCATCATGCTTTCAGCAACATTAGCAATCGCCTGAAAGCTTGTTGCACATGCTCTTGTTACACTATAAGCATCAGTTTTTACACTTAACCCTGCGCCGAGAACAATTTCTCTGGCAATGTTAGGTGCCTCTGGCATTTGAACCACTTGACCGAAAACAAGTTGATCAATAATTTCGGGAGGAATTTCATTGCGAATCACTAATTCTTGAACCACTGAACGCCCTAATTCAACCGCAGGTATTCCTCGATACGCCGTCGCTTGTTTAGCAAAAGGTAAGCGTAGCCCGCTGACAATGGCGATGCGATCTTTCATAGCACTGTTCGTTGATGACTTCATAACGGCTCCTGACAAAATGATTTCCTAACACCAAAGAGGTCTGACCTGATAATAGTGTTAACAAAAATTTCACCTTTCAGAAACGTCATTTTACGAGAAGTGGGAGTTAGCGCTCAATATTTCGATGAAATGTCTGAAACTTAACAATAATGATAGAAAAGAGAATGGAGTGATCGAGAGATATAAAAAAAGGCTGTCGAATTTCAACAGCCTTAAATCTATTAATTTCAGAGGATTAACGTAATCCTAACTGGAAAATTAGGTTTTCTGCTTCACAAGAAAATGTAAAATCAGCGGTAAGTTGAACACCACCATCAACATCAGCAAATTGTTGATTGATTTTGCAAGGCTCTGAAGCGATAGATTGTGCTTTTGCACTAAGTTGATCTAACATTGCTTGCGCTTGTACTTTATCAGCGAAGACATGCTGATATGACGCTGTGCAATTCTTATTGTCAATAATAGTACCCACATCTACACAACAGCAAGCAGCGGTTTCTTCTGCACTACAACGATTAATTGCGTCTGCCATTTTAGTCTCCCAACGAAAGAAATGTTAATTATCTATCATAATCGCAAAAAAATAAAATAAACTGCTTTAGCTCAAATTTTATTACAATTTTACAAAAATAATTGATTACTCTGTTTATTTAACAATCAAAAACATCTTTATTGGCATATTTTGTGAAAAATATGTTAACCAAATCTCAATTATTGAATCTAAACAGCAATATTTGTAAAACATACTTGCAACATTCGGGATAATCAACTTTATACTTAATCAACTGGTCTGATTTGTCATAACGACAACCGCACCTAAAATCCAGCGCTTCTAATCAGAAGTTACTAACTTAAAAAAATTATGAGGGTTTAGGTCATGAACCGTAAAAACCTGTTTACTCGCACAGCACTAGCTGCCATTGTAGGAGCAATTTCCTCTCAAGCAGGCGCTGCCGGTTTTCAGTTAAATGAATATTCTACTTCAGCACTAGGGCGTGCATTTTCAGGGGAAGGCGTTATCGCCGATGACGCAAGCGTAGGTAGCCGTAACCCAGCGGCACTTACCATGTTTGATCGCCCTGAATTCTCTGTTGGTGCTATCCTTATTAATCCAGGCGTTGATGTTAAAGGTAAATCACCTCTTACTGGTACTGATACCACTGCAAAAGACATCGCACCAAGTGCATTAGTGCCTAATATCCACTTTGTAGCACCAATCAATGATAAATGGGCCATTGGCGCATCAGGTACAACAAACTTTGGTTTAGCAACAGATTTTCCGAACGATTATCCTGCGGGTCTCATCGGTGGTAAAACTGATTTAAAAACCATGAACTTAAATCTAAGCACAGGTTACCGTGTTAATAACCAATTTAGTGTTGGTTTAGGCTTAAATGCCCTTTATGCTGATGCAGAAATTACACGCCATGTTGGTGAAGCGGGTAAAGTTTTAGGTGGTGCTTTATCACAAAAACCGGGCATGGAGCAATTAGGCGGTTATTTATCAAGCCTATCGCCAAGTGACCGCTTTGCTCAATTGAAGGGAGATGCATGGGGTTTTGGCTGGAACGCCGGTTTATTATATGAATTTGATGAAGGTAACCGTATTAGTTTCACCTACCGTTCTAAAGTGAAAGTCAAATTTAAAGACGGTGAATACCAAAATGACTTACGTTCAATTCCACAACTCGAAGGAATGGGAATTGTAGGCACTAACGGTGAAACCATTAAAGGTAAACTTGACCTTAACCTACCTGAAATTTGGGAATTTGCCGCTTATCACCGTGTAGCACCAAAATGGGCGGTACACTATAACTTCGCTTATACAAGCTGGAGTGCTTTCGAAGAGCTAAGAGCAACACGTAAGAGTGATGGTCAACAACTGTTCAAGAAAGAAGAAGGTTTCCGTGATGCATGGCGTGTCGCTTTAGGTACAACCTATTATCACGATGATAACTGGACATTCCGTACTGGTATTGCTTTTGATGACAGCCCTGTTCCTGCTGATAAACGCTCAATCTCTATTCCAGACCAAGACCGTTTCTGGTTAAGTGCAGGGGCAACCTACGCATTTAACAAAGATATGTCTGTTGATGTTGGCTTAGCATATATGCACGGTAAAAAAGTCACAATCAAAGAGAAATTATCTGAAGATTTACCATTACCTGCATATGAGTTTGAATCATCAGGTAAAGCATGGTTATACGGTATGAATTTTAACTACCGCTTCTAATTTTTCACTATGCTTTTTATACAAAAAATGGTCTTTTTTAAGACCATTTTTTTATTTATTCATCAAGCTAACAAAGATAATAAACTAATCGATAGAATCTAAATCATCTTCAATAGCTTTCGCATTAGGATTTTCTTTTACAGTGCCATCAGCTTGAAAGTCGTTACGCTGGAAATAAGCTTCGCGCATCATTAAATATGGATCAGACGAGTTTTGTAAAATCGCATCGGAATCGAGCAATTGTGCCCGTGTTTCAATGCCCTCTAATGCCCACTTACCTGCTGACATCCAAAAAGTTAAATAGCTCAGCATAGGATACGTTAAGTCAGCCCAGTCACCGCCCTCTTCACGGACAGTAAAGCTACCATAGCCCGGTACAACCACATAGGGGCCATAATCCATACCATAATGACCTAACGTGCTACCAAATCGCATTGGGACTTCTTTTTCCATCGTTTCTTTAGACATACCAGCGACATCTATTAAGCCACCCATACCAAAAACGGTATTAATCCAGAAACGACCAAAATGTTTTGCCCCCTTCTCAAAGTCACCACGCAATACGCTGTTTACCATACTTGCCGGCTCTTCTAAGTTACCTAAAAAGTTAGATAAGCCATTTCTTGCTGGTGGTGGCACATAATCACGCCAAACAACCGCAACAGGGCGTAAGATATAGGGGTCTAAAACATAGTAGTTAAAATCAAACATCTGGCGGTTGAACCCTTCCAATGGGTCAGAGCGCCCCTCCCCATTATTAGGGGTACTTGCACATCCTGAAAGTAAGGCGACTGAAAGAGCAACACCGCACAGGCGATACTTCATAATGTTCTCCGCTAATTATCTTATGATGGACAGCATCATAGTTCGCATATTCATAAACTCTACACATAATACTGTCAATGCATGATAAGTGGTACTTTTATTAGGTTTTGATCTTATAAGATAATTCGGTTTTTGTGATTATCTTATTGAGCTGATTTAAAATATTAGTCCAATATTATGGGCTAATATAAAAATCTATGATGTTATTTAATTATATTCTTTTATCACTAATCGCTCTTCTGGATCAGGGTACGAAAAATGCTGTGTAATAAAATCAAACTCTACTTCTGTGGTTTTAAACGGGTTCTCATCTGATTGATTACGTAAAGATAATCGTTTTTTACACTCAGCATTTTCTACTTTCAAAACATGAAATAAATAAGGCATTCCCGTATTATCAGCTAATGATTTTAGCCATTTTCGTTGCTTTGGTGTATTTGCCGGAAAATCCATAATAACGGTATTTCCAGCATTAAGAAGAACTGCAATATGTTCGCTTAATACACCCTTCACTAACTCACTTTTTTCAATATAGTCAGTTACTGTCTTTATTTGATTTGGGTAAAGTCGCGATAACCATTCATCTTCATTGATTAATACCGTTCTGGGTGATTTAGCGAATGATTTTGCTAACGTTGATTTACCAGAAGCAATTTTTCCACAGAAAAAATGTAAACGAGCATCAGAAGATGATTTTAATAAATCAGTTCCATAAGAGTTATCGATAACACAAAGCCATTGGTCATTAATAAGTTTAAAAACATAAGTGGCTTCTCTTACTGTATTAAACTTTCCTTCATTTGGCATATTTGCACTTAAAAGTGTTTGTGCTAAAACAAGTGCACAATCTTCACCAAAAATAGCTTTCACTCTTCCTTGAGAAACTTGTAATGAGTGATTAAAAAATCCAGCAATTGTCATAAATGCTTTTTTTAGTGAAGGCTTACCAGAAACATGCAAATCATCTTTAACCACTAACGTGCCATTTTCAGTATAAAAACTCATTAGATACTCAAAATTTTCGTCAGTAATAGCTTGGTCTGCATTTACAATTAGCTGCGTTAGAGATTGGGTATGTTGATCAACTTCTTCTGAAGTAAACATTTATTGTCCTTATCTTTATCTTTGTACCAGATAAGGAGTTTAAAAATAAAAAAACCCGCTTATCTGGCGGGTTCTTAATACAACCAATCCCCACCACTAAGTGATGGTAATAATAATTGCTGGAGAGGTTGTGATATATGACATAAAAATAAACCTTATAAATAGACTAAATAAAATCTAGCAGTAATTTATTTTTTAAACAAGAATATATTTTTAAAATCAAATCAATAAATTAATTGATGTTTAATTTACCTTTGAATATAAAATTATTTTATTTAACTGTTATAGATAAATAATTATTTGCTCTCATGTTGATAGCAACATGATGTTTTCCCAGATGATTTTTCTTCTTGAATCGGTGGGCAAGTTACTGTTCCATAAGAACAAAACACACAACAATCGCCTTCAAGGGGGTTTAATAGAGTATGACAATACGGGCAAGTGATTTCTGACATCAAGTTAATCTGATTATTTGACATTTTATTTCCACAAAAATTTATAAACATCGTTTTTTTATTTATAATACGCTATTTTCATTTCTTCAATAGCGTATTAAATCAATCATTTATTTATGACTTGCTGATTAAATACTTGCTGTTTTATTGCGGAAATATCAACTTCTTCTAAGTATTGAACAATATTAGGAAAAAAGAGTTCATGATAGCCGTATTCTTTTTTTCTTAATTCAGCGATTGCCTGCTCTTTTGTCCAATTCTCAAAGATTAACCGATACATTGCTATAATAGTTCCTGTGCGATCACTACCATGCCAACAATGCACTAACACAGGATCAGGCGTGCTATTTATTTTACGTAATACCTCAATAACGTCCTTATCAGTAATTCTACCCGCATTCATTTTTACGTGAAAAGTTTCTAGTTGCGTACCTTTTACATCATCACTATCACTATGATATTCACGTAAGTTAATAATCGTCTTGATACCTTGGGCTTCTAACCATTTCATTTCACCGGGTGTTGGTTGTCCTGAACGATAAACTTTTTCTGAAGCTTGATAAAAATTTTCAGGAGGTACGAGGACATCAGTAGGCCTAGAATTACACCCCACCAGCAGAAAAAAATAAGTAATAAATAAAAACTTTAAATATCGAATATCATTAATTGATTTTATATCCATATAAAAACCTAAATTTATTACTGGTTATTGAATGAGGAAGCAAAATAATAGCGATAATAGCGTGGATTGATAAACACTGCTCTAGGAATAATTTCTAAATTTATAAAATAGGTAATAGATAGCGTTCCCTACAGACTTCACAAACAATGGAATTGATATTGATTTATATGTGGAAATTATAGAATTTAAAATATTTTACCCAATCAAGAAAAGTGAAGTTAATTTGTAGATCGAACCTGTGAGAAAGGTGATACTTTTATACCCTCCCTTCATTTTTAATCCCCCTCCTCGCTATACTCTCCAAAAACTAACTGGATCCGATATGAACTTAGCTAATCTAACTCAAGAAGAAAAAGACAAGATTAATGTCGATTTAGCCACAAGTGGTGTCGCATATAGAATGTCTAAACATGCCAGTCGTTGCGTCCGAAGTTGAACAACAACAACAACAACAACAACAACAACTGGCACATTTGAGAACGTACTTTAATGAGAAAATAAAAAATCCATCGAAATGGATTTAAATCTATTTAATTCCGTATTTTTTTTGAGTAACAAATTTAGGCTCTTTCCAATTAGGACCTTTAATTGTTAGCCCCTTCTTATCTTTAGCTAATTTACCTTCCTGTAAAAGCTTACCCATTGTTTTTATAAGTATAGCTTTTTCAACAACTTCAAATTTATATCTCACATAACAACGATCAATGCTTGGGTACGTCGTTTTTGGGGCAAAATATAGAAGCACATCTTCTACGCTTTCGTTTTTATAAATACTTTCAACATCAATCATTATCTTATCTCCTGAGATTTATCATATGCTTCGATAGCCTCTGGTGTATATAAAGGCTGCGTCCGTTCATTGATATTATAATCTTCTAGTGTCTCTGTATGAGTATTATTCCAAACCTCATCAATATTATTCGGAACCTCGCCATCTTTAATACCTAAATTACGATACCGTTCCAATTCTCTAATTTCATGTGTATAAAACCGCTTGTCAATATCAGTAGCTTTTATTTCACCACGCAATATTTTTTCCAGTCGATCAATCATTTCCTTGTTATCAGCTGACTCACCAAAACGCTCTGTGTGTAATTTTACTTTATCAACGCCATCACGATCGATTTTTACATCTTTCCAATCTAAATCTTTAATTGGTCCACCCGCTTTATCTTTATTAAATTCACGGCCACTAGATTTTCCTTTGGTATTTACCTCACCATAAGCACCCAATTTTTTCTCTATATCCTCGACCTTATCCTCAGCAGCTTTTTTCTTTTCTTCTGCTTTTTTTCGTGATTCAAGAATGGGAGCCAGTTTTTTCTTTGCATCTTCGATTTGAGCGTGGGTTTTTAAAATTGAATCACCAAGAAAACTTAAAATTACTACAACTTCAAATAATTTAGCTCCTTTAAATTGATTTTTATATTTTAATGATATAATACTCGCAAAATTTTCTTCTTTATTCAAAATGGCTTTTAATAGCTCAGGATCATCAAATTTGACATCTTTATATTCTTTACCATCCATTTTATAAATAAGAGGATTTTTAACAGGATCGGCTAATGCTAAACCTTCTGGCGTAGCTTTGAGTTTATTAATAACAGCAACTTGAGCATGATATTGTTTATCAATATTAGCTAATCTTTTCTTTGCTTCTTCAAGTTCTAATAATGCGGCTTCTAAAGGATATAGAGTCGACCATTCAGCCCATTCTTTTTCCACTATTTGCTTTTCATTATTTATATCAATAACGTCGATAATAGAGACATAAAGAGCTTCATGCTTTCCACCAAAATCAACAATCGCATGATGAGTCTTTAATTTGGATGAAGGGATATAGTATCCAACGTTAGGCTTGGAATTAATGACTACTTGTTTGTTTTTATCCGCTTTATTTTCAGAAACGCTAATACGCACTGGCTTTGCGCCTGCAATAATAGGAGCGGTATAAACATTTGGTGTGTTTGTTGCTGTTGCTTTTACGATTGGAATACTAATAGCCTGACCCGTTGATACAATGGTTCGTTGCTTTCCAGTATTCTTATCTAAAGCAGACATAACCTGAGTATGTATACTTAATGATGTTTTTTTACCAATGTTGCTAATTTGATTAGTAACAATATCAGCAGGCATGGTTGTAACTTTACGAGCTTTATTTCTATCAAAAATATCTCTGTCTAAAACACCGTATTTTTCCAGCAGAGCCATTTCAGCTTGAGTAGACATAATATTACTACTTGGCCACACTCCTTCGATTGCAATTCCGACACCTGTAACTCTAGCCAGTTTTGGAGCAACAGAAATTGCTTCTAATGTGCTAGCTTTTAACGCTGTCAATGACTTAGAAAAGACACTCTTAATATTAGCGGAAACAAATGGACTTGATCTAAAACTAAGAACACCTTGATAGGTAAGGAAACCTAAAGCAGGGAGGCCAGCTGATGCCATTACTAACTTTTCAGGATATTGGTTTAAATCAATATCAGAGGCATCTTGAATATCTCTTTCTCTTTCGTTTCTGTCTCGATCTTCATTGTCATTATCTGTGTAATTTGAATTATCATCTTCATCATAATCATAGTAATCATGACTACTGACGCCATCGGTTATTTCAATCCGAATATCTCTATCTTCATTATCACTCATATAAATTCCTTTTTATATTTAACAGCACACAATCACTGTATACAAATACAGTGCATTCAATAATAATTGCAAAACAATCGTCTGATTTCGGCTATAGTCGGAATAGTTACGGATACCTTCTTTCACCTTAGATGAGTTAATCCTGAGCAGCCAACCATTTAATTTCTTTAATGCCATACATAAAATATTACGTAATTCTTTATCTATAACGACCATATTCATATGAACAAAGTTGTATTTATTATTGTTTTTATTGATTTTTTTGATTTAATCAACCAACTCATACCAAGATTTTCTACAATCGACTTCATTGCTACATAAACAATACTTTCTACCATCGCAGTAATTATTTATTGTCCATGAAATTGAATGTTTGATGTGTTACCGACACAAATAGATACCACCAGAGCCCTTATACGGTTTATCTTTTGCTTTAAATGATGATGTCTGCTTTACAGTTAACATTTTGGGTAAAATCTCGCTGGAGAAAAAATTTATCCAATAAAGATAGAAGTTTTCCAACGAACTAATAAGAACCACAACGGAAAGGAAATTATTGTGTATATTGAATTTTGTGGGATTTTACGAACAAAGGCGAACTAATGCGAATGGATTCAGAGCGTTCCCTACAGGAATCGAACAATATAAATAACACATTGAATTAAAAAACCATTAAAAAAACATAAAATATACCTACACACAAAACTACACACAAAAAACTCTCTAGAGTTAGTAAACTTATTTTAAAATCACACAATATAATTTACAATTCCTTACAATGAATAAAAAATCAATAATTTTAAGATAATAAACACTTTTTATTTTAATTCACCAATATTGAATAATATTTATCATTATTTGCGATCATATGATTTTTTTTATGCAAAAAAGTGAGTAATTTTAGCTACTTTACCCCTTCTGATTTCTATGCAAAGATTATTTCATCCAACAAGATGCAATAACATTTAAGAAACAACAAAGATATCCAAACTAGTATTAGGAAAACCATAAAATGGTTACAACCACTAAATTTACATTTTTTTACAAAGTAATTTTATTCACAAAGTTTACATAAATACCCGATTATTAATTTAATCCAGTAGTATTCAGTTTTATTCAGTCTTATTCGTGAAATCATCGTTTTCTTTATGCAAGAATAGATGATTTGATTATAGTTTGAGCTACTTTACCCTTAGGTAGTTATATGCAAATATTGTTTTATCCAAAGAGATGCAATAGCGTTTAATAAAATTTAGCAATGTCTGATTTAATTTTTAAAAGTCATAACTTAGCACATGATTTTTTTACATTTATTTACAAACAAATAAATATGCATATTTATTAGCATAAATAAACAACGGTTAACTAAGGTTAACACTATTTGGTTCTATTTAGCTCTATTTGTATCTTTGGCAATTTTTTTATTCGTAAAAAAACTATTTCACGATATTTTTAACGGGTTTACCATTTACTGATTATATGTAAACATCACCTCATTCAATGAGATGTAATAATATTCAACAAAATACAATAACGTCTAATTTTATATCAAGGAAAAGCCATGAGCTTATTATCTGAGGGTAGCCTTCACCCTAAAAAAAGTCGGCTAATAAGGATGCCAGATGTTATTTCACTAACAGGCTTATCTCGTTCTTCTATTTATTTCAAAATGAAGAAGAAAGAATTCCCACCAAAAATACAAATAGGAGAGCGATCTATCGCTTGGCTTGAAGCAGATATATATGAGTGGATTAATGATAAATTAACAAAAGGAAAAAATAATGATAAATGAAATAAAGTTTTATAAAGATGAAAACTTACACGCCATTGAAAATTATAAAGCCATACCATTTAATAAAGATTACAAAGACAATGGCTTTATTATCCGTGTTATTGAGTTATTTAAGTTTGCTCAAATTAAAAAACAATTAACACGACTCCAAGAACTTACAGGATTAACCATAGATAATATTGAACCTTCATTAGAAGAAATTATTGCCCTAATTGAACGCGGAAAGATTATTTCAGAACAAAAAGGCAAGGTGGTTGATGAGTTAACACAAGAATTTTCTGTCGCCCAACAAATGGTTCTAATGGCAGAAGATGGAAAAACTCAAAAACCGTCTAATGTTCCATCATGGCGCGCATGGAGAACTGATTTATTAGCAAGGGAAAGTCGTTGTGAGAGTAATCTTGAAGATGCAAAAGAAAAACTGCTCGAATTCAATAGTATTTTTGGGTTATTGAAAATAATTATGTCTACATTACCTAATGATACGGTAACAAAAATAAACAAAAAATTAATTAGTCTTATTCCAAACGAAGAGTATAAATCTTACAAGTTTGAATCTCGTTTAAGAAAAGCTGAGTATTGGGATTATAAAGAACCATTCAATTATATTGATGTTGAATTTGATAAATTAAAAAAGAACATCTCACATATTATTAATATGTGTACACCTTCTAACGACAGTTATGTATTACGTCAGTGGGAAAATCAACGAAGTGTTGAGTTGTATCAATATTATTACGCTCAGTCAGATTGGAATATAAAAGCTATTTTTAGCGCCAAGGAATATGTGAGTTATATTTTAGCTCAAGAAAAAGAAATAAATCATAAAATGTATTTGATGTCTTAATCTATTATTTAAAAATAAGGAAATTAATTATGTCTATTATTGTACCTCAAGGCGCAAGGGTTTTTCATGAGAATTTTACCCGAGGTGTCAAATATACCCTTTCAGGTCGTTATTTTTCATTATCAGAACCATCAACAAATTTAATACGTGTGGCGTTGATGGATTCTAATTGGTTAATTAAGCAATTAACTGTTGCCGATGTAGATGAAGAAAAAGGGGATACTGTTAATTTAGGGGATAACTCACTGCATACAGGGAGAGAACTGGAAGGACGTTTCTATAAAAATATTGATTTTAATGGTACGCCTTTTACGTTAGAAGAAACAGATACTTGCTGTTCGTTAACATACCAACAATTATCCCTAATTTGTAATAGTGGCAGTGGGGATGATGACCATGTCAATAAAACCATGTCCGACTATATGTCAAAAGCGATTGCTTTAGATATGTTACGCATTGGCTTTAATGGGTACTTTCGTAATTATCCAACTAACCCGCAAAAATTCCCTAAAGGGCAAGATGTCAATATCGGTTGGCATGCAATTGCTAAAGCGACTAATGAAGGCGCTCAAATTATTACTGACAAAATGACATTAGGTAAGGATGGAAAATTTCCTAATTTAGATGCGTTGGTGAATTACCTTATTATGCAAAAAATTCCCGAAGAATACCGCGAAGACCCGCGCTTAGTGGTGCTTGTAGGCGCTGAATTAGCAGGCATGTATCGGACTTCTTTATTTAATGGTTCTAACAGTCCATCCGATTTAAATGCCAGTCAAAAAATGCTTAGTTCTATAGCAGGTCGCCTGGCTATTGTTCCTCCCTTTATGCCTGGGCGACGCATTGTTGTCACCACGCTCGATAATTTGCATATCTACACACAAAAAGGAACCCGTTTATTTAGAGCCGAATTTGTCGGGGAACGTAAAGTCTATGAGCATAGTTATTTACGTCAGGAGGGTTATGGCTTAGGTGATATCAATTTATATGCTGCGGTTGATGAAAGTGCCATTGAGATTGAAGAGGGAGTCTATTCCTTATGAGTGATAACGAAGAGTCACAACTTACTACGGTGTGGCTTTGTATTGCTACATCAGGACAGACGCTTGATGGTCGTTTTATAAAACCTGAATGGCTCTTTGCTATGGCGCAACATTACGATCCTGCCTACTACACAGCATTAATCTGGGAAGAGCATAATCGTAAACTCGATAACTTAGGGGAAGTATTAGCCCTGAAAATAGAACAAACAGACGGTGAAACAAAGCTGTATGCACGTTTAAGACCGAATATCAAACTACTTCAATATAACGCACAAGGACAAAAACTCTTTTGCTCAATTGAAGTGGAAAAAGATTTTCAAGGCAAAGGAATTTACTACTTAGGAGGGCTGGCGGTTACAGATGATCCATCCAGTGTAGGAACAAATCGCCTCGATTTTAGTATTAATCGTACGCACTTTTCACGAAGAAAACGTGAATTAAGTTTAAGTTCACCCACTGCGTTTAATTTAAAGAAAGGATTAACTCAATCTAAAAACCTCTGGTTTTCCGCTATCTCCGCGGGTTAATGCTATGCCCAGTTTTGGCTGGGCTTTTCATTTTATCCCCTATTCAACTTTTTTAAGGATAATAAAAGTGTTGCATACCTTTAAATGGATGGGCTATATTGTTGACGCGTTAGCAAAATCTAACGTCAGGCGTGGAAACCTGAAAATGTACAAGGCGACAATAGACGCCACATGCGTCTTTTTTTATGTCGTTGATAATGCCTACCTTATGGCGAATTGCGCCTATACAGATTCTATGGTGGCGTTATTGGAGCACCCGAAAGGGTGGCTGGTTACCTTGTACACCAGTATTTCCACCTCTGATAACGTCACCGCCCCTATTGAGCGTGGAAACTCTTGCGGTGACTCCTTTATCAAGTACAAGGAGATCATCATCATGATGGCTATCCCTACCCTAACTCAATTTAAATTCCTCTTTTTGAGCGTTAAACGCGCAGATACCACGGCTAAACCTTGTCGTCTTGAAGTAACAGCATCTAATGAACATGATGCCCGTTTGTCTCTCTCTCGTGATTATGTTTTATCATTTGCGGGGCAAATTCCTCTGCACACAGGAGGAAATGCACAATGAAAAAAGGTTTATCTCAATTGACTACGCTGTCTTCTGTGGGTGAAAAGCAACTCATTCGCACGGCACAAGTTACTGCATTTATTTCTGAACTTTTAGTCAGCCACAGCATGACAGGAAGCGAAGTCGTATCTTGTGAAGGTATGGGCGCACTGATGGAATGCCTTTCTGAGCAAATGGAATCCATTATTCAAGAAAGCAGTTTAATGAATGAGGAGATCAAGTCATGACTCAGACTCATTTTTCATCAGAAACACCCTCTGTCACCGATATTGTGAAAGCGTCACAAGGACGCTGGCTCTATATCCTAACTAATCTCGGTATTACCGTACCTGATAACCATAAACACGGTGCTTGTCCTAAATGTGGAGGTAAGGACCGATTTCGTTTTGATGATAAGAACGGCAAAGGCACATGGTTTTGTAATCAATGTGGGCACGGTGACGGGTTAGATTTAGTTAAATTGGTAACAGGGAAAGAGACGAAAACGGCGTGTCAGGAAGTGAGTAAAATAATTTTATTACCTACATTTAAAGAAATAGCGCCAACCCAGATTAAAAAAGTTAGCGCTAAGAAAGGCATTGAACATTATGAAAAAATAAAAGCATTCTCCTCTTTAGGTGAAAGTCAGTATTTAATCAATAAAGGGTTCGCCAACCATCAATGCTTAATAACTCGCCAACAGTATACACAGGGTGAGTTTAGCTTTCCAGTGGGCTCTTTATTGCTTCCGTTGGTTGATACTGATTCGGTGATTAAAGGCGGGCAACTGATTAGCCTAAACGGTGAAAAAAGTCTGTTATCAGGCTCAACTCTTTCGGGCTCTTTTATTATCGTTCGCCAGCCAGAGAAGAAGCCTTTAGAGCAAATCGTTATTACAGAAGGCTTTGCCACGGGATTAAGTCTCTCAAAATGCCTTGATGCGCTCATTGTGGCGAGTGTTTCCGCGACTAACTTAGTGAAAGTCGCTCAACAGCTACGGGCGCAATACCCTGACGCGAAGATAATTATCGCAGGGGATAATGACTTTGTGGATGGTAAAGACAACACGGGAAAAATGTGGGCGGAGCGTGCAGGGAAAGCGGTTGACGGATGGGTGACATTACCGCCAACGCACTATAAAGCCGATTGGGATGATTTCCGACAAGAAAATAGCCTTGAAAAACTCAAAGAAGCGTTCTTTGAGGAAATGACGTATTACGGCAAAGACCGTACTCGCTTACCGCAAGGTTTTCGTCTCACGCAAGAATATCTGTGGTTTGATAAACAAATCACCAAGTCAGACGGTGATATCGAAGTCAGAAACATCAAAATCAGCAGTCCAATAAAAGTTACCGCGATTACGTGTGATGCGGATGGGAGTAACTACGGGCGTTTATTGGAATGGGAAGACACTTACGGTAATTGCCGTAAATGGGCAATGCCCATGGAGATGTTAAGCGGAAGTGGTGAAGAGTTACGCCGTGTGCTTTTGGTGAACGGATTATCTTATATCAATATCTCAGGACAGGCGCGCGCCCATTTAATGGAGTATATCTCCCTTTGTCGTCCAGAGAGAAAAGTCACTTGTGTAAATAAAACAGGTTGGCATGGCAATGTATACGTTCTGCAAGATGAAGTGGTCGGCAACGGGGCGGACTCGGTAATTTTACAAACATCCAGTGTTCAAGGTAAAGACTTTAGAGTCTCAGGCACAAGCGAACAATGGCGTGAGCATATTGGTAAATATTGTGTCGGTAATGCTCGCCTTGCCTTTTCGGTGAGCCTTGCCTTTGCTTCTCCTTTATTACGGTTAGCAGGTGTAGGCGGTGGCGGTTATCACTTAAAAGGTGAATCCACAGACGGTAAAACAACCACAATGAAAGTGGCATCGTCAGTGTGTGGCGGTACGGATTATTGGTATACATGGCGTGCTACGGGGAATGCCCTTGAAGGAACGGCTTGCCGTCGTAATGATGCCACGTTGATGTTAGATGAAATCAGGGAAGTAGACGGACGCGAAGCGGGTAACATTGCTTATATGCTGGCAAACGGACAAGGAAAAGCGCGCGCCAAAACAGACGGCAGTGTCCGAGAGACTAACCGTTGGAATCTCTTATTCCTATCAACAGGGGAACTCTCGCTTGTTGAACACGCTTCAAACGCAGGCGAACGCACTTATGCGGGGGTTGAAGTGCGGATGATACAAATTCCGAGTGACTCTGGTAAATACGGTGTTTTTGAAGACCTACACCACTTTACCAGTGGTAAAGCAATTGCCGAATACCTTGAACATGCCGTCACGCGCTATCACGGTACGCCCTTTCGCGACTGGCTCAAATATATCACTAACAATTTATCTGATGTGTCGAATACCGCCAAAGCCTTATTGAAAGAGTACACCACAAAATTGATGCCTGAAAATGCAGGGAATCAAGTGGGTCGTGCTATTACACGCTTTGCGTTAGTCGCTATGGCGGGAGAAATGGCCACACGTGCAGGTATTACAGGCTGGAAAGAAGGCGAAGCGTTTATATCGGCTAAGAAATGCTTATCTGCATGGATGAAAGAACGCGGGCATACGGCAAATCAGGAAGATATGACCGCATTGGAGCAAGTTAGTGATTTTATTTCTCGACATCAATTTAGCCGTTTTGCGGATTGGTACGATGAATACAGCCGACCTGCAAGCATGATGGGTTTTAGGCGTGTTGAAAAAGACACGGGTAATGGTGAAAGCAGTATTACCTTTTATGTGTTACCCACTGCATGGAAAGAAATCTGTAAAGGGTTTGATGCCCGTAAAGTGGTGCGTTTGTGTGTTGAAAAAGGGTGGCTGGAAACGGGTAAGGATGGAAAAACGCAAACCAGTATTCGCCTGCCAGAAATAGGCGTTAAACGGGTTTATGTCTTTAATAGCGACGTTTTAGGCTGTTCCGAAATAGAGTAAGAAAAACTGACCGTCTTATGTTTTTGGTGTAACAGGTGTAACAGGTGTTACAAGATTGATTTTAAAGGTTTTTATCTGTTACACCTTTTGTTTTTAAATGGGTAACAAGGTGTAACACAGCCGATTTGTTACACCTGTTACACCTCTGTTTTTTGAAAGTGTAACAAAATAAAGTCTTATAATTCAACGGTGTAACACCTGTTACACCTGTTACACCTCAAAATAGCAAGAGATGTATTTAATTGGCTTTTTTCTGGCGGGCATAGCGCCCGATAAGGAGAAACAAGGTGAAATTAATAAAAGTGCTTTGTCCTGCATGTTCAGCAAAAGCGAAGATCCATTACATTAAAATGAAAGGCGAAAACAATGACCCTGAATTGTATTGTGCTTGTAATGACTTGGAGTGTGGCATGACGTTTGTTTTAGATGTCACTTTTTCACACACATTGAATCCCAGTAAATTAACGCAATCTCATCCTTCCATTGAACAAGGAGAAAATAGTCATGTTATTTAAAACAACACCGTCTATTTCTGTCGAAGTGAACCAAAATTCAATGGTGATTAATTTATCTGGATTTAGTGCTGAGGATGCAATAAAAATTATTCAAGCTCTCGTATCAGAACAAGTAAAACATCCATTGTTACCACCCTACTCCTGATTTGTTTTTTCATTCGATTTCAGTTTGAATTTTCTGTGAACCCGCATGAATTAGGCATTTCAGTTTTTCATGTGGGGTTTACATTAAAAACAATTCTCACGTAAAGTATGAAAATTCTTTTATTTTCATGATATTACAAGCCTGCTTGATTCTCTCTTTTTTTCGTCAAACTGAAATAACCTGAAATCTTTTTCAATCATTTCAGTTTGACGCTGATGCAAAGAACCCAGTTACCATGCGCTCTCGCGATATGTTTTGTAAAAAATTCAAACTGAAATAATTTTAAGATCCAAATTGTGCAGGCGGGTGCGGTGTAGTGCATTTTACGTCATATTTTATTTTACGTCGTGGCTCTAGCTGGCGTTGTAATGAATGTAGGCAAGCGAGTTTTAATTATGGATATTGGGTAGTGTTAGAGGGAAATAACGTTGTAGAATGGCATGAAAGAAGGTATTCAGATAAATAAGCATAAAGTTTAAAAATAATTTTATAAAAAATAATACTGTGTAAATGAAAGGTTTTATCGACACCTTACCTGCTAATTTTTCTTATATCTAAACATAAAAATCATTTAGTATATAGTTACAATAGTAAAATTTTATCTTGGAATTGATAATGAAAAATAAACTCAACTTATTTGAAGAAATAAACCTACAAATAACTAATTTTAAACTAGAAGAAGCTTATGTAAAAACAAAGAAACTAATGGAAGAATCAGAAAAAATACATAATGAAAAAATAAAATCATTATATATTAGCAATATAGCTTCATTCTTAATAGATATAGGTCATTTATCCCGTGACATGAAAATTATAAATGAGGGACTGAATATTTTAACAGAAAACAGTGAAATCATAAAAAAAACAATACCAGAGCACGAATATACATATAATTTAGCTAATGCAAAACTCTCTCTAATCAATAAGAAAAAACAAGATGACATGAATTTTGACGACATTATAAAAATTAATGAAGTTAAAAATCTTTACTGGAAATCATACAAAGAATCATATCTTGAAAACAAAGAAGTTAAGCCGGAGTTACTAGTAAATTTAGCTAACACTCTGAAATTACAGTTTAGATTAGTTGAGTCAATAAATTATTACGACATAGTAAATAATGAAAATGGAAGTATATTTCAATCTTGGATTAATCGTTCTGAAACATTATTTATGTTAAACAACATTTCTAATTCATATTCAATAAAACAATTAGAAGAAATAAAAAGGTTATGTTAAATCATGTATTATAAATAAGAACAATACAGATTTTAATAAATTTTACAAAGAATGCATTTCTTGGATAGATGATAAAATAAAAAAAATAAAAAAAGATAATAAAATCCCAGACAACATAGAGGATGAATTACAAACAATAGATGAATATAATAAATTATCTGATTACAAGAAATTTTGCTTAGATAATAGGTTGATGCTATCTGAACATTCGCTATATTGTAATTGCATAAATGCCTCTGAAGATGATTTATCTATTATTCCTCAAGCTGGTGGAGTGATTGGAGATTTTATTCCATCAATGGAAATGGCTCTTAATAGATTAAAGTCTGAATATTATTTAGCAAGAAAACAATACTTTGAATACATTGAAAGCATCAATAATTATTATTCATATGATGATGAATTTTATTCAGAGCTATATAACAGTGAGCTTTTAAATATTAACATTGAAAAATTAAAATCTTCATTTAGACTTTGTTTTGGTATATTTGATAAAATAGCCGTAGCCATAAGCAAGGCTTATAATATAAAAAACAAAAAATCATTTTATTTTCACAACTTTTGGGAGTTAGGTGATAATAATAGAAAAGTTTTCTTTGAATCAATTAAATCACCAGGATTACTTTCTTTATTTAGCATTGCAATGGATTTAAACAATAAAGAAGGAGAACTAGGTTTTTTTAGAAATTGGCGAAATGCATTAGAACATAAGTTTATAATAATATATAGCGGAAATAGCACTGAAGATTTATATGATTCATATTCTTATTTCAATGATATAGAATTTATAAATGAAAAGGATTTTTTGGAAAATTTTAAACTATTAATAAACATTACTCGTTCTGCTATTTTTTCATTTGTTTTTGCTATACGCCATAAAGGGAATGAAAATTTAGAGAAAAATAAAAATATTAGCTTTAAAAACACTATAAATAAAAAGATAATTTAACTAAGTATAGTTGAACTATAGTAATTCATCATGTCTGTTCTTCCTTCTAAATACAAAGCATGATTATAAATTCCACGGATGGAATTTTTATCAACATGAGCAAGCTGTAACTCTATCCATGCACTATCAAAACCTTTTTCATGTAAAATGGTACTCATCATATGGCGAAAGCCATGCCCTGTTAATCTGCCTTTATAACCTATCTTTTCAATAACTTTATTAATACTCGCTTCACTGATTGGTTTTCTTACATCATTTCGACCAGGAAATAATAATGGGTAATATCCTGTAATTACTTTTAACTCATTGAGTATCGCAATAACTTGTGGGGATAATGGTACTAAATGAGGACGGCGCTTTTTCATTCTCTCTTTGGGTATTTCCCAAATAGCATTATCGAAATCAAATTCTGACCATTCAGCTAGTCTCAATTCAACAGTCCTAACACCTGTCAGCATTAACAGCTGGGTGGCATACTTCGTTATTTTACTGCCTTGATAGTTATTTAACGCTTTAACAAAATCAGGGATCTCATCTTCACGTAAAAATGGGAAGTGTTTAGTTTCAGGCTTATTCATTGCTCCCGCTAAATCAGGGGCAGGATTATATTTTACCCTACCCGTTATGACCGCATAACGAAAAACCTCACCACAGCGCCTACGGATTTTATTTGCTTGTTCTAATGCACCTCTTTTCTCAATTTTTTGAAGTACAGCTAATAATTCTAAGGGAGCAATTTGGTCGATAGGTCGCTTTCCTATATAGGGAAAAATATCATTTTCAAAACAACGCAATATCTCGCTTGCATAACCATCACTCCATGTAGAGCATTTAGAGCTATGCCACTCCATCGCTACCGCATAAAACGTATTTTCTGTTGCGTATCTTAACGCTATCTTTTCTGATTTACGGGCATCGCTTGGATTAATATTCTCAGCTAACTGTTTTTTAGCTTCATCACGTTTCTTTCTTGCTTCAGCTAGTGTGACTTGCCCATATACGCCCAACGAAATCATTTTAGGTTTGCCCGCAAAACGATAACGGAAACGCCATCCTTTAGAGCCATTAGGTTCAACCAATAGAGATAATCCGTTACCATCATTCAATGTATACGGCTTTTCTTTGGGATTAGCTTTGCGGATTTGAATATCTGTTAATGGCATAATGTGTATAGTTTTTCCATTGAATCTAGAAGTACACTCAATTTTATACACATTAGTGGCTGGATTCCAGTAAACATCTTAGAACATTACTGAACACTAATTTTAAATAACCTATTGTTTAAATTATTATTTAATACATTATAGAACATCATGAGATGTATAGATGGCGTTCCCTACAGGAATCGAACCTGTAACTAGCCCTTAGGAGGGGCTTGTTATATCCATTTAACTAAGGGAACATACGTAGGAAGATAAAGCATGACTTATGGACGGGCTACATTTTACCCCCCTCACTCTCTATTAATCAAGTTTTAACGCACTGATATTGGAAGGAATTTTTTTGTTTCTTTTTTGAACAATACAATTTGACTTAAAAAGTATCTGATAAATATCATTATCATTGATTATGTTTACTCTTATATATGTCTGTTTTATTAAAACTCTTTCAATCGTTTTAAAAACAATTTCGGTGAATATCCCATCTCTTTATTAAACATTGCACTAAAAGCACTCGGATTTTCATAACCCAGCTCTAAAGCAACTTCAGTAACTGAATCTCCTTTCTTTAAAGCGGTTAACGCATACATTAAACACGCTTTTTGGCGCCAATCTCGAAAAGAAAGTCCAGTCTCCTTGTGAAAAAGACGAGTAAATGTACGTAGGCTCTTATTTAATTTTTCAGCCCACATTTCTGGTGTTGTGCGAATATTAGGTCGTGACATAAATTCAGTACACAATTCATCTAATAAAGCATGTTGCGGTAATGGCGTAAAATAAGGTAATGGCTTAGCTTGGGATAATTCATGACAAAGCAAAGTCAATAATGCGCTATCTCGCCCGCCTAAATCATAAAGTAAAGGAAGTTCATTGGCAGAAAGTAATAACTGATGAAGCAGAGGGGAAACTTGTAAAACCTCACAACATTCTGAATGGCGAGGAATTTTATTAGGCTCAATATAGAGACTATAAGTACTACTACCCAACATTAGCACTTGATGTACTTTTTCTGCGGGGATCCATACACCACTGTAAGGCAATACAATCCATTGACCATCTTCTGTTTTGACTTTCATTACCCCACTAGGGGCATATAAAAATTGCGCACGCCGATGATGATGAGCTTCAAGTAATGTGTCATAAGGATAATCAGAGCCTAATGCCAAAATATCACGAGGAAGATCATCCACACTGTTGATATCGATATTACGCATAATATTTAAATTGTCCTAAATTCGTATAAACTTGTCATTATCGCGTGGGTAAGCCATCACTTTATTCTATATTGTTAATCTCCTGACTCAACAGGAGATTTGAAATGACACTCTGGCTGATTTCTTTTGGTTTAATTTCAGGCATCACAACATGGTTATTTGGCTTTGGCGGAGGTTTTATTACTGTTCCCTTACTCTATACACTTATTCTGACACTTTGGGGAATAGACAGTTTACCTGCCGAACATGCTATGCAAATCGCAGTTGCTACCTCTGCATTAATTATGTTGTTTTCTGCGACAGTCACAACCATTAAACACCATAAAGCCAAAAGGCTTGATTGGAATATCATGTCCATTCTGTTTATGGGTATCGCTTTTGGTGGGATCTTAGGTGCTCTTCTCGCATTAACAGTTGAAGGTACGTGGATCAAATGGATCTTTATTGGTTATCTTTTTATCACTATTTTAGATTGTTATTTTCGCCCCGGTTTTATGGCTCCGACTCACAACTCAAAAAAAGTGATTAAAGCAAGAGAAACGGTTAATGGCACAGTAATTGGTATTATCGCTGCTTTTTTAGGCGTTGGAGGGAGTGTGATGACAGTACCTTTATTGCGTCGTAGAGGAACCCCCATGGCACAATCAGCAGCAATGGCAAATACATTAACCTTACCTTTAGCTCTCACGGCAACATTTACTTATGTCGCTCTTTCTTTTACGTCACCTTTAAATAGTGAATCAGGTTTTATTGGTTATATTTGGTTAAAAGCTGCACTTATTCTGATTTGTAGTACTTGGGTTGGCTTGAAGATCTCTGAACGCTTTTTATCTCGCATTCCTGATAAATGGTACGCAAGAGTTTATCCTCTGTTATTGAGTCTTGTTTTAATTGTCATGCTGTTTTAAATCCTTTCTTCTATATAGACAATACCAAGACAATAAATAACGGAAAAAACAATAACGACTACACATAAGATGGTGACTTTGAGTATTCAAAAGAGTCGCCATTTTTTAACATTTCACCTCATCTTTTTCCTACGCATCTTCACCTAGCATTAATGTTATTGAGACACATAAAACAAAAAACATCTCTTTTTGACAATCACGACACAGCTCCATAACGATTAATATCATTAATTAATATTTAAACATAATGAACAATAATTTATAAATTGTCTCATTTTTAGTATCAATCTGATCACGTCTCGATGAATATTTTTTGTATAAAAAAACACCTATTTATTTTTCTATTTTATTTTCATTTATCATCATAATAATAAGTTAGCTATTTTTCAGAAGAAGATAATTTAAGAAGAAACTGGATTTAAATAACATCAAAAGTATTATTTATTATGATTTTTAAATAACAAGTTAATTACAATATAATGTCATTTCGATATATAAATAATTATATATCGATAGGCTTTTTTGTCAAATTTTAATTATTATTAATCATATATTTTAAATACACTTTAATAAAACAAATTAATCATATAAGCCCGTGAATTTAAAAGAACTATCCATCAATCCCTTATCCCTTAAAATCCCCTATTCCTTCCCCAGATTTTTATAATAGCATTTAATAGAAGAAAATAATTATCATTTAATTTTGTCTATTTTAGTTAATTTATTTAGTGATATTTATTAACTTCTTATTCTCTATTATTTATTATTTACAACTAACTCATCACTTATGGATTAATAAAATGGAGGCGCCTTCAAATATTTATTTAATCGTCCGTATATAATATTTAGCTATAAGAAGAAACTGGAGGTTATATGAGTATTAGTCGTCGTTCTTTCATTAAGGGGATGGGGATAGGATGTGTGGGTTGTACCGTGAGTAGTTTACCACCAGGTGCACTTGCATTTAATCCTGTAGATTTTCTTAAGGGTCAGTCAACATTAACACCTAGCCTATGTGAAATGTGTTCTTATCGTTGCCCGATAGAAGCTCAGGTTGTTAACAATAAAACTGTATTTATCCAAGGAAACAGAAACGCAGAGCATCAAAGTAGCCGAGTTTGTGCAAGAGGTGGAAGTGGCGTTAGCCTCGTTAACGATCCAAATCGTATTGTCAAACCAATGAAACACAAAGGCCCACGAGGCGCTGGTGAGTGGGAAGTGATAAGCTGGGAACAAGCTTATAAAGAAATTGCAGAAAAGATGAACGCCATAAAACAAAATTATGGTGCAGAAAGTATCTCTTTTTCATCTAAATCAGGTTCACTCTCTTCTCATCTTTTCCATTTGGCTGCCGCTTTTGGCTCTCCAAATACCTTTACACACGCATCTACTTGCCCGGCAGGCAAAGCCATTGCAGCATCCGTTATGATGGGTGGCGATCTTAAGATGGATTTAGCGAACTCTAAATATATTCTCTCTTTTGGTCACAACCTTTATGAAGGCATTGAAGTTGCTGAAACACATGAGTTAATGACAGCGCAAGAGCGTGGTGCAAAATTAGTCAGTTTTGATCCTCGTTTATCAGTTGTTTCAAGTAAAGCAGATGAGTGGTTCGCAATCCGTCCTGGCGGCGATCTGCCAGTTCTAATGGCAATGTGCCATATCTTAATTAAAGAAGATCTCTACGATAAAGCGTTTATTGAGAAATTTACGGTAGGTTTCCCACAATTAAAAGAGGTTCTACAAGACACAACCCCTGAATGGGCTCAAGCACATTCTGATGTTCCAGCTAAAGATATTGTTCGTATTGCTCGTGAGATTGCAGCAAAAGCACCTCACGCACTGATTATGCCAGGTCACCGCGCAACCTTTAATAAAGAAGAAATTAATATGCGTAGAATGATCTTCACCTTCAATGCGTTACTTGGCAACATTGAACGTGAAGGCGGTATGTATCAGAAAAAAGCAGCGACAAAATACAATAAATTAGCAGGTATTAATGTTGCGCCTGAATTAGCGAAACCAAGCGTTAAAGGTATGCCTGAAATTACCGCAAAACGTATTGATGCTACAGCTCCTCAATTTAAGTACATCAATAAAGGTGGCGGTATTGTTCAATCAATTATCGATTCAACATTAGAAGGCGTGCCGTATCAAACACGAGCATGGATTATGTCTCGTCATAACCCATTCCAAACAGTGAGTTGTCGTCCTGATCTAGAGAAAGCCGCACAGAAATTAGACTTAATTGTTAGCTGTGATGTGTATTTAAGTGAAAGTGCCGCTTATGCCGATTATCTTTTACCTGAATGTACCTATTTAGAACGTGATGAAGAAGTTGCTGATGTTTCAGGGTTAAACCCAGCTTATGCATTACGCCAGCAAGTTGTCGAACCGATTGGTGATACTAAACCAAGT
Organism: Proteus terrae; assembly: GCF_003144325.1. Lineage (GTDB taxonomy): Bacteria > Pseudomonadota > Gammaproteobacteria > Enterobacterales > Enterobacteriaceae > Proteus > Proteus terrae. The sequence continues at coordinate 196,502 of NZ_PENS01000006.1, forward strand.
TGGTTAATTTGGATGGAATTAGGTAAAGCATTAGGATTAGAAGCCTGTTTCCCTTGGGAAAATATGGGAGTAAGACAGCTTTATCAAGTTAATGGTAGTGAAGAACTTTATAAAGAGATGCATAAAAAAGGCTATATCTCTTATGGTATTCCACTGTTATTACGCGAACCTTCTTATGTAAAAGCCTTTGTTGAGCAATATCCAGATGCAATTAAGCATGTTGATAGCAACAATACAATGGAAAAAGCCCTCTCCTTTAAATCACCAAGTGGCTTAATTGAAATCTACTCTGAAGAATTAGAAAGCCGTTTAGAAAACTACGGTATTCCACGCTTCCACAACTTCCCATTAAAAGAAAAAAACGAGCTTTATTTTATACAAGGTAAAGTCGCCGTTCATACTAATGGTGCAACACAATATGTACCGTTATTAGCTGAATTAATGTGGGAAAACCCTGTTTGGCTTCACCCTGAAACAGCTAAAAACCATGGAATTAAACATGGTGATGAAATCATTCTGGAAAACAGTATAGGCAAAGAAAAAGCACATGCTTTGATAACGGAAGGCATTCGCCCTGACACTGTATTTGTTTATATGGGATCAGGTGCAAAAGCAGGTGCGAGAACAGCAGCGACTACAACAGGCGTTCACTGTGGCAACTTATTACCTCATGAAATTAGTCCTGTATCAGGTACTGATGTGCATACATCAGGTGTCAGAATTAGTCGGGCTTAAGGAAAAAAATAACAATGAACAATAATGATAAACAATTTGTCATGTTACATGATGAGAAACGTTGTATTGGCTGCCAAGCTTGTACTGTTGCGTGTAAAGTCATCAATGACATTCCTGAAGGATTTAGCCGGCTTCAAGTCCAAATTCAAGGCCCTCATGACGACGAAGCGGGTAATCCACATTACCAATTTTTCCGTGTTTCTTGCCAGCATTGTGAAGATGCACCTTGTGTTTCTGTTTGCCCTACTGGTGCCTCTTTTATTGATGAGAATGGTATCGTTCAGGTGAAAAAAGAGCTGTGTATCGGCTGCGATTACTGTGTTGGTGCTTGCCCTTACCATGTTCGTTATATCAACCCAATGACGCATATCGCAGATAAATGTAACTTCTGTTCTGATACTCGATTAGCTGAAGGTGAATTACCTGCATGTGTATCGGTATGCCCAACAGATGCACTTGCTTTTGGTCGCATTGACTCACCTGAAATTCAGGCTTGGATCAAACAAAAATCCGTTTATCAATACCAATTAGATAATGTCGGAAAACCAAGTTTATTCCGTCGTAAAGAAATCCATCAGGGAGATAAAGCATGACTAGTATCTGGGGAGCAGAACTCCATTATACGCCAGATTATTGGCCTGTATGGTTAATGGCAGCTGGTTTATTAATTGTTGCTATGATAGCAGTATTAGTTATTCATGGCTTACTACGCTATGCCCTTGCACCAAAACATTCTGGTCATTATGAAGAAGAACGCGTTTATTTATACTCTAAAGCAATTCGTTTTTGGCACTGGGGTAATGCTTTACTGTTTATCCTATTACTATTAAGTGGATTTTTAGGGCACTTCTCTATCGGTAATGTCACTTCAATGGTGCTATTACATAAGATCTGTGGCTTTGTACTGATTGCATTTTGGATTGGTTTTATCCTTATCAATCTAACAACTAGTAATGGTGTACATTACAAAGTAAGATTTAGTGGGCTAATTGGTCGTTGCATCAAACAAGCTCGCTTTTATCTTTATGGCATAATGAAAGGCGAACCTCATCCTTTTGCAGCAACTGAAACTGACAAGTTTAACCCTCTTCAACAACTCGCTTACTTAGGTGTGATGTTTGGTTTAGTGCCGCTGTTATTGGTTACTGGATTATTATGTTTATATCCTGAAGTACTTGGTGAAGGCTATTGGATGCTAAAAGCACACTTAGTATTAGGGATCGTGGCATTAATGTTTATTTGTGCGCACTTCTACTTATGTACACTGGGTGACACTTTTACTCAAACATTCCGCAGTATGATCGATGGTCATCACCGTCACCAAAAACATGATGATCATAGTTCAATAACAGAAAAAACAGAGCATTAATTTCTCAAGATCCCTTCTGTTACGATCCATTTCCTCAAATGCCCGCTTAAGCGGGCATTTTTTGATCTAAATTCAGAAACAATTTCATAATTTTATTATTAGCAAATATATCATTTTATTTACATGTTATTCGGTGTATAGTCGGCGCCCACCCTCGTTATATATAATTTTATACAATGATATACATTGCATTCGCGATATATATCGTTATATAAATTTTTTAATATCGATGGGTTTATATAACTAAAAAATACATTTTGGGAATCTATCGTGAAGAAATTTATCATTTCGACAATAGCTTGTGCTATAGCACAAACATTAGCTGTATCAGCAAGTGTAGCCGCTGATAATGCTGAAAAAATCGTCGTTACTGCACAACCAGTAAATAATAGTGAAGCAGGTGCGGGATTTGTTACTCGTGAAGTTGATATGGGGCCATTAGGCGAGAAAAAATGGTTAGATACCCCTTATACAACAAATACTTTTACTCAATCTATGATTGAAAATCAACAAGTCACTAGTGTTGCAGATATCTTAAAATATAATGCCTCTTCTCAAATGCAAGCACGTGGCGGTATGGATGTTGGCCGTCCTCAAAACCGCGGAATGCAGGGCAATGTTGTTGCTAACTCTCGTTTAGATGGTATGAATATTATTTCTACTACAGCCTTTCCTATCGAAATGCTTGAGCGTGTAGATATTATCAATGGTCTAACAGGTTCACTTTATGGACCAGCAAGCCCAAGTGGGCAATTCAATTTCACACAAAAACGTCCAACTTTAAAACGCTTAACGTCACTTAATGCAACTTATGTCAATGATAACCAATTTAAAGGCCATCTTGATTTAGGTGGTTTTATTGATGATAACAACACTTTTGGTTATCGCATTAATCTAATGCATGATGAAGGTAAAGGTTACGTCACAGGTAGCAAAACACGTCGCCAGCTAATCAGTACCACATTTGATTGGAATATCTCGTCTGATACTGTGTTAGAAGTGAATTTTAGTGATTATTGGTTTAAAAAAATGGGTTACCCTGGTGCATTCTCTTATGGACCAAAAGTTAGTGCATTACCCGATGCACCAGATCCAACTAAAGCTGGCTATGGTCAAGCTTTTGCCGGCGTTGATCTTCATACCAGAACAGTAAGTAGCCGACTAAAACATGATTTTAACGAAGATTGGCAAATCAGTGTAGCAATTGGTTATCAAACGGCTGATCGCGGATTCCGTTCTGTTTCTAACCAATTAAGTCATGATGGTAAGCAATTTACACCAACGTTATCAGTACCGACAACTTATGGTCGTTTTACTGTTTTAAGCAATTCTGTCAATGTTAATGGTCATGTGATGACTGGCGCACTATCTCATGATTTAATTCTCGCCACTAGCGGTTATCGTTGGGATATTTATGGCGCAAATGGTGATGATCAAAAATTCACATTACCAACTCAAGATATTAATAATCCACATCGTTACGATGATCCTTCTCATGAAGGCTTTTACACTGGCTCTGCTCGTACTAAAAACAGTCGCTCACAAGTTCAATCCTTTACTCTAGGTGACACCATTACCTTTAATCCTCAATGGTCAGTAATGGGATCGCTAAGCCAAAACTGGATCAAAGAAACGTCTTATCGTGCTGGTGGTGGAAATCACACCGAAAATGGATTAAGTCCTGCTGTCGCATTAATGTTTAAGCCTATTCCTGAAGTGATGACTTATGTTTCTTATGCTGATTCATTAGAAGAAGGGGATTCAGCACCAAACACTGCCGACAACAAAAATGAAGCACTAAAACCTTATCGTAGCGAACAATGGGAAATGGGGATTAAATCACAAATTGGCGATCTTAATTTAAATGCGGTTATTTTCCAATTAGAGCGCCCTTTTGCCTATGTGGGTAACGACAATATCTTTAAAGAACAAGGTAAACAACGTAACCGTGGGTTAGAGCTTATCGCTAACGGAAAAGTCACTGATGAGCTTTTCGTTTTTAGTAGCATGACTTGGTTAGATCCTACTTTAACCAACACAGGAAATCCTCAAACACAAGATAAAGACGTTGTAGGTGTACCAAAATATCAAGCTAATTTATTAGCTGAATACCATTACCCTACCTTGCCAAATGTTATCTATAGCGCCAATGTTCACTACACAGGTAAACGCGCAGCAAATACCACCAATACGATGTGGGCAAAAGCCTATACCACACTCGATCTGGGTGCGCGTTATCAAACACAATATTGGGATAGGAAAACCACTTTCCGCCTCAATTTAGATAACGCGACTAATGAGCATTATTGGGCATCTATTTTCTCTGGTAACCAAAATGGCGCAATTGGGGGAGCAAATGCTTTCTTAGGTACACCTCGCCAAGTTTCCGCTTCTGTAAGCATTGAGCTCTAAGAGGAAAACGAAATGTATAAAGTTTTTTTCAAAACTCTGTGCATTGCGTTACTGGGAGCTTCGGCTCTCAGTATCTCCTTTAATGTACAAGCACAACGAGTTGTTCAATATTATCAAAATCAATCCATTACTATTCCTGACTCCCCCGAAAGAGTCGCCACGAGTTGGAATGCTCAAAATGCGATACTTGCTATGCTTGGTGCTGGAGATAAAATTGTTTCCACAACCGATTTAGTCAAAACTATTCCCTTTTTTACCGAGATTGTTCCCGCTATAAAAACGGCTTCAATTTCTAGTAAAGGTAATAATGACACACTGAATATCGAAACATTAATTGTTAGCCAGCCTCAAATCTTTTTTGCAACAGGAAAACTATCTGATGCACAAATGACAGAGCTAAAAAATGCAAGGATCAGTGTTGCATTATTAAAATCAGGTTCAATGGATGCATTGTTAGAAAGAACGTTGATCACTGGTGAGATTTTAGGTTCAAGTAGTCACCAATTAGCAAAAGATTATTTAGCTTACTTTCAGCGAAATAAAGAACTTGTAAAAAGTGCGGTAAACGAGATAAGCACCAATAAACCAATGAAGGTCTATCATGCTTTTGGTTCGCCATTAAGAACATCTGGCGCACCTTCGTTAAATCATGATTGGATAACACTTGCAGGCGGTGTTAACGTTGCAGAACATTGGTTTGATAATGTACCAAGCCGAGCTGGTGATGTTTCCTTAGAACAAGTTATTCATGCCAATCCTGATGTCATTGTCACTATGTATGCAAGAGATACTGAAATCATTAAGAATACACCTGAATGGCAATCCATCACTGCCGTACGTGAAGGCCGAGTTTACACAAACCCTAAAGGCTTATTTTGGTGGTGCCGTGAAACTACAGAGGAAGCTTTACAATTTTTATGGTTAGCGACTGTTTTATATCCAGAACAAACAAAGCATATTGATATCTCTAAAGAGACTCAACAATTTTATAAAACATTTTTTAATATCACCCTCACCGATCAGCAGCTCAAACATATTCTTAACCCCCTCAAAGACTAATTGTTACCGCCTCTTCATATTTACGATGAAGAGGTAACAATAACCCATACTACTTCTATTTTGATATTACCACTCGTTCTCTATACATAGTCATTTAATGATAAATACGTAAATTTTGATCTGATAACACATTTTCACCAATGCACACATTTTGCTTTTATCATATTAGGATTCACTCTTTTCGAATTTATTGGTATGAAACGCATAAGTCATAGGTTTAATAGCTTCAAAAATGTTATCAAGAGGTAAAATCATGGTAGGTAATATAAGTGGTAATTTTATGAATAGCTTATTCTAAGCAAGCATTGATTAGCTGTTTTTTATCATACAAATAAATACGAGAATATATTTCTCCGAGCATGAAAGTCTCGGTTCATATGCAATATAATTATTCTTTTTTTTGTGAAAAATAAAAATTATCATTCCCTATAAACATAAAATGCCCTAATAAGGGCATTTATTTCATATAGAGGCTTTATATCATCTATTAAGAAAATTCTTATTATTAACTAGTTAAAGAGAAACGCCTACATATAAGAATTATCTTACTCAGTTTAGTTATTCTAAAATGAGTTACTTTCTAATTTAAGAATATTATTAGAAGATAGAAAGAGCCTTGCTATCGAAATGAGCTGGAATATGTTGTTCATTATGCTCAGTTTCTTGAGTCATTCCACCTGTAACTTCTTCAAAGAAGCTACCAATATTAACGCCTAGTACTTCAAGTACTCTAACTAAGCAATCAATATCAATACGGTTTACACCACGCTCATAACGAAATAACTGTTGTTCACTAATATCAATCTCTTTTGCTAACTGAAATACAGTATAACCTTGAGATTTTCTTAATGACTTAATTTTTTGTCCAACTGCATAAGCGACTGGATACTTGCTACTCATAATATTGTTCTCGCTTTTCACTTTGATTGATATCTAATTTATAATGGTGTGTTCCCGCGCAATAATATGTAAAACTATATATTATCGAGGACACCTTTTTGTTTTAATAAAATATTATTTTTAGTAGATAAGAAATATTACAATTCATAACATGACTTATCATATGTAAATAATATACTACGCATTTAAATACTTTCAACTAGTCAAAAAAAGACAGTGCAAGTACAATGATTTACTCATACTAGTTAACAATACCTAGGAGAGCACTATATACCCTTTGTTTTCATATAGTTAAAATATTTTACTTATAAAATTACGCTTTTTTTTTCTTAAACTTTACTCATTAATTAGAATTTTCATCTAGTACAAGCTTAATTTAAAGTGTGATTGTTTGAGTTGTGCAAAAATAAATCAACTTATATCAGTCTAATTTATTTAAAATAATAAATTAACCTCCTAAAGGTAACGATTTTCTTATTTTTATTAAATTGCTTAAGTAATATCAATGAAATCTGATTAGTTTACAAATAAGCCAACATTATGTTTTTATATCAAAAACTTACATTAATTACACTGAAAAATAGATATGAATCACATTTTAAACATTTGTTAATTAATTTATATAAGCATAAACCCTTACTCTTTCAACTAAATATATTTCAAGATCCACAATTCTTTATTACTCTAGAATAAATAGATAATAGATTTAATTACTCATTTTTTTTGAATTTTTATTAATGAATAACTTATTTTAATTTTCAATTAGATTAAAAATCTTCTTTATGAAATAGAAAAAAAGTAAGTCTTAATATAAATATTTTTGTTTTATCAGTAGGTTATTTGAAGGCTAAGCGTATTATTATAAAAAACGTTCTTTTTATGACCATGTAATACTATTCTTTCTTTTTCACTCAAATACGCGCATTTGGCACGTTATAAAAACAGAACAATAATCACATCTTAAGTTAAATTCACAAAGAAATGAGCTGTTAAATATCAACTTTAGTATGATCTAATTTTGTTAAAAAAAACAAAAATTAATCTTTTTACATCCTAAGTAATTACACGTACTCCATATAAGAGTTATTCTTAGGAGAAAATAAACATTAATATTTTTATATAATTTATATTCCTGCTAAATGCACAAATTTCTCTATTTTTCGTAAAAAATGAAATTAACCACTTCAGGACAAATCAATTACTGATGAAATAAGTTCTTTTTGCTTTATATCATTTACTATCTAGTTCATTATGATGTAAAGATTGATAAATATCAAATTTTGAATTTATTTTATTTTAAATCAAACAGTTATGCAAAATCCCTTGCTATATCATCCCTTCAAAAAAGAAGATAAAACATCATTATATTTAATCTTTATTCTTATTAGCACGATCAATGATTTATAAAAAGTAAGAAAGATTAACTATAAAGCCCAATTTTTATCTTTTAATCTTCTGTATTTTTTCTTAAAAAATGAGTGCCACATATTTTTCAATTCTGACTCAAAATGTTTTAACTTGCTCATTTTATGAGAGATATTGCTCATAAAAAATGAAAAAATAATTTATCACAGTACGCCTAAGGTTATTTAATTTTATTAAAAAATTGAAAATTCCTATATCTACACTCAAAAGGAGTAGATCTTTCTTTTTCAATTAGAGTAATTTTTTTAATATTTTCAGATCAAAACTTTCCTCCCGTTCAATAATAGATACATATTTTCTACTGAGCGCAATCCCTCATCTAAAATGATTGACTTAACAGTAGAAGAACCTTTTCTTTTTTTAAGTGGCCCCATTTAAATGGTAAAAATATGACAGGATGTAAAAAAGCGTAATAAAGAAACTGACTTATGAGTCTTCTTCACAACAAGCACAATGCAATAATAAGTTAAAGCAATCTTAGAAACTAAGAGCTCCAAGGGAACAAAATAAGTAGCTAAGTGAGGATAAAGAGATAATGCCAATATAAGGGACAAGGAAAGCATGTCTATAGGGATATGTAGCCATAAGTGAAGCAACGAGCAACGTAATAGAACAGTACACACAAAGAACAAGATTAAGGCTCAAAGAATGCAACTAGCAGCAATAGCGCAGGTATTAGAAACCAAATAACTATTATTAATTCTTTTAGAAAAATACTAGGGAAGTAAATAAGGAGGTACAACGAAGAGATAAAGAAGTGGTGGGCGGTATTGGGCTCGAACCAACGACCTCCTCCTTGTAAGGGAGATGCTCTACCAACTGAGCTAACCGCCCGCTTTATTATTAAATGGTGGGTCGTGGGCGATTCGAACGCCCGACCAATTGATTAAAAGTCAACTGCTCTACCGACTGAGCTAACGACCCATTTAATAATTTTGCGTAAATCTGTAAGTAGCTTTGTGAATGGTGGGTCGTGGGCGATTCGAACGCCCGACCAATTGATTAAAAGTCAACTGCTCTACCGACTGAGCTAACGACCCGTCACAATGTTCACTACTTTATGTTGTATTTTTAGGGATGGTGGGTCGTGGGCGATTCGAACGCCCGACCAATTGATTAAAAGTCAACTGCTCTACCGACTGAGCTAACGACCCATACCTAACTGTGTGATATTGCGCGAAATAACCGAATGAAGTGGTGGGCGGTATTGGGCTCGAACCAACGACCTCCTCCTTGTAAGGGAGATGCTCTACCAACTGAGCTAACCGCCCACTTCATGATGACTAAATTCTCACTACCACGCTTTAATGTAATTGGTGGGCGGTATTGGGCTCGAACCAACGACCTCCTCCTTGTAAGGGAGATGCTCTACCAACTGAGCTAACCGCCCAATTACACTAAATCATACAACTTATCACAACGAAAATAATGGTGGGCGGTATTGGGCTCGAACCAACGACCTCCTCCTTGTAAGGGAGATGCTCTACCAACTGAGCTAACCGCCCGTCGTGATGGGGTGCATTATAGGGATACTGCGCTATGAGTCAACGATTTTTATCAGTTTTTTATCGTGAAAATGATCGTTCGTTTTATTTTTAGTCAAGATGCTTTTTTTAGCACCATAAGTGACACAGCAATTAACCAAAGTAATCCCACGGATACTCTTCGTCAAACAAAAAATCATTAATTTGAAAATTTTATCTCTGTTAAAAGCTTAATGGCATTGAGGAATTAGCATCCAGTGATAAAATAAGGCAACCATTTCGTTTTTTTGATAATCACGATTACTTATCTATATATAAGTAAGACGTACAAAGGCAATCCCAATGAGTAAAATAAAAACCCGTTTTGCACCAAGTCCTACTGGCTATCTACATGTTGGTGGTGCGCGTACCGCACTTTATTCCTGGTTATATAGCCGTCACAATAAGGGCGAATTTGTACTGCGTATAGAAGATACCGACTTAGAACGTTCTACACAGCCAGCCATCGATGCAATCATGGACGGTATGAATTGGTTAAATCTGAATTGGGATGAAGGTCCTTATTATCAGACTAAACGCTTCGAACGCTATAACCAAGTGATTGATCAAATGCTATCTGCGGGTACTGCATACCGTTGCTATTGCTCTAAAGAGCGTTTAGAGCAACTGCGCGAAGATCAAATGGCGAAAGGTGAAAAACCTCGTTACGATGGTTGTTGCCGTGGTGGTAACCATAATCACAGCGCTGATGAACCTCATGTTGTGCGTTTCTTAAACCCACAAGAAGGTTCTGTCATTTTTGATGACAAAATTCGTGGTCCAATTGAATTTAGTAACCAAGAGCTTGACGATCTGATTATTCGTCGTACTGATGGTTCTCCAACTTATAACTTCTGTGTTGTTATTGATGACTGGGATATGGAAATCACTCACGTTATTCGTGGTGAAGATCATATCAACAACACGCCTCGCCAAATCAATATTCTCAAAGCATTAGGTGCACCTGTGCCTGAATATGCTCACGTATCAATGATTTTAGGTGATGATGGTAAAAAACTTTCTAAACGTTATAACGCGGTCAGCGTAATGCAATATCGTGATGACGGCTATTTACCGGAAGCATTATTAAACTACTTAGTTCGTTTAGGCTGGTCTCACGGTGACCAAGAGATCTTTACTATTGATGAAATGATTGAGCATTTCACTTTAGAAGCTATCAGTAAATCAGCAAGTGCGTTTAATACTGATAAACTGCTTTGGTTAAACCATCACTACATCAATACACTGCCAGCAGAGAAAGTTGCTGTTCATTTGGATTGGCATGTCAAACAACAAAATATTGATACCAGTAATGGCCCATCATTAGTTGAGCTGATCAAATTATTAGGCGAACGTTGCAAAACATTAAAAGAGATGGCTGAAAGTTGCCATTACTTCTATATTGATTTTGACACCTTTGAAGAAACAGCAGCGAAAAAACATTTACGTCCAGTTGCTCGTCAACCATTAGAAGTCGTTCGCGATAAATTATCAGCAATTACAGAGTGGACAGCTGAAAATGTTCACCAAGCAATTCAAGATACCGCTAATGAATTGGAAGTGGGTATGGGTAAAGTAGGTATGCCATTACGTGTTGCTGTAACAGGCGCAGGTCAATCTCCTGGCTTAGATGTTACCGTTCACGCTATTGGTAAGACTCGTAGCGTTGCGCGCATTAATAAAGCATTAGACTTTATTACTGAAAGAGAAAAACAAGCTTAATTTACTCGTTAATCTTGCTTATTAAGAAAGATACATTCCTAAAGTAGGAAATGTATCTTTTTTTTGTACTCTTTTTCAGCAATCAATAAATAATGTGAGATTAACTGATTGACAGTATTGTGCTTGTTGCCTATTATCAAGCCCGTTCCAGTATGTTGGGGCTATAGCTCAGTTGGGAGAGCGCTTGCATGGCATGCAAGAGGTCAGCGGTTCGATCCCGCTTAGCTCCACCAATATACTTCTAGAACAATCCAATATGTGGGGTTATAGCTCAGTTGGGAGAGCGCTTGCATGGCATGCAAGAGGTCAACGGTTCGATCCCGTTTAGCTCCACCAGAATTTTAAGATCCTGAAGAGAAATCTTCAGGATTTTTTGTTTTCGACTCCTCCCTCTTTATTTATTTTTATTGTGCTGTATAACCCCCATCAATGGCATAAAATGCCCCTGTTGAGAAACTGCTTTCATCTGAAAGTAAAAATGCAACCGTTTTAGCGACTTCTTCTCTGGTTGCCATTCGTTTCATTGGATGTGTATTTGCCATCCATTCACGTACTTCATCGGGTAGCATTTGCATTCTTGGTGTATCGACATAGCCAGGCCCAATTGCATTGATCCTTATTCCTTTGTCTGCAAACTCAAGTGCAGCTGAACGAGTGATCCCTAATACGGCATGTTTAGCTGCTGTATATGCTGAAATACCCGCAATCCCCACAATGCCATTAGATGAAGAAAGATTCACAATACTCCCTCCCCCACTTTTTAATATTGCAGGTATGCCATATTTCAAACCATAAAATACGCCATTAATGTCCGTATCAATGACTGCCTTCCAATCTTCAATCTCATAATCGACAATAGATGTATTATGAGGTCCCGTGATCCCTGCATTATTAACTAAACCATGTAATGCTCCAACTTGAGCGATAATAGTTTCAATCATTTTTTCAACTTGAGAAAATGAGGTCATATCCGCCTGCAAAGCGATAACTTTTTTGCCCGTTATATCAATTGAACGTGCTGTTTTTGTTATTTCCTCTAAATGCCGACCAGTAATGAAAACCGTTGCACCACGTTGGAATAGCAATTGTGCAATACCTTCACCCACACCTGTACTTGCTCCTGTGACTAAAATCACTTTATCTTTAAAATAGTCCATCATTTCGACTTCACCTCTTATCAACTGCGTCAAGTTTTATCGGCCAACCATAAAGTAGTTAACCAAAGTTAACTATACATCATCTTATTTAATTAACTTTAGTTAATCAATATAAAGTTTATTCGCAATGAATGACCTGATAATATTAACTTTAGTTAACATAATTTATGAGATAGCGTATTTATGGAGAAGTGTGAATTAGAAAACGCATTGTCATTATTACAATGCACATTAGTCGCGCAACGAACTCGTTATACCCCAGAACAAGTCACTTGGGGTCAATATGATATTTTAGAATTATTGCGCTTACGAGGTGACTTAACCCCTTCTCAATTAAGTAATTCATTGGCGATTTCAAGACAGAATTTATCGAAATTTATGCGAGGATTAAAATCCTTAGGATTTATTGCGCAGTATCGTTCTGAAAAAGACAAGCGTGAGCTTATTACTCATTTAACTGATGAGGGTCACGCTTTTCTAGCAAGAGCGGCATTAGGTCGAAAACAAAATGCTGAGAAAATAAGTGAATGCTTAACACTCGGAGAGCAAACATTATTTATTGAATTAAGTCAGAAAATCATTAATGCATTAGCACCTGATAAATCAGCTATGGATAATGATTAACATCACCGCTTTAATGGTTTTAATAACCCTTCTAAACCTTCAATTTTAATTGCTAAGGTCATCTCCATGAGTTGACCAAGCTTACCTTCAGGAAACTCGCCTTTCTTTGCAAACCACAATAGATACTCTTCAGGTAAATCAACCAGCATACGTCCTTTGTACTTGCCAAATGGCATTTGTGTGTTTGCTATATCGATAAGGTGCTGTTTCTCTAACATGTTCTCTACCACGTCGTCATTGGAGGGATAAAACTGATTATAGGGTAAATTAAAGATAAAAAAAGCAGTACCCAGAGGTACTGCTTGATTTTCTGTTACTTGATTAACAAGTGACTCTGTTTACATTGTTATTTTATTCACATGCCATCTGTTTTATCTTCAAAGATTAAACAAACAAACCTGCGATAGCTGCCGATAAGAAGCTAACTAATGTAGAACCGAACAGTAATTTTAGACCGAAACGAGAAACAACGTTACCTTGTACTTCGTTTAGACCTTTAATCGCACCAGCAACAATTCCGATTGAAGAAAAGTTAGCAAATGAAACTAAGAATACAGATAAGATACCTACAGAGCGCGGTGAAATTTCCGCAGCGATATCTTGTAAGCTACCCATTGCAACGAATTCGTTAGACACTAATTTAGTTGCCATAACACTACCAACACGTAATGCATCTTGCTCTGGTACACCAATTACCCATGCTAATGGATAGAAAACGTAACCTAAGCAATCTTGGAAGCTAATACCGAAAATCATGCTGAAAATCGCATTCACAGCAGCGATTAATGCAATGAAACCAATCAGCATTGCAGCAACGATTAATGCAACTTTGAAACCTGCTAAGATGTATTCACCTAACATTTCAAAGAAGCTTTGACCTTCATGCAGATTACCCATTTGGATCTCTTCTTCATTTTCAACAGAGTATGGGTTAATCACAGAAAGGACGATAAAGGTACTGAACATATTCAGTACTAGAGCAGCAACAACGTATTTTGGATCTAACATTGTCATGTATGCACCAACAATCGACATTGATACTGTCGACATTGCTGTTGCAGCCATGGTGTACATACGACGCTGAGACATTTTGCCTAATACATCTTTATAGGCAATAAAGTTCTCTGATTGACCAAGAACTAGTGAGCTCACTGCGTTGAATGATTCCAGTTTTCCCATACCGTTCACTTTAGAAAGCACAGTACCGATAATGCGGATCACGAAAGGTAATACTTTGATATGTTGAAGAATACCAATTAATGCAGAAATAAAGATAATTGGACATAAGACATTCAGGAAGAAGAATGCTAAACCACCTTTCATCATGCCACCGAATACGAATTCAGTACCTTGTGCGGCATAACCTAATAAGTGATCAAATAATCCAGCGAAGCCACGAACAAAGCCTTCACCAACATCAGAGTTGAGGAAGAACCATGCTAATGCGATTTCAATAACTAATAACTGCACGATATAACGCAGACGGATCCCTTTGCGATTGTTACTCGCAACGAAAGCTAATGCGCCAATAACGGCGAGTGCTAAAACGAAGTGAATGATAGAGGACATGCATGCTCCAAAAATAAAAATAAATCTTGTAGAGCATTTTATGTAACGCGTAACATTAGGATGTGACTATTGTCACAATCTCATGAAACCGCATACACACTATTTATTAAATAAGATAGGTTGATCACACTTTGTGAGTTACTTAAGAAACATTAAATGTAAATTTAGCTTAAGTAAAAATGCCACTGAGAAGGTTTTCCCAGTAGCATTTATTAAATAGTAGAATGATTATTTCGATTGATCAAGTAATCGTATCATTTCATCTTCATCGATAACGGTTATCCCTAATTCGTTAGCTTTCACTAACTTAGAGCCTGCTGCTTCACCAGCAATCACCATATCGGTTTTTTTAGAAACACTTCCGCTCACTTTTGCACCTAATGCAGCTAATCTATCTTTTGCTTCATCACGCGTTAACTGTGAAAGCGATCCAGTTAACACAACAGTTTTACCCGCAAAAGGATTATCACCCGCTTCATGAGTCACAATAACAGGCGCTTGCCATGTAATACCGGCATCATTGATCAATTGATCAATAACCGTTCTATTGTGTTCTTCTTGGAAGAAATTAACGACATGCTTAGCCACAACATCGCCCACATCAGGAACAGATTTTAGTGCTTCAACATCTGCATTTCGTAATGCATCAAGTGTTGAGAAATGTGTTGTTAATCCACTTGCTGTTGCTTCACCGACTTCTCGAATACCCAATGCATAAATAAAACGTGCAAATGTTGTTGATTTAGCCTTATCTAAAGCTGCGATCAATTTTTTAGCTGATTTTTCACCCATTCGCTCTAAACCAGACAGAATTTTTTCATCTAAACGGAAAAGGTCAGCTGGCGTTTTGACGTATTCTTTATCAACCAGTTGGTCAATAATTTTATCGCCCATTCCATCTACATCCATGGCTCGACGTGAAACAAAATGTTTAAGTGCTTCTTTACGTTGCGCGCCACAAATTAAACCACCAGTACAACGTGCAACAGCTTCACCTTCAATGCGCTCAACATCAGAATCACAAATAGGGCAATGTGTCGGAAAGATAATTTCTTGAGCATCATCAGGACGTTTTTCTTCAATCACACTGACAACCTGAGGAATAACATCACCGGCTCGGCGAATAACCACGGTATCGCCAATGCGTATCCCTAAGCGTTCAATTTCATCAGCATTGTGTAACGTTGCATTACTCACAACCACCCCCGCGACTTGAACAGGCTCTAAACGTGCAACAGGTGTAATAGCACCAGTACGCCCTACTTGGAATTCAACATCTTTGATAATCGTCATTTGCTCTTGAGCTTGGAATTTATAAGCAATAGCCCAACGTGGTGCTCTTGATACAAAACCCAGTTCTTCTTGCAGTGCAATATCATCAACTTTGATAACAACACCATCAATATCAAAACCTAAATTAGGGCGAATTTCTTCTACATGGTGATAAAAATCAAGGACTGCTTTTCTACCAGTGCAAAGTTTTACAGCATCGCTAACGGGTAATCCCCATTTTTTAAATTGCTGTAGGCGCTCATAGTGGCTTGTTGGCAATTCGCCACCTTCGAGTACACCAACACCATAACAGAAAAAGGTTAATGGACGTTTTGCTGTAATACGAGGATCAAGCTGTCTTAATGAGCCAGCTGCGGCATTACGAGGGTTAGCAAAAACTTTTCCACCTGTACGTCGCGCTTCCTCGTTTAAATATTCAAAGCCTTTTTCATTCATAAAAACTTCGCCACGAATTTCAATGCGAGCAGGGATATCTTCACCGTATAAGCGCAGTGGAATAGCCTTAATTGTTCTCACATTCTCGGTGATATTTTCCCCTGTAGTACCATCACCACGCGTTGCAGCTTGTACTAATACTCCATTTTCATAAAGTAAACTGACTGCCAATCCATCTAATTTTAATTCACAGCAGAAAGTGATCTCTTCACTATTCTTTAAACGATCACGTAAACGCTTATCGAAAGCCAGATAGCTTGTTTCATCAAAAGCATTATCCAAAGAGAGCATTGGAATTTCATGTCTGACTTGCTCAAATGCTGTCAGGGGTAAGGCGCCGACCCGCTGTGTTGGAGAATCAGAAGTAATTAATTCAGGGTGTTCCGCTTCTAATGCTTTTAGCTCATTCATTAAGCGATCGTATTCAGCATCAGGTATTTCAGGTGCGTCCATGACATGATAGAGATATTCATGGTGACGTAGAGTAATGCGAAGTTTATCAATTTTTTGTTGAGTGTTTTTATTCATGATTATCACCAAAGAAGAAAAACCCCCGCAAGCGGGGGCTTTTTTTACAGACAAAAGCTATTGATTTAAATCCAGCGTCCTGCGGATCCTAGATTTATAAAGCTCGATTCTTTGTGGCGTTAAGAGTTTACGTTCATCATCTAGCACAACACCACCTACATCAGATGCTATACGCTGAGCCGTAAGTAACATCAATTTGAAGTTTTGATTAGCATCACCATAAGATGGCACCATCATAAACATAGATACGCCAGGTGTGGTTAATTCAGCCATAGTATCAATGTTAAATGTTCCCGGTTTCACCATATTCGCTAAACTAAACAAAACAGGACCATTCGCTGTTGGATTAAGATGGCGATGGAAAATATTCATTTCACCAAACTGGAATCCAGCCTGAATGATACTTTGCATCAATAACTCACCATCTAACATTTGTCCATGATGTGCACTTACATTTAAAACAATAACCAGTTCTTTCTCCGCTTCTGTTGCTTGCGAAGCTGATTCAGCTTTAGGCTCTTCAACTGGTGCATCATGCGTAACCTCAGTTTCAACAGGAGTCACGTGAGCTCCAGTCTCTGAAATTGAAGGCTCAAAACTCGCTGATGGGCTTACTGTATTAACATGTGATTTTATTTCACTAGTAACATTAGCCGCAGGTGCTTGTTTTGGCTCATCCCTAACAATGGGTTCAGGCTCTTTTTCAATCACATCAAAAACACCAAGACTAGGCTCTTGCTGTAATGAAGTATCGTGAGAGCTCCCTTTTGTTTGGGGTTCAGACATTAATGGATCTCTATCAGCCACTGAAATTTCAGGTTCATGCAGAGGCTCCGATTTTATCGGTGGCTCACTCTCCCGCTTTTCAGTAGAGGATAAAGTTGATGTCTGATGACTAACCTCAGCGTATTGCGGTTCGTCATCGTTCTCATCTGACTGATAATTCTGTTTCTGACGTTTTACTGGGCGATTACGGAAAAGCTTAGAACGCTCTTTTCGACCAATCCATAAGCCGTGTAATAACAAAGCTATGATTAAAATCGCACCAACAACGATTAATATCAGACGCAAATTTTGCTGCATCATTTCTATCTCTGTTGTCTTGAGGTTTAATAGCCACGTTGGCAAATATTACTTTTTACTAAGAGTATTTGCCAATGCTCATAAGTGCAAGCCAATACTTAATTTTCTTGTCACAAAGATACACACATCAATCTCTTATGCGCATTTTTTAGACAATTCATGACTAGTAAGGCTGATTATCTCCCTATATGATACTAGCTTGCCCTCATTGGAGAGAATAGGAAGTATGACAAATTTGACAGAAACGAATAAAAATTTAAATGGATTTCATTATTTTGCTCTTGGTTGGCGTTTAATCACACGCAAAGGGCTAAAACGTTTTGTTATCTTACCCCTACTTGCCAATATTATTATTCTCGGAAGTGCCTTTTGGTGGTTATATGGTCAAATAGGTGGCATGGTCAATTGGATGATGGAAAAAGTCCCGGATTGGTTGCAGTGGCTGAGTTATTTAATCTGGCCATTATCCGTTATTTTTATTTTATTAGTGTTTACTTATTTCTTTAGTACTTTAGCCAATATTATTGCTTCCCCATTTAATGGATTGTTGGCTGAAAAGTTAGAAGGTCAAATAACTGGCATTGCACCACCAGATACGGGCGTTGCAGGTATATTGAAGGATGTTCCACGTATTTTAAAACGTGAGCTAACTAAAATAGCTTATTATTTGCCTCGTGCTATTGTCTTGTTATTGCTCTATTTTATTCCTGCTATCGGACAAACTGTTGCCCCTGTTTTATGGTTTGCTTTTGGTGCTTGGATGATGGCAATTCAATATAATGACTTCCCATTTGATAACCATAAAATTTCATTTGCAGCGATGAAATCTTCGCTGAAACAAGACAAATGGAATAATCTTCAATTTGGTATGGTTATTAATATTTTTACTATGATCCCTATTCTAAATTTAGTCATCATGCCGGTTGCAATTTGTGGTGCAACCGCAATGTGGTGCGATCGTTATCGTAAACAGCATGTACAAGATGGACAGTGGTAAATTTAATTTAACGACTTATTGATAAATGAGAAAAACCCCGTTTTATTAAGACGGGGTTTTATTTTATCGTTTTTTTCTAAATTGTAGTTTGGTTTATTTAGTTATGAGTGCATTACTCAATTAATGAGCGTATATAGTCTTTCGTTTCTTCCCTATCCATTGGCTCACGCTCATTAATGCCCATTTCAAAAATATTTAATGCACCATCTAATTTTTCCATAATTTCTTCATCATCTCGAATACAGAAAATATAAGCATTTTCAAATGGTGTGAGATCCACTAATCGTAATTCTTTATCTGTCAAAAAGTGGTTAATATATTCAAGATAAGGCAATTCATAAGGCAACATATAAGGGTCTACACTCACCTCATCCCAATCAATATTTTCAACTTGAGATAAAATCAATGCACTCGGTGATTCAGGCAAAGAGATATGCTCTAACGATTTTAGATCCGGAATATCACCAAAATATTCTGTCCACTCCACATAGTCCATTAATCCTTGAGCTGAGAGTGATTCATATAACCAATTAAGGACATCTTCTTGAGCATCTGACTCGGGTAAATTTTCACGCAAAGCTTGCGCGTCTAATTCAGGTACAGCGAGTTCAAGTACGCTAATCAACTCTTCAATGGTTTCCATTATGACCCCTGTATTTGCAATAAATGTAGTTAAAAATAGATTATCAGCCATCAATATACTGTACATCTCTTGATTTATTAATTTGTGAATCGTCTCACTGACTCTTGATTAGAACCTTTTGGAATAAAAAGATGAAAAAGTTATAAGTATATTCATAAAGCTTATTTCCATCTTTAGCTTGATGGCGTATGGTATTTTCATCTGACCTTATAAAAATCATGTACCGAGGATAAAAATGAGCAAGATTTTCGAAGACAACTCGCAAACTATTGGACACACTCCCTTAATTCGCTTAAAGCATTTCGGAAATGGTAACATTCTGGCTAAAGTGGAATCTCGTAACCCAAGCTTCAGTGTAAAATGCCGTATCGGTGCCAACATGATTTGGGATGCAGAAAAGAAAGGTATTCTTAAAGAAGGCGTTGAACTTGTAGAACCTACCAGTGGTAATACAGGGATTGCTCTTGCTTATGTTGCAGCGGCTCGTGGCTACAAATTAACACTGACCATGCCAGATACCATGAGTGTAGAACGTCGTAAATTACTCAAAGCATTGGGCGCTAATTTAGTGCTGACTGAAGGCGCTAAAGGCATGAAAGGTGCCATTGATAAAGCCAATGAAATTCGCGATAGCGATCCTAAGCGTTTTCTTTTACTACAACAATTTAGCAACCCAGCTAACCCTGAAATCCATGAAAAAACCACAGGCCCAGAGATCTGGAATGATACAGATGGTGAAGTGGCTGCGGTTATTGCTGGCGTTGGTACTGGTGGTACAATTACGGGTATTGGTCGCTATTTGAAAAAGACTCAAGGTAAAGCGGTAACAATGGTTGCGGTTGAACCTACAGGCTCCCCTGTTATTACACAAGCCTTAGCTGGTGAAGAAATTAAACCAGGTCCACATAAAATCCAAGGTATTGGTGCTGGTTTTATTCCTGAAAACCTAGATTTATCGTTACTGGATCGTGTTATTCAAATCACTAACGAAGAAGCCTTTGATACAGCTCGTGAACTAATGACTAAAGAAGGTATTCTCGCAGGCATTTCTTCTGGTGCAGCGATTGCAGCAGCAGTAAAACTCGCAAAAGAGCCAGAATTTGCAAACAAAGAAATCGTGGTTATTTTGCCTTCATCAGGTGAGCGTTATTTAAGCACCCCACTTTTTGCTGATATTTCTGACAGCTAAATCCCGTCATCTCAATTGTAAAATATTTATTAAAAAAGCACCTAAATGGTGCTTTTTTTGTGGTAGAGATCAAAGTTTGTCATCCAGACAGGTGATTTATTTCTTCGAGTTTAGTATTTAATCAATTAATTATTTCGAAGGTCGAAATTAATCAGAAAATAACCGAGATGACAAAAACAAACTCTTTTATCTTTCTGAACACTATTTTTATCAGATGACGCTTTACGACTTAATATTATCTGATATTGCTACGCAAAGCAGGACAAATTCATCTACACTTACTAAGTCCTGACTTAATGTGAACAATTGAGTTATAAAAGGAAAAAATCCTATGTACCAGCAAGAAGTTACTATTACAGCACCAAACGGCTTACATACTCGTCCTGCGGCACAATTTGTAAAAGAAGCCAAAACATTCTCTTCTGATATCACACTTATCTCTAGCGGTAAATCTGCCAGCGCTAAGAGCCTTTTCAAATTACAAACTTTAGGCTTAACCCAAGGTACTGTAGTGACTATCTCTGCTGAAGGCGAAGATGAAAAACAAGCTGTTGAAGCGTTAGTAAAATTAATGGCGGAATTAGAGTAATTCGCGATTAAGCTTTAACACAGTACTTATTCCCCTGAAACTATTCAGGGGAGATTAATAATCTCAATGATGATTTTAAAACAACAGTATTTTGCAATCCTATTCTTTTAAGATTATCACCAGCAAGTCGTAGGATAAATTATGATTTCAGGAATTTTAGCATCACCCGGTATCGCATTTGGTCAAACCCTTCTCCTCAAAGAAGAACCTATCATCATTAGCCAACGTAAGATCCAAAGTGATGAGATTGAGAATCAAATCGAACGCTTTAAAGACGGTCGTAACAAATCTGCACAACAACTAGAAATCATTAAAGAGCGTGCAGAAAAGAACCTTGGTGCGGATAAAGCCGAAATTTTTGAAGGCCATATCATGTTGCTAGAAGATGAAGAGTTAGAACAAGAAATTGTTACTCTCATCAAAAGCGACAAAAAAACCGCTGAAGCTGCAGTTCAATCTGTTATTGAAGATCAAGCAACTGCATTAGAAGCATTAGACGATGAATACCTAAAAGAACGTGCTGCTGATGTTCGCGATATTGGTAAACGCTTAATGCGCAATATCTTAGAGATGCCAATTATCGATTTAAGCGCTATCTCAGAAAAAGTGATTTTAGTTGCAACTGACCTTACCCCTTCTGAAACTGCACAATTAAGCTTAGACAACGTATTAGGTTTTATCACTGACTTAGGTGGTAGAACATCTCACACTTCTATCATGGCTCGTTCATTAGAAATTCCAGCGATTGTGGGAACATCTAATGCGACACAAACCATTAAAAAAGACGATTATCTCGTTCTTGATGCGATTAATAACAAAATCATTATTAATCCATCAGATGAGGAACTAGAAACATTAAAAGCTATCAAAGAAGAGTACCTGCACGAAAAAGAAGAATTAGCAAAACTCAAAGATTTACCTGCTATTACACTTGATGGGCATCAAGTCGAAGTTTGCGCTAATATTGGTACAGTTCGAGATGTTGCTGGTGCTGAACGTAACGGTGCTGAAGGTGTTGGTCTGTATCGTACCGAATTCTTATTTATGGATAGAGACTCTTTACCAACAGAAGATGAGCAATTCCAAGCCTATAAAGCGGTAGCAGAAGCTGTTGGAAGTCCTGCGGTCATTATTCGTACTATGGATATTGGCGGTGATAAAGACTTACCTTACATGAACCTACCAAAAGAAGAGAACCCATTCTTAGGTTGGCGTGCAATTCGTATTTGTCTTGACCGTAAAGAGATCCTTCATTCGCAATTACGTGCTATCTTAAGAGCATCTGCTTTTGGTAAACTACGCATTATGTTTCCAATGATTATCTCTGTTGAAGAGATCCGTGCATTGAAAGCAGAACTTGAGATACTGAAAAGCCAGCTTCGTGAAGAAAAGAAAGCTTTTGATGAATCTATTGAAGTCGGTGTGATGGTAGAAACCCCAGCCGCAGCAGTAATGGCTCGTCATATGGCAAAAGAAGTTGACTTTTTTAGTATTGGGACTAACGATCTAACACAATATACTCTGGCTGTAGACCGTGGAAATGAGCTGATATCTCATCTATATAATCCAATGTCACCTGCAGTACTCAACCTGATTAAACAGGTGATTGATGCATCACATGCAGAAGGTAAATGGACTGGAATGTGTGGTGAACTTGCTGGAGATGAACGAGCAACATTGCTCCTTCTCGGCATGGGATTAGATGAGTTTAGTATGAGTGCTATTTCAATTCCTCGCATCAAAAAAGTGATCCGTAATGCGAATTACGATGATGCTAAAGCACTGGCAGAACAAGCACTTGCTCAGCCAACTGCAAAAGAATTGATGGACTTAGTAGAAACTTTTACTAAAGAAAAGACACTGTGCTAATCGCATTAGCCAGAGCCCGGTCCCAACTACAATAATTAGGAGAAGATTCATGGGTCTGTTTGATAAATTAAAATCACTGGTTTCAGAGGAAAAGAAAGGCAGTGGCACGATTGATATTGTTGCACCACTTTCTGGTGAAATCGTCAATATCGAAGATGTTCCTGATGTTGTTTTCGCTGAAAAAATCGTAGGTGACGGTATTGCTATCAAACCTGCTGGTAATAAAATTGTTGCGCCAGTCGATGGTACTATCGGTAAAATTTTCGAGACTAACCATGCTTTCTCTATTGAGTCTGACAACGGTATCGAGTTATTTGTCCACTTCGGTATCGACACTGTTGAACTGAAAGGTGAAGGGTTTAAACGTATCGCTGAAGAAGGTCAGCAAGTAAAAGTCGGTGATACTATTTTAGAATTTGACTTGGCTGTCTTAGAAGAAAAAGCAAAATCAGTTCTAACGCCAGTTGTTATCTCTAATATGGATGAAATCCAAGGTTTAACCAAAATGACAGGCCCAGTTACTGTTGGTGAAACCGTTATAATTCAGATTAAAAAATAATTTTCTGTAAAGTTCTCTATTTAAACCGCCACCCATATGTGGCGGTTTTTTTATACTCAAAACCCCAAGACCAAAGACCAAAGACCAAAGACTCTAAATAATTCAAGATGTAGCTAGGCGACAAGGGAACAAGTCGCTAGTCACATACTCAAGTATGTGACTAGTGCGAATGAGCGCAGTCAACAACGCTACAACTTAAATTATGACGAGTAAACGCCTGTCGACAAATAACGATCCCCCCTATCACAAACAATCGCAACAATCACCGCACCAGGATTCTCTCTTGCAACGCGCAGAGCGCCAGCAACAGCTCCTCCAGAGCTTACTCCACAGAAGATACCCTCTTGTCTGGCTAAAAGGCGCATTGTTGATTCTGCTTCGGTTTGTGACATATCTATCACACTATCCACCAGCTCTTTTTTAAAGATTCCCGGCAAATAAGCCGGTGACCAACGACGAATACCTGGGATCTGACTTTTTTCCTCAGGCTGAAGACCAATAATTTGCACGCTATCAGATTGTGTTTTTAAATAACTACCCACACCAGTGATCGTCCCTGTTGTTCCCATACTCGAAACAAAATGCGTAATACGACCTTGTGTTTGTTGCCAAATTTCAGGGCCAGTGGAAATAAAATGAGCCCTTGGATTATCTGGGTTATTAAATTGGTCTAATACCTTACCTTCGCCCCGTTGTTCCATCTGTTGTGCGAGATCTCGCGCACCTTCCATACCGACTTCACGACTCACTAAAATCAACTCTGCGCCATAAGCTTGCATTGATGCTTGACGCTCTTTACTCATATTTTCAGGCATTAACAGCTTTAAACGGTAACCTTTTACCGCTGCAATCATCGCCAAGGCAATACCTGTATTACCACTGGTTGCTTCTATCAGCGTATCACCCGGTTTTATCTCACCGCGTAATTCCGCTTGTTCTATCATCGATAATGCAGCTCTGTCTTTTACTGAACCTGCGGGATTATTGCCTTCAAGCTTAACCCAGATTTCAGCATCTACCTCTTGTGTAAGTCGTTGTAGTTTTACTAATGGTGTATTACCAATAAATTGTTCTAACCCTGCCACAATAAGTTCCTGCTCATTTGTTTGTCTGTATTAATGAAGAAATCACATTTAACTTATTAACGCAATAATATTAACGTAATTCGACAAGTCTCTTTGTTTTCATAGAAACTAAAATACCCATGCCAAAATAAGCATGGGTGAAAAATCGCGAAATGAAATGATAGATTAATAATAAAATTAGGCGGTATAGGCTAACGACACCGTATTTAAGGTAGTATCCCCCGTATATAAACGGGCTTGAGCACCTCCCATATAATAGGTATTTCCTTTTGTTGGAGCCGAAGAAATATCATTCCAGACTGCAGTAATCGGTGCTTCACTCCATCCTAATGGCTGTAAAATCAACTGCCAATAATGCCCTTTTGGTGAGACCTCAATAACCTTAACAGGCAATCGGCAAACACTATTGGCATGTACACTTAATGCTATTTCCCAAGGACGTAAAAACACATCTACTGAACCTTGATAAAGCGGTGTCACCGATAATGGCAAGTGATATCCGCCAATCTGTAATTGAGCGCCATTAATTTCGCCTTGTAGATGATTCACATCACCTAAAAACTCTAAAACAAAGCGACTTTTTGGTGATTGCCATACTTCTTGTGGTGTACCTACTTGCTCTATTTTACCATTTCCCATAATCACAATGCGATCAGCCACTTCCATTGCTTCTTGTTGATCATGAGTAACAAAGACACTGGTAAATTTAAGCTCTTCATGCAATTCACGTAACCAACGGCGTAATTCCGTTCTTACCTTGGCATCTAAAGCGCCAAAAGGCTCATCGAGTAATAAGATTTGAGGTTCGACAGCCAAAGCTCTTGCTAAAGCGACACGCTGTTTTTGTCCACCAGATAATTGTGCTGGATAACGTTGCGCTAAATGAGGTAATTGGATCATCTCTAACAACTGCTGCACTTTTTTATAAATAGCTTCTTTGTTAGGACGCTCTCGTCGAGGCAATACCGTTAGACCAAAAGCGATATTCTCAAATACAGTCATATGGCGAAACAGCGCATAGTGCTGAAAAACAAAACCAACTTTGCGATCCCGAGCATGTAATCGACTAACATCTTGCCCCTCAAAACAAATACTTCCTTGGGTTTGATGTTCAAGGCCTGCAATAATACGCAAAAGCGTTGTTTTACCTGATCCTGAAGGCCCTAACAGCGCCACCATTTCACCTGAGGCTACATCAAGGTTGACATCATGCAACACTTCAGTGCGATCAAAATATTTTGTGACACTATTAATTTCAATACTCATATTTTGCCTCTACTTTGTGAAAATATGATGTCATTGCTGACGAGCTAAATGCCATTGCAATGCACTTTTAAACATTAAGGTGAATATCGCCATCATGGCGAGTAATGCAGCCGCAGTAAATGCCCCAACGGTATTGTAATCTTGATGCAGTAATTCAACTTGTAACGGTAGTGAATAGGTTTCGCCACGAATAGCACCAGAGACCACAGAAACTGCACCAAATTCACCGATGGCCCTAGCGTTGGTTAATACCACGCCATATAACAATGCCCAGCGAATATTTGGTAACGTCACTCGCCAAAACATTTTCCAACCGCTCGCTCCCAATAACACGGCGGCTTCATCTTCTTGACTGCCTTGGCTCATCATCACGGGCACCAGTTCTCTCACCACAAAAGGACAAGTGACAAATACCGTAACTAATACCATTCCTGGCCATGAGAACATAAGTTGGATATCAAACTGAGATAACCATTGCCCTGCCCATCCATTGCTACCGTAAAAAAGCAGATAAAGTAATCCAGCAACCACTGGAGACACTGCAAATGGAATATCAATCAATGTCATTAATAGCTGGCGCCCCGGGAAACGAAAACGTGTGACGAGCCATGCCATGCTGACACCAAACAACATATTGACAGGTACGGTGATTAACGCGATGAGTACGGTTAACCAGACAGCATGTAACATATCGCTGTCCAATAAGTTCTCAGTAAATATTTCAATACCTTTTGAAAACGCGGTCATAAAGATCCACGCAATAGGCACAACTAAAAATAAAATGGATAACACAACACCGGTAAGGATTAATCCCCACTTCACCCAATCAATTTTACGACAATCAACAGAGCGTTGTTGCATAATATCTGACATCAATGCCCCCTCAACCGTTGGCCAAATCGGCTTTGCAATCCATTAATTGAAAACAGTAAGACTAATGAAACAAGTAAAATCACAGAAGCAACAGCACTTGCCGCAGGATAATCAAATTCTTGTAATCGAATAAAAATCATCAAGGAAACAACTTCTGTTTGCCATGCAATATTGCCAGCAATAAAAATAACAGCACCAAACTCACCTAAACTGCGTGTAAAAGAGAGTGCGGTTCCCGCTATTAGTGCTGGTGATAACTCAGGTAATACAACCTTACGAAATGTTTGCCAACGACTTGCTCCTAGCGTTTCAGCAGCTTCTTCATACTCAGGGCCTAATTCTTCAAGCACTGGCTGAACGGTTCTTACAACAAAAGGTAAACTGGTAAAAGCCATCGCAACAGCTATCCCAATCCATGTATTAATAACTTTGATATCAAATTTATCCAATACAAAACCGTACCAGCCTTGTGTTGAAAAAAGCGTCGCAAGCGTGAGGCCAGCAACAGCCGTAGGCAAAGCAAAAGGTAAATCCATTAAACCATCAAGCAGTTGTCTACCTGGAAAACGGTAACGAGTAATGATCCACGCAAGCAACATACCGAAAACTGCATTAAAAATACTGGCAACGCCTGCTGCGAGTAATGTGACTTTATAAGCAGCCACAATTTGGGGATGCGTTATCACCGCCCAATACTGAGGCCAACTCATATCAGAAAGTTGTACAACCAGCGCACTCATTGGTAACAGTAAGATCAAGCAGGTGTAAAACAGTGTTCCACCTAAACTTAATCCAAATCCTGGTAATACCCGTTTGCTGGCTGTAGTAAACATTATTGACGTCCTTGCGCTAACAACTTATCAAGTATGCCATCTGTCGTGAAATGTGTTTTCATCACGTTATTCCAGTCACCAAATACCTCTTCAATCGTAAATAATGATGTTGCTGGGAACTGTGCGGATTTTTGCGCCATGACCGCTTTATCATTTACGCGATAATTAAATTGCGTGATGATCTCTTGTGCTTTAGGACTGTATAAATAATTGAGGTAAGCTTTTGCCAATGTTTCTGTATCATTACGTTGCACATTTTTATCAATCCAAGCGACTGGAAACTCAGCTAGAATATCTACAGGTGGCACAATAACTTGATATTCATCTTCACCATATTGCTGGCGAATATTATTAACTTCGGATTCAAAACTGATTAGCACATCCCCAAGCCCACGCTCAATAAAAGAGGTTGTGGCGCCACGTCCTCCTGTATCAAATACCTCAACATTCTTGAGGAATTTCTTCATCGCTTCCTGTGTCTTCTCATCATTACCATAAGCTTTTTCGAAAGCACCCCACGCCGCTAAATAAGTGTAGCGACCATTGCCAGAGGTTTTAGGATTAGGGAAAACCACTTTGATATCTTCACGTGTTAAATCTTCCCATGAAGTAATGTTCTTTGGATTTCCTTTGCGTACTAAATACGCCATAGTGGAATAATAAGGTGAGCTATTATTAGGAAGGCGTTGTTGCCAATCAGCAGGAATTAATTTGCCTTTATCATGCAGAATTTGCACATCTGTAACTTGGTTATAGGTCACTACATCTGCGGGTAAACCTTGTAATATTGCAAGTGCCTGCTTAGATGAGCCTGCATGTGATTGTTTGATGGTGACTTTATCATCAGGATGTTGAGCATCCCATTGCGTTTTAAAATCGCTATTTAGCTGTGTAAATAACTCTCTTGCGATATCGTAAGAGCTATTAAGTAATTGAGCAGCTCCAGCATAACTACTAACAACCAAAGACAATGCTGCGGTTGCTTGTAATGCAAAGGTTCTAATTGTGTTTTTCTTCATCAAAAGTACCCATCATTGTAAGTTTTGTTCTAATGGTTACTCTATCGACTTTATTTATAACAGTGTAGTTAGCTTTTGTTATTTGATATAACTATAAGTTATCAAAACTGAATAAAACTCAGGCTAATTAATTAAATTTACATCGATTGTTATTAACGTGAAAAAAATTCAGACAAAAATGCCCGCATTTAAAGCAGGCATTTCATTAATAAAAACGTATTTAGCACGAGATAATGATTACAGCGCTTTTAATACTTCATAAGAAGGTGCGAAGTAATAACTTCCTGTTACAGGTTTACTCATACGTAAGAGATCATCATGTTTGCCATCTAATTCACCAAACATACTCAATAGTTGTTGTTCGATATTATATAAACGACCACAGTAAGCTAAAAAATATAAACCATGTTTACCGCTTGCTGTACCGTAAGGTAGGCTGTGACGTAGAATGGCTAATTCTTCACCATCTTCTTCAATCACAACACGAGAAACGTGAGATGTGACATTTCGTTCAGATTCATCAAGTTCAACACTGTCTTTTTTAGTACGACCGATCATTTTTTCTTGATCTGATTCACTAAAACGAGCCCATTTCTTCAGATTGTGCTCATAACGTTGAACTAAAACATAACTACCACCAGCATCAATACCATCATTAATCAGTGCAACACCATAACGCTCATCATCTTGTGGATTTTCTGTACCATCAATAAAACCACTTAAATCACGTTCTTCTATCCAACGGAAACCATGGATTTCTTCTTCAACTTTGATTGCATCACCAAAGGCTGCAATTGCCGCTTGTGCTAATGAGAAATTGACATCATGACGCATAGATTGAATATGAATCAGAAGATCACGCTGTGTTGCAGGCGCTAAACCTTTGCCTAAAGGGCGAAAAGGTTTCAGTTCTGGTGCGCTATTTTCATCGGAAAGTTTTTTCCAAAGATCAGAGCCAAATGCAACAACTGCGCCTAGCGATGCATCAGGAAATTGCTTTTGTAAATCAGATAATGATTGCATGAATTTCTGGCATCCTTCACGCAAAGCTTCTAATTCACCTATGACCATTGCTTCGATAAAAAGACCAAATTTACTATGTGCGACTAAAATGCCACTTTGTGCATGAGACATATTGCTTTCCTAATCAATAATCAAAACACCTAGAATGATGCAGATTATATCGAATATTTTTTCCTGAAGATTTGCCTTTTAACAAAAATCGGGCAGTCTAATTATAAAATCTTCCTTATTTTATAAGGAATAGCGTGAAGGTGATTTGTTCTGCCAAATAATTTGCGTTAATGTCCAGTTAGCTAAAACTTCATCAGGTGGCATTAATCCATCAGGGCCATCCCATTGACCACTAAAGACATAACTCACTGATTTCGCTTCTGCGGATTGGCATAAAATAGTTCTCTGTTTTTCATCTTTAGGGCCTTTGCTACATGCACCAAATGCTTTTTTATAGATATCTTTAAATGGTGTACCCATCGTTGTGCCCCAATCCGTCGTTGCTTTGGCATCAAAGACTTCTATTTTTTCAACAGTACCTTTCTCTTTGCCATAGAAAGCCACTTGAACGTTCTTATCTTCGAGAGCTTGGATGACAACAATAATATCACTACCTTGCATCTCCATACCTTCACGATAATTGAAGCTACCGCCTAGCTCATTTTTTATTTCACTTTCTGTTATTTTTGTCGAATTGGTGATATTACCTAATCCATTGGCAGAAACAGTTAGCGTATTATTTGAAAACCAATTCATCGGATTTAATGCAGAAAAAGACATTCCTCCCATGGATGAACAGCCACTTAATAGCAAAACACTTGCGCTTAAACACAAGGGTAACCAAAACTTAGGCATCATTTGTTTCTCCGTTAAACTTCTTCGTCACACATTAAAATAGATACTGAGGTATTAAACACACCTTATCTTACTCTTTGTATCACCTCAATCATCAGGCTAAAACAGTCGCACTAAGTCAGCATAACAAAATATCTACTGATTTGATCTTAGATAACCACATGAAAAGAAAGCCTAGTTACGACCATTAACAGAACATTTTGTTCCACAGAAAAGGTAATATCAGATTTTACGCATAAAATGAGGGGTACAAAGGTAAGAATAGAAACAAAGAAAAAAGAGATAAATAGAAAAAAAGAGAAATAACCCCTAAAGATATCAGGGGCTTTAAATACAATTAAAGATCAAAATCCTGATCAACAATTAATCGCTTAGTATAAGTTGTGCTTTCTTGGTTTTGATCTTCATACAACAACTTCTCAAACATACAAATTGTTGCATCATTTTCTTCTGGTACAACTAATGTAATTTGAGGACACCCTTTCGCTATTAGCTTTTTCTCTAATCGAGAAATCAATGCATTCGCAATGCCTCTTCCTCGAAAGTCTGGGTGAACGCCTAAATAGTATAAAGAGCCACGATGACCATCGTAGCCTCCCATCACAGTACCCACAATCTCACCAGCCACTTCTGCTATCAGAAATAAATCGGGTGAGTGGTTTAATTTTCTTTCAATATCAATTTCAGGATCGTTATCAGGCGATATCAAATCGCAACGCTCCCAAAGTGTAATAATTGCCTCAAAATCATCTTGGCGAAATACACGTATTTCCATGGTTTTGCCCATTATCGGTCATATAAATCTGAATTTATTATCGCTTGTTTGGTTTATGAATCAACTTGAAAATGAGAACATAGACAATATGGAGTTCTATTTTTAATAAATATGATAAAAATTGTAGGTTATTATGAATTTACCTGATATTCATCGCGTTAAAGAGTTTTTCTTATCACTACAAGATACGATTTGTCACTCTCTTGAAAACATAGACCAAAAAGCCACTTTTCAGCAAGATAACTGGGAAAGAAAAGAAGGAGGTGGCGGTCGTACTCGCGTTTTAACCAATGGTGCTCTTTTTGAACAAGCTGGTGTTAATTTTTCGCATGTTTATGGCGACACATTACCAAAATCTGCCACGGCACATCGTCCTGAATTGGCGGGACGCCGTTTTCAAGCAATGGGTGTTTCCTTAGTTATTCACCCTCTTAATCCTTATATTCCGACTTCTCATGCCAATGTCCGTTTTTTTATTGCTGAAAAAGACGGTGAGGAGCCTGTATGGTGGTTTGGTGGTGGTTTTGACTTAACCCCTTATTATGGATTTGAAGAGGACGTCATTCATTGGCATAAGGTTGCTAAATCAGTTTGTACACCTTTCAGTGAGGATTATTACCCTCGTTATAAAAAATGGTGTGATGATTACTTTTATATTAAACACCGCAATGAACCTCGTGGTGTAGGTGGTCTTTTCTTTGATGATTTAAATACCCCTGATTTTGACCACTGTTTCGAGTTTGTCCAACATGTAGGACTTGGTTATCTTGATGCCTATTTACCTATTGTTGAAAAGCGGAAATCAATGCCTTGGAGTGAGCGTGAACGCCAATTCCAACTCTACCGCCGTGGTCGTTATGTTGAATTCAATTTAGTCTGGGATAGAGGTACATTATTTGGTTTGCAAAGTGGCGGTAGAACAGAGTCAATCTTAATGTCTATGCCACCTTTAGTCCGTTTTGAATATGATTACTCCCCTGAACCAAATACCCCAGAAGCAAAGTTATACAGTGACTTTTTGATCCAAAAAGAGTGGGTGTAGAGAAAATAAATCATTAACGATAAAGCCACATTATAAGTGTGGTTTTATTGAAGTAAAACTACAGGTTTAATGACAAAAATTTTCTAAAATTAATTAAACAAAAACGCCAATACCCCTGTAACTTTATTTTTATTTTCCCAGCCTTCTCCTCTCATACAGGTATTAAAATAATCCCTACGCTGCCATTCATTCGCATCTGAAGAAAAAGATGTCCCAGCCCCTGAATTTGGAATATCTTTACCATTTATTTTCATTGGAGCAAAAGAAGGCTGACTTGAAGCCACATATCTCGCAGGATATCGCGTATTGGCTTCTTGCATACACATATTTTTAGCGATATCTAAAGGAGATGGTGTGCTGGTGTTTGCTTCCCATTTTTCGGATGTTGCACAAGCAGAAAGCATTAAAATTGATATAATGATAATTGTTTTTTTCAAAGTAATAGCTCATTAATACGAATAGGGATTAATTACATTTTAAATTATTATTTAAAAAATTAAATTAAGCTTTTATGAAATATAAAAAAGCCACATAAAAATGTGGCTTTTCATTTAAATAAGAAATTTAATTATCTTATTTCGATTTCTTCAAATGTGACATTAAACGCTTACGTTTACGCAACTGAGATTGTGTTAATTTATTTTTCTTATCCGCATAAGGGTTTTCACCCTCTTTAAATTGAATACGGATCGGCGTACCCATAACTTGCAGAGTACGACGGAAATAGTTCATCAAATAGCGCTTATAGCTATCTGGTAAATCAGTTACCTGATTACCATGGATAACCACAACTGGTGGATTATAACCGCCGGCGTGTGCATATTTCATTTTTACGCGACGTCCACGGACAATCGGTGGCTGATGATCATCTTCTGCCATCTTCATGATACGAGTCAGCATAGAAGTCCCTACGCGACGCGTTGCACAGACATAAGCCTCTTGAATAGATTCAAAAAGATTACCCACGCCACTACCATGTAATGCAGAAATAAAGTGAACACGCGCAAAGTCAACAAAGCCCAATTTAAGATCAAGCATTGCTTTAACTTGTTCGCGATCGTCTTGTGTCATTCCATCCCATTTATTGACAGCAATAACTAATGAGCGGCCAGCATTCAGAATATAACCTAATAATGAAAGATCCTGATCTGAAATACCTTCACGAGCATCAATAACCAGTAATGCAACGTTAGAATCTTCAATAGCTTGTAGCGTTTTGATAACAGAGAATTTTTCTACTGTTTCTTTTACTTTACCGCGTTTACGAACACCCGCAGTATCAATGATGATATATTCTTTCTCATCACGTTCCATTGGGATATAGATACTATCACGCGTTGTACCCGGCATATCGTAAACAACCACACGGTCTTCACCAAGCATACGGTTTGTCAGTGTTGATTTCCCAACATTAGGACGACCAACAATCGCTAATTTTACTGGTAATGTAGAAGGATCGAAGTCGTCTTCTTCCTCTTCTAATGCTTGTGCTTCTTGTTCTGCTTCTAAGGCAGCCCAATAAGCCGCATTCTCTTCTTCTTCAGTTAGCTCTAGCTCTTCTTCCACCACTTTACCTGTAATTGGTAATAGTGCTTGTTCAATCAATTGAGCAACACCACGACCATGGGATGCCGCGATAGGGAAGATCTCACCTAAACCTAAAGAATAAAAATCAGCTAATGCAGTATCAATATCGATACCGTCAGTTTTATTCGCAACTAAATACGTTTTTTTCTCAACACCACGAAGGTGTTTTGCAATACCTTGGTCTGCGGGCATCAAACCCGCACGTGCATCAACTAAAAACAGTACGATGTCAGCTTCTTGAATAGCCTGTAGCGATTGTGATGCCATATGGGTTTCAACACCCTCTTCAGCACCATCAATACCACCGGTATCAATAATAATAAATTCTTCGCCTTCTAACTCTGCTCGGCCATATTTACGGTCACGGGTGAGGCCTGGAAAATCAGCAACTAATGCGTCTCTTGTGCGTGTTAGTCGATTAAATAACGTGGATTTACCCACGTTAGGGCGCCCTACTAAGGCAATAACGGGTATCATTTTTTGATGCCTCATAAAAATACAATCACGAACCTGATTGTATTTTACATGTAATTACTAAAAAGACGAAACGGCTCCTTTAAAGGAGCCGTAAAATAAATAGATTTGTCAGCAATTAATTACCGACTATAAAGATAAAGCTTACCGTCACGAGCTTGGATCATCAGTTTATCTTGTACCGCTTGAGGGCGACTTAACAAACCTGAACTGTTCACTTGGTTTTGTGCAATAAATTTACCTGTGTTGGTATCAATCCAATGGAGATAACCTTCTGCATCGCCAACCACTAAATAGCCATCAAAAATAGCTGGTGCAGTTAAATTACGATGCAATAAATCTTCTTGTGTCCATAATGTCACACCATCAGATTTACGAACAGATAAAACTCGGTCATTTTGGTCAACAAGGTAAAGATTATCACCTAACAGCACCATATCATTGACTGAGCCTAAATCACGTTTCCAAAGGATTTGTCCTGAACGCATATCAAGGCTAACTAAATTACCGTTATACGCCATTGCATAAACGGTATTTTCATCAATGATTGGTGTGATATCCACATCATTTAATCGGCTAATTTCAGTAGAGCCTTTAATTTGTGAAATATTTTGTTGCCAAATTAATTGTCCTTGAGAAAGAACAACTGCACTGACGCGACCATTATCTGCACCAATGATAGCTGCACCATAAGCGACAGCAGGAGCAGACTCACCACGCAGAGATAATGATGGAGTATCTAAGTTAATAGTCCACGAAATTTCACCCGTTAATAAATCGAGTCCTTGCAACATGCCATTACTGGTATGAATAAGTACTAAACCATCACTCACAACAGGTTTTGAAATGGCTTCACCAGCAACATCTGCTTCCCAATCAATAGAGCCATCCTCAATGTTCAGTGCATATACTTTCGCCTTCTCAGTTCCCACAAAAACGCGAGTACCTGAAACGGTTAATCCACCAGAAAGTAATGCAGACTCATTGGATGAAAGAAAACCTGTTTTAATAGAGAGATCTTGTGACCAAAGCTCTTTACCTGTTTCTACCTCTAATGCTTTAACTAAACCATGGCGATCAGCGACATAAACAACTGCGCCATCCCATGTAGGTGACAAGTGAGAATAGTATTTACCAATACCATTTCCAACTGATTTGTCCCAAACCGCTTTAGGTGTAAATTGGCTCTGCACCTCAGGCAATGGAGACATTGTCACATTATCCTGTTCACTAGAACATCCTGCCAACAAAGCAGATGCTAGTAGACCAACCAGGAGAGTTTTACGCAGTTGCATGTCTGAAGATCCCTTTAATTGGATAAATTATTGAGTTTAAGTTCAACCAGTGAACGAATAGCACCCGCATTTTCATCGGTTAATGCGCTACGATAAGCGGTTGCTGCACCTGCGTTATCGCCTTTTTTCGCTAAGACATCACCACGGATATAATTTTTCATTCCATTCCATGCTTTGCCTTTCACTTGCTCTAACGAAACTAAAGCAACATCTGTTTTATCTAATGCTAATTGTACGCGAGCTAAACGAAGATTAAGCATATCTGCAAATGCGTCATTTTTTACTTTTGCCACAGCATTAGTTAGATGACGTTCACCGGTAACTAAATCATTAGCATCGATAGCGATTTGGGCAAGCTCTAATGAAGCTAAAGCGCCATAGATATCATTCGTATCAGTAACAAATTTTTCAGCTAATGCAATATTTTCAGGTGTAGGCTTAGCAAGTGCCTCACTGACAGTTGCAAAAGCACCCGCACTTTCTTGCAGACGATTAGATTGATGCGATTGCCAGTATTTCCAACCAAACACACCACCAAAACCAATAACAGCGGCTAAAACGATAGTTAAGCCGTAGTTTTTAAAGAACTGTTTAATTGCATCAACTTGTTCGTTTTCGGTGCTATAAACTTCCACAAGTCTCTCCTTAACCTAATAACAGAGTCAATTGCTGAGCGAGCTCATTGCGAGCAACGATTGTTTGTTCCCCTGAACGCAAATCTTTCACTGCAACAGTGCCGGCATTAATTTCATCTTCGCCTAAAATCAGCGCAATTTTAGCGCCTTGTTTATCAGCTCGCCCTAACTGCTTTTTAAAGTTACCATTACCGTGATTCGTCATTAAACGTAATGTTGGTAATTGATCACGAATTTCTTCAGCCAGCATTAACGCTGCGCTTTGGCTCTTATCGCCAAATGAGGCAAGATAAACATCAGCCACATTGGTGTCTGCAACAAATTCAGGGTTAACCGCTTGAACCAATAAGATCATGCGCTCCATACCCATTGCAAAACCTACAGCTGGTGTTGGATGTCCACCAAGTTGCTTTACAAGACCATCATAACGGCCACCAGCACACACTGTTCCTTGCGAACCTAATGCACTAGTAACCCACTCAAAAACAGTACGGTTATAATAATCTAAACCTCGAACTAAACGCTGATTAACACGGTATGTAATACCAACAGCGTCAAGTAGTGCACAAAGACCATCAAAGTGCGCTCTTGATTCGTCATCAAGATAATCGAAAAGTTCAGGAGCATCATTCAATAAAGTCTGAATTTCTGGATTTTTTGAGTCTAAAACACGTAATGGGTTAGAATACATACGACGTTTGCAGTCTTCATCTAGCTTATCAACATGCTGTTCTAAGAAAGCCACTAATGCTTCACGGTAATTAGCACGCGCTTCTAATGAACCAATAGAGTTAAGTTCTAATGTTACGTGCTCTGCGATACCTAACGCTTTCCACCAGCGCGCAGTTAACATAATTAATTCCGCATCAATATCTGGACCTTGTAGACCAAACACTTCTGCACCTAACTGATGGAATTGACGATAACGACCTTTTTGAGGACGCTCATAGCGGAACATTGGCCCCAAATACCATAAACGTTGTTCTTGGTTATAAAGTAAACCATGCTCAATACCCGCACGAACACAACCCGCTGTATTTTCTGGGCGTAATGTCAGGCTTTGGGCATCTTCACCGCGATCGGTAAAAGTATACATTTCTTTTTCAACAACATCGGTCACTTCACCAATTGCTCGCTGAAATAGAGGGGTATGCTCTACGATAGGTGTTCTGATTTCACTAAAGCCGTAACCCGCTAAAATTTGTTTTAGCGTATTTTCAATTTTCTGCCATACACGAGTGTCAGCAGGTAGATAGTCGTTCATACCACGAATGGCTTGGATTTTTTGTGCCACTTTTCTTCTCTAATAGTTATTAATTGATTGTTAGGCTGATTATAGAAGCGAAATCAATCAGTATTCAATGTGAAATCAATAGTAAAACTGGCTCATTGATTAATGAGCCAGTTTTTTGAGTATTATTTGTCCAATTGATTTATATTTATACGCATACTGTCATCAAGCATTGATGCCTTAGCGCGAATTTTCGCTTCTAATAAATCAATCATATTAACGTTATCAAGACGCTCTTTTTGTCTCACGCCATCTTCATAAAAACCACTACGTGTTTTAGCGCCCGTTACACCTAACGTTGAAACTTCAGCTTCACCTGGTCCATTAACCACACAGCCAATAATAGAAACATCCATAGGTGTGATGATATCTTCCAGACGCTGCTCTAATTCATTGACTGTTCCAATGACATCAAATTCTTGACGTGAACACGTTGGGCAAGCAATAAAGTTAATTCCGCGAGAGCGAATGCGTAATGATTTTAAGATATCAAAACCAACTTTAACTTCTTCAACCGGATCTGCAGCTAATGAGATCCTTAATGTATCGCCGATACCTTCTGATAATAAGATCCCAAGACCAATCGCTGATTTAACCGATCCTGCTCTTGCACCACCAGCTTCGGTGATCCCAAGATGCAGTGGTTGATCTATTTTTTTCGCTAACAAGCGGTATGAATCAACGGCAAGAAAAACATCAGAAGCTTTTACACTGACTTTAAACTGTTCGAAATTTAGTCTATCTAGAATATCCACATGACGCATGGCTGATTCAACTAACGCTTCTGGTGTCGGCTCGCCGTATTTCTCTTGAATATCTTTTTCAAGCGAACCACCGTTTACACCAATACGAATAGGAATATTGTTGTGACGAGCACAATCAACAACTTGGCGAATACGTTCTTCACTACCAATATTACCTGGATTGATGCGTAAACAATCAACACCATATTCAGCGACTTTTAATGCGATACGGTAATCAAAGTGAATATCAGCAACTAAAGGTACATTAACTTGCTGCTTAATTAACTTGAATGCTTCCGCAGCATCCATTGTTGGTACAGAAACACGAACAATATCAACCCCAACACGTTCCAGTGATTTTATCTGGCGAACAGTCGCTTCTACGTCTGTCGTTCGTGTATTCGTCATCGACTGTACCGCGATAGGAGCCCCATCGCCAATAGGTACATTACCCACATAAATTCGTGTCGATTTGCGACGAATAATAGGTGATTCTTTATGCATTGATTAATTCTCCCATGCTTCCATGCTTGCTCAAATGTGTGTCAGATTAAGCGCTCGGTACTGTTATTTTTGCTATTTTTCCAGTAAAACGGCTTAAATCAACTGATTCACCATTAAACTGTAAGCGAGTAACAGAAGGGGCGCCTATTTTTAGTTTATAAGGTTGCTCACCATCAAATTCCAAACGATCACCCGCTTTCTTAATACCATTAAATAAGACTTTATTTTGAGCATTACGAATTTCTAACCAACATTCACCATCAAACATAAGAACCAATTGATTCGCAATAGCAGTTGCTTCTGATGAGGTAGCTTCTTGTGCTGAATTTGCACGAGAAGTTGTTGATGTTGTTAGAGGTGATACGGGTAATGGAACCGTTCTCACTTCTGTTGATGCTGGTGACGTCGTTTCAGTCGTTGGTGATATAGCAACATTATTCGTCTGATTATCAACTAATGGCGACGCAGGTACTTGTAAATTATCACCTTCAGATGTTGACGTATTATCTAAGGTGGCTGCTAAAGGAGAATCTATCGTGTTGGTGTTTTCTTGAGTACTATTTTGCCCTATGTCTTGAGAAGCCATAGAGACTAATTCTTGTTGATCAGCCTGATGACCTTGCCACCACCAAACCCCCACAAAAGCAACCATAACAATCAGAATCACCCATGTGAGTTTCATCAGCCAACCTTCACGTTTTTTATGACGTTTGCCTAATGAGTAATTTTGTGTGGTTGTCATTCTAATTTGTTTGACAGGAGCTTGCTGGTCGATAAAACCAAGGATATCTTTTTCAGGAACGCCAACTAACTTAGCGTAAGAACGCATGTATCCGCGTAAAAATGTTGGTGCAATATCAGAAGAAACTGAGTCTGTTTCAATTTCGCGAACTGTCGATAACTTCAAACAAAGTCGATCAGCAACAGTTTGTTGTGTTAGCCCCACCTTTTCTCGTGCCTGGCGTAAAAGTTGACCTGCTGTTAATTTCACTTCTTCGGTTTTGTTTTCAGTATTCATTAGCAATCTAGGCACTGTGGCTATTGGATGTTTAACATTGATGAACTCGCAAAAGCACAAAGTACCTTAACGTATCACCGCGAATTTTTTGATATTTTATTATCACTTTGCTGACAGACCAAATAATCTGGCGGTATATCCTCAATTAACACACTATTATTGTTTAATAGTTTTTGTTCACAAAGGAAATTACCATAAAGCCTTAATACATTAACATTTACTGGCTTCGAGTTCATCGCTATTTTGTAATAATCTAACGCTTGAATAGAATTTCCCAATAACTGCGATGTTAACGCCATTCCTAAATTTGCATCGGAGTGATTTGGCATCACCGATAACACTTTTTGGAAATGATATTGTGCTATTTGATATTGTCTTTCAGCTAAATAAGCATCACCTAATTGTAAACGTGTAGACACTGCAACACGCTCTTGATTGGCTGATGATTGACAACCTAGTGTCAATAACATCAAGCCAATAGTTATAACTACTGATAATATCCTTATCATCGTTATATTCCTTAAATAAATTCATCCTTGTTCTCTTTACATTGAAATTGTGTAATACACCTCACAAAGAAAGAGATATCCAACTGTATCAGACTGCTTTTACTGAAATTA
Source organism: Proteus terrae (assembly GCF_003144325.1). Taxonomy (GTDB): domain Bacteria; phylum Pseudomonadota; class Gammaproteobacteria; order Enterobacterales; family Enterobacteriaceae; genus Proteus; species Proteus terrae. Next base: position 237,111 of record NZ_PENS01000006.1, read on the forward strand.
GTTCACCTTGTTGGCGTTTTTTCAGTGTGCGTTTTGTACGGTCAATAACATCACCCGCTAATTGCCCACAAGCCGCATCAATATCATCGCCACGCGTTTTACGTACAATTGTCGTAAAGCCATATTCCATTAATACTTTAGAGAAACGGTCAATTCGGCTATTAGAACTACGTCCGTATGGCGCACCCGGGAACGGGTTCCATGGAATTAAGTTAATTTTACATGGCGTGTCTTTTAAAAGTTCAGCTAATTGATGAGCTTGATCTGTGCTGTCATTTATATGATCAAGCATGACGTACTCAATAGTCACTCGCCCTTGGTTCGCGTTTGATTTAGCAATATAACGGCGAACACCTTCAAGAAACATTTCAATATTATATTTCTTGTTTATTGGAACGATCTCATCACGAATTTCATCTGTTGGTGCATGTAATGAAATGGCTAAAGCCACATCAACTGCATCACCTAGTTTATCTAATGCAGGTACAACACCTGATGTAGAAACAGTAACACGACGTTTAGATAGACCAAAACCGAAATCATCCATCATGATTTCAAGTGCTGGAATAACATTATTTAAATTCAGTAATGGCTCACCCATTCCCATCATAACAACGTTAGTAATAGGACGACGGCCTGTCTCTTTTAATGAGCCAATAATTTTAGCTGCACGCCAAACTTGCCCAATAATTTCAGATACTTTCAAGTTACGGTTAAAGCCTTGCTGCGCAGTTGAACAGAACTTGCACTCTAAAGCACAACCAACTTGTGAAGAAACACATAATGTTGCGCGATCATCTTCTGGGATATACACAGTTTCTACTTGTTGATCGCCAACTTTAATTGCCCATTTAATCGTGCCATCTGTTGAACGTTGTTCTTCAGAAACTTCAGGTGCTTTAATTTCAGCAATTTCTTTTAATTTATTGCGTAACACCTTGTTGATATCTGTCATTTGATCAAAATCGTCATAACAGTAGTGGTACATCCACTTCATAATTTGGTCAGCACGGAAAGGTTTTTCGCCCATAGAGACAAAAAGCTCACGCATCTGTTTACGATTTAAATCTAACAGATTAATTTTAGTTTTTTGATTCACAGTATTTTCTTTAGAAACAGCGACAGAAGCGCTTGGCGCTGGGGTGGTAGATTGGGTCATGACATTGCCTCGTTGTTACACTATGCGGCCTGCATTAGCATTGATGCTAATGGGATACTTATATATTTGTATAATTAAACAATAATAAAAAACGCCCTGTTAATTATCAAACAGGGCGTCGCATTGTACTGTTTTTCGCGTAGAGATGCTAATAAATTAGCGCGCGCAAACTTCGTTTTCAGTGAAGAAGTATGCAATTTCGCGAGCAGCAGAAGCTTCTGAATCTGAACCATGTACCGCATTTTCAGTAAAGCTATCAGCGTAGTCAGCACGTAATGTACCCGCTAATGCGTTGTCTGGATTAGTTGCACCCATCAGATCACGGTGACGTTGGATCGCGTTTTCACCTTCTAACACTTGAACCATGATTGGGCCCGAAGTCATAAATTCAACTAAACCGTCAAAGAAAGGACGGCCTTTGTGTTCTTCATAAAAGCCTTCAGCTTGTTCGCGCGTTAAATGCAACATTTTAGCACCAATGATGCTAAAGCCTGCGCTTTCAAAACGGTGATAGATAGCACCGATAACATTTTTTTTCACTGCGTTTGGTTTGATAATAGAAAATGTGCGCTGAATAGCCATGTCTTACCTCTAAATTATTTTATTAATGATAACTTTTGTTATCTCTTTTATCGCAGATCATGGAAAAACGAATCAAAAACCGCATTCCCTGCAAAAAATAGGGCTCGATTATAGGAGGATAAAAATGAATTGCACAGATTGAATATCCTTTTTTTTTAAAAAACTGTGGCAAAAAAGTTATAAATTATCGATCTAATCACATTTTTGACGGTTTCCATGTTCAAACTTGAAAATAAGAATAAAAAAAGAACCGAAATGAAACACGATAAATAGTCTCTTTATCTTTATCGAAAAAACTAATTTAGTGAAAAATCACTCAGTTCTCGTTTATTTTATCGTTTTAGTTTAACGAAATATAAAATTAACCATATCCGTTTGACCACTTAGATCAAGCACTGAAAGTTGGTATTTACCTCGTTTCTCTAATAAATAAGAGAATGTTTCTCCGTTTTCTGTCTTACCTATTTGCTCACCATTTAAAAACCACCATTGCATACCACTTCCACCTTGTGTAGAAACAGTTATTTCAAGAGTAGTTTCGCCAGGTAATGGTCTTAATAAATCACCTGCACGAATACCCGAGATAAACAGAGGAATAATATCTTCTTTAATTGGCGGACAAGTTTCAGAAATCGGTGGCAGTCGTTTTGCTCTGCGTTCTTTCTCAGGCAACCATGCTTCTAATGCTATCGGCCACAAGGCGATATCTTTTAACTCTGCATTAGGGCAATTAGGCCCTGTGCGTTTGCCTTCATTATCTAACCAAATTTTTTCGTTGATCCCCAAAATACCTTCTTGGCTATCATTTAACAAAGTTGGTGGAATGGTATTATCTAAGATCCAGCTTCGACGACTGACTCTACAGTTGCTATCTTCTTTTGGTAATGCCTTACCTGTCGGCCAACAAATAGTGGCTGCCGTTACACTGTTAGGGCGTAAATCTGTTGGTGGTCTTTGCTTATTTTGATAGAAGTAGCCCGTTAATAAGTTATTGACCTGATTCATAATAGGAACTGCTGTCGCAAAACCAAACTGTCCTGCAACAGGTGTTCCATCAGGTCTACCTACCCAAACACCTATGGTATAGCGTGCATTCACACCAATAGACCATGCATCACGATAGCCATAACTTGTACCTGTTTTCCAAGCCAAAGGAACAACAGGCGAAATTGCGCTATCTGGACGAGGTCTGGCTTCTCCGGCTAAGATACGTCTAATAATCCATGCTGCTCCTTGTGACATCAATACTCGGTCTTCTATTATTTGTTCCGGTTTAAAACGTAACGGTGCTGTTTTTCCTTGCCTTGCTAATGCGCTAAAGGCAGAAACAAGCTCATCCATTCGCGTCGCAGTTCCTCCTAAGATCAGTGCTAAGTTTGGCTCTGAACCATAAGGAAAGCGCATTTCAAGATGATTATGACGTAATTTTGCTGCAAATTTCTTTGCACCATACACTTCAATAAGTTGTACCGCTGGCAGATTCAGAGAGCGACTTAATGCTTCACTGGCACTGACGGCTCCATTAAAATCGGAGTCAAAATTACCAGGACGATAATTATCAAATCGACGAGGAACATCTTGTAAAAGCGATTCTGCATGAATAAGTCCTTCATCTAATGCAAGTGCATAAATAAATGGCTTTAATGTTGAACCCGGCGAGCGCCATGCACTGATCATATCAACATGACCAAAGCGCGAATTATCATTAAAATCAGCAGAGCCGACATACCCTTTCACACTCATATCCGTATGATCAACAACTAAGATAGCTAAGGATGTTTTATCCGCTAATTGATACTTCCATTGATTCGCAATATCTTCGAGCTGTCGTTGAATATTGATATCAATCGTTGTTGTAATAACAGGTTCTCGCTTTTCGTTATACATACGACGAGCCAGCAATGGTGCTAATTGTGGTGTTTGCCTTGGTGCTAATAAAACCTGCTCTTCCTTAATTTCATCAACTTTTTCTTGTGGCCATATTAGATATTCTGCCAGTCTATCTAATACTTTATCCCGTGCAGCTTGAGCGCGTTCAGGATATCTATCTGGTCGTAAACGGCTTGGCGCTTGTGGTAATACCGCCATCAAAGTCGCTTCTCCCGCAGATAAATCAGCGGGTGACTTACCTAAATAAGCCCAGCTTGCCGCACCAATACCTTCTAACGTGCCGCCAAAGGGTGCTCTATTGAGGTAAATCTCCAGAATTTCATCTTTTGAGTAATACCACTCTAATTGCAAGGTGCGCCAAAGCTGTTTGATTTTCCCCCCTAAAGTACGAGAGTGAGGATCAACAAGGCGAGCCACTTGCATTGATAGCGTACTTCCGCCTGACACAATTCTTCCTGAACTTAAGTTTTGCCATGCTGCACGTAATATCGCCATCGGATTAACACCGGGATGTTGATAAAACCAGCGATCTTCATAAGTAATTAAGGCTTCTAAATATTCAGGAGAGACATCAGTGAGTTTGACATGATAACGCCATACCCCTTCTTTATCGGCAAAGCGCCAAAGAGGTGTACCATCTTGCGCTGTAACAATAGTCGCAATTTGAGGTTCAGGATCAGGGAGGGGACAAATTTTATCTGCGATCCAGACTAAAATAGGTGTTGCTAGCAAAAAAATAATGATAACAGCAATAAGCCGTTTATATCCTAGTTTCATTCATTCACTCAAAGGAAAAAGCCCTTTCCGAAGAAAGGGCTACAAGACTTAAGGAACAACGTCAATCTTAGCTTCTGTTGATCCTATTGCACGCCAGTAAGGTACATACATAGATTCAACTTGTGGTGGTGGTACTTGATAGCTACCCGGTGTTACGGCTCTTGCTAAATAGAGCAATGTTGTTGGGCGATATTTATCAACAGAGATAGCGGCAACAAATCTATCATCACGATATTCGAGGTGTTTGATATTGGCTTGTCCCATATCGTCGATAAATTCCTGCAAGTCTGCCGCACTATCACTTAAGCTTGCACTACTTGATGCTAAGTTTTGGTTTTCGATTTCCAGACCTGCTGGTAATAAATCAACAACTAATGCATCAGGTACGTCTCTATCAGCAGAAACTTCCAGTTTAACCACCAGCATTTCACCACTTTGTAAGCGATTAGGATGAACGCGGTTTCCTTTCAAATCATAGTAACTACGATGAACATTTAATACATTACTATAAGGAGCAGGAGCAACTTTCGGATAACCCACGATATTCATACGAGAATAAATCGCGGCACCACCACGGTTATTTAGCTCTAAGCCTTCTTGTAATTGTGCTGATGTTAATGTCTCATTGACTGCTCGATCGCTACTGATTGCAGGGACTTGACGATTAACAGCAACTTCCCAAGGCTGTTCCGCCATATTAATAAAGAAGCGTCCAGCAAGGTATAATGAGTTACTTTCTTGGGTTGAGAACCATTCACGGCTAGTTAAGTTATCAGATAGTGCAATCACACTTGCATCACGAGATTGTGTTTCAAGGTTATTTTCACTTAACAATGCAATAATTAATGCTTGGTCACGAATGGTGCTACCATAATCACCCAATCCATAATTATATTTACGTGTTGTTGTCACACCTTCAGCAATCAAGCTTTCAGCGCGGCTGCTATCACCCATTAATTTTAATGCGATACCTAACTGAACTAAAGCTAAGCCACTTCCTGCTTGATTACGCTCAAGATAGAGACGACGTAATTCACCTAAAGGTGCTTTTTGCTGATTTGCTAATACTAACGCAGCATAAGCCCTTGCTGAGAATCGCGCTGCATCTTGGTTAACTACATATTCATAGTTAACTAAGTTTTTATCTTGTAAATAACGTAATAAACGATCGTTCGCACGTTTTAATGAATCAGCAGGAACTGAGTAACCTTGTTGTGATGCACGGAATAAGAAGTCGGTTGCATACGCAGTTAACCAATATTCTTCACGTCCACCCTGATCCCATAAAGAGAATCCACCTTCTGATTTTTGCATCGTCAGTAGATGAGCAATCCCTTTCTCGATAGCTAATTTTCTATCAGCATCAGTTTGCGTTTTAATTCCCAACTGTTTCAACTCTTTTTCTGTTGAATACAGTGAAGGATAAAGCCCACTGACTGTTTGTTCTAAACAACCATAAGGATAAGCAAACAGCTCTCTAACATAACGCGCCACCTGCAACGGAGGACGACTTGTCAGTAATAATTCACCTTCAAGCGTTGAGCTATTAAAGCGACTTAAAATTTCTGATGGTAAACGCCAAGTATCACCATCTTGCAATGTACTTGCATAGTGAATAGTTTCTGCTGGGAATGCAGGGCGAACACCAATATTCCATGTATTGTGGTAAGGTTTAATCTCTTCACCTGGTACTTTAATACCATAAATAGACAGTGAGAATTCACCTTGCCCAAAACCATGTTTCGCTTTTACTGGAATTTGAACTTGAGTACGTTCACCTTTCGTTAGCGAAACAGTTTTGCTTTCAGCGCCATCTAATCCCACCAAACCTGAAGCGGTATAGTTTAAGGTAATAGATTGCGCATCATCCGTTAGATTAGTTAAATCTAAAGATAAAAGTGCATTATCACCACCAGCCATAAAGCGAGGTAATGAAAGCTGAGTGACTAATGGTGCTGCAATAACAACTTTACCTTCTTGGCTACCAAATTTATCTGCAGTCCAAGCTTGTGCCATTAAACGAACTTCACCATTAAACTCAGGAATAGGTAAAGAAACTTCACCTTCACCTTGTGCATTTAATTTTACTGGAGCCGTTTGTTGGGCAATGATTTGCACATCAGTTAATGGTTTTTTACCACCACGAGATAATGCAGCAGCTTCACCACCATCACCACCAAAGCGCAAATTAGCTAAACGCCCTTGCCCTTCAATTAATTGCCCGTAAACATCATATTGGTCGATGCTGTAACGTTTACGACCAAAGAAAGCATCGTAAGGATCCGGCGTTTTATACTCTGTGATGTTTAATACACCAGTATCAACCGCAGAAACTAATACATTAATATTTTCAGGTAATGGTTGACCTGCAACTGGATTCGCTTTAATGCGGATTTTTAAATCTTGGTTAGGGCGAATTTTTTCAGGTGCATCAAGTGAGATATCAATACGACGGTTTTTATCCTGCAATGGTAAATGCAAAATACCCACAGCACGTTTTACTGTCGCTTGTTTTGACGTATCTCCCGGTCTTACGACAACAGAAGTCAGATAGAGATCGTGTCTTGCCCACTCTTTATTAATAGGTACTTCAACATCAAGCCCTTTTTCTGGCACATCAATTTCCTGCCACCATAAAGGCCCATTACTTGATTCTAGTAATACATAACCTTTACCCGGATGAGGTGCAACAATATTTAACTTAACTTTTTCACCCGGTAAATAACCTTCTTTATCCAGTTTAAGCTTAACTTGGTCTGGTCTTACCGCACCTGTTCCGCCGGTGTTATCCATCCAAGAATAACCCGCCCAGAAACGTAGGCTACTAACTAGTTCTGTTTTAGGATCGACAACTTCGATACGATAAGAACCCCATTCAACAGGAAATGCCACTTTTGCAGTGCCATCTTTTGCAATCTTGATTGTTTGCTCATCCATTTGAAGATCTTTTTCGTTATAGCCAGATTCCCAACCATTCGAACTAGACCAACGCCAGTAATAATCATGACGTTCATAGATAAACTTCACTTTAAGATCATTAGCAGGTAGTTTCTTACCATCTTGGTCTGTATAGACAATTTCAAATTCAGCCATTGAATTTTCATCAACGCTGTAACCTGATTTATATTTGTCCGTACGATAGTCATAGACTTCTTTTTTAGGGAAGACTGGGCGAATACCAGCAAGATGAGTAGCAGGCCAAACAGCTTGTTGATAGCGACGTGTAACAGGGCGTCCGCCAGCTTCAAGTAAGCTTGCTTGTAAAATAATATTGATAGGTGATTTCAGCTCTTCATAGCGTTCACTATCAACATTCACTCCACCCTCACCATCAGAGTCTAAATTAAGTTCAAACTCATCCAGTAAACGGCTGAAGTTTTCATCTTTTACAGTACCAAATTCATAGCCCGGTAATTTACTGACAGCTTCACGAGAGGCTTTTAAGAAAACTTGCCCTTGTAAACGATTATCGGCAGCTGGTGCGCCATAAAGATAGCGACCTTTAATGTCAAAGTAAGCGTCATGACCGCTTAGTATAATCCCCTTCATACCCGTGATTTCTAATGCCATACGTTCTGGCATAAAATCTTCGACCTGAAACTCATAGAAACGAGGAGTACCATCGCCTACATCAAAACGTAAGGTACGTGTACCAGTATTTTCATCAGCAGGAATAACTAATTTTAATTGGTAAAGACCATTCTCTGGTTGCCAAACAAGACTACGAGAAACTTGCCCGTCTGTTTTAAGTAGATCGACTTTAACAGGCTGCTCTTTAATAGGATTACCATCACCATCACGTAGCAATGCATTAACGATTAATGTTTCACCGGGGCGATAGAGATCACGAGGACCAAAAGCAAAAAATTGTTTGCTATAACCTTGTGGCCCACCAATATCAAACTCAGAAAGATCAAGCGCAGGTTTACGCAAATCAATCATACTGGTTTGCCCATCACGAATAGCCATTAATAAACGTGCTTTATCACTCTTCTCAAGTGTGGCATGCCCTTGGCTATCGGTTTGCGCTTTAGAAATCAAGCCGCCTTTTTCATCTAACAGACGAATTTCTACTTTATCTAACGCTGAGCCATTTTTAAGTGATTGGGTAAAGATATCTAACGTATCGAGATAACTGTGCATTGACAGCCCGATATCACTAAATGTGAATACCGTTGCTGGCACTGTATAAGAGTATTTACCCGCTTGTTGCATAACTGCAATGTAGGCACCCTCTTTTTTCAAGGCATCTATCGATTTTAGCGGTAACAATACGTTTTCACGGGTATTTGTTTCTGTGTTTAATTCGAAACGACCGGTATAAACCAAATCAGCTTGGGATAGAAACTCATCTGATTCCCAATAGTTAATATTAGAACGGCTTTCCCATTGCGTTAAGAATTGAGCTAGTTGCTCATCTTTAACGCGGAAAAAGTTTACATCAACTTGCCCCACATTTAGCGCAATAATCGGTAGGCCTTCAGCCGCTTCAAGTGGTAGTAACGATCCTTTACTAGTGAAACCAACAGATGGGAAAATTTCTTCTGTCGTTAATTTCTGGCTAAAAGGTGTCGTTAATGTACGTTCATTAATACCTTTGATTTTTTCATCAATCGTTAAGTTTAATTCTGTTGATGGAGGTAAATGGCGGAAACGCAGTTCCATTAAGTTATCCGATAACTCCCACGCACCTTCTAACTTCCCTTTTTTGGTATCAACAAGATGAATAACATCATCAAACTTTTGGTCAGGATCAAGCGGCACAGAGAAAGTCACAACCATAGTACTCGCACCATCACGTTGTAACTCTGATGCATCTAATACGGTGACTTCTTTGCCTGCAAAACGCATTGCCAACTCATCACGGACTTCTTTGCTTTTTAATGCAGTTTCGTTATTCGTTTTTGTTGTAACTGCAAGTTTTTCGCTTGTTTGAGTCGCGGTGCCTGATGTGCTCTGAGCAGTGTCTTTTTGCTCGGCAACTGGTGTATTTTGTGTCTTATCAGCAGATGGTGCATTTTCATCCGCTTTATCATCACAACCTGTAAGAGCTAATGCTGATGCCAATACAACAGCAAGAGAGCTCCAACGATAACCTCTCTTTTCTGTATATTGTCTAAACTGGTTTTGGTTCATATCCATTTCCTTTAATTCAACCCCTGAATAATGCGATGTTTTATGCAGGCAGAGATAATATATGTATTTCTTCATTCTAATAAGATAAAAAATAACGAGATAAGCTATTTTTTATCGCGTAAAACAAAATAATTTACTATACAAAATCGCCTTATTTTTACTTTAAAAACAAAGTTTATCTAAAACAAAGCATTATATAAAAATGCAAACAATTTGCTAATTTAGTCAATTCTCTATTATAGGATAAAAAAAAGCGATATCTGATGAGATATCGCCTAAATTTAGAGGGCTAAATTAACTATCCAGATTAACTATTGGGATACCTTTTCTTAAGAATCCCCCAAGTTTGCGTTGATAAAAAGGTGATACGTGGTGGATCATAAAATGACTTACACCTTTTTCATCTTTATCCACAAAGCAAAAATCTAGAGATTGCCCTTCTTCTAAATATTCAAAAGCTGATTCAGCCGCTTGTGGGAGTATCTGTGCAATCACCTCTTCTTCACCTGTTATCTCTAAACCAATAAGATAAAACGACTCTTCATTATCTTGCTCCTGAGCATTAACAATAAAGGCACGGCGGATCGGTTTATGCTCACCAAAGAACTCGCTAAGTGCGGTTGTTAATTTTTCAGGTTGTGGTTCTAGAACGCTTAACTTTAAAGAAGAACCTTCAACAGAAACAATTTCTTGTGTCTCAAATTGTTCAGATACACCCATTACAAACTCCAAATCAAATAACGTTTATTATTTTGCTTTTGCTAATAACAGATTCGCGATAGAACGCACACCGTAACCCGTCGCGCCTGCTGCCCATTGCTCTACAGAAGATTTTCTGTACGTTGCAGAACAATCGATATGAACCCAACCTTTTTTGTAGTTAGTTACAAAGTGCGATAAGAATGCAGCGGCTGTACTTGCACCCGCAGTATGAGAAGGTGCAGCGATATTGTTTAAATCAGCAAAACTAGAAGGTAATTGGCTACGATGGAAATCCGCTAATGGTAGACGCCAGAACAATTCATTTTCTTGTTCAGCACTAGTCAGTAACTCTGCTGCCAATTTATCATCAAAGCTCAATACAGAGTGGTAATCATTACCTACTGCAACTTTAGCAGCACCTGTTAATGTTGCTGCATCGATAATCAATTCTGGTGCAATATTGCTTGCATCAATTAAACCATCCGCTAAAACTAAACGGCCTTCAGCATCGGTATTCATGATTTCAACTGATTTACCATTACGGTAACGGATAATATCACCTAATTTAAAGGCATTACCGCTAACCATGTTATCTGCAATACAGAGAAGTAATTTTACGCGCTTATTTAAACCACGAGTAACCGCTAATGCCAAAGCACCCGCTAACGTTGCTGCACCACCCATATCAGCTTTCATTGAATTCATGGATGATGAAGGTTTGATGCTATAACCACCTGAGTCAAAAGTAATACCTTTACCGACTAAGCAAGCAAATACAGGGGCATTGCTATCTTTGGTTGGATTGAAATCTAACGCTAAATAGACTGGATCACGAGAAGAACCGCGACCTACTGTATAGATACCTGCATAGTTTTGATCGCGTAGATCAACACCTTTGGTGATCTTATAGCTAATATCTTCTTTATCAAGACCACAGAAAAGATCAACTGTACGTTGTGCTAGTTGTTCTGGTCCTAATTCTTCAGCAGGTGTATTGATAGTATCTCTAACCCAATCAACAATGCGAATACGTGATTCTAGTTCGTGTTTATCTGCATCATTTAATTGTGGCCATTCGATTGAACGAGCGCCTTTAGGTGCCCTAAAACCTAACCAGAAAGCCCAACTACGTTCTAAATCCCAGCCGTCGCCAACAAGTGCAACATTACGAATGCCTTGACCATCAACTTTACGTCCACCACGCTGAATAGCGCCTAAACGGTTTTCCTCCGTTAAGTGGATTGTCATGCCGGTTTCGCTAGTGCTAATTAGTGCTTTTTCACCCCAACATGCAGCAGCTGGTTCATTTGACAGCATGATAGGCATAATTTGTTTATTCATTTATTGTCTCACTTATTATTACTGGTGGCAGTTAACCTATTCAGACTACCAGATATTTAGCGTTTAGCGTGATCAATTTACTGCAAAAACCAAGAGGTCACCATTATCATCCAGTGATCTTCCGTATTTACATGATATTCCTCGAAGAAGATCGCATAACAAAATATCTCTACTACCAACTTTATGGTTATTTTTAAATCAGTGACAAGGTAAAAGGTCATAATGCAAAAAGACCGGCAATAAGCCAGTCTTTTAAATTTACGATGTCGTCAATTATTCAAATTCATCAAGCCAAACAAGTAAAATAGCCTCAAGAATTTTTTCATTAGATTTCTGTGGATCATCATCAAAATCTTCTAAATCACAAATCCACTGATGCATATCAGTAAAGCGTACTGTTTTAGGATCAGTGTCAGGGTAAAGATCAAATAACGCTTCCCCTATTTCACGCGTGTCACTCCATTTCATACTCGACTCCTAAAATTAATGCTCTCTTGCGTGGTTAATCGAATATTTAGGGATCTCAACAACTAAATCTTCGTCAGTCACTTTTGCTTGGCAGCTTAAGCGACTTTCTGGCTCTAAACCCCATGCTTTATCTAACATGTCGTCTTCAAGCTCAGAGCTCTCTTCGAGTGAATCAAAACCTTCACGCACTACACAGTGACAAGTTGTACATGCACAAGACATTTCACAAGCATGTTCAATCTCGATACCATTGCGTAATGCGACATCTAGAATAGACTCACCTTCTGTTGCGTCAACAACAGCACCTTCAGGGCACAGTGTGCTATGGGGTAAAAATACAATTTTAGGCATAGTTATATCTCATCCACAGAATGACCTGCCAACGCTTGTCGAATAGATGAATCCATACGACGCGCTGCAAAATCCTGAGTTTGCTTATCCAGTAGTTTAATCGCGTTTTCAATAGCAACAGGATCTGTTCCTTCAACGCTCTCTATTAAGGTATCTACAACTTTGTCGATAGCCATTTTCTCATCTTCATTTAACAGATGAGCATCTTCTTCTAATGCTGCGGTTAAACTTTCTAACACACGAGCTGCTTCGACTTTTTGCTCGGCTAAACGACGAGCTTGTAAATCTTCTTGGGCATTTTCCATCGAAGATTGGATCATCTTAGCGATTTCAGTATCACTAAGACCATAAGAAGGCTTGACCTGTACTGAGGCTTCAACACCCGTTGATTTTTCCATTGCACTAACACTGAGTAAGCCATCAGCATCAACTTGGAATGTGACACGAATATGTGCGCCACCAGCAGCCATTGGCGGAATTCCACGCAGTGTAAAACGAGCAAGAGAACGGCAATCGCTCACCATTTCACGCTCACCTTGAACGACGTGAACACTCATTGCGGTTTGACCATCTTTGAATGTCGTAAACTCCTGCGCTCTAGCAACAGGAATAGTGGTATTGCGAGGGATCACTTTCTCAACTAATCCCCCCATTGTTTCAAGACCAAGAGAAAGAGGAATAACATCCAGTAATAGCATTTCGCTATCAGGTTTATTACCCACCAAAATATCAGCTTGGATTGAAGCACCAATGGCAACCACTTTATCTGGATCGATAGAGGTTAAAGGTTCACGTTTAAAATAATCACCAACCATTTGACGAACCAATGGTACACGCGTTGAACCACCAACCATAACCACTTCTAAAACTTCATCTATTTCGACATCTGCGTCTTTTAAGGCCCGGCGAACAGATAATAGTGTACGCTTCACTAATGATTGAATTAATGATTCAAACTCAGCACGCGTGATCTCACCTTTCCATCCATTAATGTTGATATCTGCAACATCGTTATCACTCAGTGCAATTTTAGTTTCTGATGCAACATCCAGTAATTGACGTTGTAATACAGCGTCTTTCTGATGTCCAAAACCGGCACGTTCTCTTATCCAATCTGCCAGCATCATATCAAAATCATCGCCACCTAACGCAGTATCACCGCCAGTCGCTAAGACTTCAAAAACACCTTTAGTTAAACGAAGAACAGAGATATCAAAAGTACCACCACCTAAGTCATAAACAACGATGGTGCCTTCTTTTCCTGAATCTAGGCCATAAGCAATAGCGGCTGCTGTAGGTTCGTTTAATAAACGTAAAACATGCAAACCAGCGCGGCGAGCGGCTTCTTTTGTGCCTTGACGTTGAGCATCATCGAAATAAGCAGGTACTGTGACAACTACACCATCAAGTTCTCCACCTAATGATTGCGTTGCACGCTCAGCCAATGTTTTTAAGATGTCAGAAGAGACTTGAATAGGATCAACGATACCTGCCGCTGTTTTGATCAGTGGTAAACCATTGTCATTTTCATGAAAATGATAAGGAAGATTTGGGTAACGGCTTGTCACATCACTCAGTGAGCGACCCACCATTCTTTTAATTGAGCTTATCGTGTTTGCAGGATCTTTTTCTGCTTCTTTTTTAGCATTCCAGCCAACATTGATATTATCAACTTGATACTGCACGACAGATGGCAATAAATAGCGACCTTCGCTGTCAGAAAGCGCTTCGGCTTGCCCACTACGCACAGTGGCAACTAATGAGTGTGTCGTACCTAAATCAATACCCGCTGCGAGCCGGCGTTGATGCGGTGCAGGCGTTTGACCTGGTTCACTAATTTGTAATAATGACATAACTATTTCCCTTAAAAACCATCAAACAAGCGTTCTTCAAGTTGTTCTACTTGCTCTTTTAATTTCGCGAGAAAACGTAATTTTCTCACATTATCTGCAGCAACATCCCAAGTTTGATCCTCTAGCGTTTTAACCATTTCATCATGGCGTACTATGTACATTTTTTCTAAACGCGCAGAAAAGTCGGTTAACAAACTTTCGGCTTCAGCACTATGTTCGATGTTATCCAGCTCTTCACGTAATGTGAGTTGCTCCATTAAAAAAGCAGTATCGTGCATCGTTTGTTGCTCATTAGCAATATCGATACCGTGTAATGAGAGCATGTATTCAGCTCTTGAGAGTGGATTTTTTAAGGTCTGATAAGCCTGATTGATGGTTGAAGCAAGCGAGATTGCTTGAGCCTGTTCTTTTTCAGACTGACCTGCAAAACGATCTGGGTGATATTGACGCTGCATATCTTGATAACGTGTAGCAAGTTGCTGTTTATCAATATCGAAACGATTAGGCATGCCTAATAGTGTGAAATAGTCCATACATCTACTCTTGGATTAATTAACGTTAATACTGTGTTTTAACACAAATTACACAGTGAAGCTTTCACCACAACCACACTCATTCGATACATTTGGGTTGTTAAATTTAAAGCCTTCGTTTAATCCTTCTTTGACGAAATCAAGCTCTGTTCCATCTAAATAGACCATGCTTTTACCATCAACGATAACTTTCACACCTTTGTCTTCAAAAACAGTATCTTCGTCATTGATGACATCAGCAAACTCAAGAACATAAGCCATTCCAGAACAACCGGATGTTCTTACGCCTAAACGTAAACCTTCACCTTTTCCACGGTTAGACAGGAAAGAGCGAACACGATTAGCGGCGGATTCTGTAAGGGAAATTGACATGGCACACCTCACTCATAAAGAACGAAAGCGGATACTGAAAAAAAGTTTCAGCATCCGCCAATATTTTATTTTTTTATTATAAAAGACAATTACTTGCCTTGGCGTTTGCTTTTATAGTCTGCAATCGCTGCTTTTATTGCATCTTCTGCAAGAATTGAACAGTGAATTTTCACTGGTGGTAATTCTAATTCTTCTGCAATTGCTGTGTTCTTAATAGATTCGGCTTCATCTAATGTTTTGCCTTTCATCCATTCTGTTACCAGTGAACTTGATGCAATTGCGGAACCACAACCATAAGTTTTAAAACGCGCATCTTCAATTACGCCATTATCGTCAACTTTGATTTGCAGTTTCATAACGTCACCACAAGCAGGTGCGCCAACCATACCACTCCCTACAGTAGGGTCATTATTATCAAATGATCCCACATTACGAGGGTTTTCATAATGATCAATTACTTTATCGCTATAAGCCATGATTTAACTCCTGAAAACGTCTGATTAATGGTGAGACCATTCGATACTGTTGATATCAACACCTTGTTTATGCATATCCCAAAGTGGAGAAAGATCACGTAAGCGACCAATCGCACTGTGTATTTGTTCAATTGCATAATCTATTTCTTCTTCTGTGGTGAAACGACCCAGTGAGAAGCGAATAGAACTGTGTGCAAGTTCATCAGTTAAACCTAACGCACGCAGTACATAAGAAGGTTCTAAACTTGCTGAAGTACAGGCTGAGCCTGAAGAGACAGCAAGATCTTTCAGTGCCATCATTAATGATTCACCTTCAACATAGTTGAAGCTCACATTAAGAATGTTTGGCGCAGTGTGTTCTAAAGAACCGTTGATATAAACTTCTTCGATATCTTTAATGCCATTCCATAAACGTAAACGTAGTTCGTTTAAGCGTTTAGTTTCATCAGCCATTTCTTCTTTCAAAATACGGTAAGCTTCGCCCATGCCCACAATTTGGTGAACGGCTAATGTGCCTGAACGCATACCACGCTCATGTCCGCCACCATGCATTTGTGCTTCTAAACGAATACGTGGTTTACGACGAACATAAAGTGCACCGATACCCATAGGACCGTAAACTTTATGTGCAGAAAGAGAAAGTAAATCAACTTTTAACTTAGAAAGATCAATCGGTAATTTACCAACACTTTGTGTTGCGTCTACGTGGTAAATAATACCTTTGCTACGGCATAATTCACCGATAGCAGCAATATCTTGTACAACACCAATTTCGTTATTTACATGCATGATAGAAACTAAAATAGTATCTTCACGCATCGCTTCTTCAAGCTCTTTCAGGTCAATCAGACCATCACTTTTTGGTGCTAAATAAGTGACTTCAAAACCTTCACGCTCAAGTTGACGACAAGTGTCTAAAATGGCTTTATGTTCGGTTTTAGAAGTGATGATGTGCTTACCTTTTTTCTGGTAAAAGTTAGCAACACCTTTTAGTGCGAGGTTATCAGCTTCAGTCGCGCCTGATGTGAATACGATTTCACGAGGATCTGCACCGATTAAATCAGCGATCTGATTACGTGCAATATCAATAGCTTCTTCTGCTTGCCAACCAAAACGGTGTGAACGAGAGGCTGGGTTACCAAAAATGCCATCAATAGTCAGGCATTGCATCATTTTTTCAGCAACTCGTGGATCAACAGGAGTGGTTGCTGAATAATCTAGATAAATGGGTAATTTCATTGCTCACTAACTCCAAAGACGACGGATCTTCTTTAATAATTTTGTTTTTGCCTACCTAGAGAGCGCCGTTAAACTCGCATATTAACAATGGTTTCTTGTAAACGGCCATTGATAGCATGGCGTTTTTCATTGTCTTGACGATCGGCGACATCCATAACCTCTTCGTTATTAACTAACTCTTCAAGGCTGATACTGCTTAGGAAACTGGTTATACGATCACTTAAATCACGCCACAAAGTATGAGTCAGGCAACGATCGCCACCTTGACAACCTTCTTTGTTACCCTGACAACGGGTAGCATCGACAGATTCATCAACCGCAGAAATAACTTGAGCAACAAAAATTTGCCCTGCATCACGGCCTAATAAATAACCGCCTCCAGGACCACGAACACTTGCGACTAATTCATTTTTGCGCAAACGTGAGAAAAGCTGCTCAAGATAAGAAAGGGAAATCCCTTGACGCTCTGAAATATCAGCGAGGGGGACAGGGCCTTGCTGTGAATGCAATGCAACATCAAGCATTGCAGTAACTGCGTAACGCCCTTTTGATGTCAGTCTCATAACAAATACTCCGTGGTGAACAATAATCAAATTGTGTCATTCCCGAGTAATTTAGTCAACTATTTATCCGAGTGTTTTAGTCAAGTATTATACTCAGCCAAAAGTTGACTTAAGTTAATCAACTTTGCCCTCTATTTCTTAGCCCATTTCTCAACTGACGTTAGGATACCACGTAAGATATGAAGCTCTTGTGTTTCTGGACGTGCACGCGTAAATAGACGGCGTAAACGGCTCATCACTTGTCCCGGATGTTTAGGACGAATAAAGCCAGATTCATTAAGCACCTGCTCTAAGTGAACGTAAAAACGTTCTATATCGTCTGCTGGTGGATAATCAATCTCTGATGGGCTATTTTCCTCTTGTTTTTCTTCTTGGGCAAGTGCTGCCATACGAATTTCATAACTAACAAGCTGAACTGCCATTGCTAAATTTAAAGAACCATATTCTGGATTAGTCGGAACATATAGATGAAAATCACATTTTTGTAATTCTTCATTGGTTAAGCCCGTGCGCTCGCGACCAAAAATAACAGCAACAGGCTTATTTTTAGCTTCCATAACACAACGTTCACCACATTCACGAGGTGCAAGCATTGGCCAAGAAAGTGTACGGCTACGGGCACTTGTTCCTATGACTAAACCACAGCCTTCAATCGCTTCATCGATACTATTAACAATATGTGCATTGCCAATAACATCACTTGCACCTGCAGATAGGGCAATAGAATGTGAATCTGGTTTTTCTTTTGGATTAACAAAATAAAGATTGGTTAATCCCATGGTTTTCATGGCACGAGCTGTAGAGCCCATATTGCCTGTATGCGAGGTTTCTACAAGGATGATGCGAATATTTTCTAACATTGATTTCTTGTTAATTGCTTTGTGATCCATCTATTTTATCACAATTGTAGCCAGAAACACGAATGCCTGTTATACTCTCGCACGTTTTTTATCCCCGTTCTTTAACATCTTGTGGAAGATAACCATGCATCCGATGCTGAATATTGCCATACGTGCCGCACGTAAGGCTGGTAATTTAATCGCCAAAAATTACGAAAACCCTGAATCTGTAGAAACTAATCAGAAAGGTACCAATGATTTTGTCACTAACGTTGACCGTGACGCGGAACAAGCAATCATTGAAATCATCCGTAAATCTTATCCAAAACACACCATCATTACGGAAGAAAGTGGCGAGTTACTCGGTGAAGATCACGACATACAATGGGTTATTGATCCACTTGATGGCACTACTAACTTCATCAAACGTCTTCCACACTTCTCTGTTTCTATTGCTGTACGCATTAAAGGCCGTACTGAAGTGGCTGTTGTTTACGATCCTATGCGTAACGAATTATTCTCAGCTGTTCGTGGTCAAGGTGCGCAGTTAAATGGTTATCGTCTACGTGGCTCTAACGCTCGCGATTTAGATGGTGCTGTTCTTGCGACTGGTTTCCCATTCAAAAGTAAGCAACATTCAGCCGCTTACATGAATATGTTAGGCAAACTGTTTGTACCTTGTGCTGATTTCCGTCGCACAGGTTCAGCGGCTTTAGATTTAGCTTATGTTGCAGCAGGCCGTGTTGATGGTTTCTTTGAGATTGGCTTAAAACCTTGGGATTTCTTAGGTGGCGAATTAATCGCTCGTGAAGCAGGTGCTATCGTTTCTGACTTTACTGGTAATCATGGCTACCTACAAACAGGTAATATCGTTGCAGGTAACCCACGCGTTGTCAGAGCACTATTAGCTGAAATTCGTAGTGAATTGACAGACGCATTAAAACGTTAATTTCGTTGATACGAATAAAAAATATAAGAGAAAAAGACCATAATATTATGGTCTTTTTTATTGCCTACTGATTTATCGTTAATAGTGCATTTACTGATAATTGGCTAATTTCTTGGGCTATTTTATCTAATAATTGCGATGTCATTTCTTGTTTATCAATACGTAATAAAAATGCTTTTCTTGCGATCACAAACCCAAGTATTTGCCCAATAACTGCATGAGCACGAATAGTAGTAGTTAATGTATCACTCTTTTTATCGATTAATTCGATGAGATGAGAGAGCCGCAAATGAAAAGGCTCAATTAAGTTATGATAAATCAACTCATAATTTTCAGTTGGTTCCAATTGCTCACGTAAAATCAACTGACTGTAATAATGACGTTCAGGTGCTAATAAAGCGCGCGTTAATCCCGTGACTAATAAAGAGATCAGAGAAGCAAGTAATTCACGATCTAACTTATTTTCTTTTAATAAAAACTGAAGCCTATTATCAAATTGGTCAAAATGAATTTCTGACGCTAATTCTGTCGCAATATATTGAATAACGGCGGTATAAACGCCTAGTTTTCCACCAAAATGATAAGGAATTGCTGATTGATTAACACCAGCATCCTGCGCAAGTTGTCTCGTTCTCAACCCACTAATTCCATGTAGTGCAAAAAGCTTAATACCTTCTTGTACTAACTTTTCTTGAGTCTGTTCTGTACTTATCGCGGTTTTACTGGTGTTTTTCATTATTTATTAACTATTTATTATTAGGCTTATAAATCAGCCCGCATTAATTGTGTTGAGTTTGAATTTAACTCAATCCCTTTACTTTTACCAACTACAACCGTACCACCTAAGTTACATAAGTGATGACCAAAGCCACAGTTAGGCTCAAACGCAAACGTCATACCTTCTTGTAATACAAGCTCTCGACCTGGATTTGGTAATCGTTCAATTTGTTTATAACGACTCGCCAATGGTAATGATTCGATACCCGGAGCAGTACCAAAACCAATAGGTCCATAAGGATTGATGCTATGGATAAGTGGATGCACATGCCATCCTCCTGATTGTAATAATGGTTTTTCCATTAAATCAACCACTTCACCAAAAGTAACGCCCGCTTTTAAATGCTCAACACCTATTTCATAACATTCTCGAGCAACCAAAGCGGCTTTTTCTAAATTCTCATGAATTTTACCCACTGCAACAGCGGCTT
Source organism: Proteus terrae (assembly GCF_003144325.1). Lineage (GTDB taxonomy): Bacteria > Pseudomonadota > Gammaproteobacteria > Enterobacterales > Enterobacteriaceae > Proteus > Proteus terrae. The sequence goes on from NZ_PENS01000006.1 coordinate 257,549, forward strand.
GGTGTTGTGTTTCATACATTCCATATAAAGCGAAAATTTCTGATAATACAATGTCGCCCATTTGAATTTCACGTGGTGCTTGTGAGCGATATTGCCAAGCTGGAGGACCCCAACCGATATATTCAGAGCCTGATCCCATTAGAATTTCAGCCGTAAACCCACCTCTGGATAAGCAAGTTGCAGTAATAGCTGCCGCAAGATCGGCTTCTGTCGCCCCTGGTCTGGTTGTGACGCGCATTGCTTCACTCATTGCTTCACCAATAGCAGCAGCATATCTTACATATGTCAGTTCTTCTTCACTTTTAACGGATGCACGTTTAAAGAAATCACGATAAACACAGCTAAATTTCGCATAAGGGAATGCATCCTTAATACCGTTTAGAGTATTAAATGGCATTGCACCATCAAAATAGAATGGAGGATAAGGCTCTAAGCCAATAACACCAATATGTGCATTTTGTTGCACCCCCATTTCTTTCAGTAATTGAGCAATATTACGCCCTGTTTTTCCTACAACAAGATTGTTTTCATCAATCCACTGTAAATCACCACGTAGTTTTGCCTGCATGTGATCAGCGATCATCATTGGTGCAAAAGTGACTATCAATGGTTTTTTATCTTCATGAAAAATAACAACCGACCCTAGTCGGTCATTTGTAAAATAGTGGTCAATACAAAATGGCGCTGGTGCGGCGGATTCTCTATCACCATAGACAATCAATGTATCTAACTGATTATCTTTCATAATATCTCTAGCTAACTGCCAGCGTCTGTCTCTTTCTTGTAAAGAAAAACTGGCTGGGATCACCGATTTATTGCTCATAATAATACCTTTTCCACATTCATTCATTTGAATGAATTAAATCTAAACCTAATATTTAGAATGGTCAATTATTTGCTTGATCAAAAAATGCGCATTTTAAAGGAGAAAAGAAAAAGATCTGTAATATCAAAGAACATTACAGATCTTAATTTTTATGAAATAGAGGAATTAGGTATTTTGAGGTTGTACTCTTGGTCTAATAAACATAGCAGGGATCGTTAATGCTGCCATTAACCAGAAGATCAACGACTCTTGATTAGGAAGTTTTTCATACAACCAACCAGAGACAATAGTCATGATCGCAATACTTCCGCCCATCGCTAAAGCCGAATATACCGCTTGTAGACGAATAATTTCGTGCTCTTGACGTGCGCTAATAAAGCGCATTGCCGCTAAATGGCACACCGTAAACGTACCACTATGTAAGATTTGAACAACAATAAGCGCGGGTAATGCGGTAAAACTCCCCATTAATCCCCAACGTAGAAGCCCAGCAAAAGCGGAAAGTAAGAGCAGATTTCTTGCGCTCCAGCGACGGAATAAGCGGTGGCTCAACATAAAAACAACCACCTCTGAAACCACACCTAATGACCAAAGATAGCCGATTGTTGCGGTGTCATACCCTGCTTTTTCCCAATAAAGTGCACTAAAACCATAATAAGCAGCGTGCGCACCTTGCAGTAAAGAGACACACAACAGAAAACGCCAAACTGGTCCATCTGAAATGAGTTTCATAAAGGATACATTGCTGTGTTCTGCTTTTTTTACTTTACCCTGTGGCATAACTTTAGGGCGGAGCATAGATGTTAGAAATAGTGCAAAAGTACTGGCAATCAATCCATAAAGAATAATGGGATGCCCAAAAACATCAATTAAAACACCTAGCAATGATGAGCTAATAATAAAAGCAATTGAGCCCCAAACGCGGATTTTCCCATAGTCTAAAGGAAACTGTTTTTGCCACGTTCCAGCTAGAGAATCCCCTAAAGGCACCATCGGTGAAAAGAAAACGTTAAATCCTGTCATCACAAAGAATAACCATGCCCAATGGCTACCCATCATAAATGCAACAGTAAAAAGTAATGAGAGAAAAGCAAACAACCTCAATGCAGTGATAAGTTTTGACGGATCCTTTACCGCAGGCGTTAAAATTAGGCTACCAACAAAACGTGCGGTTAAACCTACACCTAATAACAGACCTATCATTGCCGGATCGACGCCCTCTCCTTTTAGCCATATGGACCAAAAGGGTAAAAAGATGCCGTATGAAAAGAAATAGGTAAAATAATCTAAGGCAAGCCACAATGTTGATGGAATAACCATCCAATCCCCCATTTTTAAGATGCAAAAAAACCCGCCAAGAACAAGTTCTCGAAGCGGGCTTGTACAACGGGTTTTATTATATCGTTACAAACTTATGCGTAAACTGGAAATTTAGCGCAGATATCCAAGACTTTTTGTTTCACTTTCTCAATGTTCGCTTCATCATTGATATTATCAAGGACATCACACATCCAACCGGCTAATTCACGAGCTTCCGCTTCTTTAAAACCACGACGTGTAATCGCTGGAGAACCGATACGAACCCCAGAAGTTACAAATGGGCTACGTGGATCATTTGGTACGCTGTTTTTGTTAACAGTGATATTTGCACGACCCAGTGCAGCATCTGCATCTTTACCTGTAATATCTTTATCAACTAAATCTAATAAAAACAGGTGGTTTTCAGTTCCGCCAGACACTACTTTATAACCGCGATCTAAGAAAACTTCTACCATTGCTTTCGAGTTTTTAGCAACTTGTTGCTGATAAACTTTAAATCCTGGCTCCATAGCTTCTTTTAATGCAACCGCTTTACCTGCAATAACATGCATTAAAGGGCCACCTTGAGAGCCTGGGAATACAGCAGAGTTCAGTTTTTTATAAAACTCTTCATCGCCACCTTTAGCAAGGATAAGACCACCTCGTGGACCTGCTAAGGTTTTATGGGTTGTTGTTGTAACAACATGTGCATGAGGAACAGGGTTAGGATAAACACCTGCTGCAACCATACCCGCAACGTGTGCCATATCAACAAATAAGAATGCACCAATACTGTCTGCGATTTCGCGCATTTTAGCCCAGTCAACCATACCAGAATAAGCAGAGAATCCGCCAATGATCATTTTTGGTTGATGTTTTTTAGCTTGAATAGCGATGTCTTCGTAATCAATTTTACCTGATTCATCAATACCGTAAGGTACGATATTATACAGTTTACCAGAGAAGTTAACTGGTGAACCATGAGTTAAGTGACCACCTTGTGCTAAGTTCATACCTAAAACGGTATCACCTGGTTTTAACAATGCCATATAGACAGCCGCATTCGCTTGAGAGCCTGAGTGAGGCTGTACGTTAGCGTAATCTGCACCAAATAATTCTTTTGCACGATCGATAGCCAGTTGCTCTACAACATCCACATACTCACAACCGCCATAGTAACGTTTACCCGGATAGCCTTCAGCATATTTATTTGTCAGCTGAGATCCCTGCGCCTGCATAACACGAGGACTGGTATAGTTTTCAGAAGCAATAAGTTCGATGTGCTCTTCTTGACGAGTCACTTCACCTTCCATTGCATTCCATAATTCTGGATCGTAATCAGCAATATTCATTTCACGTTTTAACATTCACATCTCCTGACTCAGCTAACTTCACTAAAGACAAACTCCCATGCGGGAGAAAGAATGGCATACAGTGTAAACTCTTTTTCTTCATTGAGATAGCCCCTAATGAAAAAATACGCAATCGTTTGCCATCCAACTATAACAGCATATTATTACTTTTTAACAACCTCATTTTATCCTGTGCTTATTTCCCTTTTTGAGGCACATCTCGCCTTATTTTGCAAACACCCCGCATCATTCGCTAAGAATTGAGATTTTTTGTTAAAAAATAAAATCAGGGATTTACAAAATAATCAAAAAGAGATAAGTTGCATATAAAATGCAATTTATAAAAATTCACAATAAACTGAAAATTTTTCAGGAGCAATTATGTTAGATGCACAAACTATCGCGACAATTAAATCGACCATTCCCCTCATTGCTAAAACAGGCCCTGCATTAACCGCCCACTTTTATGACCGAATGTTCTCTCGCCATCCAGAATTAAAAGATATTTTCACCATGAGCCATCAAAGCAGTGGTGCACAACGCGAAGCCCTATTTAATGCGATTTGCGCTTATGCGACGAATATTGAAAACTTAGCCACTATATTGCCTGCCGTTGAGAAAATTGCACAAAAACATGTCAGTTTAAATATTCTTCCTGAGCACTATCCCATCGTTGGTGAAAATTTATTAGCAACAATTGATGAGATGTTTAGTCCTGGGCAAGAAGTATTAGATGCTTGGGGTGCCGCTTATCAAGTATTGGCAGATGTCTTTATCAATCGTGAAGAGCAAATTTATCAGCAAAAAGAACAAACAAACGGGGGTTGGAGAGGATTACGGAACTTTAAAGTTAAACATAAAATAAAACAAAGTGATGTCATTACCAGTTTTGAATTAGAGCCTGAAGATGGACTCGCTGTTACTCCTTATCGATCCGGCCAATATTTAAGCCTTTATATCCGTCATGAGCGTCTTGAAAATCAAGAAATACGTCAATATTCATTAACTCAATCCTCAAATAATAAAACCTATCGCATTGCAGTAAAACGCGAAGAGAAAGGTATTTTATCGAATTTTCTTCATGACTATATTCAAGAAGGTGATACTTTACAAGTTGCCACACCAGGGGGCGATTTCTATTTAGATATATCACCAACAACACCAGTAACTTTAATTTCAGCAGGTGTGGGTTTAACACCAATGCTGTCTATGTTGCACACGCTTTCAGCTCATCAAGCTAATATTAATTGGTTACATGCGGCTGAACATGGTGGTGTCCATGCGTTTAAAGATGAAGTTAATCAAGCTGGCAATCAACTTTCACACTACCAACAAGCGATATGGTATCGCGTGCCACGCACTGAAGATGTACAAAATAAAGATTATCAATTCGAAGGCTTAATGACATTAAAACAAGTTGAAGATTGGCTAACGATTCCTGATATGCATTTCTATTTTTGTGGCCCCTTACCTTTTATGCAATCTATTGCTAAACAACTTATTGAACTAGGTATTAATAGTGAAAAACTTCATTATGAATGTTTTGGTCCTCATGCTGTTATTACACAAGACTTACAATAAAAATACCTTCATTAACGTTCAATTTTAAATTAAACAAAAAAGCGCTGATTATATTTATCAGCGCTTTTCTTGGTTATTTCACTGCCTTCTTATGATCGATATTTATTTTCAATCGCAGCAGGAATAACATGATATTTAGCAGAAAAACCGTACCAAATAACACTAACTAAACAGAGCGTATAACCAAATAGTTCACTGCCCTCTTCCACCATATTTTTAACGGCGCGATTATAATCCTCACCCAATAATTTATGCCAAAGTATTCCCATACCAAATAGACGAGAGAACAGTAAAACACATAATAGGCCAGCAACTAACATCCCATGGCTTGGATGAGTAATAAAGTGAATTAAGCCTTTTAACGTTCTCTTACCTTCTCTAATTGCGATAGCAATACAAATAAATGTCACCGTTAGAGCAAACCAAACCCAAGAACCGTGAGCAATCTGATCAAAAACGCCATCTAACTCACGAATTAAAATACACAAGAAAAAGCCCATAATAAGCGTGAACGCTCCCCGTTGTTCACTGTTTTGACATGCTTTAATAAAAAAGAATAAGCAAATAATGGCGACGATGATTTCTTGACCTAATTCAGTTACTGACGTTTCAGAAATACCATTATCAAAAACCAAAATATCAAGAAAAATAAACCCCGTAGTGATGGCGATTAACACTGCTGCACATAAAAATAAAGCAAGACGCTTTAATAAATAATTAAACATTATTTTGCCCATACCTTAATAATTTTTTAATGTCGATGATAATAACTTTACTTAAAAGTTATTGAATAACATTTTGTGCCTTAAAATTTATAAAAAATAGTAAAATAAATTGTTAATAATCATCAATAGACTTGCATAAGATATAAATAGCATTTTAGGTAAAACATAAAAAAATTAATTATGCGCAATAAAATGAAAAAGCCCGATATTTTGATTAAAAAATATCAGGCTTTAATAAAAATAAATAATGTAACTATTTAGCTTAAGTTTGAACAATAATTAAATAGCTTCTTCGTCTTGCTCGCCAGTACGAATACGAATAACACGATTCACATCAAAAACAAAAATCTTACCGTCACCAATTTTACCTGTTTGTGCTGTTGTCATAATTGTATCTACACAGGTTTCAACAATTTCGTCAGCAACAACAATTTCAATTTTTACTTTAGGTAAAAAATCGACCATGTATTCCGCACCACGGTAAAGTTCAGTATGCCCTTTTTGACGACCAAAACCTTTTACTTCTGTTACGGTCATTCCCGTGATACCCACTTCGCCGAGTGCTTCTCTTACATCATCTAATTTAAACGGCTTAATTATCGCTTCAATTTTTTTCATCGTATTATCCTGCTATTACCAGTTGTGGCGACCAAAACCGCTTGTAATTGGGTATCTGCGATCTTTACCAAAATTACGACTTGTAATACGTGGCCCAACAGGGGCTTGACGTCGCTTGTATTCATTAATATCGACTAATTTTATCACTTTACGGACTGTCGCTTCATCAAATCCAGCCTCAACTAAATCAGATACAGATTTATCTTGCTCAACATAGCCCTCAAGGATCGCATCCAAAATATCATAAGGAGGCAAATTATCTTGGTCTGTTTGTCCCGGTGCAAGTTCTGCTGATGGCGGTCTATCAATAACGCGTTGAGGAATAGCCGGCGAAAGCGTATTACGATATTTAGAAAGCTCAAAAACCAATGTTTTAGGCACATCTTTTAGTACATCAAAACCACCAGCCATATCACCATACAATGTGGAATAACCCACAGCTGATTCGCTTTTATTGCTTGTAGTTAACACTAAACGACGGCGTTTATTCGACATTGCCATTAAAATAACAGCGCGGCAACGTGCTTGTAGATTTTCTTCTGTAGTATCTGCGGCAGTATCTTTAAACATAGGTGCAAGCTGCGCCATGAAAGCATCAAACATAGGTTCAATAGAAACCGTATCAAACTCAACACCTAATAAATCGGCTTGTTCTTTAGCGTCATGAATACTCATTTCTGAAGTATAACGAAATGGCATCATAACAGCCTGAACACTCTCTTTGCCTAAGGCATCAGCTGCGATAGCAACGGTTAACCCAGAATCAATACCACCAGATAACCCTAGAATTGCCCCTTTAAAACCGTTCTTAGTGACGTAATCACGTGTTGCAAGCACTAATGCTTGATAAACTTGCGCTAAAGGTGAAAGTTCCGGAGCAGGATCTGCCATTGGAATAATGTTTAATTCGTCGAATTCAACAATAGCAGTCTGTTCATCAAATGCAGCTAAACGATGTGTAATAGCCCCCCGTTCATCAAATACTTTTGAACAACCATCAAATACCAACTCATCCTGACCACCAATTTGGTTAAGATAGATCACTGGAAGGTGTGTTCTTTGGCAATGTTCTTTAATTAGCTGTGTACGAACATGAGGTTTTTCACGATTATAAGGTGAAGCATTAATAGATAGAACGAGATCAGCACCCGCTTGTTTTAATGCATCAATAGGTTCATTGATCCAGATATCTTCACAAATTAACAAACCTAGGTGATAACCTTTAAACGGTACCACACAACGCTCATTTCCTTGTTGGAAATAACGCTTCTCATCAAACACACCATAATTAGGTAATTGCTGTTTGAAATAACGCGCTTGTAATTCACCTTTATAGAAAAATGAAAGTGCGTTATAAATTTTGCCGTTTTGCCACCAAGGATGTCCAACAACAATCGCTATTTTTTTGCTTGCTTGTTCTAAACGCGTAAGTTGTGTTTCACAACGCTGTTGGAAATCAGGACGAAATAGCAGATCTTCAGGAGAGTAACCGCATAAAGCCAGCTCAGAAAACATGACCAGATCGGCCTCTTCTTGTGCTTTAACGGTAGATAACATGCGTTCGCAGTTACCTTCAATATCACCAACAACCCAATTAAGTTGAGCCATGGCGAGTTTTAGTTTTCGACTCATAAATATTAGTCTCTCCGCTATCTTCCGCATAAAAAGAAAGTTAGTTTAAAAATATATTCGTTATCTGCAAAGGTTATTCTTTAAAATCATTCGCATCTAGCTCATGGCGAGATAACAATTTATAAAACTCAGTTCGATTGCGCCCAGCCATACGTGCAGCTTGAGTCACATTGCCTTTTGTCATTTGCAAAAGCTTTCTCAAATAGGTCATTTCAAAATGTCCTCTTGCTTCTGCAAATGTGGGCAGAGCCGTATTTTCACCTTGTAAGGCCTGTGTTACAAGCGCTTCACTAATCACAGGGGCTGTTGTTAACGCAACACATTGCTCAATAACGTTAACCAATTGACGCACATTACCCGGCCAACTTGCTGTCATTAAGCATTTCATCGCATCAGTTGAAAAGCTTCGAACAAAAGGTTTATGGCGTTTAGCAGACTCTCTCAATAAATGATTAGCAAGAATAGGAATATCTTCAGCTCTCTCACTTAATGTAGGAATACGTAAATTAACCACATTTAAACGATAGAACAGATCTTCACGAAATTCATTACGTTCCATCGCTTTAGGTAAATCACGATGTGTTGCAGAAAGGATACGTACATCAATATCAATATCGCGATTACTGCCTAATGGGCGAACTTTTCGCTCTTGTAAAACACGCAATAATTTAACTTGCAATGCCATTGGCATGTCGCCAATTTCATCTAAAAATAGTGTGCCACCTTCGGCTGCCTGAAATAACCCTTCACGACTACTCACTGCTCCTGTAAAAGCACCTTTCGCATGACCAAATAGTTCAGATTCTAAAAGTTGCTCAGGTAAGGCACCACAGTTAATGGCAATAAAGGGTTTTTTCGCCCTAGGGCTTGCGCGATGAATGGCTTGAGCAAGGACTTCTTTACCTGTACCACTTTGACCATTAATAAGCACGCTGACATCAGATTGAGCAACTAGCTTTGCTTGCTCTAATAAACGTAGCATTTGTGGGCTACGTGTCACGATATCTTTTGACCACTCTTCATCTGAAACAATAGTTACAAGTTCCAGCGCTTCATCAATCGCTTTATAAAGTGCGTCTCTATCAACAGGTTTAGTTAAGAAGCTAAATACACCTTGCTGCGTTGCAGCCACGGCATCAGGAATAGAGCCATGTGCTGTGAGAATGATCACCGGCATACCGGGCTGTTGGCGTTGTATCTCAGCAAACAGCGCCATACCGTCCATTTCATCCATTCGGAGATCACTGATAACAAGGTCTATTTTTTCTTTTAAGAGAAGTTTTAGTGCTTCTTGTCCACTTTCAGCAGTGAAGATATGGAAACCTTCACTTGTTAATCGCATACCAAGTAATTTTAATAACCCAGGATCGTCATCGACAAGTAAAAGATTTGCTGATTTATGGCCAGCCATGCACATTCTCCTTATTTAGATCCTGCTTCAGTCGGTTTTGAGCTTTGTGTGTCAGTGTTAGTTTTGACTGGCTCTGGTTTTATCGCCTCGGATTTCGTAGATTCTGGTTTTGAAGGCTCTGGTTTAACCGCTGTCGCAGAAGGTTGTTTTTCCTCACCCTTTGGCTTCTCTGTTATCGATTGCGTCGAAACAGGTTTTTCAACAATTGGTTTTTCAGTAATAGTTTTTTCGGTAACAGGTTTATTTGCATTCACTTTTTCTGTTTCCGCAGATGCTGCTGTTGCACTTTCCGCTAAATCTTCATTTTGCGATAGCGAATCAACAGAGCCACTCTGTTTTCTATTCGATAACTGCCGTTCAATTTGGGTAAGGCTTTCAAGCTTTTTCAGTGTAATACTTAGTTCATGCTGTAATGCATTATTCTCTTTTCTTAGCGCATCAATTTTATTATCTGTTTCTGTAGTTAAACGACGATAACGATTCTTTTCTTCCGCTAAAGAGAGAATGAGCGTTTGGTTCTCAATCCATGTCGATAATAGAACTCGCACAGAACTCGGAAATTGTAATTTATAGCTTTCTAATAACACTAATTGTGTTCGACGATCGGCAATCGTCATTCCAGCACGCTCTAATAAAATACTTTTATAAAATGCATCATCCCACCCAGTAACAACAACACTGTTTGCTTGGCGTTGTGCTTCCGTCGTCATTATGCGGTTTGTACATTCAATGGCTCGTAACCAATAAAGTGCGTTATTGATGCCTTCATCATAAAATGAGCTTAATGTTTTACATTCAGCCCAACGATAATCAATCGTTTTTTGTTTAACAACGGGGATTTCTGGCTCTGGCTCTTGTGCCTCCGTTAGCGACTTTGGTGTACACCCAGAAAGGACCAGTGGAAACATAATAAACAAGAAACACTGCTTCCAATTTAATGCGATTTTTCTAGTTGATGCAGGGGCCATAGATAACAATTCAATACCAAGCATCTTCTTATTTATTTTTTTATACTCATGATGAGGAGATGCTTGTTTTTGTGACCTGATATGCATTATTTAATCTCAGAAAGTAGCGGTAATTCAATACGAAAACAGACATCGGCATAGTCAGAAGGAACAACACTTAATTCACCTTCCATTCTCTTGATGCAGTCATGAGCAATACTTAAACCTAAACCACTTCCTTTTACAGCTCCTTTGCGTAGCAAAGACCCTTGGAAAAAGGGTTCAAAAATCATTTTTTGTTCAGATTCAGGAATAGGTGTTCCTTTATTGGCTATATCAATAACTATTTTCTGTTCAACTTGATAACTGGAGATCCAGATATTACCTGATTCAGCACCATAGTGCACCGCATTCGAGTAGAGATTGTCGATAACTCGTGATAATAATGTTGCTTCTGCTCGACAAGTGGTTAGATTAAGCGAAATTATCGTTTTAATATCTTTAGCTCTCGCAGGTAAACTGTGGGCTAACACCACATCATTCACTAATTGAGTCAAATTAATCTCTTCGATTTGTTGAGGAACTTCAGATAGTTTACGATTATAATCAAGTAGTTGTTCAATTAATAACTGTAACTGCTTACTGCTATTATCGAGAATTGAAACGACTTCTTTTTGATCAAGAGTTAAAGGGCCCGCAACTTCATCAGCTAATAATTCCGTACCTTCTCGCATACTGGCTAACGGTGTTTTCAACTCATGAGAAATATGACGCAAAAATTCATGACGTTGCGATTCAAGCCATGCTAAACGCTCACTTAACCAAATAATACGTTGTGCTAATGAACGTAGTTCTCGTGGCCCTTGGAAAGTATCTAAATTATTACTAAGTGTTCGACCTTCACCTAATCGATTAATCATCTTTTCGATCCCTTTAACAGGGCCAATAATCATTCGAGTAAATAACGCAATGAGGATCAGGCTAAAAACAAAAACGATAAGACTTTGCCAACCGAAATAGCGCCCTTTCTCAGCGATTGCCATCTGGAGTTGTTCGCCACGGCTAAAAATAATCTCTTTAGTTAATACAACAATACGGTTATTGGCATAAGAGAACTGTTCTAGGGCTTGTTGCATCTCTTTTGTTGGTTCGCTACTTTCGCATTGAATGGATTTTAATTTTTCAAGAGAAGTATTAAGCACATTCGCTTCTTTAGAGGCAGAAAGAGAAATAATGGTTTGTTGTAATGTCGAGAAGAGTTTGGTGTATTGCTGGTAGCGTTGCTGATACATATCATCATCGGTTTTATCCCGTAAAACACAATATCGACGATAGTTTCCTTCCATTTCAATCGCTAGATTTCGCATCACTTCACTACGTTCAGTATCTGCAAGTGCATTTTTATTAGTAATAGCCGCCTGATTACTTAGTTGATCAAGACTTTGATAAGCCTGATAAGCAAGTACAAGCAAAGGTAATAGCACCATCCAAAATGCCATTATCACGAGCTGTCTTAAAGAACGAGGGAAAATACGCCACTTTTTCAATGAAATCATCTCAACACCTATTAGAGTAATGCGATGCTACATGACTTGATAACAAGAAAAAAGTCCGACATTGGGAAAATCAGGCATAGAGAACAAACACAGACGAGGAAATTTGACAGGCTCTAGAAGTGGGAGAGCGGAATATCTTATTGAGATATTCCGCTCGTCAATATTTCATCTCTTTTTTCTCTAAAAGAGAATGAAGGTGGTGCCTCACTCCACGTGTCGCCCTGTGTTTGATAAGGTCCGAAGACGAGTATCATGATGTTGGACGGTAGGCACCTTACTCTGGCGTCATTCCTGGCTTATGTGGTATGTTCCCACCCATATTGTGGACCGACATAAAAAGTTGAATGAGCAACTGATTTATATAATGCACAAGGCGTGCCAACTTTTAAAAAACAAATCTAACAAATTGAAAAATAACAAAAAATAAAAACACACATCTAATATTTTATTTATAGCTCTTTTTTATCTAGTTATAAAACAACCAAGCTGTCTCCATATCCAGACAGAGTTACCCTAAATTTAATAATTACTTATATTTCAATTAATTAAATGTCGCCAAAAAGAGACATCAAAAACAATAGGTGTCGTCTTTTTTACACAACAAAAAATAATTCTTTTATTATCAATAAAATAAAGCCTCTAGCAATGTAGAGGCTTTATGTGTTTATCACTAAGGTAGTGTTACATTTGATTAATCAAATTGTTTTCTTGCATTGCGGAATAAACGCATCCAAGGACTGTCTTCCCCCCAGTTATCTGGATGCCAAGAATTACTAACAGTTCTAAACACACGTTCTGGGTGAGGCATCATAATGGTTGAACGACCATCTTTTGTAGTGACAGCGGTGATCCCTTTTACAGAGCCATTAGGATTTAATGGATATTGTTCTGTTGGATTACCGTAGTGATCCACAAAACGTAATCCCACTAAATTTTGAGCTTCTAATTGTGCTAATTGCTCAGCATTACGGAATTCAGCAAAACCTTCACCATGAGAAACAGCAATAGGCATTTGTGAACCCACCATACCTTGTAACAATAATGATGGACTCTCTGTCACTTTCACTAAACTAAAGCGCGCCTCAAAACGCTCAGAGCGGTTGCGAACAAAACGAGGCCATAAATCTGCACCCGGAATAAGCTCTGATAATGTTGACATCATTTGGCAACCATTACAGACACCAAGAGATAAAGTATCTTGGCGTTCAAAGAATTGAGCAAACTCATCCCGTAAACGAGAATTAAATAAAATAGACTTCGCCCAACCTTCGCCAGCACCTAATACGTCACCGTACGAGAATCCACCACAAGCCACCAACACATCAAAATCACTCAGTGAACGTCGGGCGGAATGCAAATCGCTCATATGAACGTCGATAGCATCAAAACCAGCTCTGTCGAAAGCAGCCGCCATTTCAACATGAGAGTTAACACCTTGCTCTCTTAATACTGCAATACGAGGACGACTTCCTGTTGCAATATAAGGAGCTGCAATATCTTCATTTGGATCAAAGGTTAAATTCACATTTAAACCTGGATCGTTGAGATCTTGTTTTGCCTGATGCTCTTCATCTGCACACTCAGGATTATCACGTAAGCGTTGCATTTGCCATGTTGTTTCAGCCCACCAAAGACGTAATGTGCTACGCTTTTCATTGTAAACTTCGGTTTCACGGCTTTGGATAATAATGGCGTCATTTTCTGTTGCTTGGCCTAAATAATGTAAACAATCCGATAAACCATATTCAGCAAATAATGCTTCTACAGCCTCTTGATGTTCAGCACTAATTTGGATTACACCACCTAGCTCTTCGTTAAAGAGTCCCGCTAAAATATCTTCGTCATAAGCGCTGATATCAACGTGTAAGCCACAATGACCTGTAAATGCCATTTCAGCGAGTGTGACAAATAATCCACCATCAGAGCGATCGTGATAGGCCAACAATTTTCCATCATTAACTAATTGTTGCATCACATTGAAGAACTGTTTCAACTGCTCAACATCACGAAGGTCTGCAGCTTTTTGGCCTAATTGACGATAAACTTGTGCTAGTGCCGTTGCACCTAATGCGTTATGACCATTGCCCAAATCAATCAAATACAAGCGGTTTCCTGCTTGTGTTGATAATTCTGGTGTTACTGTTTTACGCACATCTTCAACACGAGAGAATGCCGTAATAACTAAAGACAACGGAGAAGTAACCTCTTTAGTTTTTCCATCTTTATCTTGCCAGCGCGTCTTCATTGACATCGAATCTTTGCCCACAGGAATAGTAATGCCTAACTCTGGACATAACTCTTCACCAATGGCTTTTACTGCGTCATATAAACCTGCATCTTCACCAGGATGACCAGCTGCTGACATCCAGTTAGCGGAAAGCTTAATACGATTAAGTGCTTCTACATCACAACCTGCCATATTCGTTAGTGCTTCACCAACAGCCATACGTGCTGATGCAGCAAAATCTAACAGTGCGATCGGTGCTCGTTCACCAATGGACATCGCTTCGCCATAATAGCTATCTAATGTTGCTGTGGTAACAGCACAGTTAGCAACAGGAATTTGCCAAGGACCAACCATCTGATCACGCGCGACCATACCCGTTACAGTGCGGTCACCAATAGTAATTAAGAAGGTTTTTTCAGCAACGGCAGGTAAATGAAGAACACGATAAACTGCATCTTTTAAATCGATATCTTTACGAGAGAGATATTCGCCTTCTGTTTTCAGTGATTTTACATCACGCAACATTTTAGGTGCTTTACCTAATAATATGTCTAATGGCATATCAATCGGTTTATTATCAAAGTGTGTATCGTTTAAGACTAATTCACGCTCTTGCGTTGCTTCACCAATAACGGCATAAGGCGCTCTTTCACGTTGACATAAAGCATCAAATAGAGGCATTTTTTCTGGCGATACCGCTAACACATAACGTTCTTGAGATTCATTACACCAGATCTCAAGTGGGCTCATACCCGGCTCATCATTAAGAACATCACGTAATTCAAAACGACCACCACGACCACCATCATTGACTAATTCGGGCATAGCATTAGAAAGACCACCAGCACCAACGTCATGAATAAATAAGATCGGGTTATCGTCACCTAATTGCCAACAACGGTCGATAACTTCTTGGCAACGGCGTTCCATCTCTGGGTTATCACGCTGAACAGAGGCGAAATCTAAATCCGCATCTGATTGACCGGATGTCATAGAAGAAGCAGCACCACCTCCTAGACCGATGTTCATTGAAGGCCCGCCAAGTACAATCAACTTAGCGCCAACCGTGATTTCACCTTTTTGTACGTGATCTTCACGAATATTACCAATACCACCTGCAAGCATAATTGGTTTATGGTAACCGCGAATTTCAACACCATTGTGGCTATTAACTTGTTCTTCATAGGTTCTGAAATAGCCTAGTAATGCAGGGCGACCAAACTCATTATTAAATGCAGCACCACCTAATGGGCCTTCAGTCATAATGTCTAATGCATTAACAATGCGCTCTGGCTTACCAAAATCTTCTTCCCAAGGCTGCTCAAATCCGGGAATACGCAGGTTAGAAACTGAAAATCCAACTAGACCTGCTTTAGGTTTTGCACCACGTCCAGTTGCACCTTCATCTCGAATTTCACCACCAGAACCTGTTGCCGCACCTGGCCAAGGTGAAATAGCCGTTGGATGGTTGTGTGTTTCTACTTTCATCAAGATATGTACAGGTTCTTGGTGATAGTGATAATGCCCCTTTTCTGTATCAGGATAAAAACGACCCGCTACAGAGCCTTCCATTACTGCTGCATTATCTTTATAAGCTGACATGACATAGTCTGGTGTTTGCTCAAATGTATTTTTAATCATTTTGAATAATGATTTATCTTGAGCCTTACCATCAATAATCCAATCAGCATTAAATATTTTGTGGCGACAGTGTTCAGAGTTAGCTTGTGCAAACATGTAAAGCTCAACATCTGTTGGATTACGGTGTAAGCGGTTAAACGCATCGACTAAGTAATCAACCTCATCGTCTGCAAGTGCTAACCCCATTTCGATATTCGCTTTTGCTAATGCATCTTTGCCTTTTGCAAGCACATCAATAGTTTTTAGTGGCGCTGGAGTTTGCTCAGCAAAAAGTGCATTTACATCTTGATAATTTAAGAAGATGGTTTCCATCATTCGATCATGAATAAAACCATAAAGTTGTTGCCATTGAGTGTCTGTCATCGTACCGCATTCAATAAAGTAGGCGATACCACGTTCAATTCTAACCACCTTGGCTAAACCACAGTTATGTGCAATATCTGTTGCTTTAGAAGACCAAGGTGAAATTGTTCCTGGGCGAGGCGTAACAACTCGCATTTCCCCAACAGGCTCATGTTCTGTTAATGAAGGCCCATAATGCAATAGTTGACGTAATTTAATTTGATCATCTTCAGATAACTGCCCTTCCACTTTCGCGAAATGGACAAATTCCGCGTATATACCTTGTACAGGAAGATCATTTTCCTGACATAGAGTGAGTAATTTATTAATACGAAACGCGGATAAAGCGGGGGAGCCACGCAGGATTTCCATAGTATTGAGTTCTCTCTTTTAGCAGCTAACCTGATCAATCATTCAGGGGAAACGCGCCTAGTATAATAGAATAACTGCTCAGACGAAACCGTTTGCGTGAACAAAATAACGGCATTTGACTTAGAGTGTTTTAATGATTAATTGGTGTAATCAAGTTGCGTCTTGCCAATATGTTAAGCAAAATGCTCGATTACTGGAAATTTATCCATGTTAAAATGACTGTTTTACACACAACAATAAACAACGTTAACGAGAACCAACCTATTGAATAATATAAGGATAAACTATTTCGTTATCGTTATCATAGCGCTCTTTTCAGCGGCTATTATCGCGTTGAATATTACATGGCCGGATAGGCAAAAAGCGCAGATAAATAAGATTTTATCTCGTGGTGAGTTAAGAATTAGTACGATACCTTCACCATTGATAACGATGAACGATAAAAAGGACCCCGTAGGTTTCGATTATGAATTAGTGAAGCGCTTTGCAGATTACCTAGGCGTGAAACTTGTCGTTAATATGCGGACAAATATCAACCAAATGTTTGATGATCTGGAGAATAATAAAGCTGACTTTATCGCCGCCGGATTACTTTACAATAAAGAAAGATTAGAAACGACACGCAGTGGCCCTGCTTACTTTTCAGTTTCTCAACAGCTTATTTACCGTAAAGGGACATTAAGACCACGTAGCTTTGATGCGTTAGATGGGCGCCTTGTTGTCACTGCTGGCTCTGCTCATGCAAGTTTATTGCGAACATTAAAAGAAACGCAATATCCCGAGCTTGAATGGGAAGAATCAGATAATCAGACAACCTCACAACTGCTAGAAGCATTATCGGAAGGCAAAATAACCTATGTATTAGCAGACTCAATCAGTGTTGCAGTACAACAGCGCATTCATCCTAATGTTGCCGTAGGATTTGAAGTCACTGAAAGCCGTCCATTAACATGGTATCTGCCAGATGGTGAAGATAATAGCTTATATGCAGCGATGCTCGATTACTTTAATCAATTATCTCAAGAAGATGTATTAGCAAGACTTGAAGAAAAGTATTTTGGCCATGTTGGTTCGTTTGATTACTTCGATACTATCTCTTTTATTACAGCGATAGATTCTATTTTGCCAAATTATCAGCCTCTTTTTGAAAAGTATGCAGATACCTTCGATTGGCGCTTATTGGCAGCGATGGCATGGCAAGAATCACATTGGGATCCTCATGCTACATCACCAACGGGTGTTAGAGGATTGATGATGTTGACTCGCCCTACTGCATCAAGTATGGGCGTTACTGATAGGCTTGATCCTGAAGAGAGTGTTCGAGGAGGAGCGCAATACCTTAAACATCTTCTTTCGCGCTTACCCGATTCTATTCCTGAAGATGAAAGAATTTGGTTTGCATTAGCGGCATATAATATGGGATTTGGTCATATGCTTGATGCCAGAAGGCTTACTGAGCAACAAAATGCCGATCCTGACAGTTGGTTAGATGTAAAATCAAGATTACCTCTACTTAGCCAAAAGAAATATTATGCTGACCTCCCTTACGGCTATGCCAGAGGCCATGAGGCTTATCGCTACGTTGAAAACATTCGACGATATCAGCTCAGCCTTGTCGGTTACCTTCAAGCTAAAGAGAGCAAAAACAAAATATTATCTAAAGATAAAGAGAGTGATAACGATGAAGAACAAGAAAGATCATCATTGTCATTAACTCAAGATATGGCTTATCAATAATTTTTGTAATTAAAAACAGTCTATTAAACAACCTAGCCTCTTTTACAGAGGCTTATTTATTTTCTTTCTACTATTCAAAAAAATCGCTCCAACCATTAAAGCAACCCCCAAATTAATATTTTCTTAATATTAAAAATTGTTACATTTTTTCATCCTACTTTTTATCCAAAATAGGAAAAACACATGTGTTAAAAAATGTAACACTCATTAGCTAAAACACTCAGCTAATGAGTAAATTGTATTTAAAACGATCCAACTAGTCATTTTAAGACTATCAGAATAAGTGAAATATAAGAAAAAATTAACTTAAATACGTAGGAATTATCTCATTAGTTATTATTCATTTTATGATTATAATTTTTGGAGGAACTTTTTTTGCAATAAGAATTAACCTAAATAGGTCTTTGTTAACATCTAACTTATTGAATTATATATATTATGATAATCTATAATTGATTTTATTAATTTTCTTAACCTAATGTTAATAACATTACTTTTTGTAAAGTTAAAGTAATGTTAATTATATTGTCTATTAAATTTATCTGCCTGATAAACTTTTTCACCCATAAATTGAGTAATAAAAAGAATAAATCTACATAAAACTCTATTAATATGGAATAGGCAAGATTAAATATGAAAATTGAGGAAATCAACAAAATGTTATATCAAATAGAGCGCCTTTGTTGATATCATATAAACCAGTCATTATTCGAAACAACTCGAAATATAATGCAAATCAATTTTTATATTCCGACATTAATATTATTTTTCTATAAATAATAATACGCACGATCTTCAAGGGATTATCTATAATGAAACTGAGTAAAATTGCTTTAGCTGCTGCTTTAGTATTTGGTATTAATTCTGTTGCAACTGCTGAAACTTCTGCACCAAAAGTTGGCGCAACTAAAGGCGAAATTCAATTAAAAGGTGAAATTGTTAATTCAGCTTGTGGATTAGCAGCTTCTTCAAGTCCTGTTATTGTTGATTTCAGTGAAATCCCAACTTCTGCATTAGCAAATATGCAGAAAGCAGGTAACGTTAAAAAAGATATCGAATTACAAGATTGTGATACTACCGTAGCAAAAACAGCTACTGTTAGCTATACACCAAGCGTTGTTAATGCAACAAATAAAGACTTAGCATCTTTCGTATCTGGCTCAGCTTCTGGCGCAGGTATTGGCTTAATGGATGCAGGCAGCAAGTCAGTAAAATGGAACACAGCAACAACACCTGTACAATTAGTTAATGGTGTTTCTAAGATCCCATTCGTTGCTTATGTTCAAGCTGAATCAGCAGACGCTACTGTAACTCCAGGTGAATTCCAAGCCGTCATCAACTTCCAAGTTGATTATCAGTAATCGTTTTATTTATTTAAATTAATTAAATAATAGATTAATTACTGCATTAACGCAGAGGACTTCCTCTGCGTTAAATTTGATAAAACACTTCAATTTAATAAGAATAAAATAAAAACTAATTAAATAAATATTCATTATTTAATTAGTTTTTATTTAATTAGTTTTTATTTAATTAATAATTAGGCGTTTATTCATGTTAATTTCTTTTTTTCACAGCACAATATGGAAAAACATTTGTGCCATTTTGCTATTGTGCTTAGCGTTTTTCGCTCAAGCCGAGCAAGATGATTCTGTGGAATTTAACATTCATATGCTAGATGCCGAAGACAGAGATAATGTCGATTTATCTCGTTTTGCAACCTCTAATTACATTATTCCGGGTATGTACTACTTAGATATCCGTATAAATGACCGTGACTTTCCTCGCCAAAACATTAATTATATTGAAGTTAAACCCAATTACTCCATTGCCTGTATTGACCCTACTCTTCTAAAAAAGTTAACAGTTAACGAAGAAAATCAAAAATTTATCGAAGAAATCTCGCCAGATTGTTTCGATATTAGTCAATTACCGGGTATCTCCATCAAAAATGATGGCGGTATTCTTGATATTGTTATGCCTCGTTCATTAATGAAATATGAAGATACCGATTGGACACCCCCTGAATTGTGGGATCCAGGTGTATCTGGGTTATTAGTTGACTATACCTTAACGGGTACATCAACTCGTCCGAATAAAGGCAATAATAACAACTCATTAACAGGTTATGGACAGGCTGGAATTAACTTTGGTGAATGGCGACTACGTGCTGAATATCAAGGAAACTATTCATCTGAATATTCATCAAATAATAGCTTTGATTGGAATCAGATTTACGCCTATAAACCATTACCTAACCAAGCAGCAAAACTAACGCTGGGTGAAACTTATTTAAACTCTCAAGTTTTTGATAGTTTCCGTTTTACCGGTGCCAATATACAAAGTGATGAAAGAATGTTGCCACCTTCTTTACAAGGTTATGCACCTGAAATCCACGGCATCGCAAACACCAATGCTAAAGTGACAGTAACTCAAAATGGCCGCTTAATTTATGAAACCACAGTACCTGCGGGCCCTTTTGCTATTAAACATTTACAAGACACAGTACAAGGTCAATTAAATGTTAGAGTCGAAGAGCAAAACGGTAAGGTAAACGAATTCCAAGTACAGACCGCCAATCTACCTTATATGACGCGTCCTGGCTCTGTGCGTTATAACACATCAATGGGTCAGTCATCGCTCAATAACCATAAAATGCAAGGCCCTATTTTTTATCAAGGTGATTTTTCATGGGGTATGAACAACACATGGTCGCTGTATGGCGGGGTTTTGTTGACGGCTAAAGATTACAATGCTTGGTCATTAGGATTAGGTCACGATATGGGTCGTTTAGGTACACTCTCAGGTGATATTACTCAGTCTTATAGCAAAACTTATGATAATGAGAATATCAACGGGATGTCATTCAAACTGAACTACGCTAAAACATTCGATGAATACCATAGTACGATTACTTTTGCAGGTTACCGATTTTCAGAGAAAACATTCCGATCTTTCTCTCAATATATAGATGAGCGTTATAACGATATTAATAACAATGGTTATGAAAAAGAGATGTATACCATTACAGGTAACAAAACTTTTTGGGCTGATGATATTGAAAAATCGACAACACTTTACCTCTCTTATCGACACCAAAACTATTGGGATAAAAATACACAAGAGCAATATGGTGTTACTGTAAGCCGGAATTTTTCTATTATGGGTATAGAACAGATTAATACTAACTTATCTGCATTCCGTACTCAGCATAAGGGAAATACTGATGATAGTATTTCTTTCAATATTTCAGTTCCGTTAGGAAGCGGTAAAAGCATTGGTTATAGCTTACAAGATAGTAACGGTAAAGTTAACCAAATGGCCTCTTATTCTGATAATAGCAATTATAATAATCTTTGGCGTGTCCGTGCAGGTTTAAGCTCAGACAATAAAGCCAATACTGATGGTTATTATCAACATCGTTCGCAATATGCAGAAATTAACGCCAATGCAAGCTATCAACAAGATAATTACATTGCAGTGGGAGCAACAGTTAAAGGCGGATTTACTGCAACGCGCCATGGTGCTGCATTACATAGTAGTAGCATGACATCAAGTACTGCCCGCATGATGGTTGATACAGGCGGAGTTTCAGGCGTACCATTTAATAATCAAAGTACGACTACAAATCTATTTGGTATAGGGGTATTAACTGACTTAACTAGTTATAACAATGTTGATGCTCGTATTGATGTTGATAAAATGGATTCAGATATTGAAACACACAAAGCCATTACTTCTGCAACATTAACTGAAGGCGCGATTGGATACTATAAATTCCCTGTTCGCCAAGGTGAGCGCCTAATGGCTATCTTACAAACTACCGATCAAAAATACCCGCCATTTGGTGCCGAAGTCACCAATAAAAACGGTGAAAATATGGGAATGGTGATGGAAGATGGTTTAGTTTATATCGCCGGTGTTAACCTTAATGAATCCTTAAACGTGATTTGGGGTGGTAAAACCCAGTGTACGATTACAATTCCAGCGGCAATTAACGATCCACTAAAACGTGAGTTGTTATTATGTCAGGGATTTTAATGAACAAAATGAATTACTAGAGATAATTGTATGAACTCATTCAACACACTCAAAACGCTTTTTTGTGGCTCATTAATTGCACTCAGCATAGTGAGTACAACTCAAGCGGGCGTGTCATTAGATAGAACTCGTATTGTATTAACAGGCAACGAGAATTCAGCTAGCGTAAATCTAAAAAATACTAGCCCTGACATTCCTTTTTTAGCTCAATCATGGGTTGAAAATGAACACGGTCAAAAAATTGCCTCTCCTTTAGTGGCATTGCCACCTTTACAGCGTCTTGATGGTGATCAAAAAGGGGTTGTTAGAATAACCAAAACAGCAGAAGTTGGACTTTTACCACAAGACAGAGAATCACTGTTCTATTTAAATGTGCGTGAAATCCCACCAGCACCAAAACAAGCTAACGTGCTACAAATGGCAATGCAGTCTCGCATTAAATTATTCTACCGCCCAACTGCCATTATTCCTGAAAAACCGGGCATGATTTGGCAAGACCAGTTGGTATTTAAAAAACAAGGTAATCAATTTATTGCCGAAAATCCTACACCTTACTACATCACTATTATTGGTCTTTCCAATAAATTGAATGGTGAAGATAGCGATAAGTTAACCACATTCCCCGGATTAATGGTTGCACCTAAATCATCACTGGAAATTCCAGTTAAAACCAATGGCGTCAATCAATTTTACATGATGTATGTAAATGACTACGGTGGACATCCAGAATTAAAATTTGTTTGCCAACAAAATAGCTGTACAGCGGCACCAAAAGAACAACAACCCAAATACTAATTAACTTGACGCCGGTAGGAATAAAATGAAATTAACGACAGCAAATTTTTATTTCAATACGCTAAGATTACTTTTTACTGGCGCAATGTTATGTACTCCAATTGTTGCTTCCGCATACATTCATGGTGAGGTTCGTACCGTTGGTGGCCCTAATATCTTTAGAGTTGAGTTAAATAACGCAACATTTCCTAATAACAGACCAGGTGAAACTGCCAGAGTAAATTTCTCTTTACCTGATAGATATTTAGCGACAGTTTATTGCCCTAAAGATCCCTTAGTTCCTAATTCTCGCACTTATTATATGGCGAATTCTGACCTACGCTATTTAGGCAATAATTACTATGAACTTAATGAATACGTTGATGTTCAGATCAAGTTTTCTATTTGGGGTCCTGAATCACTTCCTACTGTTCCTTTTATTGAAAAACCTAACAATCGAAATGGGCAACAAGGTTGTCGCGTTCCTGAATCACCAAAACCCAACATGTCATCAGGAAGTAGCGGTGTATTAGTATTTCGTCTAAAAAAACCGATTATTAATGGGGTTTCATTAACAGGGCAAGCTGTAGCTCAAATGTATGCCCGTGTGGGCAATGGCTTATATCGAGAGTATGGCCCGGAACCAATTTCAAAATTAGTGATTAGCTCTGGAATACTAACCACTGAAGATAAATGCACATTTAATAATGGCTCTCCAATTACCTTTGATTTTGGCAATGTCGGTAATACTTCTGACTATTTGAATGGTCAAAACTACAAGATCACTCGCAATATTCCAATAAAATGTGAAGGTGGTAGTTTTACTAATCCTAACAGTCGAATTATGTTTAAAATTCAAACAGGAAGCTCAGGTGTTGCTAGCTTTAACCCTAATTATCTTGGTACAACAGGACCTGTAGATAGAACAAATCTAGGTATTGTTTTAAGAGACAAATCAGGAACGATTGTGCCACCTAATCAATATTTCTCTGTTGGGAAGCTGAATAATTTTAAAGGTAATTGGGAAGTTACTGCTGCTCCTATTGCAAAGGCAGGGAGCAAAATTACAGAAGGTGAGTTTTCAGCACATGCCACATTAGTTGCGGAGTTTATGTAATGAAAAACTCAATAATAAAATCGGCTATTTCTCTTTTATTATTACTTTCACCTTCTGCCTTTGCTGTGACAGAGCTTATTGGCGGTGATATGGAATTTAAAGGTGTTGTGGTTGCGCATGGTTGTACCATTGTTGCTGGTGATGAAAATAAAGTAATCGATTTTAAACAGATATCTGCCAAAGATCTCTATACCTTTCAAAAAAGTGAACCCGTTGCTTTTAGTATTAGTTTAGAAAATTGCAGTCAGGACATTTATAGAAGCGTCACGATTACGCTAGATGGAAAAGAACATCCTACAATGCCCAATCATCTTGCTGTTGTCGGCACAGGATCTGAAGATCCTAAAAGTATCGGGATTGTATTTACAGATGTTCAACACAATGTTATTCAATTAAAAAAACCGAGCTCAACTCGACTTCTTAATAATAAACGTATTCAATTTAATTTTATGACGTATGTTGAGGCATCGCCCTCTGCACTAAAAAATCAAACTTTACTAACAGGCCCTTTCCAAGCCCAAGCAACGTATACCCTTAATTATCAGTAAATATTATTCTTTTATTGCTGTTTCAGTATTGATTATGGCTGGACTGTTTTTTTGCTTTTTAAGCTGTTTCTTTTCAGCCCTTCTCATTTTAAAAAACTGACTTAAAAGCTGCGAACATTCTTCACCTAATACACCTGAAGTTATCTCAACTTTATGGTTCATCCCGGGATGCTGCAAGATATCAATAAATGAACCAGCCGCACCTGTTTTTAAATCTGAGGCACCATAAACCACGCGTTTTACCCGACTATGAACAATCGCTCCCGCACACATCACACAAGGCTCAAGAGTAATATAAAGAGTTGCATCGAGTAGGCGATAATTTTGTAAATGCTTTCCCCCTTTGCGTAACGCCATAATCTCAGCGTGTGCAGTGGGATCGTTATCGATAATTGAATGATTCCATCCTTTAGCAATGATTTTATTATCAACGACTAATACTGCGCCCACTGGTATTTCACCGATTTCTTGTGCTTTTTGCGCTTGCTCAATCGCTTTATGCATCCAATAAATATCATCTTTAACTTTATTCACAAGGATATCTCTTCATTATCATATAGCGGGATATTGTACCCTGTTTTCTATTGATAACTAAAGAGATTGTCTTGAATTGTTTATGACAAAGATAGCAAGATGAAACTTTAGTTTACGCGAGCTTCTGTGGCTAATTTGACAGCTAAAGTGCCTAAGATTGTCGCCATAAACCAACGTTGAACCAATGCCCAACGAGGCCTTTGCATAAAGAATCCTGCAATAGAACCCGCAGCAATAACAATCAATGCATTTACTACAATGCTAATAATAATTTGAATGCTACCTAGCACTAATGATTGATTTAAAACACTGCCATTTGGAAGGCTAATAAATTGAGGTAACAGTGATAAGTACATTAATGCAATTTTAGGATTTAGCAGATTAGTGATAAAGCCCATTACAAAGAGCTTTGTTGTATTACCTGAAAGTAATTTTTGGGGATGAAAGATAGAGCGTCCACCGGGTTTAATAGATTGCCAAGCAATATAAAAAAGATAAATAGCACCACAAATTTTTAATGTATCGTAAGCATAAGGCACAGCCATAAAAATAGCTGTAATACCAAATGCAGCTAATAACATATAAAAAATATAGCCAACAGCCACACCAATTAATGAAATAAATCCAGCTTTTTTCCCTTGAGAGATTGAGCGTGAAATCAGATAAATCATATTAGGGCCTGGAGTTAGTACCAAACCCAAGGACAAAAGCGCAAATGTCCACATATTGAACAATGTTGGCATAGCATACCCCTTATTTATTGCATTATTTAACATCAATAACAGAGTGTTAGATGTGCGGGATACCACAAAAAATACTATTTCCTTCATGTAGAAAAAAAAGAAAGATGCTCCTATTTATTGTTTTATTGAAAAAATTAGGTCACAAAAAACTCTCATTGTGTATATGTGTGTGAAATGATTTTAGGTTAGGAGGTTATATGAGATCAGCTGACCTGATAAAGGAGTTCATAGCCGCAAATTATGAGTTAAAACGGCATAATGGAGGAAGCCATCAGATCTAGTGGTCTCCAATAACAGAAAAAACATTTCCTGTTTCTCATCCCAAAAAAGACTTACCGATTGGCACTGTTAAATCCATAAAAAATCGGCGGGGATATAATCCCCCGCCACGAACTTATTTCCAATTAACTTTATTCCACCTTTGCTTAGAGGCAAAGGCGGCATTTTTTTATTCACCTAAAAAATGTTAATTTTCACTCTTTCAAAACCATATATTTAGAATACTCAGTGTATATGATAATCTCCCTTTCTCTATTGATATGTTTTGAGATTTTTTTGACGTAATAACCCAATTTTTATGCATATGCTTGTATATTTATTTTATATAAACACTTTATTCTCTTTAAAAGTGACCTATGTATTATAGAAAGCAAGCAAAAGACCAAGAGTAACATATAAGTGCAAGATATAAGTTACTGAAATTTAATAATTTATATATTAAGTGACTGATATGGCTTTACTAATTACGAAGAAATGCATCAATTGCGATATGTGTGAACCAGAGTGTCCAAATGATGCGATTTCAATGGGGGATGAAATTTATGAAATTAATCCTGATCTTTGCACTGAATGTGTAGGACATTACGATAAACCAACTTGCCAATCGGTTTGTCCGATTACTAACACGATCATCACTGATCCTGCTCATACTGAATCTCAAGATGAATTATGGGAAAAATTTGTGTTGATCCACCACGCAGATAAGATCTAAACCTTAATCGATGGATTTTGTGGGTGATAAATCTAAGAGAGCTATTTTTCTAAAATAACTGTCGCACAAGCATAACGCTGTTCATCAGCAAGTGTTACGTGAATAGAGTTTATCCCCGCTTTCTCTGCCATCTCTTTTGCAACCGCTAAAAAATGCAATGTGGGTTTACCTAACTCATCATTACGCACTTCAAAATGGTTGAAAGCTAATCCTAAACGAATACCTGTTCCTAATGCTTTTGCCGCTGCCTCTTTTACTGCAAATCGCTTAGCTAAAAAACGTATTGGCTGTTTATGGGATTGATAAATTTCCCATTCAGTATCAGTAAGAATACGACGAGCAAGGCGTTCACCAGAACGCCCTATAATCTCTTCGATACGTGATATCTCGACAATATCCATACCTAAACCAACAATAGCCATTAGCGACGCGCTTCTCGCATTAAGCGTTTCATTTCTTCAACCGCTGGCGCTAACCCACTAAATACTGCTCTACCAATAATAGCGTGACCAATATTCAGTTCATACAGTTCAGGTAATGCAGCAATACGTTGCACGTTGTGATAGTGCAGACCATGTCCTGCATTCACTTTTAAACCTTTAGATGCGGCATAAGTAACTGCATCACGAATACGGACAAACTCTTTTTCTTGAGCCATTTCATCTTCAGCATCAGCATAAGCGCCAGTGTGGATCTCAATAAAAGGCGCACCAACACGGTCGGCTGCGTTAATTTGCTCATGGTCAGGATCAATAAATAGAGAAACTTTGATATCTGCTAAAGATAAGCGTTTAATTGCCTCAGCAACTTTATCTTCATTGCCAACAACATCTAAACCACCTTCTGTTGTCACTTCTTGGCGTTTTTCAGGTACCAAACAGCAAAAATCAGGCTGAGTTTGACAAGCAATCTCGATCATCTCTTCAGTGACTGCCATTTCCAGATTTAATCTTGTCTGAACCGTTTGGCTTATCAGCATTAAATCACGATCAGTAATATGACGTCTATCTTCACGTAAATGGATAGTAATACCATCAGCACCAGCTTGTTCTGCAATAAAAGCCGCTTGAACAGGATCGGGATAAGTTGTGCCACGGGCATTACGAAGGGTGGCGATATGGTCAATATTAACGCCAAGTAGAATATCAGACATGCTCTTCTCCTGAAAAATAACGTTGCATTACCTTAGTTTACACATTCCATAGAGAAGAAAAAGACAATATTACTGTTCTGCCATCAATGCTCTTTTCTTTGGGGCTTTTTTAATGGCAAATTGTCTAAAAAGTTCTCTACTTTTTAATGGTTTTCCGCCTAAATAGGGCTTCAATGCCATTCGAGTAAACCTTTTCGCCGCTTTTAATGTTTCAACAGTAGGAAATTCGCGACTGGCTAAGGATTTTAATTCAAATCCAGTAAAACTATTATGATCAACCACTAAACTCGCAATAAAGCCTTTTTCTTCTCGATAACGATAAGTCATCGAATCTGAAACTGGCTCTCCACTTCCCGCACAATGCAAAAAATCTAAACCATAGCCAAGTTGTGTTAATAACGCGAGTTCAAAGCGTCTCAGTGCAGCTTCAGGTGTAGTATCGCTAGCAGCAAGAATTTGCAAACAGGAAAGGTATTCAAAAAAAAGTACACTATAAGACGTACCATTTTCTAAAACACGAGATAATAACTCATTGAGATACAAGCCACTGTATAGTACAGAGCCTGTCAGAGGTAATGCTAAAGAGATAGGTTCAGCATCACGAAGTGTTTTTATTTCTCCTCGCCCACTCCAACGAATGAGCAAAGGAGTAAAAGGTTGAAGTGCCCCTTTTAAGGGTGAACGACGGCCTCGCGCACCTTTCGACAATATGCGTACTCGCCCTTCATTTTCAGTGAAAAAATCGAGTAACAAACTCGTTTCACTGTAAGGTCGAGCATGGATAACAAATGCACGTTGCCAGCCATCCACCTCAGTTACCTACTTTAAATCGTCCACATAGCCAAGGCTACGTAAAGCACGTTCATCATCAGCCCAACCAGCTTTGACTTTCACCCAAAGTTCTAAGTGAACTTTGTTTTCAAATAAGTCTTCCATGTCCATACGGGCTTCAGTACCAATTTTCTTGATTTTCACACCTTTATTACCAATAACCATTTTCTTCTGGCCTTCACGCTCAACCAGAATTAATCCGTGGATATCATAACCACCACGCTCATTGGTAACGAATTGTTCGATTTCAACCGTGACAGAATAAGGTAATTCTTCACCTAAAAAGCGCATCAGTTTCTCACGAATAATTTCTGACGCCATAAAACGCTGAGAGCGATCAGTAATATAATCTTCAGGGAAATGATGAGTCGCTTCTGGTAAACATTTACGTACGATTTTCGCGATCGTATCGATATTCATGTCTTTTTCAGCACTGATTGGTACAACATCAAGAAAATCCATTTGTTGACTTAAAAAGCCAATGTGTGGAAGTAACTTGGTTTTGTCAATCACGTTATCCACTTTATTAATTGCTAATAAAACAGGGCAACGTAATGATTTTAATTTATTTAATACCATTTCATCGTCAGGCGTCCAGTTGGTGCCTTCAACAACGAAAATAACCAATTCAACATCACCAATTGAACTGCTTGCTGCACGGTTCATCAGTCTGTTGATGGCTCGCTTCTCTTCAATATGTAAGCCCGGTGTATCCACATAAATCGCTTGGTAAGCACCGTCTGTATCAATACCCATGATACGGTGACGCGTAGTTTGCGGTTTACGTGATGTAATAGAAACTTTCTGCCCCAGTAATTGGTTCAGCAGTGTTGATTTTCCCACATTTGGGCGACCGACTATCGCAATAAATCCGCAATAGGTTTGTTCTTCGCTCATTCAAGCTCCAGTTGTATTAATGCCTGTTCAGCAGCGGCCTGTTCAGCTTTACGACGGCTTGTACCCATCCCTTTGACAGGTTGTTCGATACCGCTTATCTGACAATGGATCGTAAACTCTTGATCATGGGCTTCGCCACGAACCTGTACCACAATATAAGAAGGTAATGGTAAATGACGGCCTTGCAGATACTCTTGCAAACGAGTTTTAGGATCTTTTTGCTTATCGCCCGGACTGATTTCAGCCAAACGATTTTCATACCAATTTAAAATAATTTTTTCGATATTTTGAATATCACTATCGAGGAAAATGGCACCAATTAAAGCTTCCACCGTATCCGCTAAAATTGATTCACGACGAAAACCGCCACTTTTTAACTCCCCTGGGCCTAAACGTAGACATTCGCCTAGTTCAAATTCACGCGCTAACTCAGCGAGTGTATTCCCACGAACAAGCGTTGCTCTCATTCGGCTCATATCACCTTCATCAACACGAGGAAAGCGATGATAAAGTGCATTAGCAATCACATAGCTTAGAATTGAATCACCTAAAAATTCTAAACGTTCATTATGTTTACTGCTGGCACTACGATGCGTTAAAGCCTGCAGTAATAATTCATTTTGCGTAAAAGTATAGCCCAGTTTCTTTTGTAACTGGTTTACTAATAAAGTATTCATGTGCGATCAATTTCCATAACTTAATTTGAAGCACACGCAACAAATCTGTTTAAGACAACGAGAAATTATCGAGTTGGATAACAGAACTGTTGCGTTTGCACTGACCCCTGCCAATAACAAGGGCCAATCATATTTAAAGAAGCGACATATTCTACACTTAGATAAGAAAGAATGCTGTCGCTATTTTGTTAATTATTACTTAATGCCACCGATACGGCTAAAACGAACGCCTGTTGGCCATTCATTCTCTACTTTTTCAAAGCTCATCCAGATTGTTGTCGCTTTACCGACTAAGTTTTTCTCTGGAACAAAGCCCCAGAATCGACTATCAGAGCTACCGTCTCGATTATCACCCATCATAAAGTAATGACCTTCAGGAACAATCCACGTACCGACAGGTAATCCGGGTTGAATAAACTCTGGCATCGTCATATCACCGGGTATTGTCATAATACGGTGAGAGACTTTATCAATAGTTTCTACCCTTTCTTCTTCACGTAATTGAGTTGCTGTTGAAATAGGCTCTTCAATTGGAATAGATTTCATACCATTAATACGCTGACCGCCCGGTACATTTTGTAATAACAACGTCCATTCACTTGGGTAAGCAGTACCGTAAGTTACTGAAATATCTTCATTGCAAATGGCTTTATCACAATTTGGATAGATATGAAGTTTTTTCGACATCATATCATAAACAATTTTATCGCCCGGTAATCCAATAACACGTTTAATAAAATCAGTAGAAGGATCACGAGGATATTTAAATACTGCAATATCACCTCGTTTTGGCTTCCCTGTATTAATTAACGTTGTCTGTGTAATTGGATCTTTTAATCCATAAGCAAATTTTTCAACCAAGATAAAATCGCCAACCAATAAGGTTGGCATCATGGAGCGAGAAGGTATTTGAAACGGCTCATACACAAATGAACGCAGAACCAAAACAATAATCAAGACTGGGAATAAAGAGCCTAATGTCTCCGCCCAGCTTGGCTTATTAATTGATTTTGCTAACTCTTGCTGATCCTCGGTCCCTTGCGTCATCTCTTGAAGACGCTTTAGTTTTGCTTTTCGGGCAGGCTTGAGCTTAAAGCGCTCAATTCCCCAAAAAACTCCCGTTATTAGCGTTGCCAGCGTTAGGATCAAGGCAAACGTGTTAGCCATGTTTTCTCCTTAAATTATTTATCTTTACCAACATGAAGGATGGCTAAAAACGCTTCTTGTGGTAGCTCTACGTTACCAATTTGCTTCATACGTTTTTTACCATCTTTCTGTTTCTGTAACAGTTTCTTCTTACGGCTAACGTCACCGCCATAACATTTGGCTAATACGTTTTTACGTAACTGTTTAACAGTTGAACGAGCAATAATGTGGTTACCAATTGCCGCTTGGATGGCGATATCAAACTGTTGACGTGGAATAAATTCTTTCATTTTTTCCACCAACTCACGACCACGATAAGGTGCATTATCGTTATGTGTAATCAATGCTAAAGCATCAACGCGCTCACCATTAATCAAGACATCTACACGTACCATGTTAGAGCCTTGGAAGCGGATAAAGTTATAGTCTAAAGAAGCATAACCACGTGATGTTGATTTTAGACGGTCAAAGAAATCTAATACCACTTCAGCCATCGGAATTTCATAAGTTAATGAAACCTGATTACCATGATAGACCATATTGGTTTGAACGCCGCGTTTTTCGATACATAAAGTAATTACATTACCTAAGTATTCTTGCGGTAATAGCATATGACACTCAGCAATAGGCTCTCTGATTTCTTCAATATTATTCAGTGGTGGTAATTTAGACGGGCTATCCACTAATACAATATCACCGTTAGTCATTTCAACTTCATAAACTACGGTTGGGGCCGTTGTAATCAGGTCAAGGTCATATTCACGTTCTAAACGTTCTTGAATGATCTCCATGTGCAGAAGACCCAAGAAACCGCAACGGAAACCAAAACCTAATGCAGATGAACTCTCTGGTTCATAGAATAATGAAGCATCGTTTAAGCTCAATTTACCTAATGCATCACGGAATGATTCATAGTCGTCAGAACTAATTGGGAATAAACCGGCATAAACCTGTGGCTTAACTTTTTTAAAGCCAGGTAATGGTTTATCTGCTGGTTTTTGGGATGCTGTTAAAGTATCCCCAACAGGTGCACCTAAAATATCTTTAATACCACAAACAACCCAACCAACTTCGCCACAATTTAATGATGTTGTATCAATTTGTTTGGGTGTAAAAATACCAATACGGTCAATATTATAAACTTGTCCCGTACTCATTACCTTGATTTTATCGCCTTTACTTACTTTACCGTTTTTAACACGAATAAGTGAAACAACACCCAAGTAATTATCAAACCAAGAGTCAATAATCAGTGCTTGTAATGGTGCCTCAGGATCGCCTTCAGGCGCTGGGATTTCTTTAACAAGACGCTCGATAACTTCTTTAACACCAATACCTGTTTTTGCAGAGCAACGCACTGCATCTGTGGCATCGATCCCCACAATGTCTTCAATCTCTTCAGCAACACGCTCAGGCTCTGCTGCTGGTAAATCTATTTTATTTAAAACAGGAACGACGGTGAGATCCATATCCATCGCTGTATAGCAGTTAGCTAATGTTTGCGCTTCAACCCCTTGCCCGGCATCTACGACCAATAAGGCGCCTTCACACGCTGCGAGTGAACGAGATACTTCATAAGAGAAGTCAACGTGTCCTGGGGTATCGATAAAGTTAAGCTGATAAACTTCACCGTCATCAGCGGTGTAATTTAAGGTTACGCTTTGCGCTTTGATTGTAATACCACGTTCACGCTCAAGATCCATAGAATCAAGAACCTGCGCAGCCATTTCACGATCTGTTAAGCCACCACAAATTTGAATAATTCGATCAGATAACGTCGATTTACCGTGGTCAATATGTGCGATAATGGAAAAGTTACGTATGTTTTTCATTCTGAAATTATTTTTCTCTATTGCTTTGCTCTATAAATCTGGCTTTGGAGTCATTCATGGACACAAAGCGAAAACTCTATATTGCAGGAGTTATGATTGATGACGCATTCTACACATTAGAGACATTATACTCAAAGAAACGTTCATCAAACACAAACATTTATGCTAAGACTTGCATTTATTTGTAATTTTTTGCGAGTATTTTCTAGATAAAGAAATGCGTTAATTTAAGATGAGTATTATTACAAAAGCGGCATGATAAAAATAATGGGGCAAATGCCCCATCTCTTTAATCTGCTCATTATTCTTGAAATTGAACTTTAAGTTCATGAGGTGGAAGCCCTATTTGCAATATAACAGGCTCAAAACCTTCGTCTTTACTCCACCAAGTCGCCACTTTTTTTGCAAATAAGAAACCAAGGATACCACCTACAAGCCCACTGCAAAAAATAGCAAACTCACTAGAAAACCAAAGGCTCGCAATGCCTGCGACAATAAATAGACCAATAAGTGGCGTTAAATACACAAGCATTGCAGAAAGAAGTAGATTATTTTCAGGAATACCCACTTCCACTTTTTGCCCCTCGACTAAAGTTTGTGCAACAGGAAGTTCAAGTTGATGAACTGTCTCTGGCCCTATTTTATTTAATAAATAAGAGCCGCAGGCAGCACGAGCTTGGCAACTACCACAGCCAGAAGAAGAGCCGTAGCGTAATAACGCACGTCCTTCATGCCAATGTATAACTGTTGCCCACTCTTTAACCATAACTTATACCCTTTTACTTTTTCGTAAATACAACACTATTAACTATTGCTTGTGCTGTAGGAAACGGTAACTGACCAATAAAGGTAATTTCATTACCTTCTTTGTCATAGGTATAAATTGTATTACGACCATACCTTAACATTTTATCGCGTTCGGGCGAATTAACCTGTTGACCACTTTTATTAACATAAATAGAGAAGTCAAATAAGCCATCGCTAAATAAAATCGACTGACTAAACTCAGTTTCAGAGATCTGATGGTTACTGCGTTTTACCTCTTTAAAACCTTCAGGTAATTGACTAACCGACCAGTTATAAACCAATGGCTTAACTTTTGGCACAAGTAATAAAGGAGGCATATTGACAGTACGTAATGAATTAAGCTCAGTTCCGACTTCACTTCCTTCATTAACCGTGATCACTCGAAATTGTTCAATGATGTCATTATTCTTATCTAACAAATCGACTCTTAAAGGCAGATATCTTTCCTCATCAATAAACAAGACATAATCGTAGCGGTCATTGTTTTTCGATAGCACACGAACAACTCGGCTTGGAATATCACCAATATGCGTTCTACCTGCATCAATAAAATTATAATAACCCGATAATTCATTGAAATCTTGGTAAATGATAGAAGGGATATAATCAACAATATGATCATTTCTTAAGCTGAAGGCATCTAAACCGGGTTCAAAATAGCTGATTTCATCGCCACGTTGAACAATTTCACGGCGAGTACTATCCATTTGCATTAATTGTGCAAGTGGTTTGCCATCAATCAGAGTATGACGGTAGCGAATAGGAACAATACCTTGAGAATTGATATTGATAAAAGATAATTCATAGGTAGAGCTTTGACTTGTCTGACCCATCTTTTGCAACAAAGCCTCGACACTACCTGTTTGAGGTTGTGCCAAGGCTTGTATCGGCATTGACAGGCTGCCCACCAGCAATAAGGTGGATAACCATGATTTTTTCATTACGACTGTTTCATTCCCACTCGTTATTTATACATTCACATCTATTATTACTGTGCTACTACAGGTTGAGTTTCACCTTGAGCGCTGATTGGCGCTTCATTTTGTGGTGCATTATAGATACGACGATCTAACTCATACTGTTGCAGCATTAATCCAAGGCGCTGATTACGCTCTTGTAAACGTGTTTGCTGGTCTTTACCTAAAGTATCGTTTTGAAGATTTAAACTTACAGGCGAACCTGAACCCATAATAGGTTGAGTATTAAATACAGGTGTATCTACTTGAAAATCTTCAGAACCACTTTTTCCATTATATTGCTGAACACCAACAATAACAGCTAATGAAACACAAGCCGCGACACCGATTTGAGTTAACTGACTTGCCCAAGGACGTAACGTTTGTAAGAAAGAGTGCTTACGCCATTGTGATGGCGCAGGTTGCTGCTCTCGTTGTTGTTCAGGACTTATGCGAACAGGTTCATTCTCTAAAGCGAGCGCAACGCGACTTTCGATATCGAAGTGGACTACTTCACCTACATCACCACGCATTGTGTCACGAATTAAATGGTAGCGTTGCCATGTCTCTTTCATAGAGTCATCACGAGCGATTGTACCCATTAATTCTTTATCAAGAACTTCGCCATCCATAAATGCAGAAAGTTTTTCTTTTTGCATATAAAAGTACCTTTCAGTCAATGATGGTTCACCCACAATTAAAACTCTTGTATTAATGGTTGAACCTTATTATCAATAGCTTCTCGCGCCCTAAAAATACGTGAACGTACTGTTCCGACAGGGCAATCCATAATGACCGCTATCTCTTCATAGCTTAGTCCGTCAAGTTCCCGAAGTGTAATAGCAACCCTTAAATCTTCAGGTAATGACTCTATGGTGTGAAAAACCACTCTCCGTAATTCTTCAGACAACATTAAATTCTCAGGGTTCGAAATTTCTTTTAGTGCATTTGGTGATTCGAAGTTTTCAACATCACTCGCATCTAAATCATTCGAAGGCGGACGTCGCCCCTGTGCAACCAGATAATTTTTTGCTGTATTCACAGCAATGCGATAAAGCCATGTATAAAAAGCACTATCTCCACGGAAAGAACCGATGGCACGATAAGCTTTAATAAAGGCTTCTTGCGAAACATCTGGCACATCGCCCTGTGGTACATAACGGGAAATCAGGCTTGCTACCTTGTGTTGATAGCGGATAACCAGCAAATTAAAGGCTTTCTGGTCACCATTTTGTACCTTTTCAACCAACATTTGGTCCGTTAACTGCTCGCTCATTAGAGATGGACTCTCCCGAAGTCAAGCTTCGCACTATTTTTAAATGACTCCGTCATATTTACTCTCGTTATTCCTTCTCGTTTTATGAGCTACAAGACTTGGAGTGCAAAAATAGTATGAAGTTCAATTCAATCATTATTTTAAGAGATGAATCACAAAAAAATCATCATGGTGATCACCCAACCAAAATGCAATTTGCCAATAAAAAAACGATAACACAATGATATTATTTAAATATATACGATTACTTACAACAATATATATTATCTTAAACAATGTATTATTAAATATAGATTTAATAATATAAATAAAAGTCAGTCACCCAAGAGCGAAACTTATCAGTATAATGCCCCTCATTATTACGAATAATAAGTTCATCTATACTACATTCAACACTGCTTTGATTTTGTCTTTGAAATGCTAACAAAATTCGATGATAAGGTTTATCTGCACTATCTTTAATATTAACGCGTTTTGCAATATTCCACTCCTTTTTTTCTGCAATTTCAATAAATTGCTCACCAATAGAGTAAGGTAATACCACACAGAACAAACCATCTTCGGTGATAAGTGATTGCGCACTATCCAGCAAGCCCTCATGCGTTAAGGTTTTGGTATAACGTGCTTGCTCACGAACATCATTACGACAAGCAATTGCTGGTTCAAAATAAGGAGGATTACTTACAATCAAATCATACTTATTTTGCGCTTGTTCAGCATAATGATAGATATCATCATGATGGATATGAATAAGTGAGCGCCATTGTGACTCTTGAGCATTTTCCGCAGCTTGTGATGCTGCTTTTTCATCAAGTTCAATACCATCTATGCGCTCAATTTGGCTCGCTCGCTGAGCCAGCATTAATGCGATTAATCCACTCCCAGTACCGATATCAAGCGCTCTTTTTACATTATCGATAGGTGCCCAAGCCCCTAATAAAACACCATCTGTACCCACTTTCATTTCACACTTATCATGAGCAACAAAAAATTGTTTAAATGTAAAACCGCCTTTGCGTAATCCTGCTTTTTTCACTTTCTTTTGATTCATTTATTGGCTCTATTGATTCGTATTACTACCTCTTTTTTATTACTTATCATTCATGTCATTGAAAAAGAGATATATGGTATGATAACGCTTCTGCAACCCCTATCTTAACATTAAACTATTTGTATACGATGCACGCTTATTTAGATTGAGCCTAAAAACAACGAATACCTTCGTCTATCGGTAATATATAATGTGATAGCGGTAAATCCTCTGGCTTTTAGCGGGGGATAATGTCAAAATCCGCGCCCTAAACAGAGGTATACAATGACAGCCACGACATTTTCCAGTCTTGAACTTGATGAAAGTTTATTGACCGCATTAGAAGAAAAAGGATATCAACGTCCTACTGCTATTCAAGCAGATGCAATTCCTGCCGCAATGGATGGACGCGATATTTTAGGCTCTGCGCCAACAGGCACAGGGAAAACTGCGGCCTTTTTGCTTCCGGCAATTCAACACTTGCTTGATTATCCACGTAAAAAATCAGGCCCGCCACGTATTCTTATCCTGACACCAACTCGCGAACTTGCCATGCAAGTTGCAGAACAGGCAAAAGAATTATGTGCACATACACATTTAGATATCGCCACTATCACAGGCGGTGTTGCTTATATGAATCACGCTGAAGTTTTCAGCGAGAACCAAGATATCGTTGTTGCAACAACTGGTCGTTTATTACAGTACATCAAAGAAGAAAACTTTGACTGCCGTGCAGTAGAAATGCTGATTTTAGATGAAGCAGACCGCATGTTAGATATGGGTTTTGCTAACGATATCGAAACGATTGCAGGCGAAACTCGCTGGCGCAAACAGACATTACTGTTCTCCGCAACACTAGAAGGTAATGCGGTTATTGATTTTGCACAGCGCATCCTCAACGAACCAGTTGAACTTAATGCTGATCCATCTCGCCGTGAACGTAAAAAAATTCAGCAGTTCTATTATCATGCTGATAATCTCGAACATAAAACAGCGTTACTTGCCGCATTACTGAAGCAAGACGATGTTAAAAAATCGATTGTCTTTGTTCGTAAAAGAGAACGTGTAAGAGAGCTTGTCACTGCGCTAGAAAAACAAGGTATTAAATGTAGTTACCTTGAAGGTGAAATGGCGCAAACACAGCGTAACGATGCGATCAAACGTTTAGAATCAGGCAAAATGAATGTGCTTGTTGCCACAGACGTTGCTTCTCGTGGCCTTGATCTAGATGACATCACACACGTTTTCAATTTTGACTTACCTCGTACTGCGGATGTTTATTTGCACCGTATTGGTCGTACAGGACGCGCAGGTCGTAAAGGTATCGCTATTTCATTGGTTGAAGCTCACGATCATCCATTATTAGGGAAAATTGGTCGTTACGTTCAAGAGCCTATTAAATATCGTGTTGTTGCTGAACTACGTCCAGAAACCAAAGCACCAAGCCTGAAAGCAACATTCAAACCTTCTAAAAAAGTGCTAGCTAAACGCAAAGCGAAAAAAGAAGAAGAGAAAAAAGCGGTTAAAGAAAAAGTGCGGACTCGCGATCGTAAAAATATCGGTAAACGTCGCAAAGCAGTTGCTGAGCATACAGAAAAGAAAGTGGCTCCTACTACACCAGCAAAAGAAACGAATACTGATAACGAATAATCTGTACTCTTTTTGATCTTATAAAAAAACCGTAGCTATATAACTTAGTTACGGTTTTTTTGTTATTCTCTCTTTTTTCTTATTTTATATAGAAAAGTAGAAAAAAAGAAAAAAGCCCGATATTTTCATATCGAGCTTATTATTAATTTATTACTTTAGTGAAAATTACAGGCTTTCTGTGAAAGTACGAGTAATAACATCACGTTGTTGTTCTGGAGTCAGTGAGTTAAAACGCACTGCATAGCCAGAAACACGAATAGTTAATTGAGGATATTTCTCAGGATTGTTAACAGCATCTTCCAGTGTTTCACGGCTTAATACGTTAACGTTAAGGTGTTGACCACCTTCTACACGAACAACCGGTTTAGATTCTACAGGCACTTCACGGTATTCGATATTGCCTAACTCTTTACGGTTAATTACTTGGCCTTCTTCAAAGCCTTTTTTAGCACAGATGCAACGAGCTTCGCCGTTTTCATCATCTAATAACCAGAAAGAATGTAATAAATCGTCGTTATCAGCTTTAGTAATTTGGATACCAGTAATCATTTCGACCTCCAATGTGGGCACAAAATCAAATTCTGATCTCATATCAGAACTTGGGTATTTGGTCTAACCAATGTTTCTGTCTACTTATATACCAGTATAAATGGCGTCATTCTTTGATAAATATCAATAAAATTCATAAGCACTTTAGCTCACAGGGTGCAAAGTGTTGTTTTAAATCAATAATCACTCATAACTAATTTGCAATTTTTTTTGTAAATTTTCAAATAAAAGTTGAGAAATCAATTAATTCTTATTTTTAGGTCGTAATATTTTCATTCCCCTGATGAAATCGGTAAGCTTAGACACCATAAGATATCAACAAGGATTTTAGGTTATGACTACACCATTAACTTGGCATGATGTGATAGGCACTGAAAAAGAAAAGCCTTACTTTCATCAAATTATGTCTCAAGTCGCACAACAAAGAGCAGCAGGTAAAATCGTTTATCCACCTCAAGAAGATATTTTTAATGCTTTTCGTTTTACGCCTTTTGATAATGTGAATGTAGTTATTTTAGGGCAAGATCCTTATCATGGCCCTAATCAAGCACATGGCCTTTCTTTTTCAGTACGACCAGGCGTGCCTGCGCCTCCTTCGTTAGTCAATATGTATAAAGAGCTTGAAAAAGAATACCCTGATTTTAAACGCCCCAACCACGGCTATTTAGAAAGCTGGGCAAAACAAGGTGTTTTATTACTTAATACCGTATTGACCGTAGAGAAAGGCCAAGCCCATTCTCACGCTAACTATGGTTGGGAAATCTTTACTGATGCAGTGATTGAGCAGATCAATCAACGTAGAGAAGGGGTTATTTTTTTACTTTGGGGCGCCCATGCTCAGAAAAAAGGCCGTTTTATTGATACCAATAAACACGTTATTTTAAAAGCACCTCATCCATCACCACTCTCTGCCCATAGAGGCTTTTTAGGTTGTGGCCATTTCAAACAAGCCAATGATATTTTACAGCAGCAAGGTCGCACACCGATCAATTGGCATCTTGATCCTATTGAATAATATCGCCTTTTAAAACATAAAACCGCACAATAACAAGAATATTAAATAATCTTCGTATTGTGCGGTTTACTTTATCTACATGTAATAACAGATGTGATAACAGATGCTTTATCGATATTATTTAGAAACGATAACCATAGCTGGGCGTAATAAACGGCCATTTAAGGTATAACCTTTTTGCATAACATCGACCACATGATTGGATTCATGTTCAGGGCTATCAATTAAAGTCATCGCTTGGTGAACTTCAGGGTTGAATACCACATTTTTTTCTTCAACCACTTCGATACCAAATTTACGAACTGCATCTAAGAATGATTTCAGCGTTAATTCTAACCCTTCAATCATTGGTTTTAATGCCTCATTTTCATGATCAGCCGCAGATAAAGCACGCTCTAAATTATCGAGTACAGGCAATAACTCATTAGAAAATTTCTCAAGTGCAAATTTATGCGCTTTCTCAATATCTTGCTGAGTACGGCGACGCACATTTTCAACTTCAGCAAGAGCACGAGCCATCGCTTCACGCTCTGTTTTTTGTGATTGCTCAAGTTGTTTTTCGAGAGAATCAACACGCGCTAATGCTTCCACTAATTCAGCTTGAGCATTAAAGTCCGCTTGTGCTTCTTCGGTCATTGCTGGCTCTTGAGACTCGTTCATTGCAGATCCCATTCCTTCTTTTTCTTTTGAGGCTTGCTCTTCATGTACATTTTGTTCTTTACTACTCATGAACATCTCCGCGTAGTTTTAGTATTCATCTTCATATTTAGTTTATTATGGGGATCAATAAACGGGTTTCAAGGAATTGGCGCAAAACGAGGGTAAAAAAATGCCAGACAATACCGTAACGGAAGAAAAACACTTTAAATGCATTGGCATTGTTGGTCATCCAC
The DNA here is from genome assembly GCF_003144325.1 of Proteus terrae. Lineage (GTDB taxonomy): Bacteria > Pseudomonadota > Gammaproteobacteria > Enterobacterales > Enterobacteriaceae > Proteus > Proteus terrae. The sequence goes on from NZ_PENS01000006.1 coordinate 299,275, forward strand.
GCCACCCTGAAGCAATTTCAACTCATGAAATGCTCTATCATTGGCTATTGGCTCAAGGCTATGACGTTATTATTGACACACAAGTTGCTCAAGAATTAAAACTAGAAAATGCACAAACTGGTGATTTAACACAAGTTGGCAAAGTTGCCGATCTTGTCATTGTTGTTGGTGGTGATGGCAATATGCTTGGCGCAGCGCGTGTTTTATCTCGTTATAATATCAAAGTGATTGGTGTTAACCGGGGTAATTTAGGTTTTCTTACTGATCTTGACCCTGATAATGCTTTACAGCAATTAACTAACGTATTAGCGGGGCATTATCGCGAAGAAAAACGGTTCTTACTTGAAGCTCGAGTCTGTGCTGAAGGTCAAAGAACACGCATTGGTACAGCAATCAATGAAGTCGTGCTTCATCCCGGCAAAGTCGCTCATATGATTGAGTTTGAAGTTTACATTGATGATCGCTTTGCTTTCTCTCAACGTTCTGATGGCTTAATTATCGCAACACCAACGGGATCAACCGCCTACTCACTTTCTGCGGGTGGCCCTATTTTAACGCCAAACCTTGATGCTATTGCGCTTGTGCCTATGTTTCCACATACTTTATCAGCACGTCCTTTAGTTATCAGCAGTGATAGCCAAATTCGCTTAAAATTCTCACAAACAAATATCGATTATGAAGTCAGTTGCGATAGCCAATTAGTGTTACCGATTAAAGAAGGTGATGAAGTTATTATTAAGAGAAGTCGTCAAAAGCTCAATTTAGTTCACCCTACTGATTACAACTATTTTAATACACTCAGCTCAAAATTAGGTTGGTCGAAAAAAATGTTCTAATTTTTGTGCCTCCCTACTTTACTGTATAAAAAACCAGTTTATACTGTATGTAATTACAGATATGTTTTTATACACAGGAGAGGCACTATGCTGACTCAATTAACCATTAGTCATTTTGCCATAGTCCGTGAACTTGAAATCGATTTTTCTGGTGGCATGACCACCATTACAGGCGAAACTGGCGCAGGTAAGTCTATTGCAATTGATGCTTTAGGTTTATGCTTAGGTAACCGTGGTGATGCCAATATGGTGCGCCCAGGTGCAACTAGAGCCGATTTATGTGCACGATTCTCACTCTCTGATACGCCATCAGCACAACACTGGCTTGAAGAACATCATCTTGATGATCATAACGAATGCCTATTAAGAAGAACTATCTCTACTGATGGGCGTTCTCGTGGTTTTATCAACGGTACTTCCGTACCACTTTCACAATTAAGAGAGCTTGGTTCATTACTTATTCGAATCCATGGACAACATGCTCACCAGCAACTTCTAGAACCTCGCTATCAAAAACAACTGCTTGATATCTATGCCCATGAACCAGCTTTATTAAAAAACATGAAGTCGGCTTATCAAACATGGCATCAAAGTTGCCAAACTTTAGCTGCTTTTCAACAACTCTCTTTAGAACGAGATGCAAGGCAGCAATTGGTTGATTACCACTTAAAAGAGCTCAATGAATTTCAACCAGTGCAAGGTGAGTACCCAGAATTAGATCAAGAATATAAACGCCTTTCTAACTGTGGTCAGTTTTTAACGCTAAGCCAAAATAGTTTACAAATTTTAAGTGACAACGAAGAGCAAAATATTTTAAGTATGCTCAATGTGGCTAAACATGAAATTACTGAACTAAGCTCAATGGAAAGTCAGTTCAATTCATTATTAGAGATGCTAGAAGAAGCCACTATCCAAATTAGTGAAGTAAGCGATGAACTTCGTCACTATAGCGATCGCTTAGAGATGGATCCTAATCGCTTATTTGAAGTAGAAAAACGCATGTCTAAGTATATTAGTTTGTCACGTAAACATCGTGTCGCGCCTGAGGAACTCTATGATCTTCATCAGCAATTAATTGAAGAGAAAAATGCTCTACTTCGTCAAAATGATGATTGTGAGGCTTTAATAGAACAAGTCAAAGCTGACCACTTAATTGCATTAGATGTCGCAAAACAATTGCACCAAGTTCGCCAACAATACGCGAGTGAATTAAGCCAACTTATCACTAACAGCATGCATCAGTTATCAATGCCACATGGTTATTTTACTGTTGATACCCATTTTGATGACAGCTCACTACAAATCGATGGTGCTACAAAAGTTGAATTTAATGTCACCACAAACCCGGGGCAACCTCATCAAGCACTTTCTAAAGTAGCTTCAGGGGGTGAGTTATCACGTATTGCACTCGCAATCCAAGTGATCACAGCAAAAAAAATGGATACTCCAGCACTTATTTTTGATGAAGTTGATGTGGGTATCAGTGGTCCAACGGCGGCTATTGTAGGTAAATTACTGCGAGAACTAGGCGAGTCTACTCAAGTTATGTGTGTCACTCACTTACCTCAAGTTGCAGGTTGTGGTCACCAACACTATTTCGTCAATAAAGAGACAAATGGTGAAGAAACTGAAACAACAATGAAATTATTATCGAAAAAAGAGCGTTTACAAGAGCTCGCTCGTTTATTAGCAGGTAGTGAAGTCACCAAAAATACCCTAGCAAATGCGAAAGATTTGTTGGCTGCATAACGATTAACAAACTTTTATTGATATTTAAGGTCATAGGCAGAGCGTGAAAGGTTTTCAATTGCTGCGTTGTCGATTATCATCGTCACTATGACCCTAAAAGGAATGTAATAACCATGCGTTTTAAACTGTTAAAAGTTGCCGCCTTATCTTTAGTCGTAATGACTTCAGGTTGCTCTATATTCGAGAGACTGGTTTATCACCCAGATATCAATCAGGGAAATTATTTAACTCCAGCCGAAGTCGCAAAAGTTCAGCAAGGAATGACACAGCAGCAAGTTCAATTTGCTCTTGGTACGCCAATGCTTAAAGATCCTTTCGGAAGCCAAACTTGGTATTATGTTTTCCGTGAAGAGCCTGGTCATCAAGCAGTACGTCAAGAGACGCTCGCCCTGACTTTTGATAGCAATGGCATACTGACTAAGATTGATAAACAAGGCAATATGCCTGGCTTCTCAGCACCTGAAACAAAATCGTAATGCGATTGCAGTGCTAAAAAAACTTAGTTTTGTATAAGATTGGCAAAAACGAATTGCACCCCATACGTTAAATTTGACGTTGGGGTGTGTTTTTATAAGGAGAAAATGCTTTATAACAGTGTTGTCTTTCTTGTATCTGTCTGTAATCAAATGACCTATCAATGCAGTATATAAAGCTCCCACCTATTAGGCAGAAAGCATAATATCAATCCGCTTTTTGTCGTGCTTTTTCAGCACGTTTACGACGCATTTCTTTAGGATCAGCAATTAAAGGCCGATAGATTTCGATTCTATCGCCATCTCGCACATTATCGCTTAATTTTGTTGGTCGACTATAAATACCCACTTTGTTCTTAGTCAAATCAATATCATTACAAATCGTTAAGATATTTGAAGCAATAATAGCTTGTTCAACCGTGTCCCCTAACGTTAGTTCAACAGGGATAAGATACTGCTTATCGGGCAACGCATAGGTTACCTCTACCCATATTTTAGTCACGATAGATCTCTTTCGCTCTGTGAGTAAATGCTTGAACCATATTGTTCGTTAAATCTTTAAAAATACGGCCAAAAGCTAACTCAATTAATTTATTAGTGAACTCAAAGTCTAGCTGAAATTCTATCTTACACGCATTATCATCGAGTGCGGTAAACACCCACCCCCCAGTTAATTTACGAAAGGGGCCATCAACAAGATGCATATCAACACGTTCATTAGTCTTTAAAAAGTTATGGGTAGTAAATGTTTTACTAATTCCCGCTTTAGAGACATTTATTGATGCAATCATTTCTTCTGGTGTGCTTTTGATCAGTTTACTTCCAACGCATCCTGGTAGAAAATCAGGATAAGTAAGAACATCATTAACCAGTTTAAACATTTGCTCTGTGCTAAAAGGGACAAGAGCAGATCGACTAATCTGAGGCATAGTTATTCCTGTACGACAACACTGTGTGTGATCATATCATTGAACAGTGACTAATTAAAAATCTAATGGAATATAGCTTAAGTTTTATGCAATTGAAAAGAAAACAGTCGGTTAAATGATTTCTTTCTATTGCTCATACAGTATAATGTGGACATTATGACAAAGAAAAAATCACACAAACCTGGTTCTGCGACCATTGCGTTAAACAAACGTGCTCGCCATGAATATTTCATCGAAGATGAGATAGAAGCGGGCTTGGCGCTCCAAGGCTGGGAAGTTAAATCACTGCGTGCCGGTAAAGCAAACATCAGTGATAGCTATGTTATCATGCGTGATGGCGAAGCTTATCTTTTTGGTGCAACCATTACTCCTTTAAATGTTGCATCAAGCCATGTCGTTTGTGACCCGACTCGTACCCGTAAACTATTATTAAAGCAACGCGAATTAGATTCACTTTACGGTCAAATCAACCGTGATGGTTACACCGTTGTTGCTCTTTCTCTTTATTGGAAAAACGCTTGGTGCAAAATCAAAATTGGCGTTGCAAAGGGTAAGAAAGATCACGATAAACGCGATACCATTAAAGATCGTGAGTGGAAATTAGACAAAGCACGTATCATGAAAAATGCTAACCGCTAAATTGCGTTAAGTACTAGCAATTACAAGTATTTTTCTGATATACTCGCTTTCAACAACTTGGGGCTGATTCTGGATTCGACGGGATTTGCGAAACCCAAGGTGCATGCCGAGGGGCGGTTGGCCTCGTAAAAAGCCGCAAAAAAGATAGTCGCAAACGACAATCAGTACGAAGCACTAGCAGCTTAATAACCTGCTTAGAGCCCTCTCTCCCTAGCTTCCGCTCTTAAGACGGGGATCAAGAGAGGTCAAACCCAAAAGAGATCGCGTGGAGACCTAGCTTGGGGTCAAAGCGTTAAACTTAATCAAGCTAGCTTATTCATGGCGCGTCTGTCCGCAGTGGGTAAGTGAAATTAAAGATAGACTAAGCATGTAGTACCGAGGATGTAGAAATTTCGGACGCGGGTTCAACTCCCGCCAGCTCCACCAAATTTGGTGGGTCAGTGATAGGACAACGGTTTCAAAAACAAGAAGTTAGCGAAATCATCAAGACTACACACTGACAACAAAAGGACTTGAA
>NZ_PENS01000007.1 GCF_003144325.1 Proteus terrae
ATTACGTTATTCCTCTGAAGAGTCAAGAGTTTTTTCAAACTTTTTTCTTTTCTCTTCGCTGTCCTTCGTGGCTGTTGTCAGCTCATCGTCGGTCAGTGGATGCGCATTATAGGGAGTTCCCGGATTAGCGCAAGTGTTTTTTTTAAAATAATTTTCTGTTCGTTCAAAACTCCAACAAGACGTATAAAAACCCCACAGTAAAGTTTAAATATCACTCAATTTTGGCAAAATACGTCGCAAATTCGCTTACTTTATTCCAATCCGTATATTCAATTTCTTTTGTTGGATCAGTTTCGCCTTTAGTCATCTTCATAATTAACTGGATCATGACTCTATCAATCCATTTATAACGAGGATAATAAAGAGCACCGGCAAATACACCTGTTAAGGTTGGCTTCCAAGGCGTCTTATCTAAGAACTTACGTATATAGGAATTAGTCTCTGGTGTATTCTTCTCAGCTTTTCTTGCCGTAAGATTAACGCCAAAGAATGCTGACGGCATATTATTTAACTGTGTAAGATGGCGAGTAATAAATTTATCGAGGACTTTATTAAAATAACCATAGCGGACAGAAGCGCCGACTAAGACTTTACTATAAGCAGACAAATTTAAACTCTGCTGAACAGAGGTTAAATCTCTCACATCACATTCATGACCATGTTGCCTTAATTCATTCGCAATTTGCATCATTATCTTTTTAGTTTGACCATCGGTACTACAATACAGCAATAGTGCGCTCATACATTACTCCTTGTATTAGGTTAATCACGCCAAAACGTTGGGGTAAATAAAACCAATAGTGTGAAAACTTCTAGTCGTCCAAATAGCATTGTCACGACAAGTATCCATTTTGCAGCTGGATTCATTGTCGTGAAGTTGTCAGCGACAATACCTAATCCAGGGCCAAGATTATTTAATGTGGTTGCAATAGCAGAAAATGCAGAAAATTCATCAACACCTGTCGCTATCAACAACATTAAGCTAATAATAAATACCAACGCATAAGCAGAGAAGAATCCCCACACGGCTTCAATAATGCGTTCAGGTAATGCTCGATGACCAAGTTTGATGGTATAAACCGCATTGGGGTGAACAAGACGTTTTAATTCACGATTCCCTTGTAGGAATAAAAGCAAGATACGAATGACTTTCAGCCCCCCACCCGTTGATCCTGCACAGCCACCAATAAATGCCGAGCATAATAATAGAAGAGGTAAAAATGCAGGCCATTGTGCAAAGCTATCCGTGGCAAAACCTGCCGTTGTCGCCATAGAGACAACTTGGAAAAAAGCCTGATTTATAGTTATCCACCCTGTGTCATATACAGAATAAAGCCATAGAATACCGCTACAGATAATGACTAATCCTAATTGAATTGAGATAAACATACGAAATTCAGGATCACGCCAATAGATATTTAAGCTTCTTCCCGTTAATACGGCAAAGTGCAAACCAAAGTTACAACCAGAGATCAAAAGGAATATACCAATAATGATATTAATGGTTGGGCTGTTAAAATAACCGATACTGGCATCGTGAGTAGAAAACCCACCAATTGCAATAGTTGAAAAGCTATGAGAAATAGCATCAAACACATCCATACCTGCAATCCATAATGCTAAGGCACAAATGATGGTTAATAAGACATAGATAAGCCAAAGTGCTTTCGCTGTTTCTGCAATTCGAGGGCGCATTTTATTATCTTTCAATGGCCCTGGCATTTCTGCGCGATATAACTGCATGCCCCCAACACCTAAAAGTGGAAGAATAGCGACAGCTAATACAATGATCCCCATCCCGCCTAACCATTGGAGCATTTGGCGGTAAAACAAAATAGCTTTAGGTAATGAATCTAGCCCCACAAGCGTCGTGGCACCAGTCGTAGTCAGTCCAGAGAAAGACTCAAAAAAGGCATCAGTAATAGAAAGGTGAGGTTGTTCAGAAAAGATAAACGGCAATGCCCCTACACTACCCAGTACCGTCCAAAATAAGACAACAATAAGAAAGCCTTCTTTAGGCTTAAGCTCACTTTTTTTCTGTCGATTGGGGATCCACAGCATTAATCCAATGATCAATGCAACAATAAATGTTTGGCTAAATGCACGCCCTGCACCATCTCGATATATTAATGCGACAATACCGGGAATGATCATCGTGACAGAAAATAAGATAACAAGCAGTCCGACAATACGGGTTATTGAACGAAAATGCATTTAGCGATTTCCTTGGTAGCAAAGATTATTCATTTTTATCTAACGGGATTAATTGCATACTGCCACGACTTATATCTCGTAGTTTAACTTCAACTTCACCGCTATGCACAGCAGGCAATGAAAGTATAAAAGTGACTTTATCAGTATATTCACTTGAAAGTACTTGCCCATGATATTGTTCAACGACTTGTTCAAGTAATGAAACAAGTGAATATTCACACGCTACACAAAAACGCAACTGTGGCACTTTCGTTTTTGTTGGCAAAAGCTTTAATGCTTGTTGAACGCCACTGCCATAAGCCCTAACTAACCCGCCGGTTCCTAATTTGATCCCACCGAAATACCGAACAACCACTGCGGTAACCTCTCCCATTTCACTCCCTAAAAGAGGTGCAAGAATAGGTTTTCCCGCAGTACCTGCTGGCTCACCATCATCAGAAAAACCTAACTGTTGTGAGTCATCGGGTCTTCCTGCAACAAAAGCCCAACAGTGGTGTCGGGCATCAGGAAATTGCTCTTTAATAGACTGGATATAAGCTTTTGCTGCATCAATACCTTCAGTGTGAGCAATAAATGTAATAAAACGACTCTTCTTTATTTCTTCACTGAATTCTACGGTTTCAGCGGGGATCAAATATGCTTTCATCAGGCTAAGTGTAAATCTCTGGTCATATTTTCAATTTTGTTATCGTGGATAATAATATTATCTTCAATACGAATACCACCAAATGGTTTGAAATGTTCAATCAGTTTCCAATTGAAATGAGTACTGTATTTCCCTTCTTTCCAAGGCGCTAGCAGAGAGTCGATAAAGTAAAACCCAGGTTCAATTGTTAATACCATGCTCGGTTCAACAATACGTGTGCAACGTAAAAATGGATACATTGCAGGAGCTGCTAAATGGGTTCCTTTATCATCTTGCATAAAACCAGCCGCATCATGAACTTGCAGACCTAAAGCGTGCCCTAAACCATGAGGTAAAAATGGTGTAGTTAATCCAGCGCTCACCATCTCTTCTTCACTAACACCTTTAACAATGCCGTACTTATTAAGTAATCCAGCAATACGTTGATGCATTTGAACATGATATTCAGTATAACGCACACCTGCTTTCATCGTTGCAATCAACGCTTGTTGTGCATCATTCATATCTTTAACTAAAGAAGTAAATTCATGATTTTCTTTTGCGCTATAAGTACGAGTGATATCGGCTGCGTAACCATTATACTCTGCCCCCGCATCAATAAGGAAACTACGATATTCATCTGGTGATTCATGATCTAACTTTGTGTAATGCAAAACAGCAGCGTGTTCATTTAAGGCGACAATATTGCCATAAGGTACATCGATATCACGATGACCTGTTGCCATTAAATACGCCATATTAATATCAAACTCACTTAATCCAGCTTGGAATGCTTCGCGAGCAGCAATATGTCCGTTGACGGCCATTTTTTGTGCTTCACGCATACAAGCTAATTCATAACCTGTTTTATAGGCACGATAGTAATGATAATAATTAAGAAGAGATTGATTGTTGATATTATCAATACTCACACCTAATGATTCTGCTCGCTGCGTATTTGGGCCAATATAAGCAGTATTTTTATTAATATAAGGTGCAAGCTCTTTTTGAATATCATCAACATTTTTAAGATGAATTAACTCAATTTCATGAGTCCAATAGCTATTTGGTAAAGCTTCAACACTGTGCCAATAGTCAACTGGGGAATAGAACCATAATTTAGGTTTATTAACACCATCCGCTAATAACCAGCAATGTGGTACATCGGTCACAGGTACCCATGCTTTAAAATGCGCATTCACTTTAAAAGGATAATCACTGTCATCAAGGAAAACTCGAATAGGTTCACCAGAATGAATTAATACAGAATCAAGATGGTGTCTGGATAAAGCATCACGAGTACGATTTTGTAGAGTTTTGATATGTTCTTGGTACAGAGAGAGCAATTTTTCCATTATTAATTACCTTATCTTATTCATTGTTAATGATTCAGCTTAACACGCCAACTCTTTTAGTGGCTAACCCCATAACAAAAATAGATTATTACCGATTTATCTCCCTTCTTTTTAACAAACTAAGCAACAACATAAAATTCAATAAGTTGAATAATTTCACTGTGATCACCCTTGCAGTTTTTTAATCAAATATTTGCATTTATTTAACATAGTATTCACACTCTTAATATCTGGTCATACCAGTCTATATATTTAGGGAGAATACAAATGCTCTATCAAAGCGAAAATATTCAAGCCGATTGGGTGAAACAAGGTATTGTTGAACTCATTTTTAACGCCAAAGGTTCTATTAATAAATTAGATACCAAAACGGTTGCGATGCTAAACGAGGCTTTAACGGTATTAGAAGTAATACCAGGCCTAAAAGGCGTTATCTTGCGTTCAGAAAAACCGGCTTTTATTGTCGGTGCTGATATTACTGAGTTTTTATCCCTTTTTGATGCCCCTGAAGAAGAATTATCTCAGTGGCTACATTTCTCTAATCAGATTTTTAGTCGACTTGAAGACTTACCTGTTCCTACCGTTTCCGCGATTAATGGCTATGCACTTGGCGGTGGCTGCGAGTGCGTACTTGCTACTGATTTTCGTATTGCTTCTCCTGATTTACGTATCGGTTTACCAGAAACGAAACTTGGGATCATGCCGGGCTTTGGTGGTTCCGTACGCCTTCCTCGTTTGATTGGTGTTGATAACGCATTAGAAATTATTACTGCGGGTAAAGATGTTGATGCTCAAACAGCACTTCAAAATGGATTAATCCAAGCAATTGTTCCTCTAGAAAATTTAAAAGAAAGTGCTATTTCATTAATTGAGCAAGCAATTGAAGGCAAAATTGATTGGAAAGCGGCACGTCATCCAAAAATAGCACCATTAAGGCTAACAGAACTTGAACATAAAATGTCTTTCAGTGTAGCTAAAGGTATGGTGATGAAAGTGGCTGGCCCTCACTATCCTGCACCTATCACCGCTGTAAAAACTATTGAAAAAGCAGCCTTCCTAAATAGAGATGAGGCACTGGCTCTCGAAACTGAAAACTTTGTTAAGCTCACACGCACTGATGTTGCAAAAGCCTTAGTCGGTATTTTCCTTAATGATCAGTACGTCAAAAATATCACGAAAAAACGTCATGCCGAATTACCTAAACAGGCCGCCGTATTAGGTGCTGGGATCATGGGAGGAGGAATATCCTATCAATCAGCCTTAAAAGGTATTCCTGTTGTAATGAAAGACATTAACCCCAAATCCCTTGAATTGGGTATGAATGAAGCGTTAAGCCTGTTACAAAAACGCCAAGAAAAAGGCCGAATGAGTGCCGTAGATATGGCGAAAACTCTCGCCTCTATTCAACCAACACTAAATTATGCCTCTGTTAGTGATGCGGATGTTGTTGTCGAAGCAGTTGTTGAAAATCCCAAAGTAAAGGCAACTGTGCTTGCAGAAACAGAAGCACTATTAGCTGATAACGCGATCCTTGCTTCCAATACTTCAACCATTCCCATTTCATTACTCGCAAAATCCTTAAAGCGTCCTGAGAATTTCTGTGGAATGCACTTCTTTAACCCTGTTCATCGCATGCCATTAGTTGAAATTATTAAAGGCGAAAAAACCAGTGAAGAAACCATTAATCGGATTGTCAGTTACGCCAGTAAAATGGGCAAAACACCGATTATTGTTAATGATTGTCCCGGCTTCTTTGTAAACCGAGTTCTCTTTCCTTACTTTGCAGGATTCTCTCTCTTACTAAGAGATGGTGCTGATTTTATTGCTGTTGATAAAGTGATGGAAAAGATATTTGGCTGGCCTATGGGACCTGCATACCTACTTGATGTTGTTGGTATTGATACGGCAAATCACGCTCAAGCCGTAATGGCTCAAGGTTTCCCTGATAGAATGGGCGCAATTGAGCGAGATACGATTGCCCTTTTATATGAGCAACAGCGATATGGCCAGAAAAATAATCATGGTTTCTATAATTACTCTGTTGATAAACGAGGTAAAAAACAGAAATCGGTTGATGGTCAAATTCAAACACTTATCCAACAAAATGCAGGCAAAACGCAAGAGTTTAGCCAAGACGCAATTATCGCTCGCATGATGATCCCAATGATCAATGAAGTTATCCGTTGTTTAGATGAAGGTATTATTGCCTCACCAGCAGAAGCTGATATTGCATTAGTTTATGGTTTAGGCTTCCCTCCTTTCCGCGGTGGTGTATTCCGTTACCTTGATACTGTTGGATTAGCGCAATTTGTTGCAGATGCACAGCAATACGCATCATTAGGGCCACTTTATCAAATCCCTGAAAGCTTAAAACAAAAAGCACAACGCAATGAAACCTATTATCCAAAACCCGCAAAAGTAGATGTTAACATCAGAGAACTCGCTTAAGGAGATATGAAATGGAAAAGGTTGTCATAATTGATGGTATTCGTACTCCAATGGGACGCTCAAAAGGTGGTGCATTTCGCCATGTCAGAGCGGAAAACCTCTCTGCTCACCTGATGCAAGCACTACTAAAACGTAATCCTAATATTAATCCTAATGATATCGGCGATGTGATTTGGGGTTGCGTACAACAAACTTTAGAGCAAGGTTTTAATATTGCTCGTAATGCGGCGTTATTGGCTGAACTTCCACACAAGATTCCTGCAGTTACAGTTAACCGGTTATGTGGCTCATCAATGCAAGCACTACATGATGGTGCACGCCAAATTATGTTGGGTGATAGTCAAGTAGCATTAATCGGTGGTGTTGAGCATATGGGTCATGTACCAATGACTTATAATGCGGATTTTAATCCATCACTTAATCTTTCTGTTGCTAAGGCCTCATTTTCAATGGGATTAACAGCAGAAATGCTAGCAAAATCATTCCAAATTTCACGCGAAGAACAAGATAAATTTGCTTATCGCTCGCACCATTTAGCAGCTCTTGCAACACAGCAAGGCTATTTTGATCATGAAATAGTGGCTATCAATGGCCACGATGCAACGGGTAATTTTATCAATGTAAAAAGTGACGAAGTTATTCGTTATAACCCAAGCCTTGAGGAATTAGCGCAACTTAAGCCTGTATTTGATCCCGCGACTGGTTCTGTCACAGCAGGTAATTCATCTGCGGTCTCTGATGGTGCATCCGCCATGTTTATCACCAGTGAACGTTACGCCAAAGAGCATAATTTAAAACCTCGCGCCGTTATTCGTGCTATGGCAGTGACAGGATGTGATCCAGCAATTATGGGTTACGGCCCTGTTCCTGCAACAGAAATTGCGTTGAAAAAAGCAGGATTAACATTAGGTGATATTGATATTTTTGAACTAAATGAAGCTTTTGCAGCACAATCATTAGCTTGCATGAAGAAGATGAATTTACTCGATAGTATCGATGACAAAATTAATCTAAATGGCGGAGCAATTGCCTTAGGACATCCTTTAGGTTGTTCAGGATCTCGAATAACCACTTCATTATTAAATATTATGGAGCGTAAAGATGCGCAATTTGGCTTAGCCACAATGTGTATTGGATTAGGGCAAGGTATTGCAACGATTATAGAACGTGTTTAACTCGGTATCTGTATATCCACGTTCTTATCGTTAGGAAAGTATTCTTTTCGATTGCATGGTTAAAAACCATTTTCCCGCCGTCAGGGGCGGGTTTTTTTTATGGTTTTAAAAACAAAATCGATAATAACGAGGTAAAACGTTATCAGATAAATTCAAAAGCATCGCTAAATAGGCGTGTTTTATCTGCATTGCGTTCATTACAAAAACGATCTCTGGCGATTTTGGCCATTTCAAATCGTCCTGCGATGTAAATATCATATTCTGATAAATCACCAAAATCTTCGCTTATTGCCGTTAATACTGTACCTTTTCGGCCTCGCCATGCTTCATCAGGTTGTTCAACCACGGGGACAACTGTTAAAGAAGTATACAATTCTGATAATTCTTGTAATTCATTAAGATCATAGAGATGAACGCTTTCTCTTCCGCCCCAATAAATCGTAATAGGTCGCTGTGGATTTTCAGCTAGTGCAGCCAATAAAATTGAGTGGGTATAAGAAAATCCGGTACCGCCAGCAATTAATAATAGAGGCCGTTGACTCTCTTTTTGAAACCACGCATTTCCATGAGGGATATCAATGGTAAGCTGCTGTTTTTCTAATATCACATCAAGCACAGCCATCGCATAAAGATTGAGTTCAGACGCACCAATATGAAGTTCAATAAAGTCTTTATTTTCAGGTATAGATGCAATAGAAAAAGGACGTTTATCACGTTCATCCATAACCGCTAAAAGATATTGCCCAGCCTGAAAATCAAATTCGCCATCGGGTAATAGTCTTACCCGATAAACCGTATCTGTCATCGGCTCAACAAGTGAGACTTTACAATTCAGTATTGCCATGTTGTTCCTCTGTTATTATTTAAGAATATCGAGCTGTTCCCAAATAGTATCGACTCGTTGCTTAACTTCATCTGACATCACAATAGGTCTACCCCATTCTCTATCTGTCTCACCCGGCCATTTGTTGGTAGCATCAAGGCCCATTTTTGATCCTAATCCAGAAACAGGTGAAGCGAAATCGAGATAATCAATAGGTGTATTTTCCATCATAATGGTATCTCTCGCAGGATCCATTCTTGTTGTGATTGCCCAAATCACATCTTTCCAATCTCTTGCATTGACATCATCATCGCAAACAATCACAAATTTGGTGTACATAAATTGCCGTAAATAAGACCAAACTCCCATCATTACGCGTTTAGCATGACCTGCATACTGTTTCTTCATTGTCACAACCGCTAAACGGTAAGAACACCCTTCAGGAGGTAGATAAAAATCTACAATTTCAGGAAACTGTTTTTGTAAAATCGGAACAAGTACTTCATTTAACGCAACACCTAATACTGCGGGTTCATCAGGCGGACGTCCGGTATATGTTGAATGATAAATTGCATCTTTACGGCGTGTTAAATGCGTAATGGTAAACACAGGGAAAGAGTCAATCTCATTATAATATCCTGTGTGGTCACCATATGGTCCTTCTGGGGCTAATTCTCCGGGTTCAATGTAACCTTCAAGAATAATTTCAGCACTTGCTGGTACTTCAAGATCATTTGAAAGACATTTTACAACTTCTGATTTATTACCACGCAATAAACCAGCGAATGCATATTCAGATAAGGTATCTGGCACAGGTGTTACCGCACCTAAAATAGTGGCAGGATCTGCCCCTAATGCTACGGAAACTGGGAACCGTTCGCCGGGGTGTTTTTGGCACCACTCTTGAAAATCTAAAGCACCACCACGATGCGATAACCAGCGCATAATCACTTTATTTTTACCCAGCACTTGCTGACGATAAATGCCTAGGTTTTGGCGCTCTTTCAATGGACCGCGAGTCACCGTTAATCCCCAAGTAATCAAAGGCGCCGCATCTTCAGGCCAACAATGCATAACAGGGATCTTTGTTAAATCAACATCATCACCTGTTAAAACCACCTCCTGACAAGGGGCTTTATTCAAGCGTTTTGTTGGCATATTTAAAACTTGCTTAAATTTAGGTAACTTATCAAAGAGATCACGAAAACCTTTCGGAGGATCAGGCTCTTTTAGAAAAGCTAATAGCTTTCCAACCTCGTGTAGGGCTTTAACATCATCTTGCCCCATCCCCATTGCTACACGCTCTGGTGTACCAAATAAGTTACAAAGCACTGGCATATCAAACCCTTTAGGGTTTTCAAACAACAGCGCTGGCCCACCAGCACGTAAAGTTCTGTCCGCTATTTCGGTCATTTCAAGGTAGGGATCTATTTCATAGGTGATACGTTTTAATTCACCTTTTTCTTCTAATAATGAAAGGAAATCTCTTAAATCGCGGTATTTCATCATAATCTTACGAGCCAGTGAGTGAAAGAAAAGAGGGCCAATGCCCTCTTTGAGACGCTATAAGCTAAACGCATAACTCACTAAAATGCAATGCTTTTTATTTAGTAGCGTTCACTATGGTTATAAACAGCGGAATGGAACCCACTCTGAAAGCAATTTAGTATCAAACTGTTCAGGGAATGTTTTTCCATGTTGGAAGATTTTAAAACCTTCATTTTTAGCGCTGTAATAATGTAATTCTTCACCTTGAATATATAAGTAACTACCTTCACGGATAGCCACAACAATCTCTTCAGGGTTAATGGCGCAAAACTCTGCAATACGCTCATCGCGAGTTTCACCCATATGACCACTGATAGAAGCATCAATATAATGTGGGTTAATTTGAACAGGGAATAAACCTAATGAAGGCATAATAACAGAAGAGCGTACTGGCATATCATTAGTGGTACGAATTGTTGGTGTTGCAACGTTACAACCTGCACTCCAACCAATATAAGGAATATTGCGCTCACGTACTGCACGTTGAATTGGAACAACCAATCCTTTTTCATGCAACATTTGGTTTAATAACCAAGTATTACCACCACTGACTAAAATACATTCTGCATTGTTGATTGCATCAACTTCTGAATCAAAATGTTCAATACAAGTAACTTCAATACCTAACACTTCAGATAAATCACGAGCACGTTGATCATGATCGGAACGAATAACGGCATAGGCAATTAATACAGCAGAACGAATACCGCGTTTTTTAATCATGCTATCGATATTATCTTTTGCATAACTTAACCAACGTGGATCCCCGGCAATTTTTCCGTTACTTAATAAAAAAACTTCCATTACAGAACCTCTTTATAATTATAAACAAAATTCTAAGATAATTATCTTGAAAGCTTTTTCTTGTTTTTACCATCACTTTTTTGTCAACTTGTTACCTCTATCCGAGATCCAATTGAAAGTCACAAAAACAAGCCTTTTTATTGCGTATAAACACGGCTTTTTTGTTCTTTTTTCAGTATAAAACCACGTTACTCTATTTTTTATTTAATCCTTGATAGATACTGTTACCTTAATTATAAATTTGCTATCATCACTTAAATTAAATTTAACTAACCTATTGTCTCTATTATGAAAAACTGGCACTTGCTGTATTGTAAACGAGGGCAAATCCCTCGAGCTATCGAACACTTAGAACGTCAGCAAGTGGGCTGTTTTACACCTATGGTAACCATAGAAAAAGTATTAAGAGGAAAGCGCACTACCGTAACAGAACCGCTTTTCCCTAATTACCTTTTCATTGAGTTTGATCCTGAAGTGATCCATACCACGACCATTAACTCAACGCGTGGGGTAAATTCATTTGTTCGCTTTGGGCAATATCCTGTCACTGTTCCACAAGATGTAATTGACACACTGCAAATACCGCAGCTTTCTTCGCTAATTTATAGTGAAGAAAATGTGCCTCATAGTGGTGACAGTGTGTTAATTACAGATGGTATTTTTCAAGGGATCAAAGCCATATACCAAGAGCCAGATGGTGAGGCCCGTTCAATTTTGCTTTTAAATATATTAAATAGTGAAGTGAAAAAATCGGTGGGAAATAAAGAATTTAAAAAAGAGTCGCTCTAGATAAAGTTAACCCAGCAATTGCTGGGTTAATATCATATTATTTTAGAAAATCGTTTCTAAAATTATTTTTGCTGTTCTGCTTCAGTTTCCGCCTCTGCTTCCTCAAGCTCTTCTTCAGGTGCTCTTCTTCCCTTACCTACATAAAAGTGCGATACCATGACACCGATTTCAAACAGTAAGTACATAGGTATTGCGAGTAAGGTTTGAGAGAAAACATCTGGAGGTGTCAATACCATACCTACGACAAAGGAACCCACAAGAATATAAGGACGTTTTTTCTTTAAAGCATCGGGTGTCGTTACGCCGCTCCAGCACAGTAAAATAATCGCAATAGGTACTTCAAAAGCAGCACCAAACGCCATAAAGAGCGTCATCACGAAGCTAAGATATTTACTGATGTCTGGAATAAAGTTAACCCCTTCAGGGGTTGTATTAACAAAGAAGCCAAATGCAAGAGGAAACACAACAAAATAAGCAAACGCCATACCGAGATAGAATAATACTGTACTTGAAACAAGTAATGGCAGCATTAAGCGGCGTTCGTGTTTATACAATGCTGGTGCGATAAAAGCCCATACCTGATAAAGAATAACAGGTACAGAAGCAAAAACGGATACCATGATTGTCAATTTAATCGGAGTCAAAAATGTAGAGGCAACATCTGTCGCACTCATATTTGACCCTTTTGGCAACTTCTCGAGTAATGGAGCCGAGACTAATTGATAGATATCGTTAGAAAAATAAACCAGCGCTAAAAAAACCACAAGAACTGACACCAAGCTATACATCAAACGCTTGCGTAGTTCTATTAAATGGCTGATCAGCGGTTGGGTATCATTTACTGCCATGTTTTAATGCTCACCATTGACCTGATCAGTTGTTTTTTTCTCTAATGTTACTGGTTGAGTAACAGGAACTTCTGTCTTTGTAACACTTTCTGCCACAGGTTTATGGCGATTAGCATCATCATTAACTTCATCAGTTTCAGCAAGTGCGGCTAAATCAGAAGGTGACTGTTCCGTAGAGTCGGTTTTTACAGACTGCTCTTTCGTGGAGTCTGGCGTTGTAGGTGTTTGATAAGTTTGTTTCAAAGACTGTGCAGCCTCTTTTAACTCATCCATGGACGCTTTCAGCTCTGGCGATAGCGTTTGCAAATTCGCTTTCTCTTCAACTTTTTTCAAGCTCTCTTGGAGTTCTTGAAGTTTTAGTTCTTGAGTCAGTTCATTTTGCACATTCGCAGCCAAAGAGCGTAGCGCCCTTACCCAGCCAGCAATTGTTTTTACTGCTACGGGCAAACGTTCTGGCCCCAGAAAAACAAGACCAATCACCATGACCAATAGCAGCTGACTAAAACCAATGTCAAACACGGTTTACACCTGCTCTTTATTTTTGCTCTCAGTTGTAGACTTCTCTTCTGTTGAAGTCTTCTGCGCTAAATTTTTAGTATCAAAATCTGCGTCGTTATTTGTTTTTTCAGCGTTGTTGGTGTCTTTATCTGCAGCTTCGTCACCAATCGCTTTTTTAAAGCCTTTTACTGATGCACCTAAATCTGAGCCCAATGTGCGCAGTTTATTTGTACCAAATAATAAGACAACGATGACAGCGATGATGAGTAATTGCCAAATGCTAATACCGCCCATTTTATGTTCCTCAACTATTTTCGGGGTTATACTTAATAACAGTGCCCATTATATACAACGAATTCAATTTTCGGGAATCCCGAATTCATCTTTTAACTTGCTCAAAGACAAACTTTGATGTGTTTTTATTGTGCATTACCAGATCTAAACCAACCCAAAATCCATGCAAGAAGACCTAAACTGATAAAAACACTGAATAATGTTTTAAAACCAGAAACAAAAAACAGGCTACCGCATAAAAACAGTGTTGTACCTATACCCAATAAAAATAGAGACTGTCTCTGTTTGACTCTTTGCGAACTTATTTGTTCCGTCAATTTGTCTAGCGTTAACTTCATATTTTTATGTTGCTTCAGACTATCATAAACCAACTCTGGTATCTCTGGCATTTTTTCAATCCAGTAAGGTGCTTTGCTCTTTATACCATTCACTAGTGCCGTGATACCAATCTGACTATGTAACCAATCTTCTAAGAAAGGTTTTGCCGTTTTCCATAAATCCAATTGTGGGTATAGCTGGCGACCCAATCCTTCAACATAAAGCAATGTTTTTTGAAGTAAAACTAACTGCGGTTGTACTTCCATATTGAAACGACGAGCTGTATTGAAAAGGTTAAGTAACACATGCCCAAATGAGATCTCAGAAAGTGGTTTTTCAAAAATAGGCTCACACACAGTACGGATCGCAAATTCAAAATCTTCTACATTGGTATCTGCTGGTACCCAGCCTGAATCAACATGTAACTCTGCAACTTTCCGATAATCGCGGTTAAAGAATGCTAAGAAATTCTCAGCTAAATAGCGTTTATCTTCTTTATTTAATGAGCCAACGATACCGCAATCAATACCGATATAATATGGATTTTCAGGGTGATCATAGCTAATAAACACATTACCAGGATGCATATCAGCATGGAAAAAACTGTCTCTAAACACCTGAGTGAAAAAGACTTTTACACCACGCTCTGCAAGAAGCTTCATATTCGTCTTTTGTGCATTCAACGCTTCAATGTCAGAAACGGGAATACCATAAATACGCTCCATTACCATCACATTTTCATGGCAATAATCTGAATACACTTCAGGAATATACAGCATAGAGCTATTTTCAAAATTACGACGTAATTGAATAGCATTAGCCGCTTCACGCAGTAAATTTAGCTCATCGAGTAATGTTTTTTCGTATTCGCGGATCACCTCTTTTGGTCGTAAACGACGACCATCAGGCAAAAACGGTAATAAATTTGCCAAGCGATACATCAAACGAATATCTGCTTTTATCACTGGTTGAATATCAGGGCGAATAACCTTTAGTACCACTTCTTTGCCGTTTTCTTTTAATTTTGCAGTGTGAACCTGCGCAATAGAGGCTGAAGCCAGTGGAGTTTCATCAAAATCATCAAACCATTGGTCGATAGGGCCACCAAATGAGTTTTCGATATATTGTCGTGCTTTCTTACCATCAAAAGGAGCAACTTTGTCTTGCAATAAAGCAAGCTGGTCAGCGATTTGAGGAGGGAAAAGATCACGTCGAGTTGATAACATTTGGCCTAATTTAATCCAAACAGGGCCTAATGTTTGCAATGCGAGTCGTAAGCGTTCACCTAATGGTTTTTCTGGATGTTTATTTTTGATCCAAAATAGTGCTCGGCATCCTAATCTTGCAGGTAAAGTAATTCGGTGTTTAGGAATTAACTCATCAAGCCCATAAGATAAAAATACCTGAATAATATGATAGAGGCGCTTTAACTCACTAAGGAGCATTATTTTTTCTCCAATGTGCCTAACCGTTTTTCCAGCTCGGCTGTTTGCTGTGCAAGTTCTTCTATTTCATCATAAAAATGGATTGTTTCTAATGCACTAGGTGCGGTTTTCCACTCTTCAATTAATGCGTCACGTAAATAATCTTTTTGGTGACTTAAGAGTGAAGAAAATAACTGAACCCCCTTTCCTGCAACAACAGTCAGACTTTGTGCCGCAATATCACCGATATAAGGTGCTAAATATTGCGCGGGGTCCCACTGCGCCATATCCAATAATGCAGACCAATTTTGAACAACCTGCATATCACCATCAATAGTGATATCACCACGGTTAATTAGTTCTGACATTTTTTGACGGTCACGAAGCTTAATCAGGGTTAATAATTTTGTTTTTATCAAACAATCAGTTTCATCATCCCACTGACTTAATACGTCAACTTGTTGTTCACTAAAGACTAAGTAGATGGAACGAGGAAACTCATTGATAGAAAGCGCCAACACTTTGCCCGCAAGACGATTGCGGGCAGGTTTAAGCACATTTTCCTGATATAAAACGTGATTAAGTGCTGTTTCCATTGATGCTGTTAGTAGCGGATACAGTACTTGAGAAGCAATATCATGAGAAAAAGTGGCTTTTTCCATCTCAGAATTTAAATCCTTTGTGTAAGGCAACTATACCTCCGGTCATATTGGTATAGGTAACTTGATCAAATCCGGCTTCTTCCATCATACCTTTTAGTGTTTCTTGGTCTGGATGCATACGAATTGACTCCGTTAAATAACGGTAACTTTCAGCATCATTCACAATCACTTGACCAATTTTTGGTAGGATATGAAAAGAGTAAGCATCATAAATCTTGCTTAAAGGATCAAGAACAGGTTTAGAGAATTCTAGCACCAACAGACGTCCACCTGGCTTTAATACACGGAACATAGAACGTAAAGCTTTCGCTTTATCAGTCACATTACGTAAGCCAAAGGAGATAGTGATGCAGTCAAAATGGTTATCAGGGAAAGGTAACTCTTCAGCATTTGCCTGTACATAGTTAACATTACCCACAATACCGTGATCGCGTAGCTTTTCACGCCCCATTTTCAACATAGAGTCATTGATATCAGCTAAAACAACTTCTCCGTTTTCACCCACAAGACGAGAAAATTTAGCTGTTAAATCACCAGTACCACCAGCAAGGTCAAGGACACGTTGGTTACGTCTAACACCACTTGCTTCAATGGTATAACGTTTCCAAATGCGGTGAACACCAAAAGACATCAAGTCATTCATTAAATCATACTTAGACGCGACAGAGTGAAAAACCCTTGCAACCATGGTTTGTTTATCATCTTTGTCAACGGTTTGGAAACCAAAATCTGTTGTTTCCTTAGTTTGTTGAGTCATATTATTTGCCCGCTAATTAATCAAAATTTAGTAAATTCAGTACTGGTCGTTTTCAGAAATCTTTATCTCTTTATTTTATCAAATCAATCAGATGCTGATTTTTCAATGAGATCATTATCAATCGTTTTTTTTATCTCAACCCCTAAGGATTTAAAGCCTTCCGCTTGACTGATTAGATTTCCACGACCTTCAGAGAGTTTTTTCATCGCTAATAGATAGCCAGACTGCGCTTTTTGAATACTATTTCCTAGCCCTTGCATATCATCAACGAAAAGTCTTAATTTGTCATACATTTTAGCCGCTCTGTCTGCAATTTCTTGCGCATTTTGGCTTTGATATTCATAACGCCACAATGCGGCTATTGTACGCAAAGCAACAAGTAAAGTAGATGGCCCAACTAACATAATATTGTTTTTCAATGCTTCTTCTAGCAAGTCTGGAGAATGACCAATTGCAACAAGATAAGCGGGCTCAATAGGTATAAACATTAAAACATAGTCTAAAGACATTACACCTGGTAGTTTATGATAATCTTTTACACTCAATCCTTTAATATGCGCTTTAATTGAGTTCACATGTGCATAAAGCGCTTGTTTACGTTCACTATCATTATCACTACTAAAATACTTTTCATATGCCACCAGTGACATTTTAGCGTCGATAATAACATCTCTACCATGAGGTAGATGCACAATTACATCAGGTTGATAGCGACTACCATTTTCATGTCGAATACTCACCTGTGTTTCAAATTCGTGACCTTCACGTAATCCTGAAGACTCTAATATACGTGCTAATACCGTCTCACCCCAGTTGCCTTGAACTTTATTATCCCCTTTTAAGGCATTGGTTAAGTTAACGGCTTCTTGCGCCATTTTTACATTCAATTGTTGAAGCTGGCGAATTTCATGAACCAAGGTATGTCGTTCTCTGGCTTCTTGCCCAAAACCATCTTGAACTTGTCGCCGAAAGCTTTCGAGCTGTTCACGAAAGGGGGAAAGTAAGTGCGTCAATCCTTGGCGATTTAACTCTTCAGCTTTACGTCCACTTTGTTCGAAAATACGATTAGCTAAGTTCTCAAACTGCGTTGCAAGCCGTTGCTCACTATTTATTAATAATCGTTGTTTTTCTTCTGCGGATATTCGGCTTTCTTCCCAGCGAGTTGTCACTTCTCTTAATTCAGCTTCTTGAGAAGTAATAATTTCTCGCTGAGCTCGTAATTCTTGCTCTAATTGTTCTATATGTTGTTGTAAAGAAGGGATAATTACCGCTTTTTCTTGGGCGATAGCAAGCTGTGTGTGATTTTCACGTAGCATGGCTTCTTTATCGGATAAACGTTGTTGGATAGACCACCAAACCAGCGCGCCTCCAACAAGTACACCACCTAATAAACCAATGATCCCATATAACAACTGAATATCCACTAAAGTGACCTTTTTACTTTCCAGCGGGCTACGTTAAAACGCATAGGTAATATTGTCTAGCAACAATTTACATCATGGCTTGATTTGCGATAAAGGACGCAGTTATCCCATCCATTTCGCAAGCCATTGCAAACCAAAAGCACCGGGCGCCAAAATGCCAAAAGCCCAAATCATGGCTGATGTTAAATTAGCAATTTGAAAATAACGTTGTGGCATCGCACAAATACCCGCAACTAACGGGACAATTGCACGAAAAGGCCCAAAAAAGCGTCCAATAAACACACCCCAAATTCCCCAGCGATTAAAGAATTGGTGACCTCTAACCAATGTTTGTGGTGAACGTGAAATTGGCCATAAATTTTTCACACCCTCTTTATAGTGAAACCCTACCCAGTACGATACCCAATCACCAAAGAAAGCGCCTAATGCAGCGGCAAGCCAAATCGGCCAAAAAAACAGACCACTCTCACCAATTAAGGCACCTAACCCCAATAAAATAACCGTGGCGGGAATAAGCAAAGAGATAAACGCGAGTGACTCACCGAAAGCAAGAAAGAACACGATCGGAATAGCCCAGAACTCGTGCTCTTTTACAAAGAGAGTGATGGTATGAATAATGTCTTGTACTGTCAAAATAGAGACCTTAAATTCAGTTAACCTAAGTGAAATAAAATATCCTGATTAACCGAATATAAATCACTTCATTATTCTAGAAAATAATTTTGTAAGGCATCTCGGCTAGAAACATCTAAACCGATATCTTTTTCTAGCCAAGTATCCACATTACCGTAATGCTGATTAATACTCGCTAATGCCGTTTGCAGAAACTCTTCTTGTACCGAATAAACATAGGCAAATTTATCAACAATGTTATCACTCATTGTTTTGGCATGTTCTTCTAAAAGATAAGCGCGATAAGGCGCTAATGTTTCATTGGTTAGCAAGTAATCTTCCATTACCACATCTAAAGATGCACCGAGTGCGAATAACACTAAAGCTGAGCCAACACCTGTTCTATCTTTACCTACTGCACAGTGTTGCACTACGCCCCCTTTTTCGGGTTGCGTTAATAACGTAGCTAATTGTTTATAGGCAGGGTTATTAATAGGTAACAATTTATATAGCTGAAACATAAAAGCTTTAGCATCAAATTGCTCGAGTATTTCAGGCGTCAGCTTTTCAAGATTGGCAGAGACTTCTTTAGATAACGGATTGGCAGGAGCATGATAATATTGCGCACCGTCCCAGACACGGTCGGGTTTATCAACAATTTCGCCACTATCACGATAATCAATGATTTGAAAAAGATTTTTATCAATGAGAAGAGATTGGTCTGTATTGGTTAATCTATCCAGCGAGCCAGAGCGGAAGAGCATTCCAGGTTTAATAACACCACCATTACTCAATTTTTTACCGCCTAAATCACGAAAGTTAATTCCGCCGACTAAAGGCAACACCGAAGGATGTGTTTGTAATATATCAGTCATAATGCCTCTTCTCATTGTTGTATTGTTAAGACCTCAAAGACCTTAACAGAAATTAGCGCCTGTTAACACATTAACGTAATGAATTACCATACAAAAAAAGCCCTTAATACTTATGTATTAAGGGCTTTCATATTTGATTAAAAAAGACTTATTTCATTAAAATGCGAGCGGCTTCGATAACGATGCCTAGTGCATTATTTTCAGTTTTCTTCAGTAATTCCGCATCTGGAATTTCTTGTTGAGTACGATTTACGATAACACCCGCAACCATACCTGCACGTAAACCTTGGCTTGCACACATTGTTAATAATGTTGCAGATTCCATTTCATAGTTCATTACGCCCATTTCTTGCCACTCTTTCATAGAGCCTTTGAAACGGCGAACAACGCGGCCTGTATAGGTGTCGTAACGCTCTTGTCCTGGATAGAATGTATCTGAAGATGCAGTAACACCTACGTGTACAGTTGAACCATTGTCTTTAGCGGCTTTGTACAGTGCGTTCATACATTCAAAATCAGAAACAGCTGGGAATTCCATTGGTGCGAAATGTAAGCTTGCGCCATCTAAACGAACCGCAGCAGTAGTGACAAGAATATCACCTACATTGATATGCTCTTGAATTGCACCTGTTGTACCAATACGTAAAAAAGTACGGATACCTAACTGTGCTAATTCTTCAACTGCGATAGAGGTAGATGGACCACCGATACCTGTTGAGCAAACAATGACAGCTTTGCCATCAATTTCGCCACGCCATGACGTGTATTCACGTAAAGAAGCCAGATGAACTGGGTTATCCATTAATTTTGCAATTTTTTCGACACGCTTAGGATCACCTGGAACAATTGCTAAAGTGGCACCCTGTAGGTCATTTTTGGTTAAACCTAAGTGAAATACATCAGACATATCGGACTCCTCAATGGGACAAAACCAATGATCATTAAATTAAAAGTTACTGTATCAGTTTTTTAGACTTTTTTAGTGACCAACATCACTTACGAGACACTAAGCAAAGTAACAATTTCATAAAATTGTGATCGATGTCGCGAAAAACAGCATTAAAAATACATTTTCAGCGAATATATTATCAATATTCGCTGACTTCAATCATTCACGATACTCATACATCCATCCTAATTACTAGTATAGATGCAATAAACACCCTATCAAATATATACTCTTAAAACTCAAAGTATGACGAGTAGCTTTAAAACGCGTACACTACCCGCCCTTAAAATATAAACACCTAATGTGACAAACACATCGTCACTGGAGTAAACATGAGCTTATTTAACCAAATTGCGAGCCTACTAGGTGGCGAAAAAATCAATCAATATAAAACTGTCCTTGAGTGGATTGGATCTCAAGGTGGTATTGAAGGCTTAGTAAAGCAATTTGATACAGCGGGTTTAAGTGAGCTTATTCAATCTTGGATAAGTACCAATACCAATTTACCTATCAGTGCTGAACAAATCGTAGCGGTTTTTTCATCCCCTGTTATTAACGAACTGGCGTCAAAAATTAATTTAAATGCGACTGAAGCTTCTGAAATGGCTGCGCAATACTTACCTAAATTAATTGATAAAGTCACTCCGGATGGCGTTATACCTCAAGATTTAGATTTAGTCAGTGCTGGTATGGATATTTTAAAAGCGAAGATTTTCGGTGGCTAAATAAACAAAGTGTTTTAATGCGTTTTCCCTTACATTTCATAAGAGAAAACGCATCACATTCTTAATAATCAAAGTTGATTACAGCAAACCTTCTTCAATCAACGCTTCATGAAAACGTTGTTTCTCTTCAGGCGTTGCCTGAATGCGCTCTAAAGGCACATCTAAAGCATAAGGGATATTCTGTTGTGGCGAATAAACGGCTAATACATAAGTATTTCCATTTTGCTCAATTACAATAGGAGGTGTTTTCTTATTTCCTGAATAAGCGATACGGATATCTTTACCCTCTAAATTAAGATGATAAGTGGCAATAAATTGCTTATTACTCACAACCATTTTTGCGGGAATAGCTATTAATTTTAAAGGCTGAGTTCCCACTGATAATAATGCTTTTCTTACTTTACTCGTCAGTATTTGACGATAAATAAAAAAGATCACACTAAAACCAAATAAGCCGATAAAAATAATAGAGCTAATTAACCGAAGCCAAACATTATCTATCGCCACATCAACGGTCATTTTACTTAGATCATTTGCATCAACGACGGGTTCAACTAACACATCTTTGGGACCTAAATCTAAAAAAGTAAAATTACGCGAAACTTCATTACCTTTATAACGTAAATCAACACTACAGTTAGTCAGAACAAAGAGTTGCGAGCGACAAGAACCCTTCACCGTAGCATCAACAGGTACTGCATTCTCACTGATCTTATAATCATAAAGAATATTGGGAATTTGATAAGCACTAAATACCGTCATTGCTAGCATGAAAATAACTAAGAATAAGGTGCGAAATAATCCACCGTCTCCTCTTAGTGGAACTAATTTCAAAGATCGAGATGGAAAAGCATCTAATACTTTATCCGAAAGTTTAATGCTAGTTTGCACAATAATTATATCCATAAAAATAGAGAGTTTTCGCAGTATAGCAACTCTAATGAATATCAATAATCAGATTTACTCTAAGTTTTAATGAATACCTTTCTTTTTTATTTTATATAAATTTAGCCTGCTATTTTGACTATGCGACTTATCTAAAGTAACAGGTCAAAAATAACAGGCTAATGAACGATTAATTATTTTATTATATGCTCTGACGCAAATACTTAGCCGCCTCAACCATATTCGCTAATGCTGCGCGTGTTTCAGGCCAGCCTCGTGTTTTTAATCCACAATCTGGATTCACCCATAAACGCTCTGCAGGAATTCGAGATTGCGCTTTTCTTAATAAACCAACGATCCATTCCACATTTGGCACATTAGGTGAATGAATATCGTAAACACCTGGTCCAATTTCATTTGGATAATCAAAGTGTTCAAAGGCTTCTAACAGCTCCATATCTGAACGTGAAGTTTCAATAGTAATAACATCCGCATCCAGTGCCGCAATAGAATCCATGATGTCATTAAACTCGCAATAACACATATGCGTGTGAATTTGTGTTTCATCATCAGCAACAGCGGCACTTAATTTAAAGGCATCAACGGCCCAATCAAGGTAAGCCTGCCACTCATTACGACGCAGTGGTAATCCCTCACGTAAAGCTGGTTCATCAATTTGAATAATACCAATACCCGCTTTCTGTAAATCATCTACTTCATCACGCAGTGCTAACGCAATCTGTTTTGCAATGGTTTCACGCGTCACATCTTCACGAGGGAATGACCAACATAAAATTGTCACTGGCCCTGTTAACATTCCTTTGACTGGTTTTTCCGTTAATGATTGCGCATACGTTGCCCAATCTACAGTAATCGCTTCAGGACGACTAATATCGCCGATAATCACTGGTGGTTTTACACAACGTGAGCCATAACTTTGTACCCAGCCATTCTGTGTAAAGACATAGCCATCAAAATGCTCACCAAAATATTCCACCATGTCGTTACGTTCAGCTTCACCATGAACTAATACATCGAGGCCTAGGTTTTCTTGCTCCGTTATTGCTTGCTTAATATGCTCACTGATATTTGTGCGATAAGCTGCCGTATCAATACGCCCTTTCTTAAAATCTAAACGAACAGTACGAATTTCTGTTGTTTGTGGGAATGAGCCAATCGTAGTGGTTGGCCATAATGGCAGATTAAATCGAGCTCGTTGTACTTCTGCACGTTGAGTATAAGGTGAATTTCTTTCACTATCTTGTGCTTCAATTGCCTGTAAACGAGCTTCAACTGTTGCATTATGCACACGAGTCGAGTGCTGACGTTGACGAATTGGTGCACTGTATTGTGCCAATTGTTCATCATACTCACCGTCTGGCGCATTCAATGCGTTCGCTAATAAAGCCACTTCTTCACACTTCTGAACTGCGAAAGCAAACCAGCTTTTTACTTCATCATCAAGTTTTGTCTCTGCATTTAAATCAATTGGGCTATGCAGTAATGAACAGGATGTTCCGATCCACAAAGGACGTTTATTTTTTAGCGCAATCACTTGCTGATAACGTGTACTTAAATCTGCTTTCCAAACATTTCGACCATTAATGGCACCTAATGACAGTACCCAATCTTTAGGTAACGCTTGGTGTAAATGTTGCAAATCATCTTGCCCAGCTGAAATATCAACATGAAGCCCATTAACAGGTAAATTTTTAATAATATCAAGATGATGAGAAATACCATCAAAATAGGTTGTTAGCAGTAATTTAACTTGCCCCGTTAATGCTTGATAAGCTGTTTGGTATGCATTTTGCCATTCGACAGGTAAATCCAGTACCAGTGCAGGCTCATCAATTTGCACCCACTCAATGCCTTTTTCTTTTAATACAGAAATAACTTGTTGATAGATAGGAAGAATATCTTTTAACAGCGTTAATCTATCAAATTCAGGGCCTTTCACTTTACCTAACCACAAGTAAGTCACAGGACCGAGTAAAACGGGTTTTACTTTATGACCTAGTGCTAATGCTTCATCAACTTCCTCTAGCAATTCTTTCCATGCAAGGGTAAATGACTGACCTTGCTGAAATTCCGGTACGATATAGTGATAGTTAGTATTGAACCATTTCGTCATTTCAGATGCAGCTACAGGTTTACCTGTTGGTGCTCTGCCACGAGCAACTCTAAATAGAGTATCAAGATCAAGCGAACCATCTTCATTACGATGACGAGGTGGTACGTTGCCTAACAATAGGCTTGTACCTAACACTTGGTCATACCAAGCAAAATCGCCGACAGGTAATAATTCAACACCTGCATCTGCCTGCTGTTGCCAATGGCGAGCGCGAAGTGCTTTACCCACTGCAACCAATTCTTCCTGTGAAATCTTGCCTGCCCAATAATTTTCTTGCGCCTTTTTGAGCTCTCTATCTAAGCCAATACGAGGGAAACCGAGTGTGTGATTGCGAATTGTCATAATTAAAATCCTGTTTTTAGCCGTCTAGATGTTTACACATCCATAATCTACAGGTAGTGTATAAATCACAAGCGCAAATTTTTCATCAACAACCTGAAGGTTTCTCATGATAGAAATAAAACATTTAAAAACGATCTTAGCATTGAAGCACACAGGCTCTCTTGCCAATGCAGCAAATCAATTGCATCAAACACAATCGGCTCTTTCACATCAATTTAGTGAATTAGAACATCGCCTTGGTTATCGAATTTTTGTACGTAAAAGCCAACCACTGCGCTTTACTTCACAAGGGGAAGTGCTCGTTAAATTAGCAGAAGAAGTATTGCCTATCGTTCGTAGGGCGATTGAAGCGTGTAATGAGCCGGGTAGTGTGAATTTGAATATTGCTATCGAATGCCATAGTTGTATTCAATGGTTAACGCCTGCATTACAGCAATATCGTCAAACATGGCCTGAAGTGACTGTTGATTTTCATTCGGGAGTGACATTCGATCCACAACCCGCACTATTACAGCGTGAATTAGATGTGGTGCTAACCTCCGATATCTTGGATGATCCTCGTTTACATTACACTCCGTTATTTGACTATGAAGTGAAATTAGTTTTATCGCCAGACCATCCTCTTGCTAATCGCTTACATATTCAGCCACAAGATTTAATTGCAGAAACCCTGTTTATTTATCCCGTACAAAGAGAGCGCTTTGATGTATGGCGCCATTTCTTGCAACCAGCAGGGATCACACCACATTTTAAACACGTCGATAATACGTTGTTATTAATTCAAATGGTTGCAGCCGGTATGGGTATTGCTGCGTTACCTCATTGGGCTGTTGAGAACTTTGAAAAACAAGGATTAGTTGTTACAAAAACATTAGGAGAGGGATTATGGAGCCGGTTATATGCCGCTAACCGTAGTGGAGAGCAACATCAACCGGCAATTCGAGAGTTTATTCGCTTATCAGGTCAGCACGCTGTTAACAATCTTCCTTTTGTAAAGCAGGTCGGCGTATCCAGCGTCGATGGATCCAAAGTGATGCAACAATCAGGCTCGCGCCTATGATGAAACTTGGCCAATCTGGATGTTGTTGCCAAATAGAGAAATTCACTAATAACCCTGCTGGAACCATCATGTTATTCATAATAGCTAAGGTTCCAGCATCTACTTGTGTGGCACCATAGTTCCACATGAAATACCCTATTCCAGAAGCGCCAATCCCTAACCAGAGTAAAACCCCCCATTGTAGCGATGTTGTTGGCATTTTCTGCCAATCGGCAAAAAACAATGCACCAACTAATGAAACCGCAACTGCACCAAGATAAAACCAAGAAAATGCATGATGTTGAGGAATAGGATGTACTTCCATTAACCGTTTATAACCCACCTGACCAATAGCAAAGAAAATATTAGCCAGTTGCACTAATAACAATCCATACCAAAAATCATCACTTAAATGGTCATAGCGAATAATTGCCGCACCTAATACTGCTAATAATGAGCTAAATGCATAACCCCAACGTAATTTCTGACGCTCTAATAAATCATAAATTAGCGTGACATAAAGCGGTGTTAATACAGTAAAAAGTAAAAATTCAGCAACAGTCAAATAGTTATAAGCGTGGAAGACAAACAGATACATAATACCGAGTTGGCAAGCCCCCACGAGCATATAAAGCAAAATCACCTTAAAGCGAATTCCCTTCCAGCGTAAGAAAGGCAAGAAGACCAAAGCCGCCAAAGAAACTCGGATCAAAACAGAGAGCCAGCTATCAACCTGACCCGCGAGATACTCGCCGATCAGGCTAAAAGAGGCCGCCCACAACAGGGTTGTAATAACAAGCAACCACATAATTAATTATCTTTCTCTACTAACAACGCTTCCATTAAATCTAACTCATGCAGCAATAATTGAAGGGTTTCATTACTGATTTTTCGTGTTGCTCTTAGATGGTAAAGCTCACCACGTTCAGCGCGTAAAGCCGTTAGGCGAAAGCGTCTTTCGAGATCTTCTTCTAACATGTTATGAACCATTTCATCTTGATCAGCGGTTCTACGTCTTAGATAACCCGTTACACGCGAAGCAACTTCATTAATTTCTTCAGCATCTAACTGTTCTTCTGTACTTGCTGCTAAGCGCTCTTCCATTTTATTCAGGCTGACAATTGCCACTTCAGCCATCACTTTACGTGCATAACGAACTTCATTTTTGTCAGCTTCTTTGTCGGTTGCTTTCACGCCTTTTAATAGGAAAGGAAGAGAAATAATACCCACTAAAATCGACAGTAAAATAACGCCAGCAGCAATAAAGATAATTTGATAACGCCCCGGGAATGTACTGCCATCGGTTAAAAATAGTGGAATAGATAGCGCACCCGCAAGCGTAATAGCACCACGAACACCAGCAAATGACGATAGCCACAACTCACGCGTTGTATAATTAGCGAAATCGAGTGGGTGCTTTTTCATAAAGATCCTACTAATTTTCTTCATTAGCCATAACCAGGTAAATCGCAGGATCAACAGTGCAAAGTAGATAACGAAAACTGCTGCAAACAACATCCAGACTTCAACTTCAGGGTCAAGATCTGCTTGAATAACAGAGCTGGTCCAGATAATAGGAAGTTGTAAGCCAAGCATGATAAAAACAAGGCCGTTAAAAACAAATTCAAGCATTGACCACACGCTGTCAGCACGTAAACGCATTGCAAGAGGTGCATTGCGAATAACGCCTGATTTACTGATAGTCATACCAGCGGCAACAGCGGCCAAAATACCTGAAAAACCAATATGTTCTGCAATAAGATAAGAGGCAAAAGGCAACAGCAACATAAAGACGATTTGTGTAGCAGGATCGTCTCCACTCCAACGACTCATTAATCGTAGAGATTTACTGTAAAGCAAGGTGACTCCGATACCTGCGAGTAACCCCCCCACAGCAACTTTAAAGAATTCTAGCGTTGCACCGCCAACAGTAAACACCATTGTGCCCATTGCTACAGCAACCGCAAATTTCAAGGCAACCAGACCTGAAGCATCATTCATTAATGCTTCACCTTCTAAAATACCCATTATTCGCTTAGGTATTCGCCCTTTGCCGACA
Source organism: Proteus terrae (assembly GCF_003144325.1). GTDB lineage: Bacteria > Pseudomonadota > Gammaproteobacteria > Enterobacterales > Enterobacteriaceae > Proteus > Proteus terrae. The sequence continues at coordinate 27,627 of NZ_PENS01000007.1, forward strand.
ATGGACGAAAGTGCGACCGCATCTGTTGGCGAAAGTACGGCTGCTAATGCAAATGCAGAAATAAGAGGAATACTTGGCATCATCCAATAAATCAGATAACCGATACCAACGACTGTCACCATCACTAAAACAAGCACAAGAATAAAAATCTCACGCCCATTTTGGATAAATTCTCGTGTCGGTGTTTTCCAACCATCAACAAAAAGCAAAGGTGGGATCAATAGAACGAGGAACAATTCAGGATCAAAAGTGACATGTAAACCAAACTGAGGCCATGCCAATAAAGCCCCTATCACAATCTGTATTAATGGTAACGGAACACGAAAGGGAATTAATTTTGTAATAACTCCCGAAACTGAAACCACCAGTATTAAAATTAAAATAGTAAAGAAAATTTCCATGTTACCCTTACATGCCTATTTTTATCCTTGTAATAAGGAAAATCTACCGAAAGATAAAGAAACACATTATGTAAAATTCACGTACCATAGTTTTCTTTATCTATGCTTCTACTATGCTTCTACTATGCTTCTACGCTTATTTTAAACAAATCCCACACAGACTCTGTGAGAATATTTAAAAATTAAGACTAATCGTATCTAACACCGCACATTGTACCCAATTTATTGCTCTTTATTTATTAACGGCATTAATTATAGAAAGCATACGTTTTTTATTTCTCTTTTACAGCTTAAGCAACGTAATAGATCATATAAAAACGTAAAATTTTAAGTCATTAAGTAAAAAATAATAGGTAAATAACACTAACGATTAAATTTGAGAGCGAACACACAATGCTGATGATTATTCAATTGTTCGTAACATCGACATCATAACAACATCACAATATTTACCCTCTCTAAAGGCAGCTTTACGGCGTATACCTTCAACTTCAAAGCCTAACTTCTTATAGAGATGCAAACCTCTTTCGTTATCTGAATACACTTCTAATTCTAATCGTGTGGCAGCTAACCAATTGAAAGCATAATCAATTGCTGTATTGATAAGTAACTTACCGACACCTTTCCCAGAGTATTCAGCGCCAACACCAATACCAAAACTGACAATGTGGCGACGACGAGGATGATTATCGATTATCAGAGCTAAATGTCCCGCAACTTGACCATCAATAGTTGCTACAAAATTAGGAATATTTTGTTCTGTAAATTCGAGTAATCTTTTTTTCCACATTGTGACTGAAGGAAAAGGAAATTGGCAAGTGCAAATATATAAATCAGGATGTGTATATAGCTGTTGAATTGCGACTGCGTCGTCTGGTTCGCCATGGCGAATTTTTATTTTTTGCATATATTCGACCAACTATTTAATTACTAGGTTTAATTTCGACAATAGCGAATAAAAGTAGATAAATAAATAGCAAAAAGGCGGAATAAAAATATATTCCGCCTTTTGTCTTTAAAACCGATTATTCAAATTAAATTGCCCACTCACCCGCATAAAATGCCACTAGAGCAATAGTAATTAATACTGTACCAATATTGAGTTTTCGCCATTCACCTGCAAAGACACGACCAATCACTAAACAGCCGAAACCTAACATAATACCGGTGACGATATTACATGTTAGAACAATAAACACAGCACATACCATGCCTGACATTGCATCAACAAAATCACTGAAATCTAACTTAGTGACATTACCTAGCATCAATAAACCTACATACATTAACGCAGGTGCCGTTGCATAAGCTGGAACTAAATAAGAGAGAGGTGATAAGAAAAGGATCAGTAAAAATAAAATACCTACCACTGTTGCGGTTAATCCTGTTTTACCACCAGCGGCTGTTCCTGCAGCTGATTCAACATAAACCGCAGCAGGAGCCGCACCAATCACACCCGCAAAAATGCTACTGACGGAGTCTGAAGTCAGTGCTTTTCCGCCATTAATAATTTGTCCGCGTTTATCTAATAAGTTTGCTTGACCGGCAACGGCACGGATAGTCCCTGTTGCATCAAAAATCGCAGTCATCACTAACGCAAGAACACTTGGTAAAACTAAAGGCTGTAAGGCACCTTTAATATCCATCGCAAACAATAAAGAAAGCCCATCTTCACCTAATTGAGGCATTTTAAAGATGCCTTGATATTTCACATTAGGATCGAAAATCAGCCCAATAATAGAAATGGCAACAATCACCAATAATACACCACCCGGAACTTTACGTTTTTCTAATCCGAAAATAGCGGCTAATCCTGCAAGTGACATCAGAACAGAAAATGAAGTGAATTTACCCATTGCCACAGGCAAACCATCAAATGGGTTTTTAACGACAAGCCCAACACTATTGGCAGCAATTAAAAGTAAAAATAAACCTATCCCTATTCCTGCACCATGAGCAATACCTGTCGGAATATTTTTTAAGATCCAAGTACGAATGCCGGTTAATGAGAATACGGTGAATAAACACCCCATTAAAAACACGGCACCTAAAGCAACAGGCACAGAGATGTTTTGTCCTAAGACCAAGCTGAAAGCAGTAAATGCGGTTAATGAAATAGCACAACCAATTGCCATAGGAAGATTTGCCCACAATCCCATTAGAAGAGAGCCCAATCCCGCGACTAAACAGGTTGCGATAAAAACCGCGGTATGTGGAAAACCGGCTTGTCCTAACATGCTAGGAACAACAATCACGGAATACACCATCGCCAAAAATGTCGTCAAACCGGCGATCATTTCTTTGCGAACAGTTGTACCGCGAGCTGTAAGTTTAAAATAGCTATCCAGTTTACCTGTGGTTGCTGATTGATTAGCAGACATTACATTCCTCTGACATAAAAACGGTTCACTCTCCAAAAAACGAAAACGATTACGTATAAATTAAAATAACCTCTTATTGATAAAAATCTTAAGAGGGAGTCAAAAGCAAACGTTTGGTTTTTCGTGTGGATTGAGTGAGAGAATTTGACGCAAACGATTATCTGGTGCTTTTAGGGTAAGAATCAAGCAAAAAAATACATTTTTAATAAAAATGTCATAAAAAGATAATTTAAAGTCAGAAAAAAAGGAAAAAGAGGAAAGCAGTTGCCTACTTTCCTCATCATTCTACTTTTGTACAATCATCCAATATCATTCTTATCCCACAGTAGAAGTTAACTTAATTAATTGTTTTTACTAGATTTATTTTAAACAAGATAATAACTAGGTATATTTATCTATTATTAGTAACTTTAATAAGTTGCTTAGATAAATAATACCGCTCGTTCCCTATGTGTGGCGATTAGTGATTTGCAGTATTCGTTATTTTTATCTGAAGATAATGTCATCTTCTACTTCTAACGTTAGATGAATAAGTGTTGTTTTAGCAAACGACTTTCTGTTCAATATAGGCATTTCTAGATTATTCTTAATAAATTTTAAAATAAGTACAATTACGAAACACAATTATAATAATTTATAAAAAACAAAAAGATAAAATATTAATATTTAGAAATCGAGAAAAGGGAGAGTTCCTCTATCGTATTCCTAACACCCTAAATGGAATACGATAGAGAAAAAATGATATTAAGATGAGCTACTATTGAGTGCTTCAACACCGAGGTTCCAACGTTCCATCGTTGATACTAAGAACAAGCCTGTCATGGCAACCAATAAGAATGGTAGCGAAGATGAAGAAATTTCTGACAACGCGCCAGCCAGCAAAGGCCCAGATAAATTACCAATTCCCCATAACATCGCAGCTGACGCATTAGCGACCATCAAGTCATTACCTGAGAAATATTGCCCTATTTGTACTAATGCAATGGTGTATATCGCACCCGCTGTTGCACCCAGCACCAGTAATAAAGGCCAAATCAAAAATGTATGAGACATCGTGATAGGCAATAATAAGCTTGCGAGTAGAGTAACTACACCACAAATTCGATATAACCGTGTCCTGTTCATGTGGTCAGCAAGCCAGCCAAACGGCATTTGCATAATGGCGTCACCGGCTAAAATAGCGCTTATCATCATGGCTGCAATCGCTTCAGTATGTCCCACACTTAGACCATAAATAGGAAACATTGAAAGTACGGTGCCATCAAAAAAAGCAAAAAATACAATACCGCCACAGATTGCGGGTGCAACTTTAACAAAACGAATAATAGAAAAATTCGGCTCTTGCGTATCTTTTGGTAATTTATCTCCTGTTTTCTGATCCATCATTAAAAACAGGACAATAGAGATAATATGAATAAAGACACTAATTAAAATAGGTGTCTTATCTGCAACTCCATATAGCGCAATAATTGAAGGACCTAATAACTGACTAATAGTAAATACCGTGGTATATACCGCTAAAATTCGCCCTCGTTTATTATCAGGTGAAAGCTCATTGATCCACGTTTCGCCTAAACAAATCATCACACCGCTGGCAATGCCAGTGATTAATCGTAAAGGAAATAACAACTCTAGAGGTAAGCTTCCCATTAAGGGTAACAAACTGATTGCAGAAACAATGGTGGCTAATAGCATGGCAAAGCGTTTACCAACCCATTGCACAATACGCCGAGCAAAAGGTGAAACAACTAACATCCCAATAGCTGGCGCTGCAGAAATAAGTCCAATGATAGATTCACTAATACCCGCTAAGTTGAGGCGCAATGCAACCATAGGAATAGTTAATCCGATAACAATCCCGATAACGCCAATACTTACCGTGATAGTTGTTATCGCAAAAACTTCGGATTGGCGATAATTTTGATGTGACATGTTATTTTGTTTCTGTGAATAACAGAAACCTCTGTAATAAAAGGAAGGAGGTTAAATAAAATATTGTTATATTATAGGGGATAAGAAATAGATAAACATGCTTAAAAAGTAACGTTAATCAGAGAAAGATCTCCATTTGACTCACGAAGATCTTTGCCTTTCACAATATTCTCACTTCACCGTCATTTGTCCTACAACGCTTAAGAAAAATAACGGTAGATAAGCACAGCACCCGATACCAATACAATGGCATAAATCACACTCATAAATCGTGCTTTTGACATCTGTAATGTTAAATTTCGTCCTAACCATACACCAGCAAACATAGCTGGTAAGAAAATAGCCGCTAACTTAAGAATATCCAATTGCCAATAAATACCCGCAAATAAAAAAATCACCACCCGCGTTAGTGTACTAAAACCAATCAATGTGGTTTGTGTGATGCGAAACTTATTTTTGTCTGCAATCCTACCTGATAAATAGATCGCATATAAAAAACCACCACTACCAAACAATGCGCTAAATACCCCACCAATTAACCCAAAAGGATAAACCAAGCGTTGAGAAAATTGGCTTTCTTGTTTTTTCCAAAATAGTGCATAGATTGCATAGCAAGTGGCAAAGATACCTAAAAGAAGAGAAAGTAAATCAGGACGTGTGGTTAATAAAATTGTCGCACCGACAAGACTACCAATAATAATAAGCGGAATAAGATAGCGTATCTCTTTAAAATCAGCCTGTTTACCATCCCTTACGACATTCACTATAGCTGCACTTAAATCGATTAATGCCAATAAAGGCACTATCATTGAAAGAGGTAAATAAAGTGCTAATACTGGACCAGCAATTAACGCCGAGCCAAATCCAGCCATACCGAAAATAACGTAAGCAAAAAATAAGGTAAGTAGGCAAATAAAAAGATCAGACCAACTAAGCAAGTCCATCATAACAAACCTTGAATAATTATCATTTATTGAAGGATATTAGCGTAATTACTAAAAATCGAACAGTGATCGTAAGACGATTCACAAAATACAGCAGAAACAGGATCTCATTTTTCCGAATACGGTTAATTAGTGTTATTATCTACTCGGAATGACACTTTTAAACTAACGATATTTTGAATTGGCAATGAACCCACAACCTCCTAAAAAAACGAATGAATACCTTGGTAATAAAGTCAAACAATTAAGACAATCTCGAAACTTGTCACTTAATGAGTTATCAAGAAAATCGGGAATATCCAAGGCTGCATTGTCAAAATTAGAATCAGGTGATTCTAATCCTAGAATCGATACCTTAGAGGCTATCGCGATAGCGCTTGGCTTTCCTTTGGGAGATTTATTTAGTTTTACACGTGAAGAGTACCCTCGTTTAGAACGACATAAACCTATCGTTGGTGATTATGCTCAAGAGTTTAAATTCCGTATTGGTATCGGCAATATTACTGAGATTTGGCATATCGAGATGAAGCATGGCGCGATTATTAATAGCCCTGCTCACGCTGATGGCACTCAAGAACACATCATGGTCTATTCTGGTAAATTAATGATGCGTTTTGATAACGACGAAACGGTTTTATTAGAAACGGGTGATTTTTACGCTTTTCATGGTAATGCCCCCCACTCTTATATTTGTGTAGAAGGACATTTGCGCGCATCTGTGATTATGTCTAGTCCAAATCAACAACATTACCACCATCGTCCTTAATCAATTTATTGCCCTAGCTTTATTACTCACACGATAATTAGTAAATCATTTAACTGGTTTTAATTATCGTGTGAACTTAGCTATCAATACTCCTTCATTTAATGTCTCTGTATTCGCTTCAAGTTGTCTAGAAATTCTCCCTTTATCTAATTTATTTTTCTTTATTTTCAGCTATGTTTTTAATAATGCTATTCGGATAATAAGGAACTTCAATGAGTGGAAATCATGAACATGCGGATGTAAAAACACTACCTGAATCGCGATTATTAATTACATTCGGCTTAACATCATCATTTATGTTAGTCGAATTTATTGGCGGTTATTTAACTGGTAGCTTGGCATTAATTTCCGATGCCATGCATATGATGACGGATGCTTTCGCACTTTTACTTGCACTGATCGCTATTCATGCAGGCAGAAAAGCCGCTGATGTTTTTAGAACTTATGGTTATGCACGCTTTGAAATATTAGCTGCAACCATGAATGCACTTATTTTAATGGCAGTCGCTTTCTATATTTTATATGAAGCCTATAAACGCTTATCTTCGCCTCCTGATATTCAATCTGTTGGTATGCTTATCATTGCGTCAATAGGTCTTGTTGTTAATCTGATTTCAATGAAGTTACTCACCAGTACAAAGGATGAAAGCCTTAATGTAAAAGGGGCATACTTAGAAGTTTGGGCCGATATGCTGGGCTCAATTGGCGTAATTATTGGAGCGGTCATTATTTGGCTTACAGGTTGGGAGCTTGTTGACTCTATTATTGCCGTGTTAATCGGTTTTATGGTTTTCCCTCGAACTTGGATATTACTTAAAGAATGTCTGAATATTTTACTTGAGGGCGTGCCTCGCGGTATCGATCTTATTCAGGTTACTGAAACAATTAATAATAACCCTGATGTTGTGGGCTCTCATGATTTGCATTTATGGGCACTCACACAAAGTAAACTTATTTTAAGTGGGCACATCGTTTATCAACCTAATGCCAATCATGAAGAACTCAGAATTCACCTTGAGCAACAACTTCGTGAGCAATTCCATATCAACCATATTACGTTACAGATGGAATGTGAAGACAGACAACATCTTGAAGAAAATCACCACTAAAACAGAATAAATTTATACACTCATAAAATTCTGGCTCGCTCTTAATGATTAAAGAGAGAGCCAATCTGTATTAATTTAAATAATTTTCCATTTGCTCAAAAACACGTAAATCATCGCTGAATCTCACTTCTTTTACGTCTTCAAGCTTTTCTACCTGACTCACCATCTGCATTAGACGATCATCTTTTTGCACTAATAGCCAAATACGACTTTTATCGCTATTTTTCATCGGTAAACACAAAATACCATCGACGTTAAATGCACGGCGAGCAAATAGCCCACATATATGGGTCATAACACCGGGGTGATTGCGAACAATCAATTCCAGCGCGATAGGTTGTGATTGTTGTGACATAAATTAAGCTCCTATCATCTCAATATTTGCCGCCCCTGGCGGTACCATTGGGAATACTTTTTCATGAATATCAATCATTACATGAATTAAACACGGCCCCGGTTTTTCAATCGCTGCTTTCAGCGCACTCGCAGGATCCGCTTCCTGATTTAAGTCACAGGTATCTAAGCCAAAACCTTGTGCAATACGAATAAAATCGGTTTGATAAGGGTAAGCGGCAGCATAAATGCGCTCTTCAAAAAACAGTGTTTGTTGTTGGTGAACCAATCCTAACGCCTGATTATTTATCAAAATAATTTTGATATCTAATTGGTGCTCAGCCGCCGTAGCAAATTCTTGAATATTCATCATAATGCTACCATCCCCTGAGAAGCAGAGGATTTTTTTATCTGGTTCAGCTAATGCGGCGCCAATTGCTGCTGGCAAACCAAATCCCATCGTACCTAAACCGCCAGACGTTAACCATTGTCGAGGTCGATTTAACGGATACGCTTGTGCTACCCACATCTGATGCTGCCCAACGTCTGTTGTAATAATGGCATCATCATCAACACAATTTGCTGCCGCTAATACGATACCATAACCACTTAAGATGTTTTCAGAGTTTTTCATCTCTAATGGATATTCTTGTTTCAGTGTCGTAACCCGCTCTATCCATCCATTACGTTTGTTTGTATTAATCAATGGTAATAACAGTGATAACACTGATTTCGCATCAGCATGGATCGCAATATCAGGGCGTTTGATCTTACTAATTTCAGCGCGATCGATATCAACATGAATAATTTTGGCATTAGGGCAAAACTTCTCGGCTTTACCAATGGCACGATCGTCAAATCGAGCCCCCAATACAATCAACAGATCGGCTTCTTCTAAAATAAAATTGGTGCTACGAGTCGCATGCATACCCAACATTCCCAAATACAGTGGATGCGAAGGTGGCATTAATCCTAACCCCATTAAAGTCATTGTTGTTGGCAGGTTGTTTTTCTCTGCTAATTCAATTGCTTCTTTACATGCTTCAGAGCTGATGATCCCACCACCTAAATATAAAACAGGGTTCTTAGCCTGATTAATCATCTGCGCTGCTTGTATCACTAAATCAGTATTAAATGCGGGAACTGGATCTTTTTGTGGAATAGGCGGTAACGCTTCTAATGTAATTTTGGCTTGCTGAATATCTTTTGGTACGTCAACCCAAACAGGGCCCGGTCTTCCTGACATCGCTAAACGAAACGCATCACAAATAATTTCAGGTAACTCAGCAATATCACGAACTAAATAGTTATGTTTAGTAATTGGAATAGACATGCCATAAGTATCAACTTCTTGGAAAGCATCAGTCCCTATCATCGCTGAAGATACCTGACCAGTAATACAAACTAAAGGAATGGAATCAAGCTTAGCATCAGCAATTGCTGTTACTAAATTTGTCGCACCCGGTCCACTCGAAGCAATACAAACAGCAGGTTTACCATTTGCACGGGCAATACCTTGTGCAATAAAACCGGCACCTTGTTCATGGCGAGTTAAGATATGTCGAATAGATTTACTTTGGCTCAATGCGTCATACAACGGAAGCGCTGCACCACCAGGGATCCCCGCGACTGTCGTAATGCCTTGCCGTTCCAGTAAATAAACGATTAATTGCGCACCAGTAAACGTTCTACTTGTTGTGGCGTTTTCTTGTTGATCACCCATTTGTATCTGTCCTTTGTTCTAAGCCGGACTTGATGGGCAGGTAGAAAAGAAAAACCCCGCCCGGTTAGTTCGCCGGCGGGGTTTCGAAACTGTGTTGATTCGGACCCGTTACGGCGCTTTGCCGACGACCACCACCACACGCACGACAACCACAGCCGCGATGTGCGCTGTTAGTCGTAGGCTTTGTAGTAGATTAGTGATGATCATGGGTTACCTATCAATTAATTTAATGATGTGTTTACGTGTTATCTATATTTAAAAAAACATAACTTCTACAAATTAACAACCTTTTTTTTCGGTTTATTTTTTATCACCGCTAAAAACGAGAGATAGATCACTTCTAGTGAAAATCAAAAAACAACCCCGATTGCAGCATAAAAAACTAGATTAATTTCACATTACAGAATAACCAAAAATCCATTTAGTAACGTAAACACATCAATTCAATTTTATAAAAAAGCAACTTGAACCAATAACAGTGTTGCTGAAAGTACAAACATAAATATCACCATCGGCATAATAAATTTAAGCCATTTGTTATAGGAGATATCTAGCATTTGCAATGTCGCTAACACCAGCCCTGTAGGCGCTAAGAACAACATAATATATTGTCCCCAGTTATATGCTGATACCACCATATAACGAGGAACACCGACTGCATCGGCTAATGGCGCCATAATTGGCATCGCTAAAACTGCAAGACCTGAAGAGGAAGGAACAATAAAACCTAAACAGATAAAAACAACGAGCTGTGCTAATAAAAAGAGGCTTGGTGGCATTCCTGCAACCATATGAGACATAAACTCAAGGATAGTATCGGCAATTTTACCTTGTTCCATCACAAGATTAACACCGCGTGCTAAACCAATAATTAATGAAACACCAACGAGTTCAGATGCTCCATGAATAAATCCATCAATGGCTGTTTTCTCTTTTAATCCAGAAAGGAAAATTATGATGATAGCGATAGCAAGGAAAAGAGCTGCCATTTGTGGGAACCACCAGCCCATATCCATAACACCCCAAACCATAATAGGAAAAGCAGCAACAAATAAGCAGAGGATCACTTTACGACGCCACGAAAATTCTAATATCTCATTAGGATCGTAATTACTTAAAAAGCGCTGTTTAAAACTCTCGGCATTTTCATAGTTATAAGAGAAAGCCGGATCTTTTTTGAGCTTCTTGCAATACCAATATAAATAAACCAAAACACCAATCGTACCAATGACTAAGCCAATAGTACGAAAGCCGATCCCTTCAATAAAACTGATCCCCGAAGCATTTGATGCAATAACTACTGAGAACGGATTTACAGTTGAAAACCCTGCCCCCATCGAAGAGGCTAGGAAAATAGCCCCGACACACACAATAGCGTCATAACCCAAGATTAAGAATATAGGCACTAATATGGGATAGAAGGCGACAGCTTCTTCTTCAATCCCACAACTTGTCCCGCCTATGGATAATATAATCGTGACGCCAAATACCACTAAAAACTCTTTACCTTTGGTTCGATTTGCCAGTGCTGTTAAACCTGCATTGAATGCGCCAGTTTTATTAACAACCCCAATAAGCCCCCCTAAGACAAGAATGAAAACAATAACATCAGCCCCTTCTATCGTCCCTTTCACCATACTTTCGGTAATATCCATTATCCCTTTGGGTTGCTGTGCTACGCGTTCATAGGTTCCTGGTATCGCTATCGGTTTTTTAATTGTCCCATCCGTGAATTTCTCAATCTCAATAGAGACATTTAAATCATTTAATGTGGCTTGAGTTGCAGGTAACACTTCATGAGAACCATCTATTTTCGCAACCACTAATGATGGCTCTGTTGAGTTATAACTTAATCGTTGATATTCACCAGCCGGAATAATCCACGTTAAGCCAACCACAATTACTGTAATTGCAAATAAAATAGTAAATGCGGTCGGAAACGCAAACTTTTTAAGTTTCATAAGCGCCCTCGACTTAAATAAGAGGTAACTCTGCCAGTAGAAATAATATCTAACTGGCAGTGTTTATTTTTAGAATTAAATTTAGAATGATGATAAATATGATATTAATCAGAAATAATTGTTGTGCCTGTTTTTCCTTCTAAAGCAGATAATGCATTATCTAAAGAAGTAATAATCGCTTGTACACCTTTACCACTCTCCTTTAGAAAATTAAGACAAGCCTCGACTTTAGGTAACATACTTCCTTTAGCAAATTGCCCTTGAGAAATATATTCCTGAGCCAGAGAAAGGGTTAATTTATCTAAATTCATTTGCTCTGGTTTATTAAAATTAATAGCGACTTTATCAACAGCCGTTAATATTAATAAAATATCTGCTTTTAATTCGACAGCTAATTTAGCGCTAGAGTTATCTTTATCAATAACAGCATCAATACCTTCTAATAACTCTCCTTTTCGAATAACGGGAATACCACCTCCGCCAACCGTGATCACCACAATATTGCGTTCAACTAACTGTTTAATAATTGGTGATTCCACAATTTCTAGCGGTTTAGGTGATGGAATAACTCGACGATATCCACGCCCTGCATCTTCCATAAAGTGGAAACCATGCTCTTTTTGGATAGCCTCAGCTTGCTGTTGAGTATAAAACGCGCCAATCGGTTTTGTAGGTGATAAAAAAGCAGGATCGTTTTTATCGACAACCACTTGCGTCACAATGGTCGCACAACCATGATTTTTATTCAGATTTCTCGTACATAATTCATCATTAATAGCCTGTTGTAGATGATAGCCGATATAGCCTTGACTCATGGCACCGCATTCAGCAAATGGCATATAAGGCGTGCCAATGTTCTGTTGCGATGCATAATCCATAGCTAAATTGATCATCCCAACTTGCGGACCATTTCCGTGACCAATAATGACTTGGTAGCCTTTCTCAACCAAATCTACAATCGGCTTTGCGGTTTTCCGCACTATCTGCTTTTGCTCTAGTGGCGTACTGCCCAGTGCATTTCCCCCTAAAGCAATAAATACCTTCTTAGGCATTGTTAACTCCTTGCTTTAGCTTAACGTCGCAAACATAACTGCTTTAATGGTATGCATACGGTTTTCAGCTTGGTCGAAAACTTTTGATTGGCGAGACTCAAAAACACTGTCTGCCACTTCCATTTCACTCAAGCCAAATTTTTGATAAATATCTTCACCAATAGTTGTTAAACGATCATGGAATGAAGGTAAACAGTGTAAGAAAATAGCGTGAGGATTTGCTATTTTCATCATAGATTCATTAACCTGATAAGATTTTAATAAACGAATACGCTCATCCCAAACACTGTCTGGCTCACCCATTGAAACCCAAATATCGGTATAGAGAACATCCGCGTCTTTTGCCCCTTTCTCGATATCTTCTGTCAATGTAATAGAGCCTTCGTTTTCAGTTGCAATTGCACAACATTCCTTCACAAGTTGCTCTTCTGGCATTAAAGATGCTGGGCCACATGCGGTAAAATGTAAGCCTAATTTCGCACAAACTACCATTAAAGAGTTAGCAACGTTATTGCGAGCATCACCAAAGAAAGTCAGCTTAAGCCCTTTTAAATGACCAAAGTTTTCTTCAACTGTCAGCATATCCGCCAACATTTGAGTTGGATGGAATTTATCGGTAAGACCATTCCATACAGGTACTCCTGATTTTGCTGCCAATTCTTCAACTAATGACTGATCAAAACCACGATATTCAATACCATCATAGAAACGCCCTAACACACGCGCAGTATCTTCAATAGACTCTTTTTTCCCCATTTGTGATGAGCCAGGATCAAGATAAGTAACCCCCATTCCTAAATCATAACCCGCAACTTCAAAGGCACAACGTGTACGTGTTGAGGTTTTTTCAAATAATAAAACGATATTTTTACCTTCTAAAGAGCGGTGAGGAATACCTGCCATTTTTAATGATTTAAAATATTTAGAAAGCTTTAATAAATATTGAATTTCAGCTGATGAAAAGTCGAGTAATTTTAAAAAACTTCTACCTTTAATATTAATAGACATAATAATCCTATCTCCTAATTATTCTGATAATAATAGAGTTAAAAAATAGTTTGTTATTTAAAAAAATAGAAAACCTTCCTCAATAACCTAGATTATTAAGAAGTATGCTTTATATTTTTAAAGTATAGAAAGAGAGTTTATCCGTTAAAAACAGAAAAATGGAAGCACTGACGTTGTTTATACATCATAATGTGGGCAATACGTCTAATATGAGGTGTTTTCCTATTATTATTTTCCATAATACTAGTACCTTCACTTATAGGTATTAAATGAGGTTACAGTGAAACATATAGGAATTAACATTAATGTGACTATCATCTCAATTATCTATTTACGATAAAAACCATATATCAGTAAAAATAAATCATCAAAAATACATTCTATTAACACACAAATAAAAATTGGATAATCGTTTTTATATTAATAACGACCTCAATTAAATTAATAAGATAATAGAAAAAAAGCTAATAAAAAATTATTTCTATTTTGCTATTATTTAAATTACGCGTTTATAGTTAACATTAATGATACATTTTAATACTAGAATAATTTAGCTAACATCATCACGGCACTACAAATAATTAAAATCAAAGTTGCATACTGAAAAACCCTGTCAGGCATTCTGATTAATAGCCACTTAGACAGTGGAATAGAGATCAACGAGCCTAAAAATAACAACAGTGCCAAATGAATATCTGTATGCCCATCTTGCATATAGGCGAGTGCTGAAGATCCCGATAACAATGTTGTGGTAAATATAGAGGTACCAATGGCTTGCTTAATAGAGAGGTTGGCATAACGTAGCAATAGCGGTAATACAACGACACCCCCTCCCACCCCTGTCGCACCTAAAATAACACCTGCTGCAATCGCAGGAAGTAATAGTGCTTTTATATTTAAAGGAGCTAACGCTGTATTTTCAACGACAACGGGAGGTAATGAGAAAAACATTCTCTGAACAAAGAGAAAGAGAGAAAAAACAATAGCACTGACAACGAGTGCATTAATTCCCCATTCAACTTGTTGCTGATACTGCTCTAGCGAACCTAAATAATTAACTAAAACACTGGCCAAGAAGGTACTTGGTAGCATTATTCCTAATACAATCATCGCCCTTTTAAAGGGTATATTTCCAAGGCGAAAATGCATATAAGACGAAGTGACTTTCATCAACATGGATAATAAATTAGCCGTTGCCACTGCCATTAACGCATTCATGCCAAAGAAATAGGTCAGTACAGGTAAAACAATAACACCACCACCGACACCCGTCGTACTGATAACTAAACCAATAGCCGCACCCACCGCTAATGTGGTGATAAGTAACATTATTGATTTCCTTGCATAACAGCTTCTCGCCCTTTTAATAAGGCTTTTTCTGCTGACTGACTGGCTAATGTCATATATTTAAAAAACAGCACATCAAAGGCGACCATCTGTAAAACTTGTGGCGTGATCACCCCTAATTGAGAGTGCTGTTCGTCATAAAAATAAGGCAACGTATAATCAGATAATCGCGTTGCTTCATCTTGCCCAAAACGCGTTAATGCCACCGTTAAACAACCTTCATCTTTTGCTGATTTCAGCATTCGATTAATATCCACCGTATTCCCTCTAGCCGTGACAGCAACAGCAATATCATCAGCAGATAAATTAGCGGAATAAGCCAGTTGAGCATGAAGATCTGGGCTAAATAACGTGTTTTTATTTACACGAATTAATTTATGAAAAATATCACTTGCCACAACCGACGATGCGCCAATACCAAACAATACAATACGTTTTGCTGATACCATTTTCTCAGCTAACACATCAATAGTATTGGGATCTAACAAAGCCAATGAATCCAAAATAGCGCTGGTAAACAGATGTCCGGTTTTGGAAATAATTAATTCTGTCGAGTCTGTTTTCGCAAGATTGCCATAAAGAATATCGCCACTACTTTTTTGTTGCTTTTCTTCTGAAAGGTAATCAATTTTGAATTCAGGATAACCACGATATCCCATTTGACGAGAGAAACGGATAACAGAAGCACTACTTACACCTGCTTTAAGTGCCAGATCAGCGGCATTCATACTGGCAATATTTTCACTATTCTCTAATAAATAATGAGCAATACGTTGTTCCGTGCCTTTGCCTTGTATTAGCAAACTTTCAAGCTTTTTGGTCAGTGTCGACATTCTGTTATCCTTTTTATTTCTGACTTATTTCTCTGGATCCGTAAATCCCATTAGCATACTGGCAATAAAACCGACAATCCATGCACCTAATACTGCGATCAGGAATTTAATAATTTGCCCATCACCAACTAACGGAATTAATGATAACCCAGCAGTACCAAATGGAATAATGATCCCAACTTGGAAATATGCCATTAATGCACCACCAGCAGCGCCACCAATACATCCCGCGACAAACGGTTTTCCTAATGGAAGAGAAACACCAAATAATAAAGGCTCACCGACACCAAAAATACCAACAGGTAATGCACCCATTAATGTTTTCTTTAAACGCTGATTTTTAGTGCGTAAGTAAACCCAAAAACAAGAGCCTACTTGCCCCATTCCACCCATAGCTAAAATAGGGAACAGGTAATTTAAACCAAAAGTATTTAAGATTTCGGTATGAATAGGAATTAACCCTTGGTGTAATCCAGTTAAGAGTAAAAATAAGAAACTTCCCCCTAACGCTGCCCCCGTTACAACTGCGCCACCACCTTGATTTAAAAGTGATAATGAAACGCCCTGTGCTAATAACTGATTAAGATAATGACCAATTGGTTGGAATATCATAATCGCCACAAGTGAAGAGACTAAAATAGTCACAAACGGCGTTAAGATAAGATCGAGACTCTCTTTAACAATACTACGAAACCATAACTCTAATTTTGAAGAGAACACTACCACCATTAATACCGCAAAAATACCACCACTGTTTGGCTGTAATTTCTCACCAAATAAAGTGATATCTGCAAGCCCTGGCATGGCTAATAATCCTGCCATTACAGCGCCAATCGAGGTTGATGCTCCCAACTCTTTAGCTGTATTTATCCCAATCATAATAGAGAGATAGGCAAATACCGTACTACCAATTAATTTGAATAATTTAAATAGCTCGGGGAATTGCTCAACTAAGCCTGGTGCGACTAAACGGATAATATTAATTAGCCCCATAATCAAACCGCAACCAATTAAAGCAGGAATTGTCGGAACAAAAATAGCTGCTAATGTATTTAGCATACGGCGAATAGAGAAGCCTTTTTTCACTGGTGTTGGCACAGGCTCACCTTCACTACTTACAGAGCTATTTTGCATACGCTTATTCATAATGGAATAAACTTTTGCTGCTGTTCCCATTCCTACAATCACTTGATGTTGTTCGCCATTAAATACAACACCTTTAACGCCTTCGACTTGTTTTAAAGCATCCGCATCAAATAGCGAGCTATCTTTTAAAATCAATCGAATACGGGTCATACAATGTGTTAGGGTTGCCACATTTTGAAACCCACCAGCGTGTTTTTCTATTTCTATTGCTAACGTGTCGAGATGTTCTATTTTATTAGCCATATATGTGCCTGCTAAAGTTCAGAGTGTTTATTCATATTGGTATTAGTTAAATAGGGCAAGTTGCTGTTGTAGCGAGCGATAAGGATATTGCTGTGTAATTTGATCGACTTGCTCCACACTCAAGTGAAGTTCGTACATTAAAATGGCTTTTCTAGGATGATAATTAACCATTTGTAACAGCGTTCTGGCTCTTTCATTTGAAATTCCACAAACTTCGCTGACAATACCTTCAGCACGACGTTGTAATTTCTCATTACTCGCGATCACATCCACCATCAGGTTTTTATGCACTTTTCCAAGTTTAGTCATTACGCTGGTGCTTAACATACCCAAAATCATTTTTTGAGCTGTGCCACTTTTCATTCTTGTGGAGCCGGTTAACACCTCTGCCCCCACATCTGGCGCAATAGATAAGTCAGCAATTTCACTCATCATACTTTTGCCACGAGTGGTAATGGAGACTGTCAACGCTTTTAGCTTTTTACCATATTGCAAAGCTGCGACAGTAAAGGGGGTACGACCACTTGCAGCAATGCCAATAACCACATCTTTATCACTGACATGACGACGTTGAAGTTCTTCAATTGCCGCTTCTTGGCTATCCTCAATATTTTCAACCGCTTTTAGCATTGCATCATGACCACCAGCAATAATCGCCTGAACTAATGTAGGAGATACACCAAAAGTAGGAGGACATTCCGCACTGTCTAATACCGCCAATCGACCACTTGTTCCTGCGCCGACATAAAAAATACGCCCACCTTTTTGCAAACTTTCGGTAATTTTTTCTACTACTTTAGCAATAACGGGTAATTCTTTTTTAACGGCATTTGCAACAGTCATATCTGCACTATTGATAAGCGTGACCAACTCTAAAGCGCTTAATTCTGAAAACTGTGCTGTTTCTTGATTACTTTCATTTTTGAGACATTCGCTCAATGCATCTTCTTTCATCACAACAACCTCAATGAAACCAAATTTCAATCAAAGCTACATCTTATGAAATTACATTTCAACCATACTCATCATCACTTTGTGAAATCAGTCACATTATAAAACGGGTCATAAAGGATCGATTTTGAACGCTTGTTGGTGAAATTGTGAATAGCATCACGTCGACTTTGGTTATTCTGCCAACTTTTCCGTTTATTGGCAGAATGTTTAACGCATCATGTCGGCCCACTTCTTAAGATAGTTTCAATTTCTATATCACAGGAATTTAGACTATGAGTATCCGATATACCGTTGCTATCGATCTTGGTGCTTCAAGTGGTCGCGTCATGTTAGCAAGCTTTGATAAAGCTCATCAGCAATTATCACTGACTGAGGTTCATCGCTTCACTAATCGTTTTATGATGAATGAAGGTCATACTTGCTGGGATCTAGACTTATTAGAGCAACATATTCGCACTGGCTTATCTTTAATAGAGCAGCAAAATATCGTCATAAGTAGCATCGGTATTGATACTTGGGGCGTTGATTATGTGCTGTTAAATGCACAAGGGGAGCGTGTTGGTCTAAGCTATTCTTATCGTGATAAACGCACTGAAAACGTGATGCAACAGGTGCAAAAAGATCTCAAAACTGAATGGATCTATCAACAAACTGGCATCCAATTTCTTCCTTTTAATACCCTCTATCAACTCAAAGCCATGCAACTTGAAGCACCATCATGGCGAGAGAATGTGGCGCATTTTGTGATGATCCCTGATTATCTGGCCTACCGTTTAACTGGCAAGCTTAATTGTGAATACACCAATGCCACCACATCACAATTAGTCGATATAAAAACGGGAGATTGGAATAAAGCACTGCTTGATTATCTGCAAATTCCTCATCATTGGTTTATGCCTATTAAACAACCCGGAAATACAATTGGTTATTGGCAAAACAGTAAAAATGAGGCAATTCCTGTTATCTCCGTTGCTAGCCATGATACGGCGAGCGCAGTGATTGCTACACCATTAAAAGATCAACAGTGCGCTTATTTAAGTTCAGGAACCTGGTCTTTAATGGGAATTGAACGATCCACACCTTGCGTTTCAACCCAATCTTTATATGCCAATATTACTAATGAAGGTGGTGCTGAAGGTCGTTATCGTGTTCTTAAAAATATTATGGGGCTGTGGCTATTTCAGTCCATTTGTAAAGAACACCACATTACTGATATTGCTGCATTAATTAATGATGTTGAACACATCACACCTTTTACTTATTTAATTAATCCTAATGATGAATGCTTTCTCAATCCAGATTCAATGAGTAAAGCGATCCAAGATTATTGCCAACAACAGGGAAAAATCGCGCCTAGCACACCAGCACAGTTGTCACGCTGTATTTTTGACAGTTTAGCACTGCTTTATCGCTATGTTTTCCTTGAATTACAAACACTTCATTGTACGCAATTAACACAATTACATATTGTTGGCGGAGGTAGCCAAAACGCCCTGCTTAACCAACTTTGTGCCAACACCTGTGGAATTCCCGTTATTACGGGTCCTATCGAAGCCTCAACGCTAGGTAATGTGGGCTTACAACTCATTGCACTAAATGAAATTGAAGATATCGATCATTTTCGCCATTTGATAAGCAACAGTACCACTCACACTACGTTTATGCCTAAAGCGCCACCAAGCGAAAATGTGTGGCAATCATTTTTACAACTTATTGAAACTAAACGCTAAAGATTTTTATACGCGATTTACGGATAAGGAAAGTGCTATGTCTTACATTAAAGAAAGTTATCAACTTGCCAAGCAACGTTTTTCACAAATCGGTGTTGATACAGAAAAAGCTATTCAAGCAATGGAAGCATTGCCTGTATCTATTCATTGCTGGCAAGGTGATGACGTTGCAGGATTTGAACCTTCAAACTCTGCATTAACTGGCGGCATTCAAGCAACGGGGAATTATCCGGGTAAAGCGCGTAATGCCACAGAATTGCGTGCGGATATGGAAAAGGCAATGAGCCTTATTCCTGGTACAAAAAGAGTTAATCTCCATGCTCTTTATTTAGAATCTGATACACCTGTTGAACGCAATGAAATCAAACCAATACATTTTGCCAATTGGGTTGAATGGGCAAAACAACAAAACATTGGGCTAGACTTTAATCCTTCCTTTTTCTCTCACCCTTTAAGCCTTGAAGCCACATTAACGCACGCGAATAAAGAGATCCGTGATTACTGGATTGGTCACGCCAAAGCATGTCGTCGCATATCTGCCTATTTCGGTGAATCACTGAATACTGCTTCGGTGATGAATATCTGGATCCCTGATGGCATGAAAGATACTCCTATCGATCGCTACACCCCAAGACAACGTCTTGTTGAAGCGCTTGATGAAGCTATTAGTGAGAAATTTTCCACTAAGCATCATATTGATGCCGTTGAAAGTAAATTGTTTGGTATTGGTGCTGAGTCTTATACCGCAGGATCTAGTGAGTTTTACCTCGGCTACGCCATTACTCGTCAAACCGCACTTTGTTTAGATGCAGGGCATTTCCATCCAACAGAAGTTATTTCAGACAAAATTTCTGCGGTGATGCCTTACGTTGAACGCTTACTTCTCCATGTGAGTCGCCCCGTCCGTTGGGATAGTGACCACGTTATTTTACTTGATGATGAAACACAGGCGATTGCAAATGAAATCATCAGACATAACTTACAAAACCGTGTTCATATCGGTCTCGATTTCTTTGATGCTTCTATTAACCGTATCGCTGCTTGGGTTATTGGTACACGTAATATGAAAAAAGCCTTGTTACGTGCCTTACTCGAGCCAACCCCAATGTTACGCCAATTAGAAATTGATGGTGATTTCACGGCACGCCTTGCCTTATTGGAAGAGCAAAAAGCACTACCTTGGCAAGCTGTTTGGGACGAATACTGCGAGCGCCAAAATGTTCCTGTAGGCGATAAGTGGTTACAAGAAGTTCGTCATTACGAAAACAATGTTTTATCAAAGAGATAAGGTTAACCCCATGCAAAAAATTATCACATCTCATTTTGTACAAGGCATGATCAAAGCCACCAGTGATATGTGGCTCAAAGGCTGGGATGAACGTAATGGCGGGAATGTCAGCTTACGTTTAACACCAGAAGAAGTCCAACCTTATCAGGGAGACTTTTATTCAACACCACGCTATATCGAAGTCACAGAACCTGTTAAAGAATTAGCAAATCAATACTTTATCGTGACAGGATCAGGTAAGTTTTTTCGCAACGTTGCACTCGATCCCGAAGATACCTTGGGATTGGTAAAAATTGATGAAGAAGGTCAGGGTTACCACATTGTTTGGGGACTGGTTAATGGTGGTGTTCCAACTTCTGAATTTGCAGCCCATTTTCAGTCACATATTACGCGACTAAAAGTCACTGAAGGAAAAAATCGCGTCATTATGCATTGCCATGCGACAAACTTGATTGCACTTAGCTACGTGCTACCGCTCGATAGTGCCACCATTACACGCCAACTTTGGGAAATGAGTACAGAGTGTTTAGTGGTGTTCCCTGATGGTATTGGTGTTTTCCCTTGGATGGTACCAGGAACAGATGGCATTGGACTTGAAACAGCACGACAAATGGAAAGACACGGACTGGTTTTATGGCCATTCCACGGTATTTTTGGCTCAGGACCAACTCTTGATGATGCATTTGGCTTAATTGATACCGCTGAAAAATCAGCTGAAATTCTAGTCAAAGTACTCTCAATGGGCGGTAAAAAGCAGACTATTTCGACCGAAAATCTCATTGCGTTAGCTAAACGCTTTAATGTTTCTCCAATGCGCGAAGCGCTGAAATAACACCCGTTTCTTTGTGGCAAAGCCGTTCCTTTGTCACAAAGAAAAACACAATAATAATGGTATGAGGAAAAACTCATGGGTAGTGGAATTATATTAGGCATTTTCTGGCACTTTGTCGGTGCCGCCTCCGCTGCATGTTTTTACGCACCACTGAAAAAAGTCAAAAGATGGTCATGGGAAACCATGTGGTCTGTGGCTGGAATATTTTCTTGGATAATTTTACCTTGGACAATCAGCTACTTACTACTTCCTGATTTTTGGGCATATTACGCTTCTTTTGGTAGTGAGATCCTGTTACCTGTCTTTTTATTCGGTGCAATGTGGGGAGTGGGAAACATTGGTTATGGTCTGACAATGCGCTATTTGGGAATGTCGATGGGAATTGGGATTGCCATTGGGATAACCTTAATTGTCGGCACATTAATGACACCGATTATTCAAGGTAAATTTGGTGAACTCGTTGCTTCAACGGGAGGAAAACTAACTTTGGCCGGAGTGGCAATTGCCCTCATTGGCGTAGCGATAGTCTCTTATGCAGGGCTTTTAAAAGAGCGGGCAACGGGTGTTCGAGCTGAAGAGTTTGATCTGAAAAAAGGCTTATTATTAGCAGTAATGTGCGGTATTTTTTCTGCTGGCATGTCATTTGCGATGAGTGCAGCCGTTCCTATGCATGAAATTGCATCCCAATTAGGCGTTTCTTCTCTCTATGTGGCTTTGCCAAGCTATGTGGTAATTATGGGGGGTGGTGCATTAATTAATTTAGGCTACTGCTTTAGTCGCCTGATGTGCAAAAAAGATCTCTCTTTCAAACTTGATATTTCTGTCCCTAAAGCACTACTTATTAGCAATATCTTATTTGCCATCTTAGGTGGTGGTATGTGGTATTTCCAATTCTTCTTTTATGCATGGGGTCACGCCAATATTCCAACAGAATACGGCTTTATGAGCTGGATGCTACACATGAGCTTCTATGTCTTATGTGGTGGTATTGTCGGCTTAATATTAAAAGAGTGGAAAGATACTGGAAGAAAACCTGTACGTATTTTATCTCTGGGTTGTTTAGTGATCATTCTTGCTGCCAATATTGTGGGCTTAGGTATGGCCGCATAATAGATCATCAGGGCTAATGTGTATTAGCCCTGATATTTCCTGATAAAAATCTTATCTTAATTAAGAGGTTACCCATGATAAGAAAAGCCTTTGTTATGCAAGTTAATGCCAACGCTCATCAAGAATATCAACAACGACATAACCCGATTTGGCAAGAACTTGAAGCAACATTAAAATCTCATGGTGCTCATAATTACTCCATCTTCCTTGATAAAAAGAGAAACCTACTTTTTGGTTATGTACAAATTGAATCAGAAGCACAATGGAATGCGGTCGCTACGACAGAAATCTGTCAAAAATGGTGGAAATACATGTCTGATGTCATGCCATCAAATCCAGATAACAGCCCTGTAAGCGATGATTTACAAGAAGTGTTCTTTCTTAAATAACCGTCTATTTAGGGTGATATTTAATAATATCGCCCGTCTGGCTTATTTATTGCTATGAAAATTTTGTCGATAATCACTTGCCGTAATATTCATTTTCTTATGAAAAACAGATGAGAAATAATTACTGTCTTCATAACCACATTGCGCAGCAATATCACTAATTAATAAATCTGTTGTTCTTAATAATGTAGCCGCATGGCATAAGCGTAATTGCTGTAAATAGCCGGTAATTGTCATTCCCGTATTCGATTTAAATAATCGATATAAGGAACGAGAAGCGACCTGATGCTCCTGTGCAAATCCGTTTAAAGAAAATGGTGTTGATATACTTTGATTTAATCTTGTAATTAAAATATCAATTAAATGAACAGAACTTACAGGTGAATTATTGAGCTGATAGCGATAACGAGAAATCAGTAAGATAAACTGCAAGAAAAAAGCTTCACATAAGTGAATTGAAAGACTGTCAGGCTTACGACACTCTTTATCTATTTGTTCGATAATAGGAACAAATTGAGATAAACAAGATGGTGGTAATTTCCACTGACGCATCTCTTTTGCTTCTGTTACCAAAGGAAGGTATTGTGATATTTCTTGTTTAAATAACAGTTTTTCAGGTTTATACAAGATATTAACTAGTCTTAACTGATTAACGGCATAATAGCCGTGCCTATCATTGGCATTAATATAAAAAAAATCACCACAAGTTATAGGGTAATCATCCCCATTCCATGTATGAATGCCATTTCCCGAAAAAACCATGACTAATTCATTAAAATCATGATCATGAATAACAAAACTCTCTTGTGATTTTCTTTTTTCTATTGTGATAGTATTCTCATCACAAATAAAATAATTGTTACCTTTTAGGGATAAAATATTGTTATTCATTACCACTCCCAAATGCTAAAAAAAAATATCATTGCTAGATAGCATTCTATGTGCAATAACGTAACGCTCTGGGTGTGACATTGTACTCATTTTTAAAACAGGTAGAAAAATAGGCGCTATCATTAAAACCACAATTCAATGCAATATCAGTAATACGCTCATCCGAGAAACGAATTTTATAATAAGCATCTGATAATCTTAGTTTCATTAAATAATTTTGAGGCGATAACCCCAAATGATTTTTTATGTGCCTATGTAGCGTTCGTAATGAAATATCGTACTTTTCAGCAAGTACTGCCCAATCAACAACCTCAAGATAATTCATATTTAACCAGCGTAATACTTGCATCATTTTTTGTTCGTTACTTCCATCCGTTATAGTATTATATTTTCCCTCTTGCAATGTTACTAATAATTGAAAAAATAAACTCTCTTCTTCAGCAATATCTTTTCCTGTCACCTTACTTAATTTATCAATTATTTTTTGTGACTTAATAAAATTAACTTTATTTAATAACCAATGTGAGCATTTGTCTTTATTATTTACAGGTAGAAACTGACTAATATTATTTAAATATGTAAACTCTGATATAGAGCGATATAACACATTGGTTAAATTTAAGCCTGAGACATTATCAAATAAATGATAATCCTCAGATTTAATATAACAGACTGTTCCCGGACATAACGTATGAGGTTGCCCATTTAAAACATGTAATCCAATTCCTTGGGTGACAATAAATATTTCACTGAAATCATGAGTATGTTCAGGAAATATAGGCTGCGGAACCCTAGGCTCTACCGCAATAGGTTGATTTGGTGCAGAAAAATAATCTTCACTGTATAGTTTCATTTGACACCCTTAAGCATAATTATTATTTACTTTCTCAAATAATTCTTTTATTAAGAAATATTCTTGAAAAATATGGTTGAAAAATAAAAATATAAAATAAAGTCACTTATAAGGTACAAAAACAATAATAATAGCTAATTCTAAGCAGTAAAAAGAAAACTCACCTTTAACATTCAGACAAGAAGCATTTATTTTTGGCAAAAAATTAAAGAAGAACCTCATAAATTAATAAATTTGTGAACTCACAGGCAATTAATAGTGTATTAAAACGTATTTTCTCATTGCTTAATTTAACTGATAGTCCCCTATGTGACTGCTCCCCACCGTAAACTGAACTGCACCCCAAAAGTTGGACTCTTTTAGTCTGAATTAAAGGGTGCTTTTTTATGCTAAATCATCATAACTAGATAATATCCCAAATAGAATTATCCGTTATTTTTTATTTCCTAAAAACTGCCCAAATTCTTCAATGCTTGGATAAGAAGATTGCGTACCTTTTCCGGTAACGCTTAAGCCTGAAAACATAACGGCTTTATTTAATGCTTCTTCAATATTATTGGTGTGAACATAATAATGAGAGAAACAACCAATAAAAGCATCACCCGCTCCACTGGTATCTATTGCATCAACTTCAATAGCAGGAATGTACTTCTCAATTTCGCCATTCATCCATAATGCCCCTTTTTCACCTAATGTAACGATGACATTCTTAAAACCCTTATGTAGTAAAGAACAGGCGGCTTCACGAATTTCATCCATTGTAGTGATTGGCATCCCCGTTAAAATTTCCAGCTCTGTTTCATTTGGAACAAAAAAGTCACAACGAGCAGCAATATCAAGATCTAATTCTTTTGAAGCGGGTGCTGGGTTAAATAACACAGGAATATGGTGTTTGTTACCGAACTCAATAGCGTGATAGACGGTTTCAAGCGGGATTTCTAATTGCAGTACAATTATTTTGCATTTTTTCAGGCTATCTGTCGCTCTATCAATATCTTCTGGCGACAAATGCTGATTAGCACCTTTAACAATTAAAATGCTATTTGATGATTGAGAAGTCACAAAAATAGGTGCAACGCCACTTGTTGTACCCGGTACTTTTTCAACATAGCGTGTATTAATGCCATAAGATCCTAAATTCATGATGGTGTTATCCGCGAAAATGTCATCGCCAACCTTTGTTAACATCATCACTTTTGAATTTAATTTAGCAGCAGCAACCGCTTGATTTGCTCCTTTACCACCACAACCAATCTTAAATGCCGGCGCCTCAAGGGTTTCCCCCTCTTTTGGCATCCTATCTATATAGGTGATCAAATCCACCATATTTGAACCAATCACTGCGATATCCATAGCGCCTCTTACTCTTATGTTAAATTTATAAATGTGAAAATAGTGACATTTTGATAGATATATAACAGTATCATGTTATTTAAATATCATTTGTGATTGTTATCTCGTTAAAACAGCACTAATATGTTGCCAAACTAACATGAATGATAAATAACAATCTTCTTATTAAGGAATATACAATGCGTCCATTAGCTAATTATATCGATCATACCCTTCTTGCTGCAGATACAACTGAAGCACAAATCAAGAAATTGTGTGCTGAAGCAGCTGAACATGGTTTCTTCTCTGTTTGTATTAACACTTCTTACATCCCTTTAGCAAGAACTTGCCTTAAAGGAAGTGATGTAAAAGTATGTTGTGTTATCGACTTCCCATTTGGTGCTGGTTTAACAGCAACAAAAGCATTTGAAGCGGCTGAAGCTATTCGTCAAGGCGCACAAGAAGTCGATATGGTTATCAATATCGGTATGTTAAAAAGCGGTCGTTTAGACTTCGTAAAACAAGATATTGAAGCAGTAAAAGCAGCTTGTGGTAATACAACTCTGAAAGTTATTTTAGAAACTTGCTTATTAACTGACGACGAAGTACGTTTAGTTTGTGAAATATGTCGTGAGATCCGCGTTGATTTTGTGAAAACATCAACAGGATACAGTACAATGGGCGCTACAGAACATCATGTTGCATTAATGCGTAAAACAGTGGGTGATGAAGTGGGCGTGAAAGCATCAGGTGGTGTTCGCGATCGTCAAACAGCATTAAACATGATCAAAGCAGGTGCAACACGTATCGGTGCTAGCGCAAGTGTCGCTATCGCAACAGATTCAGATGCACCTGAATCAAACTACTAATTATTTAGCGTATATTTTCTTGGAGTACGCTATTCGATAACACAAGGATCCTTCGGTGATAGAGACCAAACAGCACGAACGTTTGCGCCGCCTCAGTGAATGCATTAAACGCTCAGGTCGCATACATCTTAAAGATGCCGCGAGGATCCTTGAAGTTTCTGAAATGACAATTAGGCGCGACCTTAGTTCTGACGCCGAAAACCCTTTTCCAATGTCATTATTAGGTGGTTATGTTGTTGCATTAGCCCAGCCTCATTCAGGGTTAATTTCAACATCCTCTGGTATTATTACGCCGGATCAAACCGAAGAACTTCATATTCCTAACCTTGCCGCAGGTATGGTCTCTGATGGCGATGTTCTTTTTTTCGATAATGGACAACTTATTCCTACACTGATTGAGCTGATTCCCGATAACCTGCATTTCACCGGAATTTGTTATTCTCATCGCGTATTTTTGGCATTAAGCCAGAAGAAAAATGCCACCGTATTACTCTGCGGAGGTGAATATCGCCCTAAAAGTGATTCTTTCTATAATCCTACCCAACCTTCTTATCTTGATAGCATTAATCCTAAGAAAGCTTTTATTTCAGCTGAAGGTGTTCATCTCGATTTTGGCGTTACCTGTTATAACATCGACGATCTTTATATGAAGAAAAAAGCGATGGATAAATCTATTCGTAAAATTTTACTCACCAAATATCACTATTTTGATGAAACAGCGACAGGCAATATGGGCGATTTAGCTCAGTTTGATGTTGTGATCACAGATAGAAAATTGACGGATGATTACGAAGATTATTGCCGAAAAAGCTCAGTAAAAGTGATTTATTAATTAATTTAAAATAGAGAGCTAACTAAAATAGATAATAAAAAAAATTTAGCCTTAAATTAAATAAATTACATTTATTCTCTTTTATAAAAACAAAGAAAATTCACGCCACTTTTTGATTGCCAAGGCAAAAAAAAGTGGTTACTATGCCCGCGATTTATTATTTCTCCCCATTTTAATTAACGCAAGGAGGTATCCCATGACAACTACAAATATGAATACTCTTTGCGGACAATCTCAGAAGTAATCCTTTTTTCCTTCTTTTTGCTGTCCGCCAATCAATTTATTTTTTTATCCTTTACATTATATGGATTGGTATATGGACAAGTGTGTTCATTATTTATCTGATAGCGTTTGTTATATCGCATCGGATAATACTTGGATTGAAAGCAAAGCAATCCAACAATTAGAAACAACGGCTCAACTTCCTGATATGGCTTATGTAGCAGGTATGCCAGACCTACATCCAGGTCGCGGTTATCCTATTGGAGCAGCCTTTTTTTCTGTTAATCGTTTTTACCCTGCCTTAGTCGGAAATGATATTGGCTGTGGTATGACACTCTTTCAAACTGAATTTAAAAACAGCAAACTTAACTTAGATAAAGCAGAAAAACAGTTGAGTGAAATGAGTGATATCGCACCTTCAGAATGGTTAGAAGCACATCTACCGACTGAAATGCAAAACCACCCTTTTGCTGGATCTTTAGGCTCTATTGGTGGTGGTAATCACTTTGCTGAATTCCAACAAATTGACCAAGTGCTCAATGAAACGCTTTTCGCTGAAAGTGGTATCAATAAAAAACAGTTATTGCTACTCGTTCACAGCGGATCGAGAGGCTTAGGACAATCTATCTTACGTGCCCATACAGAACAGTTTGGTCATAAAGGGCTGATTACTAACACCGAAGATGCAAATGAATATTTGCAAGCTCACAATAATGCACTTGATTATGCAAAGATTAATCGTCGCCTTATTGGTGAAAGAATGATGCGCCAAATCCGTACTCAAGGTGAAGTTATTTCTGATGTAAATCATAATCTTGTGGAGCCTTGTGAGTTATATGGTCAACAAGGCTGGTTACATCGAAAAG
Organism: Proteus terrae; assembly: GCF_003144325.1. Classification (GTDB taxonomy): domain Bacteria; phylum Pseudomonadota; class Gammaproteobacteria; order Enterobacterales; family Enterobacteriaceae; genus Proteus; species Proteus terrae. The sequence continues at coordinate 56,974 of NZ_PENS01000007.1, forward strand.
GTGCAACACCGGCACATCACGATATGGTCGTTATTCCAGGTTCACGCGGTGATTATAGCTATATTGTTAAGCCAATTGTGTCTGAATTAAGCCTTCATTCATTACCACATGGTGCAGGCAGAAAATGGATGCGTACCGAGTGTAAAGGCCGTTTATCACACCGTTTTACACCCTTACAACTTTCACGAACTGCATTAGGTAGCCGTATTATTTGTGCCAATAAACAGCTGATTTATGAAGAAGCACCACAATCTTACAAATCAATTGAGACTGTGATTGAAAGTATGGTGAACATTGGATTAGTCGAAGTTATTGCACGTTTAAAACCGGTGATCACCTATAAAACAAGTGGGGAGATGGCGTAATGTTATTACAATTCACCTCCGCACAAGGCCCTGAAGAGTGTTGTTTAGCCGTTGAAAAAGCCTTAAATTACTTTTTGAAATCAACGATAAAACAGCAAGTGAAGGTTACTGTTCTTGAAAAAGAGCCTTCACGTCATGGTTTAAAATCTGCGTTAATTTCTCTTGAAGGTAGTGATGCACAAGCTATCGCACAACAATGGGCAGGTTCAGTGCAATGGCAGTGTGCAAGCACATTACGACCACGACATAAGCGTAAAAACTGGTTTATTGGTGTTGCTTGTTTTGAACAACCTGATGAAATTAATGACAAAGACATTGTCTTTGAAACCATGCGTTCCAATGGCCCCGGTGGACAGCATGTTAACAAAACAGAATCTGCGGTCAGAGCAACACATATTGCCACTGGTATTAGTGTAAAAGTGCAATCAGAGCGTAGTCAGCACGCTAATAAAAAGCTCGCTAAACAACTTATTGCATGGCATTTAGAGGCTTATATGAGGAAGCAACACGCCTCATTAAATAGCCAACGCCATATTGCCCATCACCGAGTTATTCGTGGCGATGCCACACTCTGTTTTAGTGGTAATGACTTTGTTCTAATAAACAAATAATGTTATTAATCTAACAAAAGCAAAGCCACGATTTTTAATCGTGGCTTTTTTAAGACAAAAGTATCCTGCAATAAGATTTTTTAAATTAAAAAATCAATAAAGCGTATAGTGAGTTTTAATAAATAAATCTTACAGTTAATACATTTATTTTATTTAATTAATCTTATTTCTTTTAATAACATCACACTTATTTAAATATAAACGTTATCAATACTGATTAATTAAACGGGTGCTGGTGTATTTCTCATTTTAACAGTGAACGTCACAACAGCAGAGGCAACCAATGCAATTATCATAAACATAAATGCACTGTCATAACTACCGCCACTGGCTTTAATTAAGAATCCCATCACCGGTGCGGAAACCACACCCGCCATTTGCCCACCGAAGTTAACAATTCCTGAAGCACGGCCCATGATTTTATTCGGGATAGTATCCATTAAAATACCCCAGAACATTGCCATGGCGAAGAACATAAATAATGCTGAAATACACTGATATACAACAGCCATATCGGCACTTTCAACGGTATATGTCATATATAAGAAGCCTGCTGCAATCACTGCGGTAACCATATATAACCATTTACGCTGTGATTTACATTTATCAGAAACATAACCCCCTAATAATGTACCACCAGCACCAAATAAGAATGGAATAGCCGCCATTACCCCGGTTTTAGCCAAAGAGAATTCACGAACAGTAATTAAATAACTTGGTAACCATGTTGAAAATCCCCAGAAGGTAATATCAAACAGAAACCAAATCGCTGCCATTTGCCACAATACTGGCATCTTTAAAACGTCTTTAAAAGGTACCGCTTCAACAGGTTTATCCGTTAATGTACCATCTGCCGCTAATTCATCGAGATCTTGCTGAGTAATACTTGGATGATCTTTTGGATTATCACGAGTGAAGAAGTAAATACCTGCAGCAATTAATAAACCCGGAATACCTAAAACAATAAACACCATATGCCAGCCAAAAGCACCGATAATACTCGCTGCAACAATGACAGCTAATGCTGGCCCTAAGGTATTTACTGTTGATTGAATTGCCGTTGCACGACCACGCTCTTTAGATGGGAAATAAGTTGAGATCATTTTCCAAGAGGCAGAGGGAAAACAGCCTTCACCAATACCAAATAAGAATCGCACGGCAAGCATTAACGGTAATGTAAACACCATACCCGTTAAGCTGGTGAATACTGACCACCATGCAATACCGATCGCCATGATTTTACGCGCACCGAAGCGGTCAGCTAAGAAACCACCTGGGATTTGGAATGCCGCATAACCGACAAAAAACGCACTGATTATTAAGCCTTGTTGGGTGGTATCAAGATTAAGATCACGTCCAATAAAGGGTAATGAAACACTCATTACCATTCTATCTAAGAATGAAAGTAACCATGCTAACCAAATTAAGGATAAAACGGTATAACGAGCTTTCCATGTTTTCTTCTGATGAAGGTCTGGAATAATATTTGAACTCATTTTCCTGTTCCTCAGGTAAGGGGAAACCATCACGGTTGAATAACAACCGTGATAAACAGAGATAAGGTTTAACGTTTAAGAGCGCTATTGTGCGGCTATGCTCTTAAAACATGACCGCTACAAGCGTAACTTTCGACCCCATTAATTAATGCGATACGACCATTGACCATTACCAAGTCGATCCCTTCTGGGTATTGGTTTGGTTTAACAAACGTACCTTTATCAATAATGGTTTCAGGATCAAACATCACAATATCTGCGGCATATCCCTCTTTAATTAAGCCTCTGTCGGTTAATCGAAGGACTTCGGCAGGTTTACCTGTCATTTTGCGGATAGCTTGTTCCCAAGTGAGACATTTTTCTTCTCTGACGTATTTCCCTAAAACACGAGGGAATGCACCGAATACACGGGGATGAGGCTTACCTGCACCCATTAACCCATCAGTACATACGTTTTGTTCAGGACGACATAAGAATTTGATAACGTGTTCTTCTGTACCGTAAAAATCCACCATTCCTACCGCATTTTCTTCTTCATATAGCAGATCGAAAGTTGCGTTGTACGGATCTTTACCTCTCAATTCCCCTAGCTCTACAAGGCTAAGGCCAACGGCATCTTGGTTTTTTTCTGTTTTAGAACTAGTGACATAAATATTTTCTAACCCTGCGAAATCAATAAAGTTATCCCAACCCGGAATGCCTTTTTCGATATCTTCAATCATCTTTTTACGCAATTCAGGAGAAGCTAAGCGCTCTAATAATTTTTCTGTACCTCCTGCGTGAACCCAAGGCGGTAAGATCACCCCAAGCATGGTACTACCAGCTACATACGGATATTGGTCAAAAGAGATACGGATGCCCTCTTTTTGTGCTTGATCTAACATACCAAGCATTTCATCGATTAATCCCCAGTTTTTCTTACCACAAACTTTCATATGGGAAATATGCAACCAAACACCGGATGCTTTAGCAATATCAATAAGCTCTTGAGTCGATTGAATAATATCGTCAGCTTCACTGCGCTGGTGAACGACAAAAATACCATTGTGTTTTGCTGTCACCTTACAAAGTTCGATCATTTCAGCCGTATCACCAAAGGCACAAGGCATATAAATCAATCCTGTTGATAAACCAAATGCACCAGCTTTTAATTCACGCTCTAAGATCTCACACATCTTAGCGACATCTTCACGAGTAGAAGGATTACCTTCTAATCCCATCGCTTCCATTCGGATGTTGCCATGAGGAACAAGGTAAGCAAGATTCGTTGCAGAGCCTCTAGCTTCCAACATACCTAAGTAACCTTCGGTATTCTTAAAATGCCAATCAATACTGTCAGAATCACCATCTAAACCTGCAATATTCTTGCGCCATGCTGAAATATATTGTTCTGGCAATGGTGCTAACGCGACACCATCTTGCCCTAACAATTCAGTAGTGATCCCTTGGCGAATTTTGGCGGATAAAGCAGGATTAAGCAGAGCAGACAAATCAGAGTGAGTATGCGTATCAATAAAACCGGGACAAACTATTTTCCCTGTTGCATCAATAATCTGATCATTTGTTTTTGCATCAAACTGGCCGATTTTTATTATTTTTCCTTCATTAACCACAACATCAGCTTGAAATGCACTTGCCCCTGTTCCATCAATAACAGTGGCGTTTTTAAATATTGTTTTCATTCTGTTATTTCTCCAAAGAGCATCTGACTGTTTTGTCAGATACTCTTCTAGTAAGGATTTATTTCGTAAGAATTAAAGGTGGTAAAGGCTATTCATAATGCTGTAGTAACCGCTCGCAGCACCTGTTAGTTGTTCAATTTCGATATATTCATCAATGGTGTGCGCCAAGTTTTCTCGGGATGGACCAAAACCAATGGTTTTAATACCCGCTTCACCTGCATAGTGACTACCGTTAGTACAGAAAGAGTATTGTGTGACTGTAGGGTTAAAGCCCGATTCATGCAGCCCTTTTAAAACGCTTTGTACATAAGGATCGCTCTCTTCTAATACCCAACCAGGGAAGAAACGTTCACCTTCAATAGTGGCTCCGGTGTAACATTTTTCAGTACCGTAGGCATAAGAGACTTTAGCTTTAAAATCAGCATCTTGAGAAGAAAGTTCATCAATCGCTTTTTGTAATGGTGCAAGCACTTGCTCTTTAGTTTCACCCACTAATAAACGGCGATCGTAAGTGGCACGACAATACTCAGGTACAACCGAAGCGCCAGGATAAGGTGATGATTTAATATCCGTTAGTTCTAAGATCCCTTTTCCTAATACAGGATGAACCGATGGCGTTAATGTTCTGATCTTCTCGATCAGTTTTGCCATTTTATAAACAGAGTTGATCCCAGCATCTGGATTAGCGGAGTGAGCGGGTTTACCAAAAGTTTCAACAACAATTTCAGCACGACCACGTTGCCCAATCTTGAGGTTTAATTCGGAAGCTTCACCAATCACCACATAGTCTGGTTTATAGCGCTCAGAAACGAGTCTTGCGGCAACACCTTCAAAACACTCTTCATGCACAATACAAGAGACATAAATGCGGCCAGCAAAGTTACGCTGATTATCTTGACCATAAAAACCTATCGCCGAAATCATAGCAGCGACAGCACCTTTCATATCACTGGTGCCACGGCCATAAATCTTGCCGTCTTTTATTTCTGCACCATAAGGCTTTTCTTTCCAGTCACGCTCACTAACCGGTACGGTGTCGATATGACCATCAAAAACAAGGGTTTTCCCTGGATGTTGACCTATAATTCCGCCAATGATATTGCCGTATTTATCAATATGAATATCGTCAAAATCATAGTTTTTCATCATCTCTTCTATGACCTTAACAACGTTACCTTCTTCACCTGAATAGCTTTTTTGTTTGATTAATAATTGGCAATTCTTAATAACTTCATCAAATCGGTTTGCTGATAACATACTGTTCACTCCAAAAGACTTATTTGTTTTTTAAAATTGTTTGAAGCTAGGCAACTCACCATCCCACACGATATCGCGATAACGTTCAGGATCGGTGTCACCTTCAGTGCTTATCACAAGCACTCTTGCATTTTCATCTAATCCCAGCTCTTCTTTCGCGCTCTGATAAACAGGCGATTGCATCAAAATAGAGAGCAAACCTGTTGTCACTGCGCCAGATTCACCAGAAATGATATGCGGATCACCGGGTAAAGGGTTCCCTAAAATCCGCATTCCCCTAGTCGCGACGGCATCAGGGCAAGAGAAAAATGCCGCTGAATAATCGCGTAATAAATTCCAACCAATACTATTCGCTTCACCACAAGCAAGCCCTGCCATCACAGTTTGTAGATCCCCACCAACAGGAATAGCATCCGCTTTACCTGATACCGCAGATTGATATAAGCAATCAGCAATACGCGCTTCAGCCACAATCACTTTCGGTGCTTGTTTACCATAAGCCGCAGTTACCATGCCTTGTACCATACCCGCAAAAGAGCCTACACCGGCTTGCACAAAAATATGCGTCGGAGGTACTTCATGTAATTGCGCGAGAGATTCCAGCATTAAAGTGCCGTAGCCTTGCATGATCCAAAGTGGGATCTCTTCATAACCATCCCACGCAGTATCTTGAACCACTATCCAGCCGTATTTTTCAGCCATTTCAGCCGTCATTCTCACTGCATCGTCATAGTTCATATCAACGATTTCAGCGACGGCACCTTCACGTAAAATGGCATCCAAACGTTCTTGCGATGATCCTTTTGGCATATAGACCACAGCTTTTTGCTTTAACTGTCTTGCCATCCAAGCAACACCGCGTCCATGATTCCCGTCAGTGGTTGTCGCAAAAGTTACGCCATTTAACTTTTTCCTGATCTCATCACTGATCATTACCTCATAAGGTAATTCACTTATGTCCATTTCGAGGAAATCAGCAATATGGCGTGCCATCGCATAAGCACCACCTAACGCTTTAAATGCTTTTAAACCAAAACGGAAAGACTCGTCTTTGAGATATAACTCACCAACCCCTAAGGTTTTGGCTAACTGGGGTAAATGAAATAACGGTGTAGGTGCGTATCCTGGAATAGTTCTGTGAAAATCTAACGCTTTGGCTAACTCTTCATAACGAAAAGGGACAAGCTCAGCGGTTGGTTTTCGCGTAAATGAACTTTGGTTAATCAGGTACTGCAATTGCTCCTGCATGGAATTACCTCTTAATCACACTTTAAAATTCGCGATAACCCAATATCGCGATTAATCGGAATACATAGGGTTATCCCCTATATCGCAATATGTATGCCAACTCACTCAAAAAGCATTGAATAAAAACATAACAATTTGATTTTAAATATTTTTATTGTTTTAACGATTAAGAGATGAAATTAATGGTGCAGAAAAGCTGTGATCTAGGCGGTTTTATTTAAGTGATAAATTATCAATAATAATAAACTGTGTGAGCTTTATACAAAAATCACATAACAAACTAATAAATAACAACTAAATTTAACGCCATAAACAGGTGGTGATAATTTATTATCAAAATTGATAATTTTAAGGTGAGAATATGATGCACTCATTACTCAGTACCCTACAAGATGAAATCAGTAAGTACACTGATGCCATTGCCGGTATCACCGGTACCGATGTTGAAATTATTGATAACAACTTAATTCGTATTGCTGGTACAGGTCGTTATCGCTATATGCTCAATCAAGACGTCTCCAGTAATGGGTATATTTATCGCCATGTACTACAGGTTCAAAAAACCATTCTGATTGAAGATCCAAAAGAGAACGATCTCTGCCAACTCTGTCAAAATCGCTTAACTTGTACCGAAGAGCTTGATCTAAATGCGCCAATTTTTCTTAATAATCAAGTTATTGGTGTCATTGGTATTATCTGTTCTAACCGAGAACAAAAAAAATTCCTGATGAAACAAAAGCAGGCTTTTATTACCTTTATAGAACAATTTTCAGAGATGATCTCAAGCCGTGTTTTTGAATGCCTTGAAAGGCTTAGAGAGCAAGAACGATTTGGTACTTTCCGTAACTTGATTGATGTAATGGATAGAGGTGTTATTGCGATCGATAGCCAAGGCAAAATTTGGCACGCCAATCTTTCTGCTTTACGCTTTTTTGATTGTGAATTGATTGGTCAATCTCTCGATATCCAGATGACAGGCGATATTCTTTATGGCGATGAAGAAGCATGGTTGGTATTAAACCAACAACGCTATCATGTTCTGTGTAAAAAAATCACATTTTCATCGGTTGATAATGACCAACTCAGCATGGTTATCTTTCATGATGCTCGTGATTATATGACACAAGTAAATACCCTCTCTGTTGATGAAAATCCCCACTCCCCTTTAATTGGCAACTCACAAAATATGCTTCAATTAAAAAGCATGTTAAGCAAAGTCGCCGTTAGTCACGCCAGCGTACTTATCACCGGAGAAAGCGGTTCAGGTAAAGAAGTGGTTGCTTACACTATTCACCAACAAAGCCTACGCACAAAACAACCTTTTATTACCATTAACTGTGCAGCTATCCCAGAACAATTACTGGAAAGTGAGCTCTTTGGTTATGTACGTGGTGCATTTAGTGGCGCTGATCCTAAAGGGCGTATTGGTAAATTTGAATTAGCGCATGGTGGAAGCCTATTCCTAGATGAAATTGGGGATATGCCTTTGCATCTACAAGCCAAGCTTTTACGCGTACTTCAAGAAAAAAGCATTACTCGTGTTGGCTCTAATAATATGATCAATATTGATGTGAGGATCATTGCCGCCACCAATAAAGATCTGCGTGAAATGGTAAATAAAGGACAATTTCGTGAAGATCTGTTTTATCGCCTGAATGTTGTTCCGATCCACACTCCCGCATTACGTGATCATCGGGAAGACATCGCAGAGCTTGCGCAATTTTTTGCCGACGATTTAGCATTAACCTATCAGCGACCTGTAGCGAAGATCCCCAACTCTATTATTAACTACTTATATTCCTATGATTGGCCCGGCAATATCAGAGAGCTACGCAATGTGATTGAGTATATGTATGTTATGCAAGGCGATACCGTTGATTTAAACCTCAGCCACCTTCCTCCTTATCTGCTAGAAAAAACAAAAACGATAAATAATAAAAATGAATACCTATTGGAACCTATAACAGAGAACAAAAAAAATAACGAGGAACCATCTCAATTAAATAAAGAAAAACATAATTTAAAAATAAAGAGACACCGATTAGAACATCAAACAATCATGCAAGTATTAGATAAAACTGGACATACTCTTGATGGGAAGAAAAAAGCTGCAGAAATATTAGGAATAAGTATTGCCACGCTATATAGAAGAATAAATAATTCGCAATAACGATAACTACCTATCTTTATTTTAATTCATCAATTTTTGACTTTCGTTTTTAGATTGATATTTCATAAGTTTTTACTTATATATATACGAAAAATTACTCTATATACTTAATTATTTGAATTTTTGTAATTTTACTATGTAAAATTACTCCGTATTTGTAACTAAATATATTATCAATAAAATAAACTTAAACTATCTTATCGTGACACCATCGTTTTACACCAGAGTAAGCAAATGAAAACATTAAGTTTTTTTCTTTAATTTTATTATAATATTAACAAATACTTTATTTTTCATAAGAAAATTTTGTAACACTCTTTATAAGACATCATTCAATAAAATCACTAAACTCCTTTCCACTCAAAGCCAATGTAGATATCATAAAGTAATCAGTATTAATTAAAACACGATACATTCAGCTAAATATGAATTTTATCTAATTAATTTATACTAACAAGCTATTTTATAAAAGATTATATCTTGTTATTTAATTTATCTTTTTAAAGCTCTTGTATATTCGGATGCTTTTACTAGATTTATAGTTGGTAATAGTAAGTTAATCTATAAATTAAATAGCATTTAATCTGTTTTCATTAAGAAAACAACTACTATTTATATAAATCTATAGAGATCACAAAATGACTATTTCGACAAAAAAACGACTTCCAATCGCTCTATTTTTTTCCGTAATAACAGCAAGTAGTGGTGCATTAGCAGCAGAAACACAGACAGGTACTTTAACTTTTAAAGGATTAATATATTCCTCTTCTTGCAGTATCGATATTAACGATACTAACTCTCCAAATGCGAACATACTAATGGGTCGTTACCCTACTAGTGCATTTGATGGAAAAGATTCTGAAGTGGGTGGTGAAAATGGTAATGGCAAAATTGAGATTACCTTAGAAAATTGCCCACCAGTAGGAAAAGTGACACTAAAATTAAATGGTAAAGCGGATAGTAGTTCTGACCAAACTTTAGCATTAGATAATCCAACTAGCTCAGATACAGCTAAAAATATAGGTATTCGTATTTACAACATTAAAGATATGAGTAAACCATTAGTTATTAATGGAAGCAAAACTGAATCCATTGATGTCGAAGGCGCTGATACATCTTGGAATGTAGAGTTTGTTGCTAAATATATCAGTACTGCCAGCACTGTTAGCCCAGGTCAAGCAGATGCAACTCTAAACTATACCATTACTTATCAATAATAATTTAAGCGTAGGCTAAAGCTTTAGCCTACGCTCTTATATAAAGGTTGTGTTTATATGTCTTTTAAAAACGTATTTTTAGGGTTAGGGTTGCTATTAAGTACCGTAACCTCAAGCTTTGCAGGTTTTGGCTTAGAGACAACTCGTGTTATTTATAATGAACAAAGTAATAATGAAGGCTTTGTAGCTTTTAATACTGATAAAGACACAAATTATTTATTACAATCTTGGATTGAAGATCTTAACGGTGAAGTTACCCAAAATTTTGTTATCACTCCCCCTTTATTAAAACTTGTTGCACAGCAAAAAAACACATTACAAGTCACTAAAAATATTACATTACCAAATGATATTGAGTCGATGTATTGGATTAACGTTAAATTTGTAGCCCCAAGCAATGAGAATTTAGAAAATGTTTTACGTTATTCCATGACAAATAAAATAAAATTAATTTATCGCCCGCAATTACTCAGTAATATAAATATTGAAGATGAAGTAAAAAAGCTTAAATGGTCATTAAAAAATGGCAATATGGTGGTTACTAATAATACCCCTTTCTTCGTAAATATTGGAAAAATAGTTCTTAACAATAATGAGATCCAAGATAATCCTGGTTATTTACCTCCAAAATCTGAAACCATTATAAAAATCAATAAAGTACAAAGTAGTCAGAATAAGATCCAACTCATTTATATTGATGATTTTGGTAAAGGCGTTCCAGTTGATTTTACATTATAACTGAGAGATTTATTTCAATATGAAAATGGAAAAGGGTTATTATTTTAATAAATCTTCACTCTATTTATTTTTAGTTGGAGGTTTAATTACCTCTCTAAATTCTTCAGCAGATGATTATTATCCACCTAACCTGTTGAATATTGAAGGTCATTTACAACAGGTAACAAATGAAGATCTGAGTGTGTTTAGGGAGTCCTCTATTGCTCCAGGCTATTATCATATCGATTTTTTTATTAATAAAAATCGTATTTTCAATCGTGAGGTTGAATTTGCGTTAATGGATAACTCAGAAAATAAAAAGAATCTAGTCCCTTTATTAACCGCTGATGAATGGTATCAAGCAGGTGTTGATATTCCCAGTGAATTAATTAAAAAAGATGAAAAGTTTATTAACATTAGTCTGATTGAACACTCTATTGGTATGCTAGATTTAAATAGAAACCAGTATGTGCTGACTTTACCGCAAAAATATATTAATAAGAATAGACTCCAACTGAACGAAATTAATAATTGGGATTCGGGTATTCCTGCAGCTTTGGTTAACTATTCATTTTCATCATTTAATCGTCGCAGTAACGGTGAAACAAACAATAGTTATTATGGCAATATCCAAAGCCAAATTAATGTTGATGCATGGCGTTTTTATAATTATTCGACATGGGCAAGAAATGAGAATGGTGAAAATAAATGGAATACATTAAGTAATGTTCTTTCTAGAGATATTTATGCTCTAAAAAGTGAATTACAGGTTGGTGATCTTTACAGTTCATCTCAGTTATTTGACTCAGTTAAATATCGTGGGTTGAAGTTAATGACAGATCGCCTAATGACACCTTACCAAAATAGAACCTATGCACCGAGTATTGTCGGTATTGCTAACTCTGAATCTATTGTTAGCATTATGCAAAATGGACAAGTTATCTACAAGAAGAGTGTACCAGCGGGACCTTTTAATATAATCGATTATTCTCCTATGAGTAGTGGAGGAAATCTATATATTAATGTTAAAGGATCTGATGGTTCTGAAAAGAATTTTATTGTGCCTTTTTCTTCTATCGCTAGCTTAGAACGAAAAGGTGAAATAAAATATAGTTTTTCAACAGGAAAATACGATAGCCATAATGCTGGTGATGGTACTTATTTAACTCAAGCTGAAGCTTTTTATGGTTTAACCGATTATGTCACACTCTATAGTGGTTTATTCGTTGCCGAAAAGTATCACTCTTTTGGTTTAGGAAGCGGGATCAATATTGGTAGTTATGGTGCAATTACAGCTGATTGGCTCTATGCAAAATCAACCGTTAATCATGATAACTCTTTAAACGGTAATGCCTTTAGAGTTAATTATTCTAAAAATATTGAACTAACCAATACAAATATTTCTGTAGTAGGCTATCGCCATTTTGATGCTAATTTTCTTAACTTCAACGATGCGATGGAATATAAAGATAAAGAATATAAAACACATGAGGGACTAAAAAATGAATATACTATGTCAATTAGCCAACCATTATTTTCAAATACTTCCTCAATAAATTTAAATTCTATTATCTATAAGTATGCTGACGGAAAAAATATCAGCTCTTACAATGTTGGATTTAATAGCTCTATAAATAAAGTTAATTACAGTATTTATTATACTTATTACGAAGGTAATCGATATAAAAATAGCGATAAGAACACCTACGACTTGAGTATGAATATCAGTATTCCATTAACATGGAATGAAAATTATGTGTGGGCAAATTACGCTGTCTCGACCAATAATAACGACCAAACCTTACATACCGCACGTTTAAGCGGAACTTATGGTGAGAAAAATCAAGCCAGCTGGGATGTTTATCAAGGCTATGGCAATAAAGGCATTAATTATAGTGGCGGACTAAATAGCTCTTATAAAACCTCGTCAGCTATTATCAATGCGGGTTACTCATATTCAAAAGATAGACAGAATTTTAACTATGGTCTTAGCGGTGCTTTAGTTGCAACACAATATGGTGCAGTACTAACACCATCATTACAACAGACTAACGCTTTAATTCTCACTAAAGATACAGCTGATATTGAAGTTATTAATGGTCAATCAGTGAAAACAAACAGCCGTGGCTTAGCTATTGTTTCAGGAATGTCACCTTATCAAAAAAATAATATTAGCATTGATACTAAATCTATCCCTGCTGATACCGAAATTAGCAACAATATTATCAGCAATATGATCCCAACTAAGGGGGCATTAATTCTTGCTGATTTTGATGCTAAAAAAGGGTTCAAATTCTTTCTTACATTACAACCAATTAATAATAGTACGATCCCTATGGGTGCAAAAGCTGAAATAGAAAATGCAGATGATCAATTAGTCGCAAACTTTAATCAGCTTTATTTTGTTGCTGAAAAACCTGACGGTAAGATTAAAATTTCATGGAAGATGAATGGTGAAGAAAAAGTCTGTCATGCTTCCTATACTACAAATAATAAAATCCCCAATAATGGCTTGTATATTTTAAATACTGAGTGTAAATAAGGCAATAACATGAAAAAACAAAAAAATAGCTCAAATAATTTATTATTTTTAATTTTTACACTAGGTTTATTTTCAATACCATTTTATAGCCAAGCCGCCCCCACATGTGATGGGCGCGGGGGTGGTATTAATCATGGAACAATGGATGCTAGGGGGGGCACCATAAATTTAAGTGGCTTTATTAAAAAAAATCAAGAAGTGGCCCGGTTTGGGTTCAAACGAGATGGAGGTAATACCGCGGTTGCAACTTGTCCTGATGGTGCTGAAGCTTTTGCTTACGCAACATACAGTGAAAGTAGTGGAATTATTGCAAGTTATTATGGTGATATTGATGGAAGACCCGCTTATTACTTTACAAGACCACCTAATACTTATGATGATTATGTTTATGTCTTAATTGAAAATAGATCAGGAGCTTCATTTAGAAGCCAACCAGGGCAAGAATTCCCTGTAATGGATAGCGAGCTAAATACTCGAGATGCAACGGTTATCATCTATTCTAATAAAGATAACCCTAAATCAAAAAGTTATCATACTCAATATATTGGATCGATATTAGTTGACCGCTTTAATCCTAGTGGTGGTACAACAGCCGTAGGCTTTAGTTATCGTGTAACAGTCAATATTGTTAGTGCTCCAACATCATGCAGCGCTGAAAATACTAACCTTATTATGAATCTTCCCAGAATATCGACCTCTGCATTTCCTAAAATAGGTTTTCCAACTGAACAGGCTTATGCTGAAGATCATCTAAAAATTAATTGTACTGGTAACGTTTCTGCCAAGATAAAACTTATGGCAAATAATACCGCAAGCTATGAAGGGCAAGAATCAGTTATTAAAGCGGATAATGAAGGCAGCCAAGATAATGCAAAAGGTATCGGCTTTGTTGTCACATCGCCATTAAGCAATGATACACGTTTAGTGAATAATCAATTTGTTAAGCTGGCTGATTTAACTAATGGCTCTACCAATGTACCATTAAAAGCAGAGTATTTTCGTTATGGTAATGAAGTAAAACCGGGCAAAGTAAATGCCTCTGCAAACTTTGTGTTGGAGTTTAATTAATAAAATACACGATAAGCAAACCAAGTTAAAAATTAAACTCACAGATTAATAACGTCATTAAATTAGATTTAATGGCGTTTTTTTATTAGCAATACAGTAAACAAGTTATTAATTAGATATAATATTCTAACTAATGCTGATAGTTATAAAAATATAATCAATCATAAAAATAAGTAACAAAATGATTTTAAAGGAAATTAATTGTCGTGAAAAAATTCATTCTACTTTTCAGTCTTTTTTTCTCTGGATCTTTAAGTGCCTCTTCCATCGATAATAGCCCTATAATAAATTTTGTAGAAAAAACCCAAAAATCAGTTAGTGCTAATTTTCATAATTCAGAAAGCTATAAAGGTAAAGAGTGCATGATTAAGGTGACACTATCTAATGATGGGGAATTATTTTCAGCTGTTGTAGATGGTAGAAATGAAAAAAATGATCAAGCACTTTGTGATGCTGGAATTGAAATTATTAAAGAGACAACATTTACTGCACCTCCAGAAGATAAGAGGATCAGCAATAAAAATACGTTTTATCTTGAGTTTAGGCCGTAGATTATGAGTAATAATGGTTGATGCAGCGACAATAATATTTTTGATATATCAAATAGTTATAGTGAATCAATATTTCTTATTAAAAATGGAGAGATGAAGTTTAAAAAATAACGATTTTCATGATATTACAGTCTATAAAAAGATGTTATTACGATCTCTGTATTTAGCTTATCCTTAGAGATTATGTATTTAGGTAAAAAATCGACAAGGTTTATAATGTCACGATAAACTAATCAATAACTTACTCATTTTTCTTTATTACTATGATTATTAGACGATTATTTTTTATATTAATTTTTTCTTTACTAACTTCATGCGGTTTTTCAGGCAATAAAATAACTTATTTTCCTGATAATGAGATATTAAATGACGCTATGGTTGGAGTACCTTATTCTCAAAAGATTACTATATTAGGAGGATCTGTTATTGGTGGTGTGCACAGAAATATTGGTTTTATCTCACCCAATAATTCAGGCCTTTTCCTTCGTAATTGTGAACGCCCGAGATCTTCTACCGCAGGTAATACTGGCACTATGACGCGTGATTATAATTGCGTAGAAATATATGGAACACCGACAAATGCTGGAACAATAAAAGTCACTATTGGTGGTGCTACATATCCAAGTATGATTATTGCCTCAAAAGAATTTAGTAGGGATTATATTGTTAATGTGGGTTTCTCCGAATAAGAAATTGTTGAAATGTAGAAGTAGAATTATCGTAACATGTTGTGCTTTATCGATATAAATAACCCTACTAAGTTTTTGTATACTTAAATTTATACTCAGTGTTTTGGATCTTGGAAAGTGTATTATTTGATGAATATATTAAATAAGGCCGTCGTCTTAATACCCCATTTAGTTTAAATATTAATATTATATAAAAATAATCGCCAACTACTCTTATTTATTGTCATTAGTCAAAATTGTTAAAATAACTTGTCAATCACCCATCTCTAGTCAAAAATAATATTTAACTTGAGTAAGAATAAAGGGACTTACTATGCCGATAGGCTATTTTTTACGAGTTGGCGATAAAACAACCTGTGGTGGTCAGATTTTAACGGGTGATGATACCTTTCAATTTTATGGTAGATCAGCTGCACGTCAAGGTGACATAGTAACCTATGGTAAACACTCAGGAACATATAACATACTGGGTGGAATTAGCAATGTATGGGGTAGTGGTCGAATGATGGCGGGAACTTTGGATAGCTTTAGCTCCTGCCCATGTAAGGCTAGATTAATAAATCTCCATCACAGATTGCTACAGTAAAGAAGATGAACCGATGTCTCGCGTATATAATCTTGTAGCACAAGATAAACCTATAGCTCCACAACAACACTTTAATAGTTCGCAATCTACATATAATGGGTATGCTATAGGAGTGTGCGATAGAGCTGATGAGCAGCTATCGGATGGAGTCTACGTTTGGACTGAAAGAGTAGAGGCTGGACACTCTTATATTTCAATTCACAAAGATAACCAAGATAACCATATTCATGTTTTTACTTATGGTCGATTCGGGCATACAGGTACTGCTGGCGTCGCTGGCGATGGTATTCTTATATATTTACAAGGTGAGGATGCTAGAAATTATTTTAGGCATGAGCTGTACAAAATGAATGCTCGTGTTTTTTCAATAAACGATGCAGATGTTGAAAAAACATATCAACATTTCTATTCATTATGGATAAATGGCACAAAACCAACATGGCTACCCCAAAATGCGGGGGAAGCAACAAAAAACTACGGTCATGTAATCGACGTCTATGACTTAAGTTCAAGCAATTGTACAACCCATACAGTCCATGGATTGAAGGCTGGGGGATCAAAAATATTCAATAGCAGTTATACCCCAACTAGAACCCAATATCCCATAGAAAGAGAAGAATCTTTTGTTATCCCTTTATCGCTAGAAGATTACTTGGATAGTAAAAAACACGATTTTTCTTCACTGACTATTATTAAAATGACCGGCGTGTTTAAAGAAAAATATCCTAATATTAATAGCGGAAAACCCACTGAAAAAGGGGTTAAGCAATCTGGCTATGAAGCAGGAACCCAAAGCTTATCAACCGTAGGCTCGTCTGGTATTTCATCTGAAGGATCCGGAGGTATTTTTGGTAGCACGTTTGATGCAGAGGCCCCTGATGAAAGCTAAAAGTATAGTAAAGTGGGCCTTAACGGTATTTATTATAATTACGAATTATTTAATTCTTTTTTTATTAAATATGGGATATGCGGTTACTAAAAAATACCAACTTGATCAACCTTGGTCAGACCAACTAACGCCCCAAGGGCTACAAGAAATTGCAGATATGTTAACTCAATCAAATGAATTGATTTCTACTTTTGCAATGCTGAGCTTTCCCACTAGTCTATTGCTAATAGTCATTATTCATAAGGTCTTAAAGTAGCATTTAAGTGCAACATATCACGCTACGGGATCCGGTTTTAGCTCTGTTACCTCAGTAGTGTATCAGGGCTTCGCTCAATATCAGGCAGGATTATCTAACAACCATCTGCTTTTAGAAGTGTACACCGATAAACACTGGTGCACACTTATAGTTAAACCATTCACAATAAAATTTATTAAAAATATCAGTTATTTAACTACTATATTTATATAGAAGTGAACAGTATAAACAGTTATATAAAAGTATTTAAAACCTAATTACGCATCTAGATAATCAGCCCACCATTGCAACATAAGCCAGTGCTCATCTAAATGATGTGATGTGTGCAAATAAGCCACTTTAACATTATTTCTTTCCAAATGGCTAAGCTGTCTCTCGATAACGTCATCCGTCCAAAGCCCAGCCCCTCCCATAACGCCATGAGCCATTGTTCTAAAACCAGGTCCATAAACTTCTGTTTTCATGTCATAGCACATCACACGTAATGCATTGTTTACCGTGTTTTCACTCATTGGTTTTCTAGGATTATGATCACCGATAAAGATCAGGTCATGATTACAGCTGAATTGATAGAATTATTTTAAGAGCTCAATGGATTATCTGCTTAAAATCACTAAATGAAGAGTACGCATTTTTGATCCGCGATGAGAGTATTTAAACTCCTTTTATCATTTCACGTTCAGCAGGATATGCCTTGATTACGTTTACTACAGAGTTTCCAACCGTTAAAAATAGTTTCATAGAAAGAATGGAGATTGGTTATAAGTAACTATTGGTTCTTAAAACCATTTAATGGCCTTTTGAATTTAACCTAGTAATAATCAATGAATAATGTATTAATAGTTTTATGATTTACTATAGGCAATAGTTATATTAAGTGAATGACGAGATAAGTAAAAATCACTATGTGTACTCAAAAAACGCTACAACATAAAGTTTCTAATATCTCAATATGGCGTAAAGGCGATCAAAGAGCTCCTCATAAACCATTATTACTCCTCTTAACACTTTCCGAGTACCGAAAAGGACATGATCGACTATTTAATTATGGAAATGAGATTCATCAACAGCTATTAGAACTACTTGTTAACTTTGGCCCATCTCGCCGAGAACATTACCCTAATATGCCCTTTTGGCGATTAGCGCGTGATGGATTTTGGGATTTAGAGTCGCATGAAGAATGGCCCTTACAAAAAAATAATAAACAACCATCAAAAAATGAGCTCATCAAGCAAAATGTGTTAGGTGGATTTAATCAAGAAAGTTATCAACTCCTTCTGCATAAACCAAGTCTAATCGATAAATTGGCACAACAAATTTTAAGTGAGCACTTTCCTGAAAATGTTCAAGATATCATAGCTAATCGCCTCGATTTCCCTCTACAAGAAATTCGCAAAAACCGTAACCCAGCCTTTAGAAAAAATATTCTTCGAGCCTACAATTATCAATGCGCTATATGTGGCTATAATCTACGTTATGATAGTGCTGTCGTTGGCTTAGAAGCAGCTCATATTAAATGGAAACAGTTTGGGGGGCCATGTACTACGGATAATGGAATTGCATTGTGTGCATTACACCATTCTGCATTTGATATGGGAGCTATCAGTATTGATGATAGTATGAAATTACTCGTTTCTAATGGAGTTAATGGCAGCCAAATGGTAGAGCAACTATTTTGGCAGTTTGCAAATAAACTAATATACTTGCCTAAAAACCCCTTAGAATATCCCAATGATACATTTATCAATTGGCATCAAGAACAGGTCTTTAAACAATAAATATGTATTATGTAGATAATCCATCATTCATATTTCAAGTTTTAAATTCAATTAAGATTGTAGTCTTAAAAAGCCGATAAATATAAGATCAGCGATATTAATATGAGTAAACTGATACGGTAACCACAAACATAAAGATCACTATGCTTCAGCAAAAATACAATGTGTGTCAACATAATAATTGAAATAAACTGCACTACTATAAATTATAGTTTGGTTATAATGTGATATTAAGAGGTCATCATGCTAGCTTTTCGTAATACGTTGCTTTTCCTTTTCTCTACGGGATTACTTTCTCCCATTGCTCTCGCCGATAACTATACTGTGACAGTTTTTCAATGTGTCAATAAAAGCCAAAAAAGTTAATATTAGTCTTGTAAATGGAGAATATGTCTATCAGTTTGGTAAGCTCAATCAAGGACCTGACATAACCCTCACGAAAAAACCTGATCAATTAGAGGGACGCTATTTAACTCCGAAAGGAGACAATGGTACAGCCCAAATATATGAAATGGATTTTCGAAATGGTAATTATACTTACACCATTTCCTCTTCTTATTTTGATTCAAAACACGAAGCACAAGTAGATGTGTACCAAAAAGATAAATTAATCACTACGATAAATTGCTTACCTAATACTGTTGTCGATAATCTTAGAGAGCATATTTTTGATTTGCCAAATAGCAATTAGCTTTTTGTAGAGACGTTCAGGTATTATTTCACCATCACTTGCACAAGCTGAATGTCTTTACCAGACTAGCCATTTATCGGGATAATGTGTTATCCCCCATTAAAAATAGCCATTAATTGATGGTGACAAATATATACTTTCCGAATATTGACAGCACACCAGCTATCCTTTCGGTGTGCTTATACCACTTAATTTATACCTGAATTATTATCCGATTAAGCTGATATCCATCTCTATGCTGAAGCATTTTCTACTCAACAAGTACGTGTAGATTAGAGATCACTCATTTGTCAAAAAAACGATGAACCTTTTTAACCCATTCAATAACCTATTAAATATCCTAAATTATGTCCTAAACTAATGTGGCTGTACTAGTATGATTTGATGTTGAGTTTTCAGTTTGATTAGCCCTAATACAAGTCGACAACTTTTCAGGCATAAAACGCTCGGCGAACTTCATTGGGCATTTTATAATTTAATGATAAGTGCGGTCGTTTTTCATTATAGAGCTAGATTGATTCTTCTATTAAATTTCTTGCTTGTTCCTGATTACTTGGTTTTATCAGTAAATTGTCCACTTCCCCTAAAATAAGACAGCTATAATTAGATTTTCTGCCTAAAATTTGCAGAGGTCATGATGAAAAAAGCCCGTTTTACTGAAACTCAAATCGTTAATATTTTAAAACTTGCTGATTCTGGCATGAAAGTGGAAGATATTTGCCGCCAAAATGGGATCAGTAACGCCACTTATTATAATTGAAAATCAAAGTATGGTGGCATGGAAGCTAATGATGTTAAACGATTAAAAGAACTTGAAGATGAGAACGCGAAACTGAAAAAGCTCTTTGCCGAAGTTAGCCTTGAAAACCATGCAATGAAGGAGCTTTTCACAAAAAAGGGTTGGTAGTGGCTGAAAAGAAATCCTGCACTCAATCATTAAAAGAGGCGGGCTTATCAGTCATTAAAGCGTGTAAACTCACATCGCTACCTCGCGCTTCGTTTTATCGGAAGACTCAAAATTGGCGAGAGAAAGATAAAATCGTCATCGATGCCATACAATCCGTTTTAACGAAATCGCCACAATCAGGATTCTGGAAATGTTATTTCCGACTGAGATTTCAAGGCTATCCTTTTAATCATAAACGAGTTTATCGCGTTTATTGTCGATTAGGATTGAATCTGAAACGACGGGTTAAAAAAGTACTTCCGAAGCGTGAAAAAAGACCATTAGTGATTGAAAAAGTCCCAAATATTCAATGGGCATTGGATTTTATGCACGACAGTTTATATTGCGGCAAACGCTTTAGAACCCTCAACATTATTGATGAAGGAACGCGTGAATGCTTGGCGATTGAGATTGATACATCATTGCCTGCGGAACGCCTCATCAGGGTGCTTGAGCGTTTAAAAGCTGAAAGAGGGTTACCAAAGCAGATCCGAGTCGATAATGGGCCTGAACTTATTTCAGTTAACTTATTGAATTACTGTGAAGATAACCAAATATCGCTATGCCATATTCAACCGGGAAAACCGCAACAAAATGGGTTTATCGAACGTTTTAATGTCTCGTTTCGACGTGAATTTTTAAATGCATATTTATTTGAATCGTTAAGCCAAGTGCGAGAATTAGCATGGTTTTGGCAGCAAGATTATAACCAAAATCGAACTCACGAAAGTTTAAATCACCTCCCACCGGAGGCCTATCGTCAACAGTTAGAAAACTCTAATTTGGTGTGTCTCAATTAAAGGGGAGTGGACACTTCTGCAAGTGAAATATCAGGATAAACACTCAGCGCTAACAATTTGAACCGTTGGTACAACTATTATCGAATCGAGAGGTACCAAAACACTTATACCAATAACATGCAACAGCAGGTACTTGATGTGAGTTAATTTTAGTATAGAGAGGAAGACTAAGTGGAAGGGAAATACCCCGCAAACCATAAATTTCAGGCATAAAAAAAGACGCTTTTAGCGTCTGATTTTTGGTGCGAAGGCCGGACTCGCAAACAAAGACTAACAACATGAAATTTAAATAATATATTTTTAGTGTTTATTTTTATACCCGTAAATGTACCCAGTTAACTCATCTAATAAACGAATAAGGATGAGAGACACTATTAGCCAAACTGGCATACAAAAAATTAATTACCTCTAACATAAATTGCTATTAGCTCTACTACTTCAACTTGATATTTAGCCAAATAGGCGATTTATACACCACATCAGAATTACTATTCTCTTTGTATAAGATCATTTATTTCCATTTCTAATTGACGCAAGGATAAAAGCATTTCTTCACGCTCTTTATATAACTCATCAAAATCTATCACAACGCGCTTTTCATCTTTTCTTACATATCGAGGTACGTTCAAGTTATAGTCATTTTCACTGCATATTTCATCTATATTAGCTAGATAGGAAAAATTATCAATCTCAGTTCTATTTATATAACACTTTGATATTTTTTTAATAACATCGCTAGTTATCGTGTTGCTCCTTCTTCCTATTTTCCCCAAGTCAGTGGCATCAATAAATATAATATCAGAGTTCTTTTTATTTTTTTTAAAAATCAGAATGGCAGTTGGAATACTTGTCCCTGAAAGCAGTTTATCTGGAAGCCCTATTACTGCATCTAATAAATTTTGTTCTACTAGATTTTTCCTTATAATTAGTTCCTGCCCTCCACGAAATAGTACTCCGAGGGGGACTAAAACAGCGGCTCTTCCTGTTGTATCTTTTAATGTAGAAATTATATGTAAAATAAATGCATAATCACCTTTAGCTTGAGGAGGCAGCCCTAACTTAAAACGTTCATACACATCTAATAATAAATCACTATCCTTCCAACCTTTAAAATTAAATGGCGGATTAGAAGCAACAACGTCAAACTTCATTAAATTATTATCAGATTCTATAAATTTAGGATTAGATATAACATCTCCCCATTCTATTCGGCTAGTTAACTCATTATGTAAAAACATATTTATTTTCGCAATAGCCCAACTAGATCTATTAATTTCCTGACCAAATAATTCATAGTTACTTGATTTATAAGACTCTTGTATTTTCTCCCCTAAAGTGATTAAAAGTGAGCCTGAACCACAGGTAGGGTCACATATTTTTTCCCTTGGCTTAGGTTGTAGCAGTTCTGCAATTAATAAAGATATACATTTAGGCGTAGAAATATCTAAATTTCTTCTTGAAAAGTCGGATGAGAACTTCTCAAAAAGAAAGTCACAAGCCAATCTTATCTTATGACTATTATCATAACTAAAGCTCATTTCTGGTTGTGAAAATATAGTGAGCAACTCATAGAGAATTGAACCTCTTTCTAATTCCCCACCCAAATATATAGAATCAAATTGTATAGACTCAAATAAGCCTTCATCACTATGTTTATTAACTGAGTTAATAGCCTTCTCAATCAATTTTAATGAGTTATCTATTTCTTTACCCAGATCCAGTGTTGAATATGTATTTTTATTATAAATATGATAAAAACTCGCTTCATCTGGGATTTTAGAAATAACATCTCTCATTAAAAAATTATTTCCAGCACAGTTCTCTTTTAAGTCTGAGACATATTTCAATAATAGTATCGAAAATATATAATCCTGATAAGTAGAATTTCCAATTTTTTCTTTTAAAAAATCACAAGCATACCAAAGAGATTTTTTAAACATTGTCATTTGAAGCATATTTTTATTTCCTTTCATTAATGATGTTTTGACAAATACCATCAAATAAAACATCACCATTTTGTATCAATGTATTGTAAATTTTTTTCTGTTTGTTCCAATTTTTATTTATTTTACTAATCTTAATTTGCTCTGCAATTCTTGGAAGTATTATATTTATCTTAGATAGCATTTTTAAACTAATCTTACTAATACTAGTACCTTCACTTATACTTCGAATATATTGGCTTCCAGACGTTGAGTTTATATACCAATGCAAATAATGTGGCACTATAAAATGTTCATTGCATCTGATGACAGCTATTTGGTTAGATGTAATAATTGGTTTGTCTTTTATATCATCTATAATTCCAGCTGAAAAAACAGGACCTCGTAAACGCAGCACAATATCATTGGGGTAAAGATAATGCTTCTCTGTATTACCCTCAGGCATAACAGGAGTTAAAGATTCAAAATTCAAGATCCCATTTGGTTCAATATCTTTAGTCTGAATAAGATAACAAGAACCTTGTTCCTCTCCAACATCTTGTATCGCTGATTTAAACGGCATGCCTAAACGAATCTCGGCAATACTATCTAATGTCATAATTCTATCCATAAAATCAGTTAGAGGGATTACTCCCCCTTTCCTCCAAAAGTTTTAAACACAATCGAGTGTTTCAAATTAGTATCTCCTATGTGTAAATCTAAATCCATTTGCAACGAAAAAATAGGAAGCGTAGACATCAAAATGGAGATGCACATTCCTCCAATTTTCTTTTTCATTGACTTTCTAGGTAGAGACTGGGTATCATTATCTTTCATTTGATTAAAGCCTTATAGTAATTAGTTTGGTTAAAGTATAAGAATAATCAACCGTTGCACTTGCTGATTATTTATCACATCATCGAAGTAGTAGCGCCCTACTACACACCGATGATGTGACTATAACAGGATTAGGTCTTGATATGCAATAGTAGCTGCGTACTATTTACAGAGTAATTTTCAAGTTATTCTCTATCCTAAAGCTAACCACTTGATTTAATTGGCTATTTAATAAAATTTCTATCATGTATGATTTATCCATTCCGATAAATTAATTATTAAAGCTCAAAGTAATAATAATTTAAGTCTTTTAACAAAGAATTTTTTAATACAAAAACAACAAAAAATAAATTAGTAATAAGTTGATTTTAAATATCCTGTTACTTTATACAGTGTATCCTCCTTAAAAATATTCACACATCTTTTCTGTCATCACCCACAATGCCTTATTCAATTTGATATCCCCATCAATACCATTCACAGAACGAGTGCGAGCTCGTTTACCTTTAGCGTTCCTTCCCAATAATCCTCCCTTGATTAAATTCTCCTGCAAGCGTTGGTATACCGTCCACAGATCATCTTTCTTGTCTTCCCAGCGACGTGGCTGTAATACTTGTTCTTCCGTAATAGGCTGATGTTCCTCACCAAAGCGATATATCAACGCCGCTTGTGCCAAAGCTTGCTGTGCTGGTGGCGGTAACAATAATGACTGCATCTGTTCACGTTTTTCAGCTACCGTATCAAACGTTTCCAGTACTTCATAAGCCCCTTCAATCACCTTGCTTACCACATCACCTTTGTGAGGCACTCGCACTTCACCAAAGGTATCACCGCAAACCAAACCATTCTGACATACTGCTCTAAATAAGCCCGGTAACATTTGATAACTGCTTGAGCCATCATGACTATTTAAGAGAATAATTTCAGGCACTTGTATTCCTGTAATTTGGTCATGACGACGTAGGCGTAACATGTGCTTAGTATGCTCTCGACGGCTGGCATCACGTACACGGGATTGACAGGCAAAGAAAGGATAAAAACCTTCTTTTTGAAGGCTATCGAGTAAGGTAATGGTTGGGATGTAAGTATATCGGTCACTTCTGGATTCATGTTTTTCTTCAGAGAAAACACTCGGTACAGTACGGAATAATTCTTCAATAGTTAACGGGCGGTCACGACGGATCACATTCGCCGCACCAAAGCGAGAGGCTAAACGAGTCATAGGAATTCCTTTAAAATTAATTAAATAAGATAAGTTAAAATAGAAGAGTAAATTTAGAGGGAATTAATCGATTAAATGAAAGATGGCAGAACTTTCAGGATGTTGAATAGCGTAGTCACGAAGTTGGTAGAAATGCTCAACCAATAACTCACTTTCTGTCCTAAATGACCATTGGCTATACAGCATCAAGCAAACAGCTACTCCAGCCGCTTCAGGGCTTAGTACCGCTTCATTGCCATTGTGCATATTGAACAGCGTTAATGTTTCATGATCCAAGTCAGGATAAATAAATACGCCACCGTTGGGTAAGGTGCAGTATTCCCAATAGCCGCCTGTGTACTCATCACAGAACTGCCCCATAATAGTAAATATTACTACTTCAAACGTGGCGAAGCCTTTAACAGTGCCAAAGTGGCTTTGCCAAAAATCTAACCTTTCTGATAGCGCAACTCTATTGGCTTGAATATGTTCAGAGCTATCATTAAATAACATTGTTGAGTTCATCATATATTTCCTTCAAATAAAGATAAATAAGCTTGTCGGTTACCCGACAAGCTTATTCATTGAAATAGAAAAGAGTTAAATCTAGGAATGAGTATGTGAAAATAAATACATCAGATTGGTAGATGAGTTATGAGCGAATATCTCTCCACTCTTTTGAACAAGACACACTTGAGCCTTTCACTATGCATTGACTAAACAACACATTACCGACATAAGGTTGAGACTTAAGCGCCCTACCATTTCGTTTGATAATGACTGTTTTGTACTTGTATCATAAATATCAAGGCCACAAAGATAATTATGAGAGTCATACTACCCGCAGGAATTAACAGCTCTAATCTCCCCTATACGATAGTAAGTTCTTTCCTCCCCACTACAACTTTTATAGAGAACTATAATCCCAAATACGGAAAACAATATTATTAAGGTTTTTGAATACTCTTTTAATTTATTTAGTACATTTGAAAACACCATAGTTATATTCCATTAATTAATATAAAGAAAAATAGATATTAATAATCAATACATTTCATTGTTCGTTGAAAACTATCGAAATAAGGTAATCCTTGAATAAAATTATCTTCCTGTGATAACTGACAGATATCTTGTCGTCGACAACTCATTATTTCTGTAATGTGAACAGTTTGGATCTTATCCAAAGGAATAACGACTAATCTCAGTACAATGCACGCAATGAGATACCAATGGGCACCTTGAAGAACTAGCCGATAAGGTGTGAGTTGTAGCCATTCGCTATCTGTCTGCTGGATACGAATATCAACGGTTGACGTAATCGCAGCAATAATGCAATAAAAACATTCAGCGTTGGTGGGGTGAGTCTCAATGGAAGTATGCCAAGCTAAGCAAGGGTAATGAATATCACTATTAGGCAGGTGATTTACCGCCTTACGTGTTAACCCCAGAAAATAACGAGATAGTCCTACTTTTTGTAGAAAAGTAAAAATATCGGGTGGGCGCCAAGCTATTAAACGTCCAGATAAACGATATCCCTCTTTATCTGAAACTAAATCAATATGAGATAATCGCTGATTAAAATCTCGTTGAAGAGTTCTTTCTGACACACCAAATTCATCAGAGAGTGCTTTTAGAGATAATGTTTCTCCCGTTAATAACCGACTAATGATTAGTGATAACCGCATAGCTAAGCGGTCATGGCGAGCTTCATTTCTCTGCCTATCCCTCATCTCCTGTGCCATATCAAACAAGCCTCAGTATAAGAAAGGCATCAGACAAGTTATGTCGTAATTTAAAATTAAATGAAAAGATTTTTCAGAAATTAAAATTGCTAATATATTGATTTATAATTATATTAAATCTATTCACTTCAAATTTTTTAAGAACGACACACCCTGTCGAGTCACATTGAACGATATATGTACAAAACATACTATTTGAAGGAAATTTGCTTTATTTTAATAACGCTAAAATAACCATCGCCATAATGAAGTTACAGCATCAACTAAGATGTCTTTTGTTTTCACTAATACGGTTTTTAATAACGTTGATAATGAAAGTTCAAGAATTAATGAATCAACAGTTTCTGTAACACTTTGGCTAAAATTCTGTCGAGCAATATATTCAACAGACTCAGTTCGATATTCCCGTTGCAGCTGACTAACGACACTGCTACTAGCGTGTGAAGGTAATGCTGATATCAATACTTCAGCAAACAAATTCAATTGATAAGATTCTTTCGCTGAAATAGCAATAACAGGATGGAGAGGTGAAAAAATACGCTGAACAATGGCAACTTTCTGTTGCAGATTCTGATATTGCATAGCTGAAGGTTTACAATGCTTTGTATCCCATTCTCGACAAGGTTCAATTTTGTCTGCTTGATTTAAAACAAAAAGAAACTGTGTTTTATCATAACCACATTGCTCTGTTAGAAATCGATACGTAATTTCATCAGATAACCATGCTCGTTCATCTGCCCTCAATACCCAAATAATCAAATCAAGTCTAGGTAACAGTTGTTTATATTGAACCTGATAAACCTCATCGCTTGCGATACTTTCACCAATACCCGGTAAATCTACGAAAGTTAATGTTCGTGTGCTTAACTGCATTTCAAAATATTTAGCTTCATGTGTACCACTGTGAATATCACTCACTGGGGAAATATTGGCTTGAAATAAAGCATTACATAGACTGGATTTACCGACACCTGTTTTACCCATTAAACCAATGATAGGAGAATAGTGAATTAGGGTATTTAATTTACTTTCTATATAAGCGTGTAGATATGAGAGGGATTGAGGAAGTACTTTAGTTAATGTGGTAGAAATAAGGTTTGATGTTGACATAAATTAATTATCTCCTTGTGTAATAACAAAGAGATAATATAGATTTCATTTTATATGAAATTTAAATTTATCGTATAAATATTAAATTCTCTTCAATTTTTCTACACTTACTACAATGTTATCTGAATTTAATTCTACCAACATGTTATCTTTATATTTACTCTTAATATATTCATCTATTAAACAAGGATCTAAAGGTGATTTAAGTACCGGGCAAAAATATCCACCATACTGAGTGTGAATAAAACAAAAGCTTTCATTAAATAAATTTTTTTATAAAGATTAAATGGTATAAAAATATCTCTATATCTTAAATATCTGACTTTTAAAAAATCAAAGAATAAAAATCCTTTTATGCTAAAATCAATAAAGAAACGACTCCAATGTATTGTAATATTAAAATTTAATATTTCTTCATTATTTATCTCATCTTCTCCAAAGATATCAGTGCTATGAATATTTACTATTACTTTTTTAAATACAATCAAACTAAAAACTTTTTCTTTTTCTTTTTCTTTTTCTTTTAAGAAGATAGCTTTTTTTAACTCTTCCTTTAAAAGATCATGTAGATATTTATTGTTTTTTATCTTTGAAATATATTCATCAGTCTTATTTTTATAAGATCTTATTTTTTCAAAATCATTACCAATGATATGTTTTGATGGTATTTTTATTTTTAGTGGAGATATATCTCTTACACTTCGTATTCTCATTAATTGAATAGCAATTGAAATGTAATCTGATTTTTCTTCATCTTCCTTATTTTCATTTTTATATTTCTCCTCTAGTGCCAAGTTAATTAAATCTGTATTTGAAATACCATATACTTCTTTTTTTCATTTAAATAATTAATAATTTTTTGATCTTTAATAGCAATCAATTTTCTCGTTATTTTTTTATTCATACATCCTCATCACTACAATCATAATAAACCATTAATTGATATATAATATTACAAAGCATATGTTTCAAATATTTATAAACATCAACTAGACTACCAATCTTGTAAATATGATGCAAATAGTATAAGAATTTGAAGTAACAACGTCAGAGTAAAACAAACGAGAGAATCCCAATAAATAGGGTATCCCATACGGATAAAAGTATGTTGGTATAGTATTATATATATATCTAACATACCTACAGATAGGCTATTACATCGCAATGTAGCATTAGAATTATATTACTACCCTTAGTTTAAAGATAACGATAATGAAACGAATAAAAAAATAACAATCTAGAAATAATAAATTAATACGCATCTCTACAACCTATGAAATCTCATGATTAAAAGGTGCGTACATGAAAATAAATGTTCATTTAATTAATCAAAAAACGACCTCGGTAAACTTAGAAATCAAAGATAAGATAATTAAGACGTTAGACTCTGTGTTAGAACAATCTTCCAGAATTTTTATCGTTAGGATAGATCTAAGGTTTCCTCTAAAGGTTAAACATAAAAATGACTCCCGTGTTATATCTCGATTCTTTGAATCATTAAAATCAAAGCTAAAAGCTCACGAAAAACGGAACAAAAAAGATAAAAAAAGAATATATCCTAATAAACTAAAATATGTTTGGGTCAGAGAAATTGGTCCTATTAATAAAAATCAGCATTATCATTGTGTCTTATTTTTTAATAAAGATGCTTTCTTTTCTCTCGGTAGGTTTGAAGATACATATAACCTTTACTCAATGATTAACTCAGCTTGGTTTAGCGCAATAGGTATTGATAGAATTACTTCAGGCTTAGTCCATTATGTGCCTTTTGAAATAAAGTATTTAAATAAAAAAGACCCAGAGTTTAAAGAAAAAAAGAATAAATGGATTGATTTTTTAACCTATTTAGCTAAGGACTTTAGTAAACCTTATAACGATGGGCATAGAGTGGTGGGATGCAGTCGATAATTAATTACTGGAGATGGAATGTCATGAACAGAAGTGATATCAATTTTATTTATTGAATATCACTTCTGACTTTATCCATTAAAGACAGGATTATTCATCATGACAAGTTCAATGCCTTCACCTATATCTCTTCTTGATAATCAGTTTATTGATATGAAATTCATAACGCAATTAACAGGTCTAACAGACAAATGGTTTTATAAATTAATTCAAGATGGTGAATTTCCAAAACCAATTAAATTAGGGCGTAGCTCTCGCTGGTTAAAGAGCGAGGTTGAAAATTGGCTACAGGCACGTATTGATGAATCTAGAGGAACTAACTCAACCCTTGAATCATAAGGCGCTATAGCGAGTAGTCGTTCATTTTCCACAACACCAATTACGCACCAACTCACTCTAAATCACACCAGACGCGATTGAACGCGTTCTAGGCAATGTTGCGCTCTATACATACGAACCTTACTCGATATGCATGCAGCCTGTGCTCGGTGGTCTTCTGAGTTTTAGATATTCAGAACATTTAGTTTGAATTTTACAGAAGGATTACACCCATGCTTAAATTACATGAAGTCAAAATGGCGCTGGCTCTGACACAAAATAATCGCTTCGCCGGAGCCACCCAAGAACCGAGTCATTCACGAGAAAGCTATTACTGTCCTCACTACAGTGAGCCCGTCACACCGCACAAGACACCGGCGGAGTCATGGTTTACCCATTCATAGCCCCAGACGTCAGAACATTGTCCACTGGTCATCGGTAAGCTCAAGAGCTTAGAATATAAGGCACGGCTTAGCACATATGTTCGGTCAGTTTCACCAATTTTAAAGGTCACGGATTGGTTTTGTGTACAGTGTCGTGAATACTTTACATGCAATCAAAAATGTTGCCCAAAATGTGATGAGGGGATTTGGTGTATTCCTGCGGGGAATGTGACGGATGAACATAAACCTAAAGTAACAGAGTAATATTCCATAAAGGAATAAATTCTAAATTAATGTACTATCAGACTTCAAGAATTTGTTTCCTAAATTCATAGCAAATCTTATGGCTAACATAAGCTTCCATGACTCCTATAGGCTCGCAATAATGGCGATAAATAACAGGGTATTCTAATTCGCCAATAAATAAACCTGTTCCTCCTTGCTCTATTTTTTATAACATGAGCTGATATTAGTTTGCGTTACTCTCCAGAGAACACAAATGTATTGTAATGAATAACCACGAAAACAGTGTTCTATCCTTGATAATCCACAAAATGTGATTTACTCCATCGCATCAGTTGCTTGTTATGTTAATCTAATAATGTTTAATATTTATTAAGTATTATATTTAAACCTTATACTAAATTCTAATTAACGAGAGGTTTGTTGTGAGTAAATCAGAATACATTTATCTAATTAAATGTACTTCTTGGCTAACTAAATTTCTGACCCACCGAGGATTGAAAATAACAGATAGCCGACCGTTATTTGAATACCATGCAACCTGTGATGAGTATGAAGAATTAAAGCGGTTACTCTGCGGTGTCGGACTGGTTGACGGATTTAAAAACGATAAAAGTTACGCAGCATGCTTTACATTATTTTGCGCAGAATGGTATCGAAGGGAATACGAACGAATTCATGGCTGGAGTTGGGAGCCTATCTATAAAGCTCTTGGTTTATCTCTATCCTCTTCGGAACTGAGTCATATTGTACCAAAAGGCCTTGAAGACTACTGGGGACGCCCTGTTCGCTTCTATGATTCAGAACGGCGTAACTTTTTAGGATCTCTATTTAGTGAAGGTGGCCTACCCTTCAAGCTCTTGAAAGAATCAGATAGCCGTTTCCACTCTGTGTTTTCTCAAATTCTTAATCAGTACGGCCAATCTTATTCATCAGGATATTCATCTTTATCTTTAGTGCAAGTAGTTGTCGATAAGTCACAGCTTCCAACTGCTTTCAAGGAAGACACCTCAGTTGAACTTATTAATTGTATGGCTGAGCAGCTTATCTCTCTTGTTCAGGCTTACGAACTCAGTAATCACTCAGAGCCCGTCAAAGAACTTGACCGTGTTCATCCTAAATGGCGGGATAGTTTCCCAATGCCTCTAGATGATGAAACTGGCACCAGCTTTCTTAATGGTCTTTTGCGCACCGCCACTGTTGAAACTAAGCCTCGATTACAAAAAAATAAAACAACTAGCTGTAATTTCGTTTGGTCAGAACAACACCCTGATGAGATTCATGCACATATTTTCCTTCCTAATGAGTTAATGTTTGCTATTTCAAGTGAGCCATCAACGACTCGTTTTGAACTCTCTGTTTATGAAGATGATGAAGAAGTAGCCAGTCTGGGGCCCGCATATGCTAGCCTAGAAAAAATGCAGGCGACAGTGAGGCTTCGCAAGAGCGAAATTCATTTTGTCAGACAGCAACCAACTTCCAGCTTATCATTAGTAGCTCGAGCCGGAGGCATCATTGTCGGCAAGATCAAGTTGGATGGAGGTGAAATTGCAGTT
The DNA here is from genome assembly GCF_003144325.1 of Proteus terrae. Classification (GTDB taxonomy): domain Bacteria; phylum Pseudomonadota; class Gammaproteobacteria; order Enterobacterales; family Enterobacteriaceae; genus Proteus; species Proteus terrae. The sequence continues at coordinate 89,753 of NZ_PENS01000007.1, forward strand.
GGAGATATTCCTTTAACATTCGTATGTGATAAAAGTGGCTGGTTATTACAAGGTCAAGCTTCCTGTAGTGTACGTAAAAGTGACGTGCTCATCATTCTTCCTACAGAAGGTCATCTAGCTTCGAATCATGATGATTGTTTTTCTAATACTCAAGCGCTGGGATATCCTACTTTGTCTATAAAAGGACGTCAGGACGTCATTTTCGAAGGTAATGAAACGTACCGAATTCAAACCGGTCGAGAACAGGCTAAACATTCCTATTTAACTTTACAGGGTAATCAGTTCGCTTGGCCATGCAGTCCCTATGAAACATTTGTTGGTATCCCTAAAGTCATTCACAAATTTGCCGTAGCACAGAGTAGTCGTTATGAACGTTTCCTAAGTGGAAAAAATATTGACGAATGTGATTTACATGAAACGATGGGGGCGCATTATATTTCGATTCGAAATGAAAATAATGAAACCCTATTACGCCGAAAGATAGGGGTTTTGCCTTCAGATTTTCAACTAGAAATTAAAAGCAGAGAACAGACAAACGAGGGTGTAATAATTATTTCTACCCAACACTCTTGTTGGTATAGATTAAAAGATAAAGAGCTCGAAGTTGGACGCAAAAAATCAGTAAATAAAACGGAAATAATGATTAAAGCGGAGGGGGTTCCGCCAACCTCTTTAGTATTACAGGTTACGCCTAATCTTGCTGGCAATCCCATTGAAATTATTCTACCTTTCCCGACTAAGGGCTGCCTAGTTCTAGATGTTAATGGCCAACTCCTACCTAAAAATATAACTATTAATGACCTGTTGGGAACCAGAGCATTCCTCTTTGGACGAAATGGCGAACCAGCAAGATTCCGCCTTGAACTACGCTTAATCTCCAGAGCGAGACAGCAAGCGTTGCATGAGTGGTGTTATACCGCAGGCGAACGTCCAGTTGAACTCAATTTGTATAGTCTAAGAGAGCATATTGAGAACTTACTATCTCTGGCAACTGGCATTGACCAAGTTGTGGAAATGCGTATAGATGGCTCTGGAAGTATACATACCTGGCAAATTCGGCGATATAAATACAGCCTTAACTACGATTATGAAAGGCAGGTTCTTTTTAGCAACTCAATGACTACTCGCTCTGGGCAGATCCCATCACCAGTCATCATGCTGCTAAGTGAACCGGAAAGAAAACCTATTTCTCTCACTTCACGAATGAGCGAAGGTGTACCTGTTGGTGAATTTGAGCTGAGTTCGGTAATACAGAAGAATGGGCCTTGGTTGGTAATTCCTAGAAAAGGCGAAGAAACTGCATTTCGACCATGTTTTATTCGCGGCGAGCCCCCCTTACAAACTGAAGTTAACGCCATCCAATCTATGCAAAAAGCGACACAGCTTTTTAACCCTCGTTCAGACGTGAATACAATCACGTTGGTTCTCGATCAAATGGCTAGTAGCCCTGCGCATTCAGGCTGGCAGTTTCTACGAAGTTTATATGAACAGTACGGATATTTACCTCTGGCTACCTTCGAAATATGGAGAGCGCTTGTTCAACATCCTCAAGCGTTAGCAATGTCGTTGTTTAAATTTGAAATGTCTGGTGAATATCTCAACCGCATTGAAAATGAATTTCCTATTTTCTGGGAATTTTTACCCATTCTTGAGATTAAAAGCGCAGCAGAAAGATTTCTGACCTTCCTAGCCCATAAAGGGGCACCGGAAAAAATGCAGAAAAAATTGCTGAATAAAATGTATCAGCAATTGGGGACTATTTTTCCTACCTATGCCAATGAAGTGCAGGAGTGGTTAAGTTTAGGTAAACAACCACGTTCAATACCTCATTCGATGATGAGAGAAATTGTTCAGAGTTGGTATCAGGATCTTCTGCGTGAGCATAGTGAATCACGTTGGCCTGAATATGGTGGTTCTCATCTTTACAACTGGATCCTGTCGCAAACAGACTCTGCAATTGATGTCTCTCCCGATACAGAATACCGCTATTCCGTTGCCTGGTTACCCGTATTTTCTGCTGCTGTCGCCAGTGGTAAAACAACATTTGAAAGTGTTTTTGGCAATGAACCAAGTGCCATTTTTTTCTTAAGGCAAGTCAGAGATTTTGATTCTCGTTGGTTTAACGCCATTTTTCAATACAGCTTATTGCATAATCTTGCCGAAAAATAAAAAGGGACAAGAATGACTACACGCTATTTTTCTTCACTCATTGAACAATCACTCTCTCGCTCAACAGAAGCGACACTTAGCATCATGGGAGTTACAAATCCTCAACTCCGGGATCATCTTGCCCAGCAGATGGGGGCTGATTGTGGTACAGCTGGTTCTTTCCTTGCATCTCCAGTATTTGAACAAACATTTGGCTGGGAAGAATCAACCTACACCATGAGAATGCTAGCTACAGAGAAATCATTGCTAAGCAAAAAGGTTGTTGACTCTCTGGATAGTGAAAAAAATGGGCGATATCGTTTTGGCGCTAATTGGAAACCTTTTACTCATCAGTTGGCTAGTTGGGAATCATTACTTGAGAAAAAACATTCGGTTGTTGTCACCAGTGGGACAGGCTCCGGTAAAACAGAATGCTTTATGGTGCCAGTTCTAGAGGACCTTTATCGTGAGTTACACAATCGCGGCAATCAACCGCTAGTAGGGGTAAGAGCGCTATTCCTCTATCCACTAAATGCTCTGATCAATTCGCAACGAGAACGTCTAGACGCATGGACCAGTGGATTTGGTTCAGGGATTCGATACTGCCTATATAACGGTAACACAGAAGAATTGCATGCCTCGGTAAAAAGCGAGCAGGCAAACAAGCCTAATGAAGTTTTATCACGAGAGAAAATGCGCGAAGAGCCAGCACCAATACTAGTAACAAACGGTACCATGCTGGAATACATGATGGTTCGTCAGGTTGATGCTCCAATAATTCAGCAATCAAAAGCAGAAAAATCGCTACGCTGGATAATTTTAGATGAAGCGCATACCTATGTAGGGTCTCAAGCCGCCGAGCTTGCCCTACAACTTCGTCGTGTAATGACTGCGTTCGGTGTCACGCCTGATGATATTCGTTTTATTGCAACGTCAGCCACCATTGCAGGAAGCGATTCAGAAAAGCAGTTAAAAAAATTCTTATCAGAACTCTCAGGAATACCACAGGAACGTATAGATGTCTTGGGAGGTAATCGCGTTATTCCTGAACTTGATGCATGCAAAAATTATCCGGCCACACTTGATGATCTTGAGCAAATACTAGACTCCGATAACGAAGGAACTAGCCTTGAACGTTATAGTGCATTAACACATTCCCCTGAAGCTCGCTATATACGCGAGATGCTTGTTAACCAACCTCGTCCAGTGAAACTAGATGTAATGACGAAACGCCTAAACGAGCTGACAAAGAATCATTACACGCAACAAGAAATTTTACGCTGGATAGATCTCTGTACGGGCACTAGCCCCAATAAACAAGATCCTGCTTTTCTCAAAGTAAGAGCACATATTTTTCAACGTAATACCCAAGGCATATGGGCCTGTGCAGATAAACATTGTTCAGCAAAGCATAACACTGCACTGGAAGAAAACTGGCCTTTTGGCTACGTGTATGTGAATCAACGACAAAACTGCCAGTGTGGTAGCCCTGTTTTTGAGCTTGCGTTCTGTAATGAGTGTAACGAACCACATCTGTTGGCGAAGGATAAAAAAGGTAAGCTCGTACAATGGGATAATAAAGGTGGAGATGAATTTTCGCTTCATGATGATATCCCAGATGACTTTGAAACATCGGAAGAAAAAATTCAAAAAGAACATGTATTTCAGGCTCCGCAAATTATTGCGCCGGAATGCAATACTGAGGCCGGATATATAATTCAGCGACTCGATCGTAATACTCGGAGCATTGGCGTTGTTCATAAAGACAGCCTTCCTTTGGCAATGAACGAAAATGAACAAATTTGTAGCGCTAGCAATTGTGGCTATAAAGGAGGAAAAGGTCAGTCTCCCTTTAGACGTGCTTTGCTGGGAGGGCCTTTTTATGTCACGAATATTGTGCCAACAGTATTGGAATACTGCCAGGATTTTGCCAACGATGAAGGTAAAGAGGGAGTTGGTCCACTATCATTACCCGGACGAGGGCGACGACTGATTACCTTTACCGATAGCCGCCAAGGAACGGCAAGGATGGCAGTAAGGATGCAGCAAGAAGCTGAACGTAGTCGTTTGCGCGGTAGTGTGGTGGAGATACTTTCCTGGCATCAGAGAAAACAGACTATAAATACTCCTAATGCACAGGCTGATATAACGAAACTGGTAGAGAAAGCTAAACAAGCCAGAGATGAGGCAAAAGACTTTCGTGACTGGGGGATGCCAGAAGAGGCAATTCACTCGGAAGAAACAGCGGAACGCATTGAACAAGCTATAAAAAAAGCAACAGGCGGAATAGTTAATACCATTTTAACTTCGCTGACCTGGCAAGAGATGATTAATGAGCTTAAAGATAAGGCAGATATCAAAGGCTCGATTCTGCAATACAACCACTATCTTAAACCTGAGATTTTTACTAAAAACAGTGGACCGCTAAAACTTTCAGAGATGCTGCTATTTCGTGAATTTATGCGCCGTCCGAAACGAACCAACAGCCTTGAAACACAAGGGCTGGTGCAGATTAGTTATCAAGGATTGGAAAAGCTACATAAACTCCCTGCCCACTGGCAGGAACAAGATCTAACGCTGGATGACTGGCGTGATTTTCTGAAAGTCGCACTGGATTTTTATGTCAGAGAAAACAACTTCATTCAACTGGATTTAGAACTGAAGAACTGGATTGGTAGCCGTTTCTCTGCAAAATTTGTACGCAATCCTGAATCAAAAGATCCTGACGATAACCAAGTCAAATGTTGGCCCCAAATCCGTCACGGTAATACTACCCATCGTTTGGTTAAGTTACTAATACTTGGAGCAAAATTCAGTACCATAAATACAATTACTATCGATATAGTTAACGCATGGTTGAAAGAGGCCTGGCTCCAATTAACCGGCCCTCTAGCTGTGTTAAAACCTGACGGTAACCGTTTTTACTTACCGAAAGAGCACCTAACATTCTCCTTGATCCAAAAGGCAAGTATTTGCCCTGTTACCAATAAATTATTGGATACCACTTTTAAAGGACTCACTCCTTACCTACCTAGACACATCCAGTTTGAACACCTAACAAATGCACAATATAGCGCCTATATGACACAGGAAGTGACACTACCTGAAGTCTGGAAACACGATCATTCACAGTTGGATTATGCCGAAGGGTTAGCACAAGTTCGAGAATGGGTAGCGCAAGATCCACTTGTGGATCATCTACGCTCACAAAACATCTGGACGGACATTAACGACCGCGTGGTAGAGGGCGGCTTTTACTACCGTACTGCTGAGCATTCAGCACAGCAATCAGCTGATCGCCTACAAAGTTACGAAAAGATGTTTAAAAACGGCCAGCTTAACGTCCTTAACTGTTCCACCACTATGGAAATGGGTGTGGATATTGGTGGTATTTCCGCGGTAGTGATGAATAACGTCCCTCCCCATCCGGCAAACTATTTACAACGTGCGGGACGAGCAGGACGTAGTAAAGAATCCCGCGCAATCTCCTATACGCTGTGTAAAGGGAACCCTCACGACCAACAGGTTTTCGCCAATCCACTCTGGCCGTTTGAGACTGTGATCCCCGCACCGATGGTAGCAATGAACTCAGAACGTTTAGTACAACGCCACGTTAATTCCCTATTACTGTCAGAATATTTATGTCATGTAATGGGAGAAACTGAGAAAGAAAAAACCAGTCTGAATAGCGAATGGTTCTTTGGTGAAGAGTTTGAGCAATCTGTATGTAACAGTTTTAAAATTTGGCTTGAGCGCCCTACCCTTAAAATTGATGATGCGCTTGAGCGTCTAGTAAACGGTACCGCGCTACATGGTGCACGAGCAGAATTATTGCGAGAAAAAACTTTCCATGCAATTACAGGATTACAAAAGCGTTGGCTAGAAATTTACCACGATCTAGAGAAACAGAAAAAGGAATCACAGCCAAATACTCCATATCGTAAGCGCTTGGAGCTTGAGAAAAAACGGCATTGTGATGAATACCTGTTGCGCGACCTGGCAGCGCGAACCTTCCTACCTGGCTATGGTTTCCCAACAGATGTTGTGAACTTTGATAACTTCACTATGGAAGACTATATCCGCGAAAAAACACATAAAAGTCGTAACAAGAGTGACCGTGAAGATAACGTTTCACGTTATAAAGGACTGCCTTCACGCAACTTGTCTGTTGCTATTCGTGAATATGCGCCAGGAGCAGAAATCATTCTGGATGGACGAGTGTTCCGTTCTGCTGGAGTGTCACTGCACTGGCACAATATCAATGCTGATACTAATGAAACCCAACGACTAGATCGTGCCTGGCGGTGCCAGAAATGCGGTACGTTAGGCTATGAAGAAGGTATTGGTAGCTCTATAGAATTATTCTGCACTAATGACGACTGCGGAGAGCGAATCACTCGTGACAATACTCGTCAAGTACTGCAGCCCGCAGGGTTTGTCACAGATGCTTATGATTCGGTAACGAACAACATCGAAACGATGAAGTTTATCCCAGTAGTTCCGGCCTGGGTATTTGTTAAGGCTGAGCGCTTGCCGCTACCAAACCCAGAGATGGGCTTTATGGCATCAGGCGCTAATGGGCATGTATTCCAGCAGAGCATGGGCGAAGGTGAGCATGGTTATGCACTGTGCCTGAGCTGCGGTCGTGCGGAATCAATGATAAGCGAAAAAGAGGTGCCAAAATCAATGGAGGCGCATTACCCGCCGCGCCCAGGAAAAACCGATCGTGACAGCCAGAATCAGAGGGTTATTTGTCCTGGTTCTACTGCATTAAATACAAACGTCACATTAGGTGCATTAGCTCATACTGACGTATTTGAACTGATTTTACGTCGCCCGCAGGACGGTGGGTATATTCCAGATGGCTCAGAGGAAGGACGTATTGTTGCTATGACGCTGGCTGTTGCGCTGCGTCGGGCACTCGCAGGTGCACTGGGTATTTCTGCAACTGAGTTGGGCTATGCGGTGCGTCCTGTCAGGTTAGAGAGCGAGGGATCAGTACTGGCCGTTCAGCTTTACGACGTCATTAGTGGCGGTGCGGGATTCGCTTCCAGTGCACCATTACATATCGAAGCGATACTGCAGGGAATGGCCAAACAGCTAAAGTGCACCCACTGCGATACCGCCTGTAGCGATTGTTTACTCGATTCGCAAACGCGCCACGATCATGACCTTCTGGATCGCAAAGCTGCACTAGCCTGGCTGGGGGATAATTTTAGCCACTATATTGGTTTGCCAGACGAGGAAAAATTCTCGCTACCCGATGCACAGTATTGCCCTGGTACCATCGAAGATGCTGTACGCCGTGCAATTAACGAAGGTGCTGATAAACTTACGCTGTGGATGAATGGGTCTATTAATGAGTGGGATTTATATGCCCGCCAGTTCCGCTCGGCAATTCTGAACTACCGGCTAAAAGACAATGTCGCGGTTGAGATTGTCATTTCAAAGGGTATTGATGATCAGGAAGTGTTGCACGAACTGGCGCAGTTTGCTGCTATTGGGGTGAGGTTGTACCATGCAGAACAGGAAGTGTCATTCCCCATTGTGGCGCAGATCGCTTTCACTGAGCGTGTCATAACACTAGTATCACGCAGTCAGCATGCAACGATACCTGGTCCACACTGGCATCAGAGTGGTGAACTGGTGGTTCGCAGTCAATGCTATAACCCTGCCGAACTACGTGAGTTTATACTGCCAGAACTTACAGCAAACTTCAGTGACTTGGTGAAAGACCTTCAAATTCATAAAGAGCTGAATAGCCCATTTTCACAGTTTGGCCAACGTTTCTGGGATATGCTTTCTAACAGCCATGAAAAAGCACAAAACCTGATGAAGATAAATCAAATTACACATATTCACTATACCGACCGCTATCTGCAAAACCCGGTTGCACTGGCGTTGCTGAGCTCTTTACTTAAGCCATTGAAAAAATTAATGACCAACGATGCAAAAGTAACAATTGATACCTTATTCAAAAACAAAGATCGCCCAGGAAATCGACCGTTCCACGACTGGATGAGTGAAGTTGATTTTCAGGATTTTGCTGATCAGTGGTTTGCTGCATCAATGGGTAAGACGGCTGATATAACGGTGTTCAACTACTCGCGAGATATTCCACATCATCGTAAGTTGGTGGTGAATTTTGACAATGGCCAGATGCTGAAGATCCGCTTTGATCAGGGAATGGGCTACTGGCGTATCGACTTCCCATATGCTTGGCGCAGCTTTGACTTCAATGATGATGTAACTTCTCAGCTCCACAAAATGGCGAAAGCTTGTATAGAAGGAAAAGTGATTAACAGTGAGGAAAACTGGTCAACGGATGTAGTCGTTGAAGTGATGGAACCTTAAGGGGTAAACGCTCCTGACACATTGTCGGGAGCGTTTACCGGTTATGCCTTTTTACGTGAGACTTTTTTACTACTACTGTCAGCGCGTTCGGATTTGATCTTTTCCAGCAACGCAGCTGCACTGTTTTCACCGCTAATCAGGTCCGGATTTTCTGCGCGCCATTGAGTGGTCAACTCACCGCGAAATGTCTTCAACAGAATAGACTGGGTGAGGTTGTTGACGCGGGTCAAGGCGTTGTTGACCTGTTTTTCGATGGTATCGGCATAAGCAAAGAGTTGCTCAACGCGGCGGACGATTTCTTGTTGTTCTGAGATAGGTGGTAGATGTATTGGCATTTTTTTCATAGAACCAACGTTAAAATGCTGCTGGGCTATACCTACACGATTCTCTGATACATTTGCTTTCGCAACATTAGAATTCATAAAAATACAGCCAAAAGATGAGTTCAGTTTTTCTGAAGGGCGTGCAATTACAAGGTCAGAACAATTTGCCACTGGCAATGAATTAGGTATTACACAAGTGGTACCCGGTGCACCTGATCTAACAATGGCTAGATCTCCGGGTGTTAAACGAGATTTGAAAATTTCTTTGTGGAAAGATTCTGTAATATATAATAAATTTTTATCCGAAAATTTAAATTCCCTTACATTTTGAGATCTTAAGAAAGGAATACCTTCACTTTGATACCTATCAAGCATTTTTCCTACATAGCCGACAGTGATCTCAGTACAAATATTTTCGAAAAAAGTATTTTCCCATTTAGAGAAATTGGTACCTTGTTCATTTCTCCAGCTTTCAGTCAGTTTTCCGCTTATAGCTGCTGCCAGAATCGCTTGGCGAAAACGTTTCAAGATTTGAGGAATTTGCTCAAGACGTGCTTTAGTGCTGTCTACCTGTGCCAACAGGATATCGAGTTTTTCGGCAATGATTTTTTGTTCAGCAAGTGGAGGTAATGGAATTTGAACTTTTTCTAAGCCTTGCTTTGTAATTTGAGGTTGTGCAGAGCCTGAGATTGTATCTTGCAACCCCCTTGCCTGAAGTGAATATTTTAAATATTTAATGTTTAAGTAGTTTGTTGGCCGGTTATCTAATGCCATCGCGTTACCATTAATATATGATAACGGCTCTGATATATGTAGGTTTCCACACGTTGCCCCACGACAAGTAATCATAAGTGTCGCTGATTCGTGAGTATATTTATTGTAAAAACCTATTTTTCCATTCGCGCCATAGACTATGTAACCATCATCAGTTAATTCTTTGGTTGGAATTGTTTTCCATTGCTTAGGTGAAACTAGATCAACTAAAAATGGAGTTTCCCATTCAGAAGGCAATGTTCCGGAAATATATCCTAAAGACATTGTTTCACCTCACTAAATGCTTCATTCAGCAACTGGCGCTGTGCATCGGCCACATCATCCGCACCTAACTCACGCATCAACGCATCCAGCTCGCCCAGCACCTGTACCAGTTCGGTCATCGCTTCTGCCGCTAACACATCCGGCTCAGGCAAGTTATCGGCATCGATGCTGTCCTTATTCTTTAGCCAAGAAATATCCAGTGAATCAGATTTGGCGGTACGGATCCACTTGCGGTTGAACTTACGCCAACGGCTGGTGGCTAGGTGCTGGTCGGTATTTTTGTTCTCTTCGCTGTCGGCGACTTCGCTCTCTTCGGCATTAAAGCTCCAATCCCCCTCAGTGCGTGAGCTTAAGCCATACGGGTCTTCTCCGTAGACGGTTTCAAACGGCTGTAGGTGCTGCTCGGTAAATGGCGTACGCTTGCCAAAGCTTGGCATATTAGTACGCAAGTCATACACCCAGACGTCGTCAGTACAGTTCTTATCCTGGTTAGGATTTGCCACTGTACCTTTAGTAAAGAACAGAACATTGGTTTTTACGCCCTGCGCATAAAAAATACCGGTCGGTAGACGTAAAATGGTGTGCAGATGGCACTTGTCCATCAGGTCACGACGGATATCAGTACCCTTACCACCTTCAAACAACACGTTATCTGGCACAATCACTGCAGCACGGCCGCCAGGATGCAGCGTTTCGATAATGTGCTGCATAAAGCACAGCTGTTTGTTGCTGGTTGGATGAACAAAGGTACGGGTAATATTGGTGCCCGCCGCACTACCAAATGGGGGGTTGGTGGCGACAATGTGTGCTTTTGGCAGATTTTCGCCGTCACTGCCTAGCGTGTTACCCAATCGAATAGCACCACCATGATCGAGATTGCCTTCAATATCGTGCAACAGACAGTTCATCAGCGCCAGACGTCGGGTACCCGGCACCAGCTCAAGGCCGATAAAGGCACGGTGAATTTGGAAATCCTGAGTATCGCCATCAAGATCGTCCAGATCGTTAGTTTGTGATTTTACGTAGCGGTCAGCTTCAATCAAAAAGCCCGCCGTGCCCGCCGCTGGATCCTGGACAATTTCACGTGGCTGTGGCTTCAGCAGATGAATGATAGTTTTAATCAGCGGCCGTGGAGTGAAGTACTGACCTGCACCGGATTTGGTTTCGTTGGCATTTTTCTGCAACAGCCCTTCGTACATATCGCCGAAGTCATCGCGAGATTTGCCATCACAGCCGTTATACCAGTCTAGCGAGTCCATATAGCTAACCAGTTCAGTCAGCTGTTTCGGATGCTCAATGGTGGTACTGACATTATGGAATACCGCCTGTACCAGTTTTTTCTCATCTGTACCTAGTTGAACCAGTAGGTTACGGTAAAAATGCATCTGATCCTGACCAATACGGGATTTTAGGTTATCCCAACGGTAACCTTCTGGCAGATATTCCGCTTCCTGGCCGGTCTCTTTACACATTTTAAGAAATAGCAGCGAGGCGAGTTCATTGACATAGTTTTGATAAGAAACGCCGCCATCGCGCAAGTTGTCACAAAGTTTCCATAACTTAGCAACCAGATCGTTATTATTCATGTTTAATTTCCTAAAAAGCAGCGGCCCTCATTTAGGACCGCAAAAGATTTAATTGCCGTAGATGATAACGCGTCAAGCCAGCTGGTCCCAAATGTAATCACTAAATTTGCCCAGCACGCTGTCGAGACCATCATCAAAATTGCGTTGCAACATCACCTTACCGCCGTAACGGTGGAAATTACCGGTTTTAAACACATCGTCATCAAGCACGACTTTCTCTTTCAATGCGGTAGCTAAACGGTCGAGCCAAGCCTTCTGTTCACTGTTCCAGTCGTTTTCACTTTTAATTCGTTCCAAAGCATGATCGACTCGTTCATCAAACGGCTTTAACGCATCACCGACAGCTGCACGACGAATATGACCAATAAGTCTTGCGGCGATATCCTCATTGCGTATTTCTTTCCACGCGCTACGTAATGACGATTCTTCGAAGTGCTGGCGGTCAAACCATTCTTGTAGCTCAACAAGCCCTTTGCGGGTGAGATCCCTTGGGTGATTGATGACAGCCTGAAGCGCAGGCTGAGCATTAGGGGCTAGTTTGGCTCGTTCGACCAGTTCATCAAACGCGTCCAGAAAGTCCTGCGGTGTGTCATAATCACCGTACAAGGATTTCACACTGATCACCTCGTCATCAATATCGAGGAAGATAGGCGCATCGCGCAGAGCATTAATATCAGCCTTCAATTTTTCCAACCGAGAGATAAATCCCGGTAGCTTATTAAATACTTCTGCACTCCACTGTGGCCCTTTTTCACGCAAGCGCATTCCCAGGCTACCGAAACCGACTCCAGCGGCATCCTGACAGAGTTCATCCAGTCGGCGGATCTGCTTATCCACTGATTCACTTCGGTCACGGTTATACATTGCCAGACTGATAATACGCTGCAGTTTGGCGATCAACTGTTCATGGCTGTGCTCGGCGTAGCTGCGACCGTCCGCTTCGGTAATTTTGTATGTTTCGGAGTCAGTGATTTCGTTGACCAGCGTTTTCAGTTCCACCTTCGGGCGGATCACCACCGGACGCATCGTGTCTACACTTTCCAGCGTGCTATAGATGTCCACACAGTCGAAAATCTTGAAGCTGGTTTTACCCACCGCCGGGCAAAGACGAGTAGCACGGCCTTTCATTTGCTCGTAGAGGATGCGACTTTTTACCTTGCGCAGGAACACGATGTTGCAGATCGACGGAATATCTACGCCAGTGCTCAGCAAATCAACCGTGACAACAATATTTGGCAAACGCTCTTTATTGAAGCGTGTGATCATCGTTTGCACTTTCTTCGGATCTTTGTCAGCGTCGCCGGTGATCTTGATGATTGCATCATGTTCCAACTGCGGGTACTGTTTTTTAAATGCTATACGTAGTTCTTCTACTACCATATCTGCATGGCTATTGGTGACACAGAAGATCAATGTTTTTTGTTGACCCGTCGGGTCCAAATATTTAGTCAGCTCACCGCAAACTGCACGGTTAAAAGCAGGGATAAGCAGACCTCGGTTAAAATCTGCAACTTCAAAATCCTGATCGTCTGCCAGTGTGTCGTTGATCACTTCACCTTGCGGGTTCAGACGCTCCACTTGTTCACCTTTCGCTAAATACACACCATCCTGGGCATTGCGGGTAGTAATTTTAATCGGCGGGTCCTGATCGATAAGATAACCATCGATCACAGCAGTACGGTAGGTATAGCGATAAACCGGTTCGCCGAAGATATCAACTGTATGTATGGCTGGGGTGGCGGTAAGGGCAATTTTTACTGCATCGAAATGGTCGAGAATACGACGATAGGCCGATACATAATCTAGCTGACTGCGGAACTGCAGTTCACCTTCAGTTTGTTCCTTATCAAGAACGTAACCACGATGCGCTTCGTCCACCACGATGCAGTCATAACGTCCCACCGGCATCGGTTCGTCTGACTGTAGAGTTCGTTTAACCAGTGATTGGACTGTAGCAACATGAATTTTAGTGCTGTCTTCAGGGAATTTATCCGTCAGACCTTTGATGTCGAAAATACTGTTAAAAGTGTCTCCGTTGATACGTGTATCTTCAAATGCCCCCAGAGCCTGTTCACCGAGTGAGCGGCGGTCAACAAGAAACAACACCCGCTTAAAGCGCTGGGACTGGATCAGACGAAACATCAACGCAATAGCAGTACGAGTTTTCCCAGTACCGGTTGCCATGGCCAGAAGAATTTCTTGTTGCCCTGCAACAATCGCGTTCTCTACCGCGCGAACAGCATCTTCCTGATAGTAGCGAAGCCCCAATTCGCTCATACTCGGATTATCAGCAAACCATTGATTTTGCTTCTGTGGATCGCAGCCCAACATGGCCATAAGTTCTTCTGGCTGATGCCACTCTGGTAGGGCTTTGGGCATATTGGCTTGATGACGAACATCACGATACCAAATGCCACTTTTTGTTTTTATTGCCGCTCGGTATTCACGCCCATTGGTCGAATAGCAGAAGGGAATTTTGAATCGCTGACTACCGCTGCTGTCCTTCCAACTAACTTCATACTCTGGAACTGCTTCGCGAACCTCATCAAGTGAATTGTTCTCAAGTAGTACTTTACGCAAGTTGGCATTATCAAAGTATTTACTGTAACGATAGGATTCAGGAAGTTTGCCAGAAACATCAATATTTTTACGTTTGGCTTCAATGACGGCAATAGGTTTGAGTCCGACAAACAATACATAATCTGCAAAGCCTGGATCACCATTTTCATCTTTACCGGTTGGCCACTCAGCAATCGCCTTATTTACACCAAGCTCAGGGCGGGCACCTTTAGAAAAGCGTAATGTTTTACTGTCAGCCTGCCATTTAGCTTTACGCAGTTGAGCGTCGATCAGGAAACGACTTTCCTCTTCACTCAGATCCAGTGTGCGTTTTGTTGCCTGGTTGGTTATCTCTTTATGATAAGCCTTCCGTTCCTGCTCCGTTTGCTTCGCCAGCTCTGCATTTTTTGCCGCTAACTGTGCTTCTAGGGCGGAAACACGCGCTTTGGACTGCTCTTCTGTTTCATGCTGTTTGCCTTCAAGAATGGCAATATAGCCGTTCAGCGCAATCATTTTTTGCTGTTGCGCATTTATCTCGACCTGGCTTTGTACTTTTTCTTTTGCCTGTTGCTCCAGTTGCTGCTTGAGAATCAAAACTTCCTGATGATAGAGACTCTCACCCCTTTCAGGCAGAACAAATACTGGAAGCGCGAAGTCATAATCTTTAGTTACCAGACGGTAATACCAAACACTCAAACGAAAACCAAGCCGTAGGCACATCTGTGCATCATCAAGATCATTATGGTATTCATGGACCGCTTGGTTACCGATGCGGCGTAGCTTATGGAAAATCGAGAGTATGCTGTCATCAACAAAAGGAATTTTACCCAGTTCACGCAGCAGGTCGTGCTGGTTATCGCAAGGAGGTATATCCAATAACATACCCAGGTGTTTGGCTGTAGCTTCGCCAAACATGCGCATTTTTATAAGTGTGGTGTTAGGGTCGTCTGGGTAGTTATTTTCTGCTGCACAGGCAATAGCGTAAATGAAGTCATTAACGCCTTTCAGGAAATCGAAGTTGGATTTATTCATGCGCCTTCCATGTTCTGCTTAGTATCACAGGAAGCAAAGCAGTTAAGTCAAACTGTTAGAAAACAAAGATAAAGATATCTTATCATTCACCGATTACTCGAGCAATTATAGAAATTTGTAGGCTGAGTTATGCTCCTACAAATATCACAATTAGCAAAAAGTAAGGCATGCCAGATGCATGCCTTACTGTATCCCTTTTAATCAGCCAGAACTCAACTTAGCAAAATCAAACGGACTTACCGCTTTCCCCCTATTCGCATCCAAATAATCAGCCCACCATTGCACCATCAAGCGTCTTTCCTCAATATGCTCCGCCTTATGAATATAAGCAGCTCTTACTGAGTTGCGTTCTTGGTGGCTCATTTGTCGTTCTACCGCATCCTTCGACCATAGCCCTGACTCAATCAACGAGCTACACGCCATCGTTCTGAAACCATGCCCACACACTTCCGTCTTTGTGTCATAGCCCATCACTCGTAATGCGTTGTTTACCGTATTTTCACTCATCGGTTTTCTAGGGTTGTGATCGCCGATAAAGATCAGCTCGTGGTTGCCACTGAATTGATAAATCTGTTTTAAGATCTCAATGGCTTGTTGGCTTAAAGGGACTAAGTGAGTAGTACGCATTTTTGATCCACGATGGGAGTGTTTAACCCCTTCTATCGCTTCGCGTTCAGCGGGGATCGTCCACATAGCATTTTCAAAATCGATTTCATCCCAACGAGCAAAGCGCAGTTCACTAGAACGAATGAAAACTAACAAGGTAAGTTTAACTGCAAGTTTAGTTAAAGGCCTTCCCTTATAATCATCGATGCGTTGTAAGAACTCAGGTAAGCGTTTAAGTTCTAATGCCGCTCTGTGAACTCGTTTACCTGTCGCAACTGCACCCGCCATATCTTGCGCGGGGTTATAATCGATTAAACCGCTTTGTACTACGTAACGCATAATGGCTGTCACACGCTGTTGTAAACGTGCCGCAACCTCAAGACGTCCAAAGATCTCTACGGCTTTAATGGGTTCGAGTAGATCGCGAGTTTTCAGTTCAGCAATATTGCGTTTACCAATAGCAGCAAAGATATTGTCCTCAAGGCTTTTGGGGACTCGATGGCTATGGCCTTCTGACCGCTTCTTATTCGTTGCGTGCCAATCGCGAGCAACTCTCTCAAATGTATCAAATTCTTTTTGTTGCTCTTCTTTCACTTATTTGCATTTTTCATTGGGATCAAAACCATTAGCAATTAACTTTCTCTCTGGCATCTGCAAGTGAAATATCAGGGTAAACATCCAGCACCAACATTTTGAGCCGTTGGTACAAACTATTATCGAATCGAGAAATACCAAAACGCTTATACCCACAACATGCAACAGCAGATACTTGATGTGAGTTGATTTTAGTATAGCGAGGAAGGCTAAGTGGAGGGGTAACACCCCACAAACCATAAATTTCAGGCATAAAAAAAGACGCTTTTAGCGTCTGATTTTTGGTGCCGAAGGCCGGACTCGAACCGGCACACCCGAAGGCGGTTGATTTTGAATCAACTGCGTCTACCAATTTCGCCACTCCGGCACTGAAGTGTGTCTGGAAAACCTGTCCATTATACTTGCGTGAACAACCCTCGCAACAATTATTGTTAGTTTTCAGTTTGATTGGCGAAAAAAAGTGCATTTAGGGTTTATTGTTATCATAAAACACGATTTATAGGTTACATCAAGGTATCTATCGTTAATGCTTTAATCGTGTTGTATCAATAAATCAATTATCTTGTATCTAAATTTATTTATTATCTTATTTCTATTTTTTATTTCTTATTACTTCTTCTTTTTAAGATCACTCCATCATTATATAAATTCATTAAAACTAATTTAACTAAACAATATATTTTAAATTATATAACGATAAATAAAAAAAGGATCAAAACTTGGGTTAGTGTTTTGATCCAACAGTACTGCTAATAGAGGGCTTAATTTTATTTTAATGACTATAAGTTATTTTTATCATGTCATTGCCCTTTTCTTCCCTGGTGTGAGGAAGAAGGTAGTTATGTTTTATTAATATAATTTACTTCTTTATCTATACTACATATTATTGATATAAAGGATTTACTACTTTAACAAGGTAATTCTTACTACTACATAGGAAATTACTATTTAACACAAAGGTACTTATTTACTGCTTTAACGAAGGTACTGCTATCTAATATAAAGGTACTTATTTACTACTTTAACGAAGGTATTGCTATCTAATATAAAGGTACTTATTTACTGCTTTAATGAAGGTGCTACTATTTAATATAATGGTGTTGAAATATTACTACTAATATATAACTTATTTATTATTAAAGAGGCTATTTGATAATATGCCTTCTTATTACTTCACTCTATTATTGCTGTGTTATCTTTGCTCTGTAACTCTTATATTCTCAGTCTCTCGACTTGATGAAGCTATAATAAATTTAATTTCACAATCCCACAATCAGTAAATTATTACAAAATATGACACACTCTTATATTATCTTTATAAAATTTCAATAAAAAATCAAAAAACAATAAATATCAGAATAATAAACTGTAAAAGTAATAAATATAAGACTATAACACCGTTCGTTAACATTTTCTTGATATACATATCCTAACTTAATAATAAAGAAAAGCTAATAATAGGGTTAAAAACTAAGGTAAACCGAGAGAAATTGTAACTTAACGGTAATACTTACCTCATTTTTAGAGGAGAAATATGAGGGGAATGTCTTTTTATGATGCAATTTTTCTTCACTATCTTTTTCTTAGAGACAATTTGACACATTTGATGTCAACTTTTTGATAACTGACTATTGCACTGATAGACATTCTTATTTCTGATAATATAATCAAAATTTGGTTTAAAACTGATTAGAAGGCGGTGTTATGGGCATTGTTGGCTGGATTATAACGGGCATATTTGTTGGTATTATCTTAGGTGCCGTATTAAAAATGATAAAGAAAAAATAGCGCGATAAGAAAGGCACCAAATTAAAACATAAATAATCTTATGTTGATCGCATTCCTTTCACCTCACTGACTTCTGTTGAAAGTAAAAATGAAAAAACATTTTCTAAAGTATCTTATGATCCCTGTCGCTTTACTGACATTGAATGCGTGTAGCCAACGTTCGTCATTACCACCAGCGACACAACCGTCTATGTTAAATCAACAGAACAATGTGCCTGAACTGACGCAATGGCCTACAGCATTAAGCCCTAATGTACGTAATGCAAGTGCGTTGTTTGATAAATACGCTTCACAGATTTATCAAAAAAGTAATCCTCAAGGCATGGTTATTGTCATGATCAATAACTCTCAAACCTTGAACCGTTCTTTTGGGACGACAACACCTGAAAGTCGCAATACACCATCAATGAACTCACTGATCCGTATCGCTTCTATCACAAAGCTGATGACCAGTGAAGTGATGTTAAAGTTACAAGATGATGGAAAATTATTAGTCACCGATCCACTACAAAAATACAGCTACTACGGCGTAAATATCCCATTAGTTAGCGCTCAATCCCCTATCCGTCTTTATCATTTAGCAAGCCATACTAGTGGCTTCCCACGAGAACAACCTGGAGGAAAATGGGGAAGGCCTGTTTTTATATGGCCAACACATGGTGACCGCTGGAACTGGTTGAAAAAAGCAACGTTGACATCAACAGCTGGGGATCAAGCCGCTTATTCAAACCTAGCTTACGATCTATTAGCGGATGCCTTAGTGAAAGCATCTGGTAAAAGTTATCCTCAACTTTTACAACAATATGTCACTCGACCTGCGGGTATGACTAGCACCACGTTGACGCCGACTCCAGAACAATGCCAACGACTATTAGTAGGATATAAACCAAGCCCATGCTCTGACACCATTGCAGCAGCCGGAAGTGGCGGTGTGTACTCAACACCAGCCGATATGCAACGTTGGATGCAAGGCTTTTTGAGTTCTCATAATGCCATGCGAAAAGCAACGGCAAGTAAAGAGCAGTCTGTCTACTTTCCTCGTAATCGACTCTCTTCAATAGAAGGTATGGACGTTGCAGGTCGTGCTGATGGTGTAGGTTTAGGCTGGGTTTATATGGCTCCAACCAATGGCGTTCCAGCGATTTACCAAAAAACTGGCGGCGGCGGTGGCTTTAATACTTATATGGCAACCATTCCCGAATTAAATATCGGTGTATTTGTGGTGATCACCCGTAAACCTAACGGCACTAAATTTAGTGAAGTCACTCAGGGGACTAATGCTCTTGTTCGTGCTCTAGCAAAAGATTTTTATCAGTGATCGCAATCCAATAACGATAAAAAAAGCGCCTTGTAAGGCGCTTTTTGTTTTTCTTGGCTGATATTACTTAGCGGTTACGCTTCATCAATAACCATAAACTTAATGTTAGGAAGAGTATTCCCGGTACTAATGCTGCAATCACTGCCGGTATGCCATAAACCAGACTTAATCGCCCTGAAACCTCATTGACGATATAGAATAAGAAGCCAAAAGAGATACCCGTTAAGACTCTTAATCCCATTGGTACTGTACGTAATGGGCCAAAAATAAATGACAATGCCATCAACATCATTACTGCAACAGAGACTGGAGCAAAGATTTTTTTCCAAAAGTTCAGCTCATAGTTTGCTGATTCTTGCCCACTCTGTTTTAAATATTTAACGTACTGATAGAGTCCGCTGATCGATAATGCATCCGGATCTAACGCCACAACACTTAATTTTTCTGGCGTTAATCGAGTTGGCCACTCAAGTGATACCTGTTTTTTACCTGTAATCTTTTGTGGATCAGTTAAATCAGATTGATCAACCTGTTTCAACATCCACGTTTTTTTATCCACATCATAGATTGCACTTGATGCATAACGTACTGTTTCTAATTTTCTATCATTACTAAAATTATACAGAGTGATACCTTGCATCTCATTTTGGCTCTTTATTCTGTTGATATGAATAAATTGATTGCCATCTTTAGCCCACATACCACGGTTAGTAGAAACTAAAGAATTACCCATGATTTTTTCAGCGCGATAGTTACGTGCGTATTGCTCACCTTGTGGTGCGCCCCATTCACCAATCAGTACGGTTAACAGTACTAACGGGATCGCGGTTTTCATCACAGAGCCTGCAATTTGCAAACGGGTAAACCCTGAAGCTTGCATCACCACTAGCTCACTACGTGTTGCCAATGCACCTAATCCTAATAATGCGCCGAGTAACGCAGCCATGGGGAAAAAGATCTGCACATCTTTAAGGATATTTAAAATGGCGTAAATACCCGCATCCAGTGTGGTGAAATCCCCTTGTCCTACTTTACGGAGTTGATCAACAAATTTGATAATGCCGGAGAGTGAAACCAGCAAAAATAACGTCATCAAAATTGACTGTAAAATAGTACGCCCGATATATTTATCTAATACACCAAACATCAGGCAACTCCTTTCTTAAAGCGAGCACGGAATTTACGCATAGGCAAGGTATCCCAAACATTCAATAAGATAGCCAAGGCAAGATAAACGCCATTAACACTCCACATTGCAATTAGCGGATCCAGTTTTCCTTTTTCACCATTAGAGTGCAATGAACTTTGTAATAAGAAGAACACCAAATAAAGCAGCATGGCAGGTAGCATACTTAATACACGGCCTTGGCGCGGGTTTACCTCACTTAAAGGTACGACCATCACAGCCATAATGACAACAGAGAAAATCAAGGTTAAGCGCCAATGGAATTCAGCAATAGACTCTGTTTCATTAGAATGCCAAAGCTCAGTCATCGTTTTTTGTTCTACACGGTTACTGCTAATAGTAGATTCACGGTGCCCAATAACAGCTTGGTAGTCATTAAAATCAGTAATACGAAAATCACGTAATACAGCCGTACCTTCATAGCGAGTTCCCTCACTTAATACGACTATCTGATTCCCGTTAGGTAATTCTTTGGTATAACCTTTATCTGCCACTACGACAGAAGGACGCTGATCTTGCGTTGGACGCAACTGTGCAAGGAACACATCTTGGAATTGATTTCCTTTTACACTACCAAGATAGAGCACCATATTGCGGTCACTGGACATTTTAAATTGCCCTTCCATCAATGCAGCTAAACTTGGGTTTGCTTTAGCATCCTCAAGGACTTGCTCTTGATGTACCGAAGACCAAGGAATCAGCCAAATGACATTTCCTGCGGCTAATGCGCTGGTCAGTAGTGAGAGCAACAGTGCAGCTTGCACTAATGCTTTCTTACCTATCCCGCACGCATTCATGACGGTTATCTCACTTTCAACATAAAGTTTGCTGTAAGTCATCAGAAGGCCAAGAAAAAGGCTTAATGGAAGAATAAGCTGTGCCATCTCAGGAATTCCCAGCCACAGCAGAGAAATCACGAGGTTTGTAGGAATGTTACCTTCAACAGCAGCCCCTAAAATTTCAACCAGTTTCTGGCTAAAGAAGATAAGCATCAAAATAAATAAGATGGCTATCTGACTTTTAAGGGTTTCCCGAGCTAAATATCGAATTATAATCACGCTAGTTATGCCTGTGAAAACTTGTCTTTTTGCAGGAAAATCGCTAACTTCGTTGTATATCTATCATTTGTGCATCTCAGTTAGACATTCTTGCAGCCCAAATGATATCAAAACATGCTATAAACAGGTTCCCAATAAGAACAAGCTTATAAGTTAGCTAAATTAGTTGTGTTCAATTAATGCATTTAGCTTAACATAAAAAGTAAACTTTCTATGGGGTAGATTAATGCGGATCACTATTCTAAACGATACTTTCCGTTTTTGTCTTTAATATTCAGGAGAACGCATGGAGTTTAATGTAAAAAGCGGCAGCCCAGAGAAACAACGCAGCGCTTGTATTATCGTGGGGGTGTTTGAGCCTCGTCGTTTATCTCCGATCGCGGAGCAACTTGATAAAATCAGTGATGGCTATATCAGCGCCCTGTTACGCAGAGGTGAACTGGAAGGCAAAGTCGGACAATCATTGCTGTTACATCATGTACCAAATGTTCTCTCTGAGCGCGTTTTACTGATTGGTTGCGGTAAAGAGCGTGAATTGGATGAACGCCAGTATAAACAGATCATTCAAAAAACCATTAACACTCTCAATGAAACTGGCTCGATGGAAGCTGTATGCTTTCTGACTGAGTTGCATGTTAAAGGTCGTAATAATTACTGGAAAGTACGTCAAGCGGTTGAGACTGCAAAAGACTGCCTCTATACCTTTGATCAACTGAAAAGCAATAAAACAGAATTACGTCGTCCATTGCGTAAAATGGTCTTTAATGTACCTACTCGTCGTGAACTCCCAAGTGGTGAACGCGCAATTGCACACGGTTTAGCCATCGCATCAGGTATTAAGGCATGTAAAGATTTAGCTAACATGCCACCTAATATTTGTAATGCCGCTTATTTAGCGTCTCAAGCTCGTCAATTAGCAGACTCATCTTCAAATGTATCTACGCGTGTTATTGGCGAAGAACAAATGAAAGAGCTCAATATGAATGCTTACCTCGCGGTAGGACAAGGCTCTCAAAATGAATCTTTAATGTCGATTATCGAATATAAAGGCAATAAAGATCCTGAAGCACGCCCAATCGTATTAGTAGGTAAAGGACTGACATTCGACTCTGGTGGTATTTCTATCAAACCTGCTGATGGCATGGATGAGATGAAATACGACATGTGTGGTGCAGCAACGGTTTACGGTGTGATGCGTGTTGTGGCTGAACTCCAGTTGCCAATCAACGTTATTGGCGTACTTGCAGGCTGTGAAAACATGCCGGGTGGAAAAGCGTATCGCCCTGGTGATATTTTAACAACCATGTCAGGCCAAACCGTTGAAGTATTAAATACTGATGCTGAAGGCCGTTTAGTGCTGTGTGATACGTTAACTTATGTTGAGCGCTTCGAGCCTGAATTAGTTGTCGATATCGCAACATTAACAGGCGCTTGTATGGTGGCTTTAGGTCATCACTACAGCGGATTAATGTCTAATCATAATCCGTTAGCACATGAGTTAATGAATGCATCAGAGCAAGCAGGTGATCGCGCTTGGCGTTTACCATTAGGCGATGAGTTCTATGAACAAATCGAATCTAATTTTGCTGACTTAGCAAATACAGGTGGCCGTTTAGGTGGTGCAATTACTGCCGGTTGTTTCTTAGCGCGTTTTGCGACTAAATATAACTGGGCTCACTTGGATATTGCAGGTACCGCATGGCGTTCTGGCAAAGCAAAAGGCGCAACAGGCCGTCCTGTTTCTTTATTGTCTCAGTTCTTACTCAATCGCGCGGGTTTGAATAGCGACGATTAATACCGCATAATTATCAGGGTTAAGGTATTACCCTATTATTATGGTAAATAGAGCAGACTCCAAGAAGGGTATTGCAACGCAATACCCTTCTGTTATCGGGATATCATGAAAAACGCCACGTTTTATTTAATGGAACACCCATCAATACACGAAGATTTACAGGCTCATGAGTGGCTTGCCTGTCAACTTACCGCTGAACATTGGCGATTAGGCAAACGTATTTTGTTGGTTTGTGAGTCTCAGGCTCAAGCTGAATTGCTTGATGAGGCATTATGGACAAGAGAACCTCATCAGTTTGTTCCTCATAATCTTGCAGGTGAAGGCCCTCGTTATGGCTCTCCTGTTGAATTATGTTGGCCTGGAAAACGTGGTAATGCACCTCGTGATCTCTTGATTAATTTGCAATCGCAATTCGTAGACTTTGCCACAGCTTTCCATGAAGTGATAGACTTTGTACCTATTGATGAACAATTGAAACAGTTGGCGCGTGAACGATATAAAATTTATCGTAGCGTCGGCTTTACTTTGACAATGGCTACGCCGCCAACCTATTGAATACGTAAAGAATATGGAAAATAAATCCGCACCAAAAGAGCCATCGCTCGACACAACATATAATCCAGCAGAGATTGAACAACCTCTGTATCAGCATTGGGAAAAAAACGGCTACTTTAAAGCCAATGGCGATACAACGAAAGAAAGCTTCTGTATCGTGATCCCACCGCCAAACGTTACGGGTAGCCTACATATGGGCCATGCTTTCCAGCAGACCATCATGGATACCATGATCCGTTACCAGCGCATGCAAGGTAAAAATACCTTATGGCAGTCAGGTACTGACCATGCGGGCATCGCGACTCAAATGGTCGTTGAGCGTAAAATTGCTGCTGAAGAAGGTAAAAATCGTCATGACTATGGTCGTGATGCATTTATCGACAAAATCTGGGAATGGAAAGCGGAATCAGGCGGTAACATTTCTAACCAAATGCGTCGTTTAGGTAACTCTGTTGATTGGGAACGTGAACGTTTCACAATGGATGAAGGGTTATCTAAAGCGGTTAAAGAAGCTTTTGTTCGCTTACATAAAGAAGATCTCATCTACCGTGGTAAACGCCTTGTAAACTGGGATCCTAAATTACACACGGCGATTTCTGATCTTGAAGTTGAAAACCGTGAAGTTAAAGGATCTATGTGGCATTTGCGTTATCCTCTAGCGGATGGGGCAAAAACAGCTGAAGGTAAAGATTACCTGATTGTTGCAACAACACGTCCTGAAACCATGTTAGGTGATACTGGTGTTGCTGTTAACCCTGAAGATCCTCGCTATAAAGATTTAATTGGTAAAGAAATTATTCTACCAATCGTTAACCGTCGTATCCCTATTTTAGCGGACGAACACGCTGATATGGAAAAAGGGACTGGTTGCGTAAAAATCACCCCTGCTCACGACTTTAATGACTATGAAGTTGGACGTCGTCATCAATTACCAATGATTAATATCATGGATTTTGACGGCAATATCCGAGTCAGCGCAGAAGTATTAGACACCAACGGTGTTGAATCTGACGTTTACAGCACTGAAATTCCAGAAGCCTACCAAGGTATGGAACGCTTTGCTGCACGTAAAGCAATGGTCGCTGAATTTGAACGTCTAGGTTTATTAGAAGAGATCAAACCTCACGATTTAACCGTACCTTACGGCGACCGTGGTGGCGTGGTTATCGAACCTTTATTAACAGACCAATGGTATGTTCGCGCAGCACCTTTAGCGAAACCTGCCGTTGAAGCAGTTAAAAATGGTGATATCCAATTTGTACCAAAACAATACGAAAACATGTACTTCTCATGGATGAATGATATCCAGGATTGGTGTATTTCTCGTCAACTGTGGTGGGGTCACCGTATCCCTGCTTGGTATGACAACCAAGGCAACGTTTATGTTGGTCGTGACGAAGAAGAAGTTCGTCGTGAAAACAATATCGCTGCTGATGTCGCATTACGCCAAGATGATGACGTACTGGATACGTGGTTCTCATCTGCACTGTGGACATTCTCAACATTAGGCTGGCCTGAAAACACAGAAGCACTAAAAACATTCCATCCAACGAATGTATTAGTCAGTGGATTCGATATTATTTTCTTCTGGATCGCCCGCATGATCATGATGACCATGCACTTTATCAAAGATGAAGACGGTAAACCGCAAATTCCATTTAATACGGTTTACATGACAGGTCTTATTCGTGATGAAGAAGGCCAGAAGATGTCAAAATCCAAAGGTAACGTACTTGATCCTCTGGATATGATTGACGGTATTTCATTAGAGAACCTGTTAGAAAAACGTACTGGTAATATGATGCAGCCACAAATGGCTGAAAAAATTGCTAAACGTACTAGCAAAGAATTCCCTGAAGGTATTGAAGCACACGGTACAGATGCTCTGCGCTTTACCTTAGCGGCATTAGCTTCAACAGGTCGCGATATTAACTGGGATATGAAACGTCTATCAGGCTACCGTAACTTCTGTAACAAGCTGTGGAATGCAAGCCGCTTTGTTCTGATGAATACAGAAGATCAAGATTGTGGCTACCAAGGTGGTGAGATGACATTCTCACTGGCTGACCGTTGGATCTTAGCTGAATTTAATAATACCGTTAAAGCCTATCGCGAAGCATTAGATAACTATCGTTTCGATATCGCTGCCGGTATTTTATATGAGTTCACTTGGAACCAATTCTGTGACTGGTATCTTGAGCTATCAAAACCTGCGGTACACAAAGGTAATGATGCACAAAAACGCGCAGCACGTCATACACTGATTGAAGTGTTAGAAGGCTTACTGCGTCTTGCTCACCCAATTATTCCATTTATCACAGAGACAATCTGGCAACGTGTGAAGGAAGTTAAAGGCATTGAAGGTGAAACCATCATGCTACAAGCTTTCCCTGAGTTCGATGCTTCACTAGTGGACGAACAAGCACTTAACGATCTTGAGTGGATCAAAGAAGTTATCGTTGCGGTTCGTAATATCCGTGCTGAAATGAATATTGCTCCGGGTAAACCACTTGAAGTTATCTTACGTGGTGCCGATGACAATGCGAAACGCCGCGTTAGTGACAATATTGGTTTCTTAAAAGCAATGGGTCGCTTAGCTGATATCCGTCCATTAGCAGAAGGCGAAGAAGCGCCATTATCGGTTAATAAACTGGTTAACGGTGCAGAATTGCTGATCCCAATGGCGGGCTTTATCGATAAAGATGCAGAGCTTGCACGTTTAGATAAAGAGCTTGAAAAAGTAGAAAAAGATATCTCAACTTTAGACAGCAAATTATCTAACGATGGCTTTGTTAGCCGTGCGCCAGAAGCGGTTGTTGCTAAAGAGCGTGAACGCTTAGCGACATGCTTAAATGCAAAAGAGAAGCTAATCACACAGAAAGCCTCTATCGCCTCTTTATAAGCACTATCGCTTTAAAGACACTGAGATTAATAATGAAAACCCGCGTTTACCGCGGGTTTTTTACTTGGTATATCCCTGTTAAAAAATAAAACCATTTTTCACTTTATTTTTTATTATTCACGGTTCTATTCTCGGTAATATGCCTTTCTCCTCCTTATTTTCACTTAAATTTAATCACTCACTAAAATATAACGCTAGAAACAAAAGGAATAAGTAAGCAAAGAGAAAGGGTTAACGGTTTACAAACACACTTAATCAATTAAGATAGTTTTTGTGGCCATCCGAGCTACTTTCAATGAAGAAGTTCCTTTCCGGTGCTCTCTCAATAAATAATCAAAAAATATTCTACTAATAAGTGAAAACGATGAGTGCAACTATGACTGCAACCCAAGCTATAACCTCAAATATTGTTATCCGAGCCATTGAAGAAAAAGATAACGCAGGTATTGCACGCGTTATTCGTGAAGTCTCGGCAGAGCATGGTTTAACTGCCGATAAAGGCTTCGCGGTTGCCGATCCAATTTTAGATACTCTCTATGAAGTTTATCATCAGCCACGCAGTGCTTACTGGGTTGTTGAAATGGATGGAGAAGTTGTTGGTGGGGGTGGTGTCGCACCACTTGCTGGTGGCGATGGCAATACTTGTGAACTACAAAAAATGTACCTTTCATCCAAATTACGAGGCAAAGGTATTGCGAAAAAAATCGTTCTGCAATCTCTTGAATTTGGTAAAGAGCAAGGCTTTAGCCGTTGCTATTTAGAAACCACAGATATCTTAAAAGCGGCTGTCGGTTTATACGAAAAACTAGGATTCGAATTTATTGATGAAGCATTAGGCAACACTGGACATAGTGATTGTGAGATCCGTATGGTGAAGCCACTTTAAGCGTTCTTGCTGTTCCCTACGTAATACAATAAATAAAATAAGCTCTACTTTACCCGCATTTTTTATGCGGGTTTTTATTAGCAGAAAATAGCATCTATTAACACAAATCCTGTTTATCAAAATGATATAAATACAGTATATTTCTATGCTTATTTTCACAATTAATTTTTTAATTAATTATTATCAAAATATTATTAATAAAATTCTTATCTTAAATTTTATTAAAACCTACAAGTTTAAATCGTTTTTCATTCCACTCTAGATAATTATATTTCCCTTCTTAAATAAAATATTATTTATCTTATTTTATATTTAAAAAAAGAGATTTTTTTATATTGCTATTTATAGCTAATTTAATATCTTTATGCAGATAAAGTCATGCATTGGCTTTTATAACTCTAAAATTTAAAAGGAATTTTTTCATGAAAAACTTTGTTAAAATTGCACTTATTGCTTCTGTAATTACTGTAATGACTGGTTGTACTGGAAGCGTATACAATAAAGAAAAAGACTGTAACTACGACTACTTACTGCACCCAGCAGTTTCTATTTCTAAAATCATTGGCGGTTGTGGCGACACAAGCAAATAAGATTTAAGAAATAAACGTATTAATAAACTACATTCTGACTTATTGTTGCTAAGAAAGGATGTAGTTTTTTCAGTTTTAAAAATAGAATCAAATAAAAATCAATTACACTAAGAGCTATTTCATCAATTATTTAAATATAGCCTCTTTATTATTCCTACTCTCTTTATTACATTCTTTTTCTTTCTTTTTCACCATCCAAAGTCATTCATTTTTTTTGAATACCATCAACAAATTCCCCCTATTTTATTCATCACGCGAACGCTTTATGATCAGCCTCATTAAGAAATCGCAATAATCTGTATTACCTCCTTCTGTGTCTTGGTTATTGCGGTTTCTTTCCTTAACTCGGAGAACAATCATGACTATCAGACAGATTAATCATATTTATTCGGCGCCAAATTCACACTGGGTAGGTAATGGCTTTCCTGTCAGCACCTTATTTTCCTATCAGGAAAATGGTGAGAAACATAGCCCGTTTCTGCTGATGGATTATGCCGAGCCAACACTATTTAAACCTGTTACCAATGCCCGTGGTGTAGGAGCGCATCCTCATCGTGGATTTGAAACCGTAACAATCGCCTATCAAGGTGAAGTTTCTCATCATGACTCTAAAGGTCATGCTGGAACGATTACCGCAGGTGATGTGCAATGGATGACCGCTGCTTCTGGCATTTTGCATAAAGAGTATCACTCTGAAAAAATGACCAAAGAAGGCGGTGTATTGGAAATGGTGCAACTTTGGGTGAATCTGCCGACAGCGTACAAAATGACACAGCCTCGTTATCAGGCACTGAAAGCAGAGGATATCCCTCATGTTGAATTATCGAATAACCAAGGTTATGTCAGAGTAATTGCTGGTAATTATGCCGATACACAAGGTGTAGCAATGACCTACTCACCGCTGAATGTGTGGGATCTGCGTTTAAATCGTGCAGGTATTTCACATCACAGTATTCCTGAAGGTCATAATGCAATGTTGTTTGTAGTAAAAGGGGCCGTACATATCAATGACAGTGAAATTGCACGTCAACACGATATGGTGATGTTAGATAATCATGGCGATACACTGACATTAGAATCAATGGGTGACACCATTGTTTTAATTCTAACAGGTGAGCCGATTAACGAGCCTATTGCAGGGCAAGGACCTTTTGTTATGAACACACAAGAAGAGCTACTACAAGCTTTTGATGATTATGACAATGGTAAATTTGGTGTAATGGATTAATAAGATTACCTTAAAAACAATAACACCAGTCACAAAGCAACAATTTTGTGGCTGGTGCTATATTGCACTGATAAATCAGGTACAAAAGGACAACATTTAGCAAAAATTAATGTAAACGTGATGACTTATCAGACTCTTCGTCGTCGTCTTCGCCTTCACCGTCTTCATCATCATACTCTGCGTCAGGATCTTCAAAATAAGTACCCCAACCATCGTAATAAACACCCATTTTTTCAGCTAAATTCATTAGTTGCTCAACTTGAGCATCAATAAGTTCAGCGTTCAAACCACTTTCACTTACTGCATCAAAGCAAACTAAAATATCACCTGATTCGACTTCAATTTCCTCAGGCTCAGTCACTTCGTAACCTAATTTAAAAACTTCAACGGCTGCTTTTTCTAGTGTTTCAAAATTTTCACAAGAAATATGATGCTCAATGGCATACAGTGCATCTGGATCACTGCCATCTTCCAGTAATTCTTCAATAATAAGACGTGTTTCTTCACGTTGTTCTGCTAACTCTTTGCTGTCCGCCATAATCATGCTCCGCAATAGTCTGAAAAGGTATCTTGTTCATTCTCCCACAGGCAGGATCAACACTCCATACTTAATATGATGCCCTTATCGCATACTGTTTAAATTAAAAGTTTTCCTTTAGGGGTTGATGATGAATATTTATTAATATAAATTGAATATAAATTCAATAACAGGATATCACCCATGAACCCTTTTTATCAAAAATCATTCTTACGTTTACTTGATTTTTCACCTGCTGAAATTCAACAGCTGCTTACATTGTCAGCTCAATTGAAAAAAGCAAAAAAATCAGGTCAAGAAAATCAATATCTTACTGGAAAAAATATCGCACTGATTTTTGAAAAAGACTCAACACGTACCCGTTGCGCATTTGAAGTCGCTGCATTTGATCAAGGCGCAAGAGTGACTTATTTAGGAGGCGGAAGCCAAATTGGACATAAAGAATCGATAAAAGATACCGCGCGTGTATTAGGCCGTATGTACGATGGCATTCAGTATCGGGGCTACGGACAAAAAACGGTAGATGCACTTGCACAATATTCAGGTGTACCTGTTTGGAATGGTTTAACCAATGAATTTCACCCAACACAATTATTAGCTGATTTACTGACTATCGCAGAACATCAAACTAAACCATTATCAGAAACGGTATTTGCTTACCTTGGTGATGCTCGTAACAACATGGGAAATACCATGCTGGAAGCAGCAGCATTAACAGGAATGGATTTACGTTTAGTTGCACCTAAAGCATGTTGGCCTGAAGCAGGTTTAGTTGCTCAATGCCAAGAGATTGCCAAGAAAAATGGTGGAAATATCACGCTAACTGAAAATGTAGCTGAAGGCGTTAAAAATGCTGATTTTCTTTACACTGATGTGTGGGTTTCTATGGGCGAACCTAAAGAGGTGTGGAAAGAGCGTATTGCTTTACTTAAGCCTTATCAGGTCAATATGGGTGTTATAAAATTAACCGGAAATCCAGAAGTCAAATTCCTTCACTGTTTACCCGCTTTTCATGATGAAGAAACAACGATGGGTAAAGCATTAGCTGAAGAATTTAATCTCTATGGTGGCTTTGAAGTTACTGATGAGGTTTTTGAATCAAAACACAGCATTGTGTTTGATGAAGCAGAAAATCGTCTTCACACCATAAAAGCGGTGATGGTCGCTACCCTTGCAAATCCATTCTAAAATACATAATCATGCAAAACACCTATTTTTTATTTATAAAAAAATAGGTGTTTTCTTCGTTTTATCTCAAGCTTATTGATTTTTAAATTAAAAAAATTTTTTTTGCAAAAAATAAAAGCAAACGCTTGCGTGCAACTCTAAGATGCGTATAATGCGCCACAATTTGTCAGGAGGAAAGATGAAACAGCGCCTATTCCAATTCGTAACAAAAACAAGCACCTTAACTGGTCGCAAGCGCATTCTCTTTTTTCCAATAGCCCAATTTTTTAAAACCCCTCTTATTGAGGGGTTTTTTTTGGCCTATAAAAAACCATCTACCGCACAATTCATCGCCAAAGGAGAACTCTAATGACTAATCCGCTCTACCAAAAGCATATTATCTCCATCAATGATCTGGACAGGGAAGATTTGGAGTCTGTTCTTCACGTTGCTAATAAACTCAAACAGCAACCTAATAACGAATTGTTGAAAGACAAAGTGATTGCGAGCTGTTTTTTTGAAGCATCAACACGTACTCGTTTATCATTTGAGACAGCTATTCACCGCCTAGGTGCATCAGTTGTCGGTTTTTCTGATGGAAGCAACACTTCACTGGGTAAAAAAGGTGAAACATTAGCAGATACCATTTCGGTTCTTCGTACTTATGCTGATGCTATTGTTATTCGCCATCCTCAAGAAGGTGCAGCGCGTTTAGCCTCTGAGTTTGCTGGCGATATTCCAGTACTCAATGCAGGTGATGGTGCAAATCAGCATCCAACTCAGACTTTATTGGACTTGTTTACCATCCAAGAAACGCAAGACCGATTGGATAATCTCAATATCGCGATGGTCGGTGACTTAAAATATGGCAGAACAGTGCATTCACTGGCACAAGCATTGGCGAAATTTAAAGGTAATCATCTCTATTTTATTGCCCCTAAAGTGCTTGCCATGCCAGAACATATTCTTCACTTGCTGGAAGAAAATGGTGTTGAATATAGCCAGCATGAAACAGTAGATGAAGTGATGCCAGAGCTAGATATTCTGTATATGACTCGCGTACAAAAAGAGCGTTTAGACCCATCTGAATACGCAAATGTTAAAGCTCAATTTGTTTTAACGAGCGCTGATTTAGTGAATGTAAAAGATAATCTCAAAATCCTACACCCACTACCACGTATCGATGAAATCACGACAGATGTAGATAAAACACCTTACGCTTACTATTTCCAACAAGCAGGCAACGGTATCTACGCACGTCAGGCATTACTTGCCTTAGTTCTGAATAAAAACTTAGTTCTTTAATAAGGAGCACACCATGACACATGATCACAAACTAAAAGTTGAAGCTATCAAACGTGGGACTGTTATTGATCATATTCCAGCGCAGGTGGGCTTTAAAATTCTTTCACTGTTTCGCCTAACAGAGACTGATGAAAGAATAACAGTAGGTTTTAATTTACCTTCAGAAAATTTAGGTAAAAAAGACTTAATTAAAATCGAAAATGTCTTTTTAACCTCTGAGCAAGCAAACCGTTTAGCGATGTATGCGCCTCAAGCAACTGTAAATATCATCGATGATTATCAAGTCGTTAATAAGATGGCATTAAGCTTGCCAGAATTGCTTGAAGATGTGGTGCCTTGTCCTAATAGCAACTGTATTAGCCATAACGAGCCAGTACAAAGTAGTTTTCGTGTCAAAAAACTGGCCTCAGATGTTGTATTAACCTGCAAGTACTGTGAAAAAGAGTTCGAACGCCACGCGGTTATTCGTTAATTCTTTTAACTATCTGCTCGCAAGGGCAGATAGTTTTAAAGGCATTTAAATTATGCTCGAGTAATATAATAAAATTTCTAAAGCTACTTTTACTTCAGGTATTAATAGATGTAATCTAAAACAGCTACCTATCAAAATAACATCTTCTTTTTCTTTATCGTGATTATTTATAGACATCTATAGATACACTTCTCCCAAAAAGTATAAACTTTTTAAGAAAAATAGAATAATTACCTATTAAAAGCTTCAAGGCTATTTATATTAAAAATGAAAATAGCATATCCTTTCTTTTTTATGAAAAAATTTACTATAACTTCACCACTTTTATGGGCTAAAAATAGCGTCAAACCGCACTACTGCTCTTCATTTATTTTCTTTTTATAATTGCAGACTTTATGATAAAGCCTGACATCTGTCATATTGCTAACCTGAAGCGCTGGCTATAATAGCGCCACACTAATCGAATGTTAGCGTTAATCTTATAAAAACAGGAGTTCTAAATGTCTTACGAAATTAATACCGATAAAGCCCCAGCTGCGATTGGTCCTTATGTACAAGGCGTTGATTTAGGTAACTTAGTGATCACTTCAGGTCAATTACCAGTTGATCCTGCAACCGGTGAATTTGTTTCTGATAATGCAGCAGAACAAGCTCGTCAATCTTTAGAAAACGTAAAAGCAATCATTGAAAAAGCGGGTTTAACTGTTGCTAATATCATCAAAACCACTGTTTTCGTAAAAGATTTAAATGATTTCGGTACGATCAATGCTGCTTATGAAGCATTCTTCAAAGAGCATAACGCTGCATTCCCTGCTCGCTCTTGTGTTGAAGTTGCACGTTTACCAAAAGATGCAAAAGTAGAAATCGAAGTTATCGCTATCCGTTAATTTCGTCTCAATAGCAAGCCATAAAAAAGCAAAGGTCTCTTTATGAGCACTTTGCTTTTTTTATGTTCTCACTTTTTGATGAATAATTTATCACTTCTGTTTTTGGCACATATTTACAATTCAGCCAATCCCTCTTGATGCCTGACGTAGCAAAAATACCTTGATGCAGATCAGTTTTAATGAAGATTATTTCCCTTCCAATTACTATATATTGTGCTTTAATACATATCGACCTACAACATATAGTAATTATACACATCTTATCCACAATAAGCCTGAATGCTGTGCCATCACCTGTTTTTATGGGATTTGAGCCTGTGGATAAATAGTTAAGGAGCAAGATTGTGAAAACCATAGTGATAAAACGAGACGGATGTAAAGTCTCTTTTGACCAAACCCGCATCAGCGATGCTATCAAAAGAGCCGCCGTAGCTTGTGAGATCACTGATGATGATTATTGCGTATCCGTCGCTGAATCTGTTTCACAATCTCTCGCAGGACGTTCGAATGTCGATATCCGTGAGATCCAAGACGCCGTAGAAAATCAGCTGATGGCTGGTGAACATAAAGATGTCGCCAGAGCCTATATTGAATACCGTCATGACCGAGATGTTGCTCGTGAGCAACGTGGAAGACTAACTCAGGAAATCCGAGGTCTTATCGAACAAAGTGATGTCTCTATTCTTCATGAAAATGCGAATAAAGACAGTAAGGTTATCCCTACCCAGCGTGATTTACTTGCGGGTATTGTGGCTAAACATTACGCAAAATTGCATATCCTGCCAAGAGATGTGGTACTCGCTCATGAGCGTGGTGAAATTCATTATCATGATCTCGATTATTCACCGTTTTTCCCTATGTTTAACTGCATGCTAATTGACCTTAAAGGCATGTTAAACAATGGCTTTAAAATGGGAAATGCGGAAATAGAACCCCCTAAATCTATTTCAACAGCAACAGCAGTAACTGCACAAATTATCGCACAAGTGGCAAGCCATATTTATGGCGGTACAACGATAAATCGTATCGATGAAGTATTAGCGCCGTTTGTAAAATCAAGTTATGACAAACACTATAAAGTAGCGCAAGAGTGGCAAATTGCTGATAAAGAAGCCTATGCAAATGCGCGCACTGAAAAAGAGTGTTATGACGCATTTCAATCTTTAGAGTATGAAGTTAATACACTGCATACAGCTAATGGGCAAACACCATTTGTCACTTTTGGTTTTGGCCTTGGTACGTCAAAAGAAGCGCGTTTAATTCAACGATCTATTCTTGAAAATCGTATGGCTGGTTTAGGCAAAAACCGTAAAACAGCTGTTTTCCCTAAACTCGTTTTTGCCATTAAAGATGGTTTAAACCATAAATTTGGCGATCCTAACTACGATATCAAACAACTTGCACTTGAATGTGCAAGTAAACGCATGTATCCCGATATCTTAAATTACGATCAAGTTGTTAAGGTAACAGGTTCATTTAAAACGCCAATGGGTTGCCGTAGCTTCTTAGGTGTTTACGAAGAAAATGGTGAGATGATCCATGAAGGTCGTAATAACCTCGGTGTTATCAGCCTGAACTTGCCACGTATTGCTATTGAAGCTCAAGGTGATGAAGCGACATTCTGGTCGCTACTTGACGATCGCCTCGAGTTAGCGAAAAAAGCACTGATGACACGTATTGCTCGTTTAGAAAACGTCAAAGCACGTGTTGCCCCAATCCTTTATATGGAAGGCGCTTGTGGTGTTCGCTTAAAAGCAGATGATAATGTAGCTGAAATCTTTAAACATGGCAGAGCATCAATCTCATTAGGTTATATCGGTGTTCATGAAACCATTAATGCACTGTTTGGTACCCAAAAACACGTTTTTGATGATGAGACCTTAAGAGAAAAAGCTGTCGCAATTATTAATCGTCTGCGTGAAGCAACAGATCAGTGGAAAACAGAAACTGGCTATGGTTTTAGCCTTTACAGCACACCAAGTGAAAACTTATGTGATCGTTTCTGTCGCTTAGATGCAGCTGAATTCGGTATTTTACCGGGTGTAACGGATAAAGGTTATTACACCAATAGCTTCCACTTAGATGTTGAGAAGAAAGTAAATCCATACGACAAACTGGATTTTGAAGCGCCTTATCCTCCATTAGCCAATGGCGGTTTCATTTGTTACGGCGAATATCCAAACTTACAGCATAACCTTAAAGCGTTAGAAGATGTGTGGGATTACAGCTATACCCGCGTTCCTTATTATGGAACAAACACTCCGATTGATGAATGTTATGACTGTGGTTATACCGGTGAATTCTCTTGTACTAGCAAAGGCTTTACTTGCCCACGTTGTGGTAATCACAACCCAGCGAGAGTTTCCGTTATTCGCCGTGTATGTGGATATTTAGGTAGCCCAGATTCACGCCCATTTAATGCGGGAAAACAAGAAGAAGTTAAACGTCGCGTAAAACATCTGGCAAATGGTCAGTTAGGTTAAAAGTGTGAATTACCATCAATACTACCCTGTTGATGTTGTCAATGGCCCAGGTACTCGTTGCACCCTGTTTGTTGCAGGGTGCATACACCAATGTCGAGGCTGCTATAACAAATCAACGTGGTCATTAACGTCAGGCAAGCCATTTACACAAGAGATGGAAGATCAGATTATTGCGGATCTCCAAGACGACCGTATTAAACGACAAGGATTATCACTTTCAGGTGGCGATCCGCTACACCCTCAAAATCTTTCTGCTATATTAAAATTGGTAAAACGCGTTAAAACGGAATGCCCTGAGAAAGATATTTGGGTTTGGACTGGCTACTTACTGGCTGACTTAACCCCAGAGCAGCAAGAAGTCGTTAACTTTATTAACGTACTGATTGATGGGAAGTTCGTACAAGAACTTTATGATCCCGCATTACTGTGGCGTGGTAGTAGTAATCAGGTGATCCATAAATTGAAGTAATACACATTGAATTAACTGGAGGATGTATGCCTTTAAGTGATAATAAATATGTAAGCTTTTCTGAAGATCATGAACTGAACTACCATTTAAAAAAATGGGGTAAAAAGCAGTCTAAAGCGAATCGAGAACAACTCGTGAAGCTAGGCGCTGAATTAAAAAAGAAACTCGGCGCTAAACATCTCCAACATACTGAAATAGATGCTGAGATAGAAAAAAATCTTTCATCATTTGAATAATATCTAAAAGCCCATTTTTATAATGGGCTTTTTTCTTTCATCATTCGTATTTACTCACCTCCGTTATCGAATACGAATCATTTTCAAAAAATAATAGTCAAAGTGATTAGTTTTGTTTTATTATTAACGCTATCAACTATTCTTTTTTATGATGATACTTAATATGAAAAGAACACTTTTTCTTTTTTTTTCAATAATTTTACTTTCTGGTTGTAACAGTACTTGG
This sequence comes from Proteus terrae, assembly GCF_003144325.1. Lineage (GTDB taxonomy): Bacteria > Pseudomonadota > Gammaproteobacteria > Enterobacterales > Enterobacteriaceae > Proteus > Proteus terrae. Next base: position 127,082 of record NZ_PENS01000007.1, read on the forward strand.
GAACCCACAGGTGCATCAGATTACACATTACAAGAAGCTAAAATGCTTTGTGAACTCGATGCGAATACTCGCTATCCTATTCGCAAAGAAGTGCTACAACGTACTGTTTATCATGATGTAGAAAAAACGTGTCGTAAAGAAGATAAATATCACTGTGGTGATAATAAAACCTACACTGAACGTGTGCCAATGACAGAAAGTTATGTTGAAGACATTAATAAACTTGACAGATACACTTTCTATACCTCATGTATGTCTTTAAAAGGATGGGAACAAAAAAATCATTATTTTTGGGAATAAAGAAAATTTAAGAAGAATAAGAAAGTTAATCACGTTGCCAATAAAGCTTGGTCCCAAAGCCCAACCGATTATTTACCATCTTAATTTCTTGCAATTGTAATTCCCATAAAGGTACATGGATGGCGGCTAATGCGACAGGAAAACGTAAACAATAATATTTTCTTGCGTTGATGTCGTCTTTACCAGTCAGTAAAGAAACAGACCCCGTGAATTGAATACCCTGTAAATCTGATACGGCAATTTCTTGTGTGCTGATACTTCCGGCAACTAATAAGTTTTCCTGCATCATTTGTGCATGGCGTGTTTTCTTTTCAGAAAGAAAAACAAGCCTCATTTGACTTTCATCAAACCAATAAAAACAATTAGCACACCAAATATCACCCAATGAACATGTTGTGCATAAGGTAAACACATGGTTGTTACGTATATATTGTTTAATTATTTTGATCGAATCTAATGAAGACATAACATACCTGCATAGAAACAAAAAGAGACGCTGTTTAGATGATAATTATATCATCAAAACGAGCGTCTTACCGCGTGTCTCTTATTACAGGTTATTTATCGGGAATAGTTAAAATTAACGATAAATTTCAGCATTTACAGTGAGGTAATCATCACCTGTAGCGCCGACAACTTTAAAGCCTTTTGCACCTTCATCTTTTGCAATTTGGGCAATCTTAGTTGTTAAACCATCTAAAGTATCGCTACCTGTGATTGTGATATACTCACCATTCACCGAAGGACTTTTTGATACGCTATCAGATGCGATTGAACCGAATGAAATAGCACTTAAAGCTAATGTAGCAGCGATTAATGTAGATTTTTTCATAATAAACTCCAAGTAAATTCTAATTTTGTTAGGTATCGCGGAGTGTCTCTCTGTGATGTGGATCATATTATGCGCTTTAGTTTAAATTTAAAATTAGCAATAATTGCTGTTCACTTTCAAAAAAATTGAATGTCTTTTTTTAAATGATAGGACTTACTGTCACAAATATTTCACAACATATTGATATATTTGATAGATTTCGTTTTGATAAAACGATAAATTACTCACTTAAAAAATTAAGAAATATTATTTATCAAAAGAGAAAATAGCACGAAAAGGAAAAATGATGACGGAGACAATGTGGTCACTCTATATTGTTAGAAATCGTCTCGGTTCCCTTTATACAGGGATCACGACAAATGTTGAGAGACGTTTTCAACAACATCAGAATGGAACGGGTGCTAAAGCACTGAAAGGTAAAGGCCCTTTATTACTAGAATTTTATTGTCAGGTAGGGAATAGGCAACGAGCTTCTCAACTTGAATACCAATTAAAGCAGTTGAAAAAGACGCAAAAAGAAAAGCTGATCATTGACCAGCCTTCAGACATTACACTGTATTTAATACAGGATAAATAAATTTAGCTAAATTGGTCAAACAATGGTGAATAGTTGACTAAACCATGGATATCATCAACATTGCCATTTTCTAACGCATAAAGCTGAAAAGCCTCTTCTGTATCAGGCCATTTGCAATGTAAGCCCTGTGACTTAGCTGGGATAAAACCTAATTTTTGATAATACTCAGGCTCCCCCAACACCACAACTGCACCGTAACCAAATTCATTTAAGCTATCTAACCCTTCATTAATCAGTTGACGTCCAATACCTTGGTTTTGGAAATCAGGTGCAACAGCAAGTGGTGCAAGTCCTACCCACTGGCAATCTTTTCCATCAATATCAACAGGTGTAAAACCGATATAGCCAATCAATTGGCCTTCATCGCTAATTGCTACCATGCCTAATGTTAATAACCCTTCTTCACGTAAATGCCCGACTAAATCAGCTTCACTACCTGTCGGAAATGCTTGGCGTAAAAGGTTATCAATTGCAGGAATATCAACGGGAATTTCAACACGTATTAGCATGAAGTTGAGCTCAGTTCATGGCTGTGCAGAGTGTCTTCTTTTTCTTCTTGAAGCCCACTTTTTACAAACTCAGCCAGTTGTAATAAACCAAAACGCAACACAGATGGCATTGAGTCTAATTCAATTGCATCCATCAGGTTCTTAACATATAACCCGAGTTCTGTATCACCCTCAATTTGTAGACGACGTTGGAAAAATAAGGTGTCAGGATCTTCTTTGCGAGCAGCAATTAAAATAAGATCATTAGCATTTCCGCTAAAGCTGACATCTTCTTTTTCTAAGCGACTAACCACTAATTTATCATCACGAACACTGATAAACCACTGTAAATGTAAGTCTCTTATCTCGACTTTTAGCCATTTCTCTTCTAAAAAGTGTAAGTCACCTTCAGCTAACGACTCACGAAACTGCCAACTTAAAAACTGTTCTAAGATGTCCCGTTGCAGAGCAAATGGGGTAACTTGTAAAGGGTAACGTAAAAAACGAGGCCCTTCTTTAACCAAATGGGTACGAATTTTGTTAAACACGTTCGGACTCCTATAAATAAAATTACGGGCTATTGTGCCAGATATAGACAGATATTCTGCGATCCTATATCAATATTCGGTTAATCCGTTGTTCACATTTTGAGTTCTTTGATTTTACTTAAGCAAAAAACAGAGTTCTCTGCCCTAAATCAAAACCTTTTTTTATCTTGCTCATTACAATTTCCGATCATTCTTAATTTCTAAAGGGAAGTGAAGATGGAATTACTGTGCCCAGCGGGTAATTTACCTGCCTTAAAAGCGGCCATAGATAATGGCGCGGATGCCGTTTATATCGGTTTAAAAGATGATACGAATGCAAGACATTTTGCGGGTTTGAATTTCACAGAAAAGAAGTTACAAGAAGCGGTTAATTATGTTCACCGCCACCAGCGAAAATTGCATATTGCAATAAACACTTTTGCTCACCCTGATGGGTTTGAACGCTGGCAAAAAGCGGTTGATATGGCAGCATCTTTAGGTGCTGATGCTCTTATTTTGGCGGATATCGCCATGTTAGAATACGCCGCAGAACGTTATCCTCATATTGAGCGCCATGTTTCAGTGCAAGCTTCTGCAACCAATACACAAGCGATTGAATTTTATCAACGTAACTTTGATGTGGCCCGTATTGTTCTTCCTCGAGTTCTATCTATTCATCAAGTAAAACAATTAGCACAAACTAGTCCAGTACCTTTAGAAGTTTTTGCCTTTGGTAGCTTATGTATTATGGCTGAAGGTCGATGCTATCTCTCTTCTTATTTAACTGGTGAATCCCCTAATACCGTGGGGGCTTGCTCCCCTGCTCGTTTTGTACGTTGGCAACAAACACCGCAAGGAATGGAGTCTCGCCTTAATGACGTACTTATCGACCGCTATTCACCTAATGAGAATGCAGGTTATCCAACATTGTGCAAAGGACGCTATTTTGTTGATGATCACTGTTATCACGCATTAGAAGAGCCTACGAGCCTCAATACTCTTTCACTATTACCAGAGTTAATGGCGATGAACATCGCATCTGTCAAAATTGAAGGTCGTCAACGTAGTCCTGCTTATGTTACTGAAGTTGCAAGGGTTTGGCGTGCAGCTATCGATCAATGCAAAAAAGATCCTCAAGGCTTTAGTACTAACCCTCGTTGGATGAATGCATTAGGAAAAATTTCAGAAGGGACACAAACGACATTGGGTGCTTATCACCGTAAATGGCAATAATAAGGATAAGAAAATGAAATATGCATTAGGCTCTGTACTTTATTATTGGCAAAAAGAAGCACTTGAAGCGTTCTATGAAAAAGCAAAACATAGTGATGCTGATATTATTTATCTAGGTGAAACAGTTTGTAGTAAACGCCGAGAAACCAAGCCTCAAGATTGGATCAACCTCGCCAAAGAAGTGGCTAAAAGTGGTAAGCAAGTGGTTCTTTCTACCTTAGCGTTATTACAAGCACCTTCTGAATTAAAAGAAATTGCTAAGTTAGTTGATAACGGTGAGTTTTTAGTTGAAGCGCATGATTTTGGCGTGATCAATATGCTTTACGAACGTCATCTTCCTTTTGTGGCTGGCCACGGGCTTAATTGCTACAACGCTTATGCGTTACGTTTGTTGCATAAACAAGGAATGATGCGTTGGTGTATGCCTGTTGAGCTTTCTCGCGAATGGTTAAGCAACCTTCTAACCCAATGTGAAACATTAGGTATTAGAGATAAATTCGAGGTTGAAGTCCTAGCTTATGGACATCTTCCTTTGGCTTATTCAGCGCGCTGTTTTACTGCTCGTTCTGAAAATCGCTCTAAAGATGATTGTGAGACCTGCTGCCAAAAATACCCTCAAGGCCGTGAAGTACTCTCACAAGAAAATCAGCAAGTATTTGTTCTTAATGGTATTCAAACACAAAGTGGCTATTGTTATAACTTGGGTAATGATCAAACATCAATGGCAGGTTTAGTGGATATTATCCGTTTATCTCCTGAATCTGATGCTATTTTTGATACCTTGCAACAATTTCGCCAAAATGAACAAGGTCAACAACCACTGACAACAATTCATCACCATGACTGTAATGGCTATTGGCGTAAGTTAGCCGGGTTGGAGTTAGTGGAATAAAAATATTTTAGCACATCATAATATGATTAAATAAAAAGCCCGTACGGGCTTTTTATTTTGGCTCACCGCGATGATGTAACCAATGTTTAAATTGGTGCGTAATATGTCTTAACTCACCATTACGTAACATACCCACCAGTACGCCTAACACGGTGTAAATCACACCTAAAACCAGCATCATCACAATATCGCCTAATATGCTTTGGAATGATAATCCCATTTGATTTATACCTGCCATGGCGTTTACTGCCCATGTAGAAGGTAGTGCAGATGAGATTGCAAATACCCAGTCAGGCATCGCTTGTAATGGCCAAATCGTACCAGAAATATAGAATACCGGTGTTGTAACAAATGCCAATGTCAGATAAATCATCTCAACACTGCGTAAGCACTCTGTAATTAACTTGCCAAGACCTAATACAGCCAATAGGAATGGGAAAGTGAGCATCCATACTTGGTAAAGGGGAGCTTCTTGGCGATAGCCTAATACCCAAGGCCATAATGCAAAGAATACGGCAGATAAAAATAACCAAATAGGAATAAGTGCAGATAACGCCCCTAAATAAACCGCTAATGGTGGCTTTCCTTTTGGCGTACTTCTCACAGCAATACTGACTCGGACACAAGCAATTAAAAGCGAGTGTTGTAATAACATGACTAATAAGCCCGGGAAAATAATTGCAGCAAAACTTACCCCTGGGTTATACATCGCTATGGTTTCACCCTGAATAGGCTTTAATAGAATTTTCGATTGTTCAACACTAAAGCCCGCATTTTGTAAAATGCGCCCATTGTAAGAATCTAATAACTGTTGATATGCCAACATCAATTCTTGTTGAATTTGCCCACTGGCAAGGCGGTTTGTAGCATCACCAAAGACCGGAACAGTGACATCTTTACCATTCAATAATTTCTTCTCGAAATCAGTTGGAACAATAATGATGGCAAAAAGCTCACGCATAATCATATCGTGACGAGCTTCATCTAAATTATCGTAATTTTTAATGCTTAATTTAGGTGTGGAATTTAATGCCCGAATAAGTGAATAACTTGCAGGGCTATGATCTTGATTAATCACTGCCACAGGTAAATCCCATAGAACTGGTTTGGCATACACCAAACTCATAATACATAGGGAAACGATAAGTAGCATCCACATCGGTTTTTCTAACATCCCCAGTAGAACGCGCTTAAAAGTTTGGAAATACATCTGCATCATGCAACACCTACCTGTAATTCCAATCGTTTAAAAATACGTTTGCGAACTAAGAAGGCGATGGCAAAAGGATAAATCAGCAAGAGCGAACAAACATATAAAATACCTTGTAGTGATACTTCTCTTAAGAAGATATCAAACATGGCATTTAAGGCGTGAGTTAATGGCTCTAAATTAGAAATAATCTGTGCAGGTAAGATCATTGAAAGCTCAGGTACAGCCATACCTGAAAATGCCAATGCAATACTCACCAACATACCTATCATACTGTATGCTGTTATTGCACTATTGGTAAATGCAAAGAGCAGTAACCCCACACTTTGAGCTGCAATAATATAGAAGAACCCCACCAACACCATATATAGCGGATTACCGTTCACCTTCGCCCCCGAAAAATGTACTAATGCCGCCAATTCAACAATTAACAAGGTTAAGAAAAACAAGGTGTAAGGGCTGAGTTTACCAATAAGGGCACAGGTGAAAGGCTTAATATTCAATAGCATATTACCGCGTGATAACGAATAAATCGTACAAGTCACAACAAATAGCTGGAGCATATGAATAGTAGCTGCAAATTGCTGATAATAAATATAGCTGCCACTGGCATTAAACAAGCTGTCATAAGAGAGCGTCACTTTTGCCAATGGAGGAACAGGTTTATTCATCTCTTGAGCTAAAACAGTGCGATATTGCGCATTAAGCTCTGCAATTAATCCACTAAAATCCTGTATTGCATAACTTCCTGCTGCATAATACAACCCGTTGTAATACATACGTGTGGTAGGTTGCTTTCCTGCTAATACCTTGCTTTCAAAGTGTCGAGGAATGGTGAGTATCGCATAATCTTTTGCACTACCAAGCCGTTCCATTGCTGTTCGAGGATTACCATCTAACGTATTTAATTGCGCATGAGAGCCTGCATTTAAGTCTCTGATCAGTGTTCTTGATAACGGGCTATTATCGTTATTGATCACCGAAACGGGTAAATTCAGCAGTGTACCTTCAGAAAAGTTAGCACTAATTAACGTGAACAACATCAATGGAAATAGCCAGCTTAGCCAGTGAAAAACGGGGCTACGTACTGCCATATGAGTTTCTCGTGAAAATGCGCTACTAAAGCCACGCCAAGCTGCCTTTACTCTCATTGTTTGTCCTTATTTATCCCAACGCCATAATGCACTCATACCGGGGCGAAGCCCTTCAATTGGCGTCACAGGATACAGTCGGATCTCAAACGTTTTTAAATCGAAATCACCCGTTGCTCTTGTCGCTCTTTTTGTTGCGTAGTCACCCATTGGAGCGATATAGCGAATTTCAGCTTCTACCTCTTTATTACCTAATGCAGGAACCGTGATAGTAATACGATCACCTTTGCGAATATCCGCTAAGATGTCTTCACGAAGGTTATAAACAAAATAAGCATCAGGAATACGAATAAGGGTAGCAAGTGGACTATTGGCATTAAAAAGTTCACCTATTTCCGCAGGAATAGGACCGACTTCACCATCTACTGGTGCTTTAACTTGTAAGTCGTTTTGTTGGATCTTCAACTCAATAAGTTGTTGTTCAGCCTGTTGCACTGCTGCGGTGTATTTATGGCGTAATTCAATGCGATCGCCATTTTTGGCTTCATCCAATTCGGCTTGAGCACCTCTGACACGTTGTGATGCAACATCACGACTACGGCGCGCATTATCCAGTTCGGTTGCTGAGACATAACCTTGGTTAGCCACAGCGCTAATACGCTGATAATCTCTTGCCGCATTTGCAGCTTCTACTTTAGCTTGAGATAAAACCGCTTCTAGATTCCGAATGCTCTCTTCTCTTGTGCCATGTAATGACAAATCTAATTGAGCTTGAGCTTGTGCTTTGGCGGCTTCAAGTGCAGCAACTTGCGCATTAAGTTCAGGGCTTTCTAATGTGATCATTAATTGCCCTTTTTTGACATCATCACCTCGCTCTATATGGCGTTCAATAACTCGGCCTTTGGCTTTAGAGGCAACAATCACTTCTGGAGCATCAACTTCTCCTTGCAATAATAAATATTGATTATGCGCGCGGAAAAGTACGGCTAATGCAATTAGTATTAGCATTAATAAAATAAGATAAATGGCTCTTTTTTTCATATAACGATTAGACCTTAATAGTGAAGTAGAACACTCACTGACAGAGTTATATTACACAATAACTCAGAATTTCTTTAAGAATTTTGTGCGCTAGATCACTGACGCAAAGGAATATTTTCTTTGATAGTGCGATTAAGTTATTCTTATATCAAACTTTATCGCCTAATTAATATCCCCGTTTTATCTGAACTTTTTATATTATTCAGATAGAAAAGAGAACGGTACTCAATACTTATGTATGAATTTGATCTTATTTTGCTGTTATTACAGCAAATGTGCGTTTATTTAATTATTGCTTGGTTTTTAAGCAAAACACCGCTATTTACGCCACTTTTACAGGTCACAATAAAACTTCCCCATAAGTTGATGTGCTATGTCATATTCTCCATTTTCTGCATTATGGGTACCTATTTTGGGCTACATATTAATGATTCTATTGCCAATACGCGAGCTATTGGATCCGTATTAGGCGGATTATTAGGTGGCCCTTATGTCGGTTTTCTTGTTGGCTTTACGGGAGGCTTACACCGTTATTCTCTTGGTGGGATGACCGCATTCAGCTGTATGGTGTCAACTATAGCAGAAGGATTAATTGGCGGATTAGTTCACCGTTATTATGTCAAACGCGGACAAATGCACCGCATATTTAATCCTTGGACTGCTGCATCTGTGACTTTCTTTGCCGAAATCATACAAATGAGCATCATCTTATTATTAGCACGACCATTTAATGAAGCACTTGCCTTAGTTAAAGATATTGCTGCACCAATGATTGTCGCAAACACCATTGGTGCGGCAATGTTTATTCGAATATTACAAGATAGACGGGCAATATTTGAAAAATACACTAGCGCTTTCTCAGCACAAGCATTAAAAATTGCCGTTTGTACCGAAGGTATTTTACGTAAAGGATTTAACCAAGATAATAGTACCCGTGTAGCAAAAGTAATTTATCAGGAATTAAGAGTCAGTGCAGTTGCCATTACAGATAGAGAAAAGCTACTCGCCTTTATTGGCATCGGCGCTGATCACCATTTACCAGGTACACCTATTTCATCGGATCAATCTAAACAAGCCATTAATAATAATGAAGTTGTTTATGCTGATGGTAATGAAACGCCCTATCGTTGCACTCTTTCCCCTCATTGCAAACTAGGTTCAACTTTAGTTATTCCGTTAAGAGGTGAAAATAATCAAGTTATTGGCACAATAAAACTTTATGAGGCTAAAAATCGCCTATTTAGTTCTATTAACCGCACTTTAGGGGAAGGGATTGCAAGTCTATTATCTGCACAAATTCTGGCAGGGCAATATGAGCGAAATAAGCAATCACTTTTGGAATCAGAGATTAAACTCTTACATGCTCAGGTTAATCCTCACTTTCTTTTTAATGCACTAAATACACTACAAGCGGTCATTCGCCGAGATAGTGAACAGGCGAAACAATTAGTGCAATTTCTCTCTACCTTTTTCCGTAAAAATTTAAAAAGACCAGAAGCAGTTGTGACATTAAGTGATGAAATCGAACATGTGAATGCCTATTTACAAATTGAAAAAGCGCGCTTTCAAGAACATTTACAGATTGATATTCAAATCCCTGAAAACTTAGCAAATGCACGTTTACCCGCTTTCTCGCTTCAGCCAATGGTAGAAAATGCAATTAAACATGGAACATCACAGTTATTAGACACAGGAAAGATTACAATTAGAGCGCATCAAGAGCATCATTTGATCATTGTTGAAATTTGCGATAATGCTGGGCTCTATCGACCTCAATGCCCATCACATGAATTAGGACTGGGAATGAGGCTGGTGGATAAACGATTAAAATTACGCTATGGCGAACTTTATGGTGTTTTAGTCGAATGCCAACCTGATGAATACACAAAAGTGAAAATTTGCTTACCTCTAGAAAAAAGTACGGATAACGCTACCTAACAATGAATATATTAATCGTTGATGATGAGCCATTAGCTCGTGAAAACTTACGTTGTTTACTTGAAGTAGAAAAAGATATTCATATTGTTGGTGAATGCAGTAATGCGATTGAAGCTATAGGCGAGATACATCGTAAAAAACCTGATGTTGTTTTTCTTGATATCCAAATGCCTCGGATTACAGGGCTTGAAATGGTCACTATGCTTGATCCTGAACATCGCCCTTATATTGTTTTTTTAACCGCGTTTGAAGAGTATGCGATTCAAGCTTTTGAAGAACACGCTTTTGATTATTTACTTAAGCCATTAGAGCAAGAGCGTTTAACAAAAACATTAAACCGCTTACGCCAAGGTAATAAGCAAAATATCGATCTCTTAACACCACCTGAAGAGCGTTTAAAGTGCATTCCATGTACAGGGCATAGCCGTATTTGGTTAATGCCAATTGATGAGGCTGTATTCGCAACATCAAGGCTCAGTGGTGTCTATGTAACAAATAATCAAGGCCAAGAAGGCTTTACAGAATTGACATTACGGACTTTAGAAACACGAACACAATTAGTACGTTGCCATCGTCAATATTTAGTGAACATGGATTATGTTAATGAGATTATTTTTGGTGATAATGGACAAGCTGAACTGATATTACATAATAACAGCCAAATTCCTGTTAGCCGCCGATATCTTAAACCGTTAAAAGAGGCGATTGGTTTAAGCTAAGTCTTTATGGAAGGAGAAAGTGGATGGAACCTATTTATATTAAAGTTTATAAAAACTGCATTGAAATTCGTGATACTCACAGCCAAAAAAAAGCATCAGTACAGCGTGATTTCTCTCATAGTAGAATGTTAATTGGGGATTTCTATCCTGCTATTGAAGCCATTCATATCGCGCTTAAAGATCTCGGTATTAATCCATTCTCTTTGTTTTGTAAAAAAAGAAATGTGGTTATCCATCCTTTGGAAAAAATAGAAGATGGATTATCAAAAGTGGAAATCCGCTTATTTAATGAGGTCATTGCAGGTGGGTTTAATAACAAATACAAAAAAATTGTGATTAGTGCAAAACTCACTCCACTTATGGATGCAGAGGTAATTGAGTTAATTAATAAAGCCTAATAATAAAAATGCCATAAATAGAATAACACCATTAATGACGATCGTTTTTTAATCAACCTTCATTACATAAAATGCAGATAATGACATCCTTCTATTATCTGCATTTATTATAAAGAATCTTATTTTTAAACGATATTCTAACTGTTACTTATCATCTGAATACGCTTAGCTAATATTGTTGCACAAATAAAACCGAGAAAACTAAAAGCAACCATAATACTAAATACATAATTATATCCCTGAATACCCTCAAAATTATCTAATAATGAGCCATAAAGGGCATAAGCGAACATGGAAGGCATATAACCAATAATACACCCAAAGGCCATTGCAGAACCTGCGTATTGTCTTGGAGTTCCAATTTCATCCATGGGTGCAAAGAAAATAGCTCTTTGTGAAAAAATAATGGCACCAAAACCTAATGTTGCAGCCATTCCCAAATATACATTCATTGAATCATGAGGCAACATAATGAAAATGCTCATTGCAATCGCAGATAATAAGAATGTCCACTTCAAATATATTGTTGGTGATTTTGCAACTTTATCAGCTAAAAATCCGCCTAATGGTCCCCCTACCATTTTTAGTGCATATTGATTAATAATACCGTAGGCACCAATGAGGGCTATTGGTAGTGCGTAAATGTCTTTTAAAAAAGGAATAAAATAAGTTAACCCACAATAAGCGGAATAGACAAAAAAGATACTCATTGATGCTAACCATAAATTGGGACATTTTATGACATTTTTAATCCCTTCCAAAACTTGGCGATTAGCCTCGCTTGCTGAAGATGTTTCCTTCCTATCATCATTATCCACAATAAAATATGTAATTATGCCTACCATTATTGTAGCAAGAGTATAGTAAATTAATCCCGCTTGCATACCTGTTTTACCTTCACCAAATAAAACAAATATATAAAGAGCCCCCGAAGCGACGAGAACATCAACAACCCCACGCCCTGCTTCTAAAAAGCCAAACATGCGTCCTTGTTCTTCTTTATTTCCTAATAATCGTACCGATTTTAATAAAACCGGCCAATAAATAACTTCACCGAAAAATGCCATGACTCCAAATGCAATTAAATAGCCAGTAAAAGGAGGCAAGGTACTTAAATAAGCACCACATAGACCTACACCAATTAATCCTGCAGGCAATAAAATTTTCTTAGAGAAACGATCGGCAATATATAATGATGAAAATAATCCGATTGTTTGAATAATTGCATAAACAGTGAAGCCAAAACCAATCTGGGTATTAGATAATCCCCAATCATGTTGCATTGGTACATAAAATACATCTTTCATACTGGATAGTTTGAATATAGTTCCACCACCCAAAATAAGAAAACATAATTTAGTCCACTTGTTCATAATAATATTTCCTATTTTTTATAAGCAATGGCTTCTATTTCAATTAGAACATCTTTAGGTAAGCGAGAAACCTCAACACATGAACGAGCTGGATATCTTCCTGACGAGAAAAAAGAAGAATAAATATTATTAAAAACAGGGAAACTTTCTATATTTTTAATAAAACATGTCGTTTTAACGACATCATTCATTGTTGCACCAGCTTCTTCTAAAATAGCTTTTAAATTATTCATAGCTCTAAGTGTTTGAGTTTCAATATCATTTCCCATAACAGAACCATCATTTGGATTAAATGGGCAACAACCTGAAATATAAATATGATTCTCAATTTTAATTGCTTGTGAATAAGGGCCAATGGCTTCTGGTGCTGATGTAGTATTAATAATCATGAAATAACTCCAATATTTTATAAAGATGTTTATATATTAATAACAATATTTTTTTCTTAATTTCTTTAATTCATTAACAGAAACTTGCACACAACGATCTTGTGCCTCCATTAATGTTTCTAATGCCATGCGAGAAATTTTTTCTGGATAATAATATTCCAATGGTTTAATTAGCTTAGAATCAAAAGGAGGTGGTTTAACTTCAAAACTTCCACTGAATTCAAATACTCCTCCCGTCCCTTTATCCCTAGCAAAATGAGATGTATATGGAAAACAGTTTTCTAAGTTAATACGTGTTACAGGCGAATGTTCAACTAATAAGCGAAAACATTCATCGATATTAATGCTCCCTTCACCAAGAGGCATTCCTGTAATCACTGGCGTTTCATCATGGTATGTAACAATATGATCTTTAAAATGGGTACTATATGTATAAGGTGCCAACTTACTCACTGTTACAATGGGATCTTCCCACGCCATCATGCCATTACCAATATCACAATGTGCACCCACCCAAGTAGAATCAATATTCTTTACAATATTCACTATTTCATCAGCGGTCTCATCTTCATGATTTTCTATTGCAAGACGTACACGATATTTTTTTAATAATGGAACAATAGACTTAATATCTTGAATAATTTTAGGATATTGTTTCGGATTATATTGTCCACGGCGGAACATATAAGTACGTATAACATCAGCTCCAATACCTCGAGCAATATCAATTGCTTTTGTTAAAGCTTCTGGTGTTGTAAAGCGAGTGTCTAATTCACAGTAAAGATTTTTATCTTCAATTGCCTGGCGTATTTTGGCCAAATACTCAGGATTATCACTTGTTAGTACACCAAATTCTGGATGTAACCCTTCATCAGGTATGATGTTTAATTCGACCCCATCTAACCCTAATTCAGCTGCTTTATTTATAAAATCAAAAACATCCATTACACCTTGTTGAAAAAATAGGTGGTATGACTCTGTTTCAATACCTAGCTTCATAATCTTTTCCTCGAATTTCTATGCCGTGTATTTAGCCATATTAGGGGAATAAAGTATGTGCTTAGGATCATAAAACTTAACTAAGTATAAAAATATTTTACTCAGTGTAATAAAAGTATACAAAGTATGGATTTAGATAACTTTTAACGTTAGAATTACTTAACTGTAATGATGGGTAAAATTTATTATGGACCTTCCTACAAACCAAAAAATTACTGAAGAAGATCGGTATTTACTTCATTCTTATATTCCTTTTCTTGATAATCTGGGGCAATTTTTAGGTGATTATTGTGAAATAGTGCTACATAGTTTTGAGGATTTACGCCACTCTGTTATCCATATAGTTAATGGGCATGTTACTGGCCGTAGCTTAGGCGCCCCTGTTACTAACATTGCCTTAGAGAAACTCTCAAAATTCAATCGAACAGATCAAATGTGGGAGGTTTATTTCAATACCAAAAGTGTTCGCCCCTTTAAATCATCATCAACCTTAATTGTTAATAATGCAGGTACACCCATTGGTATGATTTGTATGAATTTTGCTCTTGACATGCCATTAAATGCATTAATAGATAGTTTTACTGACACGAATAATTTAAAACATGAAAATTTCTCACAAGATGTGAATAATCTTGTACAAAACCATCTAGAGCCAATTAAGAAAAGAGTTTATGGAAATAAAAATATTCCAAGTAAATATAAAAACTTAGAGATAATTAAAGAATTAGATGAAAGTGGACTTTTTGAATTTTCAGCAACACATAAAATAGTGTCTACCGAGTTAGGTATAAGTTCAGCAACAATTTATAAGCATTTAAGAAATCTAAATAAGAAATAATAAAATTTCCTTATCATGACTGCTTCTGATATAGGTTGATAACTTTTTTCATGTTGTCATCGAGGTGATAACCCACTATTTTTAGTGGTGACTAAATCCCCTCATCACGTCAACCGTCGATAAGACTGGTCATTACTATAAAAAAAGCCAGTCCACTTTTTGTGGGCTGGCTTTTATCAATTCAACTTGAAATCACATGAATCTCAAGTTCCTTATTGGTTATGAGAACTGCTACGACGACGAGGCGTACCTTCGTTACTACGACTACGGAAGTTACCGCGTTCGCCACCACGATCGTTATTACCACGACGTTGTGGTTGATCACCATTGTTAAAACGACGACCACCTTGTGGCTGACCATCACGACGGCTGTTATTACGACGCTCACGGAAAGGCTGAGATTGAGCATCACCCACTAATTGCATATTCAGTGGTTTGTTCATAATACGTGTACGTGTGAAATGGCTTAATAAGTCTGTTGGCATCCCTTTTGGTAATTCGATGGTTGAGTGAGAACCATACAGTTTGATATTACCAATGTAACGGCTGCTGATATCGCCTTCGTTAGCAATCGCACCAACGATATGACGAACTTCAACACCATCATCACGACCCACTTCGATACGGTATAAATCCATTTCGCCAGCATCACGACGTTCACGACGAGGAGAACGCTCACGATCGTTATCACGACGACGATCATCACGATCGTTAAATTCACGACGAGGACGACGAACTGGATCTGGTGGCAGGATAAGCGCACGCTCACCTTGAGCCATTTTCAGTAATACCGCAGCCAGTGTTTCCATATCCAGCGCTTCTTCACCTTGTGGAGCTAATTTAGGTAACAGAGCACGGTACTGATCAAGGTTGCTAGTTTCTAATTGTTGCGCGATTTGCTGTGCAAATTTTTCCTGACGACGTTGGCTGATAAGTTCTGCATTTGGCAGTTCTACTTCAGGAATAGTCATCTTCATTGTACGTTCGATATTGCGCAGTAAACGACGCTCACGGTTATCAACGAATAAAATTGCACGGCCGGCACGACCCGCACGACCTGTACGACCAATACGGTGAACATAAGATTCTGAATCCATTGGGATATCATAGTTCACAACAAGGCTGATACGGTCAACGTCAAGACCACGAGCCGCAACGTCAGTTGCGATTAAAATGTCTAAACGACCATTTTTCAGACGCTCTAATGTTTGCTCACGCAGTGATTGGTTCATATCACCATTTAACGCCGCACTGTTATAACCATTACGCTCTAAAGCTTCAGCAACTTCTAATGTTGCATTCTTAGTACGAAC
This sequence comes from Proteus terrae, assembly GCF_003144325.1. Classification (GTDB taxonomy): domain Bacteria; phylum Pseudomonadota; class Gammaproteobacteria; order Enterobacterales; family Enterobacteriaceae; genus Proteus; species Proteus terrae. The sequence goes on from NZ_PENS01000007.1 coordinate 143,240, forward strand.
GAAAATAATCGCTGCATCAAAATCTTCAGCTTCTAAAAAACGAATTAATGCTTCATTTTTACGTGCGCCGAATGTCATCCAATAGCTTTGACTAATGTCTGGACGTGTTGTTACGCTACTTTGAATGCGTACTTCTTTCGGATCATTCATGAAACGACGAGTAATACGACGAATAGCTTCTGGCATTGTTGCAGAGAACAGTGCTGTTTGGTGTTCTGCTGGGATCTTACTTAAAATGTTTTCAACATCTTCAATAAAGCCCATACGTAACATTTCATCAGCTTCATCTAATACTAAACCTTTCAGTTTAGATAAATCTAATGTGCCACGGTTTAAATGGTCTAATAAACGACCCGGTGTACCCACAACAACTTGTGGTCCTTGACGTAACGCACGTAATTGAACGTCGTAACGCTGACCACCATACAGTGCAACAACATTTACTTTTGGTAAATGCTTAGAGAAATCTTCAATTGCTTCAGCAACCTGAACCGCAAGTTCACGAGTCGGTGCTAAAACTAAAATTTGTGGTGCTTTTAATGATTCATCAAGATTGTGCAATAGTGGCAGGCTAAATGCGGCAGTTTTACCACTACCTGTCTGTGCCATACCTAAAACATCATTGCCGTTTAAAAGGAAAGGAATACATTGTTGCTGAATTGGAGAAGGCTTCTCGTAGCCTAAGTCATTCAGTGCAGTCAAAATAGGTGCTGATAAACCTAGATCAGCAAAAGTCATATCGGTTTCAGTAGTCATGTCACTGTGCCTCATTCATTATGGCAGCCAGTTGACATAACATACCGCATGGTTTGTCGGTCTTTATCATCTAAAATGTGAACTGGCTCAAATTATATTATTAAACGAACAAACAAGCCCTCATCCTATGTAGATGATGGCTTTCAAACTGATCAGAGAAATGTTCGTCAGCTATTGCTGGTCCGATTCCGCTAGGTCTTCTTGTTGGCCTAACAGTGCTAATTCCAACAATGCGTAGCGGTGCTCAACAAAGTTATGTGCGTTGTTGGCAACCGTCAGCTTGAATAACGCTTCTGCGCTATCCATGTCCCCCAGACTTAGGTAATACTTACCTAAATAGAAGTTAGTTTCACTAAGATGCTCAGCGAGCGAAGTGTTATCGGTTGAGGCTTCACGTAGTTTTGACATTAATGCTTTTTCATTAATGTTACCTAAATAAAACTCAACTATATTCCATCCCCATTGCCCCGTTTTATCCGCCTGCTGGTATCGCTGTTTTAACTGTTGTTTAGCTAAATCAGTGTTTATCTCTTTTTCGACAAGATATAACCAAAGCGAACGAATGGGGTCATTTGGATCGACCTGATAAAACGCCTGCAGATCATCCTGCGCCAATTTCAATCGGCCACCGTAGTATAAAGCGATACCACGATTAAAACGCGCATTATTGTAAGTTGGATCAAGCTCTAAAACAGAATCAAACGCTTCATAAGCAGCATCATAGTTCGCTGCTTGCGTAAAATAGATACCTAGAAAATTAAAAATTTCCAGCATATCTGGTCTTATTGAGAGCGCCATTGAAAAATCATTGCGCGCTAAAGCTCGTAAACCGAGACTATCATACAGCACACCACGCTCATATAAAAGCTGTGCGTATTCATCTTCGGTTAATGAGCGACTCGCAAGAATTTGTTCTATACGAGCCAATATCACTTCTTGTTGTAAAGAAGGTTGTAATGGAGTGGCGAAAATCGCATTCTGACGCCATTCTGGACTAGTGCTGCATCCGGAAATAAAGATGAAAACAGCAATAGAACAACCGCGCAGAAATGTTTTCATTTCTCACTCCCAAAGTCAGACCTTTCAACAAAAAGCGTTCTGGACGTCCTACTTGTCAATCATAATAAGTCTCTACCGATACCTATGTCTAGATACCGGTAGTAGAATATCATTAATTTGCAGAATCTTCAGAAGAAGTTTCTGTTGCTTCCTGCTGATTAGCTTGAGCTTCTTTCATGCTTAAGCGAATACGGCCTTGACGGTCAATTTCCAGTACTTTAACTGGAACTTCTTGACCCATTTCCAAGTAGTCACTCACTTTCTCAACGCGTTTGTCTGCGATTTGAGAAATATGAACCAGACCTTCTTTGCCGCCACCGATAGCAACGAATGCACCGAAATCTACGATACGAGTTACTTTACCGTTGTAGATGCGACCCACTTCAACTTCAGCAGTGATCTCTTCGATACGAGCGATAGCTTGTTTTGCTTGGTCGCCACTTGTTGCAGCAATCTTCACTGTACCATCATCTTCGATTTCGATAGTTGTGCCTGTTTCTTCCGTTAATGCACGGATAACAGAGCCGCCTTTACCGATAACGTCTTTGATCTTGTCTGGATTAATTTTGATAGTATGAATGCGTGGTGCAAACTCAGAAATATCAGCACGAGGTTGGCTAATTGCATCTTCCATTACGCCTAAAATGTGTAGACGTGCGCTTTTCGCTTGGTTTAATGCAACTTGCATAATTTCGCGAGTGATACCTTCGATCTTGATATCCATTTGTAATGCGCTGACACCGTTACGGCTACCCGCAACTTTAAAGTCCATATCGCCTAAATGGTCTTCATCACCCAGAATGTCGGAAAGAACAACAAAGTTGTCGCCTTCTTTCACTAGACCCATTGCAATACCTGCAACAGATTCTTTAATTGGTACACCTGCATCCATCAGTGCTAAAGAAGCACCACAAACAGACGCCATTGAAGATGAACCATTTGATTCAGTGATTTCAGAAACCACGCGAACAGTATATGGGAATTCTTCAATTGTTGGCATTACTGCTAACACACCACGTTTTGCTAAACGGCCATGACCGATTTCGCGACGTTTTGGTGAACCCATCATGCCTGTTTCACCAACAGAGTATGGAGGGAAGTTATAGTGCAGTAAGAAAGTATCTGTGTGCTCACCCATGATGTCATCAATAGTTTGAGCATCACGTGCAGTACCTAATGTTGCAGTAACCAGTGCCTGAGTTTCACCACGAGTAAACAGTGCTGAACCGTGAGTACGTGGTAATAAACCAGTGTGAATGTCTAATGCACGTACCATGTCTTTTTCACGACCATCGATACGTGGTTCACCCGCTAATACGCGAGCACGAACGATGTTTTTCTCAAGACCTGAGAAGATTTCACTGATTTCAGCTTCATCTAAAGTTTCATCTTCAGCAACTAATGTCGCAATAACGTCATCACGAATAGCTTCGATTTGTTCATAACGCTCTTGTTTTTCAGTGATACGGTAAGCATCACCAATGCGAGCTTGTGCTAATTGTGCAATACGGTCGTGTAAAGTTTGGTTGATAGCTTCTGGCGCCCAATCCCATTTCTCTTTACCCACTTCTGCCACTAATGCATTGATGTTTTCGATCACAACTTGTTGTTGATCATGACCAAATACGACTGCACCTAGCATTTCTTCTTCTGATAATAAATCAGCTTCTGATTCTACCATTAGTACCGCACCTGCAGTACCTGCAACCACTAAATCTAATTTACTAACTTTCAGCTCATCAACTGTTGGGTTTAGAACATATTGTCCATCGATAAAACCAACACGAGCACCACCGATAGGGCCATTGAATGGAACACCTGACAGCGCTAATGCTGCAGAAGCACCAATCATCGCAACGATATCTGGGTTAACTTGTGGGTTAACAGAAACAACGGTAGCAACGATTTGAATTTCGTTTAAGAAACCTTCAGGGAATAATGGGCGTAAAGGGCGGTCAATTAAACGTGCAATTAACGTTTCGCCTTCACCAGGACGACCTTCACGACGGAAGAAGCTACCTGGAATACGACCAGCAGCGTATGAACGCTCTTGGTAGTTAACAGTTAATGGGAAGAAATCTTGTCCAGCTTTAACTTTTTTCTTTGCAACAACAGTAACAAAAACAGCGGTGCCGTCCATGTCAACCATAACAGCAGCTGTTGCTTGACGAGCCATCATGCCGGTTTCTAATGAAACAGTATGTTGACCGTATTGAAATTTACGAACTGTAGGATTCAACAAAATAATATCCTTTATCTTATTGTCGCCAGATGTTTAGCGACGATGAATGATCTTTTCTCCGCTACGTCCCCTCGCGACTAATGAAAATATTAACCATTTAGCGATAAATACTTTCATTAGCCGCGCGAATTGTCGTAACTAGAGAGACTAAATAACAATCACCACATTAAAACATAACGACTAATATTAAAAATAGCACTTTCTAGTAGAAAAGGGGCCAACAGGCCCCTTTCCAATGAAACTCGCTTGATTAGCGACGCAGACCTAAGCGTTCAATCAGTGCAGAGTAACGAGCAACATCTTTACGCTTCAGGTAGTCCAGCAGATTACGACGGCTGGAAACTTTACGTAGCAGACCACGACGGCTGTGGTGATCTTTTTTGTGCTCTGAAAAGTGACCTTGCAGGTGGTTGATTTCTGCAGTCAGCAGTGCAATCTGAACTTCGCTTGAGCCAGTATCGTTAGCGTCACGACCAAATTCAGCAACGATTTGTGCTTTCGCTTCAGTACTTAGAGACATAATAAACTCCAAATTAAGTAAAATTTTCAGATAGCCAATCTCTAATTCAGCTATCCAACTCAGCCACCTAAACAGATAGCCGCATTATTCTACGCTTCAAACACTTTTAGCGCAAGATTGCTATTAAGTGTTATCTTGTACGCTATAGTCTACAACGACTCTTTTCGGAGCAACTAGGCCATCTTTAATGATAGCAAGGCCGATGAATTTTTTTTCATCGCCTTCAGTTACTCTCACCCATTCGCCTTCATTGATGTCATGATTAACCCGAACAGGCTGCCCCAGCTTGAGATAACCCGCAATAATCGTGGTTAAATTCACAACCGGAAAATGTGCAACAGCGGTATCCATAGGCAATAACAGTGCATCAAGTGCCAAGAAAGGATCTTCTTGTGCAGTTTGTGCATCCTCTATCATTGCTCTTAATTGCTCTAACGTTACCATTCGCTCTTTAGGATAATCAGCGACTTCTAATCGACGTAAGAAAATAACGTGAGCACCACATTGTAATTTCTCACCAAGATCATCAATAATTGTTCGAATGTAAGTACCTTTAGAACAATGAATTTCCAGCTCTAACTCATCACCTTCCCAGCGAATAAACTGGAGTTCATGAACGGTGATGGGTCTTGCTTCACGCTCTACTTCAATACCTTGTCGGGCATATTCGTAAAGCGGTTTACCTTGATGTTTTAAAGCGGAGTACATTGAAGGGACTTGCAATGTTTCACCGCTAAAGCTATCCAAGACATCATCTAAAGCTTGCTGTGTAAATTGTACTGGGCGCTCTTGAATAACCTCGCCATGTGCATCAGAGGTATCTGTTCGTTGCCCTAAACGTGCAATAACGCGATAACGCTTATCTGAATCCAATAGAAACTGTGAAAATTTCGTTGCTTCACCTAAACAAATAGGGAGCATACCTGTTGCTAAAGGATCCAATGCCCCTGTATGCCCTGCCTTGCTGGCATTAAACATACGGCGGACTTTTTGGAGTGCATCGTTAGAGGAAATATCCTGGGGTTTATCGAGTAGCAATACGCCGTTAATCTCACGCCCCTTACGACGACGCCCCATTATTTGTCCTCTTTATGGCGACGCTCTTCATCGCTTTTAACGACGTTAGAAACTAAGTTAGACATACGCATACCTTCAACTAATGAGTTGTCATAAGCAAATGTCAATTCAGGCACAATACGTAAACGCATCGCTTTACCTAATAAAGAACGAATAAAACCAGCGGCTTCATTAAGTGCAGTTAAACCCTCTGCAACCATCTCTTCTTCGCTTTTTTCACCACCAGATAAGTTTAAAAAGGTGACAAATACTTTGGCATAAGCCAAATCACGAGAAATCTCAACGCCAGATACCGTTGCCATTCCAATACGGGGATCTTTGACTTCGCGTTGTAAAATGATGGCGATTTCTTTTTGCATTTCCTGAGAAACACGCTGACTGCGGCTAAAATCTCTTGCCATTTTAATTCTCCCTGACAATAGGGTATCGCCCTGATTGTCATTGTTAATTCAAATCTAAAATCAATGATATCTAAAGAGTATACATGAAGTGGTATTTAACAACCGCTTTCTCTGATTTCTTTCTTTAGAAATAAAATGTTTCTTTGATGCTATTTTACCCTGTTATTTCACTTTCATAAATTACTGAAAGGCAATCTATTTCGGTTATGTTGAAAAATGGAGAGGAAATAAAAGGGGAATACAGCAAAGAAAGGAATAAGAAGGGAGCCCTTGAGCTCCCTTTTAAAACAAGACGGACTAAATTAATCAATAGAACGTTTGATTTCGATAACTTGGAAGACTTCAATCATGTCGCCAACACGGACATCGTTGTAGTTTTTCACACCGATACCACATTCCATGCCGTTACGCACTTCGTTGACGTCATCTTTAAAGCGGCGCAATGACTCAAGTTCGCCTTCATAGATAACCACGTTATCACGCAGAACACGAATTGGGTTATTACGCTTGATGTTACCTTCAACCACCATACAGCCCGCAATTGCGCCGAATTTAGGTGATTTAAACACATCACGGACTTCTGCAAGACCCATGATTTCTTGTTTATATTCAGGTGCCAACATACCGCTCATTGCCAGTTTGATTTCATCAATCAGGCTATAGATAACGGAGTAGTAACGTAAATCAACGCTTTCTTGTTCAATGATACGACGAGCAGATGCATCAGCACGAACGTTGAAACCAAGAATGATTGCGTTAGAAGCCGCGGCTAATGTTGCGTCAGTTTCGGTGATACCACCTACACCTGAGCCGATGATTTTCAGTTTAACTTCATTAGTAGACAGTTTAACTAATGCATCAGTAATCGCTTCACAAGTACCTTGAACGTCTGTTTTCAGAACGATGTTCAGTTCAGAAGTTTTACCTTCTTCCATGTTAGCAAACATGTTTTCCAGTTTAGACTTCTGCTGACGAGCCAGTTTAACATCGCGGAATTTACCTTGACGGTATAATGCAACTTCACGCGCTTTCTTCTCATCACGAACAACTGTTGCTTCATCACCTGCAGAAGGAACGTTAGACAGACCTAAAATCTCAACAGGCATTGATGGACCAGCAGATTGAACGTCTTGGCCTAATTCATTACGCATTGCACGAATACGACCGTATTCGAAACCACACAGAACGATGTCACCTTTATTCAGTGTACCTTCACGGACAAGAATAGTTGCAACTGGACCACGACCTTTATCCAGGTAAGATTCGATAACAACACCGCTTGCCATACCTTCTTTAACTGCTTTCAGTTCAAGAACTTCAGCTTGTAAAAGAATAGCATCTAGCAGTTCATCAATACCTAAACCTTGTTTTGCAGATACATGCATAAACTGAGTTTCACCGCCCCACTCTTCTGGCAGGATGCCATATTGAGACAGTTCAGTTTTAACGCGATCTGGATCAGCTTCGTGTTTATCAATTTTATTCACAGCAACAACAACAGGTACGTTTGCTGCTTTTGCGTGTTGGATTGCTTCGATAGTTTGTGGCATTACACCATCATCTGCCGCAACAACCAGAACAACGATATCCGTTACCTGAGCACCACGAGCACGCATTGAAGTAAACGCGGCGTGACCTGGAGTATCCAGGAAGGTGATTTCACCTTTGTCAGTTTTAACGTGGTAAGCACCGATATGCTGGGTGATACCACCCGCTTCGCCTGATGCTACTTTCGTTGAACGAATGTAGTCCAGTAATGATGTTTTACCGTGGTCAACATGACCCATGATAGTTACAACTGGTGCACGAGATACTGCACTTTCTTCGCCAGTATCACGATCGCTCATGACTTGTTCTTCTAACTCGTTTTCACGACGTAAGATAACTTTGTGACCCATTTCTTCAGCAACAAGCTGTGCAGTTTCTTGGTCTAAAACCTGATTAATGGTCGCCATAGCACCCATTTTCATCATAGTTTTGATAACTTCAGACCCTTTTACTGCCATTTTGTTAGCAAGTTCAGCAACAGAAATAGTCTCCCCGATAATAACATCACGGTTTACAACAGCAGCTGGCTTATTGAAGCCTTGCTGTAATGAGCTACCTTTACGTTTACCTTTCTTGTTAGTACGACCAGCAGCACGTGCTTCTTCACGATCTGCTTTTTCAGAATGGCGGTTATTTTTCTTAGGACGAGGAGCCTTAGCGTTGCGACCACGACCGCGGCCACCTTCAACTTCAGCATCACTTTCATCTTCTGCATCACGAGCATAACGTGATGTGGTTACATGATAGTCTGAGCCTTCAGTTTCTGGCGCTTTAGGTTCAGCAGTCCATTTTTCAGCATTCTCTTCAGCTAAGCGACGTGCTTTTTCTGCTGCAACTTTTGCTTCCTCTTCCGCTTTACGGCGCTGTGCTTCTTCCGTTTTACGTTTCAGTTCAGCCTGTTCAGCATTGCGACGTGCTTTTTCCTGATCTGCTGCTTTATCAGCTTTTGGTTTATCGTTTTGTTTCACTTTATCTTTTTCCGCTGCTTCGCGCTTAGCTAATTCCGCTGCTTCACGTTTTGCTTCTTCAGCTTCACGTTTCACTTTTTCTTCGGCGTCTTTCTTTGCCTTTTCAGCTTCACGTTTTGCTTTTTCTTCAGCTTCGCGCTGTGCTTTCTCTTGTGCTTCGCGCTGGGCTTTTTCTTCGGCTTCGCGATGCGCCTTTTCTTCCGCTTCACGCTGAGCTTGCTCATCCGCTTGCGCTTTTTCAACGGCGTCACGGTTCACATAAGTGCGTTTTTTGCGGACTTCGATGGCTACTGATTTACTTTTGCCACCTGTACCAGGAACACTTAACGTACTACGCACTTTGCGTTGTAACGTTAATTTTTCTGGTTGGCTGGTTGATACGTCTTTATCACGATTCAACCAAGCCAGTAAGGTTTCTTTCTCTTTTTGGGAGACAGAATCAGAGACGGTCTTCTTAATACCGGCATCAGCAAACTGCTGTACCAAACGTTCAACCGGGGTCTGAATCTCTTCTGCCAGTGATTTTACTGTTTCATCTGTCATTCTGTTCCTTCCTGCTCAGTTGTTACGCATCATTCCCAAACCAGCAGATATTACGTGCGGCCATAATGAGTTCGCCTGCGCGCTCACTATTTAAACCTTCAATATCAGTTAGGTCGTCGATACCCTGTTCGGCAAGATCTTCCAGTGTGCAGATACCACGGGCAGCTAGATCAAATGCTAAAGAGCGCTCCAATCCTTCGAGAGCTAATAAGTCCTCGGCTGGTTGGTTATCGCCTAGGCTTTCTTTTTGGGCCAATTCAATCGTTGTTAACGCGGCTTTTGCTCTTTCACGTAGAGCTTCAACGGTATCTTCATCTAGTCCGTCAATAGCCAGCAGTTCACTGATTGGCACATAAACTAACTCTTCAAGGGTAGAGAAACCTTCTTCAACTAAAACAGTTGCGAAGTCTTCATCAATGTCGAGATGCTTAGTAAATATTTCAATGGCTGCGTTTGCTTCTGCCTGATGTTTTGCATTCAGTTCATCAGCAGTCATGACGTTTAATTCCCACTTGTCATCACCACGATGTTTTTTCAGTAACTGTGCTGCCAGACGAACGTTCTGACCATTACGGCCGATTGCCTGCGCAAGGTTACTGCTTTCAACTGCAACATCCATTGTACATTTGTCTTCATCGACAACAATAGAAGCAACATCTGCCGGAGCCATTGCATTAATGACGAATTGTGCAGGATTATCATCCCACAGAACAATATCAATTCGCTCGCCGCCCAATTCGCTGGAAACGGCTTGTACACGTGCACCTCGCATACCAACACAAGCGCCCACAGGGTCAATACGCTTGTCGTTAGTTTTTACTGCGATTTTGGCACGAGAACCTGGATCACGCGCTGCAGCTTTAATTTCAATGATTTCTTCGCCAATTTCTGGTACTTCAATACGGAAAAGTTCAACCAGCATTTCAGGGCGAGAGCGTGTCACGAAAAGTTGTGCACCACGAGTTTCTGTACGTACATCGTATAAAACACCGCGTAAACGGTCACCTGGACGGAAGTTTTCACGTGGCAACATATCTTCACGTAAAATAACCGCTTCAGCGTTATTGCCTAAATCTAAAGTGATATTTTCGCGGTTCACTTTCTTCACAACACCCGTGATAATTTCGCCTAATTGTTCGCGGAATTGATCAACAACCATTGCTCTTTCAGCTTCACGTACTTTTTGTACGATAACTTGTTTAGCAGTTTGTGTTGTAATACGGTCGAAAGTAACAGATTCGATTTGATCTTCAATATAACCACCTAGTTCGATACTAGGATCTTCATATTGAGCAGCTTCAAGTGTGATTTCACGAGTTGGTTGAGTCACTTCATCAACGGCAACCCAACGACGGAATGTATCAAAATCACCGGTTTTACGGTCGATACATACGCGAACATCAATTTCTTGCTCGTATTTTTTCTTAGTTGCTGTCGCTAGTGCGGTTTCCAGTGCTTCAAAAATCTTTTCACGAGGAAGAGATTTTTCGTTAGAGACCGCTTCCACAACAGCCAGAATCTCTTTGTTCATCCTAGTTGCCTCTTCAAAACTTAAAAGTGGGGTACCAGGTTAGCTTTCTGGATGTTGCTCAGTGCGAACACTTCGTCTTTACCATCCACAGTAACCGTGATCATTTCGCCAGCGACAGACTTAATAATGCCCTGCCATTTACGGCGGTTTTGCATTGCAATTCGTAATACGATAGCGGCTTCTTCGCCGATAAATTGCTCATAATGCGTTGCAGTGAATAAAGGTCGTTCTAAACCAGGAGAAGAAATCTCAAGGTTATAAACTGTTTGAATTGGATCTTCAACATCCAGCACAGCACTGACCTGGTGGCTAACATCAGCACAATCATCAACAGTGATACCGTCTTCACTATCAATATAGATGCGCAATGTTGATTCTCGGCCACGAATAAACTCAAGACCGACAAATTCAAAGCCTAATGCTTCTACTGGTGCTGAAACCATCGCTGTTAATTTTTGCTCTAATGTGGACAAACCCACCCCCAAGGCATAAAAAAAGGGCCTATAGCCCAGTATTCTATTCTCTGATAACAAAAAACCCCGAAATTCGGGGCTTTATGCAACTGGACCCTGTAACTTGCCATTCGAAAATAACCTCTTCTTACGGCACATTCCACTCAGGATCATAATCGGTTTAACAAGATGATTAATGAGAAAAGTGCTGTATTGTTAGAAGTGGTTGCGGGGGCCGGATTTGAACCGACGACCTTCGGGTTATGAGCCCGACGAGCTACCAAGCTGCTCCACCCCGCGTTCGAAAAACGTGGCAAATTTTACGCTGATAACAAGCAAAACGCAAGCTATCTGGAATAATGGTGCCGAGAACGGGACTTGAACCCGTACGCCCGTTTTATAGGCACTACCACCTCAAGGTAGCGTGTATACCAATTTCACCACCTCGGCACTTAATGAGACTGTTATTGCGTAAAAATTAACAATCTCATTTAAATCTTTACTTAGTTTACTGCGGAATATCTGTATTTGCTGGCGCTACAGGCGCTGCTAATTGCTCAGCTTTTTTAGCTTCTTCTGCAGTCTGCTCGATAGACATCCATTTGCTGTCTTCACGTACAGTTTTATTGGCACTTAGATTACCTAAAATAAGGGCAAGTACAATAAAAGCTGTCGCTAAAACAGCGGTCATACGGGTCATAAAGTTAGCTGAACCGCTTGAACCAAATACTGTACCGGAAGCACCTGCACCAAAAGAAGCGCCCATATCAGCACCTTTACCCTGCTGTAACAGGATCAGACCAACTAGCCCTGTTGCTACAATGATAAGAATAACAATGAGTGCCGTATACATTTGCGTTACCTTTTCTATGGAACTTATCGTCTTAACGATAACCTTCGATTGCTTCACCCGCTTTAGTTCAAGACCTTACTAAGCGGGTGTGAATACTAACCAAAGCTGAACTGACAAGCAAGGTTATTTTTCTACAAAGTGATTGATTGAAGAAAAAATCATCAATTAACCAACGTGCTTTACAGCGTCAGCAATACGATTTGCCATCGCAGTGACTTGCTCTTCATTTTCACCTTCAACCATGACTCGAATTAAAGGTTCTGTTCCTGATTTACGCAGTAATACACGACCTTTACCTGCCAGTTCGTCTTCAACCGCTTTCGCGACTTTCTGAACTTCAGGTGTTTGTAGTGGATCGTGGCTGCCCGTAAAACGAACATTCACTAAAATTTGTGGTAATAGTTTCATACCACTGCATAAATCATGCAGACTCATGTGATTACGTACCATTGCACTTAAAACTTGTAAACCTGCAACAATACCATCACCTGTAGTCGTTTTATCTAATAAAATAATATGGCCTGAGTTTTCAGCACCTAAACGCCAGCCTTTCTCTTGTAATTTTTCAAGCACATAGCGGTCCCCCACTTTTGCTCTTACAAAAGGAATACCCAGTTGTTTAAGTGCTATCTCTAATCCCATATTGCTCATTAGAGTACCTACTGCACCACCGCGTAATTGACCTTGGCGTAACGCTTCTCTCGCAATAATGTAGAGAATTTGGTCACCATCAACTTTTAGCCCTTGATGATCAACCATGATGATACGGTCGCCGTCACCATCAAAAGCTAAACCAACATCAGCACCTTCTTCTAATACACGTTTTTGCAACATGCGAACATCTGTTGCGCCACATTCTTCGTTGATATTGATACCAGTTGGCTCACAACCAATAGTGATCACTTCAGCACCTAATTCACGAAATACGTTTGGTGCAATATGATATGTTGCGCCATGAGCACAATCGACAACCACTTTTAGACCGTTAAGATTGTTTTCATTTGGGAAAGTCCCTTTACAGAATTCAATGTAACGACCCGCAGCATCCACAATACGATTTGCACGACCAAGCTCTGCTGATTCCACACAAGTAATTGGTTTTTCCATTTCAGCTTCAATAGCTTCTTCTACTTCATCTGGTAATTTTGTGCCATCAATAGAGAAGAATTTGATCCCGTTATCGTAATAAGGGTTATGAGAAGCTGAAATCACGATCCCGGCTTCAGCACGGAATGTACGCGTTAAATAAGCAACAGCAGGTGTTGGCATTGGTCCTGTAAATGAGGCAGATAAACCTGCAGCAGCTAAACCCGCCTCTAATGCAGATTCCAGCATATAACCTGAAATACGTGTATCTTTACCAATAATGATTTTACGAGAGCCATGACGTGCTAATACTTTGCCCGCAGCCCAACCTAGTTTTAATACAAAATCAGGTGTAATTGGACTATCACCTACTTTTCCACGGATACCATCTGTTCCAAAGTATTTACGTTCGCTCATTCATTATTTTCCTTTGCAGAAAGAGTCGCTTGTACGACTTTCATCGCATCAACAGTCTCTTTAACATCGTGTACACGAATAATTTGTGCGCCTTGCATCGCTGCAATGACAGCGCATGCCACGCTACCAGCAACACGCTCTTGTGGTGGTACATTCAATAGTTGTCCTACCATTGATTTGCGTGACATTCCAGCAAGTATGGGTAGACCAAAGTGATGAAGTTCACTTAAGTGTGCTAATAATTGGTAATTATGCGCTAAATTTTTACCAAAGCCGAATCCTGGATCAAGAATAATTTGATTTTTTTCGATCCCAACATCAACACAACGTTGAATATTTTCTTGTAAAAAACGATCAACATCCATCACCACATTCTCATAATGTGGTGATTGTTGCATGGTTTTAGGGTCACCCTGCATATGCATAATACATACTGGCAAACCTGTTTTAGCCGCCGCTTCAAGTGCTCCCGGCTCTTGTAAAGAGCGAATATCATTGATAATTGAAGCACCTGCATTTGCTGATTCAGTAATGACTTGAGCTTTGGATGTATCAACAGAGATCCAAATATCAAAACGTTGACGAATAGCCTCAACAACAGGAACAACACGCTGTAACTCTTCATCAATAGAGACATCACTTGCGCCGGGTCTAGTAGATTCACCACCAATATCGATGATAGAAGCCCCTTCAGCGATTAATTTTGCTGCGTGGTTAACTGCATCATTAAGTGAATTATGAGTGCCACCATCTGAGAAAGAGTCTGGAGTGACATTCAAAATCCCCATAACTTGAGGTGTTGATAAATTAAGTTCTGTTCCTCTAGCCATTAATTTCATTTCATTGATACCTTCATAAAAAAACCCCAGAAGCCTGGGGTTTATATTTATAGCTTACTCAATATGCATAACCCAATAAGGATTAGTGAGTATTTTTATCAGAAGGTGTATCACTTTCTGACTCAGGCTTATCTTTTGGCTCACTCGCTACATGCGTTTGCGCTGGCTGGGCAGTAGTCGTTGTACCACTATTGCCATTATTGCCTTCCCAACCTGCAGGTGGGCGAACATCACGACGATTCATTAAATCATCAATTTGAGGCGCATCGATAGTTTCATAAGTCATCAGTGCATCTTTCATTGAGTGCAGAATATCAAGGTTGTCCATTAAGATCTGACGAGCACGAACATAGTTACGATCAACGATAGCTTTAATTTCTTCGTCAATTGTACGCGCTGTTTCATCAGACATATGCTGCGCTTTAGCGACAGAACGACCTAAGAACACTTCACCTTCTTCTTCTGCGTACAGTAATGGCCCTAATTTTTCAGAGAAGCCCCACTGTGTCACCATGTTACGTGCAATATTGGTTGCAACTTTGATGTCATTAGAAGCACCTGTAGAAACATGCTCTACACCATAGATAATTTCTTCAGCTAAACGACCACCGTAAAGTGTTGAAATCTGGCTCTCTAATTTCTGACGACTCGCACTAATTTGGTCACCTTCAGGTAAGAAGAAAGTCACACCTAATGCACGTCCACGAGGAATAATCGTCACTTTATGCACAGGATCATGTTCAGGTACTAAACGACCAATAATTGCGTGACCAGCTTCATGATAAGCGGTTGATGCTTTTTGCTCTTCAGTCATCACCATTGAACGGCGCTCTGCGCCCATCATTATCTTATCTTTCGCTTTCTCAAATTCGACCATTGAGACAACACGTTTATTACCACGTGCAGCGAATAAAGCTGCTTCGTTAACTAAGTTAGCTAAGTCAGCACCAGAGAAACCTGGCGTACCACGAGCTAAAATTGCTGGATCAACGTCTGGTGATAAAGGTACACGACGCATATGGACTTTAAGGATTTGCTCACGTCCACGTACATCAGGTAAACCAACAACCACTTGGCGGTCAAAACGACCTGGGCGAAGTAATGCTGGGTCTAATACGTCTGGGCGGTTAGTTGCCGCTATAACGATAATACCTTCATTACCTTCGAAACCATCCATCTCAACTAGCATTTGGTTCAGTGTTTGTTCACGTTCATCATGACCACCACCTAAACCAGCACCACGTTGACGACCAACCGCATCGATTTCATCAATAAAGATGATACAAGGTGCTGCTTTTTTAGCTTGTTCAAACATATCACGAACACGAGAAGCACCCACACCCACGAACATTTCAACGAAATCAGAACCTGAAATGGTAAAGAATGGGACTTTAGCTTCACCCGCGATGGCTTTTGCCAATAATGTTTTACCTGTACCTGGAGGCCCTACCATCAGAATACCTTTAGGGATTTTACCCCCTAATTTCTGGAAACGACCCGGATCACGCAAATACTCAACTAATTCGCTTACTTCTTCTTTCGCTTCATCACAACCCGCGACATCAGCAAAGGTTGTTTTGATTTGGTCTTCTGTCAACATGCGCGCCTTACTTTTACCGAAAGACATCGCACCTTTACCGCCACCACCTTGCATTTGGCGCATAAAGAAAATCCAAAGACCAATCAGTAATAGCATTGGGAACCAAGACACAAAAATTTGAGTCAGAAGACTTTGGCCTTCAAGTGGCTCGCCCGTTACTTTTACATTACGGTTCATTAGAGTGGTCAGCAGGTTGTCATCACGCATAGGCATATACGTGCTGTACTTTGAGTTATCTGTTTTAGTTACATTAATATCATAACCACTTATGCTGACCTCGCGTAATTGGTTATTAGTTAACTCATTGATAAAGGTAGAGTAATCCACCTTACGACTATTCGAATCGCTGGGTCCGAAGCTCTGGAATAATGACATCAAAACGACTGCAATAACTAGCCAGAGGATCAGGTTTTTCGCCATGTCACTCAAGGGATTAACCTCATATTACAACTGTGTTAACAAATAGCTTTAGGGTACTAAAGTTTACGCCCTGTGGCTACAATATATACCTCACGAGAACGAGACCGCGAAGCGTCTGGTTTACGAACTTTCACTTTCGTAAACAGGGAGCGTATTTGCCCCAGGTATTCATCAAAGCCTTCTCCCTGAAACACTTTGACAATAAAACTTCCCCCGGGAGCCAGTACATCACGACACATATCAAGCGCTAACTCTACTAAATACATGGATCGAGGGATATCGACCGCGGGCGTACCGCTCATGTTTGGAGCCATGTCAGACATGACAACCTGGACTTTGTTTTCACCTACTCTATCAAGCAATGCCTTCAACACAAGTTCATCACGAAAATCGCCTTGAAGGAAATCGACTCCAACTATAGGATCCATAGGTAAAAGGTCACATGCGATAATTCGACCTTTATTTCCTAACTGCTGTACAACATATTGAGACCACCCTCCTGGGGCTGCTCCTAAATCGACAACGGTCATACCTGGTTTAAAGATATTGTCACTTTGCTGAATTTCTTCCAGTTTAAACCAAGCACGAGAGCGAAACCCTTTTTTCTGTGCTTGCTGAACATATTTATCACTAAAATGTTCTTGTAACCAGCGGCTAGAGCTTGCCGAACGTTTCTTATTGGCCATTGCGTTTTCCAACTATCATACACTTAGCTATCAATATTTTTACTCTTTCACTCATTTAACCCCGTATTAACGACATTTTATGGTGATAAGTGAGAGATGGCGTTAGAATAGATCGTTTTCAATCCCAACAAAGCAAAAATTAATGATGACTCTTAACAAAAAACAAATTCAACACCTGAAAGGGCTCGCTCATCACCTGAATCCAGTCGTTATGATTGGTAACAACGGGCTGACTGAAGGCGTTCTTGCAGAAATTGAACTCGCTCTGGCGCACCATGAGCTTATCAAAGTCAAAATCGCAGGCGAAGATCGAGATGTTAAAAACTTGATCGTGGCAGCGATTGTACGCGAAAGCGGTGCACAGAATGTACAAGTTATCGGAAAAATTCTTGTTCTTTATCGTCCTTCAGAAGCACGTAAGATTATTTTACCGAAATAAAACTTGTATCTTTATATAAAAATGCCATAACTAACTCTATGGCAAAAAAGGCCTTTTAAGGCCTTTTTTATATTACCACAGGATAGCAGGCTAGTTTTCTATAGAAACGTAAAATTATAAATTAAATGTATTCTACGTTTAAAACTTCGTATTCGACTTGTCCACCTGGTGTAGTGATAACAACGACATCATCTAACTCTTTACCAATCAACCCACGCGCAATCGGTGAGTTAACAGAAATTAAGTTTTCTTTAATGTTAGCTTCATCATCACCAACAATGCGGTAAGTTTGCTCTTCTTCGGTTTCAACATTTAACAGCGTCACTGTTGAACCAAAAATAATTCGACCATTGTTATTCATCTTTGTAACATCAATGACTTGAGCATTTGATAATTTTGCTTCAATTTCTTGTATACGACCTTCACAGAAACCTTGTTGCTCTCTTGCAGCATGATATTCCGCGTTTTCTTTTAAGTCTCCGTGTTCACGAGCTTCAGCGATAGCGGCAATAATCTCGGGACGACGAACACCTTTTAAATATTCCAGCTCTTCGCGTAATTTTTCTGCACCTAGAACTGTCATAGGGATCTGATTCATGTGTTAATACCTCAATACTATTCCTAATAAAAAATAGGTATCATCCTGATTTTTTATACTAACAACACAGAGAAAAGGATCTATTTACTCTTCTCAAGACAAAAAAAGACACAGGCAACCTTAAATTGGGCCTGTCTCTACATATATTCGATGAATGAGGGGACGCTATTATATTCCCAACTCATGCTGTTGGGACGTAAACTAAACCTCCCAGACTTAAAACTAAATCTAACACAACAGACGCATTGCTTCACGCCTTATCTCTCTTTATAAAGAGATAAACAGACTTTTTCCGATAATGAGCTAATCCTGCTTGTTACCGTTTACTTTTGCCCTCATTGCCCTTTAGTATTAGCCTCTGGCAATCAATACTGTAACGTTACACGCTATAGTCACGGATAGAGAAATTATGCGCTTACTATCAACATTTCGACGGATACTCTACACATTAAGTATCATCAGTTTTTCAACCCAAGCGATACCTGTTGAAAACTACACATCCCTTCTCCCCGAAGGAACTCAAGTAGGTTTAATTACTCAACCCGTTGGCGCTGCTTCTCCTAACCTTAATTATCATGCCGATCAATTAGCACTTCCAGCAAGTACTCAAAAAGTGGTGACTGCACTTGCGGCATTACTTCAATTAGGTGGAAACTATCAATTTACAACAACAATGGAAACAGAAGGTAAGATAAAAGACAATCAGCTTATTGGTGATTTGATCTTTCGTTTTACAGGCGATCCTACATTAACTCGCCAACAATTAAGAGCAATGGTTGCCGTATTAAAACAATCAGGTGTTACAAAAGTGCATGGTGATTTGCTTATTGATACTTCTGCTTTTTCAAGCCATGACAAAGCACCCGGTTGGGTTTGGAATGATCTAACTCAATGCTTTAGTGCCCCACCTAGTGCTGCTATTGTTGATAAAAACTGCTTTTCTGTCTTACTGCAAAGTGGCAAAAAAGAAGGTGATATTGCCACAATACGTAAAGCCTCTTTCTATCCTGTAACCGTTTTAAGTGAAGTTGAAACTTATGAGAAAGGCTCAACTCGTACCCGTTTTTGTGAATTAGATGTCACTGTTCGTGATTTAAATACCTATGTAATCACAGGTTGTATTCCTAAACGTGACGATGCAGTCCCTTTAATGTTCTCTATCCAAGATGGTGCTCATTGGTCTGGTACAATTTTAAAAGAAGAGTTACAGCGTGCCAATATTGAACTTGATGGATATGTCAAACGTCGATCTCAACTAAAAGCGCCAGTTACTGTACTAGCACAGACACAATCAAAACCATTACATAACTTACTGACTACCATGCTAAAAGAGTCTGACAATATGATTGCAGACACCGTATTTAGAACTATTGGCCGTGAGTATTATGGCGTTGCAGGCACTTGGCGCTCTGGCGCAGAAGCAACCCGTGCTATTTTAAAACAAAAAGCCGGTATTGATTTAGGAAATACTGTTATGGTTGATGGCTCTGGCCTTTCTCGTCATAATCTCATTTCACCTGCAACCATGATGCAAATCCTTCAATACATTGGACAACATGAAAGTGAATTAAATTTTATTACCATGCTTCCCCTTGCAGGACATGACGGTACATTACAGTATCGAGGCGGTTTTCATGAAGCGGGTGTTGATGGCAAAGTTTCTGCCAAAACAGGGTCATTAAAAGGGGTTTACAATCTTGCGGGCTTTATGACCACGGCAAACGGACAAAAAGTGGCGTTTGTACAATACGTTTCGGCGTATTCACCTCCTACACAGAATCGTAATGCTGGACGTGCTTATTTAGTGCGTTTTGAAACAAATCTGTATAAAGATATGTATAACAACCGCTAGATTTACACCTGATAATATAAGTAATAGATATGAAAAACGCCTGACTAATCAGGCGTTTTTTATTTTAATCACAATTAGAATGATGATTAGCGTTGGTAGATAAACTCAATACCTTCGTCGTCATCTTCATCCCAATCATCATCATTTTCTTCTTCGAAATCAGGGTTTTCAAGCTGTTCTTTGTGGTAATCATCCCACATAAAGTCAACTTTTCCTGGCTCTGCCTTAGTTGCAACAATATCTTGCTCACGCGGAGTAACATTCAGGAATTCCATGATATTCCAGCAAAGTTTTTTCACACCTTCCTGGTTGATGGCCGCTATCATGTAATAGTTTTCATCCCAACCCAGCGCTTCAACAATTGCTTTTGCCTTCTCTTTTGCTTCTTCAGCATCGAGAAGATCAACTTTATTGAACACTAACCAACGTGGTTTTTGTGCTAATTTTTCGCTGTATTTCTCTAATTCAGAGATAATAATTTTTGCATTTTCCACAGGATCCGATCCATCAATAGGATCAATATCGATCAAGTGTAATAATACACGACAGCGTTCTAAGTGTTTTAAGAATTGGATCCCAAGACCTGCACCATCAGCAGCGCCTTCGATTAATCCGGGAATATCTGCAACCACAAAGCTTTGGTGATTATCCATGCGCACCACGCCTAAGCTTGGTACTAATGTTGTAAATGGATAATCAGCAACTTTAGGTTTTGCTGCTGATACAGCGCGAATAAATGTGGATTTACCCGCATTCGGCATACCAAGCATCCCCACATCAGCTAATAACATTAGCTCTAATAGGACTTCGCGAGATTCACCTGGCGTTCCCATTGTACGTTGACGTGGAGCACGGTTAACCGATGATTTAAAACGAGTATTGCCTAAACCGTGGAAGCCACCTTTAGCAACCATCTGCTTTTGGCCGTGAGCAGTTAAGTCAGCAATGACTTCATTTGTTGCTAGATCACGGACACGCGTTCCGACAGGAACACTGATAGTAATATCTTGACCACGCTTACCAGTACAGTCACGACTGTGACCATTTTCACCACGTTCTGCGCGATAGGACTTTGTAAAACGGTAATCAATTAAGGTGTTAAGGTTTTCGTCTGCAATCATATAGACATCACCACCATCACCACCATCACCACCGTCTGGTCCCCCGTTAGGGATATATTTTTCGCGACGAAAGCTTACACAGCCGTTACCACCATCGCCCGCGACGATTAGGATCTTGGCCTCATCAACAAATTTCATGATTTTACTCCGTATAGTAGCCATTAACGTGCTGGATGGCCGAAATTACCCAGAGATGGCCTTTTTTAAATATAAAAAGCCCCGCAACATATTTGCAGGGCTTTTGACTCGGTGCTTAAAGGACCAGTAATTATTCAGCTTCGATGCTGATAAATTTACGGTTGTTTGGACCTTTAACTTCGAACTTAATTTTTCCGTCAGCTAATGCAAACAGGGTGTGGTCACGACCACAACCAACGTTAGTACCTGCATGGAACTTAGTACCACGTTGACGAACGATGATGCTACCTGCTAATACAGCTTCACCACCGAAACGTTTAACACCCAGACGTTTTGCTTCGGAATCACGACCGTTACGAGTCGAGCCGCCAGCCTTTTTATGTGCCATTGAACTACTCTCCTAAACCTTAAGCGATACCAGTGATTTTAACATCAGTAAACCACTGACGGTGGCCCTGTTGTTTACGGCTGTGTTTACGACGACGGAACTTAACAATCTTAACTTTATCGCCGCGACCGTGAGCAACCACTTCCGCTTTAACTTTAACGCCCGCAAGGATTGGAGCGCCAATTTGAATGTCATCGCCATTAGCGACCATCATTACAGTATCAAACTCGATTGTTTCGCCAGTAGCTACTTCCAGCTTCTCTAAACGAATAGTTTGACCTTCGCTGACTCGGTGTTGTTTACCACCACTTTGGAAAACCGCGTACATATAAACTCCGCTTTCCGCACACTCCCAATATGTATAATTTGAGTGCACAATTAAAATATTCACATAGGGCGCGAATTCTACGCAAATTTAGTGCCGATGACAAGTACAGATCGCAAACTAGCGTTAAAAAAAAGAGTTTTTTACACGATATTTATTTCAGCCATTTTTAAAGTACAATCTAAATTATAAGAGAGTAAAATCTGTGGCATGATCATTTTTATTAATAATAACGCGCTCATTGGCGAGCCAAAGTCGAAAAAACATGAATTTAGAATCTATTATAAAACTAACATCCGCTGATATGGCTGCGGTAAATGAGGCAATCCTTTACCAGCTTAATTCAGATGTTTCTTTGATAAACCAACTTGGTTACTACATCATTAGTGGTGGTGGTAAAAGGATCCGACCAATGATCGCAGTGCTCACTGGACGAGCATTGGACTATCAAGGTGACAAACATATCTCGGTCGCAGCGCTTATCGAGTTTATTCATACTGCAACGTTGTTACATGATGATGTTGTTGATGAATCTGATATGCGCAGAGGAAAACAAACGGCAAATGCTGTCTTCGGAAATGCAGCCAGTGTCCTTGTTGGCGACTTTATTTATACACGATCCTTCCAGATGATGACGGATCTTGATTCAATGCGTGTATTAAAATTAATGTCTAGCGCCACCAATGTGATCGCTGAAGGTGAAGTTTTACAATTAATGAATTGTAACGATCCTGACATTTCTGAAGATGACTATATGCAAGTTATCTACAGCAAAACAGCTCGTCTGTTTGAAGCGGCTTCTCATGCATCAGCCATTCTTTCTGGTGCGACACCTGAGCAAGAAAAAGCATTCCAAGATTATGGTCGTTATCTTGGGACTGCTTTCCAGCTCATTGACGATTTGCTTGATTATGATGCAGATAACAACCAGCTGGGTAAAAACACTGGTGATGACCTTGATGAAGGTAAACCAACGTTGCCATTACTTCATGCTATGCATAATGGCAATGAAGAAGAATCCCAATTAATTCGCCAAGCCATTGAACAAGGTAATGGCCGCCATTTATTGGATACTGTTTTAAATACTATGAAACAGTGTGGCTCTTTGGAATATACCCGTCAAAAAGCAGAAGAAGAAGCAGACAAAGCGATTGAAGCTTTATCAATTATACCTGACTCACCGTATAAAGATGCGCTTATTGGGCTTGCTCACGTCGCTGTACAACGTCAATCATAACTTTGATGTATAAACCCTCGTAGTTATGTAAAGAAGCCCGCTAGAGCGACTACGTCGATTCTGGTGGGCTTTTCAATTTATTGAGCACTTCTTCGTTTTCTCGTTCGATAGCATCCTGATTATCCGCATCAATATAGCTAATGAGCTTTGCCAGCCCTTCACGTAGTACGAATTTCACAATCTTTTCTCGTTCCGATTTTGTCAGTTGATAATAAGCTTCAACCCAAATCAAAAAAGCATCCTGACGTTTTGATAAATACTCAGCCGGAGGTTCATGTGCAGCAAGCACACTAATCACCTCATCAGGTAGACTTTTTACGGAATACTCGACAGCTTTTCCCTGCACGCCACGTTTACGACGGTTTTCCCATCCTTCACGACGCGCCATCAAGTTAACTCCCTGCGGTGAGTTAGGTAACCCCGCAAGCCCCACTAATTCTTTCGCTGTATACCATTCTTTTTTCATGATCTCATCTCACATTCAACTAAGAGGTTAGTCAGATAGATATCTGTTGCGGATAACCCAATAATAGATTCTTTAAAATCGCTTAATCATTGACGACTTTTTCTAAAAAACTTCTAATACCATCCCGCAATATCAGCTCTGTTAATGTTTTTTGTTCACCATCATTTAGTTGTTGGAATGCTTTCACCCAGATAACGAGTGGCTCCTCTTTTTTATTTAGTTTGTAATGTGCTAATGGCTCATAAAGTTCTAGAGCAATTAAAGTTTTTTCTGGTAAACAAGAATAATGATATTCAACACCACTACCTTGCTTATTTTTTACATTTTGTTTTTGCCAAGACTCTCGTCTCGCTTTCGAATTTACACCTTGTGGTGATTTAGGTAATCCACCTATACCCGTCAATTCCTTTGCCGTATACCACTCTTTTTTCATTATGTTTCTCTAAAATTGTTATCAACTTCAAAAAAGAAATTATTAAGAAAAAAATCAGAAATCTTTTTAGAAAAATAATGTTATTTTATTTTCTAAATAATCAGTTTAAATGCTTTAGGACATTTCTAATAAACTGTTATTTATACCACTAACACAGCAATCAATTTTATAGAAAAAGGATTAAAAATGATTTCAAGGAAATCTGATTGGCATCCTGCCGATATTATTGCCGCACTTAGAAAACGAGGAACAACACTTGCTGCCATCTCTCGCCAAGCAGGGTTAAGCTCTTCAACACTCGCTAATGCGCTGTCACGCCCTTGGCCTAAAGGAGAGAAAATCATTGCTGATTATCTTGGTGTAGCTCCTAGTGAAATTTGGCCTAGCCGTTATTTTCATCCTGAAACAGGAGAATTACTTGAACGAAAGATTCGTACCAAAACTAATAATTAACTAATAATTACAGATATTATAATTAATAAAAAAAACCGCTGATATAGTATCAGCGGTTTTTATTTAAATTTGCATTATTTTTATAGAAAAAAAAGTATTTCTTTATTTATTAATAAATTCTTCACCAAGAATTATATCTTTTTTCAATACATCTAACATGCCATTAAGAGATTGCTTTTCAAAATCACTTAATTTACCAATAGATAAATATTCCTCTACACCGTTTTTACCTAAAAGAATAGGTTGGGCAAAGAAACGGGCATATTCTCCGTCGCCTTCTGTATAGGTGCATTCAATAACATTTTTCTCGCCATTTAGAGCGCGAATTAATGAAAGACCAAAACGAGCGGCAGCTTGGCCCATAGATAATGTTGCGGATCCACCACCTGCTTTTGCTTCAACAACCTCAGTACCTGCGTTTTGAATGCGTTTAGTCAGTGCTGCAACTTCGTCATCAGTAAATGAAACGCCGTCAACTTGAGATAATAGAGGAAGAATAGTCACACCGGAGTGTCCACCAATCACAGGAACGTTAGTTTTTTGTGGATCTTTACCTTTTAGTTCAGCAACAAAGGTATTGGCGCGAATAATGTCGAGAGTGGTGATACCGAAAAGACGTTTTTTATCGTAAACGCCTGCTTTTTTAAGCACTTCTGCTGCGATAGCGACGGTTGTATTCACTGGGTTAGTAATGATACCGATAAGTGCTTTCGGACAATTTTGTGCAACCTTTTCAATTAAGTTACGCACGATACCTGCGTTAACATTGAAAAGATCTGAACGATCCATGCCTGGTTTACGAGCAACGCCCGCAGAAATCAGAACAACGTCAGCGCCTTTTAGCGCAGGAGAAGGATCTTCACCCGCAAAACCTTTTACAGTAACTTGAGTTGGGATATGACTTAAGTCAGCTGCGACACCCGGTGTGACGGGAGCGATATCATATAAAGAGAGTTCACTACCAGCTGGAAGCTGATTTTTAAGAAGAAGTGCCAGTGCCTGACCAATACCACCTGCTGCACCGAGAACTGCTACTTTCATTCTGATACTCCTTAGTTTACGAGATAGTGGAACGCCTTCGAGATACTCACTATTACGCAATTCACTTTTTAAAAAAACAATTATTTAACAGCAACATTGCATAATAAGGCATTTTTAGTGAAAAATAATACTTTGGTTATTCTAAACAAATTGCTTATCTGTTAATGAGATAGTGGACACCCTTTTGATAAATAATTTCAATAAATATGGCAAAGTGTTAAGTACACCATCATCCTTGTGATAATCATTTAAGCTTATCATTTATTTAACAAATACTTTACTTTCTTTAAGCTATCACATTCACGTGCTGTAAATAAAATTTTTTTGCAGTACATTCTACTTTACAATTTTGAGGAGGCTATCACTCGCATTTCTTCGTCTTATGTTGCATAAAAATTCACTTCTCTGCATAATACACAGGTTATTGATAACTCACTAAAGGTGAACTATGCGCGTTCCTTCTAAGCAAGAAGACTTGGTTAAAGCGTTTAAAGCCCTGCTGAAAGAAGAAAAATTCAGTTCACAAGGCGAGATTGTGACTGCATTACAAGAGGCTGGATTTGATAATATTAATCAGTCCAAAATCTCTCGTATGCTAACAAAATTTGGTGCAGTAAGAACCCGTAACGCCAAAATGGAAATGGTCTATTGCCTTCCTACTGAGCTTGGCGTACCAACAGCAAGCAGCCCATTAAAAAATCTGGTACTCGATATCGATCATAACCATTCTGTTGTGGTGATAAGAACGAGTCCAGGTGCGGCACAACTTATTGCACGTTTATTAGACTCATTAGGCAAAGCAGAAGGTATCCTTGGCAGTATTGCAGGTGATGACACTATTTTTTCAACACCGGCACCGGGATTTTCTACGGAAGAATTACGAGACGCTATTCTGAATCTTTTTGATCAAGAATTATAATTAGCCTTTCTACAGCTTCAAAAAATAAGCCACTGAAAATTCAGTGGCTTATTTATTTTTAATACTGACTATCAGAATCTTTAGGCTGTGCTAATTTTGCGAGCAGTTTTCCATGAATACCCCCAAAACCACCATTGCTCATAATCAAAATATGATCGCCCGCTTGAGCTTCTTTCGCAATCATATCGACTAATGTATCCAGATCTGTACTCCAGCGAGCAGGTTGCACACAATGCTCTGCGATATCACTCACTAACCATTGAATATTAGGTGGCTGGAATAAAAAGACTTCATCAGCACGGCCTAATGCAGGTGCGATATCATCCTTGCTAATTCCCATTTTCATGGTATTTGAACGAGGCTCTAGCACTGCAATAATACGAGCTGTTCCACCGACTTTACTGCGTAACGCTTCAAGCGTTGCCAAAATCGCTGTGGGATGATGTGCAAAGTCATCATAAACACTGACTTGATTAACTTCACCACGTAACTCTAAGCGACGACGCGCATTAATAAATTTATCTAATGATTTACAAGCATCCGCAGGTAAAACACCAACGTGGTGCGCTGCAACAATCGCCATTAAGCCATTTTGCATGTTGTGTTCACCAGAAAGTCCCCAACACACCTCTCCGACTCGCTCACCTTTGTGGAATACCTCAAAATGGCTACTGTCATTACTGAGTTTTTTAGCTTGCCAATCTCCAGTTTCACCTGTGAATTCTTGTTCACTCCAACATCCCATTCCAATGGTCTGTTTTAAATTCATATCATTATCAGGCATGATGATTTTTCCAGTACCTGGGACAATACGAACTAAATGATGGAATTGTTTTTGAATTGCCGCCAAATCATCAAAAATATCAGCGTGATCAAATTCAAGATTATTTAAAATCAATGTGCGTGGAGCGTAATGAACAAATTTAGAGCGCTTATCAAAGAAAGCACTGTCATATTCATCTGCTTCAATCACAAAGAAGGGGCTTTCACCTAACTGTGCAGATACTTGGAAATTACCTGGTACACCGCCGATTAAAAATCCCGGTTTATAACCACAGTCTTCTAAAACCCAAGCTAGCATACCCGCTGTTGTTGTCTTGCCATGTGTTCCAGCAACGGCTAACACCCAACGTTCAGGCAAAATATAATCATGTAGCCACTGAGGGCCAGAGGTATAAGGCAAACCTTTTTCAAGTACAGCTTCAACACAAGGATTTCCTCGTGTCATCGCATTACCAATAATCACCATGTCAGGGGCAGGTTCTAATTGTTTTGGGTCATATCCCTCAATCAGTTCAATTCCCTGATTTTCTAATAAAGTACTCATGGGTGGATAGACATTAGCGTCTGAGCCTGTGACTTTATGTCCCTTTGCTCTAGCGAGAATGGCAAGACTTCCCATAAAGGTGCCACAAATACCAAGAATATGAATGTGCATGAATTTCTGTCCAATAGCATGAAGTTGGTCACTATTCTAACGATCAAAAAGCAGATAAGAAACGGATTAACCTTTGAATCATCCGATTCTTTGGCTAAACTTGCCACCACCAAGGAGATTTTCTCTCCTTTTTTACTTTACCCACTCACATTCAGGACCTGCGTCATGAAAACATTAGGCGAATTTATCGTCGAGAAACAACAAGATTTTCCCCATGCAACTGGTGAACTTACTGCATTGCTTTCAGCAATTAAGCTTGGGGCTAAAATTATCCACCGTGATATTAACAAAGCTGGGTTAGTCGATATTCTTGGTACTAACGGTGTTTCTAATGTTCAAGGTGAAGCCCAGATGAAACTGGATCTTTACGCGAATGAGAAACTAAAAGCTGCATTAAAAGCGCGTGGTGAAGTTGCGGGTATCGGATCAGAAGAAGAAGATGATATTGTTATCTTTGAAGGTGATCGTGCTGAAAATGCTAAGTATGTTGTACTAATGGATCCTTTAGACGGTTCGTCGAATATTGATGTAAACGTTTCCGTCGGAACAATTTTCTCTATTTACCACCGTATTACACCAATTGGTCAATCTGTCACTTTAGATGACTTCTTACAACCAGGTCATCGTCAAGTAGCAGCAGGCTATGTTGTTTATGGCTCATCAACCATGTTAGTTTATACAACAGGTTGTGGTGTTCATGCCTTTACTTACGATCCATCTTTAGGTGTATTCTGTTTATCTCATGAAAGCGTACATTTTCCACCAACAGGAAATATGTACTCAATCAATGAAGGTAACTACATCAAATTCCCATTAGGCGTAAAAAAATATATTAAGTATTGCCAAGAACAAGACGCAGCAACAAATCGCCCTTATACCACACGCTATATTGGTTCTTTAGTTGCTGATTTTCACCGCAACTTACTGAAGGGGGGGATTTATATTTATCCAAGTACTGCAAGTCACCCTACTGGTAAATTACGTTTACTCTATGAATGCAATCCAATGGCGTTCTTAGCCGAACAAGCTGGCGGTAAAGCAAGTAACGGTAAAGAGCGTATTCTAGATATCGAACCAACAGAACTTCACCAACGTATGCCTTTCTTCGTAGGCACTAAATCGATGGTTGAACAAGCTGAAAGCTTTATGGCGCAATATCCAGACGAAGAATAATCCATTCGTTTGGCACTAACATAGATAAACCGGACTTCTTATTCGTCCGGTTTTTTCATCTTTGAAAATAGTGCTTCCTTTTATTTACTGCTTATTTTTACGTCAGAACTCAACATGTTCGGCAAAAAACGGGTATTGTTAAAAACTTTTCGCTATACTACAGGCCACGTAAAATTAATTTTTTTATAGGAAATTTTTTATGAGCCTGAATCATGTTCCTGCTGGTAAAGAACTACCAGAAGATATCTATGTTGTTATTGAAATCCCAGCAAATGCTGATCCTATCAAATACGAAGTTGATAAAGAAAGTGGCGCACTGTTTGTTGACCGTTTTATGTCAACTGCAATGTTCTACCCATGCAACTACGGTTACATCAACAACACGTTATCTTTAGATGGTGACCCAGTAGACGTTCTGGTTCCAACTCCATATCCATTACAACCAGGTTCAGTTATCCGTTGCCGCCCTGTTGGCGTACTGAAAATGACTGACGAATCAGGTGAAGATGCGAAACTAGTTGCAGTACCACACACTAAACTGAGCAAAGAATACGATCACATTAAAGATGTGAACGATCTGCCAGAACTGTTAAAAGCACAGATCAAACATTTCTTTGAACACTACAAAGATTTAGAAGCTGGCAAATGGGTTAAAGTTGACGGTTGGGAAGGCGTAGAAGCCGCTAAAGCTGAAATTCTGTCTTCTTTCGAACGCGCTAAAAAATAATCCTTTAGTAAATCAAGATATTACAAGGCAAATAACACCCTAGTATTAGGTTTATTTGCCTTTTATTTCTTCATCTTTTAGCTCCCTATTTTCAGTTAAAAAGTGTGCCTTTAAATTTAATAAATTAAAATCCACTTTCTTCCCTACTTGTTCTCACATCTTATGTTCTCTTTTGTTCATCATAGATAAATTACCCTCTTTAAATCACAAATATTAACTTTCGCATACTTTCAAAAACACCTTCGATTGGTTTCATGTGATCAATTCAAAAGAAATTGAAGATTTTTTAATCTATGTTACTACCATATCTAATAAATAAGAGAGGTTAAAATGTCTATAACACGTCGAGATTTGTTAAAGGGTGCTGCCGTGGGTGCGACAGGATTATCACTGGTTTCACCACTGTCTGCATTATCCTCATCAACAAAAGAGTATATAACCCCATTAAATACACCTAAAAACCCTAAGAATATTTTAATTATTACCGCAGACCAATTAGCAAAGCGAGGTATCTCTGCTTATGGCAACAAAGAGGTAAAAACTCCCGTTATCGACTCGATTTTAAATACGGGAACAAGTTTCCATAATGCGTATTGTGCTTATCCCTTATGTGCTCCTTCAAGGGCTTGTTTTTGGACTGGAAAATTACCACACCAGACAGGCATTATTTCCAATGACAGTCCAAACATACCAGAAACAATGTCCACATTAGGAACGTTGTTTTCACAAGTGGGATATGAGTGTAAACATTTTGGAAAACAGCATGATTATGGCTCATTAGAAGGATTTGATTGTGCACCTCAAATAGAAAAAGAATTTAATGCTCACCCCGCCTTTCCTGTTGATTATGATACGAAAGAAGATGTGTATTGTTTAGAAGAAAGCCTGAAATATATCAATTCACTCCCCAAAAGAGAGGAAAAAAAGCCATTTTTATTAGCCGTTGAATTTAATAATCCACACAATATAAATGGATGGACAGGAAATTTTGCGGGTGAGCATGGTGACATCGAAAATATCGGACAATTGCCACCTTTACTTGATAACTTTGACACTGCCGATGACCTTAAAAATAGACCTAAAGCTATTCAATACGCTTGCTGTACACATAACAGAGTTATGCAATCAGGGAAATGGAATGAGAGAAATTTCCAGCAATATCTCAAAGCCTATTACTATTTTACTGAATTGGTAGATAGTTATATAGGACAAGTTATCAATGCATTAAAAGAGAGTGGGTATTGGGAAGATACGCTTATTGTCTTCTTCTCTGACCATGGTGATGCAATGGGAGCACATCGATTAGTCGCTAAAATGAATTGGTTTTATGAAGAATCGACAAATGTGCCTTTTGCATTTTCAGGCCCGGGTATTCAATCTGGCGCTTTAAAACATGAATTAACATCCCTTTGTGATTTATTACCCACTCTCTGTGATTATATCGGAATTGATTACCCTAAAAATATTTATGGTCGCTCTCTGTACCCATTATTAACCGGAAAGACAGTGAAAGAATGGAGAAATAGTGTCATTTGTCACTGGAATACTGACCGAAATGTCGATGTCCAACCAGCTAGAATGTTAAGAACAGAAAACTTTAAATATATTATTTACAAAGAAGATGAAGAAGAAGAACTCTACGATATGGTTAATGATCGAGGTGAAACCCAAAACCTCAGTCACCATCCTGATTATCAACAAATAAAAAAAGAATTACGGATCAAATTAGACAATGAAATCCGAAATAATTCAGATCCTTTTTATATTCAAGAAGTAATTATTAATAAAAAATGGCGTAGCCATGAAGTGGGATATCAACACCATACAGGTGAAACAAGTATTCAAGTTTATCAGAAAAAAATTAGACCATTATTGGCTGAAAATGAAATAGATAAAGCGAGACGAATGCGACTTAATTTATATAAAGAAGCACGCCTCTCTTATATCTGTGAAAAATAAACATTTAGTTATTTCTCATATAAAAACGGCTCGATATCACTATCAAGCCGTTTTCAGACACCTTTCAGTAAGAGGTAAATTTAACCGATTACTCTTCTTCGTGACGTTTTAGCCAGTCACCGCATTTTATTTCACGTAAACCATCAACAGGCTTTTGATAAAGATAGATCCAAGCACTACCATAAGGCGTTGAAATCAGTTGGCGCTTGTAATCCTGATCGTTCTTTTTCAATTCATCGAGCTCTGTCAAGATAGAAGGCGTTATTCGATAGACTTCGCACTCTATCTCCCCTTCACCTTCAATAACTGCAGGATAAAACCCTAAATCATAGAGTTTATATCCCACTAACTTATGCTCACCTAAAAGCTGTGCATAGGTCATCCAGTGATGGTTACCTTGGTTTTGCCGTAAACTACCATAAACAATAATTCGCATATAATTTAAAACTCAAATTGATAAAGCAGATCTATTGCCTGATTCATACCAGACACTGCTTGTAAATACAACCTGGGCATCAAGCGATAACGTAAAGTTAACGTCGCTAGCGAATCAAATATACCCACTCCATACTTCACTTGTAGATCGTTTGTGATCTTACCGCTGACCACAACTTGTGAGTTATCCCCTACACCTTGTGTATCAAGCGCTAAATCAGAAACACCAAAGGTTTCACCAATACGTCCTACAAGCTGACCACTTTGACCAACACCTAATCCTATCAGCATTGCCGTCATTTGTGATGAATCCGCATCACCACTTTTATCTAACCCTTCACCTCTTAGCAAGTAGGATAACGCTTCTTGCTGTGTAAAAGCGGGTTCAGAGAAAATTTCAACTTTAGGTTTATCTGCAAGCCCTGTCACCCGAACACCAGCAATCACATTATTTGCCGTATTTTCAGGATTACGAATAGCTTCAATATTTAAGTAAGGTTGATCAACTGGCCCTGAGAACAAGATTTGTCCCTTACGAACTTGCAGATCTTGCCCATAAGCTTTGAATTCGCCTTTTGGAATATCTATCTGACCGTTTAAACCTAGTCCTTGTTTACTCTGATTGACTTTAAGCGCTCCCGTCAATCTAGCTTTAAGCCCAAATGCGTCCAGTGTCACATCATCGCCAATATTAATGGCTAAATTACTTTGAATTGGAATCGATGTCTCTTTTGGTACAATCGGCTGCAAGTTTTTATCCAGCATCACTTCATCAGAAGAAGCGGATACTGCTGACTCTGGTAAGTCTTGAACAACGATACGTGCCCAAGGAATATCAATACGTCCATCTAGTTTTAGTAAATCAGGGCGAGCCTCAAACACTAAATCAGGATTAACATCAATACGTACCATCGGAGGTAATGCAACACGTAGCTTATTGCCATTTGCAGCTACTACTGCGTGCCATGCATCTAATTTACGCCAATCGGCATTACCAGTAAGATTTAAGTAACCTTCAGGGGTTTCGATTCGACCGCTTAAATCAGACGTCGCACCATTAAATTGAACATCAACATTCCCTTTCGTAATATCAAACGGGATCCAGTGCCCAACCACTTTTAATTGATTGATACCAAATTGACCAAATAGCAGTGGTGATTGAGCATTTCCGCCTAAACGTAATTGCGCACCAACACGACCTTCAGCTATTTCACCTTTACCTAAGAACGGTTTGATTAAATCTAATGTCAGATTATCAATATCCACCGTACCTGATAGCTGGCGCTTTTTCTCGAGATCTGCAACATGCACATTCCCTTTAATATCACCATTGCCTGCAATACTAATCAGCCATTGTAATGTTGCTTTGCCGTTGTTAACGCCTGCGTTTAAGGAGATAGCATCAAAATCAATAGGTAAAACAGTGCCTTCAATATTTTGTTTTACTGCAACACCTTGCCCTTTTAGATTTACCGATGCTTTCGGTAATCCACCTTTTGAGTTCCATGTTGCGGTGGCATCACCAGTAAATACACCTCGGACAGAAGTCTCTGGTGGTAAGAAAGGTTTGATCATAGCAAGATCAAAACGCGTCAATGTAATTGCCGCAGATCCGCTTTCACCCACAGTTATCGCTTTAGGAACACAAACTTGTGCATTTGGGTTTACCCAACAGTGAGAGCCAATGGTGACTTCTTGCTTTTCTACCAACAAATTCAACGCCATGGCTTTATTTAAACGCCATTCACCCACTGGAGTATCAAATGCCGTATTATTTAGCGTTCCTTTCCATTGCTGTTTTTCTTTATCGAATGAACCCGCTAATGTCAGCCCACCAGAAACTGGCTCACCATCCATTTTTAGTGTCAGTTTATGCTGTTTTTCTGTACCAGCAGCATCCAACGTTAAATTGCGAATAACTAAATCGGCTTGTTTTAACTGACGAGCAGTAATAGCGAGTTTACCACCAATTTCTTTATCCGCTTGAACATCACCTTTGATGGTGATGGATTCGACACCGACTTGATCTTGCCATTTAATGCCGTGAGCGTTGATATCAGCAATAATCTTAGGTGTATTAATATCACCCCGAACATTAACTTTGCCTTTAATAACACCCGCTAATCCAGGTACTAAACCATTTAATCCTGGAGCGTTGATATTGGCATCTAATGCCCATTTATCACCTAAATGCCCTTCAATATCGAGGTTATTTTTACCCAAGATCAGTTTTAACTGGGGAATATTCCATTGGCCAGAATCATTACCATAAGCATTACCTCTCGCTTTGATAAGATTGTTTTTGATATTGCCATCTAAGGTAATTTCAGGCACACGTAATTGCCAACTTCCACCATACAGGCTACCTGTTGTGGCAATGCGTCCATCTAATTTCGCTGGCATATCAGGGTACTGTTTTGCCGTATTAATTCCTGAAATAGAGAGCAATGCATTCCAGCTAATTGCCTTACTCCAATCAGCAACACCCGTAATATCAGCATGACCTTGCAAGGCAGCTAAACGTAAACGTGTCAGCTCTATTTTCTCTTCATTTCCTTTTGCATCCAGCATTAATTTGGCGGGCGGGATCTCCTGACCTTCAATATCAGAACGTAATGAGAGATCATAGTTATCTGTCTGACCATTTAAGCGTAATCGAGTATCGTTAAGTTGATACTGTATATCGCCTGTTAATGGCCAACGAACTTTTTGGCTTTCAAGAGTCAGTTTTAAAGGAAGGTGTGGTTTTGCCAGTTCAGCTTGAGCATCCAAAGTTGCTGTAACTGTTCCTGTTAAAGAAAGTGCTAATTTAAGCTCTTCCAGTAATGCTCCTTGTAAAGAAAGCGTCGCTTTTTGATCTTTAAAATCTTCAAGCCCTGCGACATCACGGACAGTCGCATTCACATCTAAATTAACAGGCCACTGTTTATCTAGGGTAATTCCCCCATTTAAACTCACTTCACCTTCTGGTGCATCAATATTTAATTTAGTGAGATTAACCTGCTTACCTTGAGTCTTTGCTACAAACAATAATTGGTTAATCGTAACAGGTGTATCACCACTAACCTGTAATTGCTTACCTTCAATTCCTTCAATATTAATATCAACGGGAATAATAATTTCAGGTAATTCGGCTAATAATGGTTTAGCAAAAATCGCTTTAATTGTCTCGGCTAACGCCTGTTCTTTTTCTTCTTGTGTTGTGGGCTCAGTTTGAGGTTTTGCAGTTGCGATTTCTTTTACATCTTGAGCCGTTGCTTCAACACTCCCTTCTTCTGGTGTCTTTGGTAATGCCACCAGCAAATCATTAATAAGTGTTGGATTTAATGTAACTTGGCGACCTTCCCACTGCGCACCAGTTTTAAATTCGCCTAACGAGATTGCCATATCGTCAATCTTCACATGCGTATTTTCTAATGAGAGTGAATTTAAATAGATAGGTAATGGCGCATTAAGCTCTGTTAGAGGCTCTGATGGAGGTGTTTCTTCAGAAGGAGGGAAAGCGCTAGTATCAACATTAACAACAACATCTCGTGTGCCTAATGTATCGACACAAACTTGTTTATCCGTCAAGCACGCTAAACGTAATCCTAATGATAATTCACCCACGTTCACGTCAACTCCAGGCATTTGATATTCAACACCCGTTAAACGCAGGTCTTGCCAGCCACCACTAACATCTTTGATAACTAAGCCAGGAACCCAACGAGCTGCGCTATTAATAGCAAAATGCAATCCCGATTGTGTTCCCAAAATCCAAGCGACAGCACCGAATGTAAGCAAAATAATGATAAGGAGTGTTAGCGCAATCCATTTCAACCACTTTTTTATCATAACTCTGCTCCTAACCCGATATAAAACTGGAGTCTACGTTTATCAACGTCACTCACAGGTAAAGCTAAATCAAATTTAATTGGACCAACTGGGGATGCCCAACGAACACCTGCACCCGCACCTGTTTTAAAATCACTGCGCGTAAAATCATTAACTGCTTCACCACTATCAATAAAGACAGCACTCCACCAGTTACCCGTGATGTTATATTGATATTCTAACGATCCCACAAGCATTCTTGATGCCCCCGTTAAATTACCTTTACTATCTTCTGGTGAAATACTTTGATATTTAAAACCACGGACACTTCTATCACCACCAGCAAAGAAACGTAATTCAGGCGGTACTTGCTCAAACGCGTTGGTTTCAATCCAACCAAAGTTACCTCTTACCACAAAACGGTGTCCATCCCATGGTGTACGTATCCAAACATGTTGCGCTTGAAATGCAGCAAACTCGACATCAGAGCCCCATATTTTATTGGAGTAGTCTAATGTATAACGTTGGCTATCCCCCCAAGAAGGCATCATACCGCCTCGTTGACGAACTCGACTTGCTGTAACCCCCGGATAAAGCAACATAGTGGTATTCGTAACTTCACCTTGGGTAAAGTGGCTGAGGCTCCAACGTGTATTCACACTGTATTGCCAACCTGTTGACATATCCCAGTTACGAGACACATTTAGCGTTGTGGTATCAGAGCGGGTGTCATTCAGATCGGTACGTTTAA
Source organism: Proteus terrae (assembly GCF_003144325.1). GTDB lineage: Bacteria > Pseudomonadota > Gammaproteobacteria > Enterobacterales > Enterobacteriaceae > Proteus > Proteus terrae. The sequence continues at coordinate 179,944 of NZ_PENS01000007.1, forward strand.
AACCGCCCTGAACTCCATAGTATTGCTCTAATGGATTGACCTTCAGAGGAATTTTATAGTTGGCACCAATAGACTGTTCAGGCTGAGAAACACTGATATTAGAGGTTAAGCTGTGTCCTCGTGAGTTCATCCAAGGCTTATCCCACTGCATATTAAGACGAGGGCCCACATCAGTAGCATAGCCCCCACCAAGCTCAACATAGTTGCGAGAGCGAGGTGTTACAACAGCACTCATCGGTAACAGGTGAGTACCATCAGCGCGCGCTTTAGCAATATCAGGCGTCACAACCGCAGAATTAAACCACCCAGTTGCTGCTAAACGGCGATTAAATTCAGCCAGATCTTCTGAGGCGTAATATTGCCCCTCTTTAAAAGGAACAATATTTTGTAAATAGTCTTCACGGATTTGGGAGCCCGTATAATTCACTTTTCCAAAACGATAGCGTTCCCCACTATCAAAAACAAAATCCCAATATGAAGCATGATTATCTAAAGAGACACCCAACTGGCTTTTTTGCATTTCTGCATCAAAATAACCACGGCGAATTGCAAGCCCTGTTAATGAACCTTTGAGTTTCTCGTAATCTGCATGGTTTAAAACACTATCAAGAGGAGGCGTATTTTCTTTAATGACTTTTGCATATTGGCTATCTGTTTTAGCACCACCTTCAAGAACTACATCAACGCCTTTCAGTAAAATAGGAATACCCAGTTCAACTTTAGCGGTTAATACAGATCGTGCAGGCGGTGTATTTTCTTCATAAGAAAATGTCACTTTGGGCTGATAATAACCTAAAGGGCGAAGTCCTTCTTGAATTGCTTTTTCAACACGCGCACGAAAACGCCCGTCAGGTGCAACTTCTTCTGTTGTAATGTTTGATAGCTGGACTCGCGCATTTTTTTCGAGCTGCCCTTCTAAACCTTCTACTTTTAAACGCAAATTTGCCCCATAAACAACAGGCGCGATAAAAGACAGACAGAGAACGTAGATAACGGAGTATCTCGGCACGTTTTCTCCTCAATATTATTTAATCCATGTGATAAATTGACGACAAACTGTTTTAAGCTTTATTGTAGATTTAGTTTATAACAATATTAAGCCTTTACCATAGTAAAGCGTTTACAAATATAAAAATTGGAGTCTACCTTGCAACATAAAGCTTACCAACCAGAGAATGCCTTAAGGGGTACTTCGATACCATTAGAAATATCTGCTAATCATGCTGTAAATGGGCATTCTATTAATGATATTCCAACCAATATGGACATTGCTTATTTTGCGATGGGCTGTTTTTGGGGAGTTGAACGTCTGTTTTGGCAACAACAGGGCGTTTATTCAACGAGTGCAGGTTATAGTGGTGGTGTAACAGAAAACCCAACTTACCAACAAGTTTGCCAAGGTTTAACAGGCCATAGTGAAGTGGTAAGAATTGTTTTTGATCCCTCAGTGATTAGCTATTCACAACTTTTGGCTCTTTTTTGGGAAAATCACAATCCATCACAAGGGATGCGCCAAGGTAATGATATTGGCAGCCAATACCGTTCTGCCATTTACACTGTTAATGAAGAGCAATATGCTCAAGCTATTGAGTCAAAAAAACGTTATCAACAAGCAATGAATACTCAAGGTGCTACTGAAGCAATCACGACTGAAATTCAGCCTGTGGGTCCTTTCTATTTTGCTGAAGATTACCACCAGCAATATTTACATAAAAACCCACAAGGTTACTGTGGATTAGGTGGAATAGGCATCTGCTATCCCCCTGAAAAGTAAAACTAGCAGAAAATAGCAGGGCGATGATATAATTACGCCCTCTTATCTATCTTTGTGAATAATTTCATCACAATATATTGATTTATCTTCTATTTTTAACACTCTAGTATTCCCCTTTGGATTAAATACTTGGGGTGGTGTGAGCCTTATATGCTTAATAGTTTACTCATTGTGCTTTTGCTTTGTGCTATCAGCGCTTTTTTTTCGCTGTCTGAAATCTCTCTTGCTGCTTCTCGTCGAATTAAACTCAAACAACTTGTTGATGAGGGTAATATTAACGCCGCGCGTGTATTAAAAATGCAAGAAATGCCAGGCATGTTTTTTACCGTTGTACAAATTGGATTAAATGCCGTCGCTATCCTAGCGGGTATTGTTGGTGAATCTGCATTCTCTCCTTCGTTAAAAAGCTTTTATCTCCAATTTTTTGAAGAGCCATTAGCGCAACAGCTTGGATCTATTTGTTCTTTTATTATTGTCACATCCATGTTTATTTTATTGGCTGACTTAACGCCAAAACGCATTGGTATGATAAAACCTGAAGCTATCGCATTAAGAATTGTGAACCCAATGCGTTTCTGCCTTGCCTTTTTCCGCCCTCTGGTTTGGTTATTTAATGGTATGGCAGATCTCATCTTCAAATTATTTAAAATCCCAATGGTAAGAAATGAAGATATTACTTCTGATGATATTTTTGCCATCGTAGAAGCTGGTGCTGTTGCTGGGGTTTTACGTAAACAAGAGCATGAGCTGATAGAGAATGTTTTTGAATTAGAGTCACGTACCGTACCATCAGCAATGACTCCTCGAGAAGATGTGGTCTATTTTGATCGTGAAGAAACTGAAAGCGACATCAAAGAAAAAATTGCCACTCAACCTCACTCTAAGTTTCTCGTTTGCGAAGGTGATATCGACCATATTATTGGTTATGTTGATTCTAAAGAGTTACTTAATCGCGTTATTAACGGGCAAAGCTTAAATCTCAATGAAGGTGTTCATATCCGTAAGGCTCTGATTATTCCTGATACATTAACGCTTTCAGATATGTTGGAAAGCTTTAAAACATCCGGTGAAGACTTTGCCATCATCCTTAATGAATACGCTATGGTGATGGGTGTTATTACACTAAATGATGTGATGACAACTTTAATGGGCGATTTAATTGGACCGGGGCAAGAAGAGCAAATTGTGAGTCGTGATGAGCACTCATGGTTAGTTGAAGGTGGTACACCAATTGATGATGTAATGCGTGCACTTGATATCGACGATTTCCCAGATTCAAGTAACTATGAAACCATCGCAGGTTTTATGATGTATCGCTTACGTAAAATTCCCAAACGCACTGATTATGTGAAGTTTTCAGGATACAAATTTGAAGTTGTCGATATTGATAATTACAAAATAGATCAATTACTTGTAACAAAAGTAGATGATATTCCACCTGTTAAGCCGATTTTACAAGAACATGTTCCTGTTATACAGACAACAACAGAAGTCGATATCAAGACAAATGAGAATAAAACGGTAAGCTAACAAGTAACAAGCCGAAATTAATAACTGAGTCTTATCGAAGATATTTACGAGAAAGACTCAGTTATCTATCAGATAAAAGTTAGCCCATTTCTGCTTTCAGTAAAACGACCTGCTGGTTCACTTCACTCATGACATTAAAATGTAGCTTATCTCTTATTTTAGGTAATAAAATTTTACCGTAATCGAATTCAAATGCACCCATTCCTTTGATGTAAAACCGTCCACGAAATAATGTCTTAACGTAGAGAGCAATTTTTTCAGGGTTATAGCGATTGAAGATTTTCATCTTTCAGTTAGTCTCCCATGCTCGTTGTTGAGTTTAATAAGTCATAAAGACTTATCTTTGTATATCAAATTTAAAGACCTAATTATAAGTACTAGGTTCAACTTATTTGATTTTCTTATCTGTTTTTACATTTATTGACAGTAAAGAATATAAATAAAGATAGCCTGTGCGTTATTTTACCCACTCAATGTTAAATAAATGTATCAATGATGAGGTATTATTCTTCATTAGCTTCTATGCTTAAATAGAATCTAATGTCGATTTCAATAATAGGATCATGGCTATGCACAAAATAACCTTAGCTGCTCTTTTACTCAGCACATCCACATGGGCATTTGCACATAACATCACTGAAAATACAGTACTTCCCGCTGTCACAATCAATGACAAAGGTGAGCTACTTTATGACACAACCAAAGATAAGTTTAGCTACCAAAATTGGAATAGTGGTCTGCTCAGTGGAAAAGTACGTACTGTTCAGCATATAGCAGGACGTAGCAAAGCTAAGGAGATGAATGCGCCGTTTATTGAAGCCGTAAAACTGGCTAAATTCCCACATAGCAGTTATCAAACTACAACAATTATTAATACTGATGATGCTGTGTTTGGTACAGGCCCATTTGTTCGTGGCAGTGTTGAAGACAGTAAAAAAGAATTTCCTTGGTCACAATTTATTGTTGATGCTGATGGTGTAGCATTAAAAGGCTGGGGATTAGAAAAAGAGAGTTCAGCTATTGTTGTTTTAGATAAACAAGGCAAAGTTCGTTTCGTCAAAGAAGGTGTATTAAGTGGTGCAGAAATCACGACTGCAATCAATCTTATCAACGATTTAATTAAAGAATAATTCCTGTGTCAGAGCCCTTATAAAACAAAGGGCTCCGATTTTGTAAAGTGGTACTAAAAGATAGAAACTCTAAATCCTGGGTTTATCAGCGACTCTTTTGGGGAATAATCTAGCGTTACTCCTTTCCAATCCGTGACATGTGCGCCCGCCGCAATCGCAATAGCATGACCTGCCGCGGTATCCCATGTATGTGTAGGCCCAAAGCGAGGATAAAGCTGTGCTTTACCTTCAGCGACTAAACAAAACTTCAAAGATGAACCAACAGCAACGGTTTGATGTGCGCCAAGTTGTGAGAGGTATTCTTTTAATTCATCATCTTGATGAGAACGACTAATCACAATCACGGGTGGCTCCGCACGACTTGCATGAATAGGCAATCGTTGCCCACACGCTTCTTTCCACGCCTGTTTATTTGCTGCTGCATATAACACATTTTGAACAGGAGCATAAACAACCCCTAAAACAGGAATACCCTTTTCAATTAAAGCGATATTTACCGTAAACTCACCATTCTTACTGATAAATTCTTTAGTTCCATCTAGAGGGTCAATCAGCCAATAACGATCCCAATGACGACGAACTTCCCATTCAGGGGGATCTTCTTCAGATAATTGAGGTATATCTGGAGCAATAGAAGCAAGTCCTTGTTTGATAACTTGGTGAGCAGCCAAATCAGCCTCTGTAACAGGTGAATTATCACTTTTTTCCTGTACTTGGATAGGCTCTGATTGCTGATAGATCTGCATTATCGCCGTACCTGCTTGGCGAGCTAATTTGCTGACTTGTTCTAACATAATGCACCTCTCTTATTTCTATAAGCAGATAACTTCTCTTATAAAAATTAATTACCCTACTGTCTCTTTATTTTAGTACAGAGACGAAAATAGCCGGCAAAACCGGCTATTTTTTACTCTGATTTACCGCAGAATAAGAAATTATAAAATTTCTAATAATTCTACTTCAAATACTAATGTTGCGAATGGAGGAATAGCCGCACCAGCTCCACGTTCGCCATAAGCTAATTGGTAAGGAATATATAATTCCCATTTTGAACCTACTGGCATTAATGTTAATGCTTCAATCCAGCCTGCGATAACGCCATTTACTGGGAATTCGGCTGGTTGGCCACGTTGAACAGAGCTATCAAACACAGTGCCATCAATTAAACGACCAGTGTAGTGAACACGAACATGATCTGTTCGCGCTGGAATTGCGCCTTCACCGGCAGTCAGTACTTTGTACTGTAAGCCAGATTCTGTAACTTGAACGCCCTCATTTTTCACATTTTCTTCTAAGAAGATTTTACCAGCATCAGCCAGCTCTGCTTGGCGTTCTTGACGAACAGCTTCAGCACGCTCGTGCATAGTACGTAAGGCATTGTGTAATGTTTCAACAGGTACAGAAGGCGCATTACCTTCTAATGCATCGGTCAAGCCAGCTAACAGTGCTGCGGGCTCTAATCCTTGAAGACCTGATTCAGTCAGTTGTTGACCGACTTGCAGACCAATACCGTAACTTGCCTGTGATTCGATAGAATCAAATGATGGTTTTGACATGAAAAATACCTGTTTTTTATGAAAGTTAGATCCAAGAATAACAGTGGTAAGGTACAGCGTAAACCTTGAGTCTTGAGTAATGGGAATTATTCATTAAAAACATAAGCAATTGACCTTATTTATCGTCTTTTTGACGCTTTTTTATTGGCATTTGTCATACTTATTTTCACAACATCGCAACACAGGCATATAATTATAAACAGGCACAAAACTGCCTAGCCTTATAAATATCAATATATATGTGTTCAGAGAGGTATTAAGTGAAGATAACGACGAATCCCTATTTCCGCGAACAAGGCTATATTGATGGTCTTTGGTGTAATGCTAAAAATAACGAAACTGTTGATGTTGTCGATCCTGCCACGGGTATTTTACTTGGTACTGTACCCAATATGGCAACACAAGAAGCAATAATGGCTGTTGATGCTGCACAAAAAGCATTACCCAAATGGCGTGCACTCACAGCACATCAGCGCGGAGCATTATTGCAAAATTGGTTTAGATTAATCACTGAAAATAAAAGAAAACTTGCTGAATTAATGACATTTGAGCAAGGTAAACCTGTTGCTGAAGCTGAAGGTGAAATTGCTTATGCAGCCTCTTTTATTGAATGGTTTGCAGAACAAGGTAAGAGAACCAACGGTGAAATTATTCCCTCACCTTCTGCTGATAAACGCTTGATGGTGATTAAACAAGGTATCGGTGTTTGCGCTGCTATTACACCTTGGAACTTCCCGGCTGCTATGATCACCCGTAAAGCAGCTCCTGCATTAGCGGCAGGTTGTACTATGGTGATTAAACCTGCCAATGAAACACCTTATACCGCATTGGCTTTAGCTGAATTAGCGGCTCAAGCCGGTATTCCCGCTGGTGTTATTAATATTGTAACCGGAGATGCCATTAAAATTGGCGAAGTCTTTACCTCTGACAACCGTGTTCGCAAATTAAGTTTCACAGGCTCTACGGGTGTTGGACGTTTATTAATGCGTCAGTGTTCAGATAGCGTAAAAAAAGTCTCTTTAGAATTAGGTGGCAATGCACCATTTATCGTGTTTAACGATGCCGATATTGATAAAGCGGTTGAAGGTGCTATCGGGGCTAAATTCCGTAATGCAGGACAAACCTGTGTTTGCGCTAACCGTTTTTATATTCATAAAGATATTTATCAACAATTTAGCGAACGTTTTGTTGCCGCCGTTAAAAAGCTCAAAGTAGGGAATGGTTTTGAAGAAGGTGTCACTATTGGACCTCTTATTAACCGTAAAGCTGTTGAGAAATCACAATCATTGCTTGCTGATACATTAAAACGCGGTGCAACACTGCTTTGTGGTGGGGATAATGATAAAGCGGGTGAGAACTTCTTCCAACCAACCGTTGTTGGCAATGTTCCCGCTGATAGCCATATCCTTGAAGAAGAAATATTTGGCCCTGTTGCACCTTTAGTTATTTTTGAAAATGAAGATGAAGTGGTGCATTTAGCTAATAACACCATTTATGGCTTAGCTGCTTATTTTTATAGTGGAAACCCACAACGTATTTGGCGTGTTGCTGAAAATTTAGAATACGGCATGGTGGGGATTAACACCGGTTTAATTTCCAATGAAGTTGCACCATTTGGTGGTATTAAACAATCAGGTTTAGGTCGTGAGGGCTCTGAACACGGCATTGAAGACTATATGGAGATGAAATATGTCTGCCAAGGGTTATAAATAACCTTTAACCCAATTTATAAAAGTAAGTCAGCATGGATGCTACTGCTTTTTTCTGGCTTTTTTATTAAAAGGGAAAGGAAATATTTAATATGCTATATCAAAGGAGATATGTAACTAATATTCCTTTATTTTTTAAGCTAACTTTTTATGAAAAATCCTTAGCATTCCTTTGCTAAAGATTTTTATTATTTTATTTTCTCTTTATTTTACTTAAATCAGTGATAAAGCATTTCGTGAACAATATCATCTGCTTTCATTGAATAAGGGTAATATGTTGGCCAATTACTTAATTCTTTGAGTAACTTATCTTGTGATGTATTGCCCATATATAAATGGAAGTGCCCTGCTTTCTCTGGTGCAATTATGTGGTCGCTAAATTGAATAAACTTAGGTGCTTGGCTTTTGGCATCATCACAGCGGAAAAGATAGCGTACCCCTTTTTTACCAGACTCATAATGTAGAATACGATAACCATCATAATGATATTCACAGCTATCGACTTTCTCTCCACGATGGAACTCGATAATATTGTTTTCAATACCAATCATATCCACATCAGTTTTATAGCCTTGTGTATAGTAAGTTCGGTACTCTTCAACCGTTTTATCTTTTTTTGTTTCCGCTTTCTTTTGTAAAACCTCATCTAACTCACCACTAAGAAGATAAGGCTCTACAGATTGCCATACACCATCCCAATCACTGAGTTGGCGATCAAGAACATCCTTATCTTCAAAAATTCCATTAGCGGCATCTCGTTGAGCTTGTGTTTGTACTTTTTCATGATGGTGACCATGTGCTAAAACAGACATAGCACTACCCAATAGTCCCATAATAAAAATACAAGAAAGGACTGGCTTTTGCATAATCTTACCCCTGAACGGCTTTAAAACGTGGGTTTGACTTACAAATCACGTAAAGGCGACCACGGCGACGCACCACTTTGCAATCTGGATGGCGTTGTTTAGCGCTTTTTAATGAACTTAATACCTGCATTATCTCTTCCTTACTTAATAAATTGACCAAAACGTTTATTAAAACGTGCCACATTACCTTCTTGAGAATGTGTCTTTTGCTTACCGGTATAAAATGGGTGTGATTGAGAGGAGACATCTAATGTCACATAAGGGTATGTTTGCCCTTCATACTCTATCGTTTTTTCCGTTTGGATGGTTGAACCCACTTTAAAATAAGCATCTGCACTGGTGTCATGGAAAATCACTGTTCGATATTGAGGATGAATACCTAGTTTCATAATAAACCCTATTTTATTTGTAATGTTATAATGTAACATTTTATAGTTGAATTAATGTAACGCTTTTTAATTTTATTGACCAGTTTTTTTTTGATTTGTTTTTCTATCTCAAGAGAGGAAGTATGTTTGGGATAAGTCTCTTTTAAGTGATATAAGTGGATTTTCTGGCTTTTTTTGTCCAGCTTTCCTATTTTCCGCTAAAGTTATACTAAGACGGCAAAACAAATAGGATTTATTATGACTAATTGGCGCGATAAGCTTTTCAGTAAGTCACCTCTGTCTATCGACCTTACAATAGACTTTCCTAACGTTTGTCCTTCTTCTGTTCCTTCAATTCTTTCGCTGTTAGCACCTTATGAAATAGGTGATACACCTTTACCTGATGAATTAAATCTATTGTCAGACGCTCACTTAAAAACAAAACCTAATGATGATTCAATACCTTTTAGTTGGTCGGCTGGCGCTCGTGAAGGTATTATTTTGCACCAACGAATAGGTCGAGCAATTGAACAACAGCCTTCTCAAAAGGCATGTGAAGAATTTGCGCTATCCCTCTACCATGCAATAAAGCATGTCGTTCTTTTACCGGATAAAGGACATATCGCTTCTTTTTATTCACTTGCCTGCCAAGATAAACTCGCTCCTATTACCTATCTTTCTTATTTGATAGATAAAATAGAACAAGATGAAACACTGATTAATCATGAGATCTATTTTCAATTGATCTTATGGATCTTAAAGTTAAGTCCTGATAAGAATCCTATCAAAATAGCTTTAAGGCTATTAGGATCATTTAATGATAGTGCCTCTCAGCGTTTACTCTTATTGTTCGCCCTGCATCCTGAATTTACCCTTTATGCTATTCGTTCGCTAAAACAGCGCCTTTCTTGTGAAGAGTTTGAGCCTTTTTTACACTCCCTAGGCCAACGAACTAAAGGCTGGGGACGCATTCAGTTTATCGAGCATTTGCCTTCAACACTGTCTGTTAATAATCGCTATTGGCTACTGACTGAAGGGTATAAAAATAATGTAATGACAGAGTACGTCGCCTATGACTGTGTCACAAAAGGGACACTATTAGAGATGCTGAATACGCATCCTTTAGATAATGAACTATTACTTGGTTGTAGCGATCTTTTACGTGCACTGCTTAATGGCGGTCCCGCAAAAGATATTTATGATTATGTAGAGGGCCCGCAAGCATGCAATGCTTTTATTTCACAAGTTGATACTTTGCCTCCAAAAGAATTAAAGCTCCTCTATTGTGTCTGTGAAATTACTGACTTTGTGCAAAATAGTGGTGAAGATTGGTTATTACTTGAGTCTCTCGGCTGGAACGATCATTGCCAACAACAAATTATTTCTGCTTCGCAAAATATTATTCAAAAACCAGAATGGTCGACACTTATTATTGAAGCATTACAAAACCCTTCTCGCTCAAAAAATTACCAAGCGAGTCTTGTTGCTAAATCTCTTCGCCTTGATATCTGGGAGTTACTCTTCTCACTACAAAAAGATAATCCCAATGCAGATTGGTGGCACCAATTAATGCAAACGGATGCCTCTCACAAAATAGAAAGAGTAGTTAAACTTGCAGAACAACAAATTGAATTAACAGCATTAGATAGCACAGATGATCCATTAATAACTACCCACTCTGAATATCAGCCCCATCATGCCGTTGAATATATTATGCAAGATCTTGGTGGTTTTCCCGGTATCGGCTGGTCACTTATCAAAAGGCAGTTACGTAGTCCGACATTGCGTGATAGAAATATGGCGCTGAATGTTCTTTCAACATGGTCTGACACATTATTGCCTCATGATCTTTATGGTGAATTAGCGCAGGCTTTAACCATAGAAACTGATAAAAATGTGAATCAACGCATGAAACTATTTTTAGTTAACCATCAAGGAAATAAAGAACATTAACGGTTAGAGCGAATAGATAATTCTGAAAAGAATTCAGGGAGCAGGTTAGGATCATGGTTCGTGCTAGTATGGCTACAAGGAATAAAAAAGATGTTACAGCAATTCATAATACTGATTCACAGATCAATAATGAGGTGAATATGGGCAAATTCCCTGGCTTACATCGTCGGGCAATACTGGTTATTGCTGTTGTTTTATTGGTCATATTTTTTTGGCCAACAAGTGAAAATAATGGTGAACCACCTCAACCGTCATCATCGACGCATGACCTTCCTGTGCCTATTTCACCATCAGTATCAACAAATGATCCAACTTATCAAACCTCGATCCCTCAAGCGCAAGATAGCTTAAATGCCGATCCCGAAGCTTCTCCATCAATAGAGGAGCCAACGGCAAATGATCCAGAAGGAAATGTTGTTCAAACAACACCACAACAAGATACTCAATCAACACCAGCGCAAACATGGCAAACTTATACCATTAAAGAGGGACAAACCTTAGCGCAACTGTTTAGAGACAATCAACTTCCTGTCAATGATGCATTCTCTATGGCGAAATCAGAAGACCAACAGAAGTCATTAAGTCAATTACGCACAGGGCAAACTATTCGTTTACAGCGTAACCCACAAGGTGATGTCAGTATGCTAGAAGTGACAAATACCGCCGGTACTGTTATCACTTACACTCGTTTGAGTGATGGAAGTTATTACCGTACTCCATAGTAAGAAGAGATTTAATTTATCCAAAAAAAACGCCAGCTTAGCTGGCGTTTTTCTTTATCAACATTAACTGTTTAATCAGAGATTATTCAGCAACGATAATAACATTCAGTTCAGCGAATACGTCACTGTGAACTTGGAAGTGAACTTCGTGGTCACCAGTAGTACGCAGAACGCCATTTGGCAGGCGAACTTCGCTCTTACACATTTCAACGCCAGCTGCAGTTACTGCATCAGCGATGTCACGAGTACCGATTGAACCAAACAGTTTACCTTCGTCACCCGCTTTAGAGCTGATAGTGACAGAACCCAGTGCATTGATCTTCGCTGCACGAGCTTCAGCTGCTGCTAAAGTTTCAGCTAATTTAGCTTCTAACTCAGCACGACGCGCTTCGAAAAACTCGATGTTTTTCTTAGTCGCAGAAACAGCTTTACCCTGTGGGATTAAATAGTTACGAGCATAGCCCGATTTTACGTTAACCTGATCACCCAGGCTACCCAGATTCGCTACTTTATCAAGCAGAATAATTTGCATTACCTTATCCTCTACAAGTCATTAATGGACTATATACCTATTACTGATGACGATCAGTATAAGGTAATAAAGACAGGTAGCGTGCGCGCTTGATAGCACGAGCCAGCTGACGCTGGTATTTTGCACGAGTACCGGTGATACGACTTGGTACAATTTTACCACTTTCAGTGATATAGTTTTTCAGCGTAGCGATATCTTTATAATCGATCTCTTGTACGCCTTCTGCTGTGAAACGGCAGAACTTACGACGACGGAAATAACGTGCCATATGGCTAGTCTCCAGAATCTATCAATTCAATCTGCTCGGCATGAAGCACCAATTTAAACAATCCATTTCGCGCCTGATGGCTACTAATGAATCCAGAAACGGTGATTTGGCTGCCGACCGTTATACTGTGAGTAACTGCTTGTAACGCTTTCCCGCTAGCAATAATGGGCATTCGGCACCATGATTGTCTTTTTAATCCCGCCTCTTCTTGTACTGAACGATGTTCAATAACAAATTGACAGTGCGGGATCCCAGCGGGGCTAACTTTTCGAATTAATGCTTTGCACACTGTGCCAGTTAGCACCAAATGATTATTAGCCGTCACAGCACTAATTACTCTTCAGAATCCTCTGCTACATCATCAACTTCATCTTCATCATCTAGGTCATCAGCGATATCACGACGGCGTTCGTCTTTTGCTTTAACCATTGGAGAAGCTTCAGTTACTGCGTGTTTAGTACGCATAATCATGTTGCGGAGAACGGCATCGTTGAAACGGAAAGTAGTTTCCAGTTCATCAATCACTTCCTGCGGAGCTTCAACGTTCATCAGAACGTAGTGTGCTTTGTGCAGTTTATTGATTGGATAAGCTAATTGACGACGACCCCAGTCTTCTAGACGGTGGATCTGACCATTTGCATTAGTGATAGCGGTTTTATAACGCTCGATCATGCCCGGAACTTGTTCGCTCTGGTCAGGATGAACCATAAAAACGATTTCGTAATGACGCATTTGATATTGCTCCTTACGGATTTATCAGCCTCCTGTCAGGGTCAGTCACCACCCATGGAGGCAAGGAACTTGTTTAAGTTGTGACTGAAAAAATTGACGCGTAACTATACCCCCGCGGCCAATAAAACTCAAGGGAGTATAGATAATAAAATAAACTAAGCGATTATTTCACCATTATACGCTGGCGCATCGCTTCAAATAAGCAAACGCCGGTTGCCACAGAAACGTTAAGTGATGATACCGTACCCGCCATTGGGATACTAATCAGCTCATCACAATGCTCTCGCGTTAAGCGACGCATACCTTCACCTTCAGCACCCATTACTAATGCCATTGGGCCTGTTAGTTTACTTTGATATAAAGTGTGGTCTGCTTCACCTGCTGTGCCAACAATCCAAATATTCTCTTCTTGCAGAAAACGTAGTGTACGAGCAAGGTTAGTCACTTTAATTAAAGGAACACTTTCTGCTGCACCACAAGCCACTTTTTTGGCTGTTGCATTTAATTGTGCGGAGCGATCTTTCGGAACGATAACAGCATGCACACCGGCTGCATCTGCGCTACGTAAACAAGCCCCTAAATTATGGGGATCCGTCACGCCATCGAGTACTAATAAAAAAGGTGTACCGACTTTAGCTAATAAGTCTGGTAAATCTTGTTCTTGATACTGACGACCTGGTTTTACTTTAGCAATAATACCTTGGTGAACAGCACCTTCAGTTTGGCTATCTAACCATTGGCGATTAGCGATTTGAACCAGAATACCTTGTGCTTCTAATTCATGAATAACCGGTGTTAAACGGCGATCTTCACGCCCTTTTAATACATAAACTTCTTTAAAACGTGCAGGATCACGCTCAAGTAATGCGGTTACTGCGTGAATACCATAAATAATTTCTTCGCTCATAGCGGTGCTTACTCATTAAAAAATAAAAGGCACAAAACAGATAAAAGGCGGAGTCTCCGCCTTTTAAAAAAGAATCAGAAGAATAAAACGTTATGCGTTATCGCGTTTGGCTGCGCGTTTAGCTTTAAGTTTTGCCTCTATCTTTTTGGTTTGTGATGATGCTTTCTTACGTTTGCTACTTGCTTTATCTTTCGCAACTTGGTCTTTTACGGCTTTGTCTTTGCTCGCATTACCTCGACCTGATGATTTACCTTTTTTAAAGGCACTATCTGGCTCAAAGTTTTTATCTTTGCTTGCATCACGACAGCGAGACTTACTCGAACTTGCGTTTTTCTTGTCTTTTTCACCTTTTAAACCACGAACACGGGCTGTTTTACCCGGATTACGCGCGGTGCGTGTTGTTGAAATTAAAGAGAAGTCGATAGTACGTTCATCCATACTAACTGCTTCAACTTTCACTTCAACTTCATCACCAAGGCGATAGACTTGTCCTGAAGACTCACCAATTAAGCGTTGCCCTACATTATCATACTGATAGTAATCATTATTTAATGTAGAAACATGCACCAGACCATCAATAAACAGATCATTTAAGCGAACAAAGAAACCAAAGCCCGTTACGCTGGTGATAATACCCGTAAATTGTTGACCAATTTGGTCCAACATAAAGTCACATTTCAGCCAATCAGCAACATCTCGTGTTGCTTCATCAGCACGACGCTCAGTTAAAGAACAGTGCTCGCCTAATTGCAACATGGTGTCCATATCACTATGGTAGCCACCCGTTGGTGTCCAACGTTGTGAGCCGTGACCTTCTTCCTTCGCAATCTGATATTTAATTGCACGATGCAAGGCTAAATCAGGGTAACGACGAATTGGTGAAGTAAAGTGTGCGTAAGATTTTAATGCTAAACCAAAGTGCCCACGATTTTCAGGATCGTAAATCGCCTGTTTCATTGAGCGCAAAATCATGGTTTGTAGCATTTCACGATCTGGTCTGTCTTCAACCTCTTTCATGACACGCGCATAATCTGCTGGCTCTGGTGTTAAGCCGCCAGGCAGCGTTAAACCTAATTCATTAAAGACAGAGCGTAGATTCAATACGCTGTCTTCTTTTGGTTTATCATGAATACGGTAAAGTGCAGGTTCTTCATTTTTCTCAACAAAACGAGCGGCTGCGATATTAGCAAGGATCATGCACTCTTCAATCAATTTATGTGCATCGTTACGAACAACTGGCTCGATACGCTCAATACGACGCTCGGCATTAAAGATAAACTTCGCTTCTTCTGATTCAAAACCAATTGCGCCGCGCTGTTCGCGCGCTTTATCTAATGCTTGGTATAACTCATACAGATGCTCAATATCTTTAACGATAGGCTTATAGTGCTCACGCAATTCTTCATCACCTTGAATGATTTTCCACACTTTGGTGTAGGTCATTCGAGCATGAGAACTCATCACTGCTTCATAGAATCTGTAAGAAGAAAGACGCCCTTGCTCAGAAACGGTCATCTCACAAACCATACATAAACGGTCAACTTGTGGATTTAATGAGCACAATCCATTAGACAGAACTTCTGGCAACATCGGCACAACTTGAGAAGGGAAATAAACAGAGTTTCCTCGGCTACGTGCTTCTGTATCTAGTGCTGTTTGTGGGCGTACATAATAACTAACATCTGCAATCGCAACCCATAAACGCCAACCGCCACCTTTTTTACGTTGACAATAAACGGCGTCATCAAAGTCTCGCGCATCTTCACCGTCAATAGTAATTAAAGGTAAATTACGTAAATCAACTCGCCCTTCTTTAGCGGATTCAGGCACATCTTCTTTTAAATCCGCAACTTCTTTTGTCACTTTTGCAGGCCATGTATACGGGATCTCATGAGTACGTAATGCGATTTCTACCGCAATACCTGTTCCCATGGTTTCACCTAAGATCTCAACAATTCGACCTACTGCTTGCGTGCGTCGAGTTGGTCTTGTTGTGATCTCAACCACCACCACATTTCCCATACGCGCGCCCATGATATCCTCTTTAGGAATAAGAATATCAAAGCTTAAACGGCTATCATCAGGTACAACAAATCCCATACCTGACTCAATAAAATAGCGACCTACAATTTGGTTATTTCTCGGTTCAATAACACGAACAACACGACCTTCACGACGACCTTTTCTATCCATACCTAAAGGTTGGGCAAGGATAACATCGCCATGCATGGTTTTTTTCATTTCATCTTGTGAAAGATAGAGGTCATCTTTTTGGCCTTCTGCGCGTAAAAAGCCATAACCATCACGGTGACCGATTACCTTGCCTTTCCATAAATCAAGGCGTTCAGGTAATGCGTAGCACTGGCGACGGGTAAAAACTAATTGACCATCACGCTCCATCGCTCTTAAACGGCGACGTAACGCTTCTAAGTCTTCTTCACCTGAAATTTTTAACGCCTGCGCTAAATCTTCACGGCTCATTGGTGCCGTGCGTTTTTTCATTTCTTCTAAAATATATTCACGACTAGCAATTGGAGAGGCGTATTTTTCTGCTTCTCTATCCTGAAAAGGATCTTTTGACATTATGACCTCCAAGCTATCAGATTTGATGAAATAGTAGACTCAAACATCTTCTAATAACAATTTATATAAGGAGCTATTATTTTCAACTAGCTCTGCGAGTGTGTGACGGTCTAACTCTTTCAAAAACTGCTCAATTGCCTGATTCAACACCAGTTTCAGTCGACAAGCTGGGGTAATGTGGCAAAACTCAGCACTACAGTTTACTAATGAAAGTGGCTCTAAAGCACGAACAACCTCACCCACAATGATATCTGTTGCAGGCTTGCCTAAACGGATCCCTCCATTTTTACCACGAATAGCCTCAACAAAACCTAAATGGCTAAGTTGATTAATAATTTTCACCATATGGTTACGTGAGACGCCATAGACTTGTGTCACTTCAGTGATACTTGTCATTTTGCCTTCTGGCAATGAAGCCATATATATCAATGCCCGCAATCCATAATCTGTAAAACTGGTTAATTGCACAAGGACCTCTGAAAAGTGGTTTTCCCTATTAAAGTCGTTAAGGGATAAGTAATTATTAATGAGAATATCATTTTATTAAGCAATATTATGTTTAATTTTTGGACATTTAGCAAAGATATGCTCAAAAGTGGGTTATTTCCATCTCTCACTTGACTATTAGCAAAATAATAGCGACATCGCAGGCAAAGAAAAAGCGATACTGTCGATTTTCAACAGATCGCTTTTCTATTTCTGACTCTACAACAATAACATTGTCTTATTGTTTTTTACGCGTTACTGATAAAACAGAAGCAAAACCGAGTGTAAAGCTGTCTTATCTTATGTGTGTAATGCGTATTTCTATCTCAACTTAACCAACAAACAGATACGAAAAAATCGCCCCTGTCATTTTCAGGGACGATTTTCACATCAAACCAATTTAATGCGAATTATGCATCAAATGGATGACGGAGAATGATGGTTTCTGAACGGTCTGGGCCAGTAGAAACGATATCAACAGGAACACCTGTTAACTCTTCTACGCGCTTAATATAGTTCAGTGCTGCTTGTGGCAGTTGCGCGTGATCTTTCACACCAAACGTCGTTTCGTTCCAACCTGGCATTGATTCATAGATAGGCTCGATACCTTCCCAATCATCAGCAGCTAAAGGTGTTGTATCAATCACTTCACCGTTTGGTAAACGATAGCCTACACATAGTTTCACTTCTTTCAGACCATCTAACACATCCAGTTTAGTCATGCAGAAACCAGACAGTGAGTTGATTTGAACAGCGCGACGAATAGCGATGATATCTAACCAGCCAGTACGACGACTACGGCCTGTAGTTGCACCAAATTCTTGGCCTTTCTCACGTAAGAAGTCACCCACTTCATCAAACAATTCAGTTGGGAATGGACCTGCACCTACGCGAGTAGAGTAAGCTTTGATGATCCCTAATACATAACCAACATAGCGAGGGCCTAAACCTGAACCTGTTGCCACACCACCAGCGGTTGTGTTTGAAGAGGTTACATACGGATAAGTACCGTGATCGATGTCTAATAAAGTACCTTGTGCACCTTCAAACATCACTAACTCACCGTTTTGTGTTGCTTTGTACAGTAAGTCAGAAACATCAACAACCATACCAGTCAGAATATCAGCGATTGCCATGATATCGTCTAAGGTTTTTTGGTAATCAACAGGTTCAACTTTGTAGTAGTTCACCAGTTGGAAGTTATGGTATTCGATGATTTCTTTGAGTTTTTGTGCAAACGCTTTTTTATCAAACAGATCGCCAACACGTAAACCGCGACGAGCAACTTTATCTTCGTAAGCAGGACCGATACCACGGCCTGTTGTACCGATAGCTTTTTCGCCACGAGCTTTCTCACGCGCATTGTCTAATGCGATGTGATAAGGAAGGATTAATGGGCAAGCTTCAGACAGAAGTAAACGAGAACGAACAGGAATACCGCGATCTTCAAGTTGAGTCATTTCCTTCATCAACGCTTCCGGTGATAAAACGACACCGTTTGCTATGATGCTAACAACATTTTCACGGAGAATGCCTGATGGGATTAAATGAAGAACGGTTTTTTCACCGTCGATGACTAGAGTGTGACCCGCGTTATGGCCACCTTGGTAGCGAACAACATATTTAGCGCGTTCTGTCAGCAAATCGACTATCTTGCCTTTGCCTTCGTCACCCCACTGGGTGCCCAATACGACAACGTTATTACTCATTTCAAAATACACTCGGTTGCTTAAAAAAGGATTCTACCATCTCAATTCAAGAGTTACAGTAGATTTTATCTAATTATGTCATCCCCGCTTTTAAGCAATAGATTATCTTGCCATTGTCAATATTTTTGCCCGAAAAATCCGCATCACAAACATGTTGTGACTTTTATCAACAGTTTTGATCGCAAAAACAGGAAGCAGAGTGACATAAAAGTGAAAACGGCGAAGAAGACGCTTCGGAATTGCCGAAGGTTTATCTTGAAATGCAATTTTCACTTTATACTATCCCAGCTAAAACCATTTTGGAAACCATTAAGCGTAAATTTTCATCTTTTTATGCACAATTATTTATTTCTTAGCTTGATTACTAGCTTTATCTTATTGATATCAAAAAAATCCCCCACTTTTTAAGGTGGAGGATTTTATTATTTACTCAAACGGTTTAATACGTTTAGAAATTACTCTTCAATCGCTCGCGCTTTTGTTGGTGCTTTCATATAGCGTAAGAAGTCGCTATCTGGGCTTAACACCATGACGTCATTGCCGTCTTGGTTAAAGCTCTTCTCATAAGCACGTAAGCTACGGATGAAGGCATAGAAGTCTGGATCTTGGTTAAATGCATCAGCAAACAGTTTAGTTGCTTGTGCATCACCTTCACCGCGAAGACGTAATGATTCACGCTCAGACTCAGCCAGTGTCTCTGTTACAGTCTTATCAGCAGCTGCACGAATTTTCACCGCTTGCTCTTGACCTTGTGAACGGTGACGACGAGCAACAGCTTCACGCTCTGCACGCATACGCTGGTAAATTGCTTCAGAAACTTCCATAGGTAAGTTGATTTGTTTGATTCGAACGTCAATTACTTCAATACCTAAAGCCGCCATACTGTTCATGTTGATAGCAGGAGCTTGGCCTTTAGTTTCTTCAGCCACTTTTTTAGCTGCAATCGCAATTGCATCATCAGCAGCGCTTGAATCACGAGAAGGAGTACCTTCATTCAGTGCATTACGAACATCAATGGTTAAACGACCACGAGAATCCGTAATAATTTGGTTTACGCTCATACGACCAATCTCAGAACGTAAACGGTCACTGAATTTACGACGCAGTAAAGTTTCAGCTTGCATTGTGTTACCACCACCTGTTGCCAGATAGTAGGTGCTGAAATCACTGATACGCCATTTCAGATAAGAATCGACTAATAAGTCTTTATTCTCACCTGATAAGAAACGGTCTTGCTGGATATTCATAGTTTGAATACGCGCATCCAGTTTTTTCACATTCTCAATAAATGGAATTTTAAAGTGAAGACCAGGTTCATAAACAACGGGTTTATTTTCAGCATCACGTACAACTTTCGCAAAGCGTAAAATAATGCCACGCTCGTATTGTTGAACGACAAACACAGAAGAGTATAACAACGCTAAAATAATAACTGCAACAACAGCGATAACTTTACGCATGATTATTGTCCTCCTTGATTATTGCCGTAAGGCTGACCATAACCGCCATTATTACTACCATATCCACCATTACCATAAGTCGTTGTTGCTGGTTTTTGTGCCGGTGCTGGATTTACAGTTGGAGCGGGTGTGTTGATACGAGCAGGAGCCTCAAATGTATTTGATGGTGCAGATTGAGATTGCTGACGTAACATTTGCTCTAAAGGCAGCACTAACATGCTATTACCTTTATCATTAGCGATGACTTTACGTGTTTTTGATAACACTTTTTCCATCGTTTCAATGTAAAGACGCTCACGAGTAATTTCAGGAGCAGCACGATATTCAGGTAAGATTTTAGCAAAGCTAGCTACCTCACCTTCTGCTTTCATCACCACACTGGTTTTATAAGCGGTTGCTTCTTCAATCATACGTTGTGCGTTACCTTTTGCTAACGGTAACACTTCGTTTTTATAAGCTTCAGCTTGACGGATTGTTTTTTGTTCTTCTTCACGCGCAGCAATTACGTCATCGAATGCCGCTTTTACCGCTTCTGGTGGGCGAGCCACTTGGAAGTTGACGTCCACAATCGAGATACCCATGTTATAAGGACGGATAGTCTCTTCTAATTCTTGACGTGTTTGGTCACGAATTTCTGAACGGTTAGAGGTCAGAATTTTTTCCATTTCTGAACGACCAATAACGCCACGTACTGCGCTGTCAGTTGCCTGACCTAAGCTGTTAATTGGTGTTGTCAGATTAAATAGGAATGTTTCTGGATCAGAGACAACATACTGCACGTTTATCTCGACTTGAACCATGTTTTCATCTGACGTTAACATCATGCCACCCGTGGTTAAATCACGGATAGTTTTTACGTTAACAGGCTGAACTTCATCAATGAAAGTCGGTTTCCAGTTCAGACCAGGTTCAACGATTTGGTAAAATTTACCAAAACGAGTCACAACGCCTTGTTCTGCCTCTTTGATGGTATAAAAACCACTTGCAGCCCAAACCACGACAACCGCACCTAATGCAAGAGAAATCAAAAGATTTCCAGCATTGCTACGAGGACCGCCATTTTGCCCAGAAGAGGAATTTCCACCTTTTTTACCGCCGAAACCACCAAGCTTTTCACTCAGTTTACGGAACATATCATCGAGATCTGATGCTCCACGATTCCGACCTCCTTGATTGCCGTTGGAGTTACCGTTGCCATCGCCATTATTATTGCCGCTGTTTCGGTTACCCCACGGGTCGCGGTCTTGTCCGTTGTTACCGGGCTGATTCCACGCCATGTTCTAGCTCCATTATTATGATTAGATTTATCAGGCTTAAGAGCCGATTTCGTCGCCAGCTCTCAGTTAATGTTCATTATTATGGCCGAATATCAGACCACGTAATCCAATAAATTTGGTTCCTGCTTGCAAAGGCGGCGCCAGTCTACCATAGGCATACGTATGATTAGCCCAACTTTACCGTCTTTTTCAATCCATTCACGTTCTATTGATTGTAATTGATAAAAACGACTACGTAAGCGCCCTGTATTTTCTGGCGGTAAACGTAATTCAAAGTGTGCGATCTCACCTGAAAGACGTTCTGTCAACGCCTGATACAACAGAGGAATACCTTCGCCTGTTTGTGCAGAAACCCAAACCCTAACGGGTAAGTTTTCTTCATTTCGATCAATTCTTGGAGTGAAGTCTTCAAGAAGATCAATTTTGTTCATAACATGCAGTGTTGGTATCTCTTGAGCATCAATCTCTTCTAATACACTTTCAACTGCATGAATATTTTCCTCAAAACGACTATCTGCTGCATCAATCACATGAAGAAGTAAGGTAGCTTCTCGTGTTTCTTGCAAAGTGGCTTTAAAAGCAGCAACAAGATCATGAGGTAAATGTCGAATAAATCCAACTGTATCGGCTAAGACAACGGTTCCCACATCATCGACCTGAATACGTCTTAATGTCGGATCTAGCGTTGCAAAGAGCTGATCTGCTGCATACACATCAGAACAGGTAATATGATTAAATAAACTCGATTTCCCTGCATTTGTGTAACCAACAAGGGATAATGTTGGAATATCAGCTTTACTCCGCGCTTGCCGTCCTTGTTCGCGCTGACGCTCAACCCTACCCAATCGCATTAGAATTTGACTAATTTTACCTCGGAGTAAGCGGCGGTCTGTTTCTAGCTGCGTTTCACCTGGTCCTCGTAACCCAATCCCCCCTTTTTGTCTTTCAAGGTGAGTCCACCCTCTGACTAAACGAGTTGATAAGTGACGTAACTGGGCGAGTTCTACCTGTAGCTTTCCTTCATGGGTTCTTGCTCTTTGAGCAAAAATATCAAGGATAACTCCCGTGCGATCAACCACACGGCATTCACAAAGTCTTTCCAGATTTCGTTCTTGTGCAGGTGTTAGTGCATGATTAAATAAAACAACATCTGCACCACTTGCTTTTACAGCTTCGGCAATTTCTTCTGCCTTACCTTCACCCACATAATATTTAGGATGAGGCGCTTTGCGATTTCCTGTAATAATCTGAACTGGTTTAACACCCGCAGATGTCACCAAAGATTCAAATTCTTGCAAATCATCAACGTCCTTTTCTTGAGAAAAGAAGACGTGCACTAAAACGGCTAATTCGCCACCTTCATAACGATCAAACAAAGGCGAAACCTCTTGGACTTTATAAAAACAGGAAAAAACATAGGTAAAGTCTCCCTACCTATGTTTTTCTTATATCAAGAATAATATTGGATTATTATTCTGCAACATCATCCTGCTGAGCAGCGCCACCATTGTAGCCTGTACCAGTTTGGTTCGTGCCTGTGTTGCTATGATGAGAAACAGGACGCGAAGGTACCACGGTAGAGATAGCATGTTTGTATACCATCTGACTTACTGTGTTTTTCAGCAAAATAACAAATTGGTCAAAAGATTCGATCTGACCCTGCAATTTAATGCCGTTTACCAAATAGATAGAAACGGGAACCCTTTCACGACGTAATGCGTTCAGGAAAGGATCTTGCAAAGATTGCCCCTTAGCCATTCTATGTTTTCCTTATTTTGTTGTTTTATATTAGAACCCAATTGGTTCGAAAAATGAACTACTCAAAAATTGCGCTTTGGCAACTATCAATTTTACACAAACCTACCATCTATGCACTAACTACCTGCAAAACAGTGTCAAGAGATTGTTTTGGATCTTCACTATCAAGCCAGTGAATGTCATTCCAACCTCTTAACCAGGTGATTTGTCGCTTCGCTAATTGCCGGGTAGCACAGATCCCTCGATAAACCATCTCATCATAATCTATTTCGCCTGATAAATATGACCACATCTGGCGATAACCGACACAACGTACAGAAGGTAGATCTTCATGCAGATCGCCCCGTTCATATAATGATTTTACTTCATCTTCAAATCCACACGTTAACATCTGTTTAAAACGGGCTTCAATGCGTTGGTGAAGAACATTTCTATCTTTCGGAGCAATCGCAAACTGATAAACATCATAGGGCAAAGACTCGCCTGATATTTTTGTCAATTCCGTCATTGTCTTACCTGAAATCAGGTAAACTTCTAGCGCACGAGAAAGTCGTTGAGGATCATTAGGGTGGATCCGTTGTGCTGCTACGGGATCAACCAATGCTAACTCTTTATGTATTGCCTCCCACCCTTGCTCTGCTGCTTTTTTTTCTATTTCAGCACGAACATCCGAATTGGCACTGGGTAAAGGCGATAGACCTTCAAGTAACGCTTTAAAATATAGCATAGTCCCACCCACTAATAGTGGAATTCGCCCAGCCGCAGTAATTTCTTCCATTGCATTTAATGCATCACGTCGAAAATCCGCAGCGGAATAGGGAAATGCGGGATCTAGAATATCAATTAATCGATGTGGAGCAAGCGATTGCTCATTCGCATCCGGCTTCGCTGTGCCGATATCCATACCACGATAGATAAGAGCTGAATCCACGCTAATAATATCTACAGGTAGTTTCTGTCTCAGTGCAATTGCTAATGCTGTTTTACCTGACGCTGTAGGTCCCATTAGGAAAATTGCTTTAGGTTTTATTTGCGTGTTCACATCGCTCATTATTTAATGCCACTACCACTGGTTGTAAATCAATTAATTGTAATAAGTTTTTTGCTGGCTGTCTGACATATTGAGGGCAGAGTCTTTCAATATCAGCCAATAATCCTACTGCTTGAGCTTGCGACCATTGCGCCTGCTCTGCTCCTAATTGTTTTGCAAACCATTGTCCAAGTTGTTGCTCGGTACAAGATTGTTCTGCTGACAAATAGGCTAATAATGCGGTCAGCAACACAGGTAAATTTTGCTGGCGCAAAGGTAACGACACTGCATGTATTGTTGCTTTACCGTGAGAAATTTCGATAACGATCCCGAAATGACTAATTAGCGATTGAAACTGATTGAAGACACTAATTTCTTCTTTGCTCAATACCAATTTTAAAGGCACTAACAGAGGTTGTGGCTTCAATGTTTCATCTTTAGGCAGTAATTGCGCACATTTTAACAGAAAATCAGCTTCTTCCAATGATAACAGCCCAAGACCTTGTGAAGATTCTATTAACGCATATTTGTGCTGATAAATTGCCAATACTCGCCCAAAAGTATAATCAGTTTGTCCATCTTTCGCATTGACGGAACGAGGCATCACCGAAATAACATTTTCTTCAATATTATTAGTTGTATGAACGATTTCACCTAAATTCAATGGGGCACGGTCAGGAAATAGTGGTATTTTTTCTTTATCTTTTGATGTGGATACACTTTCTTGCATCATTTTTTGATAAAGCGCACCTTGTGTCCGTTGGTAGCTATCACCAAACTGACGATGCCCTCCAGATTGAGAGGCTTGCTTTTGATGAGAACTATTGTTGTGCTCTCGTTCACTGGAGTGGTGTGATGATGTATTTGGTGAAGTTTGAGCCTCTGGTGATTGATAAGGCTGAGAAAATACGTTTTCACCTGCAACTTGACGGTTTTCAGGAAAATTTAACGCAATTTCGTGTTCTTCTTCGTCATCTGAAGTCAGTGATAAAGGCTCTTGCGTTGCTTGTCGTAAAACACTCAACACACCTTGATAAATAAAATCATGAACCAAACGAGATTCATGAAAACGAACTTCGTGTTTCGCAGGATGTACGTTTACATCGACTTGATGAGGATCAACACTTAAGTACAAGATGTAAGAAGGTTGCTGATCTCCTTGCAAATATCCTTCGTAAGCTTGGCGAATCGCATGATTAATCAACCTATCACGCATCATTCGTCCATTCACATAGCAATACTGAATTTCACTACTTTGCACTGGTGATAAAGGGTGTTCTACCCAACCTTTTATTGCTAAATCACCATGTTCCCACGATAAATGCATTGATTGGTTGACAAAATTATTACCACAAATCGCACTCAAACGGCGATTTTGCTGACTTTCATCTTTCACTGCACGGTATTGCCGAACACGCTTACCGTTATGGGTAAGATTTATAGAGATATCAAAACGCGATAATGCAATGCGGCGTACCACTTCATCAATATGTGCAAACTCTGTTTTTTCAGTACGTAAGAATTTACGTCTTGCTGGCGTGTTATAAAAGAGATCAAGCACTTCAACTGTACTTCCGACAGGATGAGCGGCAGGTTTAACAGTCACCGCCATATCTCTGCCTTCAGCGTAAGCTTGCCATGCTTCTTCTTGATCTTGAGTACGTGATGTCAGTGTTAAACGGGAAACTGAGCTAATACTCGCTAATGCTTCCCCACGAAAACCCATACTCATTATGGCTTCGAGATCGTCAAGACTTGATATTTTGCTGGTTGCATGGCGAGCAAGTGCTAACTTCAAATCATCACGATTGATACCACATCCATTATCACGAATACGAATAAGCTTGGCACCACCTTTATCGATATCAATATCAATTGAGGTCGCGCCTGCGTCTAAACTATTTTCCAGCAACTCTTTAACAACAGAGGCTGGTCTTTCAACAACTTCCCCTGCGGCAATTTGGTTTGCAAGCTGAGGAGGTAATAAATTTATCGCCATTACCTTTATTCCATTTTACTCAATCAATTAGGCGCGTTTTGTAAAGGATGAGCCAGAAAATAATTTCTTAAACCCGCATGAATAGATACCGCGAGTTTCTCTTGATAAGCATCAGAAATCAGTAATTGCTCTTCTGACGCGTGGCTGATAAAGCCTGTTTCAACTAAAATTGAAGGGATATCAGGTGAACGTAACACACCTAAGCTCGCATGTTCTGGTGTTTTCTTATGTAGTGAACCCACTTTTCTTAGTTCAGACAATACAGCAACAGCAACGTCATAACCTACTCGCTGCGAATTACCAAACTGCAAATCAAGTACTGTTTGACTTAAATAAGGATCAGCACCATCCAATGCATCACCAGCACCACCGAGTAATTCAGACTGTTTTTCGCTTTGTTCAAGCCACTTACCTAATTCACTGTTTGCACGACGATTAGAAAGCACCCACACAGAAGCGCCTCTTGCGCTGCGATTTGGCGCTGAGTCTGCATGAATAGACACTAACATATTCGCACTTTGCTTACGGGCAACTTCAGAGCGCCCGGCAACTGAGATAAAATAATCGCCACTACGTGTTAGAACAGGTTTAAACATAGGATCATTGCGTAAGCGCGCTTCCAACTTCCTTGCCACACTTAGCGTTACGTCTTTTTCACGATTACCTTTCTGACCAATCGCTCCCGGATCTTGCCCACCATGACCCGCGTCTATCGCAATAATAATTTGGCGAGAGCCTGCTTGTGGTTTTGATGGTGTATTACGTGGCTTTACAATAGGAACAACAGGTGTAACTTCTGCTATCGGCTTGGTCATTAAAGGCGCCATTTCCCTATTTGTATTTACAGTTGATGTAGTTGTGGTTGCTATCGGTGATAACGTAACAACACTTACTGTCGATTGAGCATTGCTATTTTGTCGACTATTTATAGCTTTGATAGTAAGCACTAACTTATAGCCACCACTTACTTTCATTAAACTCTCAGTTACGACAACAGGCTGAGCAAGCTCCAGTACTATACTTTGGTATTGGCTATCTTTTGATTGCGTTGTACGAATTTTATGAACTAATAGGCCGTTACCTAATGTTGCAGGTAATCCTGTAATTTTTGTGCTCTGTTTAAAATCCATCACCAAACGGTCAGGACTTTTTAATGAATAATATCGATAACTAGGCTTCCCATCACGAAAAGAGAATGTGAGAGTTGTTGCTGAAATACCGTTTTCTGATTTTACTTCTGTCACAGTAGCGGCTTGTGCTATTTGCACAAAAAATAAAGACAAAACAACCAACAGAAAGGCAACAACATAGCGCTGACTTTGACTCACAATGGTGATGAGACTCGACATAATCAATATTCCTTTATGCAGACTGAATACGGGATAAAACAGTATTCCCTCTTTGTGAAAGGGCAACAAAACGCGCTTTTCGACCTTCATCTTCGTAATTTAAATGAAGTTCTAAATCAGCGTTAGGTAAAAAGCCTTCGCCTTGCGATGGCCACTCAATAAGGCATAACGCGTCTTGTTCAAAATAGTCGCGTATTCCCATAAATTCCAACTCTTCAGCAGAAGCTAAACGATAAAGATCAAAATGATATACAGGATTTGGCGAAAGCATATAGGGCTCAACTAATGTATATGTTGGGCTTTTAACATGCCCTTGATGACCAAGCGCTTGTAAAAAGCCTCGGCTAAAGGTTGTTTTTCCAGCACCAAGATCGCCATATAAATAAATGATCAATCCGCTATGATTAGTCGCCATTGCAACAGCACGCCCGAGTTCAACTGTCGCCGCTTCATCTTCTAATGTAACAACCCATTCTTTCATATTTAATATAATCTATTGTTAAGTTATAACGGCTTAATAAAGAGAGATCGTTGGAGAACATCAAATACTAAGCTTTATATATTTTCTTAAGGCAAATAGTTATCGAAATCACTATCAAATAACCATACCATAAATCTATTTATTGCGAGGATTTTTCCTACTGCCTCACTATGATACACTGCGCGCTCTTAGGACTCACCTCTTACCTATTGATTCGGTTTATTCATGTCATCACTCGATCTTAATCTTCTCGCTCAAAACATTAAATTATGGGGTTCTGAGCTAGGTTTTCAACAAACAGGGATATGTGATACTGACTTATCACTTGAAGAACCTCGCCTGCAAGCGTGGTTAGATAAGCAATATCACGGTGAAATGGCGTGGATGGAAAAATATGGAATGACACGAGCCAGGCCTCATGAACTGGTTCCGGGTACATTACGCGTTATCAGTGTGAGAATGAATTATCTTCCTACGGATGCAGCTTTTGCACGAACCTTAAATAATCCAGAACAAGGTTATATCAGCCGTTATGCACTTGGTCGGGATTATCACAAAGTATTAAGACAACGTCTTAAAAAACTCGGCGAAAGAATTTCACAATATTGTCAGCAATTCGAATATCAAGGGGTAGTCAACTTTCGTCCTTTCGTTGATTCAGCACCTATTATGGAGAGACCATTAGCCGTTAAAGCAGGACTTGGTTGGGTTGGTAAACACTCACTTGTTATTAACAATCAAGCAGGCTCTTGGTTTTTCCTTGGTGAATTACTGATTGATTTACCCTTGCCTACCGATAGCCCAGTTGAAGAGCAATGCGGTAAATGTGTCGCCTGTATGACAACCTGTCCAACAGGTGCCATTGTTGAACCTTATACTATTGATGCTCGTCGCTGTATTTCTTATCTCACTATCGAACTCGATGGTGCTATTCCTGAAGAATTTCGTCCTCTGATGGGTAATCGTATTTATGGCTGTGATGATTGCCAGCTTATCTGCCCTTGGAATCGTTTTTCATCACTGACTGACGAAGAAGATTTCTCTCCTAGAAGAGCACTTCATACCCCAGAATTACTCGATCTTTTTCAATGGAATGAAGATAAATTTCTGCGTATTACTGAGGGGTCACCGATCCGTCGTATTGGCTATTTACGTTGGCTTAGAAATATTAGCGTGGCGTTAGGAAATGCACCTTATCAAGATAAAATTATACTTGCTTTGCAAGAACGCTTTGGATTGAGTGATGTTTTAGATGAACATTTAAACTGGGCGATTGCACAACAGACAGCGAAGAGAAATGAAAAAGAAGTAAAAATACAGACTTCACAACAAAAACGCTTAGTAAGGGCGATAACCAAGGGCTTACCTCGTGACGCTTAATTTTTAACAGAATAAACGCATTACGAGTAACCATTAATTTCCTCTGTGAATAAAATAAAAATCCCTTGCCTATCAACATGAACAAAAAATTCAAGCGAACTAAGACTCAAAATTAAAAAAATTAAAATAAACTTAGTTATCAATTAGATATAAAATCCAATCAATTTATTGAAGAGCATAATATTCTTATCACTTAATGATGCGTGCTTGTGGATAACTCTGTGCAGTAAAAAAATAAATAGTGCTTAGATGCGATGGTTATTAGCATCTCACTGTGGATAAATCGATTTGGGAAGATTTAAAGAATAGTAGAATATATATCACGTTTTTTTAAAGAAAAGCCTGAAAAACTCTTTTCTTTTTCTAAAATACTATTCAATGCATGTTTAACAGAATAAAGGCCTAAATCCTAAAAAATGATCGTACCTCTCGTTTCCCTCTAAATGAGGAAAGGCGCACATTCTAGTGCTGTCAAAATAGAAATGCAAGCAAAGATCAAAGATAGATCACAAAAAAATAGCTTGATCTTACATGCAGTAATGACATTTTCTTTTTTGATCAGAAATCCTACACACTCTCTTTGCGCGTATTAAGTAAAATTCCTTAACCTGCACCCTAAAACAGTGTAGTCGATATTTAAAAAAGCGAGAGAAAAAACTTAAAATTTTCTTTATGGGGATTAAAAAATGAGATTTGATGAAATAGAAGAGAAAAAACTTGGAGCGGGAAACGAGACTCGAACTCGCGACCCCAACCTTGGCAAGGTTGTGCTCTACCAACTGAGCTATTCCCGCATTTGGTAAGTTTTGACAATTATAAGTGAAAGATTTGGAGCGGGAAACGAGACTCGAACTCGCGACCCCAACCTTGGCAAGGTTGTGCTCTACCAACTGAGCTATTCCCGCGTCGTATAATACTACTAATAATTGTCTAAGAAAGATTGGAGCGGGAAACGAGACTCGAACTCGCGACCCCAACCTTGGCAAGGTTGTGCTCTACCAACTGAGCTATTCCCGCGTCTTTCTTACACCCGTACAAACAAAATTCTTCATCGGTACGGGAAGCGCATTATACGAGAAAAATGCTTAACCGCAAGCCCTTATCAACAAAAAAATACGTTTTTTTGATTACATGTCGATAAAATCATCATAATGATGCAATATCAATCATTAATGCACGCTTTTTACTCTTTAATAAAGGTTTTACGATAATAAGCAAGCTCTGCAATAGATTCACGAATATCATCCAATGCCTGATGCGTATTTTTTTTCTCAAAACCTTCTAAAATTTCAGGTTTCCAACGGCGAGCTAATTCTTTTAATGTGCTCACATCGAGATAGCGGTAGTGAAAATATTGCTCTAGCTCTGGCATATAACGGTATAGAAAACGTCTATCTTGCCCCACACTATTACCACAAATAGGTGATACTCCTTTTGGTACCCATTTTTCTAGGAATTCAATTGTCTCTTTTTGTGCTGAATTATCATCATATGAACTGGCTTTTACGCGCTCAACTAAGCCGCTACCTGTGTGGGTGCGTGTGTTCCATTCATCCATTAAACTTAATTGTTCATCTGATTGATGTACTGCAATTACAGGGCCTTCGGCTAAAATATTAAGTTGAGGATCTGTCACGATAGTGGCAATTTCGATGATACGGTCACATTCAGGATCAAGACCGGTCATTTCCAGATCTATCCAGATCAGATTATTCTCGCTTTTTGACATAATATATCCTAGCTGTTTCTAAGTGTGAGACATGATATTTTAGCGTTTATCATAGCGCGTTTACTCAATAAGCACGACAGAAGAACATCTAACCGAATAATACAAGTGAGGATCGGTGACAAAACGTAAATTATCTAAAGGCCAGCAACGCCGAGTACAAGAAAATCATAAAAAGCGTTTGCAGAGCAAAGAGAAAAAAAACCACGTTGAATTAGACGATACGCAATTAGGCGAAGCGACCGAAGGTTTAGTGATCAGCCGTTTTGGTCAACATGCAGATATTGAAGCTGCTGACGGCACAATTACACGATGCAATATTCGACGCACAATTTCATCACTGGTCACAGGTGATAAAGTTGTTTGGCGTCCTGCGCTACAAACACAGGAAAATGTCCGCGTAAATGGTATTGTAGAAGCTGTGCACGAACGAACTTCCGTGCTTACTCGTCCTGACTATTATGATGGTATTAAGCCTATTGCCGCTAATATTGATCAAATTATTATCGTTTCGGCCATTTTGCCTGAACTTTCTTTAAATATTATCGATCGTTACCTTGTAGCATGTGAAACCTTAAATGTTGAGCCTCTAATTGTGCTCAATAAAATCGATATGTTAGATGGAGAAAGCCGTAAGACAGTTAGTGAGTGGATGCAGACTTATAAAGATATTGGTTATCGTGTCCTTGAAGTCTCTAGCTATACCAAAGAAGGGTTAGAAGCACTAACTCAAGAGCTAATCGGTCGTATCTCTATTTTTGCAGGTCAATCCGGTGTCGGTAAATCAAGCTTACTTAACACGCTGTTACCCCCAATGGAAGAAAGCATTGTTGTTAATCAAGTCTCTGACAATTCAGGTTTAGGCCAACATACCACAACCGCATCACGGCTTTACCATTTCCCACAAGGCGGAGATGTGATTGACTCTCCAGGGGTACGTGAATTTGGTTTATGGCACTTAACGCCAGAGCAAGTAACAAAAGGTTTTGTTGAATTCAGACCATACCTTGGTGGTTGTAAATTCCGTGATTGTAAGCACTTAGATGATCCGGGTTGCTTAATTAGTGAAGCGGTAAGAAACAACGAAATCGCAGAAACGCGATTTGAAAACTACCATCGAATTTTAGAAAGTATGAGTCAGGTGAAAGTTCGTAAGAACATTAATTTAGACTCTTAATAATTGATTCACTGACAACCCTATTAAGGGTGGGTACAATAGACCCCTTTTGTCTATTTTTATCGTTTAATCCCAGAGGTTGCCATTTTGGACAAGCTAAAAATTAAACTACAGTATTTATTGCCTAAATTATGGCTAACACAGTTAGCAGGTTGGTTCGCAAATAAAAAAGCAGGTGCCATCACCCAGTTTGTTATCAAGGCTTTTGCGAAAGCGTATAAAGTTGATATGAATGAAGCAAAAGATAGCCAGTTCCAAGCTTATTCTACATTCAATGACTTTTTTATTCGTGCTTTAAAAGACGGTGTTCGCCCTATCGTTGAAGGTGATGACAAACTAGCATTACCAGCTGATGGTGCAGTAAGCCAACTTGGTCTAATTCAAGATGATCAAATCTTGCAAGCCAAAGGGCATCACTACACCCTTGAAGCATTACTTGCTGGTAATTTTATGTTGGCAGATCAGTTCCGTAATGGTCAGTTTATTACGACATATCTTTCTCCTCGTGATTACCACCGTGTTCATATGCCTTGCGATGGTTTATTAAAAGAGATGATTTATGTTCCGGGCGATCTCTTCTCTGTTAATCCATTAACGGCGGCCAATGTTCCTAATCTATTTGCACGTAATGAACGTATTATCTGCCTCTTTGAAACTCAATTTGGCCCAATGATACAAATTCTGGTTGGTGCAACAATTGTCGGTAGTATTGAAACGGTTTGGTGTGGCATGGTAACACCACCTCGTGAAGGTATTATCAAACGTTGGACATATCCTCAAGCGGATAAAGCAGGAGCAATATTCTTGAAAAAAGGTGAAGAAATGGGCCGATTTAAGTTAGGCTCAACAGTCATCAACCTTTTCCCAGAAAATGCTGTTCAATTGAATAAAGATCTTATGAATGGCTCCGTTACATTAATGGGGGAACAACTGGGTTCCATCATCAATGTCGCTGGTAATGACAATAATGCCATCAGTGAATAACACGTAATTCGGAGTAACTTTGTGCGCCTGATAATTAGCCTTTTCTTCTCGCTCTTTTTGATGCTTTCGTTAAACACATCCGCAATATCAGCGGATGTGGAGAAATTACGTCAAGACATTAAACAACTTGAAGGAAGCACCAATCCTCAAGATATTGAGGCAGTTCAGGCGCTACAAGGTACTATCAACTGGATTAATGATGGTGAAAAAGCGCAAATAAACGCAGATAACTATCAAAAAACCATTGATGATTACCCTCAAATTACGCAAGAGTTAAGAACCAAGCTTCTTGAAGAAAGCCACGCTGTTCCTACTATTCCTGAAAAAATTAGCATCCCTGATTTAGAACAGAAAATTATTCAAATCAGCAGCCAATTAATGGAACAAGCAAGGCTTCAACAACAAGAGCAAGATAAAAGCCGTGAAATTAGCGAGTCTTTAAATTTATTACCC
This sequence comes from Proteus terrae, assembly GCF_003144325.1. Lineage (GTDB taxonomy): Bacteria > Pseudomonadota > Gammaproteobacteria > Enterobacterales > Enterobacteriaceae > Proteus > Proteus terrae. Next base: position 213,843 of record NZ_PENS01000007.1, read on the forward strand.
CAACAGCTTTCTGAAGCACGCCGTTTACTCAGTGATGCAACAGCAAGACTTGCCTCTATCAGTGCATCAACAACACCGTTAACAGAAGCACAAAATAAGCTCACACAAGCAGAAGTCACCGCACGTAAAGCGATGGTTAATGAGCTTGAAATGGCACAGCTTTCCGCTAATAACCGCCAAGAAATCGCTCGCCTTCGCTTAGAATTGTTTAAAAAACGCTATCAGCGTCTTGATGTACAACTACAACAATTACGTAGCTTATTAAACATAAAGCGCCAAGAAGTCGCTGATCTTGCGTTAGAAAAAACAGAAATGTTGGCCGAACAAGGTGGCGAATTACCCGAGTTTCTGACAAAACAGATCCAAACTAACCGCGAACTCTCTCAGATCCTGAATAAACAAACTCAAGAAATGAGCGAGCTATCAGAAAAACAGCGCATTACTACACAACAGACACAACAAGTTCGTCAAACCCTCACCACTATACGAGAACAAGCACAGTGGCTAAGTGGTTCTACTGCATTAGGTGAAGCATTAAGAACACAGCTTTCTCGCTTACCGGAAATGCCTCGTTCACAAGAGCTTGATAGAGATATCATTCAGTTACGTGTTGAGCGTTTAGGTTATGAGGATATGCTGGAAAACCTAAGTAAGATCCAGCCACCAGAAACTGCCGATGGCTCTAAATTGCCTGAAGCTCAGCAATATATTTTTGATTCTCTTATCCAAGCACGCCATGAATTATTGAATTCGTTGCTATCCGGTTATGATTCTCAAATTCTTGAATTAACAAAACTAAAAGTTGCAACAACACAATTAGCGGATGCTTTAAAAGAAACAAAAGATGCAACAAACCGTTATATGTTCTGGGTTGCTGATATCAGCCCTATCAAATTTAATTATCCAGTTTTATTAGTCAAAGATATCACTCGACTGCTTTCGCTAGATACCTTTTCACAATTAGGTCATGCAGCAGTCAGCATGCTTAAAAATCAGGATACGTTCCTATTCTTATTTGTCACTTTATCGATTGTGGGCTTTAGTCTGCGTACTCGAAAACATTACAACGCATTTCTTGAAAGAGTCAGTAACCGTATTGGTAAAGTCACACAAGATCACTTTTCACTGACGATACGCACTGTCTTTTGGTCTATTTTAATTGCGTTACCATTACCTCTGTTATGGTCTGCTGTAGGTTATGGCTTACAAAGTGTTGAATGGCGTTATCCAATGGCAGGAGCGATTGGATATGGGGTAACAGCTGCGGCTCCAGTGCTGTGGTTATTTATGATCAGTGCAACCTTTGCACGTCATAACGGTCTATTTATTGCTCAATTTAAATGGAAAGAAAGCCGTGTTAAAAAAGCGATGCGCTTTTACCAGCTTTCTATCTTTGTCATCGTTCCACTAATGATGTCATTAGTCACTTTCGAATATTATAGCGATAGAGAATTTGCACCGACAGTTGGTCGCTTCTGCTTCTTATTGCTCTGTATCGCCCTAAGCTTTATTACGTCTAGCCTTAAAAAAGCCCACGTTCCGCTTTATCTTGATAAACATGGATCTGGCGATAACCTGATCAACACCATTTTATGGTGGTTCTTGCTGATTGCTCCGGTTGTTGCAGGTTTAGCCGCAGTATTAGGTTACCTTTCGACCTCGATTGTCTTACTTGGTCGTTTAGAAATGTCTGTCGCCATTTGGTTTGCCCTACTGATTATTTATCACATTATTCAGCGATGGATGCTTATTCAGCGCCGGAAATTAGCCTTTGAACGTGCTAAACAAAAACGTGCAGAAATTCTCGCTCAGCGTGCAAAAGGTGAAGATGAAAATACGATTGTTGGGAGCAGTGGTGAAAGTACTGTAGGACTTGAAATTGAAGCACAAGAAATAGACCTTGATGCTATCAGTGCGCAATCTATTGGTTTAGTTCGCTCTATTCTAACGATGATTGCATTAGTTTCGATGATCTTATTGTGGTCTGAGTTAAACACGGCGTTCTCTTTCGTCGATAATATTCGCCTTTGGGATGTTACCTCTTCGGTGAACGGCGTTAACACGGTACAACCTATCACGATGGGCTCTATTTTAGTGGCGATCCTCGTCATTATCATCACAACCCAATTAGTTCGAAACCTTCCTGCTTTACTTGAGTTAGCTATTTTACAGCATCTTGATTTAACACCGGGTACAGGTTACGCCATTACTACCATGACCAAATACACCATAACTTTAATTGGTAGTATTGTGGGCTTCTCTTTATTAGGGATTGAATGGTCAAAATTACAATGGCTAGTAGCAGCTATGGGGGTTGGGTTAGGTTTTGGTTTACAAGAAATTTTTGCCAACATCATTTCTGGTTTAATGATCTTATTTGAAAAACCAATCCGTATTGGCGATACCGTTACCATTCGTAATTTGACCGGAAATATTTCTAAGATCAACACACGGGCAACTACGTTGACTGACTGGGATAGAAAAGAAATTATCGTACCGAATAAAGCCTTTATTACAGAGCAATTTATTAACTGGTCACTATCAGATTCCGTCACCCGTATCGTAATGACAATCCCTGCACCAGCAGACTGCAACAGCGAGCAAGTGACAAATGTGTTATTAGAAGCCTCAAAACGCTCTACGATGATTTTAGAAAACCCAGCACCTGAAGTTTATCTGGTCGATTTACAGCAAGGTATTCAGATTTTCGAATTACGTGTTTATGCCGCAGAGATGGGACATAGAATGCCAGCAAGACACGAGATCCACCAAAATATTCTCTTAGCCTTTGCAGAGCACGGAATCCCATTACCGTTCCCACCATTCCAAGCAAGAGTAGATATGATGGGTAATACAATTCGTAGTTCAATGCGAGCAACACCAAGAGAAGTGGGCGGATTATAAATACCATTTCAATTAATTTGATGAAAAGTCATTATTTTTTCGAAAAAAATGAAAGATAATGGCTTGATTCTTTTTTCACATTTTTACCCCTCCCTACACTATGTATCTCTTTCTCTTATAGCTTGTTGATTGTATAAAATATATCCATATTTTCGTCCTAATTTTTTATTTCTAGAAAAAAGGAAGATTATTTTTTGATTTTTTGATTTTTTGATTAATAAAACTGATAAATAATAACACATAGAAACTATCTATCACTCGACAACAATATAAAGATAATAAAATGAGCATCATAAAAAGATTGCCATTTTTCGGATAAATAATTTTAAAGCAGTATATTTTTCTAACAAAACGCCTATTTAACAAAAGAAAAAAATACCATTTTGGATAAAGCGTTTCATTCACCTTAAGATACAATCTATTTTGTCTTACCTTTATTACTTTGCTTCACTATTACGAGTAGCGGATGCTTAACCAAAATCGACCTACAATTATTTAATTAGATCATATTTTTACGTTTTTATACTTAACTTCACTCTCTATATGAGTGATGATGACTGTTCTATTGGTGTTTAAATTTTAATTTGATGTCTATAATAGCACTTACTTCTTCCTTAAATTAAAATATGCTAAGTCATTTATAGAGCACTGGACTTAATATTCTAATTTTAAACATCAATAGTTTTACATAGCAGGATTCAATCTCATCTCAAAATTTAACACTACACACAGTCTAATTTAGATTACTAGGTAGTATTTACCATCAAAAACTATTTTCTTTATTTTAGTATAATTATCTAAGCTAAATACGGAATATTTTATTTTTTTAACTTTATACTAAAAAAAGAATAAGAATAAATTAAAGATAAATAGAAAAAAAATGATAAAGATAAAAACAAGATAATTATAAAAATATTAACTTTAGAAAAATATCACTTAAATCTTATAATTCAATAAAAACAAAAAAAGAAATAAAAAAAATAAAAATATAAAATTCTCACTTATTATAATAACCAACATTTTTTATGTTATATAAATTAAATCAATAAGAAAGAGTAAAAAAGATTTATCACAATCGTATAAAATAAAATCCAGAGAATAACAAAAATAAGAATTAATAAATATTTTCCCTAATGACTGAACTACTTATTAATTAATAGCATTACAGATTATAATGTTAATATTTTTTAAACTTGCTTAAAAAATGAGTATTACTACCTATTAACAATGCTAAGATATATTGCTAGCTTCATTTTGAATGAGTATTAAATAAACAATAATAAGAAGGTTCCATTATGGAAAAATCCCGAACGACTCTCGATCAGTGGATTACCTTACAAGCCGTCGTTGATTATGGTGGTTTTGCTCAGGCAGCAGATGCCTTACATAGAACACAATCATCAATTAGCTATACAATTAATAAATTAGAACAAACATTGGGCATTGAAATTCTCTCTTTAGAGAAAAGACGAGCAGTACTTACGCATGAAGGTAAGCTCTTACTCGATTTATCGAGAGAATTAACTGAAAAAGCCATTTCACTGGAGAAAGAAGCAAAAAAATTAATACTTAACAATAAGTTAAAAATAAATATAATTATTGATCCTTTATATATTTCAGACTTGTTTTTAGATAAAGTCTCGCAATTTATTAAAGAGAATAAACATTATGATATTAATATTCATAAAATTTCACTCAGCCAGTCGGACGTATTATCTCAAAAAAATCAGGATTTAGTAATAACACACCACAATATAAAATCATTACAACCTATTGATTTAGAAAGTATTAAAACGGTGTTAGTGACACACCCTGAAAGTGCATTACAACAGCTCCCAAATAGTGATTTATGTAAGGAGTTACAAAAACATACATATATTTCATTATTTCGCAATAATACTGACATCGATCATAATAACCAAGTAATTCATGTTGGCTCAGTGGAAACCGCAATAAGCCTTGTTAAACATGGTCTTGGCTATTCTCGACTCCCCTTAGCTGTCATTCAGGAAGAATTGAATAAAAATTCGATTAAACAATTAAATACGCACAACAATGATAAAGAATATAATTTTTATCTTTATTTGAATAAAAATTCATTCCCTATAGAGGATATAGAGAAACTATTATTAGCAATAAACAGTTCACCTCGTGATTTAATTAATGACTAATTAAACATTATTCTTAATTAAAAAAACAAACATTAAACATTTTGATATTAAGACAAAAAAACTCATGTAAATCTTCATTAACTTAAATTTTTTGTAATGCTATATTTTATTGGCATATCTCCTATGCGAATAAATCTATACTTAAATCTATACTTATAAATAAATTAAAAAGTAAAATTAATTACTTTTTATACAGGACTGATCATGAGCAAATTAAATAAATCACTCTATTTATTAGGGATGAGTTTCTCTCTACTTTCTGCACCTGCAGCTTTTGCATCGGGCACGATTAATTTTACTGGAGAAATAACAGACCAAGCTTGCACCGTAGATAGCTCTTCTAAAAATCTGACTGTAGATTTAGGAAAAGTATCTTCAAAAAGCTTAACCACTAAAGGTGAAATCGCGGGCCTTAAAGATTTCACAATTAAACTAATTGATTGCCCTATTGATACCACTGTTGCCGTACGCTTTGGCGGTACTCGTGATGCAATTGATAGCGATATTCTAGCTATTGACCAGGTTTCTGGTGGTGCAACAAATGTCGGTATTGCATTATTTGAGAAAGATGCCGTATCTCAAATTAATCTCTATGACGACTCTAAAGAGATCGAAATTAATGGTACTGAAATTAACTTAGATTATGTTGCTCGTTATAAAGCAACAGCACAAGCAACACCAGGCCCAGCTAACGGCTCAGCCGTCTATAGCATCCAATACAAATAATAAAAAATGAGGGTAATACTTATTACCCTCTTATTTCTTCTTAACTTTATAGCACCAATATGAAAAAGAATATTTTTCTCACATTATTTTTTTACTTTTCTCTCATAACGGTATGCCATGCAGCAGGGATAAGTGTGGGTGGAACACGGTTTGTTTATAACGATAATGCTCGTGAAATCAGCATCCCAGTTCTAAATACCGATAAAGAAAAACCTTATTTGATCCAAAGTTGGGTTTCAGCTTTTCAAGGTAATGACAAAACACCTTTTATTGCAACTCCCCCTCTTTTTCGTATTGAGCCAGATAGCACTGGTACGGCACGTATTTCTTATACAGGAGCACCCTTAAACTCAAATACCGAAGTTGTCTATTGGCTTAATATAAAATCTATTCCTCCCGTTGAAAAAAGTCCTGAAAATCAACTTCAGTTGGTGATTAATTCTCAATTTAAGCTCTTTTTACGTGCTCATGATATCGAGCCACTTAATTTTAATAACGTCGAACTATCAAAACAAAATCAAGGCTTAGTGCTTAAGAACAACACACCTTATCACTTAACCATTAAACATATTTTTATTGATGATAAACGCCACCCTTACGATCCTTTAATTCAGCCACATCAAGAAGTTGTATTACTAAAAGAAACAACTACTTCTCAGAAAGTTACAGTGCAGTTTATTAATGACTACGGTGCAACTGTAGATAAAGTATTAAACTAAGAGCGTATGGCGATGACTTTATCCATAATAGCGTTATCAACAAAACGATTATTCGTATTTTCTACCAATAATCTCAATCGCCACGGTTTGCTGACCATGGCGATCGCCACTATTTTATATCCTTATCAGGTAACGGCTGAAGAGCAATTTAACCCTGATGCACTCAATTTAGGAATAGAAAATCAAGTTGCGGATATTAATAGCCTTGATTATTTTTCTTATGCCGGAGGTCAACTTCCTGGCGTCTATTCTGTTGATATTTATCTCAATAATAAATTAATTGATAACCGCCAAGTACGTTTTATTTTTAACGAAGAAAAAAAGACACTTACACCAGAGATAACTAAACAAGACTTATTAAATTGGGGCGTCAAAGAGTCTGTAATACCACCATCTAATCAACAAATTAAAAATGAAACGATCACTGATATTGCTCGAGTTATTCCAAATGCAACATATCAGTATGATTTTTCACGAGCACGCCTGTCATTTTCTATACCACAAATTGCTTTATATAATTATGGGCAAGGCTATATCCCCCCCACACAATGGAATGATGGCATTAATGCGGCTTTTGTGAATTACACCTATCGACAAAATAAGTATTGGTATCATGATCAACATAATAGCGACTCTCTTTTTTTAGGGTTACGCAGTGGTGTTAATGTCGGTGCTTGGCGTTTGCGTAATCACAGTAACTATAATAAAAACAGTGATAACTCTTCGCAGTGGAAGAGTTTGCAAACTTATATTGAGAGAGATATTCGTAGTTTAAAAAGCCGTTTAACCCTCGGCGAAACTGCCTCTGATAATGATGTATTAGAGAGTATTCCATATCGTGGTATTAAACTTGCTTCTGATGAAAGTATGTTGCCACAAAGCCAACGAGGATTTGCCCCCGTTGTGAGAGGAATTGCTCAAAGCAATGCCGTGGTTACTGTTCGTCAAAATAACAGTGTGATTTACCAAACATCCGTTCCACCGGGTGAATTTGCTATTTCAGATTTATATCCCACCTCTTACAGTGGTGATTTACAAGTCACGATTGAAGAAGCGGATGGAACAACTCGTACTTTTTCACAACCCTTTTCAGCTGTTCCCATGATGCAACGTGCAGGTAGCTTAAAATACAGTGTAGATATCGGTAAGTATCATGCTGATACAGCTGCGAGAAAGCCTAATTTTTTTCAAACCTCTGCTATTTATGGGCTCCCTTATAATTTATCCATTTATGGTGGCACATTAATCTCTGCAGATTACCAAGCTTATGCATTAGGTACTGGGGTTAATCTTGGCTATTTAGGTGCCGTTTCTGCCGATATTACTCACGCGAAAACAACCTTAATAAATGATGATGAAGCTCAAGGACAATCTTATCGTATTCAATATTCTAAATATTTACCTGACACCCAAACAGGTTTTTCACTGGCGTCTTATCGCTATTCAACAAAAAATTATTATGATTTCTCGGCTGCTAATGAGCGTTTTTCTCATCTTTACCGTAAGAAAAAACAGTTTCAGTTATCTGTATCACAATCTTTAGGTGATATGGGTTATCTCTCATTAAATGGTTATCAACAATATTATTGGTATCAAGACAGAGTCGATCGTAATGTCAATCTCAGTTTTAACTCTAACTACCGTGCTTTAAGTTATAGCGTCTCTTATGCGTATAACAAGCGCCAGGAAAGTGGGCTAACCGATCAGATTTTATCCATTAATTTAAGTCTACCGTTTAATTTTACTCAAAATAATAATTGGTTAAGTTATCGCTACAACACCAGCCGACAAGGTGATTCGATTAGCTCAGTGAGTGTCAGTGGAACACAGCTAGAAGACAACAATCTGCAATATGATGTATCACAAAATTATAATCATACTCGCCAAGAATATAGTGGGTCAGTCAATGGTAATTACAGTGCATCCGGTGGCGAAGTAAATGCAGGTTACAGTTATGATAAACGTTATCAATCAATGAATTGGGGAGTAAATGGTGCGCTCTTAATTCATCAAGGTGGTATAACACCATCTCGTACAATCTATGATTCTGCAATTTTAATTAAAGCGGAAGATGTTGGTAACTTAAAAGTCAGTAGTGCGCAGAGCCTTTATACCAATAACCAAGGCTATGCAGTTATTCCTAATGTTTCACGTTATGAACGCAATAAAGTCACCGTCGATCCTGCCTCTTTAACGGGTAATAACGATGTTGAATTAACATCAACGACGGTTATACCGACCAAAGGAGCAATTGTTTTAGCTGATTTCAAAGCAAGAAAAGGGGCTCGTGTGCTTGCAAACTTACACTACAATGGAACACCATTGCCATTTGGTACTCAAGTTGAGATTTATCAACATGGACAAGTGCTTTCAAGTGGGATTGTTGCCAATGATGGTGAAGTTTTCTTAAATGGTGTACCTGAGCAGAGCCAGTTACGTGCTAAATGGGGTAACAGCGCCGTTGAACAATGCAAAACATTTTTAAATGCGGATCTCTCGTTAGAAAAGATCCAGTTTTTACAACTTGATTGCAGATAGGTGATAACAATGAATAAATATATAACACTAGGTTGTCTGTCTGCTTTTTTGTATACATCAACCACTATGGCTGAATTTAGGGCAGAGCTCACTACTAAGACAGTAACTTATTCAGCACCTATTTACGTATCGCGTTCAGCACCAATTTTAACAGAAGTCGCCACAATCCCGTTAGGAACAATGAATGCATGGACATGGTGGAACCTTTCTGGAGGCGAAGTTAGACCAGGGATTTATTTACCTGGTTCGTTTAATGCTTCCAGTCCTAGAGTGAATGGGGCTTATGTCAAAGAACTTAACAACAGTGGTATTGGCTATACGTTACATGGCACGATTAGCGGAAGTTGTAGTGGGTCTGCTTATGTCGATGGTCAGCAAAATATTGATGGTAACTATAGCAACAGGCTTATTTGTTCATCCAACGCCACCAGTGGTAATTACTCCGTTACATTAGAAATGAAGCTGTATAAGCTACGTGATAATGTGAAATCACAAACCATTCCAGGTATATGGGCTGCGATGTTAATCGTCTATAACAATGGTTTTATCACCAGTGACTATACAGGAAAAACAGAACCACGAATTAATCTTTCACCATTGACCATTATTTCTAGTGGTTGTGATGTCATAAATAACAATATTAATGTACCGCTTGAAGCTGTCCCTAAATCCAGTTTTAATGGTGTTGGATCTGTAAGTCCTGAGAGTATTAAAGATTTCAATATTGATTTGAGTTGTGATCCTGTTTCACCGATAAAAATTCGCTTCGATGGTGTTGCCGATAGCCAACAAACCGCAGGCACCATTGGCTTAAGTAACCCAACAGACAGTAATACAGCCAAAGGTTATGGTATACAGATTAAGTATCAAAACCAGCCAATAAAGCTGGGACAATTAATTACAGTAAGTGAAAAAAACAGCAGTTCCGGAAGTTATTCTATTCCTTTGGAAGCGGGTTATATTCAAACATCCGATACGACAAGTGCGGGAAAAGCAAACGGTACATTGCAATTTACAATGCAATATCACTAACGAAATTTAGGCTGATTTAAAAAGATAAAAAAAGGCGAACAACATTTTGTTCGCCTTTTTTCTTTAGATAGGATCACACTTGATATAATTTACGTAAATAATGGGGCACAGCTTCATCGGCATTAGCTCCAATCACTTCCATATTGGGGAGAAGATCTTTTAATGCTTGATGGGCATTTTCCATAATGCAACCTTTACCCGCCATTTGTAGCATCTCTTTATCATTCATACCATCGCCAAATGCGATAGCATCTTTTGCAGAGTGTTGCATCAGTTCAGCCACTTTCTCTAGGGCCTCACCTTTAGATACACCCCCTGCCATCACCTCTAAGCAATTACGCAGTGAGAAACTTACATTGACCTTATCACCCCAGCGCTGATTAATTTCATTCTCTAGCTTCAGTAATAGTTCATGATCATCAGAGGTGAAGAAGACCTTACACACATTAGTAGTTGGAAATCCTGTTTTGCAATATAGCTCATAGCCAAAGTCTGACTCTCGAAAAAACTCACAAGCCCCTGGCATCTCTTTATTAACATACCAATAATCACCAGCATAAATATTAGTTTCAATTTCAGGGTGATCAAAAACCATAAGAGCCAAGTCATAAGCAATTTCAGGTTCAAGATCTTGGCTAAAAATAAGGTCACCATGCGTGTTATGCACTCGCGCACCATTAGAGGTTATCATATAAGCGTTAATGCCTAATCCATCGCGGATCTGTGCGACATCAACATGATGACGACCTGTTGCAAATACAAAATGCACACCTTTATTAATAAGTAGGTGCAGGGTTTCTTGCGTATAGGGAGTTAATACATGATTAGGTGATAACAGTGTGCCATCAAGATCTGAAGCGACTATCGAATACATACACATTCCTGATTAAAATAAATGCTTATCATAAAACTCACAGATTTCATTTAATGCTTGTGAGCGTAGCTTATCTATTTCGAACAAGATTTCATGATGCGCACCCTCAATCACCAGTGGCAGTTTTTGCTTTTCTTCTCTTGTTCTGGACTGACTATAACGTTCACAGAAAGCCCTTAGCTCTTGATTATCTACCACTTTATCAAGCTCTGCTTCGAGCACTAATAGAGGGGTATTAATCTCTCCCGCATGTTCAATTAACCAATCTCCCATTTTTAGACTTTCTCCCATCCAATGATAAGTAGGCCCGCCTAATCGTAGTTCTGGAAAATCAGCATAATAACGTAAATACCGACGATATCGCTCATGGCTATGTGTTAATACATTAAGGATAAATGGCAGTGGAAACCATTTACCTGTTGATACCGCGTAGTTATTTCTTTCAGATTGACTTTGTTCTGCTCGGTTAACTAAAAAATTAGCTACCCAGCGAGGTATGGGTAATTTAATACCAAACATCGGCGCACTTAATGCTGCTGCTTTAAAAACATGAGTTTGCTTTAGAAGATATCCCGCTAAGATAGCACCGCCCATTGAATGAGCTAACGCAAAATAATGTGGGTATTGAAAAGGCAACACTATCGTATCAACGAATGTCGAGAAATCATCGATATAATCACTGAATTTCTCTACATGCCCTTTTTGCGTATCTTCTAATAGTCTGTCAGAAAGCCCTTGTCCTCGATGGTCAAGAAGAAAAATATCATAGCCTGAGTGAAAGAAATCGAATGCAACTTCAGGGTACTTTACATAGCTTTCGCTACGGCCTGAAGCAATAACCAGTGCTTTATTATGCGATGGTGAGCGCCAATGAACATAGCGAATTTTTGCACCATCAACACCAACAAATTCACCTTCTTCGCGTTGCCCCCAAAAATCCAATAAGACGCCGTTCGTAAATGCAGAAAACTGCTTTTCACGCGATAACCACGAATATTTTAACAGAGTGGTTGTCATTGGCTCTCCTTATTGGCGTTATTCAAAGCCTTCAATATGGTCACGAATGAGTGTCATAAAAGCGGGTCCAAATCGTTCTAATTTTCGTTGTCCAACACCGTTTATTAATAACAGTTCATCTGGATAAACGGGGCACTGCTCTGCCATTTCAATCAATGTGACATCATTAAAGACGACAAATGGCGGAATGTTTTCTTCATCAGCAATAGATTTACGTAATTTACGTAGTTTCGCAAATAATTTTCTATCGTACTGTCTATGGGCATTTTTTGTTTGTTGATTACGGCTTTTTGTTGGGCTTAATAATCTTGGTACAGCTAATTGTAATGGTACTTCACCACGTAAGATTGGCCTTGCCATCTCTGTCAGTTGTAATGCTGAGCGATGAACAATATTTTGTGTCACCATACCTAGGTGAATAAGCTGACGAATAACACTCACCCAATGCTCATGACTTTGCGCTTTACCAATACCATAAACAGGTAATGTATCGTGTCCTGAATCTCGAATACGCTGATTATTCGCGCCTCTTAAAATTTCAACAATATAACCAATACCAAAGTGCTGACCAGTACGATAAATACAAGACAATGCCTTTTGCGCATCCACTAAACCATCATATTGCTTAGGAGGGTCAAGGCAAATATCACAGTTACCACAAGCATTTTGTCGATGTTCATCGAAGTAATTTAGTAACACTAAGCGTCGGCATGTTTGAGCTTCAGCAAATGCTCCCATTGCATTAAGCTTATGCATTTCAATGGCTTTTTGATCACTTTCTGGCTTTTCATCTAAACAACGACGCAACCACACCATATCGGCAGGATCGTAAAATAATACGGCTTCTGCAGGTAACCCATCTCGCCCTGCACGCCCTGTTTCTTGATAATAAGATTCAATATTTCGCGGAATATCAAAGTGAACTACAAATCGGACATTGGGCTTGTTTATCCCCATACCAAACGCGACAGTAGCTACCACAATTTGTAAGTCATCACGCTGAAAAGCTTCTTGTACTTTCGCACGTTGTGCAATTTCCATTCCGGCATGATAACCCGCGATGCTTAATCCTCGTTTACTCAGGCGTTCTGCTGTTTCTTCAACTTTATTGCGACTATTACAGTAAATAATGCCTGACTTTCCTTTCTGGCCACGAATAAATAACCAAAGCTGATCAAGTGGTTTGTATTTCTCTACTAAAGTGTAGCGGATATTCGGCCTATCGAAACTACTGATATGGATTAACGGATCACGCAACACTAGCTGATTAATAATATCGTAACGTGTTGTATTATCTGCCGTTGCCGTCAACGCAATAATGGGAACATCAGGAAGATATTGCCTTAATAACCCTATGCCGCGATATTCAGGACGAAAATCATGTCCCCATTGTGAAATACAGTGTGCTTCATCAACAGCGAGTAATACGGGTTTCCATTGCACTAATTGATGAAGAAAACTCTCCATCATCAAACGCTCAGGGGCAATATACAGCAGTTTTATTTCACCCTTTTGACAACGTATTTGAACATCAAACTGCTCTTCACGCGTTTGGGTTGAATTTAAATAAGTAGCTTCAATACCATGAAGGCAAAGTTGATCAACCTGATCTTTCATCAGTGAGATAAGTGGCGAAACAACCACAGTCAACCCATCGAGTAATAATGCGGGAATTTGATAACAAAGGGATTTACCACCCCCTGTCGGCATCACAACTAGGCAATCTCTCCCAGTTGTAATGGTATGGATGATTTCTTGCTGACCAGGACGAAATTGCTGATAACCAAAGGTTTCTCGCAAAATAGCCTGTGCTGATGGCATTGAATTAAGAACTTCTGCTGTGGACACACCGTTCCTCTGAAAAGCTGCTGATAAAAACTATGATGAGGAGTAAAAGAAAAGGCACCAATGTGAAGGTGCCATCATCATTTATAGCGCTATGCTAACCCAGAACGGGGAAAATTACAGCATATCATTAAGCATCACGCCAACACCGATTCGTGTTTGACGAAAGTTATAATCAATCATTGATTCGCCATAACCACTAAATACTTGGGTATAAAAGCGTACATGCTTAGTAATTGGGTAGCTCCAACCCAATTCAGCCGCCCCATAACCACTGTTCCAGTTATAACGTCCAGTCGCAGTGATCACACTTTCGCCTAATCGATAGCCTGCTTTTAATCGGTAATAACCCATATAACGATTAATCTCTGGATTATCATCACGTTGAGCACTTTCACTAAAGCGATACCAAGGCTTTAGATCAAGTTGTAAATTACCTTTTTGTACCATAAAACGTGCATAAGCACGGTTCCAACTACGAGATGTAGGATCAGAACGTCCATTCGATTCGTGGTTAAAACCTGTTTCTATTTCACGAAGTGTCCAACCTGCAAATTTATAGTCTGTTGCCCAACCTAGAAAAAGTTGCGGTTCATAGTTTGTCTCACGAAAAGGGGCTGATTCTTTTTTATTACTGAGTTGCCACCAAGAACGTTGAGTATAAGATGCCGCTAAAACAGAGTTTTCACCCGCAATACCTCGCCATAAAGGGAAGGCCAAACTAAGCTGAAATTTCACCTCATCTTTTTTAGCCTTATTGCTCCAATCATAACTTTGAATAGCCTCTTTATTCATATCAGAGGTATCAGTGTAAATAATATAATTGGATTCATAAGGATAAAGAACAAAAGGTGAATCGTATTCTTGTAATAAACCAGAAATGATACTGCCCTGAACAAGCGGTGCAGGAGATGATGATGCTTGTATTTCGGATGCAAATCCCCATGCTGGATAGAATAAAGTCACCGCAAGTAAAGAACGGATGTAACGCATAGTTAATTATCCTGTTTCATTATTGAATAATATAGAAGTTAGTGCTTACTTTAGAATTAGTTCTTATATATGTGCTTTATTACACTTTAGTGCCCATATTTTACACGTAATCGCCATTAAATCTCGTATATTTTTACACCATTATATTTATAGCACGAATGTGCAATTACGATTTCGTCATGTATCATTAACATAACATTAACTTAATGACGTGATATCAGGGGTTCTAAAAATGGAAAAACAGTTAACATTAGAAGAGGCTCAAACACTAATTGGTCATGTTTTTGTTTATAAGATGCCCTTTAATCAATTAATCGGCTTAGAACTAGTTCGCTTTGAACAAGACTACGCTGAAATTCAATTTCGGTATCAAGATAAACTTGTTGGCAATATTGCTCAACGTATCTTACATGGTGGGCTCATTGCTTCTGTACTTGATGTCAGTGCAGGACTAGTTTGTGTCGGTAACGCATTAACACGTTTGGCACCAATATCCCAAGAGCAACTCGAACAAAAACTCGCTAATATGGGCACAATCGACTTACGTGTTGATTATTTAAGACCAGGACGTGGAGAATGTTTTACAGCAAGTAGTCATATTTTACGCAGTGGCAATAAAGTGTCTGTTGCTCGTGTTGAATTACATAATGAAAAACAAGTTCATATTGCCAGTGGAACAGCAACCTATATTGTTGGTTAAGCCTTTGTTAAAAATCATTGCGCACGATGATGCTTGGATTAGTATTAATTACTTGTAAAAATACATGCCTAATGACACAGTAGATAATGTCATTGGGTATGATAACCCCGTCACACATTTCCTTTCCATCAATTCCAGAGATAGCATGAGCCAGAAAAACACGATGAAAGGCGTTTTATGTGCCTTAGGCGCCTATTTGATCTGGGGTATTGCCCCTGTCTATTTTAAAAGCATTCAAGAAGTGCCTGCAGAAGAGATCTTAACACACCGTATTTTATGGTCGTTCTTTTTTATGTTGATTTTAATGACGATTAGCCGTCATTGGCCTTATTTACGCCAATTAATACGCCAACCTAAAAAGATTCTTCTTTTAGCACTGACTGCCGTCATTATCGCAACTAACTGGCTTACCTATATATGGGCGGTTAACCACGGCTATATGCTAGAAGCCAGTCTTGGTTACTTTATTAACCCACTGGTTAACGTACTGTTTGGCATGCTTTTCTTAAGCGAGCGTTTCCGTCGTATGCAATGGGTAGCAGTAGGTTTAGCATTTACTGGTGTATTTATTCAACTCTGGCACTTTGGTTCAGTACCTGTGATTGGATTAAGCCTCGCCGTGACTTTTGGTCTTTATGGCTTACTGCGTAAAAAATTGGGTGTTGATGCACAAACAGGCATGCTGGTAGAAACATTATGGCTATTCCCTGTCGCATTAGTTTATATCTTATTTTTCACACATTCACCGACTAGCAATATGCTTGAAAATAGCTGGTCATTAAATACCTTGTTAATTGCCGCCGGTATTATTACTACTGTACCGTTATTGCTCTTTACAGAAGCAGCGCACCATCTGCGTTTATCAACCTTGGGCTTTTTCCAATACATTGGCCCAACCTTGATGTTTATTCTCGCGACAATGGTATATGGCGAACAAATTGATGCAGAACGATTAGTCACCTTTGGCTTTATTTGGGTTGCGCTGATCCTCTTTACACTTGATGCACTCTATACACAACGCCATTTAAGACGTAGTTAGCCTTCTAAAACTCGCTCTTCCGCTAAATTACTGATTTGTGTAAAAGCGGAAGAGAGTTTTTTCTTCTTATTCTTCTGTAATGAATGCGCACTCTTTGACATCTCCTCTACATAGCGATATGAACGTCTAAATAACGTTGATATTACGTTATTAATCAATTGAATATGATTAATAACGACACTGAAATAGAGATTGACACGAGGAACAAAATCACGCTGATGTCTCAATAACTTACAGTACAAATCTTCTTCAAATTCATTGATGGGTTTACTGGGATGATAAGTATCACAAAGGACTTCCTCAGTATTTTCGATCAACAATTCATTACTAGAAAAAGAGACAGGTAAAGTTCGCGAGCAAGGTGCGACAAAAGAGTAGGTATGAAAGAAGACACTAGAGAGCTTCATCAATTAATCCCATTAAGCAAGAATAGATAATGAGATTATTAAGTAACCAACTCGAACTTCCCTTAAAAAAACACCCCAACTTATCTACCAAATAAGTAAGGGTGTTTTTTTATATTGGGATAATGCTAACTCACTTCAAATCGAAGCTTATTCCAATCGAGCAAATGCGGCCACCAGCCATTTAATCCCTTCACCATTAAAAGCGATTTGTAATCGGCAATGTTCACCGCTACCTTCAATATTGATAATGGTGCCATCACCAAATTTAGGGTGCTTCACACGTTGTCCAAGTGAATAGCCACTGTCATTGCTGATAATTGGAGTGCCTAAACGGCTATGATTAACAGGACGTGAAACTGTCGCACGTAAACGGACTTCTTCGACACACTCTTTAGGTAACTCACCAATAAAACGAGAAGGCCGATGACTGACTTCTTTTCCATATAGACGGCGATTTTCAGCGTAAGTGAGTGTTAACTTTTTCATTGCTCGCGTGACACCGACATAAGCCAAGCGACGCTCTTCTTCCAAACGCCCCCCCTCATCTAGCGACATTTGACTTGGGAACATCCCTTCTTCGACACCCACAATAAAGACTTGTGAAAATTCGAGTCCTTTAGCAGAGTGAAGTGTCATTAACTGCACGGCATCTTGATATGCATCCGCTTGGCTTTCGCCCGATTCTAATGCGGCATGCGAAAGAAACGCTTGCAGGGGCATTAAATCTTCGTCTTCATCTTGATAGCTAAATTGGCGTGTCGCGGTGACTAACTCTTCTAAGTTTTCAATACGAGCTTGTGCTTTTTCACCTTTTTCTTGCTCATACATCGCTTTTAAACCTGAATCACGAATAATTCGGTCTGTTTGCACATGTAATGGCATATCTGCTGTTTCAGAGGCGAGTGTTTCAATCAGTTCTAAGAATCGTTGAATTGCAGCGGTTGCACGTCCTGCCAACATTTTATGTTCGATAACCTGTAATGCGCTTTCCCATAAGGTAATTTGGTTATCTCTCGCAACTTGGCGAACAATATCTAATGTTCTATCACCAATACCCCGTGTTGGTGTATTCACAACACGTTCAAAAGAAGCATCATCATGGCGATTAGCTGTTAATCGCATATAAGAGAGTGCATCTTTAATTTCTTGACGCTCGAAGAAACGCTGACCACCATAGATACGATATGGCATAGCGGCTTGTAATAACGCCTCTTCCATTATACGAGATTGAGCATTGCTACGATAAAGAATGGCACAGTCTGTTAACGCACCGCCTTCTTCTTGCCAGCGCTTAATTCGGCCGACAACATAACGCGCTTCATCTAAATCATTAAAAGCGCAATACAGCGAAATAGGCTCGCCTTCTGCACCTTCAGTCCACAAGTTTTTACCTAATCTGTCACTGTTATTGGCAATTAGCGCATTCGCGGCTTTTAAAATGTTGCTTGTAGAACGATAATTTTGCTCTAACCGGATAGTCTCTGCGCCAGGAAACTCATTTAAGAAGTTTTGAATATTTTCAACTTGCGCACCACGCCAGCCATAAATAGATTGATCGTCATCGCCAACAATCATCACTTTACCCGTTTGACCTGCAAGCATTCTTATCCATGCATATTGAATACGGTTAGTATCTTGGAATTCATCAACCAAGATATTGGTAAAGCGATTTTGGTAATGCTCTAAAATTTGAGGTTTATTAAGCCAAAGTTCATGAGCGCGTAATAAAAGCTCAGCAAAGTCCACCAGCCCTGCGCGATCACAAGCTTCTTGATATGCCTGATATACTTTCAACCACGTTGTTTCAACAGGATTACCATAAGTTTGAATATGTTGTGGTCGCAAACCTTCATCTTTTTTACCGTTGATATACCACATACCTTGACGTGCAGGCCATTGTTTATCATCAAGATTCATTGATTTAACAATACGGCGAATAAGGCGATATTGATCATCACTGTCAATAATTTGGAAGTCTTGTGGCAAATTTGCATCAAGATAGTGTGCGCGTAATAAGCGATGAGCAAGGCTATGGAAAGTGCCAATCCACATACCGCCTTGACTTGTACCAATTAAGTCTTCAATACGATGGCGCATCTCTGCGGCGGCTTTATTGGTAAACGTCACAGCCATAATCGAAAAAGGAGAAGCTTGTTCAACAGATAATAACCAAGCGATACGATGTACCAATACCCGTGTTTTACCACTACCTGCACCAGCTAACACCAACATATTAATACGAGATGCGGCTACTGCTTCGCGCTGTTTATCATTAAGGCCTTCTAGCAGATATGAGACGTCCATAATTACCAATCATTTAGTGAAGAAAATACTGTGGATATATACAGAAATAGAGAGTAAGCAACAAACTAACAGGAATTCACGCGCTATGCAAAATAAAGCCTTTTTTAGCCGCATGTATCTGTACCATTCTTACCGAATATCACATTAAACGAGTTCTATCAGTTTGCTTAAATCTGTAATTTCAATATGTGGCATTACTCTGGTCTCACCTTCTTCAAACAAACTACGGTTATCAAGGTTAATCCAGCACGCTTGTAATCCACTATTAACGGCGCCCTCGACATCTGTTATAAGGTGATCACCCACATGTAGGATTTTCTCATGTGGAATATTTAACAGTGAAGCGGCTTTATCAAACATATCAGGATAAGGCTTAGAGCGACCATCAGGGCCGGCTTTTAAAATATGTAAAAAATACTGCCCTAGACCACAACTTAATGGGTTTGCATTACCATTTGTAATCGCAATTAATGGGATTCTCTGCGCCAACTCTGTAAGAACTTGGTGGGTATTTTTAGGTACATTAATACGACTACGCCAATAAGCAAAGTGCGCCATAATTTCATCAGCACCTTGTTGTGCTTTGGCTTCACTGTAGTTGTAATCTAACAGCATATTTCTCGCTGCAAGCCAACGCCACTGCGTAATATCATGAAAAATATCAGGATTGTTTTCTATAAGTGGCTTTTTATAGGCATTCACATCTTTTTCTGTGAAATGATTAAAACGCAGATCATATTGACGAATAAAATCCATCGTCTCTTTTTCAGTTCTGTCCATTACTGGCACATTGTCATACAGTGTGTCGTCTAAATCAAAAGTCATCGCAGCAATTGGCGTCAGAGTTCTGTAAAAGCGCATTATGATTTTTCTCTCTTAGCTCTCGGGTGAGCAGCATCATAGACTTTAGCTAAATGCTGAAAATCTAAGTGGGTATAGACTTGCGTGGTCGATAAATTAGCGTGCCCTAATAACTCTTGTACAGCACGTAAATCACCACTCGATTCCAATAAATGCGTAGCAAACGAGTGACGTAATTTATGAGGATTTACATGACTACTTAGTCCTTGTTTAATACCCCAAAGTTCAAACCGTTTTTGTACACTGCGCACAGATAAACGCTTACCGCTTTGGGTTGAGATAAAGACAGCTTTATCCTCAGGAGTATAGAGCTCTCGCATCGGAAACCAATTCTGTAACCACTCTATCGCTTTTCTTCCTAACGGTACTTTTCGTTCTTTACTTCCTTTACCTAAAACACGAACTTCACCTTCATTCATGTCGATATCGCTCATGTTTAAGTTAGTCAATTCTGATAGACGCAATCCTGCACCATACATCACTTCCAGCATGGTTCTATCTCTAACAGAAAGGGGATCTTTTAAGTCGATATTCATCAATTGGCTAACTTCATCGACATCCATATTTTTAGGAAGATGACGACCAGATTTAGGTGTGCGAATACCTTTTGCTGGATTAACCTCTAACATTCCCTGTGCCACTTGCCAATCAAGAAAGCTACGTAACGCCGAAAAGCGCAAAGCAAGGCTAGTCGGTTGTAACCCACTACGATGACTTTTCGCTAGTAACATTCGTACATGTTGGCTTTCAAGTGATATCCATTGTGTGATTTTCATCGCCATCATCATTTGCGCTAATGCAGTTAGTTGACGATGATAATTTTCTACGGTGACAGGACTTAATCGGCGTTCAACTTGAATATAACGCAGGAATTGTTCGATAGAGACAGAGAGTGTTTCTGGAATGTCTATTGGCTGGTTCATTGCCTTGCAACCCAACGAAGTAACAATTCCGGTAAAATATGGGCGAGCTTATCAAGCATCACTGTTCCCATCCCTTCCTGAAAGTGTTGATTATCTCGGCTATTAAAAATAATCACCCCCAAATCACCATAATGCCCTAGCAATGAGAGCGCAACAGAACCTGAGCGTCGTACATTAGGCATCAATAACATGATCTCTTGCCCGTTTAATGTACCTAAATAGTGATTATCATCGCCCATACGCTGAATGCGAAAATGTTCAAATGCTTGGCGAGATAATGGTAGATCTTGTGCATCTAAAGGTGGCTGTAATTGCCAGCGATCGGTAAATAGGCGTAATTGAACTGAATAAAGCCCTAATCCCTTAGCCCAAAGGTTTAAACGTTCTAGCATTTCGTGAAGAGAAGCACTGTTAGATAGTTCAGAAATTAATAATAAGAGTTGGCTAAACAGTGCTTCATTTTCAGAGGCTTGCTCTATCAACAAACGCATATCTTCTTCAAGATAATGGATACGGTTACGCTGGCGCGACATTATCCATTCGACTAAAGAAACGGTTCCTCTGACGGGATGAGGAACTTGCATTTGCTCAATATAACTTGCATTACGGATAAAAAAGCCAGGATGCTCCCTGAGGTAACGGATCACTTGTTGATCATTAAGTTCGTTTGTTTCAGGACAACAAAACTGCTCATTTTTATCCGTCATACAGATAGCCTCTCAAAAAATAATATTATAGCTGAATGATCCCATCATAAATATGCGTCGCAGGCCCAGTCATATAAAGAGAGTGCCCCTCTCCTTTCCATTCAATAAGCAACGATCCACCCGGTAAAGTCACTTTCACTCGTTTATCTAATAACCCTTGTGAAATACCAATTGCGACTGCTGCACAAGCCCCACTACCACAGGCTTTCGTTTCGCCAGCACCACGTTCAAACACCCGTAAATGAAGGTTACTTCTGTCTACGATTTGCATAAAACCAATATTAGCACGTTCAGGGAAACGTTCGTGTTGCTCTAACACAGGCCCTAACAACTCAACTTCTGCTGTTTTAATGTCTTCAACCTGAATAACACAATGAGGATTTCCCATTGAAACCACACCGCACAATACAGTGCGTTCCATTGCCCTGATAATATAGGTCTTTTCTGCCTTTTGTGCACGGAAAGGGACTTTTTGAGGTTCGAACTCAGGTTCGCCCATATTGACGCACACATCGTCATTGTCCATAACATTCAAAGTCATTCTGCCAGACTGTGTACTGACTTTTATCTCTCTTTTGTTTGTAAGACCTTTTAATCTCACAAATCGAGCAAAGCAACGAGCACCATTACCACACTGTGCAACCTCGCTTCCATCTGCATTAAAAATACGATAATGGAAATCGAGTTCGGGATCATAAGGTGCTTCAACCACCAACAATTGATCAAACCCAACACCAGTATGGCGATTCGCTAATCGACATATTAATTCTGGTGAAAAATAAACATTTTGAGTCACAGCATCGACCACCATAAAGTCATTGCCAAGACCATGCATTTTTGAAAATTGCATCTTGCCCCTGCCTGAAACGAAGTTACCGTTTCTAAGATTGACTAATTGGTCTGAGTTGAGGCGCTCTCAACTTGCTGGGTTGGCTGGGATGACTGTGTCATTTTTGCCTGAGTATCTTCAGGAGGGAAATAAAGAGGGCCTTTCAAGCCACAACCAGAAAGAGAAATCAGTGTTATTATAGCAAGAGTGCAACGTAAATACGTTTTCATTCGAAATCTGCCTGTCATTTATTTGGTTAATATCCTCTATAATCGCAGTTAGATCTCGAAAAGCAAATAGGAAATGAAGATGAACGACAGTGAATTTCACCAATTAGCTGACGAACTCTTGTCAGAAATAGAACAAACTATTGATAATTATGAAGGTGACGCAGATATTGATTGTGAAATCAATGGCGGTGTAATGACATTAACCTTTGAAAATAATAGCAAAATTATTATTAATCGTCAGGAAGCGTTTCATCAAGTTTGGTTGGCGACACGCTCTGGTGGCTATCACTTTGATTGGAAAGATGAACAATGGATTTGTGATAGAAGTGGCGGTGAATTTTTAACCATGCTAGCACAAGCGATAACAGAACAAAGTGGGGAAGCGTTTTCTTTCTAAAAAACGCAGTTAGCCACAACAGTTAACTACAATAATGGGAGCTATCAAGGCTCCCATTTGTATTAACTGGCTTGTACTCAATTAAGAATGTTGCACCGCTTTATAATCTGTAAATCCGTGGGGAACAACATTCATCTCAGGTTGGGCTTCTTTGCTTCCCAGATCGGATAATTTACCAAAAGATCCACCAGCAAAAGGTAACACTTGTGTTAATCCTTCCACTTTCACAATTTGATAAAACTGTGGCAAGTTAAAATTAATAAAGCTTGAGCCATATGTGAATCGGTCATGAGATGAAGAGTAGAAACGGCTAACATCTTTTACTAACTCTTCTTTACTTCCCTCACAATGGGAATAAATTTCAACGCGATTTGCTTCATCTAAGATATAGATATTAAAGACATTATTATCTTCTGTGGTTTCAAAGAAAAATTGAATAATCCCTTCGCAAGCAAAACCATCAATCACCGCAGGTAAATAGCGAGCATCTTTATCTAATTTAACCGGCAATCCATGAAGTTTGTTATATGAAATTGCACCATAAAACTCGATCGCATTTTCTAATTTTTGTACCGACACATTGAGGCGTTCAAAGAACAATCCCCACGTTTGCCCAGCAATACGTAAAGCTTTAAAACGTCCTGGCTCCAAACGATTTGTTGATAACCGCAATTCAATACATTCCGAGACTAACTGCTGAACACGAGTACGAATTAAACCCCGCAAATGTTGGCTATAACAAAATACTTCAACAGAAGCAGGTGGAGCCGCATCTTGGTGCATTTTACCTAAAATCGTTTTTAGCGATTCCAACATAGATTGTGTACCACTGAAATGAAGGGTTCTGACCTCATTCCAAGAGTTACGATACAACAAATCAATACTACCAATAAGACACTGCTCTTTTTCACCGAAACTAAAGACATCGAGTTTTCTAAAATCAAAGTGAACCACTTGATCAGAAAAACTCTCTGTTGGGTCAGTTTCCAAATTAACAATAATCGCGAGGTGTCGAATTTCACAAGGGCTATACAGTGCTTTCGGTGTTGGTGCAGGTAAACGAATTGGGAAATGGCTCGACATATCCCTAACTAATTCATGCAGTTTTATTTCATCACAAGAGGATTCCCCTTGATGAATATAAACTCGAGACTCTTTAGTTAACAACCCATTAAAGTAAGACCATGCCACTAATTTATTTAAATAGCGGTTATATTCTAATGGTTGATGTCCAACGATATTTTCAAAATCAGGGGCACGATTATATAAATACCATCCGCTACGATTTGCTCGGCCTTGTGGTACATAAATAAAGGTTAAATGTGACTCTGACAAATCAGGTGATATCTGTGGATTAACCAGTGTAACTTTACCGGGTAATGCCTCAAATGCAGCGTAAAGTTTGCGAGTTAAGACACCAATATCTTGCGGGCTTGCACTAACACTTAAATTATTACGACGCGCAAAACGAATAAGATTTCGATAGCTTTGCATCATCGTATCTAATAATTCATTGTGTGCATCGCGCACTCGCTCGATTTTCCAACTATCACGCGTATCAAGTATGGTTAAGCGTTCATTATCCCATTGCCATTGAGTGACCAATTGCGATAAGACTTGTCGTCTCCAACCTTCTGACTCATTTTGTGTTTTTTCGTTAGATAATTTTTCACACACTTTCAGGTAGAAGCAGCGACGGATAAGATCAAGGCGAGTTAAATCATTGATAGAAACCAAATAGCGAGTGACACGCTCAAGCATCATACAATAAGCATCTAAACCGTAGTTGACGATTTCGCCACGATGTAGATGTTGTTTCATTTCTAATGCCAGCAATTTCCCATTAGGATAGTCCGCTGAATAGGCTTCTAATAAAATACTTTTTAGTACCGCTTTATAAGGTGAATCGACACTTTTATAGAGTTGCCATAAACTTGCGCCAAAATACTCTTCAGCAGAAAGTTCACCTAAACCCCCTAGATCTAGCCATTCATTTGGCGTTAATACACCTTGGGCATAAAGGGAGTTAACATATTCGTCATAATGATTCTCTTCTTCAATAGGCACCATCGCCCATAGCAAGCGCTTACCTGCTAGACGTACCGCTGTACGATAAAACTCATCAAGTAAAAGAATATGTTGGGTAGAGCCACAATCTTCTCCACCTAAGCTACCGCTTGCATGATGACGAAATCTATTTTCATCAATTAAAAAAAACGTAACATCAATACCAAGTTCGCCAGCCCATTGTTCAATCAATTGGCATTTGCGTTGTAAAAGTGCACGTTCACCTTGATCCAGCCATGATTGATGGCAGACCCAAATATCAATATCGGAGCAGTGACTTTGACCAATAGAAGAAGTACTCCCCATTGAATAGATGCCAGTAATTGGCAACTCTCCATTGGCGTATCCATCCATCGGATTATCACATAATGCGTTAACCAGCTTATTCGCCCATTGACGTTGCATGTCATCAGGTTCAAAGAAACATGTACCGTGAGGAACATTTCCTTGTATGTAGCCGGGCAACTCAGGATGGTGGTAATGTAATAAAACAGGAATTAAACCATAGACCTGTTTAAAAACATCACACATCGATGCAAATGCTCGTTCCAGTCTGAGTTGATTAATCGCATCCAGCCGTTGCTTCAGTGTTTCAATATAAAGATACAAGAGTTTCGCCTGAACAATACTAAGAAGATAGTAGAATCTGAATTTATAAGTGACCAAGGTTGAGTTAGGTATATTAATAGATAAAACTTTACTAACAAAATCTCGGAAACGTGATCAATTTAACACCTTGAGCGCAAGGTGTAAAGAGGAACTCAAAATATAGCACCAAGATCTAAAAGTGATATTTAAGCGCTTAATCGTGTAAAGCCATTGAGTAAACACCTTTATAATCATAAAGATAAGCTATTTCACTTATAAAAAAAATGATAAAAAAAATCTCTCAATCCTCCCTTTACCCCACAAAAACCCCTGTTTACTTGAGGATGAAACTAAAAATAAATTTTGACAAAACATAAAAAATAGATAAAAAACAAAAAATAGAAATAACTTATTGATAGTAATGGATTATTCTTATTTTTTGATTATTTTCTATATTTCCAATTAAAATAAGAATTCTATTTTTAATATTTAGATAATAATATTTAAAATAATATTTAATTTTTATTAATTATTTATTTAATTTAAGATTAAATTCTTTCCTTTATTTTAATTATTTCTCCTTCTTTTATTTAATAATAATTTTGTTAAAATTTATCGTATTTTTATATATTAAAAAATAATAAGGAAGATAAGCGAATTTAAAATAATGGTTGTTTTATCAATATGTTCAGATTAAATATGATATTTACATCATCTTCCATTTGCTGAATGTTAAATAAATTAGCTTGATGTTTCTTTTTTGTAAATAACCACACTTTTTATATAGCTATAAGAAGAATAAATTTCTAAAAATAACTAAACTCAATAGTGTTCATTAATAATTTACTTATTTTCTATTTCCTTTTTCTTTTTTTCTTTTTCGATGATGACCTCATTTCTTTCGTTATGATCATGACACAAAGCACCTTAACTGGAAAATTGGGGCTTAAAGTGTTAAAACAATGCCTTATTTCTAAACAAAAATATCGCTAATCGCTCGGAAGAGATAATACTATTATGTCAAAAAGTACCATCCGTATTGCTACCCGCCAAAGCCCTCTTGCTATGTGGCAGGCACTTTATGTGAAAGAACAACTACAACTTACTCATCCAGGTTTAGTCGTCGAATTAGTACCGATGGTCACTAAAGGTGACATCATTCTAGATACACCTTTAGCTAAAGTAGGTGGCAAAGGGCTATTCGTAAAAGAATTAGAACTTGCTCTACTTGAATCACGGGCAGATATTGCCGTTCACTCTATGAAAGATGTTCCAATTGATTTCCCAGAAGGTTTAGGATTAGTTACTATTTGTGAACGCGAAGATCCCCGTGATGCTTTTGTCTCTAATCATTATGATTCTTTAGAAGAACTGCCAGCAGGCAGCATTGTAGGTACATCCAGTTTACGCCGCCAATGCCAATTAAAAGCACAGCGCCCGGATCTAATTATTCGTGATTTGCGGGGCAATGTAGGTACTCGCTTAGGAAAATTAGATAATGGCGATTACGATGCCATTATTCTTGCTGTTGCTGGCTTAAAGCGCCTAGATCTTAACGAACGTATTCGCACACCATTATCCGCAGAGCAATCCTTACCCGCGGTTGGACAAGGAGCTGTTGGAATTGAGTGCCGCTTAAATGACAATGAAACTCGCCAGCTATTAAGTGCTCTCAATCACACACGCACCGCTGTTTGCGTTAAAGCGGAGCGTGCAATGAATACACGTCTTGAAGGCGGTTGCCAAGTTCCCATTGGAAGCTATGCCATTTGGCAAGATGATAAAATTTGGTTACGTGCTTTAGTCGGTTCTCCTGATGGCGAAACAATTTTACGTGGCGAGCGTTTAGTTACTCCAGAAGAGGCCGAAACGGCGGGTATCTCATTGGCTGAAGAGCTTTTAGATAAAGGTGCTCGAGCTATTTTAACCGCAGTGTATCAAGGCAACACGCCTGCATGAGTATTTTAGTCACTCGCCCCAATCCAGCAGGAGAGGCATTAACTCAGCGCTTAATTGATGCGGGGAAAACAGCCTTTCAAGCGCCTTTAATCGAGATCACCGCGGGTCGTGAACTCCCTTTATTAGATGCTAAACTAAAAGGATTAAGGGCGGGTGATTGTATATTTTTACTTTCCAAAAATGCGGTGTCATACGCAAACTGGCAGCTAAATCAATTACAACAATCATGGCCAGATACGCTATCCTATTATGGAATAGGCCAAAGCACAGCGAAAGATTTCCAACATTTAAGCAGTCTTCCAATTTGCTACCCTGAGCAAGGAGAAACCAGTGAAGATCTTCTCCAACTTCCTGCACTTAATCAGGTGAAAAACAAACGAATATTACTGCTTAGAGGTAACGGTGGTCGTGACTTACTCGCAACAACATTGAGTCAACGAGGTGCGATCGTAGATGAATGTGAATGTTACCAACGCCTATTTATTAATTATTCTCCTGAAGACTTTGCGCTTCAATGGGAAAAAGCACAGGTTGATACGCTTGTTGTCACTAGCGGTGAAATGTTACAACAACTCTTTGATCTGGTCGCTGAATCTAAAAAAGCATGGCTGTTAAACTGCCATTTACTTGTGGTCAGTGAACGATTAGCAACAATAGCAAAAACATTAGGGTGGGAAACAGTCACCGTTGCTGAAAGTGCCAATAATGATGCTTTATTTCATGCATTAATATAGAACCTAAATGAGACGCCGATATGACGGAACAGAAAAATACGAATGATAATGACTTGCCAAAAGGTGCAGCTAAAGCTGATGAGAATGTCCGCTATCAGGAAGTCAAACCTGTTAATAACAAGCGCTCAGGTCTAATTGGAAGTGCTGTTGCTATCCTGGTTATTTTGGCAATCGGTGGTAGCCTTTACTATTACACCAATCAACAAGCATCAAAGCTGAGTGTAGAAAATCAATCACTCAAATCTGAGCTTGCCCAATTACAACAACTCCAAAACACTTATCAACAACGCTTTGACAATATTGATAGCATGTTTAACTCACAAAAACAGACTATCGATAAATTACAAAATGAGCGCCAAACAACAGAGCGTCAAATTCAAGATCTACAAACACGATTTGCCGCTATTTCCAGTGCGGACGTCAAAAGCTGGTTATTAGCTCAAGCCGATTTTATGGTGAAAATGGCTGGTCGTAAGTTATGGAATGATCAAGATGTCGTAACCGCTGTAAGTCTACTAAAAGGTGCCGACAGTAGCTTAGCGGAAATGAACGATCCAAGTTTACTTGAGATCCGCCGTGCTATTAATGAAGATATCAGCAGTTTAGCCGCGCTCACCAAAATAGATAATGATGGGATCATCTTACAATTAAACCAGTTAGCGAATCAGATTGATAATCTTCGTTTAGCGGGCTTGGAGCGTAACGGCTCACCAATGGATAAAAACGACGAAACCATTTCAGGTTCACTTTCTGATTGGAAACAAAATCTAAGTAAGAGCTGGAAAAGCTTTATGGATGATTTTATTACCATTCGTCGCCGTGATACCGCAGCAGTTCCTTTATTAGCACCTAATCAAGATGTCTATTTACGTGAGAATATCCGTTCACGTTTATTAATTGCTTCTCAAGCCGTGCCTCGTCACCAAACTGAAACTTATCAGCAATCTCTGGAAGCGGTATCCACTTGGGTACGAGCTTATTTTGATACCTCTGATCCAAGTACAACCTCATTTTTAGATATGGTATCTGAATTAGAGAAACAACCTATTACGCTTGCAATGCCATCAGAATTGAAAAGCCCGACACTGCTAGAGAAACGTGTAGAAAAGCAAATTCGCAATTTACTGGCACAAAATGAGTATGCAGAGCCACAAGTGGCTGAAGCGCAAGCTGTTGAAGCTCAAGATGCCCAACCCGTAGAGGCTGAGCATAATGCATCAGAGAACGAGCAAGATGCTGCGGCTGATAGCGCAACGGCTGATACGCCAGTAACACAACAAGGAGAATAAGCTTATGTTAAAAATACTGCTCCTTTTTGTGGTGCTTATTGCCGGCATCATTTTTGGCCCACTCTTGGCAGGCCACCAAGGTTATGTGCTTATACAAACTGATGATTGGGATATTGAAACCAGTGTAACCAGCCTTGTCATTATGTTTGTTTTACTGCAATTAGCACTGTTACTCATTGGTTGGAGCTATCGCCGTTTTATTGGTACAGGCTCAAAAGCATATAGTTGGTTTTCTTTCCGTAAACGTAATCGTGCACGTAAACAAACCAGCATGGCATTAATGAAATTAGCGGAAGGTGATTTTAAAGAAGTTGAAAAACTGATGAGCCGTAATGCAGATTATGCAGAACAGCCCGTTGTAAACTACCTGTTAGCCGCTGAAGCCGCACAACAACGTGGTGATGAATTCCGAGTTCAGCAACATCTTGAACGTGCTGCAGAACTTGCCGATACCAATCAGCTTCCTGTTGATATCACACGAGTGCGTATTTTATTAGCACAAAACGAAAATCATGCAGCACGTACTGGGGTTGATGAATTATTAAATCAAGCACCACGCCATCCAGAGGTGTTACGTCTTGCAGAAGTCGCTTATACACGAACAGCGGCTTGGCAAGCATTGCTTGATATCATTCCTTCTATGCAAAAAATTGCATTACATACGGATGATGAACTTGAGCAATTACGCCAAAAAGCCTATATCGGTATTATGGGACAGAAAATGTCCGAAAATGGCTGTGATGGGCTGAAGAATTGGTGGAAAGCGCAACCGCGTAAAGTACATCACGATAATGCATTACGTGTCGTTTTAGCTGAACACCTTATTGAGTGCAACGATCCAGAGACTGCTCAAACGATCATCTTAGACGGAGTTAAACGTCAGTATGATGAACGATTGATCTTACTATTACCTCGTTTAAAAAATACAGATGCCAATGTTATTTTGAAAGTACTCAATTCATTAATTAAACAACATGGGCCAACGCCATTACTCAATAGCACATTAGGTCAGATTGCAATGCAACAAGGACAATGGGCTCAAGCTGAAGAGGCCTTCCGTAATGCGTTAAAGCAACGTCCTGATGTCCATGACTTTGCGTGGCTTGCTGATGCATTAGATAAACAGAAAAAATCTGAAGAGTCGGCGAAAGTGCGTAAAGATGCTTTATTAATGACACTGAAAAAAGATTCAGTCATTTTTGAAGAGCCGAAAAAAAGTAAATAAACTCATTCGATAAGAACGTGATCATAAATTGTTTGATCGACTGATTAAAAAACCCTCTTTTTTGAGGGTTTTTTATTTGATTTAAAAGCCATGTTGAAATAGTAACACCACTTCTACACATAAAGTCAAAAATACATACACCCAAGCAATTCGATAAAAACGAGTGGGTATTCCCTTCCCATTTTCTTGCTTAAATGACAGGTAATGTTTTCTCGCATGATAAAACACAACAATATAAATCAGAGCGATCCCCTGACAAAGAAAAGCCATATATTTAGCCCATGATTTGCCACCAATAATGAGCATGATAAGAGGGATCAAAAAGAATAATAATGGGCCAAACTTCTCTATAAGAAAGAGTTTTTCTTGTGCAAGATATGCTTTTTGTTTATTTATCATAATGATGCTATCTCCAATCTACCCTTGCGCTGGATAATAGCGTGATAATGCGATGAATACAAAATGGATGTGTGATTGCTATATAAAAAAACGCCTGTATAAAACTATACAGGCGCATAAATATACAATCAGGTCTACAGACGGATGGTGCCTCACTCAACGTTTCGTCCTGTTGATGATGAATGATGTTCATCGTTAACGTGGACGTAGGCACCGAATAATCGGCTCTGCATCATTCCTAGGTTTATGAAGCCATACACTGTCATAAGGAGTGGAATGAGCATCTACAAGATAAATATTGCATTAAGCGTGCCAATTTTTCATTTTTTATTAAAAATATTCTCTCTCTAAAAAAGCATAAGGTAACTTATTGAATTTTAGTTTTCCTTTCCGGCTTCACTCATTTTCAATGATAAAAAAGCTATGTCCTGTGCTTTCATCATGCTATTGCTAAATAGAAAAGAAAATATAGGGTCTGATATACGTCTCTTTTTCACGACAAGAAAAACACACCAACTATTTAATCACATAGAATCAATAGGTTAGGTGTCTCCTATTGGAGACATTAAAAATGACAAGTGTTGGCATTTACCGACAGATAAAATAAAAGACTTATATTTCATATGATTATAACCAATTATTTTACGTATTTTACCTATCTTTTTATAAAGATTAAAATTCAGCAATAAATTAAATTCTTAATAATCCTTAAGTGACAAGGGTGGCATTTTTGTTAAAAACGTCATTTGGGCTTTCTTATCTGGAACACATAACAATAAATAAAAAAGATAAAAAGAGTAACGAATTATAGAAGTAGAAGTAGAAGTAGAAGTAGAAGTAGAAGTAGAAGTAGAAGTAGAAGTAGAAGTAGAAGTAGAAGTAGAAGTAGAAGTAGAAGTAGAAATGGTGTCACGGCTTTTAAAAAGGCAAATCGTAGATACGAAAAAGCCTCGATATAATCGAGGCTTTTTCTTATTGGTCGGCGAGAGAGGATTCGAACCTCCGACCCACTGGTCCCAAACCAGTTGCGCTACCAGGCTGCGCTACTCGCCGTCTGTATCACTGTTCTTATCTTGTTTATTGGTGCGAAGGGGGGGACTTGAACCCCCACGTCCGTTAGGACACTAACACCTGAAGCTAGCGCGTCTACCAATTCCGCCACCCTCGCATAAACAATAACTAAGATAAGATGGGGTGGCTAATGGGACTCGAACCCACGACAACTGGAATCACAATCCAGGGCTCTACCAACTGAGCTATAGCCACCATAACAGCTATCTTATTACTTCTTACAACAACGTTCTTCACCGTAACTCTTAGCACGCTTTAATGGCGCGCCCGACAGGATTCGAACCTGAGACCTCTGCCTCCGGAGGGCAGCGCTCTATCCAGCTGAGCTACGGGCGCTTCACGCCGTTGCGGGAGAGGATAGTACGGATTTACGCTCTGTCTGTCTAGTGCTTTTTGAAAAAAAAAGTTTGTTTGACGATAGTTTGTGCATTTCGTCGATAAATGGAGCGTTTTTACACACTAAACGCCCCGTTAGTATAATAATTAAACAATCAAGATGCTAGATAGAAGCGTGAATAAATCATTTACTCAGTCATACCTAACAAAAAAAACGCAATCCCTGTTACAATTTATTGAAATAGTAGTACCCAACGAATTTTAACAGCTTAAATTGACGCTTAATTCGGCTTGGTTGTGATAACAAACGATATAACCACTCTAATCCAAGGTTTTGCCATGCTTTTGGTGCTCTTTTAACATGGCCTGTAAACACGTCATAAGTTCCGCCAACACCCATGTATAAAGCATCAGGGTAAATTTCACGACATGCACGAATAAATAACTCTTGCTTAGGTGATCCCATCGCAATAGTTACTATCTTCGCACCTGAGGCCTTTATACGCTCAAATAACGCCTCTCTATCTTGTGGTGTGAAGTAACCATTCTGGCTACCCACAATATTTACGTTCCATTGCGCTTTAAGCTTATCTTCGGTTTGAGAAAGAATTTCAGGTTTACCACCAACAAGAAAAACAGGTGTTCCCTCTTTGCCTGCTCTTTCCATTAACGCTTCCCATAAATCCGCACCTGCGATACGAGAAACATTTGCATCAGGATATTTACGACGAATACCTCGCACTACACTAATACCATCCGCATAAAGATAATCAGCTTCATTGAGTAGCTCATTAAGTGCTGAGTCTGTTTCTGCTGTGAGAATTTTTTCTGCATTAATGGCAATCAGAGAGCCACTTTTTATTTGTGCTCCTTCATAGAGATAATCCAGAAAATGAGCCATATCGCGAAATCCCCAGATATTATGTCCGCGGATTGAATACTTCGGAATTGAATTGGATCCCATTACTTTTCCTTTTTCTCTAAACAACGAGGTTCACTTTGTATTTGACGAGTCACGTAATTACGCACTAACCCCGCGCTTTCAAATAACCAATAAAGCAGTTTGGCAACCACCAAACATAAACCAAAAATTAAACAGAAAAACACAACGCGAGAAACAAAAGAATCAACACCTTCTCGTGCCAAAACAATCATATTAAAAATAGCCCCAAAGCAGAAAGCTTGCAGAATAGCCGATTTATAACGGTTGCTTTCATTGAGCCCTTGCTGATATAGCCAATCAAACCACTTAATAATCAGTCCTACAACAATCGCACCCAATGGGATGAAGGCAATGCCCCCCATAACAACCAGAGAGCCAATTAAGGTCGGTGAAATAGCAAGACCCGCATGGTAATTAAGTACTTCCCATGTAAAATAGTTTGCTGAATTCAGCACTACATCTGGGCGTTCTGGCCATACCCAAGAAGGAATAAAGACATAAAAATCACGAATAATCGGTGCAAGTCCTTGGAACTCAATCTTGTCATAATTATTAAGTAATAAAGCTAGATTTTCCCAAGGAGAGAACGTATCACGAGTGAGGTATAAGAAAGTATAGAATGCCTCTGCACCACTCACATCAAGGCCATAGCGTTTTAACGCCAACCAGAACATTCCAATAATACTCATAACCCCAGCGGCAACCAGCATCCATAAGGTAATCCAGCCTCGAACAATACCGATAAACAAAAACAGCGCAAAAGCGATGATGATATTAGCGCGGGTTCCGCCCACGATAATGTAGGTTAAGATCCCAAAACCCACCGTTGCACAGAGGAAGAAAATCCACCGTTGTTGAGTGGGTTTTAAGAAATAAACCACCAGCATTGCGGGGATAAAAAAATAGAAAAAGCGCTTAAGCGCAACACCTGATACTTGACTTGAAAAAATTTGGCTATACGTTTTGAGCTTAAAGAGTAAAAAGCCATTTTGTAGAAAGAAAATTCCCACAGTTACAAACGCTATTAATGCCAATAAAATCCAAGTAAGGTTGGTTTCTACTCTATTCATCGTAAATAGCGACCTAGAAGGGCCGTCAACCGATTTTCTCAGCCTTACCTTATAGGTTACATAATAAATGGCATAGAAGCTTGTAGAGGCTAATAGCGCGTATAATAATGAATCAACGGGTACAACTGCGACATCAAATTGGAATACCAACATACAAGTCAGTG
This sequence comes from Proteus terrae, assembly GCF_003144325.1. GTDB lineage: Bacteria > Pseudomonadota > Gammaproteobacteria > Enterobacterales > Enterobacteriaceae > Proteus > Proteus terrae. The sequence continues at coordinate 248,904 of NZ_PENS01000007.1, forward strand.
GGAAACCAAAATAAAAGGTCAGCAGATAGAGCATTGAGAAAAAAACATTAAAATTAAAGCGAACTCGACGAAACTCTTGATAAGTCAGCAATAAAATAAAACTCAAAGAGATAAAATAAACAAGTGTTAAGCCACCCAGTTCCGCCAATGTCATTGCGGCTCTCCTGTGCTCATCTCAATTAACTCTTTCCAACCATCCGTGAAATTAGGCGCAAAGAAGGCAATATTTTGGCGATCAAGCATCAGCAATTGACGTTTAGCCTCTTCAATCAGCGCAATATCTAATTTGTCCCCAGAGAAAAAAACAGGAACACTTTGCTCAGTTAAGTCCTGCCAAAATGGATTTTGACGACTAATAACAAAAGGGATCGCAAATTGAATAAGCAGACAAAGCGTGCCAATACCTTGTTGACGGTGGAAAATAAAATAGCCTAAATCGCATGTTTTTAATAACGCGAGATAATCATCAAATGCCAATTTGTCACGTAATATTTCAACCTGATTATAGGGAAGCAATTGGCTAGCTGCTTGGGCTACTTCATTAATATAAACGTGATTATTTTCAGGATATCCCATTGGAATAATCACTTTTGCTCGCGTTCCATATTGCTCGGCAATTGCCTGTAAAGCTTCAATATGGCGATTCGATCTATCCCCTGAATTACCCACAATAATGGTGAGCTGTTTCTCATCAATAGGCGCTTTTTCTGTCACCGTAAGCGCAGGATCCATTCTTGTTGGGAAATAGAGCAAACTGGCTGGAATATTAACGTTAAATTGTGCGAAGTAATTCAGATCACCTCGTGTACCAAATACTCGGCCCACACGTTTTTGGGCGAGTTTACGAAGAAGATAGAAGAGTTTAAATTTTAGCTGTTTAGAATCCTGATATAAATCAGCACCCCAAATATGCCACCAAAATTGATGACGTTTGATCTTGCCAGTTAATAATGCCAACCAAATAGGCGCATTAAACTGACCTAAAAAAAGGAATCGTTGATGGGTATCGGCTTTGGCTAATGTGACCACTCTCTGTGCAACCTGCTTTTTATCAGCTAAACACTCAATATCTAAAGCTGGGTAGCTTTCTTGCAGTGAAGTATTTTTACTGGCAACGATAAAACGAGGTTTATACGTTAACCCCGCCTCAGTCACGAGGTGGTCGTTAAAAAACCGTAACATTGTATTGTTATGATGCACAATGTCTGAACCTAGTACGTAAATCAAAGTTGTCATTTGCGCCTGCAATAAATCACGAAAACAGAACTACAGAGAAGGAAGTAAATAATATACGTTGCCATATAGGCTTGAGCGGCACCTAATGCGCCATGCTCAGGAATAAGCCAACGCGAAAATAGCGTCAATAGGGCAAACTGGCTTACTTCTGTAAGGATATAAAAACGTAGTGCCGCTTTTGCGATGACCAGATAACCAAAGACATAAGCGCCTACTTTTAAAACATCGCCAACGAGTTGCCATGCAAATAAATCACGCATAGCGACAAATTTATCTGAAAACAGTAACCAAATCGCAAAATCACGTAATAACCACACCATAAAACTCGCTGTAGCTACTGCAGGTAATACAAACTTCAGTGATTTAACGATCTCTTTAGTAATATCACTTTTTTGCGTTAATCGAGAGAGTGTTGGCAATAAATAAACAGAAAAAGATGCGGTAATAAATTGCAAATAAGCATCTGAAATACTGGTCACCCCCTGCCAAATTCCTACGTCTTCCCAGCTATAGTGTTCAGCAAGTAAGTTACGCATCATGATATAAGCAACGGGTAATGTAATCGATGTTAGTATCGCCATAATGGTAAACTTACCAAGATGACTTGCTATCGCCTTATCCCAATGAGGTTTAAGCTCGCTTAAAGCGAAGCGCTTACGCTTTACTACTAAAAATGTAGCAGGAAATAAAATAAGTGCTGGTACTAATGCAAGCCCAATTAATGCACCGTGATAACCCGCAAACAAATAGCACAAATAATAAGCAATAACACCAATAATACTACCAGCAATCACTGATAAGGCATTACCTGCCGCATCACGGTAACCTTTTAAGATGGCAAGAAAATAGTTGCTATATGCTATCCCCATTTGAATAAAAGCAACGGCTCTTACAATATCCTGATATTGATGATAATCATCACCAAATAACACTTGACTAATGGGAGCAGAAAAAAGAAGAAATAAAATAGCTAGTAGTGTGGAAAACAGCAAAATCATGGATGATGAAGTACCCAACACTTTTTTGCGTTGAATGTCATCATCCTGATATTGTGCGATTAATTTCGTCACACCATTAAAAATACCCGCACCAGATAAGACACCTAGTACGGTGATTAATTGACGAAAATTACTTGCTAACCCGACCCCTGTTGGCCCAAAAGAGACTGCAAGTAACTTGACGACAAGCAGACCAGCCCCGATTTTTATCAGGGTTGATCCAGCTGTCCAAATTGATGCTTTGGCTAACGACATAATTAAGCAAAGAAGTCGCGGATATGGCCAATAACAGTCTGCTGTTCTTCTTCTGTCATGTTGTAGAACATAGGTAAACGGACTAAACGCTCACTTTCTCGCGTTGTGAAAATATCTTCACCATCAAAGCGGCCAAACTTCATACCTGCTGGGCTGGTATGTAATGACACATAATGGAACACGGTTAAAACGCCGTGTTCTTTCATGTAGTCATTAAATGCGGTACGTTGCTCGATATCTTTCAGTTTGATATAGAACATGTGCGCATTGTGCTCTAAACCTTCAGGAACGATTGGAAGCGCTAATAGGCCTTTTTTCGCTAATGGCGTCAATGCATTATAGTAAATCTGCCAAAATGCTAAACGACGTTCATTAATTTTTTCAGCTTCTTCAAGTTGAGCCCATAAATAAGCCGCTTGTAAATCTGACATTAAGTAGCTAGAACCAATATCACGCCAAGTATATTTATCTACCTGACCACGGAAAAATTGGCTACGATTGGTACCTTTTTCACGGATAACTTCTGCGCGATTGATTAAATCAGGATCGTTAATCAGCGTTGCGCCACCCTCACCGCCTGATGAGTAGTTTTTAGTTTCATGGAAGCTATAGCAACCAATATGACCAATTGTGCCAAGAGCCTTACCCTTGTAAGTTGACATGACACCTTGTGCAGCATCTTCAATAACAAACAGATTATATTTTTTCGCAATCGCCATAATCGTATCCATTTCACACGCAACACCTGCGTAATGAACGGGAATAATAGCGCGGGTTTTCTCTGTAATTGCCGCTTCAATTTTTGTTTCATCAATATTCATAGTATCTGGACGAATATCAACGAAAACAATCGTTGCGCCACGTAATACAAACGCATTAGAGGTCGAAACAAAGGTAAAACTTGGCATAATGACTTCATCGCCAGGCTTGATATCTAATAAGATAGCAGCCATTTCAAGCGATGCTGTACAAGATGGTGTTAACAGCGTTTTATGACAATGAAATTGTTCTTCTAACCACTTTTCACATTTCTTTGTGAAATTGCCATCACCACAGAGCTTGCCACTTTCCATAGCTTGTTTCATATATTCTAATTCTGTGCCGACAACCGGTGGTTTATTAAACGGAATCATATTATCCCCTGTATAACCAATAAGTGGTGCTCTCTATTAAGCCCCCACTGTGTGTGTATAAACGCGAAGCTGCAATATTGCTGATCTGTGTTGCAACATATAAGGTCGAAACACCTTGTTGTTGACACCAAAACTTCGCGGCCGACATCAGTTGTTTACCAATGCCTTGTCCTATTCTGTTGGGCATTACCGCTAGTAATCCCACTCTTGCTTCATTTTCAGATAGACGGCGTAAAGTGACAAAACCACTTACATTATTTTCAGCATCATAAGTCAGTAAGCAGATATCATCGAATGTGCCTAACACCGCTTTTTTAACCCATAATGCATAAAAACGACTGCTATCACCTTCCTGATACCAAGGTGTTCTAAAACGACTTTGTACAAAAGCCTCTGAAGCCGTTGCCATCAATAAATAGATATCATCTTCATTGGCTTTTCTAAAACAATATTCAGTCGTTTTCTTACAAGCATTTTCTGTGCCAATTGAAAGTTTAAAATCAATTTCACCTTCCGCAAATTGAAAACCTAATTGGCTGAGTTTATCGATGAGAGAAAGCTTATGAGATGCGACTTTTGCTTGAACCACAGCAAAGGCATCAAGCTGTTCGTCTGTTAATGCGGGCGCTTGCGTATCAAACTCAAGACGCCCTGTTTTGAGGGAAAAATACTCACTTTCCCACTCAAGATAATTAATATTGGCGAGGACGGACATGTAATAAATCCAATAGATAGCGACCATAACCGGTTTTAGACAGTGATTTTGCGCTTTCTCTTACTTGATCATCACTGAGCCAACCATTACGCCAAGCAATCTCTTCAAGGCACGCCACTTTAAATCCTTGGCGTTTTTCAACAGTTTGAACAAAGGTACTGGCTTCAATTAAACTATCGTGAGTTCCGGTATCTAACCACGCAAAACCACGCCCCAGTAGTTCAACGCTAAGCTCACCACATTCAAGATACATCTGATTAATCGACGTAATTTCTAATTCACCACGAATCGAAGGTTTGACTCGTTTGGCAAAATCAACCACTCGGTTATCGTAGAAATACAGCCCCGTGACAGCCCAATTAGATTTAGGTTGTTCTGGTTTTTCTTCAATCGATAACACTTTAAAATCATCGTCAAATTCAACAACGCCAAATCGTTCGGGATCCATAACTTGATAACCAAAGACTGTTGCACCACGTTCACGTTGTGCTACTTGTTTCAGTTTTGGACTAAAACCTTGACCAAAATAGATATTATCGCCTAAAACTAAACAGCAATGATCATCACCAATAAATTCCTCACCCAAAATAAAGGCTTGGGCTAAGCCATCAGGAGATGGTTGAATTTTATATTGAAGATGAACACCAAATGCAGAACCATCACCCAATAAGCGCTGAAATGAGGTCATGTCATCTGGTGTTGTAATGATCAAAATATCTCGAATACCAGCAAGCATCAGAACTGAAAGCGGATAATAGATCATGGGTTTATCATAGATAGGCAATAATTGCTTCGATACCCCTTTGGTTATCGGATGCAGTCGTGTACCCGAGCCACCCGCTAAAATAATACCTTTCATCATTTATCCTTCTTTACTTAATCAGTTCCCAAGCCCTAGACGTTCACCTGCATAAGAGCCATCTAACACTCGTTTCCACCAAGTCTCGTTATTTAAATACCACAAAACAGTTTTACGAATGCCTGATTCAAATGTCTCTTCTGGTTTCCAGCCTAATTCAGCTTCAATTTTCGCTGCATCAATTGCATAGCGCAGGTCATGACCTGGTCTGTCTTTCACATAAGTGATGAGATCGACATACTGAGCAACACCTTCTGGTTTTGCTGGATATAACTCTTCTAACAGCGCACAAATCGTTTTAACAACATCAATATTGCGACGCTCATTGTGTCCACCAATATTGTAAGTTTTACCCGGTGTTGCTGTTGTTGCGACTAAATAGAGAGCACGAGCATGATCTTCAACATAGAGCCAATCACGGATCTGTTCACCTTTACCATAAACAGGTAATGGTTTTCCTGAAATCGCATTTAAGATAATTAATGGGATTAACTTTTCAGGAAAATGGTAAGGGCCGTAGTTATTTGAGCAGTTCGTGATCACAGTTGGTAAACCGTAAGTACGCAACCAAGCACGAACTAAATGGTCGCTTGAAGCTTTAGACGCAGAATATGGGCTACTTGGTGCATAAGGCGTAGTTTCAGTAAAGAAATCATCTGTGCCTTCTAAATCGCCATACACTTCATCTGTTGAGATATGGTGGAAACGAAATGCCGTTTTCTTCTCTTCAGGTAGCACTTGCCAAAAATGGCGAGCCGCTTCCAATAAGGTGTAAGTACCCACAATATTGGTTTCAATAAATGCAGCGGGGCCATCGATAGAACGGTCAACATGGCTTTCTGCCGCTAAATGCATAACAACATCTGGTTGATATTGAGCAAATAAGCGATCAAGCTCAGCTCTATCACAAATATCGACTTGCTCAAAGGCATAGCGTTCACTGTCAGCTACAGTTGCTAATGACTCTAAATTACCGGCATAAGTCAGTTTATCCACCACAACAACGCTGTCATTGGTGTTATCAATAATATGTCGAACAACAGCAGAGCCGATAAAACCGGCTCCACCTGTAACTAGAATGCGTTTCAACGCCATACTCCTTTAGTATCTACAATCCATTTTTGAGTGACTTTACTACCTGGGATCGCTTTAAACTGTTGATGATCAACTAACATTAAGACAATATCCGCATCTTTCAATGCTTGCTCTGTTGATACTAACTCTGTGATCCCTTTCAATTTTGTTGGTAATTCATGAATATTAGGTTCAACTGCGAATGTCGTACCACTATGCCAATCAGCGACTTGTTTAGTGATATTCATTGCTGGGCTTTCACGTAAGTCATCGATATTAGGCTTAAAGGCTAAACCAAAGCAGGCAATCTTAATTTCGTTTGCGCGTTTACCTGTTTCAGTAAGGCAATCAGCAACAGCGGCTTTAACTTGATCGATAACCCACACTGGTTTGCCATCATTGACCAAACGGGCAGTGTGAATTAAACGAGATTGTTTGGGATTTTGTGACACGATAAACCAAGGGTCAACAGCGATACAATGCCCGCCAACGCCAGGGCCTGGTTGTAAAATGTTGACGCGAGGGTGGCGGTTCGCCAAGCTAATTAGCTCCCACACATTGATATCTTGGTCAGCACAGATCAGTGATAATTCGTTAGCAAACGCAATATTAACATCACGGAAACTATTTTCAGTCAGCTTACACATTTCTGCGGTACGCGCATTAGTAATAACACATTCACCTTCAAGGAAGATTTTGTATAACTCGCTTGCACGCTCTGATGATTTACGATTCATACCACCCACAACACGGTCATTGCGGATAAGTTCAATCATCACTTGACCCGGTAATACACGCTCAGGGCAGTAAGCTACATCGATATCAGCATCTTCACCTTGTTGATGAGGGAATGTTAAGTCTGGACGAGCTTCCGCTAACCACTCAGCCATTTTTTCAGTAGAGCCAACTGGTGAGGTTGATTCTAGAATAATAAGATCACCTTTTTTCAATACAGGTGCAATAGAGCGTGCAGCTGCTTCAACATAAGCCAAATCAGGCTCATGCTCACCTTTAAATGGTGTAGGTACAGCAATAAGGTAAGCATCTGCTGGCTGTGGCGTGGTATAAGCTTTTAAATGCCCTTCTTCAACCGCTTGTTTAACTATCTTATCAAGATCAGGCTCAACAATGTGAATTTGACCTTTATTAATCGTATCAACGGCATGCTGATTAACATCAACACCGATGACGTTTTTTTTACGAGAGGCAAAAGCCGCCGCTGTAGGTAAACCAATGTAGCCGAGGCCGATAACAGAAATAGTTTCAAAACTCATAATGTCACCTGATTTTTTTTCAATGCTTCAAGAATACGTTGGCAGGCATGACCATCACCATAAGGATTTGTCGCCTTACTCATTTGGTGATACGCGTTTTCGTCTGTCAATAAAGAGGTTACTTCGCTAACAATACGTTTAGTATCTGTTCCCACTAAACGAACAGAGCCCGCTTCAACAGCTTCTGGGCGCTCCGTTGTGTCTCGCATTACAAGAACTGGCTTACCTAATGAAGGGGCTTCTTCTTGAATTCCACCAGAATCGGTCAAAATAAGGTAAGCATGATTCATTAAATAAACGAATGGGAGATAATCTTGTGGCTGTATTAATTTAATATTATCAATACCATGAAGGATACGTTGAACCGGTTCACTCACATTAGGATTTAAGTGAACAGGATAGACAACTTCTACATCTGGGTGTGCTAATGCAATTTCAGCTAAAGCTTGGCAGATACGTTCAAAACCACCACCAAAACTTTCTCGACGATGCCCTGTTACCAAAATCATTTTCTTGTCAGGCTGAATAAATGGATAATTTACAGCAAGCTCATTTAAGAGTGTTTGATTGCCCATCACTCTGTCACTTACCCAAAACAACGCATCAATTACCGTATTTCCTGTAACAAAAATATTTTTATCCGCAACCGCTTCTCGCACCAAATTTAATTTGGCAGTTTCTGTTGGTGCGAAGTGATACATTGCAAGATGCCCTGCAATAGTACGGTTTGCCTCTTCAGGCCAAGGGGAATAAAGATTGCCGGTACGTAACCCAGCTTCCACATGACCAACAGGAATTCGTTGATAAAATGCGGCTAAACTTGCTGCCATGGTCGTTGTTGTATCACCATGTACCAAAACAACATCAGGTTGAAATGACGCTAATACTGGTTTTAACCCTTCTAAAATACGACAGGTAATATCCGTTAAATCTTGTCCTGGTTTCATAATATTGAGATCATAATCTGGTTTGATCTCAAAAAGATTTAATACCTGATCAAGCATTTCTCGATGTTGGGCCGTAACACATACCTTCGCTTCAAACGAATCATCATTTGCTAAAGCGTGCACTAAAGGTGCCATTTTTATCGCTTCAGGGCGTGTGCCAAAAACAGTCAACACTTTCACAGTGGCTCTCTTTTTTTCATTGTTATATCGCTTATTTTTGGGAAAGCAATATGCCCTTATACTCAGTACATCAGGTGCCGAAACACCTGATGTCCCGTTATTGTCATCAATGACAAAATTTAATTATTATTTTTTTAATGAACTGCGTCTTACTAATGCAACACCTGCACCCGCTAAAACACCAATAGCGCCCCAAAGTACCATCATAAAGGCACGACGAGGACTATCACGTTTCACAGGATCTTCAGGGGTACGTAGAAAGCGGTAAGTTTGGAAGTTATCTTGTAATTTTGCGCCCACAGCTAGGGTCGCTAACATTGCCGTATTTTGATCATAATCACTATCAAAATCAGCACCTGTTGCCACTAAAGTTTCTAGCTGTGATTGTAACAGAGGAACACCTAACAGAAACAATTTAGAATCTGGTAACTCATCAATCGCAATCGATGTTTGTTTTTGAGAAATACCTTGTTTCTCAGCCACTTTAATTGATTGCTCTAATAAGTTAACTTGGCGTTGATACGCAGATTGAGCCGCCATTTCTTGACGTTTAACCAACGCTTTCATTGATTGAGTTCTAGTTGCCCAAGCTGTTATCACTTCATCATTAAGATGGGTAGATGCTCTCTTATTAGCAAAAGCAATATACTCATTTAATAATTGACTCGCTTCTTTTGATGTTTCCGCAATGAGTTTCAGTTGATCATTAACTAATTTTTTCTCATCAGCAGGCGTAAATTGAATATTGTTAATTAACTCATCCAATAACGCAGCATTGGCCTGTTCATCACTCTCTTTGCGCTGTTTGAAATAATCCGTTTGCAACCAAAACTCACGACGTGTATCAAACGCCGCGATTTGAGTAATAAACTCTTGATAAGCTTCATCTGAAATAGTTAAAGCTGAGGTTTGTGCTGCAGGATTAATCTGTGTATCAAGATTGCGCAAGAACTGAGATTGCGAATAATAACTGCCTAAGTTATTAATCGTTGGTTTCTCTGTCATTGCGATTGCGCTCCATTTAGGTTGCATCAAATAAGATGCACCGAGTGCAATCACTGCAAAAAGCAGAGCGAACCCTATAATCCAGCTTTTGCCTGACCAAAGTGCACAAAAAAGACCTCGAATATCGAGTTCATTATCTGGCTGTTCACCCTGTCGGGAGGCGTTATTTTCCGAGTTCATCACGTTAAAAAACCTCTGCTTATATTAATGCTGTTGTGTTGCTCTACGTAAGCGACGCTTATGTCGTTTAATAAAACGAGCGACTCGCCACGCGCGTTTAATGCAATAACCATACATAACAAATGCAAGCAAGAATAATGCCAACATAAACCATTCAGGGACAAATGATAGGTTTTGACCGATAATACCAATCGCGGCTAATAGCGCAGCAGCCACAGTAATTAAAATAAAGGCTTGGCGAGAGGTAAAACCTGCACGCATGATCAAATGGTGAATGTGTTGACGGTCTGGAGAGAAAGGACTCATCCCTTTGCGTAAACGACGGTACATAATTGCCACCATATCCATAAGTGGAATAGCAATTATCCATAATGCAGTTACAGCCTTAACAGGGCGAGGCTGAGTTTGTGTTGATGCGACCAATAACCAAATAATGGTAAATCCAATCAGTGTACTTCCCGCATCTCCCATAAAGACTTTGAATTTTTTACCGCAGACCCCTAAGTTTAGAAGGATATAAGGTAAAATTGCCGCAATAAATGAGAAGCACCAGAATGCGAGAGCTGAATTACCGCCTTGATATAATAAAATACCAAGCGCACCAAAAGAGACACAAGAAAGTCCACCTAATAACCCATCAATACCATCAACCATATTAAAGGCATTGATTGCTGCCCAAACAGCGAAAAGTGTAACAATATAGCCAAAAGGCCCTAAATGCATTTCCCAAGGACCAAAAGCATGACCCAGAGTGTCAAGTTTTAATCCTGCACCCACCATCATCACGATCCCAACAAAAGCTTGGATTGTTGCTCTAATTTTGACGCTAATATCGAAGCGATCATCTAATGCGCCGATAAAAACAAGAAGTCCCGCACATGCCAGATACAATTCCTTATGAGGAATATAAATATCTGAAATATAAAATGCGAAAACAATACCAAAATAGACTGATATTCCTCCGACTAGAGGGATCAATCCATGATGTTTCTTACGATAATTCGGTTTATCCACGAGTCCAATTTTCTTTGCAATTTTACGAGCCAAGAATAAAAATGCGAAAGAAAATAAGAACACATAAAAAACGCTTGTGCTCATTTTTAGTATATCCACAGTACGGTTCTCTATAATAAATATAGCTGGTTATTTTACGCTTCCATGTGTTTTTATTCTTTTTTCCAGCCTCACCTCGACGAGTTTATTCAAAACCCACCACCCTTCATCAATTATAAGTTTTCCTTAACTATTTTTATTGATGCCATCGCTATTTTTATCAATTACCAAAACATGCAATATATATACCAACATCCGACTAAAATATTGCAATCTAAAATTGAATTACACCCATAAAAAAAACAAAAAACGCCACAAACTATTGTGGCGTTTCATCATATCGTCATTCTTACAAAGTAAACGAGCTTAACAGCATATAAATTGAGGTGATATTACTTATTCTGTAACAGAGCACACTATTTTAATATTTTAATCCTATTCTCAGCTCATATCACTTTGTTAATACACTTTATGAACGTTTCATAAAGTCGAAGAATTCTTCATTTGTCTTAGTCATTGCTAACTTATTAATGAGGAATTCCATTGCGTCAATCTCACCCATTGGATGAATAATTTTACGCAAGATCCACATTTTTTGTAGCTCATCTTGAGACGTCAGTAACTCTTCTTTACGTGTACCAGAACGATTGTAATCAATCGCAGGGAAAACACGTTTTTCAGCAATTTTACGAGACAGGTGTAATTCCATATTACCTGTACCCTTAAATTCTTCGTAGATAACTTCGTCCATCTTAGAACCCGTATCGACTAATGCTGTTGCAATGATAGTCAAGCTACCACCTTCTTCAACATTACGAGCCGCACCGAAGAAACGTTTAGGACGATGTAATGCGTTTGCATCCACACCACCAGTTAACACTTTACCTGATGAAGGAACAACAGTGTTATAAGCACGCGCTAAACGTGTGATGGAGTCTAACAGGATGATAACGTCTTTTTTATGCTCAACTAGGCGCTTCGCTTTTTCAATCACCATTTCTGCAACTTGTACGTGACGAGAAGCTGGTTCATCAAAGGTTGAAGCAATAACTTCACCTTTTACTAAGCGTTGCATTTCTGTCACTTCTTCTGGGCGTTCATCAATCAGAAGTACCATTAATACGCAATCAGGGTAGTTATGAGCAATATTTGCTGCAATGTTTTGCAGCAACATGGTTTTACCTGCTTTTGGTGGAGCAACAATAAGACCACGTTGACCACGGCCAATTGGCGCCGCTAAGTCAAGAACACGCGCGGTTAAGTCTTCTGTTGAGCCATTACCACGTTCCATGCGTAAACGATTATTAGCATGTAAAGGTGTTAAGTTTTCAAAGAGAATTTTACTGCGGGCATTTTCTGGTTTATCAAAGTTAACTTCATTAACTTTTAGGAGGGCAAAATAACGTTCACCTTCTTTAGGAGGACGAATTTTCCCTGCGATGGTGTCACCAGTGCGGAGGTTAAAACGGCGAATTTGACTTGGAGAAACGTAGATATCATCGGGACCAGCAAGGTAGGAACTGTCTGCGGAACGTAGGAAGCCGAAGCCATCCTGCAATATTTCCAGCACACCGTCACCGAAAATATCTTCTCCACTTTTCGCGTGTTGCTTCAAGATAGAGAAAATAATGTCTTGCTTTCTCATTCGAGCCAGATTCTCTAGCCCCATATTTTCGCCAAGTGCTATCAGTTCTGATACCGGCGTATTTTTTAATTCGGTAAGATTCATAATGGTGGGTTCTTAATAACTCGGGGTAACTCTCGAACTATGAACGTGAATAGTATAACAGCGAATCGCTGTCAGTTTCGTCATGTGTAAAATTACAGATTATAACTTTCTAACATAAGGGTATAACTAAAATGATAATGTTAGAGAGTGTTAATACAATTAGACCAGTCTGCTTTATCCCAGAGAAGTGACATTCATTTTCGCGATACATGAGTGTACTTTCAACTTATGGGTTAGGAACATATTTTGGAAAAATTTATATCCCTTGAATACTATAGATTATTCTAAGGCAACTTGACTGGTTAGATGAATTCAGATTACTTATATTAAATATCATATTAGATTAAATATCATATCATGTTATTCAATTCTATTACTTTGTACGCTTGATATTCAATATCTCAGACTTATTTAATCGTATCTAATCATATTGGCAAGTAGATCCGATATATTATGTAAGTAAGTGGCGCTAACTTATCATGCTTCGAAGCGGACGTCTAGCGGTCAATAACAGAAATACTGACAAGGTCTAAACGTCCTACTTTATTTTTGATATCTAAATCAAATTAGATATTTTCGTCTAAAAACTCTTTCAGTTGAGTTTTTGACAATGCGCCTACTTTAGTCGCAGCAACTGCACCGTTTTTGAATAAAATCAGTGTAGGAATGCCACGAATACCGTATTTTGGTGCTGTCAGCGGGTTTTGATCGATGTTTAGCTTCGCAACTGTTAATTTACCAGCGTATTCTGTTGCAACTTCATCTAGAATAGGAGCAATCATTTTACATGGGCCACACCATTCAGCCCAGAAATCAACGAGCACAGGGCCGGTTGCATTTAATACATCAGCATCGAATTTGCTGTCAGATAAGTGAAGGATTTTATCGCTCATTGTTCTACTCCAAAGAATAATATTGACCGTACCAGTGTAACATTAAATAACAAAAGTCTGTCTGCATTTCAGCGGATAAACTTTTGTAATGCAACCCATAACTGATATTCTATTACATTATGAGCAAAACATATTTGACAGAAAAGAAGTTTTCCGACTTCGCCTTGCATCCAAAAGTGATAGAAGCCCTTGAGAAAAAAGGGTTCTCTAATTGTACACAAATTCAGGCATTGACGTTACCTATCACTGTGAAAGGTCAAGACATTGCCGGGCAAGCCCAAACAGGAACAGGCAAAACGTTGGCGTTTTTAACTTCAACGTTTCATTATCTTTTAACGCACCCTGCTAAAGAAGGGCATGAAACCAATCAACCTCGTGCACTTATTATGGCGCCAACACGCGAATTAGCTGTGCAGATCTATTCTGATGCTAAAGAGCTTGCGCAAAATACAGGGATTAAAATGGGTCTCGCCTACGGTGGCGATGGCTATGACGAACAACTCAAAGTATTAAATAATGGTGTCGATATTGTTATTGGCACAACAGGTCGTTTAATTGACTACGTTAAGCAAGGCCATATTAACCTTAACGCAATCCAAGTTGTGGTACTTGATGAAGCTGACAGAATGTACGATCTCGGTTTTATTAAAGATATTCGTTGGATTTTCCGTCGTATGCCAGTTGCGGCTGAGCGTATGAATATGCTGTTCTCTGCAACACTTTCTTACCGTGTAAGAGAACTAGCTTTTGAGCAGATGAATAATCCAGAGTATGTTGAAGTTGAACCTGAACAAAAAACAGGTTTTAGTATAAAAGAAGAACTCTTTTATCCTTCAAATGAAGAAAAAATGCGTCTTCTTCAAACATTGATTGAAGAAGAATGGCCAGATCGCTGTATCATTTTTGCTAATACAAAACATCGTTGTGACGACATTTGGGCGCACCTTGCTGCAGATGGGCACCGCGTTGGTTTATTAACCGGTGATGTTCCACAGAAAAAACGTCTACGCATTTTAGAAGATTTTACCCAAGGTAATATTGATATTCTGGTTGCTACTGACGTTGCCGCTAGAGGCCTTCATATTCCATCAGTAACACATGTTTTTAACTATGATTTACCTGATGACTGTGAAGACTATGTTCACCGTATTGGTAGAACAGGGCGCGCTGGAAATAGTGGTAACTCAATCAGCCTTGCATGTGAAGAATATGCGCTGAATTTACCTGCTATTGAGACCTATATTCAACATGCTATTCCCGTGAGTAAATATAATAGTGATGCGTTATTAGCTGATCTGCCTGAGCCCAAACGCCGTCACCGTCCTCGCCAAGGTCAGCCTCGTCGCAACAATGCGCCGGCGCGAAATAACAGAGGAAATAATACTCAACGTAACAACCGAAATAAACGCCCGAGTCATCCATAAATTATGCTGAAATCCTCATCACTTTATGCCGCTATTGATTTAGGTTCTAACAGTTTTCATATGTTAGTCGTTCGAGAAATCGCGGGCTCTATACAAGTCCTTTCCCGCGTGAAACGTAAAGTTCGACTCGCTGCTGGCCTAAACAGTGAAAATAAATTGTCAGAGCAGGCAATGGAACGCGGTTGGCAATGTTTACGACTTTTTTCTGAATATCTACGTGATATTCCGGCTGAACAAATCAGAGTCGTAGCAACAGCCACATTACGTATTGCTAAAAATGCAGATATTTTTGTCGCAAAAGCGTCTGAAATATTGGGCAATACTGTTCATGTTATTAGTGGTGAGGAAGAAGCACGCCTTATCTATCGTGGCGTTGCACATACTACAGGTGGTGCAGAGCAACGTTTAGTCGTCGATATTGGTGGTGGCAGCACAGAACTGGTTACAGGTACTGGTGCTAAAACAACGCAATTAATGAGCTTAAGTATGGGCTGTGTAACTTGGTTAGAGCGCTATTTTACTGACCGTTCTCTAACTCAAGAAAATTTTGCTAAAGCACAAGACGCAGCCAAAGCGATACTCGCCCCAGTGGCAGATAAATTAATTGGGCAAGGCTGGCAAGTGTGTGTAGGTGCCTCTGGTACTGTACAAGCGTTGCAAGAGATCATGATTGCTCAGGGTATGGATGAATTAATCACCTTACCTAAGCTTGAGCGACTCAAACATAAAGCCATTGAGTGTGGAAAACTAGAAGAGCTGGAAATTGAAGGGCTTACTTTTGAACGAGCCTTAGTGTTTCCAAGTGGGCTTGCTATCTTAATCGCCATATTTGAAACACTGCATATCGACAATATGATCTTAGCAGGTGGTGCATTACGAGAAGGCTTAGTCTACGGAATGTTACATCTTCCTATTGAGCAAGATATCCGCCAACGTACTCTTCGTAATGTCCAACGTCGGTTTCAGATTGATATTGAGCAAGCACACCGAGTTCAACAACTTGCAGAACACTTTTTTATCCAAGTCAGCAAGAGTTGGCAGTTAGATAATCGTTGCCGTGAGTTGCTCAACAGCGCCAGTGCATTACATGAAATTGGCCTTAGTGTTGATTTTCGCCAAGCACCTTCACATGCAAGCTATCTGATCTCTCATCTTGATTTGCCGGGATACACACCTGCACAACGACGTTTATTGGCATCTTTGCTAAAAAACCAAACAGGGATCATCGATCTTGCGCCCCTAAATCATCAAAATGCACTACCGATAACTCAAGCCAATCGACTGGTGCGTTTACTGCGATTAGCCATCATTTTTGCTAGTCGCCGCCGTGATGATACTCTCCCAGCATTACGATTACGTACTGAAGATGAGAAACTCATTATTACGCTGCCATATCAATGGCTTAATGAGCATCCATTACGGGCTGAAAACCTCCAAGAAGAGATCCAATTTCAGAGTTATGTCCATTGGTCTTTAATGATTGAAGAACAAAACAGCTCTCGTATAAGTTAATTTTTTGCTTATACAAAAATAAAAACCCCTTGAACATCAATATGCCAAGGGGTTCATTTTATCTACCAAACCTTATACTATTCGGGTTTGTGTCTTGCCAGCATAGCCCTTAATCCCGCAACACCTTTTTGCCCTTTCTCTTGTTTTTCTTCAGCACTTAACACTTTCTTTTTATTAGTATCCCAATTCAAATCATCTTGAGGTAACTCATAAAGAAAACGGCTTGGGTCGGGTTTAATTAATTCGCCATATTGACGCCTTTCTTTACATAACGTAAAAGTGAGTGTTTTTTGTGCTCGAGTAATACCCACATAAGCAAGACGCCTTTCTTCTTCTACATTATCTTCATCAATACTACTTTGGTGTGGCAATATGCCCTCTTCCATTCCTACTAAAAATACATGAGGAAACTCAAGACCTTTAGAGGCATGTAATGTCATTAATTGAACTTGATCTAACTCTTCTTCTGTTTCTCCTCGCTCCATCATATCGCGCAAGGTAAAACGGTTAACAACTTGAGAAATCGTCATAGGTTCATGTAATTCATCACCTTCTAGCATTTCGCTCATCCATAAAAACAGCTGATTAACATTTTTCATTCTCATTTCAGCCGCTTTTGCGCTACTTGAGGTTTCATATAACCAACTTTCATAATCCATTTCATGCAATAAATCACGTACAGCTAACAGCGGCTCTCGTTCTGATTTTTGCACTATACGTGACATCCATTGAGAGAATGCTTGTAATGAATTGAAGCCTCGACCTGTTAATGTTTGACCTAATCCCAAATCAAAACAGGCATTGTATAAGCTCTTATCTCGAACTTTTGCCCACTCACCTAACTTTTGGATCGTCATAGGGCCGATTTCACGACGAGGCTTATTCACAATACGTAAAAATGCCGCATCATCATCAGGATTGGTAATCACTCGCAAATAGGCCAGAATATCTTTTATCTCTTCCCTTGAGAAAAAAGAGGTTTCACCTGAAATACGATAAGGAATACGGTTTTGCATTAAGTATTTTTCAAAAATACGAGACTGATGATTGCCACGATAAAGGATCGCGTAATCCTTATAATTGGTTTTATTAATAAAGTGATGAGCAATTAATTCACCAGCCACACGTTCTGCTTCATGCTCTTCATTATTAGCTGTTAAAACCCGTAGTTCATCACCATAACCTAATTCTGAAAATAACCGTTTTTCAAAAACATGGGGATTATTTTCAATCAAGATATTCGCTGATTTTAGAATACGCCCAGAAGAACGATAATTTTGCTCAAGCTTAATCACATTAAGTTGTGGAAAATCTTTTTGTAATAGCACTAAATTTTGAGGTCGAGCACCACGCCATGAATAGATTGATTGGTCATCATCGCCTACAACCGTAAAACGAGCTCTTTCACCGACCAGCCATTTGACCAATTCATATTGGCTTGTATTTGTATCTTGATATTCATCCACCAGCAAATAACGGATACGTCTTTGCCAGCGCTCTCTGACTTCTTCATTTGTACGTAATAACAGAGTTGGTCGGCTAATTAGGTCATCAAAGTCGAGTACATTACAACTACGCAGATGTTGCTCATAACGTCGAAAACATTCGGCAAATGTATGATCTTGTTGCGATCTCGCCATTCCTATTGCTTGATCTGGCGTGAGCATGTCATTTTTCCAATTAGAAATTTGGCTCTTTAATTGAGAAAGTAAATCTTTATCTTCTTCTAATAAATCAGCAGTTAATTCTTTAAGTAATGCAGATTGGTCTTGATCATCAAACAATGAAAATTTAGCTTTAATACCTAACGCTTTATATTCGCGTTTAATAATTTCTAATCCCAATGTATGGAACGTTGAGATCATTAATCCTTTCGCTTCTTGGCGACCTAAGGTTTGAGCAACTCGCTCTTTCATTTCACGCGCAGCTTTATTGGTAAATGTAACCGCTGCAATTTGCTTTGCTGGATATTGGCATTGACGAATGAGGTGTGCAATTTTATTGGTAATAACCCGTGTTTTACCCGATCCTGCACCTGCCAAGACCAAACAAGGGCCTGACACATATTCTACTGCTTTTTGTTGACCAGGATTTAATCGCATACTTTTTCCAAACTTCATTAACCAAGAACATAACGGGGGACAATTGTAGCAGAAAGCGATCAAAGTCTTGAGTATTCCCTCTTTCAATTTTTCTCACACTATAAAAACAAAAAACCGTACTCCATTAAGAAATACGGTTTTCAATAAAATTTAATCTTCACTTTTCGCTTATTTTTCTAAGCTCTTTGCATGAGAAGATAGCAAAAACTTAACCTTCACTTTTCACTTATTTTTCTAAGCTATTTACGTGAGAAGAAGGCAGCAAAAGAGGTTATCCCAAGGAGCATACATTAGTATGTGACTTGGTTAACCGAGTGTAGCCAACGCACTTATCGCGTAAAGAGCGACGAAAAATTAGTTGGCAACAGCAATCTTCTTCATATCCGTCATATACCCACGCAACGTTTTACCTACGGCTTCAATTGGGTGCTGACGAATTGCTTCATTGATATCACGTAATTGTGCGTTATCTGTTCCATTATCTTGAACTTTCTTCGCTAAATCGCCAGATTGCAATGTTGTCATAAACTCTTTCAACATAGGAACAACCGCAAATGAGAACAGGTAATTACCATATTCAGCAGTATCAGAGATAACCACATTCATTTCATATAAACGCTTACGAGCAATGGTATTTGCAATTAATGGCAACTCATGCAGCGATTCATAATAAGCTGACTCTGCAAAGATCCCTGCTTCAATCATGGTATCAAAAGCTAATTCAACACCAGCTTTAACCATTGCAACCATTAATACACCGTGATCAAAATACTCTTGCTCACTGATTTTACCCTCATATTCAGGATAATTTTCAAATGCACTTGCTCCGGTCTCTTCACGCCATGTCAGCAAGTTTTTATCATCATTTGCCCAATCAGCCATCATAGTTTCAGAGAATTTACCTGAAATGATATCGTCCATATGTTTTGCAAACAGTGGAGCCATGATCTCTTTCAGTTGCTCTGATAATGCGTAAGCACGCATTTTTGCAGGATTAGATAATCTGTCCATCATCAAGGTGATACCACCCTGCTTCAGTGCTTCTGTAATCGTTTCCCAACCAAATTGCAGCAACTTACCTGCATATCCCGGCTCAACGCCATCAGCAACCATCTTGTCGTAACATAACAGCGAGCCAGCTTGTAACATACCGCACAGAATAGTTTGCTCACCCATTAAGTCTGATTTTACTTCTGCAACGAAAGAGGATTCTAAAACACCCGCACGATGACCACCTGTTGCAGCAGCCCATGCTTTCGCAATGGCCATACCTTCACCTTTTGCATCATTTTCAGGGTGAACTGCAATCAGTGTTGGAACACCAAAACCACGCTTATATTCTTCACGAACTTCAGTACCTGGACATTTTGGTGCAACCATAACAACGGTGATGTCATCACGGATCTTTTCGCCAACTTCAACAATATTAAAACCATGAGAGTAACCTAATGCTGCACCTGATTTCATCAACGGTTGAACAGCTTGAACAACAGCAGAGTGCTGTTTGTCTGGCGTTAAGTTAACAACTAAATCAGCTTGAGGGATCAACGTTTCATAGGTTCCAACTTCAAAACCGTTTTCGGTTGCACGACGCCATGATGCACGTTTTTCATCAATCGCCTCTTGGCGTAAGGCATACGCGATATTCAAACCTGAATCACGCATATTTAAACCTTGGTTAAGACCTTGAGCACCACAACCAACAATAACGACTTTTTTGCCTTTCAGGTAATTTGCTTCATCAGCAAATTCTTCACGTGACATAAAGCGACATTTACCTAATTGCGATAACTGCTGACGCAGATTCAATGTATTAAAATAATTTGTCATAAAAGACTCCAAAATCGTTGTGTATGTGTTTGCTATTATTATCCTCACATTCAGTGAGGTGTTGCATGACTTTACTATATGGGATGAAAGCCATTGCTTAAATTGATATATTTACAAGACAGTGTTGCAAAAAATGCAACGTTCTTTTTTATCACCTAAGGTGGCTGGCAATGGATATTCGTGATCTCAAACTCTTCCTGCATTTAGCTGAAAGTTGTCACTTCAGCAAGACAGCACAAGCGATGCACGTCAGCCCTTCTACGCTCTCTCGTCAAATTCAACGTCTTGAAGAAAGCTTAGGCCACCCTCTGTTTTTACGTGATAACCGACAGGTGACTCTCACCGATGCGGGCGAACAGCTAAAACGCTATGCTCAACAAACCTTATTGCAATATAAGCAACTTAAGCACACGCTAAATCAAAATAGCCCCAGCCTTTCTGGTGAGCTACGACTGTTTTGTTCTGTAACAGCGGCTTACAGCCATTTGCCACCTATTCTTGACCGTTTTCGTGCAGAAAATCCATTAGTTGAAATAAAGCTCACCACAGGAGATGCGGCGGATGCGGTCGATAAAGTGCAATCTGATGAAGCTGATTTAGGTATTGCAGGAAAACCTGAAAAGCTTCCTGAAAATATCTGCTTTGAAAAAATAGGTGAAATTCCATTAGTTTTGATTGCACCGGCATTACCTTGCAATGTTCGCCATCTTGCAACACAAGAAAAACCCGATTGGCTCAATATTCCATTTATCATTCCTGAGCATGGCCCGTCACGACAACGAATTGCGTTATGGTTTAAACGCCACCGTATCCATAATCCTTTAATTTATGCGACTGTTTCAGGGCATGAAGCAATTGTCTCAATGGTTGCGTTAGGTTGTGGTATTGCACTTATCCCACAAGTTGTCGTTGATAACTGCCCTGAACCCGTTCGTAATCGCATCTCTTCATTGGATAATATTTCAATGGTAGAACCTTTCGAATTAGGCGTTTGCGGATTACACAAACGCCTTCAAGAGCCTGTGATCAGTGCTTTTTGGCGATTACTCCACGACTAAACTTGTCGTTTGTGGTGACAGAAATAGCTGAAAAGAAGGATTTCCTGTCTCATCATGATATTCATAACCTAATGCATCTAAATGTCGCTCGAAACGCCCTTCTGTTTCGGGCAGTTCAAATGCCACCAGCACACGCCCATAATCAGTACCATGACTACGATAGTGGAATAACGTGATATTCCAATAAGTCCCTAATGTTTTTAAAAACTTCATTAAAGCGCCCGGTGATTCAGGAAACTCAAAACTAAATAAACGCTCTTTAAGCGGTTTATTAGGACGACCCCCGACCATATAACGCACATGAAGTTTTGCCATTTCATCATCAGACAAATCAGCCACTTGATAACCAGCAGTCGTAAGTTCACGCAAAATTTCCTTACGCTCTGCAAGTCCTTGGCTTAAACGTACACCAACAAAAATACGTGCATTTTCAGGATCAGCATCGCTATAACGATAATTAAATTCAGTGACAACACGTTGACCTAAGATCTGACAGAAACGTAAAAAACTGCCTTTTTGTTCAGGGATTGTCACAGCAAGTAATGCTTCGCGTTTTTCACCTAATTCACAGCGTTCAGAGACATAACGTAGTCCATGAAAATTCACATTTGCACCAGAAAGCACATGCGCTAGACGCTCACCTTTGATCTGGTGCTCTTTGACGTATTTTTTAAGCCCAGCCAATGCCAATGCGCCTGAAGGCTCTGCAATTGCACGTACATCTTCAAATAAATCTTTTACTGCGGCACAAATTTCATCGCTATCAACAGTTATTACATCATCAACATATTTTTGGCATAGACGAAAAGTTTCATCACCAATACGCTTAACGGCAACACCTTCTGCAAATAAGCCTACTCGAGCTAATTCGACAGGGTGTCCTGCCTCTAATGCGGCTTTTAAACATGCGGCATCTTCAGCTTCAACACCAATAACTTTAATTTCTGGCATAAGCTGTTTAATTAATACCGCCACCCCAGCAATTAAACCACCCCCACCAACTGGTACGAAAATACGATCAAGATGAACATCTTGTTGTAAGAGTTCCATTGCCAGTGTTGCCTGTCCTGCAATGACAGCAGGATGATCAAAAGGTGGAACAAAGGTGTATCCCATCTCTTCAGACAGCGCGATAGCTTTCGCTTTTGCTTCATCAAAGTTGGCTCCATAAAGCAATGCCTCTCCACCAAATTGGCGAACAGCATCAACTTTAATATCCGCCGTTGCTACTGGCATCACGATTAATGCTTTTACACCCATTCGATTCGCTGACAGCGCAACACCTTGAGCGTGGTTACCCGCAGAAGCCGTCACTACACCTTTCACTTTTTGTTCAGGAGTCAGCCCTGCAATCATGGTATAAGCACCACGTAATTTAAAGCTATGAACAGGCTGTCGGTCTTCACGTTTAACTAAAATTGTATTTTCTAAACGCTCAGAGATTTTTATCATTTCTTGGAGCGGAGTGACTATTGCGGCTTCATAAACCGGTGCGCTCAGCGCCGCTTTTAAATATTCAGCGCTACTTGGCGCTGAATTTAAAGGTCTAAAGGCAGCCATTTTTAGCCCCCTAATTTAGATTTATCACGCACCGCGCCTTTATCAGCACTAGTGGCTAAAGAAGCATAAGCTCGTAAGGCAAACGAAACTTGGCGCTGTCTATTTTGTGGTGTCCACGCTTTATCACCACGAGCATTTTGTGCATCGCGGCGAGCAGATAATGTTTTATCATCTACCTTTAATGAGATTTCACGAGTTGGAATATTGATAGAGACGATATCGCCCTCTTCCACTAAACCAATTACACCACCATTTGCAGCTTCAGGGGAAACATGTCCGATAGATAAACCTGATGTTCCACCAGAGAAACGTCCGTCAGTGATAAGTGCGCAAGCTTTACCTAATCCCATTGATTTTAAATAAGAGGTCGGATACAGCATCTCTTGCATACCCGGCCCACCTTTAGGGCCTTCGTAGCGAATAATTACCACATCGCCAGCCACTACTTTTCCACCTAAGATAGCTTCAACAGCATCATCTTGACTTTCATATACTTTTGCAGGACCACTAAAAATTAAGTTATCTTCATCAACGCCTGCTGTTTTAACAATACAGCCATCTACTGCTAAGTTACCAGATAAAACCGCTAATCCACCATCTTGGCTATAAGCATGCTCTTTACTGCGGATACACCCGTTTTCACGATCGGTATCTAAGGTTGGCCAACGACAATCTTGAGAGAATGCCTTCGTGGTACGAATACCAGCAGGGCCCGCTTGGAACATCGATTTTACTTGCTCATCTTGCGTTAACATCACGTCATATTGCGCTAACGTTTCTGGCAAAGTTAACCCTAATATATTATCTACATTACGGTTAAGTAATCCGGCTCTGTCTAATTCACCTAAAATACCCATGACCCCACCTGCGCGATGAACATCTTCCATATGATATTTTTGTGTACTTGGTGCCACTTTACATAAATGAGGGACTTGGCGAGAAAGTCTGTCGATATCTTCCATCGTGAAGTCAACCTCACCTTCTTGCGCGGCGGCCAATAAATGCAGAACCGTATTTGTTGAGCCTCCCATTGCAATGTCTAAGATCATCGCATTTTCAAAGGCTTCTTTTTTAGCGATATTGCGCGGTAATGCGGACTCATCATCTTTTTCATAATAGCGCTTGGTTAATTCAACAATGCGCTTACCTGCGTTGATAAATAGCATTTCACGATCTGCATGTGTTGCGAGTAATGAGCCATTTCCCGGTTGAGATAATCCCAGAGCTTCTGTTAAACAGTTCATTGAGTTTGCGGTAAACATGCCTGAACAAGATCCGCATGTTGGGCAGGCCGATCGTTCGATTTGCTCACTATCCGCATCGCTGACATTTGGATTTGCCCCTTGGATCATGGCATCAACCAGATCTAATTTGATCAGTTGGTCTGAAAGCTTCGTTTTACCCGCTTCCATAGGGCCACCAGAAACAAAAATAACCGGAATATTTAAACGTAAGGACGCCATTAACATTCCTGGGGTGATCTTGTCGCAGTTTGAGATACACACCATCGCATCAGCACAGTGCGCATTAACCATATATTCAACGGAGTCTGCAATAAGTTCACGGGATGGCAAAGAGTAAAGCATGCCACCATGCCCCATTGCGATACCATCATCAACCGCAATGGTATTAAATTCTTTAGCGACACCACCAGCGGCTTCAATTTGCTCAGCAACGAGTTTTCCTAAATCCCGCAGATGCACATGACCCGGTACAAATTGCGTAAATGAGTTCACAACTGCGATAATGGGTTTACCAAAATCAGCATCAGTCATTCCCGTTGCACGCCATAAGGCACGGGCTCCAGCCATATTACGACCGTGTGTCGTTGTCGCTGAACGGTATTTAGGCATTTTTCACACTCCTGCGATAAAGAAAGCGAGTAGGGAACGATCTACCCGCTAAACAAATTTATTTGATTATGTTTATGAATTGATTGGATCTAACCAGCCGTATTTGTCTTCTGTTTCACCCGTAAACAGACCAAAGAATGCTTTTTGAATTGCTTTGGTCACAGGGCCACAACGTCCGATACCTACTTGAATTCCATCAACACTACGTACTGGTGTAATCTCTGCGGCTGTACCTGACATAAAGACTTCGTCTGCAAGATAAAGTGATTCACGAGAAAGCACTTGTTCACGCACTTCATAACCTAGATCTTTTGCTAATTTGATAATGGCATCACGCGTGATCCCTGGCAGTGCTGATGAAGTAAATGGAGGTGTAAAAATAACGCCATCTTTTACTTCAAATAGGTTTTCACCAGCACCTTCGGATAAATAGCCATGAACATCTAATGCAATCCCTTCTTGGTAACCATGACGGCGAGCTTCACTTCCCACTAATAATGAAGATAAATAATTACCACCAGCTTTAGCTGCGGTTGGAATAGTATTTGGTGCAGCACGGTGCCAAGAAGAAACCATTGCATCAATACCTTTATCTAAAGCTTCTTCACCGAGATATGCTCCCCATGGGAATGCAGCAATGATCACATCTGTTTTATAGCCTGCTGGTGGGTTAACTCCCATGCCGACATCACCAATAAAAACTAATGGACGAATATAAGCACTGACTAATTTGTTTTTACGTAAGGTTTCACGACATGCTTCCATTAACTCATCAACACTTTGCTCAACAGGCATGCGATAAATTTTGGCTGAGTCATGTAAACGTTGCATATGCTCACGATGGCGAAATACCACTGGACCTTTATGAGAATTGTAACAACGCACACCTTCAAATACGGAAGTACCATAATGCAATGCGTGAGACATCACATGAACCTTTGCCTCAGCCCATGGAACCATTTCACCGTTAAACCAAATATAATCAGCTTGCTTTGTCATTCTTTTATCCTTACATGGCACTTAGTGCATTCATGAATCGTAATTTTTCTTTCTGTTGATGTGATACTTGAATACCTGCAACATCAGCTAACTTTGTTAACTGGCTGCACAGAAGTTCTAATGGCCGCTGACTACTCACCGTCAGGCTTAAATTAATATTATTGCTCTCTGTGATATTCATATTCATTGAGCATATATGAAAACCACGATGACGGATAACTCTCAGGATACGTTCTAAGATCTCTGGACAAAAACGGGCTTCAATTGTGATATTGTGTTGGTTCATTTTGATTTCTCCATCATCTCATCATTACTTGCGCCCGGCGGAACTAAAGGCCAGACATTTTCTGCGTCATCGATAGATACCTGTAATAAGTAAGGGCCATCGCTCTCTAATAAACATTTTATTGCATCAGCAACTTGTGCTTTTTCTGTGATACGTTGCCCAGGAATATCAAAAGCTTTAGCTAAGGCAACAAAGTCTGGATTGTCTGTTAAAATAGTTTCGCTATAACGTTGTTCAAAAAATAGCTCTTGCCATTGACGCACCATACCAAGACGTTGATTATCTAATAACACCAATTTGACAGGTAATTGCTTACGTTTAATTGTCCCCAATTCCTGCACATTCATCATAAAAGAACCGTCGCCTGATACACAGATAACACACGCATCAGGTCTAGCAATTTGAGCGCCCACTGCTGCAGGGATACCAAATCCCATCGTGCCCAAACCACTTGAGGTAATAAAATTTTCAGGTGCATCAAATGTCATATGTTGTGCTGACCACATTTGATGTTGGCCGACATCTGTTGTCACAACCGTATTTTCAGGTTTCGCATCTGATAATTGTTTTAATAATAACGGTGCATAAATTGCAGAGCCTGGATGGTCATAACGCCACGCGTGTTCTGCCTTTAATTCTTGAACCTCTTGTTGCCAAGTAGCGATGGATAATGGCTGAGACAAAGCCGGTAACAACACTTTTGCATCACCCAATAACGCAACATGCGCCTGTTTCAATTTATTTAATTCTGCATGGTCGATATCGATATGGATAACCTTGGCATTAGGTGCAAAAGTATTTAATCGACCCGTTACGCGATCATCAAAACGTGCACCAACAGCAATTAATAGATCACTACGCTGAACAGCATAATTTGCCGCTTTAGTACCATGCATACCTAACATACCTAAATAATTGGTATCTAATGCATCAGCGCAGCCTAATCCTTTTAAAGTGGAAACAACGGGCATTTCTGTTTGCTTCACAAATTCTCTTAACGTTTCCACCGCATTACTCATGGCAACACCACCACCTACATACAAAATAGGTTTTTGTGCCTTCGCTAACATCTGCTTAGCTTGAGCCAGCTCTTGTGTTGGGTAAGGAAACTCTTGCTCTTCTGGCAATTCATAACTTGATAAATGGGAAGCATCAGCCAATTGAACATCTTTAGGAATATCAATTAAAACAGGCCCAGGGCGACCTTGAGACGCGATAGAAAATGCCTCTGATAACACTCTTGGTAATTCATCAACGGTCGAAACTAAAAAACTATGTTTTGTACACGCTAACGAAAGTCCTAAAACGTCAATTTCTTGGAATGCATCTGTACCAATTAAATTGGAAGCAACTTGTCCTGTTATAGCAACAACAGGCACAGAATCTAACAATGCATCAGCAAGTCCAGTGATAACATTAGTAGCGCCTGGGCCTGATGTCGCGATACAAACACCCGTTGTACCTGTAGAGCGAGCAAAACCAATAGCAGCAATCGCGGCACCTTGTTCATGGCGACACAAAACATGTTCAACACCGCCATCATAAAGGGCATCGTAAACAGGCATGATCGCACCGCCAGGATAACCAAAGACTGTTTCGACTTGATGTTTTCGTAATGCCTGTACTAACCACTGTGCTCCATTCATTATTTCACCCTGCCACCTTAACTTCTTGTTTAATTTAAATTTATTTTCTATTTAATCTCTTTTTCAAACTGAGGCTCAAAAAAAACCCCCGCGCCTTTCGGTGCGGGGGTTTTTAAGAGATCCGGCTAGTTTAGTTAGCCTTTCTTCGTCCTAGTGCAGCCCCGCACGGTGGGTTAATAATCACCACCACGCTGACAATAATTAGGCTAATCACTAGGACGATAGTATTCATAATTTTATAACTTCTTTTCTTATTTAAAATGTATGTTTGTTATGTTGTGTTGTGTCTTCTTTCACTCTGTCCTTTTAGAGTTATCATGATATTTTAGAATTGACAACGATTATTTTAAAAATAATCGTAACTAAATGAATTTTATATATATTTTCCTATTCCAGATCGGTATTGGAATATTTATCTATAAAATATTTGTTTTTCAGTTATTAATACTAAGAAAGAACCCGTTATTTTGTTTTTTCTACTATTACACATCATTATTTAAAGCCAAAAAGAGAACATATTTTTTATTATATTTATATTAATTTATTAAATTATTTATTTATTAAATTAATTACTATATTTCAATATGTTATGTTATTTTCGAGATGTTTCTCATTTATTTAACTCTCCATTTAACACAAAAGAAAAAATAATTTAAAAAGAAAAAAATAATGGAGAATAAAAAATGGCATTAGCAATAATATATACACGAGCCTCTTTAGGAATATCAGCTCCGCTTATTACTATAGAGGCTCATATTAGTCAGGGATTACCCGGATTAACATTAGTTGGATTACCTGAGACTGTCGTAAAAGAAGCAAAAGACAGAGTAAGAAGTGCACTAATTAATAGCGGATATACTTATCCTGCAAAAAGAATAACAATTAATCTATCACCAGCCGATTTACCCAAAGAAGGTGCACGTTATGACTTACCTATTGCACTGGCAATACTCATTGCATCTGAACAATTAACATCAAATAAATTAGAATGTTATGAGTTTATTGGAGAGCTTGCACTTTCTGGTAAATTACAACGAGTTAATGCAGTTATTCCATCAATTCTTAGTGCTTCAAAAGATCGTCGAATATGCATTGTATCAGTAGAGCATCAAACTGAAGTTTCATTATTACCCAATAAATCAGCTTTATTAGCCTCTCATCTTTTAGAGATTTGCCACCACCTAGAAAATAATACGCCATTAATTGAAACAGAAAACTTTATTATTAATAATGAAATTGAAAATCAAGATAATAAAGATATGAGTGATATAATTGGCCAAAATAATGCAAAAAGAGCAGCAGAAATCACAGCAGCAGGAAATCACAATATTTTATTTCTTGGCCCACCAGGAACAGGCAAAACAATGTTAGCGCAAAGGATAAGTACGCTCCTCCCACCTTTAACAGCTACAGAAGCACTTGATGTATTAATCATTAGTAGTTTAAGAGGAGTGACATTTGATGAAAAAAAGTGGCCTACAAGACCATTTAGAGCCCCACATCATACTTCCTCTGCGGTTGCTTTAACAGGAGGAGGTTCTCTTCCTAAACCAGGAGAAATTACATTAGCACATCATGGTATTTTATTTTTAGATGAACTGCCTGAATTCGAACGCCGTGTACTCGATGCATTACGAGAACCTCTAGATGCTAGAGAAATAACTATTTCACGAGCAAAAGCCAAAATAAGCTACCCAGCTAACGTATTATTAGTCGGTGCATTAAATCCAAGCCCAACAGGACACTATCAAGGTAGTCACAATCGAGTACCAATAAAGCAGATCCTGCGCTATTTAAACAAGGTTTCTGGGCCATTTTTAGATAGGTTTGATTTATCTGTCGAAATGCCACTACTTCCTCAAGGCTCGCTTATTCATCCTACACTTACCACGGAAAGTAGTACTGCAATTAGAGAACGTGTTCTAAAGGCAAGAGAAAAGCAATTTACACGATGTGGGAAAGTGAATACTTATTTAACCGGAAAAGAGATTGAATGCTATTGCTCGTTGAGTACTCATGATGCAACTTTTCTTGAAGACACGCTAAATAAATTAGGATTATCAATACGAGCTTGGCATAAGATTTTAAGAGTATCGAGAACTATCGCAGACCTTGAAAATGAAGAGAAAATACAAAGAAATCATTTAATTGAAGCATTAAGCTTTCGTGCAATGGATAGATTAATGATCTATTTACAAAAGCAACTAGATGGATAAATAAAAAGGAGCGAAAATACGCTCCTTTTAACTAAAACTAATGATATTAATCATCAGAGTCGGTATAGTCATCAGATGGATCGAGCTGCGGCTTTCCACCCGATAATGTATGAAAACGTTTTGGACGACTTATACGACTAGTATATTTCTTCCAAATTTTTTCTTCGACCGTTGCTGCTTCTCGTTCGCCACGACACATGGCAACAAATAATTTTTCCGTTTCAGTTGTAGGCTCTCGTTTGCCTAAATCAAGCTCATTAAAGGCTTGACCATGACGTTCCAATATCTGGGATTCCTTGATAGTGAAATCGCCATGACGAGAAAAACCACGCGGATAATGTTTATTGTCAAAAAAACGATTAGTCGTGATAAAACTTTCTGCCATCTGACACACTCCTAATTCTCTATCGTCATACTTATGGCGCGGAGTATTAGATAGTCATGCGGTTCTGTAAAACAAAATATTTAAATCGTAACGACAAATTTTTTTGGAGATAGATGTGGATACCGAATTACTGAAAACCTTTTTGGAAGTCAGTAAGACTAGACACTTTGGACGAGCCGCTGAATCTCTTTATTTAACGCAGTCTGCGGTTAGTTTTAGAATACGACAATTGGAAACACAATTAGGCACGAATCTGTTTACACGCCATCGTAATAATATTCGTCTAACTGTCGCGGGTGAAAGGCTGATCCCTTATGCTGAATCGTTAATGAATACATGGCTTCTCGCTAAAAAAGAGATTAGCCATGCTTCACAACATTCAGAGCTATCAATTGGCGCCACAGCATCACTCTGGGAAGCATATCTAACATCTTGGTTACAGGAATCTTATCTAGAAAGAAAAGAGCTCAGAATCGAATCTAGAGTCTCTACAAGGCAATCTCTTGTAAAACAACTTCATGCAAGAGAACTCGATCTTCTTTTTACGACAGAATCACCAAAGATGGATGAATTAGAAAGTAAAATTATTGGTGACATTACTTTCCAGTTGATGAAAATAGCATCTAATAAAACAGAAGAAATAGTACAATTTATCAAAATTGAATGGAGTGCTGATTTTCAGCCTTTTCTTCCTAATGGAGTGGCGCAAAAAATTGATCCTATTTTGACCACTAACTCCGCAATGATTGCTTATCAATTAATGAAAACAACGCAAGCAATTGCGTTTCTACCTACACATTGGCTCGATCTCTATTCAGACCTTGCTCCTGCCTCAACAGAAATTATTCAAAAACCTTTATTTGCGGTTTGGCTAAATACTAGTGATCAGCAAGTATTGATACAACAACTATTAAAACAGCCGATAAATAATCAATAAAGCTTAAATCTACTCTATATAGTTATCCATGATATTAACGAATAACTTTTGGATTTAAGCTTTATCTCTAGAATTCATAATATATAACAGAGAATATTACCGATAAATATTGGTAAAAGGAGTGTATTGGTAGGTTAGTTGATGAGTGTTTAAAGTAGTAAATATTGAGAATATACAAATAACAAAAAGCCCAGTTAATTAACTGGGCTACAAAGAAGTATAAATTTTGTTATTACTTAATTGGTAACTGGCAGGGGCG
The DNA here is from genome assembly GCF_003144325.1 of Proteus terrae. Taxonomy (GTDB): domain Bacteria; phylum Pseudomonadota; class Gammaproteobacteria; order Enterobacterales; family Enterobacteriaceae; genus Proteus; species Proteus terrae. Next base: position 280,502 of record NZ_PENS01000007.1, read on the forward strand.
GAGAGGCTCGAACTCCCAACACCCGGTTTTGGAGACCGGTGCTCTACCAATTGAACTACGCCCCTAAATAGTTGGCGGAACGGACGGGACTCGAACCCGCGACCCCCTGCGTGACAGGCAGGTATTCTAACCAACTGAACTACCGCTCCGCGTATTCTTTGCGCGATTAATGTTATTAAACACTAACGCTTTAATTGATGCCTGGCAGTTCCCTACTCTCACATGGGGAGACCCCACACTACCATCGGCGCTACAACGTTTCACTTCTGAGTTCGGCATGGATTCAGGTGGGTCCGCTGCGCTATGGCCGCCAAGC
>NZ_PENS01000008.1 GCF_003144325.1 Proteus terrae
CGTCTCTGCGAGTGCCCACACAGATTGTCTGATAATTTGTTAAAGAGCAGTGCAACATTCGCTGCCGTTTCCGGTCTTCTGCGTTGTTGCGAGGAGGTGCATTCTACATCTTCCTCATTCGGTGTCAAGCGTTTATTTTCAAGGCTTTTCACTTTTTTTCTTTGTTCTCTCAGTCAGTTCGCTTAGCGCCCTGTGCCGTGACAACGAGGACGCATTATAGGGAGTTTTCTGAGGCTGGCAATAGTTTTTTTAAAAAAAATGTTCGTTTGTTGGTAAATTAAACGAAGTGCCTATTTTTTGTGGCTTTTTAGCCATTTTGGCAAGTCTGCAAGGCTATCGAGAACAAAATCTGCACACTGTTGTGCTTCTTCAGTTATCTCTTTTCCTGTGCGAACAAGAATTTTATGACCCACTCCCGCAGCTTTTGCTGCCAACATATCTTCTTTTTTATCACCTACCATATAAGAAGAAGCCATATCGATGTTTAATTGTGCTTTTGCATCCATAAACATACCTGAGGCTGGTTTGCGACAATCACACTCTTTCTTATATTCTTCTACAGTGGCATCAGGATGATGAGGACAATAATAGATACCGTCTAAATCAACACCTCTATCAGCCAAAGACCAATCCATCCATTCTGTTAGGTGTAAAAATTGATCTTCACTATAGTAGCCACGACCAATACCCGATTGATTAGTCACTAGTACCAAGGCATATCCCATAGCTTTTAATTCAGCCATTGCCTCAATGACGCCATCGATAAACTCAAAGTTATCACTTTCAGACACATAACCATGGTCTATATTAATAGTTCCATCGCGATCTAAGAAAATCGCAGAAATCCCCTTACTCACAGCATTACTCCATTTAGATATTTTTATTAGTATCGCATGTTTTTTCTTATATAGAGAATGATATCCACGGCTTTCTTTCTTTATTAGTCTTCAACTCTTTTTTATTGACTTAGCCGTCTAGACGCCTTAACATCTATTTTAACTCGGGCAGAATAGTCTTTATGTCCCATATCTACTTATATAAAGAAAAACATGATTAAACTGACGAATATAAACAAAGTGTTTAAGCAGGGAGAGCGTTCAATACAAGCGCTATCAAACATTAACCTGCATGTGCCTCAAGGGCAGATTTTTGGTGTTATCGGATCGTCAGGAGCGGGTAAAAGTACACTTATACGTTGTGTGAATATGTTAGAAAAGCCAACTTCAGGTGAAGTGCTTGTTGATGGTCGTGATCTAACAAAGTTATCTGATAAAGAGTTAACAAAAGCACGTCGTGGTATTGGCATGATTTTCCAACATTTCAACTTACTGTCTTCTCGTACAGTGTTTGATAATGTGGCGCTGCCATTAGAACTTGATAATACGCCTCGTACTGAAATTAATAAGCGTGTTAATGAATTACTTGAACTAGTCGGTTTGTCAGATAAGAAAGAGTATTACCCAGCAAACTTATCTGGCGGACAAAAGCAACGTGTTGCAATTGCACGCGCACTAGCAAACTCACCGAACGTTTTATTATGTGATGAAGCAACTAGCGCACTTGATCCAGCGACAACACGCTCTATTTTAGAATTATTAAAAGACATTAACCGTCGTTTAGACCTCACCATTTTATTAATCACTCATGAAATGGATGTTGTAAAACGCATTTGTGATCAGGTTGCAGTAATAAGTGGTGGTGAATTAGTTGAAAGTGATGCCGTGAGTGAAGTTTTCTCTCATCCCAAAACACCAGTTTCTCAGGCATTTATCCAATCAACACTACAATTGGATATTCCTGAAGATTACAAAGAACGTATGAAACCAGAGTGGGAAGAAGGTTTATTCCCATTATTGAAACTTGAATTTAACGGTCAATCAGTTGATGCACCATTAATGTCCATCGTTGCACGTCGTTTTGACGCAGATATTAATATCTTAAGTTCACAAATGGACTATGCCGGTGGGGTGAAGTTTGGCGTGATGTTAGCTGAACTACACGGTAAGAATGGTAATACTGAAAAGTCGATTGCGTTTTTAGAAGAGCATCATGTGAAAGTAGAGGTTCTCGGTTATGTCTGAAGGAATGGTTTATTTATTAATTAGTGGGATCTGGGAAACCTTAGTCATGACCTTCGTTTCAGGCTTCTTTGGTTTTGTTATTGGGCTACCACTTGGTGTTTTACTTTATGTCACACGTCCTGAACAAATTATGGCAAATCCACCTGCCTATCGTGTTATCTCAGCACTTGTGAATATTTTCAGGGCAATCCCTTTTATTATCTTACTTGTATGGATGATCCCGTTTACTCGTTTGGTTGTAGGAACATCTATTGGCTTACAAGCAGCTATCGTGCCATTAACTGTTGCAGCCGCACCTTTTATTGCTCGCATGGTCGAAAATACGCTATTGGAAATCCCACAAGGATTAATTGAAGCATCTCGTTCTATGGGTGCAACACCAATGCAAATTATTAAGAAAATTTTATTACCAGAATCTTTACCAGGCTTGATTAACGCTGCAACTATTACACTGATTACATTAGTTGGTTACTCAGCAATGGGTGGTGCTGTTGGTGCAGGTGGTTTAGGTCAAATTGGTTATCAATATGGTTACGTTGGCTATAATGCAACTGTAATGAATATTGTGATTGTTCTACTCGTTATTCTTGTTTTTATCATTCAGTTTTTCGGCGATCGCTTAGTGAAGCTGACAACACATAAATAATTAAATTGAAGGTTTCAATTATTAAATCGAAACCTTTTAGTTAACTGATCAAATAAGGGTGAATGTATGTCATTGAAATTTAAATCGCTCGCAGTCGTAAGTGCTTTAGTTGGCGCATTAGCATTAGCTGGTTGTGGTGAAAAAGAAAAAGATCCAAACCATATTCGTGTTGGTGTTATCTCTGGCTCTGAGCAACAAGTTGCCGAAGTAGCAAAACAAGTTGCTAAAGATAAATACGGTCTTGATGTAGAACTCGTTACTTTCAATGACTTCGTAATGCCGAATGAATCATTGAGTCGTGGTGATATCGATCTTAATGCATTCCAGCACAAACCTTATTTAGATCAGCAAATTAAAGATCGTAATTTCAAAATTACAGCTGTAGGAAATACCTTTATTTATCCTATTGCAGGTTACTCTAAAAAAATTACTGATTTAGCCGATTTACCTGATGGTGCTCAAGTCGCTATCCCTAACGATCCAACTAACTTAGGCCGTTCACTGCTGTTATTAGAAAAAGTAGGTTTAATTAAATTAAAAGATGGTGTGGGCTTATTACCAACTTCTTTAGATATTATTGAAAATCCTAAAAATCTAAAATTAGTAGAATTAGAAGCACCTCAATTACCACGTTCATTAGATGATCAAAAAATCTATTTAGCGGTAATCAATACAACTTATGCTAGCCAAGTAAACTTAACACCAGCAAAAGACGGTATTTTTGTTGAAGATAAAGACTCTCCATATGTAAATATCATTGTTGCCCGTGAAGATAATAAAGACAGTGAGAATGTGAAGAAATTTATCCAAGCTTACCAAACTGATGAAGTAGATAGTGCTGCAAATAAAATCTTTAACGGCGGTGCTGTAAAAGGCTGGTAATACGTTAAAATTTAACTTAATTATAAAAAAGGCGGACATTTGTTCGCCTTTCTCTTTTTTACTTGGCTAATTTGCATTAAATTAGTGCCGTTTAATTTTTGTATAGACAATAATAAAGAGGATATTACCCATGCACATGCGCTTGCTACTTATTGGCATCATGGCGCTGTTTATGACAGGCTGTTCAATGCAAAAATCATCTGATGTTGATCAGTCTAAATTTACGGATATGCGTTTAAATAAACCCGGACAGCCACCAAAACCAAGATCACAGACTTTACCTTCAGTGCGTATTGTTGAAAAAACAGAAGACCTTTTAGGTGCTCCTTTTAAAGATCTCGGTATCGTCGCTGGTGAATCTTGTCGTCAAACATTGCAAGATCCACCAGCAAGTTTACCTATTGCTAAAAAAAGTATGGCAGCAAAAGCAGCTTACAAAAATGCGAATGCCGTTTTATTGCATGAATGCCAAATTGTCACAGGCTTAGGTTGCTATCAATCCGCTATTTGTGAAGGCACAGCATTACTCATTACCAAATGAACACCTACCAAATGAATCCTATAGGGCATATCTCAAGCCCTTATAAAGAAAAATTTGCCGTTCCACGCCAACCTGGATTGATCCAGGATGGCGGCGGTCAACTTATTCTACATACACCTTATAATCACCCTGATGCAGTTCGAGGCTTAGAGCAATTTAGTCACCTTTGGTTGATCTTTGTTTTTCATCAAACAGCACAACAAGGTTGGCATCCTCTCGTTCGCCCCCCTAGATTAGGTGGAAATGCCAAAATTGGAGTATTTGCAACTCGCTCAACCTTTCGCCCCAACCCAATTGGCATGTCATTGGTTGAATTGAAAAAAGTAAATACGGACAACCAGTCTGTTATTTTAGAATTGGGTAGCCTTGATTTAGTGGATGGCACTCCTATTCTTGATATCAAACCTTATTTACCGTTTGCAGAATCGCGCCCAAATGCAATCGCAGGGTTTGCACAAGAAGCACCTAGTAGCGAAATGCCAATTTTCTTTTCACAGATTGCATCAGAACAACTGCAATACTATGCCAATGAGTACCCTCATCTTTCACGTTTTATTACCCAAGTATTACAGCAAGATCCTCGTCCTGCTTATAAAAAGGGCAAACAAAGTGATAGAATTTATGCGGTACACTTACTCGAATTTAATGTTCGCTGGCAAGTCAATGGACAACAGACACTTGTTCTTAGTATAGAACCGCGGTAACTTGCTATTATCTTCATTGATATTGCTATCATGGATAGTCTAATCTGAGAGTCATTCTCATGTCTTTAGACAAATCAGATTGAAAAAAATGCTTTGCCCCTTTTGGCAGACCTAAGTCACTGGTAGACTAAAGTCTTTCTCTAATTATATTGATGTAGACTGGCGTGACAGTCAGCCTAAGTATTTTTGTTCTAATGGAACCTAATAATGCGTACTAGCCACTATTTGCTCTCTACTTTAAAAGAGACACCTGCTGATGCAGAAATTGTCAGCCATCAACTTATGCTTCGCGCAGGCATGATCCGCAAACTCGCTTCTGGTCTTTATGATTGGATGCCGACAGGGGTTCGTGTTCTAAGAAAAATTGAAAAAATTGTTCGTGAAGAAATGGACAACGCTGGATCACTTGAGATTTCAATGCCCGTTGTTCAACCCGCTGACTTATGGCTAGAAAGTGGTCGTTGGGAACAGTATGGCCCTGAGTTACTGCGTTTTTCAGACAGAGGCGAGCGCCCATTTGTTTTAGGCCCAACCCACGAAGAGGTTGTTACTGATATTGTTCGTAATGAAATTACCTCTTACAAACAACTTCCACTGAATTTATATCAAATTCAAACTAAATTCCGCGATGAAGTACGCCCTCGTTTTGGTGTTATGCGCTCTCGCGAATTTATCATGAAAGATGCATACTCTTTCCATATCTCTCAAGAGTCTTTACAAGAGACTTACGACAGAATGTATGAAGCCTACAGCAAAATTTTCTCACGTATTGGTTTAGATTTCCGTCCAGTACTTGCAGATACAGGCTCTATTGGTGGTAACGCCTCTCATGAATTCCAAGTTTTAGCTGACAGCGGTGAAGATGATATCGTCTTCTCTACAGGCTCTGACTATGCAGCCAATATCGAATTAGCAGAAGCAGTAATGCCTGCCACGCCACGAACAGCTGCAACTGAAGAATTACGTTTAGTAGATACACCAAACGCTAAAACAATTGCTGAATTAGTTGAACAATTTAATTTACCAATTGAAAAAACAGTTAAGACACTGATTGTTCATGGTACGAAAGAAAGTGGTCACCCATTAGTTGCATTATTAGTTCGTGGCGATCACGAGCTTAATGAAGTTAAAGCAGAAAAATGCGCTATCGTTGCAACACCTTTAACTTTCGCTACTGAAGCAGAAATCCGCCAAGCTGTAAATGCAGGTCCAGGTTCATTAGGTCCAGTTAATCTGCCACTACCCGTTATTATGGATCGTTCTGTCTCTGTAATGAGTGATTTTGGTGCTGGTGCAAACGTTGATGGTAAACACTATTTTGGTATCAACTGGGAGCGTGACCTGCCTGTTGCTGAAATTGCTGATATCCGTAATGTTGTTGAAGGCGATCCAAGCCCTGACGGTAAAGGAACATTACTGATCAAACGTGGTATTGAAGTTGGTCATATTTTCCAACTTGGCACAAAATACTCAGAAGCATTAAAAGCAACGGTACAAAACGAAGAAGGTCATAACCAAATTGTTACTATGGGTTGTTATGGTATCGGTGTAACTCGTATTGTTGCTGCCGCTATTGAACAAAATCATGATGCTCGCGGTATTATTTGGCCAGATGCGATTGCACCATTCCAAGTAGCTATTTTACCAATGAATATGCATCGTTCTTATCGTGTTAAAGAAGTTGCTGACAGACTTTATGACGAATTGCGTGCTCAGGGTATTGATGTTCTGTTTGATGACCGTAAAGAACGCCCGGGTGTAATGTTTGCTGATATGGAACTTATCGGTATTCCACACACTATCGTGATTGGTGATCGTAATCTAGACAACAATCAAATCGAATATAAAGCGCGTCGTAGTGATGATAAATCACTAGTCAATGTTGACGATGTTGTTGCCTTTATTAAAGAACAACTCGCTTAATTATTAAGCCCTTTATCTTTAAGGGCTGGATTGATAAAACAAAAAACCCGCATCAGCGGGTTTTTTATTAGAAATAAATAGAGACTAAAACTTAACTTCTGCCACCACGATGGTTTCCACAAGAGCCATGGCGATTAAAACGAGGTTTTTCATCAGTAACCACTAACGCTCTGTCATATTTACCATCTTCCATTGAAGGACGAATGCTGTAATAACCATTAACTTCAAGGTAAACAGGTGTTCCACCATCAACACCAGTTGAGAAATAGCCTTTTTCCAATTCAATACCACTGGCTGCGTAAACACGCCCTGATTGGCAGTCTTTAAATGTTCCAGCATCGGCAAAATAGGTAAACTCGCCAGCAAGCTGTTTAGGCTGAACCTTAGCTAAAGTATAATTCAGCTCTGAATTAATCACGTTACCATCAATATCAAGCATGACTAATTTATCTTCACGAGGTAAGTAATAGCTTTTCTCACCATAGCTATTAGTCAACGTCAGCTTATCTTTACCTAATACCCATGTTCCTGATTCAAAGAAACTACGTTTATCATCAGGTGAACCTTGATAGCTTTGCTCCATAACATAAGAGCCATCTTGATTAACAAGAATTGTTGTGTCGATACCAGAGCAATCGGCACAAGGCAGAATACTATTGTAAGTTTGGTCTACAATTTTTCCATCAAGTGATAAGCCAATATTATTTTGGCAACCTGACAGTACAAATAACCCAGCAGCAACAGCTGCAAATAAAAGTTTTTTCCCCATCATCGACTCCCTACATTCTGGGTACTTTTTAATAAATCATTCTCAATATGATTCTAACATTTTTTAAAATAAAAGGGGGTAATAAAACAAGCTTTAAGATAAATGCACCCATAATTGTTAATTATTTCTCAAATCACTTCGAATAAAGAACTATTTCAGAAAATTATTATAATAACTATTGTGCTCACATCGAATAACAGCATAATGATTTTATTCTGAATTATTCACTGGCGGCAACACCGCCACGAACGAGTGGTGAGGGAATATGTCAACAAATACAGAATATCAACCAATTAACTGTGATGATTATGAGTATCTGGAGTTAGCATGCCAGCGTGGTTTAGCACTCCATATTGAACTGCATGATGGTGAGCTTATTGAAGGCGTTGCGGATGACCTTTTCTTAAGCAAGAAGGTTGAATACTTAAAAGTCAAAACATCTGAAGGTTCTAAAGACTTAAGGCTGGATATCATTGCCAGTTTTTCAAATCCCGAACTTGGGACTATTGTTATAAAATCGGAATAACCGAATAAAGAACAACCGCCAATTGGCGGTTGTTCATTCATGAGCCTCTTGCCACTCAATAGTAATAGCGTGTTCTGATGTTGCTTTTCCCTCAAAAGTAACAAACGTATTAATAGCTGCAATTAGCGTATCATTATAATAAATCAAAGGAATTCTAGTTCTACGCCAAGGCGCAACTTCAAGCTCTTGCCAAATCTTTTTACTATGTCGAGCGTGCTCTCGTCCTACAATACGCAAAGATGCTTGTGTTAAACCAAAACGTACTGTGACTTTTTCATCACTAAAAGGCGCTCTAACGGTATTTTTCCCTATTTCAGTTGTTATTGATAAAACACCCAATCCATTAGGTAAATATAAAGGCTCAGTAAGTGACCATTCAATAGCATGCTCAACGGGCTCATTAATCATTGGAACGAGATAAAGGCGCTGCTTATAGCGTCTAACTTCATCTTGATAAAATTGCAATCGAGGCTCGGCATCTTCTTTTGCTAAGGCAACCTCTTGCCATAATCGTAAAATTTGTTGTCTTGATGGCATGGTCTTATTGTGTTTAGCAAACCAGCGCCTCAATAAAGCATTGCGCTTAATAACACTACAGTGAGCCAATTGATTGATATCTAAACTGTGCTCACTGTCCATTAAAGCATTAAGTTCAGAATCTAATAGTTCATCTAATAGTGCTTCTTGTTCACCACACAGAGCCGCACTTCGAGTCACTGCTTGAGAAAAGTGAGGCCATCGTTGAGCCAATAAGGGCATAACACGTAAGCGCAAAAAATTACGATCATAACGATCATCTTGATTACTATCGTCTTCTATCCAATCTAGCCCTTGTTCAGTAGCATAAGATTCAATTTGCTCACGCGTAATATTGAGTAATGGTCGAAACAAATAGCTATTTTCAAATACCATTTTTGCTGGCATTGAAGAAAGCCCAGCAGGACCGCTGCCTCGCTTTAAAGCCAGTAAAAAGGTCTCGGCTTGATCATCTTGATGTTGAGCAGTCACTAACACTTGTTGTGGCTGTAAATATCGACGAAAGGCTTGGTAACGTGCCTCTCTTGCACCATTTTCAAGACCGCCTTCTTTAGGATCTACATTCACTTTTTCACTGATAAAATCGACACACCATTGCTGACAACATTGTTCACAATGAGCAAGCCAGTCATCCGCTTTGATGTTTAATCCATGATGAATATAGATAGCCGTTAATTCTAAAGGTAATTGAAATTCATCACGTAAACGCACAAGCCCTTGTAATAAAACTGTGGAATCTACTCCACCACTAAAACCCACCAAAATTTTAGTGTAAGGATCAATTTGTTGTTTGATTTCTCTAAGGAGTAAGCCGTATTCCTGTTTCATCGTATCGTCATTTATCAGTGAATTCAGATGATTATGTTAAGCTTTTCTACCTGATTTTGCACGAATACAACGTAGTCCTGAAAAATGAATGCGAAATTTAAGATATTGTATTACTCATGAAGAAAAATAAGGCGGAATAAACATCATTCTGCCTTAAATAAACATGATTTACGCAGTAAAACCACCATCTACTAAATAAGAGGCTCCAGTAACAAACGAGGCTGCATCACTAGCTAAAAATACCACAACATTAGCTACCTCTTCTGGCGTACCAAGGCGACCAATAGGATGTCGTGTTGCTAACTTTTGCTTATCAAGTTCACGACCATCTAATAAAGGTGTATCAATATATCCCGGACAAACTGCATTAACACGAATACCTTTGCTTGCATAATCAATTGCAAGTGTTTGTGTCAGTAATTTAACACCGCCTTTTGATGCACAATAGGCAGGAAATTCATGTTGACCAACAAAGGAACAAATCGAACTACAATTAACAATTGTACCAGATAGTTGGTTTTTCAGCCAATATTGGATTGCGGCACGATTAATCAGAAAGAGTCCATTAAGATTAACATCTAATACCCCTTTCCATTTTTCATACTCTAATTTATCTGCGATGTTATCGGTTAAAACACCTGCATTAGCAAAGATAAAATCCAATCGTCCATATTTGTTTACGACATAATCAATAAGTTGTTCATTTTCGTTTTCACTTTTCACATCCATTTGTATAAATTCACCTAAAAATCCTTTCTCTTTTAGGTATTTTTCTGCTGTTTTGCCTCGCTCTAAATTACTGCCAGTGATAACAACCGATGCACCTAAGGATAAAAACTTTTCCGCAGAAGCCAAACCAATACCACTATTACCACCTGTAATAATTCCAACTTTACCATTAAACGATATCATCGCTTTTTCCTCATAAAAGAAATAAATGACTCTATAAAATAATAGATATGACTAATTATTCTTTTAGTAAAAAAGTGAATTAATATTGTTTTTGAGATCAACTTAACACATTGATATATAATATATTATAGTTAATATCACTTGGTTTTATTGTCTTGGAAAGAGATAGTTCTATGGATAAAAAAACCTCATGTCATCAACATGAGGCTCTCTTTTATTTTTGAATAGCATCATGCTATCAGCAGTAACCGTATTCCATTAAACGTTGGTAACGACGGTTTGTTAGCTCTTCTGAGCCAAATGTATCTAGCTCTTCTAAATCAGATTTAATTTGTGCTTTTAAAGACGCTGCAATTTCATCATGATGACGATGTGCGCCACCTAAAGGCTCAGGGATAACCGTATCAATTAACTTCAGCTCTTTTAAACGGTTTGCAGTGATCCCCATTGCTTCTGCAGCTAGAGGGGCTTTATCTGCACTTTTCCAAAGGATAGACGCACAACCTTCTGGTGAAATAACAGAATAAGTGCTGTATTGCAGCATATTCACTTTGTCGCCAACACCAATGGCTAACGCACCACCAGAACCACCTTCACCAATAACAGTACAGATGATTGGCACACCAAAGCGTGACATTTCACGTAAGTTACGTGCGATTGCTTCTGATTGACCACGTTCTTCTGCACCCACGCCAGGATAAGCACCTGGAGTATCAATAAAGGTGATAATAGGAAGATTAAAACGTTGTGCCATTTCCATTAAACGAAGTGCTTTACGATAGCCTTCCGGTGCTGGCATGCCAAAGTTACGGCGGATTTTCTCTTTTGTTTCACGTCCTTTCTGGTGCCCAATAACCATAACAGGACGACCGTCTAAACGCGCGATACCACCAACAATAGCTTTATCATCAGCATAAGCACGATCGCCCGCTAATTCTTGGAAGTCAGTAAAGATACGATGAATATAATCCAGTGTGTAAGGTCTTAATGGATGACGTGCAAGTTGTGCAACTTGCCATGCACCAAGATCAGAAAAAATCTTACGCGTTAACTCTAGGCTTTTTTCTCTTAAGCGTGAAACTTCTTCATCGATATTAATATCAATTTTTTCATCATGTTGGCTAACTGCGGTTAGCGAATCAATTTTCGCTTCTAACTCGGCAATTGGCTGTTCAAAATCCAGAAAATTAAGACTCATAACATTCCTATTTTAGTCAAATTCTAATTCTACCTGCTCATTACCCAGCAGAGTTCGCAGATCCGTTAAAAGCATATCTGTTGGCGTTACACGCCAAGTCGCACCAAATCGTAAGCGTGCGCAGGCATCATGCTTTTCAAAATAAAGGTGAACCGGTATCGTGCCTGAACGATGAGGTTCTAAAACGCCGCGAAGACGATTTAATAATTGCTCATTAATTTGCCTGTCCGATAATGAGATAGCAAGTCCTCGTGCATATTTTTCACGGGCTTCGTTGATATCCATAAGTTCGCGGACTGTCATTTTAAGCCCACCATTGAAATCATCAAAGCTGACCTGCCCAGTGGCAATTAAAATCTTGTCTTGTTCTAATAAATGTTGGTATTTATCCAATGCATCAGAAAATAACATAATTTCTAAGCGACCTGAACGATCATCTAAGGTACAAACGCCGATCCGATTTCCACGTTTCGTTGTAAACACTTTAGAAGCAAGTACTAAGCCTGCAACCTTCACCATTTGACCACGAGGTGTTGGTACTAAATCTTTTAGACGCGTTCCTGCCGCATATCGTTCAATTTCTTTTAAATAACGAGTGATCGGATGACCTGTTAAATACAAACCTAAAGTCTCGCGCTCACCTTCTAAAACGACTTGGTCTGGCCATTTAGGTATATTGGCATAAGAACGCTCAACTTGTTCAGGAGCTTCAGCTAACACACCGAACATGTCCGATTGCCCTATTGCTTCAGCTTTGGCATGTTGGTCTGCGGCTTTTAACGCATCTTCTAATGAAGACATCAAAGCAGCTCGATGAGGCCCCAGCTTATCGAATGCGCCTGACATTATCAGTTTTTCCATCACTCGGCGATTCAATTTTTTCGTTTCTGTTCTAGCACAGAGATCAAAAATATCTTTAAAGTGACCGCCTTGTTGGCGCGCTTCTACAATTGCTTCAATTGGACCTTCACCCACACCTTTAATGGCACCAATACCATAAACGATTTCACCTTCATCATTTACATGGAAATGATAAAGCCCACTATTAATATCAGGAGGAAGAACCTTTAAGCCCATTCTCCAACATTCATCAACCAATCCCACCACTTTTTCAGTGTTATCCATATCTGCCGTCATTACAGCAGCCATAAATTCAGCTGGGTAGTGGGCTTTTAGCCATAATGTTTGATAAGAAACTAATGCATACGCTGCTGAGTGTGATTTGTTAAATCCATAACCGGCGAATTTCTCCACCAAGTCAAAGATCCTCATAGCAAGCTCACCATCGACGCCGTTTTTGATAGCTCCCTCTTCAAAAACAGAGCGCTGCTTTGCCATCTCTTCAGGTTTTTTCTTACCCATTGCGCGTCGTAGCATATCCGCGCCGCCCAGTGTATATCCCGCAAGAACCTGTGCAATTTGCATAACTTGTTCTTGGTATAGGATAACACCATAGGTTGGTTCTAGAACGGGCTGTAAGCTTTCATGTTGCCACTTAACATCAGGGTATGAAATTTCTTCAACACCATGTTTACGGTCGATAAAGTTATCTACCATGCCTGACTGCAATGGCCCCGGGCGAAATAGAGCAACAAGCGCAATCATATCTTCAAAGCAGTCAGGGCGTAGACGTTTGATAAGATCTTTCATACCACGGGATTCCAGCTGGAATACCGCGGTCGTTTCTGAACGCTGCAACATATCAAAGCTGCGCTGATCTGTTAATGGGATTGCTGAAATATCAACAGGTTCAAGTGACTTTTTAGCACGTCGGGCATTAATCATCTCTAATGCCCAGTTAATAATGGTTAGTGTTCTTAAACCTAAGAAGTCAAATTTAACAAGACCAGCATATTCAACGTCGTTCTTATCAAATTGTGTAACGGGGTTATTTCCCTCTGCATCACAATAAAGTGGCGCAAAATCGGTAATTTTTGTTGGTGAAATAACAACACCACCAGCGTGTTTACCTGCATTACGTGTTACCCCTTCTAATTTACGAGCCATATCAATAAGAGATTTAACCTCTTCATCAGCTTCATAAATTTCAGGTAATTGAGGCTCGGCTGCAAACGCTTTTTCCAGCGTCATACCCGGATCAGGAGGAACAAGTTTTGAAATTCTATCAACAAAACCGTAAGGGTGCCCTAAAACGCGGCCAACATCACGAATAACGGCTTTCGCCGCCATCGTACCAAATGTAATAATCTGAGAGACTGCATCTCGGCCGTACATTTCAGCAACGTGATCGATAACTCTATCGCGTTTTTCCATACAAAAATCGACGTCAAAGTCAGGCATCGAAACACGTTCAGGGTTAAGGAATCGTTCGAAAAGCAAGTCAAACTCAAGAGGATCAAGATCCGTGATTTTCAGTGAATACGCCACTAGTGAACCGGCACCTGAACCTCGTCCAGGACCAACAGGAACACCATTATCTTTAGACCACTGAATAAACTCCATTACGATAAGGAAGTAACCAGGGAATCCCATCTGGTTAATCACTTTCAGCTCGATATCAAGACGCTCATCATATTCAGGACGTCTTTTTTGTCGCTCTTCAGGATCTGGAAATAAAAAAGCTAAACGCTCTTCCAAACCTTCTTGTGATTTTTTGACGAGGAAATCTTCTGTACTCATATCCCCTGTTGGGAATTGTGGAAGGAAGTATTCCCCTAAGCGGATCGTAACATTACAGCGTTTAGCGATTTCAACACTGTTTTCTAATGCTTCAGGTATATCAGCAAATAATTCACACATTTCTTCTTCTGTGCGCATATATTGCTGAGGGCTATAATTCTTAGGACGCTTAGGATCAGATAACGTAAATCCATCATGAATAGCGACACGAATTTCGTGTGCATCAAAATCATCACTATCAAGAAAACAGACATCATTGGTTGCGACAACAGGCAGACCTTTTTCAGAAGCCAGTGCAACAGCTTCATGAAGATAAGTTTCCTCATCTGTACGACCTGTACGGATCAGTTCTAGATAATAACTATCAGGAAAGTGAGTTTGATAATACTCAAGGCATTGATCGACTAAAGCTCGATTACCACGAAGTAGGAACTTCCCCACATCCCCCATTCTACCGCCAGAAAGTAACAAGAGCCCTTCTTTATAGGTTGTTAACCACTCTTGTTTAATCGTCGGTCCAACAGCACCGTAACCGTGTTTGTAAGCCTCTGAAATCAGTAAAGTGAGATTTTGGTACCCTATATTATTGCGTGCAAGAATAGTGAGATGAGCATATTCATCACCTAATAATTCTGTTTCAAGGTAAACATCAGCACCAATGATAGGCTTAATGCCAGCACCATGTGCAGCACCATAGAATTTCACTAGCCCACACAAGTTAGTAAAATCAGTAATTGCAAAAGCAGGCATTCCTAGCGAAGCCACTTTCTTCACAAGAGGCCCTGTTTTTGCCAATCCATCGATCATTGAATAATCGCTGTGTACCCTAAGATGGATAAAACGAGGATCTGCCATAGTGTTTAGTTACTCTGTGGATTACTTTAAATTTAAAGCACGTTTTACAGGCGCAAAACTTTTTCGATGATAGGGTGTTGCCCCTAATAAGGCTAGTTTTTCCATATGGAAAACAGTTGGATACCCTTTATGTTTAGCAAAACCATAATCAGGGTAAAGCTTATCTAACTCTTCCATTTCTCTATCACGAGTCACTTTAGCAAGTATAGAAGCTGCACTAATTTCTTGAACTAAACTATCACCTTTTATAACCGCTTGAGAGTCCATAGGTAATTTAGGGCAACGGTTACCATCAATTAAGACCATATCAGGTGTTATTGATAACCCTCCAACAGCTCGTTCCATTGCTTTCATGGTTGCCCAAAGAATATTTAATTCATCAATTTCTTCAGGCTCTGCACGGCCTATCGCCCAGCATAATGCTTTTTCTTTTATTTCGTCGTAAAGAGCATTACGCTTTTTTTCTGTTAACTTTTTGGAGTCTGTTAACCCTTCAATTGGATTTGCTGGATCAAGAATAACGGCAGCGGTAACCACAGCCCCCACTAATGGGCCTCGACCAACTTCATCAACTCCAGCAATAAGATTTGCTTTTGGATATACAAATTCCATTATTTCTCTACCAATTCTAATACTGCATTTGCTGCTTGCTCATCCGCATTACAACGAATGGCGCTATGTAGCTGTAAAAATATCTCTTTTAATTGGCGTACTTTTTCTTCATCGGTTAAAAGAGGTAAAAGCTGTTCTGCTAATGCCGAAGGTTCACACTCTTCTTGCAATAATTCTTTGATAATTTCTCGACCAGCTAACAAATTAGGTAACGAGACATAAGGCGTTTTGACTAATCGTTTTGCTAACCAAAAAGTAAATGGTTTCATACGATAACCAACAACCATTGGGCATTTCGTTAGCATACATTCTAATGCGGCTGTACCTGATGCTAACAGAGTGGCATCACTCGCAGTCATTGCTTCTCTTGCTTGCCCATCAAGAAGTTGTATCTCAAGTTCGGGCGCCACATTTTGATGTATCTGTTCAAATTGGGCTCGTCGCTTAGCATTAACTAATGGTACAACAATATGAAGAGAGGGAATTTGCTGTTTTAGTAACTGTGCTGTTTTTATAAAATCAGCACTTAGCATCTCAACTTCAGCATGACGACTGCCAGGAAGAAGTGCTAAACAAGGAGTTTCTTCAGATATCTCTAGATGTTCACGAGCAGCCTTTTTGTCTGGATTTAAGGCTATGGCATCAGCCATTGTGTGACCAATAAAACGACAAGGAACCTGATACTTATCATAAAACGCTTTTTCAAAAGGCAGAAAAGCTAAGACAAGATCTGTCGCTTTACCAATTTTGAAAACACGTTTTTGACGCCAAGCCCATACAGAGGGACTGACATAATGAATAGTTTTGATCCCTTTTTGCTTTAAACGGCCTTCAAGGGTGATATTAAAATCAGGTGCGTCGATCCCCACGAAAACATCAGGCTTTAACTCTGAGAATCGTTGAGTGAGATCTTTTCTGATCTTTAATAAGCGAGGTAATCGTTCGAGAACTTCAACGATCCCCATGACGGCAAGCTCTTCCATCTCATACCAAGCTTCACAGCCTTCAGCTTGCATAAGAGGTCCTGCAACACCGACAAAGCGAACATTGGGATGCATTTGTTTTAGAGCGCGGATTAATCCCGCGCCCAAGATATCACCGGACGTTTCACCAGCAACTAAGCCGATAACTAACGGACGCTGAGTAGTAGATAATTGGCCTGACAAGGTCATATCCTAATTAGCGAATGATACCGCGGTTAGATTTTGCTGAGTTTTCTAGAAAATCACTGAACAATTTGACATGCGGATTATTATTATCAGCAACCAACTGTCCAATTTCTTCACGCGCTTCTTCCAGTGTTTTACCATTACGATAGAGCACTTTGTAAGCATTACGGATTGCATGAAGATCTTCTTTAGCAAAACCTCTGCGCTTTAATCCTTCAATATTCAGCCCATAAGGGGTTGCGTGGTTTCCTTGTGCAATAACAAAAGGAGGAACATCTTGTGCCACACCTGAACATCCACCGACCATCACGTGAGAACCAATTTGGCAAAACTGATGAACTGCACTCATACCACCGATAATCACAAAATCACCTAAAGTGACGTGACCACCCAGAGTGCCATTATTTGCAATAATACAACGATCACCAATGATACAATCATGTGCGACGTGAGTATTAATCATCAGTAAGTTATCGTTACCAATTTTTGTGATATTACCACCTTGGATTGTTCCACGATGAATAGTCACACTTTCACGAATAAGGTTTCGATCACCAATAATGACTTGCGTTGGTTCACCTCGATATTTCAGATCCTGATTAACTTCACCAATAGAAGTAAATTGATAGATCTGATTATCTCGACCAATGCGTGTGTGCCCATTGATAACAACGTGAGATTTGATGTCGGTTCCTTCACCAATCTCAACATTAGCACCAATGACACAAAAAGGGCCAATGCGAACATTAGCACCAATTACCGCACCCTCTTCAATAATTGAGGAAGGGTGAATTACTGCGGATTTATCTATCATAGGCTAGACCTCACGGCGGCGAGCACACATCATTTCAGCTTCGCAAGCAATTTCCCCATCAACTTTAGCGACGCCTTTAAAGCGAGCAACACCACGACGTTCTTTAATGAATTCTACCTCTAGGATCATTTGATCCCCAGGTAAGACAGGACGTTTAAAGCGAGCACCGTCAATAGCAGCAAAATAGTAGAGCTCACCAGGTTCCAGCTTTCCTACGCTTTTGAATGCTAAAATACCCGTTGCCTGTGCCATGGCTTCGAGGATCAGTACGCCCGGAAAAATTGGTTTTCCTGGAAAGTGACCTTGAAAGAAAGGCTCATTAAAAGATACATTTTTTACTGCTCTTAGAAATTTCTTTTCTTCAAAATCAAGGACACGATCAACCAATAAGAATGGATAACGGTGTGGAAGTAAATCTAAAATTTCTTCGATTTGCAGAGTATGATTCTCACTCATTGCAATACTCTTCCTGTCTAATAAAACTGAGTCTAATTAATAATGACACGACCTGCTGTGACTCAAAAAGTGAGTTAACCCGCAGGTCGCAAAATGGGTAACATTCGTCAATGACGTATATTGTTACTTGTCGCTACTTTTTACTTGACGTTCAAGCGACTTGAGCCTTTTTTGCATTTCATCAATTCGCAACACAAGTGCTGCGGTTTTACGCCATGCTTTATTCGATTGCAGCGGAATTCCTGAAGAATAAACACCCGGCTCAGTGATAGGACGCATTACCATTCCCATACCTGTTACCGTGACTTTATCACAGATTTCCATATGACCATTGATAACACTTGCTCCACCAATCATACAATAGCGACCTATTTTCAGGCTACCCGCCATGATGACACCACCAGCAACAGCGGTATTATCACCAATAATGACGTTATGTGCGATTTGGCACTGGTTATCAATGATAACACCATTACCGATAACTGTGTTATCTAATGCGCCTCGGTCGATTGTGGTGCATGCACCGATTTCAACGCGATCACCAATTACCACTGAACCTAATTGTGGAATTTTAATCCAATTACCACGTTCATTAGCATAACCAAAACCATCTGAACCAATCACAGTACCTGATTGAATTAGACAATCTTTACCAATGATAACCTCATGATAAACGGATACATTTGCCCATAAACGACTATTATCGCCAATATGTGCTTTTTTACCCACAAAACAACCGGCACCAATCACAACATTATCACCAAGGATAACATCAGATTCGATAACCGCATTTGCACCCACTGATACATTCTTTCCTAACTTAGCGTCAGGAGAAATAACAGCACTTGGGTGAATATCCTGTGCTGGCTGCGGTGTTGTATCCATAATCTGTGCCATTTGAGCATAGGCAAGATACGGGTTTTTCACCACAAGTGCGGCAACGGGACAAAATGGAAGATCAGCTTCTGTTAATACAACGGCAGCAGCCTGACATTCGCTTAATTTTTCACGATAGCGACTATCGGAAAGAAATGTAATTTGTTCGCTATTTGCTAGGCTCATTGAAGCAAGACCGGCGATAGTGATATCACCATCGCCGTGTAACTGTGCATTCAACTGCTGAGCAAGATCAGCTAATCGAATTGAAAACATCTATTATTTAACCTGTTTTTGAACCTGAGCAGTAATATCTTTACCATCTGCGAAATAAGGTACAGTGTTAGCATCAAGGATCACATCATAGCCTTCTTTCTTCGCTACTGCATCAACAGCGTCTAATACACGTTTCATGATTTTGTTACGTTCTTCAGCTTGACGACGGCTAAAGTCTTGCTCAAAAGCTTGTGCTTTTTGTGCATATGCTTCACGTTTAGCAACCAGATCTTTCTCTGTATTCGCACGTTGTGTTGCATTCATAGTTGGTGCATCTTTTTGATATTTCTCAACAGCGGTCTGTAGTGCTTTACCTAAGTTCTGCAATTCAGTATCACGTGATTTGAATTCATTTTCCAATTGTTTCTCTACCGCATCACGGTTAGGAATTTGTTGGAGAACTTGACCGATGTTCACAACACCTACTTTATCTGCGGCTTGAACACCTGCTGACATGGTCAATGCCATTCCTAGGGCAGCGGCACATAACAATTTTTTCACGATTAAACTCCTTAAAACCAAAAATAATTTTTTGTCAGAAATCGGATGCCTTTTTCAGCATTATGAATCAGGCATCAACTTTACTTACATCGCTACCACGTTCTACCAATATTAAACTGGAATTGCTCTGATTTATCGCCTTCGTAATCTTTTATTGGCTTCGCATAAGAGAATACTAACGGACCTAAAGGAGATAACCATTGTAACGCAACACCGGTTGAAACACGTATATCACTTGCACGACTATAATCTGGCATACCTGCTGTCCAAGCAGAGTTTGTACTACTCCAATTGGTATCCCATACTGTACCCGCATCAACAAACACCGACGTTCTGACCGAAGAGGAATATTTATCATCCACAAATGGGGTTGGTGTGATCAGCTCGAAACTTGCCACAGCCATAGCATTACCACCAATTGCGTCACTCGATGGTTCACCTGGTTTTGGCTTACCATTTTCACCAAGGTAAATGGCTTTAGGTCCGATATTATTTGAACGGAAACCACGAACGGTGCCAGAGCCCCCCGCATAGAAGTTTTCATAGAATGGTAATTCTTTACCACCTAAACCATCTCCGTAGCCTAAACGACCTTTAAACAGGGTTACCCAAGACTCTTTTTCATCAATTGGGTAGTACGCCATACCGTCCCAAGTTACTTTGTAGTACTTGTTATCAGAGCCAGGTACGGTCACACGTCCACTTAAGTTACTTCTCACACCAGATGTTGGGAAGAAACCTTTGTTTAAGTTATTGAATGTCCAACCAAGGCTGACAGTATAATCATCAGCATTAAAAGATTCGCGATCTTTAAAATTAGGATGTTCACCCATACTTTCAAGATAACGCCACATTGCAACCTGAGGTTCCATACGTGATAGACCATTATGAGTATAGCCTAAGCCAAGACGTGCCGAGTTATATTCATTAATTGGGAAGCCTAACGTACCATCTACACCGTAAGATTTATTGGTATAACCTGATAAATCAGCATCATTAGCGCGGAAGTCGTTATAGAAAATACGACCACCTAAACTCACACCATTAACGGTAAAGTATGGGTCAGTAACAGATAATTCTGCGTAAGTTGAGTAATCATTTTTACTCGCATTAATAGCGACTGCGTTACCTGTACCTAACCAGTTATCTTGAGTAACACCCACTTGGAAACTCACACCACTTTCAGTACCGAAACCGACACCAAAGTTAAGAGAACCCGTGTTACGCTCTTTTACACGATAAACTATATCAACCTGATCAGGAGAACCTGGAATACGCTGAGTTTCTGTTTCAACCGTTTCGAAATAACCTAAACGATTTAAACGCTCTTTACCTTGTTCAACTAAATCGCTACCTAACCACGCACCTTCCATTTGACGCATTTCACGGCGTAAAACAGAGTCTTTAGTGATGTCATTACCCGCAAAACGTACTTGACGAACATAGAAACGGTTTCCTGCATCTACGTTTACATGCAGTTTTACGGTTTTATTTTCATCGTTAATTTCAGGGTTTGTCATAACGCGAGGATAAGCATATCCATAACGACCTAACAGATTTTTAATGTCATTTTCTGTTTTAGTTACTTGTGCACCATTATAAAGAGAGCCCGGTGCAATTTCGATAAGCTCTTCAATTTGTTTAGTGTAGCCAGCCGTATTACCATTGATTTCAGTATTTTCTACTGTGTATTTGTCACCTTCTTTCAGGTTAATGGTAATGTAAATTCCTTTTTTGTCTGGCGTTAAACTGACATTCGTCGATTCAATATCAAAACGTGCATAACCACGATCAAGATAGAAGCTTCTTAATGTTTCTAAGTCACCAGCCAGTTTTTGCTTCTGATATTTTTCATCAGCCGCTAAGTTCCACCAAGGAACATCGTCACGTAATTGGAAGCGGTTAACGAGCTCAGCAGTAGAAAACGCTTTATTACCAACAATGTTGATTTGCTGAATAGTTGCTGAAACACCCTCTGCAAACACGAGTTTTAAGTCGACACGGTTACGAGGAAGAGGTGTAACAACTACTTTTACAGTTGCATTATATTTACCAACACTATAATAGAAATCTTCAAGCCCTTTCTCGATATTTGCTAGCATTGTACGGTCAAGTGTTTCACCGATACGAATGTTAGAAGCATCAAGGTTCTGTTTTAGCATCTCTTCCTTGATTGCTTTGTTACCAGAGAAAGTAATGCTGGCAATAGTTGGACGCTCTTTTACTTGAACAATCAGAGTATTTCCGTCACGCAGGACACGAACATCATCAAAGTTTCCTGTCGCAAATAATGAACGGATAGTTCGGCTGATATCATCATTACCGACCGAGTCTCCAACCCGGACAGGCATGTTCAGTAATGCTGCACCAACGGCGACGCGTTGAAGACCTTCAAATTGAATGTCCTGAACTACGAATCCGTCTGAACCGTATGCAGTGGCGCTGCCCAGCAGCAGCGACGCTATAAGCAACTTTTTCATCGCCATCGTTGTTTTGTGTTTTCCTAACCGGTCCCTGCTTACCAATTATAAGCGAGAGAAATCATTGAAAAGTGCAAGTCCCATTAAAAGCATCAGTGCCATAATACCAATACGATAACAGAAATCTTGTACACGCTCAGATACCGGCCCTCCCTTTATCTTCTCGATAACCAGGAAAAGCAGGTGCCCGCCATCTAAGACAGGCAGGGGAAACAAGTTAATGATCCCCAAATTGACACTGATAAGCGCCATAAACATCAAATAATAAATAAAACCAGAATCAGCGGACATTCCAGCGCCTTTCGCGATAGAAACAGGCCCACTAAGGTTAGTTAATTTGACGTCACCTACGACTAACTTGCCAATCATTTTGACAGTTAAACCCATCAACTGCCATGTTTTATCAGATGCTTCATAGAGCGCCGAAAATGGGTTGTATTGCTGCATTATCAAATATTGCTCATCAGGAGGTAATATTTGTAATTGCGCACCAACTTGCCCTACTTCAGTGCCATCTTTCAGTGCAACAGCTGTCGGTGTAACATTCAATATCAACGACGAGCCGTTACGTTCAACAAGAAGCTCCAAGGCCTTATTTGGGCTTTGTCGAACAAAATAAGTAAATGGATGCCATGTATCAATTGGCTGACCATCAACTTTAACGATACGATCCCCTGCCTGTAAACCTGCTTTTTCAGCAGCCGAGCCTTCGGTAACCTCAATAATTTTTGAGTCTAATCGAGCGCCAACAGGCATTATCCCTAGGGACAAGATAGGATCTTGTTTTTCAGGATCAAAACTCCACTGTTGTAAATTCAGTATATTCTCACTCTCAGAGAGAGAATTTGGATCTGAAACAACGAATGAAACCTCTTCGGCTCCAATTTTACTGACTAATGCTAAACGAACTGCATTCTGATCAGGCGTTTCGATACCTGCAACGGATTTTAGTTCCATTCCAGGCGTTAATTTTGCTTGTTCTGCGATAGAATTCGGACGAATGTCTGCAATTATAGGTTTTAATGCAGGAACACCTATCATAAAAACTATCCAATAGGCGACTATTGCTAACAAAAAGTTGGCAATAGGCCCTGCAGCAACAACAGCCGCACGTTGACCAACTGTTTTATTATTAAATGCTAGATGACGGCGCTCAGGTGCAACCTCAGCGACCCTCTCATCTAACATTTTTACATAGCCACCCAAAGGTATCCATGCGATAACAAATTCAGTGCCATGTTTATCTGTTTTGCGCCAAATTGCTTTTCCAAAACCAATAGAAAAACGCTCAACATAGATACCACAGCGCCTAGCTACCCAAAAATGCCCAAACTCATGTACCGTAATTAAAATACCTAAAACGATAATAAACGCGGCAAGATTCCACAGGATACCCATTACTTACCTTTATAGTTTAAAGCCAGAAGAAATCAGAAAGACCAATCCTGCAAAGACTGGAATAGCCGCAGTCAAACTATCAATTCTATCAAGCACACCACCATGCCCCGGTATCAATTGGCTACTGTCTTTAATACCTGAAACACGTTTAAACATGCTTTCTGCTAGATCACCAAATACCGATACAATGACAACAACGCCAGATATTAATAACAAGTTGCTAGGCACTTCAGTTACAGGTGCAAAATAAGTAAATAACCATGATGCAACACCAGCCGTAATCAACCCACCGATTAACCCTTCAAGGGTTTTACCCGGTGATACTTTAGGCGCCATTTTATGTTTACCCATTAGGCGTCCGAAGGCGTAGGCACCAGAGTCAGCAGCCCAAACTAATAACATGACATACAATAACCACCATGCGCCTGTATAAGTGTCAGTGTTATAACCCAACATACGCAACGCCATCATGCCACAATAAAAAGGAACAATCGTCAATATACCGAACAATAGCTTAATAAAAACTGAATTTTTCCACATATTGGCTGAATTCGGATAACTTACAACTAATAAAATTGCTGCTATCCACCAAATTAAACCCGCCCACAAACCATTTTTTATCATTGGAGTGTCTAGTAGGTGGTCAAAATTAGGCAAAGAAAACTGCATAACGAGTAACAATGCAACAAAGCCGATCCCTGTCGCAATACGTTTACCTTGAGAATGCCAGCCAATAAATTGTGCCCATTCCCAACCCGCTAAGCCTGATATTGCGATAATAACTAATCCGAAACCTGCAGGAGGAAGTAGAAATAGTGCAGCAATAACAATAGGGATTAAAATTAATGCAGTGATGACACGATACTTAAGCAAGTTATCCTCCCAGATTTATATTATCTGTTTCTGATGTAGTACCACCGAAACGTCTTTCCCGTTTAGCAAAAGCATCTAGTGCATTCTGAAAAACTTGTTCATCAAAATCAGGCCATAAAACCTGTGTAAAATAAAGCTCAGCATAAGCTATCTGCCAAATAAGAAAATTACTTATGCGATGCTCACCACCTGTACGTATCACAAGATCGACACCAGGTTGATTATGCAAGCAAAGATGTGAAGATATGGTATTTTCATTAATATCTTCGAGATTAATTTCTCCTTTTGAGAGAGAGGTCGCTAATTGTTTTACACTTTGAGTAATATCCCATCGTCCACCGTAATTAGCAGCAATATTTAAATTAAGCCCTGTATTATTCGCAGTTAGTGCAACAGAATTTTTAATCCTGTCTTGTAGACGACGACTAAAACGACTGATATCGCCAATAACCGTAAGTTTAACATTATGTTTATGTAGGCTTTTCACTTCGTTGTCTAAAGCGAAGACAAATAATTCCATAAGAGAGCTGACTTCTTGCTCAGGCCTATTCCAGTTTTCGCTACTAAATGCGTATAACGTTAGTGATTCAATTTTGTGTTTCACGGAAAAGCTAACCGCATCCCGAACTGCTTTAATTCCCGCGCGATGCCCCGTTACTCGGAGTTTCCCTTGCTTTTTAGCCCAGCGTCCATTGCCATCCATAATGATAGCAACATGCTTTGGTTTTGATGCGGATGAATCGTCACTGGATAAGTTCACTCAATTTAACCCTTTGCTAATCTGATACTGATACAGACAGTCCTCTTCGGATAACCCATGCACAAAAAAAACCGTGTCACCCACGGCCTTTGGCAAAGCCTCAAAGTTGCTAAAGCAGTAGCTTTAGTAATGAACTGTTAATTTTCATTATTGTCTTTAGTGATTCGGCAACTATACCATTAGCCAGAAAGACGAACAAACACCCTATATTAAATATAATCACCATTATACAAATTGAGTGATTATCTGATGAGTTTCTAATCTGGCTAATTTATCAATTTCTAGAACATCATTAATACTTTGAGGCTCTGATAGGTCAAAATGTTCAACAACTTTGCGATTAATTTTAGCAATATCAGTAAACTTCACTTTTTCGTGTAAAAAAGCATCAACAACGACTTCATTAGCCGCATTTAACACTGTTGTTGCCGCTTGCCCACGCTTAGATGCTTCGATGGCAAGTGCTAAACAAGGGTAACGTTGGTAATCTGGACGAATAAACTCTAGCGATTGAATCTCAAAAAAATCTAATGCTTTTGCACCTGATTGAGTACGATGAGGATAAGCCATTGAGTACGCAATCGGTGTTCTCATATCGGGTTCACCAATTTGAGCAATAATGCTGCCATCACGGTAGCGAACCATTGAATGAATAACTGATTGTGGATGAATGATTACTTCCATTTCTTCTTCAGAAGCATTGAAGAAATAACGAGCTTCAATATACTCAAGCCCTTTATTCATCATTGTTGCTGAATCAACTGAGATTTTGCGTCCCATAGACCAATTTGGATGCGCACACGCTTGATCTGGAGTCATTGCTTCCAGCTCTTCTAATGGTGTATAGCGAAATGGCCCGCCAGATCCCGTTAACAGAATACTTGTCACACCTTCATCAGCTAAAGATGCATGGCCTAAATTTTCTTGGATAGCTTTAGGTAAACTTTGATAAATTGCGTTATGTTCACTATCAATCGGCAATACAGTTGCACCATATTTGGCCACTGCATCAAAGAAAAGACGCCCACTGGTTATCAGTGATTCTTTATTTGCTAATAGAATTCTTTTACCTTTTTCAATGGCCGCAAGTGTCGGTTTTAATCCTGCAACACCTGTTATAGCAGACATGACTTGATCAGCTTCATCAAGAGCTGCAATTTCATTGATCGCGTGAGACCCAGATAGAATTTCTGTTTTACAAGATGTATTAGAGAGTAGCTGTTTAAGCTGATTTGCACTTTTTTCATCAGACATCACAGCGTATTTAGGCTGGAAAACAAGGCACTGTTGCGCCATTTTGTCTGCATTTTTTCCTGCGGCTAAAGCAAGAACCTGATACTCATCAGGATTATTTTCAATTACGGAAAGAGTGCTAGTTCCGATAGATCCTGTTGAACCTAATATAGTTATTTGTTTCATTTATTAATCAATCAGTATGTCTACAACGTTTTAATTAAAGAGAATTATATCAGTATGACGAGGTAAATGAGGATTAAAGATGAAAACTTTAATAAATAATGTGACAAAAGAAGGCATTAAGCACGAATTTTCAAATAAATAGTTAAAAATAATGCCGCTAAAAAGCGGCATTATCGAAAAAAGATATAAAAATTAGAATTCCATTAACTCTGCTTCTTTCAGCGCTAATGCATCATCAATTTTTTTAATGAACATATCAGTTAATTTCTGAATGTCATCTTGTGAGCGGCGCTCATCATCTTCGCTGATTTCTTTATCTTTCAGTAATGCTTTTACTTTATCGTTAGCATCACGACGGATATTACGAATAGAAACGCGACCTTGTTCTGCATCACCACGAACAACTTTGATTAGATCTTTACGACGTTCTTCAGTTAATGGAGGCAGTGGAACACGGATAATGGTACCAGCAGATGAAGGATTTAAACCTAAATCTGATGCCATAATTGCTTTTTCAACGGCAGGAGCTAAAGTACGGTCGAATACAGTGATTGCCAGTGTACGGCCATCTTCTGCGACAACGTTAGCAACTTGGTTTAATGGAGTTGGCGCTCCGTAGTATTCAACTACAATGCCATCTAAAAGGGCAGGAGACGCACGACCAGTACGAACTTTATTAATCTGGCTTTTTAGTGCTTCAACGCTTTTATCCATGCGTTCTTGAGCATCTTTTTTGATTTCATTAATCACGTTATAAACCCTTGGGAACTGGTTATCTTCCAGTCGATATGAAAAACATACCGACATAAATGAATTGGCGTACTCTAGATGTTAACGCCAAATTATACCGTTGTCTCTGTGTATTAAGCGTGAGAAATCAAAGTTCCTTCACTTTCACCCATTACAACCCGACGTAATGCACCCGGTTTATTCATATTGAATACGCGGATAGGTAAATTATGATCTCGGGCTAATGTGAATGCAGCAAGATCCATGACTTTCAATTCACGTTCTAATACATCCTGATAAGTCAGTGTTTCATAAAGTACTGCATCAGGATCTTTGGTTGGATCGGCAGAATAAACGCCGTCCACTTTCGTTGCTTTTAGTACAACGTCAGCTTCAATTTCAATACCGCGTAAACACGCAGCAGAATCGGTAGTAAAGAATGGGTTACCTGTACCAGCCGAGAAAATAACGACTCGACCGTGGCGTAATAAGCTAATTGCCTCTGCCCAACTGTAGTTATCGCAGACACCATTTAATGGAAACGCAGACATAAGGCGCGCGTTTACATAAGCACGGTGCAATGAATCACGCATTGCTAAACCATTCATTACTGTCGCGAGCATTCCCATGTGGTCACCCACAACACGGTTCATACCTGCCGCAGCAAGACCCGCGCCACGGAACAAGTTACCACCGCCAATTACGACACCGACTTGTATACCTAATTCAACGAGTTCTTTGATTTCCTGAGCCATGCGATCAAGTACGCTCGCATCGATACCGAAACCTTCTGCGCCTTGCAGGGCTTCGCCACTCAGCTTTAATAAAATTCGCTGATATACAGGTTTTGCATTGGTAGCCATGGTGTTCTGTCCTAAGCAGATTAGTTAATTGGAGGTTTTAGATAGCTTCTCTTTTAACAAAAAAAAGCAAACAGCCAGTGGAGATTACAACAAAACAGAACCGCCATTAGGCGGTTCTGTTAACGCTAAGCGTTATTATTTGCTCATTGCAGCAACTTCAGCTGCGAAATCAGCTTCAACTTTCTCAATACCTTCACCAACTTCGAAACGAACGAAGTTGATAACATCAGCATTGTTTTCTTTCAGCAGTTCACCAACAGTTTTGCTTGGATCCATTACGAAATGCTGACCAGTCAGAGAAATCTCACCGGTGAATTTGTTCATGCGACCGATAACCATTTTTTCTGCGATTTCGCGTGGTTTACCTGATTGCATTGCAATATCCATCTGAATTTGGTGCTCATGTTCAACAACATCAGCAGGAACATCTTCAGGACGAACATATTCTGGTTTGCTTGCAGCAACGTGCATAGCAATGTGTTTGATCAGTTCTTCGTTAGCGCCTTTAGCTGAAACTAAAACACCAATACGAGCACCGTGTAGATAAGTACCTAATTCTTCAGCTTCTAATACAGCAACACGACGAATGTTGATGTTTTCACCGATTTTAGCAACTAATGCAGTACGAGTTTCTTCGAATTTAGCTTTCAGAGCATCGATATCATCAGTTTTGTCTGCTAATACAGCAGCCATAACTTCTTTACCAAAAGCGATGAAACCAGCATCTTTAGCAACGAAGTCTGTTTCACAGTTCAGTTCAACCAGCGCACCGAATTTACCATCAGCAGCAACTTCTGCAAGGATGATGCCTTCAGCAGCAACACGGCCTGCTTTTTTAGCAGCTTTAGCTTGACCTGATTTACGCATGTTGTCGATTGCTAATTCGATATCACCATTAGCTTCAACCAGCGCTTTTTTACATTCCATCATGCCTGCGCCAGTACGTTCACGCAGTTCTTTTACCAATGCAGCGGTAATTCCAGACATTTGTTTCTTCCTCGACTTTTCTATGGGCTAACCATAGATGTTCTCATAGCAGATGTGTAAAGGGGGCCTATTGAGGCCCCCTAACCAATATATAGCAATACCTGGTTAAATAAGGGCTCTTACGAGCATGCCTTATTATTCAGCTTCGACTAAGCCTTCTTCAGCCTGAACAGCCAGATCTTGAGAACGACCTTCACGAACAGCTGTAGCTGCAGCGGTCAGATATAATTTAACCGCACGGATTGCATCGTCATTACCAGGGATAATGAAGTCGATACCATCTGGATCAGAGTTAGTATCAACGATAGCAAATACTGGGATCCCCAGGTTGTTTGCTTCTTTGATAGCAATGTGTTCGTGTTCAGCATCGATAACAAACAGAGCGTCAGGTAAACCGCCCATGTCTTTGATACCACCCAGGCTGTTTTCTAACTTACCAAGTTCACGAGAACGCATTAACGCTTCTTTCTTGGTCAGTTTGTCAAATGTACCGTCCTGAGATTGTGATTCTAAATCTTTCAGGCGTTTGATTGACTGACGAACAGTTTTCCAGTTAGTCAGCATACCGCCTAACCAGCGGTGGTTTACATAAAACTGGTCACAGCTTTCTGCTGCTTCTTTAACAGCTTCAACGGCAGAGCGCTTAGTACCAACAAACAGGATTTTGCCTTTACGAGAAGCAATTTTGTTCAGTTCAACCAGAGCTTCATTGAACATTGGAACAGTTTTTTCCAAGTTAATGATATGAACTTTGTTACGCGCACCAAAGATGAATGGTTTCATTTTTGGATTCCAGTAACGAGTTTGGTGACCGAAGTGAACACCGGCTTGCAGCATATCGCGCATTGAAACAGTTGCCATTTTAGACCTCTATAAATTTAAATTTGGGGTTATTTCGTCCACAAATCCCATACGACCGACTCATCAGCTGTAAAGGTTTAGCCTTTACATAAGAGCACCCCGGCGTTATGTGTCGATTTGTGTGTGTAATTAACACAATTGAATGTTTCAGATTTACTGCCATTACTCATGGTGTGATGCAATAACAGAACTCCGGCGCGCTTTATACCATAAATAACCTTAAGAAACCACTATTACTTACGATTGCCACGGCCTTATTTGACATAAAAACACATCATTTAGGCAAAGAAAAAAACGAGATTAGTGCAGTGATGATAAATATTGCTCTAATATCAATTTGCTAGAAAAACAGCAAATAGAAAAGCGCAATATGTAAAGACAGTCAGATAAAGAAAGCGTAATGTTCGTCATTATTCTCGATATCAGACAGATTGCACACATCCTCTTTATTGGCACACCTACATTCTGCTGATATCATAAATGGTAATCAGAATTATTTCTTATCATCATTCATACAATCTGCAATACAAAATATGAATACAACAAAGCGTGTTATCTAATTCGTATTGTGGCTTTTACTAGACGAAGAACTCAAATGGCTATTGTAATCAAGACAGAAGAAGATATTCAAAAAATGCGCGTCGCAGGTCGTCTTGCGGCAGAAGTTCTTGAAATTATCGCACCGTTCGTAAAACCAGGTGTAAACACCGCTGAATTAGACCGTATTTGTCACGAACATATTGTTAACGCACAACAGGCTATTCCTGCTTGTCTTAACTATCATGGTTTCCCTAAATCAGTCTGTATTTCGGTTAACGATGTTATTTGTCACGGTATTCCTAGTGAAGAAAAAATCCTTAAAGATGGTGATATCGTTAATATTGATGTCACTGTTATTAAAGATGGTTTTCATGGCGATACCTCAAAAATGTTTATTGTAGGTAAACCAACAATCCAAGGTGAACGTTTATGTCGTATCACTCAAGAAAGCCTCTACCTTGCCATTAAAATGGTTAAACCAGGCATTCGCTTACGTGAACTTGGCAAAGCAATTCAAAAATTTGTTGAAGGTCATGACTATTCTGTTGTTCGCGAATATTGCGGCCATGGTATTGGTGAAGGATTCCATGAAGAGCCCCAAGTTCTACACTATGATGCAGATGATAGCGGTGTTGTGTTACAAAAAGGCATGGCATTTACCATCGAGCCAATGGTAAACACAGGTGATTACCGTATTCGTACAATGAAAGATGGCTGGACTGTTAAAACTAAAGACAGAGGTTGGTCAGCACAGTACGAGCATACATTAGTTGTTACCGATAATGGCTGTGAAATCATGACATTACGCAAAGAAGAAGAGCCATTTATTTCAGCAGTATTAGTCAACGAATAAGCTTCTTTAGCTAAAATGTAAAAGCGACATATTTTTTCGAGATGTGTCGCTTTTTTTATTTTATTTGCTGCGAAATGGCAGAATCACTAGTCAGCTTAGCGTTTTAACATTAGTCTTAATGTCATAAGCAAACATTGAGAGAGAAGACGCATAATGACTAATAAAAACGCATTTCAAACACTGCCCCCTTCCCCTTTTTTGCTGACAGAAAATACACAAAATTGCGCTGAACTTAAGCAATCAATTGAACAATTTCAATCTTGGTTAACAGATGCTTTTCATCATGATGTTGATGTGGCTTTATTACTTCAGGCTCGTAGCCATTTCATTGACCAACTCTTAACACAATTATGGCACCATACACAGTTATCTGATTATTCTGATCTTAGTATTATTGCTGTTGGTGGTTACGGTAGACAAGAATTACATCCTCTTTCTGATATTGACCTTCTCTTTTTAAGTGAAACACCGTTATCACCAGAGGCTGAAGATAAAGTCAGTCAACTCATTACACTACTGTGGGATGTACGCCTTGAAATTGGAGCCAGTGTTAGAACAATGGAAGAATGTCTTTTAGAAGGCCTTTCAGATTTAACAGTTGCAACAAACTTACTAGAAGCTCGCCTTATTTGCGGCAATAACTCGCTTTACCAGCAATTAATTAATCATATTTTTAGCCAAGGTTTTTGGCCATCACCAGATTTTTTCGCAGCAAAAGTTGAAGAACAAAAGCAAAGACATCAACGATATCATAGTACTAGTTACAATCTCGAACCTGATATCAAAAGTAGCCCCGGTGGACTGCGTGATATCCATACTTTAATTTGGGTAGCACATCGTCATTTTGGTGCAACATCAGTTTCTGAAATGGTTAATTTTGGCTTTTTGACGCCAGCAGAAGGACAAGAGTTATTAGAGTGTCAATACACACTATGGAAAATTCGTTTTGCTCTCCATCTTGTGCTTTCTCGCTATGACAATCGACTTTTGTTTGATAGACAACTCAACGTTGCCCAACTTTTAAATTATGAAGGTGAAGGCAATCAACCTATTGAAAAAATGATGAAGGATTATTATCGCGTAACTCGTCGTGTTAGTGAGTTAAATGATATGTTACTTCAACTATTTGACGAAGCTATTCTTGCTCTGCAACCTAACGTAAAACCGCGCCCATTAGACAGTGAATTTCAGCTACGAGGTTCGTTAATTGATGTTGTTGATGACAGTTGCTTCCTTGATGATCCTATCGCTATTATGCGTCTCTTTTTGCGTATGGCAGAGCATAAAGAGATCACTGGAATCTATTCAACAACACTCCGCCATTTACGTTATGCTCGCCGACATTTAGTACAGCCTTTATGTGAGTACCCACTCGCACGTCAAGTTTTTATGCAGATATTACGCCACCCTCGTGCGGTTTCTGGTTCATTTGTCCCAATGCATAAACACAGTGTACTCGCGGCTTATTTCCCGCAATGGAATAATATCGTAGGCCAAATGCAGTTTGATTTATTTCATGCCTACACCGTTGATGAACATACTATTCGTGTTTTACAAAAACTTGAAAGCTTTGCTTCTTATGAAAACCATGAAAAACATCCGCTTTGTGTTGATATTTATCCCAAACTTCCTCAACTTGAATTACTACGTTTAGCTGCACTCTTTCATGATATTGCCAAAGGTCGCCATGGTGACCATTCCATATTAGGCGCTCAAGACGTTGCTCACTTTGCTCAGCAGCATGGTTTAAACCAGAGAGAATCAGCCTTAGTTGAGTGGCTTGTTAGTAATCACTTACTTATGTCTGTCACCGCGCAACGACGCGATATTCAAGATCCTGACATTATTTTTCAGTTTGCATCAGAAGTAAAAAATGAAAGCCGATTACGTTATCTTTTGTGCTTAACTGTTGCGGATATTTGTGCGACCAACAGCAGTCTATGGAATAGCTGGAAACAGAGCTTATTACGTGAACTTTTTCTATCAACAGAAAACCAGTTACGCCAAGGTATGCACTCTATTCCTGACCTACGTGAACGTATTCGACATCATCGTTTGCAAGCACTAACTATTTTACGAATGGAACAAGTCGATGAAGAGAAATTGCAAGCAATTTGGGGGCGCTGCCATGCCGACTATTTTTTACGGCATACACCAGAACAAATTGCATGGCATGCGCTTGCATTAATTGAGCATAATAGCGCTGAACCAATGGTGCTAATCAGTCAACAAACTGAACATGGTGGTACTGAAATCTTTATTTGGTGTGCAGATAGACCTTCCCTTTTTGCATCTGTTGCAGGTGAATTAGATAGACGTAATTTAAGTATCCATAACGCTCAAATTTTTACTAACCGCGATAATATGGCTATGGATACTTTTATTGTGTTAGAGCCTAATGGTAAACCACTGGCGATTGATAGATATAATGCTATTCGTAACGCATTGATCCAAGTCGTATCCGCCCCTTATAACGCCAATGCCAAAACTCGCTCATTACCAGCCAAATTGCGCCATTTTGACGTTCCAACAAAAATTAATTTTATAGCCTCTAATCATAATAAACGCACCTATATGGAACTATTTGCACGCGATCGCCCGGGATTATTAGCAATTATTGGTAAAGTTTTTGCTGATCTTTCTCTTTCATTGCATGGTGCCCGAATAACCACAATAGGCGAGCGTGTTGAGGATTTCTTTGTATTAACCGATAGCGAAAATAAGGCATTAAACCAAAAAATGAAGAATGAAGTCGTAGAAAGGTTGACAAAAGCCCTAGTTTCAAAGGATAAAATATAGGAACCCACGACAATACATATAGGAAATACTATTGATGCAAGCATTACAATCTATTATTGATAACGCCTTCGAACATCGTGCAGATATCACTCCAAACAACGTTGAGCCTCATATTCGTGATGCCATTAATAACGTTATTGCACTGCTAGACAGCGGAAAACTGCGTGTCGCGGAAAAAATTGACGGTCAGTGGGTGACTCATCAATGGTTAAAAAAAGCGGTTCTACTCTCTTTTCGTATTAATCACAATCAAGTGATAGATGGCAGTGAAAGTCGCTATTTTGACAAAGTACCTATGAAGTTCGCTGATTATGACCAAGCACGTTTTGAAAAAGAAGGCTTTCGTGTTGTTCCCCCTGCCGCAGTTAGACAAGGGGCTTACATCACTCGCAACACTGTTTTAATGCCATCTTATGTCAACATTGGTGCTTACGTCGATGAAGGTAGCATGGTTGATACATGGGCAACGGTAGGTTCATGTGCTCAAATCGGTAAAAATGTCCATCTCTCTGGTGGTGTTGGTATCGGCGGTGTTTTAGAGCCACTACAAGCAAACCCAACCATTATTGAAGATAACTGCTTTATTGGTGCTCGCTCTGAAATTGTTGAGGGTGTTATTGTCGAAGAAGGCGCTGTTATTTCAATGGGCGTTTATATTGGCCAAAGTACCAAAATTTATGACAGAGAAACAGGCGAAGTACATTATGGCCGAGTCCCTGCAGGCTCTGTCGTTGTATCAGGCAATTTACCCTCTAAAGATGGAAGCTACAGCCTTTACTGTGCTGTGATCGTGAAAAAAGTTGATGCTAAAACACGTGGAAAAGTTGGTATTAATGAATTGTTAAGAACTATCGACTAATATAAGAACAGCGGATAGAATTAATTCTATTCGCTATTCTTTCATTCATCTTTCTATCAGGTGCCAATATATGTACGATAATTTAAAAAATTTAGGGATCCCGCATCCTGAAGATATTGACCGCTATACCCTGCGCCAAGAAGCTAACAACGATATTTTAAAAATCTATTTTCGCAAAGATAAAGGTGAATTCTTTGCAAAAAGCGTAAAATTTAAATATCCACGCCAACGTAAAACAATTTCTGATGGTCAATCAGGACAAGGTTTTAAAGAAGTAAATGAAATCAATACTAACTTACGTTATGTAATTGAAGAATTAGATCAAATTTGCCAACAAGACCAAGTAGAAGTCGATTTAAAACATAAAATCCTAGATGACTTGCGCCACCTTGAACATGTTGTAGCAAATAAAATTGCTGAAATTGAAGCTGATTTAGAAAAGCTGACTCGCCGTTAATAACAGGCAATTTTAGCCAATATATAGGTTAGGTTTATAAAAAACACCGCTTACTTACTGTATAAAGCAGAAACAAGCGGTGTTTTAAAATCAAAAATATTATTCATTATTTTGTTAACCAACTAATTATTGGGTTCTTTTTTATTTAATCTAATAGATTGACCCAGTTTTCAAGCCAATCTATTGCAAATACTTCTGGCTCTGCGACATCCATTCCGTCTATTTTCAATATTTCACCGATACGTTTTGCTTGGTGCTCCTGTAACAACTCATCAAACTTCATCCCCGCACCACAAAAGTAGTCATAGCTACTGTCACCTAACGCAATTAGACCGTAACTTAGGTTTGGCTGATATCCCACATTATCACGCAATTCATGAAATAAAGGTGCGATAGTATCAGGTAAATCCCCTTGCCCTGTACTCGACGTTATCACTAATACGGTCGAATATTTTTTCCAATCCGCAAGAGTTCCTTCTTCATAAACATTAGCTTGGTGTTTATGCTCAAGTAAAATACGTTGAGCCTCTTCAGCAATCGCTAATGCATTTCCGTAAACTGTACCTACAAAAATACCAATTTTAGCCATAATGATTACCTACTTTATGCGGTTTAAAATTCAATAAATTTAGTGTGTCTAACATATAGAAAATTAATCTTTATCTCAAGCTTCAGTGTCTTTAATTACTTAACCTCATCCTTAAATTCACTAGAATAAATAAAATACTTATTATATTTTTATTAACAACATCTTAATTATCAATAACTCCTTTATGCCTTTATTTAACAATAAGCATGTTGAAAATTTTATTCCATTCTTTTCTTTCTTTTGAAAAAAGCCAAAGAATATCATTTTTAGGTTTTGATTCTTTTAAAGTTTTTGTTATTAATTTATTAGCCCACTCAGGTAGTTTTCCATCTTTAAAATCATCGCTATTCAATATGACATTTAAACTCTCGTGCATTAGTATTATATTGCCATGCGCTTTATTATTGATATCTAGTCGTTTTTGATATGATTTAGGAAAAAGAAACTTATATGCTTTAGAAAAAAAACCATTATAATTCTCTCGATCATTATTATTAATAAAAAGTACTGAAGCTATTTTATTAATATCCAATAAAATATTTTCTTTTGGTATTTCACTATTAATCCCAGCAGTGTATTTTTTCAATTTATTATCTAAACTTCTTAACAGTGAAATTTGTCTACCATTAACCGATTCAACAAAAATAAAATATTTATTTTTTATACTTTTTATTCTTTCCAAGCTAGATTTTAATTTCTTTAATTTATCAACCCCATCTATTTCCTCCATTGAATTTAATCTATTAACAATAATTACCTCATTATTAAATTCCGCTTCCTTTGCAATTAATATATCAAAATTTATTTTAGATAAATCATTATATTCTAAAAGATCAACAAGTTTATTTATTGCTAAGGTTGTATCAATTGTTTTTTTATTATTAATTATTATCTTAGAAGATAATTCATTTTCAAGTAATTTCATTTCATCTTGAACTTCTTTAATTTCATCTTTAATTTCATCTTTAATTTCTTGATTTTCTTTAATTTTCTTTTCCATTTTCATAATAGACATATTACATCCATAAAAATCAATATTATTATTTTTAGATGAAGATAAATTAAAAAGCTTATTCCTTTTATTACTCTTATTATCTAAATTATCATTAATATCATCTAATTTGTAAAACTTACCATTATGATTTATAAAACTATTTATAATTGGGTTTTTATCATTGAAGACTACTCCCTCAAAAGAGTTCGTATTATAAATACCCTTTCTCATTTTAGTACAAAAACTTTCCTCTTTTTTATAAGAAAGTAATCCATTAAATATTTTTTCAACATCACCAATATCATTAATGTTTTTCACACTAATTATTTTATCTTTATTATCAAAAAAAGCCTTAACACCTCCTAAGTTAATCCTTTTTCTTAGTTTTTCTATATGATTTTTATTTTCACCGTGATTAGTATATTTATCAATTGAATTGTCTAATTCTTTC
Organism: Proteus terrae; assembly: GCF_003144325.1. GTDB lineage: Bacteria > Pseudomonadota > Gammaproteobacteria > Enterobacterales > Enterobacteriaceae > Proteus > Proteus terrae. Next base: position 37,659 of record NZ_PENS01000008.1, read on the forward strand.
TTTATATTGCTTAATAAGAATTTTTTATCTTTATTAGCAATAAAAACATTATCATTTTCTTTTTTAAAAAAAAGTGAAATACTATTTTTATCAAACTCAATACTCTTTCTATTTGTTTTATCACTTATATCTGTTATGGATAATAAAAAAATTCTATGACTATCTATGAAGGTTGTTGACATGATATCTCTCCACTCTGTTTAATACTTAACAGAATGCCATATCCAGTATCAATATTATTGCAATAAAAAAGCACTTCCTATTTTTATATGGGAGTGCTTTATGATTTGATATTACAATCAATAAGTTATTTATTCAGCACTATCCAAAGACCGAATATATTCATCCATTTCAGTTTTTAGATTATCTGACTTAGGACCAAAAATGGCTTGAATACCTGAGCCAACGACTACCACACCCGCAGCACCTAATCGTTTTAATTCATCACGATCCACTTTTTCAATTTCTTTAACACCAATACGTAAACGAGTAATGCAAGCATCTAAGCTGCTGATGTTATCTTTACCACCAAACGCGGCGACTAAAGATTGTCCCATGGCACTTTTATCAGCCTGTTTCGCATTTTTATCTTCCACTTCTCGACCCGGTGTTTTCAGGTTTAGTTTCACGATTAAGAAACGGAAAATAGAGTAATAAGTTATCGCATAAAGTATGCCAATAATTGGGAACAGATACAGTTTACTGCTGTTGCCACTTAATACGATAAAGTCAATTAAGCCATGAGAGAAACTTGTACCATCACGCATACCTAACAAGATACAAATAACAAATGCTAAGCCTGCTAAAATAGCGTGAATAACATAAAGAATAGGTGCAACGAACATAAATGAGAATTCGATAGGTTCAGTGATCCCTGTTAAGAAGGCAGTTAATGCCGCAGAAATCATGATACCGCCCACTTTTACACGATTCTCAGGGCGTGCTGAATGCCAAATCGCAATAGCAGCAGCAGGTAAACCAAACATCTTAAATAAAAAACCACCTGATAACATACCTGCAGTTGGGTCACCAGCCATATAGCGAGGAATATCGCCGTGGAAGACTTGTCCTGCACTATTTACATATTCACCCACTTGCATTTGGAACGGCACGTTCCAAATATGGTGTAAACCAAATGGCACTAATCCACGCTCTACAACACCATAAATACCAAAAGCAACAGCTGGGTTTTGATATGCAGCCCACTCAGAAAAATGTTGAATTGCTGTACCAATAGGAGGCCAAATAAAGGCTAAAATAATCCCAACAAAAATAGCTATTAAGCCTGAAATAATAGGAACAAAACGTTTTCCTGCAAAAAATCCTAAATACTCAGGTAATTTAATTCGATAAAAACGGTTAAACATCGAAGCGGCAATAATACCAGCAATGATCCCCCCTAACACCCCTGTATCAGTAAGGTGTTGAGCCTCAATTTCTGCTGGAGTTAAACCTAAAACCCAAGGAGCAACCACAATCATGGTTTTAGACATGATACCGTAAGCGACTACAGAGGCCAGTGCTGATACCCCGTCATTATTGGTAAAACCTAACGCAACACCAATAGCAAAAATAAGTGGCATATTAGAGAAAACCGAACCACCAGCCTCTGCCATAACTTGGGAAACAGAAGAAGGGATCCATGAAAGATCAGCGGAACCAACCCCTAATAAAATACCGGCAATAGGCAGTACAGATACCGGTAACATCAAGGACTTTCCGATTTTTTGTAAAACAACAAATAGGTTTTTAAACATCAAGCAGACTCCCGGAATGTGGTTTTTTATATGTTGTAAGTTTTTATTTGTTTAAAGTAGTGTGGGTTTTATTTCATAAACTTATCTAATGATAAGCCCTATTTATTTCACATCATAAAATAAATCGCTTAATGAATACATGATAGCTGTCACGTTTCAAAACATGTGATCAGATCAATTAATAGAATTATATATTTTACAAATAGTTAATAGAGATTATAAATTTGCGCAAACTATCAAGGCTTAAGTAAAAAAACCTTGATAGTCACAAATTAAAATCAATATTTGGAATAAGAAAGGAATTAAAAATGATGAGATAAATCTTCGCCATACTGCTCTAATTCAGGTCTCAATCCGCGCCAACCAAATTGATTAATAAGATGTTGCCAAGGCAGATCCCATTTAGCTGTTAAGTTAAGTGGTTGCAATGTAATTGGATGAATTAAGTTTAGATGGCTTGCATGTAACATCAAGCGATGAGATTGAAAATGATTTACAACACCACGGTTTTGACGTAAATCACCATGAGCGGTATCACCAATAATTGGATGTCGAATATGAGACATATGGCGGCGTAATTGATGCTTGCGACCCGTTTCAGGACGTAACTCTAATAGACTAAATCGAGATGTAGAGTAGCGTCCAATTGCAACCTCTTTTTCAACAGTTCCTAATGGCTGGCAATGCGTTACACAATCTTGAATTTGTGGTGGTTGAGTTGCAAATTTATCTGCAATTTTATCGAGTTCCTCGACTAAAGGGCTATCTATAACAGATGCCTCTTCAACGTATCCTCGAACAACAGCATGATAAATTTTTTCTGTTTTATGTTGTTCAAAAGATTGAGAAAGTGCTCTAGCAACATCAGAAGAAAGTGCCATTAATAGAACACCTGAAGTAGGCCTATCTAAACGATGCACAGGGAAAACATGTTGCCCAATTTGATCTCTTAATGTCTGCATGACAAACACGGTTTCATGTCTATCTAACCAACTGCGGTGAACAAGCCAACCCGCAGGTTTATTCACCGCAACAAGATGTTCATCTTGATAAATAATATCTAGCATTATCGGCCTTATGATTTAAACATTGCGTCAAGTTCACGCAAATGATTGAGTAAATCAGTAACATCTCGGCTCTTATCTTCTTTAAATGCTTCTTCGTAATAAGGTGCGATGGCAAATGTATTAGGTAATGGCGTTTCGCTTTCAATCATCGATGACAATCGCGGAATTAATACCCACTGTAGCCATTCATGAGCACTCATTGTATCAATACAGAAAGGCTCAACACTTTCAAATGCTTGTTCAGTAGGAGATTCTAATTGCCATAGCTCAATGTTCTTCATCTCTTCTTCAATCAAGAGCAATTTCGCTAAAATGCGTTGTTCTGGTGTCATCATTTATCCCTCATATAAAACTTACGAATAAGGATAACATTGGGATGGAATAGCAGAAAACAAATAAAAAAATAAAAGGAGCCGAAACTCCTTTTAGACAAGAAAAATAGTTGTCTGTACAACACGTGCATCCAAGCAAGACCGTTTTTATCTATCCCTGTGATTAAGTCCGTATCCACATTAATGGAAATATCCTATTTCCTGTGTCCTTGATTACTCTACATTTTATCGGTCACCAAGCAGTCCCTTAGTTGGTGGACGTAGAATGCCAATAATTGATTAGTTAAACAACCCACAAAACAGAAACAATTAAAGAGTTATAACTATAAATAAAAACAATAAGTTAATAACTTATTGCTCTGCTTAAATAAATCAATTTTATTTTTATCAGTGACATCTTTTTGATAAAAACACACACACTTTTTTGTAAGATATATCTCACAAGAAAAAAGGTTTATAGAGTACGTCAGTCATTATATACAGCGACTAATTCTGATAGAAAAAGAGATAAATTTTCAGCTAAAACTTCTCTTTTCTTTTTGCCGAAAGTTTCAAGAATGACTTCACCGGAAACATTACACACGGAAATTATTTCATTCTCTGAATCAGTGGTGCCAATAAACAATGTAGGTGTAAGTTTTAAACGTTTTTGTGTCACTAAATGACCAATAATATTTTCTTGTAAGCGAATAAAATCTTCTTCACTCCACACTTGGATCAAGCTGAAATCTACCTCTCTAAAACGAACTTGCATATCACCAGCATACTGAGTGGTAAAATAATCATGCAATTCTGGACGAATAATAATTCCCATTGCTTTTTCAACTTTTTCTAGTTTATCTGTTCCAACAAAAGGCTGTGGTAACCAGTAAACAACTTCATCTCCTGTTCTTGATATACAAATAGAAGGAACACCATAAAGATCTTCACTTGCAGGAGGTAAACCTGATTTTTCTTGCCATAAATCAACATATTTTTGCGTAAAAGCTTTTAATTCAGAGGAGATGTTTTCAGTCATGATTGTCTGTTTTATCTATTTAAATAAGAATTTCCTTCATGTTACCTGATTATGTCACTAATTCAGAGCATCAAAAATAAAGCATTCATATACTATTGATGTTTCAATAGTATAATTAACCTTCTTTTATTTTCAGCTAAAGTTAGGATGTAAATTATGTCGTTATATCAAGGCGATAAATCTCTTGAAGCATTATCTCTAGGTAAAGAGACTCAATACCATGACCAATATGATGCCGAATTATTGCAAGGTGTACCACGTAGCCTAAATCGAGATTCTCTCTCTTTAACTGCTGAAAATTTACCTTTTCATGGTGGTGACATTTGGACTCTGTATGAGCTTTCATGGCTTAATAGTAAAGGCTTACCTCAAGTTGCTATTGGTCATGTTGAATTAGATGCAAATACCGAGAATCTTATTGAATCTAAAAGCTTTAAATTATATCTCAACAGTTTTAATCAGACTCGTTTTGAAAGTTGGGATGTCGTCGAAAAAACCTTACTTAAAGATTTAACGACTTGTGCTAAAGGCAAAGTTAATCTGACCATTTATCCACTTTCGCATTTTACATCACAACCTATTGTTGATTTTGCTGGAGAGTGTATTGATGAACAAGATATTGAAATTAATAATTATCAGTTTGATGTGCAATGGTTAAACGAATCGACAACCGATACACTGGTTGAAGAAACCCTTGTCAGCCATCTGTTAAAATCAAATTGCCTGATTACTAATCAGCCAGATTGGGGATCAGTCGCTATTCAATATAAGGGTAAAAAGGTTGATCGTGAAAAACTACTGCGCTATTTAGTTTCATTTAGACAACACAATGAATTTCATGAACAGTGTGTTGAGCGAATTTTCCACGATATCATGCAATTATGTGCACCAGAAACATTAACTGTTTATGCAAGATATACGCGACGCGGTGGATTAGACATAAATCCTTGGCGTAGTAATTGTGAGTTTGTTCCAGAAATTAGTCGATTAGCCAGACAATAACGGGAATAATGCCTGTATGTTAATATGATCTGTGTTATACCAAGATCAGTTGCACTCAGTTTGTTATTTCAGGAGAAAAAGGAGTCCTACGTGATAACTCATGTCAGCCCATTAGGTTCCATGGATCTGCTTTCACAGCTAGAAGTTGATATGCTAAAGAGAACCGCAAGCAGTGATCTTTATCAGCTGTTTCGCAATTGTTCTCTCGCTGTTCTCAACTCTGGTAGCCTTACTGATAGTAGTAAAGAACTGTTATCTAAATACCAAGATTTTGATATTAACGTACTGCGCCGTGAACGTGGCGTAAAACTAGAGTTAGTCAATCCTCCTGAAGACGCCTTTGTTGACGGAAAAATTATTCGCTCACTACAAGCTAACTTATTTGCAGTGCTTCGTGACATATTGTTTGTTCATGGGCAGATCACAACAGCAAAGCGTGATCTTCACCTGAACTTAGAAAATAGTACTCATATCACTAATACTATTTTCTCGATTTTGCGCAATGCGCGAGCCCTTCATATTGATGAAGATCCTAATATGATCGTTTGCTGGGGAGGCCACTCAATTAATGAAACTGAGTACCTTTACGGCAGAAAAGTAGGTAACGAATTAGGGTTACGTGAACTCAATATCTGCACAGGTTGTGGACCCGGTGCGATGGAAGCACCAATGAAAGGGGCGGCCGTTGGTCATGCTCAACAACGTTATAAAAATAGCCGTTTTATTGGTATGACAGAGCCTTCAATCATTGCAGCTGAACCACCAAATCCATTAGTTAACGAACTGATTATTATGCCAGATATTGAAAAACGTCTGGAATCGTTCGTTCGAATTGGACACGGGATTATTATTTTCCCAGGTGGTGTAGGGACAGCGGAAGAATTACTGTATCTGCTTGGTATTCTTATGTCACCAGAAAACCAAGATCAAGTATTACCACTGATTTTAACTGGCCCTAAAGAGAGTGCGGACTACTTTAATGTATTAGATGATTTTATCGCAAATACATTAGGTGACGAAGCTCGACGCCATTACCAAATTATTATTGATGATGCACCTGAAGTTGCTCGTATCATGAAAAAATATATGCCATTGGTAAAAGATAATCGTCGCAGTACTGGTGATGCTTATAGCTTTAACTGGTCAATGAAGATCAATGCTGATTTACAGCTTCCTTTTGAACCAACACATGAAAATATGGCATCACTTAACTTAAGTACCGATCAATCACCTGAAAAATTAGCGGCTGACTTACGTCGTGCGTTCTCGGGTATTGTTGCAGGTAACGTAAAAGAAGTGGGTATGAAGGCGATTGAGGCTTATGGTCCTTATAAAATTCATGGTGATCGTGAAATTATGCGTCGCATGGATATTTTATTAGCTGGCTTTGTTGAGCAACATCGTATGAAACTTCCAGGCGGTACAGCTTACCAACCATGTTACGAGATTATCAGCTAATTTATTATGATACATTTGCTGATTATTGATGCTTTAAACCTGATCCGCCGCATTCATGCGGCATCAGGTTCTTCCTGCCAGACAGTGTGTGAACAGAGCGTCAACCAACTGCTTGGTCACACACAACCTACCCATGCCGTAGCAGTCTTTGATGAGGATGACAGAGACGGTAGTTGGCGACATCAGCTCTTACCTGATTATAAAGCGGGTCGCACGCCAATGCCTGATGACTTGCGACAACAATTACCTGAAATTAAAGCCATGTTGCTTAATTTAGGAATACAGAGCTGGCACTCGGGTGGTGATGAAGCAGATGATGTTGCCGCAACATTGGCAACAAAAGTGGCTAGCGCAGGTTTTCGAGTCACTATTATTTCAACGGACAAAGGTTATTGCCAACTACTTTCGCCCTCTATTCGTATACGTGATTATTTTCAACGACGCTGGTTAGATTTAGAGTTTATTAGAGCTGAATTTGGTGTCGAGCCATCTCAACTTACCGACTATTGGGGATTAACAGGTGTAAGCAGCAGTAAAGTTGCGGGTGTCCCCGGTATTGGACCGAAAAGTGCCACCGAGCTTTTACAAATTCATCCAGATCTAGAATCGCTTTATCAACATATTGATGATGTCCCTACTAAATGGCAAAACAAACTTATTACCCATAAAGAGTCCGCATTTATCAGTCGAAAAATCACCACATTACGTACTGATATTCAATTAAACGGTAATCTACAACAGTTACGTTTAAAATAGTTAAGTTCCCAATCATCAAGATTCAACTCACTGATATTTTTAAATAACTAGCCCATTTAAAAAAGCGAAGCTTATAAATAGAAGCTTCGCTTTTTATTGCCATCAATAAATCAATGTACTTGGGTCATTTTAAAATTCACGATCTGGTCGATAAGCAGCCCAAATATTTTGAATATGAACCGTGATCTCTTCTCTATCATGATAAAGGTGCTTAGCTTGGATCTTAGCGTTGATCCCTTTTTCCGCTAACTCTGACTTTATTTTTTCAAGGATATGAGAAACTTCCTCATAACGCTTTTTCATTGGCAGTTTTAGGTTAAAGATAGCTTCTCGACACCATTCATTAGCAATCCAAGTCGCCATTAATGCAGCAACTTTAGCTGGCTTCTCAACCATATCACAAACAAGCCATGTGATATTTTTAGATGTAGGTTCAAATTTAAAACCGTCAACTTGGTGATGACGAACTTGCCCTGTATCCATTAAAGATTGTGCCATTGGGCCATTATCAACAGCATGTACCATCATACTGCGTTTCACTAATTGATATGTCCAACCACCGGGGCATGCACCTAAATCGACCGCTTTCATTCCGCTTGCTAAACGCTCTTCCCACTCGTCATAAGGAATGAAAATATGAAATGCTTCTTCAAGTTTTAGTGTCGAACGACTTGGTGCATCTGATGGGAATTTTAATCGAGGAATCCCCATGTAAAATGCAGAATTATTGAAACTATAAGAATAGCCAACATAACAACATCCCGGTGCAATAAAAAACACATGGATAATAGGACGGCTAAAATTCTCAACTTTCAGCAAAATTTTCTCATTACGTAAATGATTACGTAATGGCACCGTAAATTTGCGGCAGAATTTTAATAATTCCTTACTTTCGTTAGTGTCTGCAACTTCAACTCGCAATTCACCCGCTTTTTCAACAACACCTTTCAACATTCCAACGATCGGTGTAATTCTATCTTCTGGCGATAAATCTTTAAGTAATTCACCAGTCACAAACATCTGACGAGCAAAAATTAATTCACGGAAACTCACTTCACGAGCGATCTTGTCCGCGTCACCTTCTTGGTAGCATTCAAAGATCACATAACCACTTCCCTCTTTAACACGAGGAAAGCCGTAAACGCCGATTTGACCTGCTTTATCCGTAATCTCAGCCGCGCACTCTTTTTCAAAACCTTGGCGACAATATAATGCAACTTTATTCATGGCGAGACGCCGGTGCCCTTAGACGCAAAGCGCCAATAAAAATTAAAACCCAACCAATAAGAAAACTAAATCCACCAATTGGCGTAAAATAAGATAACAATCTAACTTGTGTTAGCGCCATACAATAAAGGCTACCACTAAAAAGTAGAATACCAACACCAAAGAAAATACCTGCCCAGTAAAACCATAAAATGGTTTTACGCATTAACATTGCCGCGATCCCGACAAGTAATAAGGTATGGACGATTTGGTAGCGCATCGCTAACTGAATGTAATCCCAATGTTGTGGCGATAAATGAGGTGCTAGCTTATGAGTTGCAAATGCACCAAAAGCAACATAGAAGAAGCCACTAATCGCGGAAAACATAAGCAATGTACGACTATTCACTGTTTATTCCTTCCTATCTAGAAGATATTTGCCAATCGCAATATTAAGATGATGTCAGTAAACCCAGCTTTTCTTGCTCATTCGCTGCTTGAGATAAAATCCATTGGCGAAAAGCCGCAATTTTACCCAATTCAGCCTGACTATCTTGGCAAACTAAATAAAATGCATTTTTACTGACAAGGACATCTGGAAAAGGTCTTACTAATCGACCTGATTCTATTTCACTACGTGCCATTACATTATTAACTAATGCAACACCTTGTCCATGTACAGCAGCCTGTATCACCATTGAACTATGGCTAAAAATAGGCCCTTGTTGCACATTAATCTGATTTTGTATCTCTAATTGACGTACATAAGCTTGCCAATCTCGACGAGATGTATCATGTAATAGTGTATGATAAATCAGATCGGATGGGGTTTTTAGTGGTTTTTCACCTGTAAGTAAAGATGGCGCACAAACAGGAATTAAATATTCCGCATAAAGGCGGTCTGTACGTAACCCAGTCCAATTTCCTCGACCATAAAAAATAGCTACATCGACATCATCAGCCAGCTTATCTTCTTCTCTATCAACAGCCTGAATTCGTACATCAATCCCCGGATAAGCTTGGTTGAATCCAGATAACCGTGGTACTAACCATTGAATAGCAAAACTTGGAGAAAGGCTAACGGTAAGAGCGCCTTTCGCGCTTCGAGCTAATAATTTGCGAGTTGCCTCATTAATTGATGAAAAGATTTCTTTAATGTCGAGGTAATAACTTTGCCCTTCTTCTGTTAATAAGAGAGAGCGATTGCGCCTTCTAAATAATTTTAGCCCAAGAAATTCTTCTAATGTTTTAATTTGGTGGCTCACTGCTGCTTGTGTCACAAATAATTCTTCAGCGGCTTTAGTAAAACTTAAATGACGTGCCGCTGAATCAAAAACCCTAAGCGCATTTAATGGCGGTAAACGTTTAGACATATTCGGTTCTTAAACCCCTATTTTGGCTATTAGTAGACCCTAACTTTCATCATTAGTTTTTTTTATGCGAAGCATTATAAATTGTCCCTTGATGATTAGCCAGTAAATACCTATAGTAGGCGCACTTCCTAAGCCGGAACGAAAAGTTGTGTAGTAGTAGTACTGCAAAACTTTTGGCTTTGTGGTTGTGATGTTGTGTTTGCAAGTTGTCTGGAAATTCCAGACTTAGTAGCTGATGCTACTGTTTTTTTTCACTTCCTGTACATTTACCCTGTCTGTCCATAGTGATTTTATAGTGCACCGCCAAGGCGGTGCTTTTTTTACTCCCTATTTTTCTCTACTTTTTAATTACTCACACATACTGTTTTAATGTTTTCATCCATTTTTTATAATAAAGTTATCATCATTATTCTAAAAAAACTCACCACAAATTATCCAAAAAAAATTTAAACAAGAAAAAATAGAATATTAATCGGATCTCAGTGATTTTTTATTGAGTGAACTTTCACCATCTTAATCGTGTTATTATGGACTCAATGAGCCAGAACAAACGGATGCTCCTAGGTTTCCGTTATAAATAAATATAATTAACCGTATAATCTATACGCCCTATTTTTAACGACAAATCGCGAAAATTATTCGTCTACCAATACAGCCTAACTATGAACGTATTTTCACCTGATTTATTTCGACAACAATTTCCTGCTCTTAAAGAAAAAACTATTTATCTTGATAGTGCAGCGACCGCATTAAAGCCTCTCGCCATGATAGAAGCCTCAGATGCGTTTTATCGCTATAATTTTGCAACAGTTCACCGTAGCCAATATCAACATGCTAAAGAAACAACACAACAATATGAGGCGACGCGTCAACAAGTTGCCGAATTAATCAATAGTACTGATAGTGATACGATTATTTGGACAAAAGGCACCACAGAATCACTCAATTTTATTGCTCAAGGCTATTTTCGTCCGCGGTTACAGGCAGGTGATGAAATAATTGTTAGTGAGCAAGAGCATCATGCAAACCTTATACCTTGGTTGATACTGGCGGAACAGACAGGCGCACGCGTGATCCGCTGGGCAATAGAGGATAATTTTCTACCTTCTATTGATAGCTTAAATGCTTTAATCAATAAACGGACACGAATTGTCGCTGTAAGCCAAATGTCGAATGTAACAGGTGCTCAAATCGCATTAGATAAAGTGTCTCATTGTGTTCATCAATATGATAATTGCTTACTGGTTGTCGATGGTGCACAAGGTATTGTTCATCACCCAACAGATGTCACGGCACTCAATATCGACTTCTATGTTTTTTCTGCTCATAAACTTTATGGCCCTAATGGATTAGGTATTTGTTATGGTAAACGTGAGCTTTTAGAAGCGATGGCACCTTGGCATGGTGGTGGAAAAATGCTAACTAACACAACATTTGATAGCTTTACTCCAGCTCCTATCCCTCAGCGTTTTGAAGCTGGGACTCCTAATGTCGCAGGTGTTATTGCATTTTCAGCCACATTAGCATGGTTAGAAAAACAAGATATGCATCATGCTAACCAATATACTCTTGAGCTTGCAGATGAAGCAGAGAAGCGCCTCAGTGAGCTAAATGGGTTTATCAGTCACCGAGCAGCTAACTCATCGGTTGTTTCTTTCAATTTCGAAGGTGTTCATCATAGTGATTTAGCTACACTAATCGCAGAGAAAGATATTGCATTACGCACAGGGCAACACTGCGCTCAACCTCTTATTGATTCATTAAATATTTCGGGCTGTTTACGCATTTCTTTTATGCCTTATAATCAACACGCTGATATCGATGCGTTTATTAATGCCGTTAAATTTGCTCTATCACTCTTAAAAGATGAATAATTGAAATGAATAACAACACACCTCTACTTGCAACTCAGCACCCATTTGGTCATGAAATTACCTTGGCAATCTTGCTTGAAGATTTTCAAAAATCAAAAGCATGGGAAGACAAATACCGTCAATTAATTCAACTCTCGCGTAAATTACCTGCATTACCTGATGAATTAAAAACAACAGAAAAAGAGATCAAAGGCTGTGAAAATAGAGTGTGGCTTGGTGTCGAATTAAATAATAACGGCAAATACCATGTTTATGGCGATAGTGATGGTCGTATTGTAAAAGGCTTACTGACTATTATTTTAGCTACTGTTGAAAATAAAACAGCGCAAGAAATAGCTGATATCGATATGTTAGCTATTTTTGATCAATTAGGATTGGCTAATCAAATTAGCCAATCTCGCACTGACGGGGTGAATGCGATTATCGCACGATTAAAATCTCTCACCTCTCAATCATAACCTTAGCTGAGACTCAAGATCTCAAATAAGTTAATATATAACAAGTCGATACTCTAAATAATTCAAGTCACAGCTAGGCGACAAGTGCAATCAACAACGCTGTGGCCGAGTACGCTGCGCCTTCGCTAGCATCTTCTTCAACGCATGAGATACCGCAATAAAACCAAACGACGCCGTTACCATCGTTACGGCGCCAAAGCCAGCTGAACAATCCATTCTTTTTACGCCATCTGCCGTACTTTTTGCCGCGCAAACCGTACCATCACCTTGTGGGTAAACCAGTTGCTCTGTTGAAAAAACACAATCTATTCCTAGTTTTCCCTTACTATTTTTTACGACATTAAAATCAGATTTCAAACGTTCTCTTAATTTAGCCGCTAAAGGATCTTGAATTGTTTTTGCTAAATCAACCACTTGAATTTGTGTTGGATCGATTTGCCCACCAGCCCCCCCTGTTGTGATCACTGGAATTTTATAACGACGGCAATAAGCTAATAATGCAGCTTTTGGTCTTACACTATCAATTGCATCGATAACATAATCAAAGTTGTTATTCATCATTTCAGCGACATTATCCACCGTGACAAAATCATCAACACTAGTCACTTTGCATTCTGGATTAATTTCTAAAATACGCTGTTTCATCACTTCACATTTTGGTTGACCCACACTCTCTTTCAGCGCATGTATTTGCCGATTAGTGTTAGTCACACACACATCATCCATATCAATTAAGGTGATAGCACCAATACCACTGCGGGCTAATGCTTCAGCAGCCCAACTGCCGACGCCACCTATACCCACGACACAGATATGAGCCTGAGCAAAACAAGACAACGCTTTTTGCCCATAGAGTCGCCCTATTCCAGAAAAGCGTTGTAAATATGAATCTGATAATGAATTTTGCATAATGCGATAACAACCTAAATAACAGAAATAATCATGGCTATTAATATCAATAGCCATGTCGTTTGCATAATTTTACCGTTAATAACGAACAGATAAAGAGTAAATCGTTTTTATAACGAAGGGTTTAATGAATTAAGCTGTGATTTTTTTAATACCCAAACACGTCCATAATGATTATAAAAACCTGCCATATGACCGGCATCTTTACCAATTCCATGATAAATATCGAAATGATGCCCTTTAATTGCACCACCTACATCTAATGCCACCATTAAACGCATTTGATATTCACCTGTAAAATTACCTGCATTATCAAGTACAGGAATTTCAGCCAGTAACACCGTTCCTGCTGGAATAATGCTTCTATCTGAAGCCACTGAGGCAAGTGCAACAAGAGGGATAGCACTAGCACCTCTAACTGGTGTAAAAGGCTCTGGTTTGAAAAAAACAAATGATGGGTTTTCTTCTAATAATTTTCTCACTTCAGCATCATTGTGCTTATCAGCCCAATCTCTAATAGCGAGCATAGACATATCTTTTCTTTCTACTTCACCATTATCAATAAGCACTTTTCCAATACTACGGTAAGGGTGCCCGTTTTTCCCTGCATAACCAAAGAAAGTTAAAGGTTTACCATCACCAAAATCAACATAACCGCTTCCCTGAACTTCCATCATAAAATTATCCATAATGGAGTTACTATAAGCTGCAATTAAAGATTGGCTTAATGCACCATTATAAATAGCAGCACGGGAAGGCAATTTTGAACGACTGTTGGCTGGCATTTTATAAAGAGGATATTGAAACTCACCTTGTGGCGTTAAACGAGCTTCAAGAACAGGAGTGTAATATCCCGTAAATTGAACATTTCCGTAATTATCAACCCCTTCCATTTGAAATGCAGAAAGATTGAACTGACGTAATTGGCGTGTATCTGCACCAGAGCGTATCCAGTTTTCGACCGCCTGATAAGTCTCTTTATTACTATTATACAAACGAGATGATGTTTGGTTTATCTGACTTACTTGTTGTAAGTAATCAGGACCATTAATGGGTGTACCTTGCGTATTTGGCGAACTTACCTCAATGAGATCTTGCTTAAGCTTTCCATCTTTATACTGTTGCCCTTGCTCTGTTGGACGATGACATCCAGTCAAGGCAAGCGCTAACATACCTAAAATTAACGATTTTCGCCAAGTAACCATTTTTGACCCGCTTAATGACTAAATTTGAGTATTGATTTTGGCTTAGAAAGATACCAAAGCAAAATCAATAAAGATATGAATATACCGATTGCTAAAGAATTTCTATTATCACCCAATCAATATGACTTTTAAACATCAAGTATATATTCTAAATACCTTGAAGTAGGACGCGTATAACTGCCTAAATTTGCACCTTGATGTGTTATTTCTGACCGTTTTTAAAAGAAAACTGTAAAAATTTCATAAAAAACTTGCAACTCGGCAGATCCTGAGTATAGTGCCCCTCTGTGGAGACGCGGGGTGGAGCAGCTTGGTAGCTCGTCGGGCTCATAACCCGAAGGTCGTCAGTTCAAATCTGGCCCCCGCAACCAATTCACAAAGTAGTAAGTTATAGTATCAGTCGCGGGATGGAGCAGCATGGTAGCTCGTCGGGCTCATAACCCGAAGGTCGTTGGTTCAAATCCAGCTCCCGCAACCAATTCTATAAACAACAATTCAGTCGCGGGATGGAGCAGCATGGTAGCTCGTCGGGCTCATAACCCGAAGGTCGTTGGTTCAAATCCAGCTCCCGCAACCAATTTCTATTCAAAAGTTCTTCTCATTCTTACTTTCCCTCTTAATTCACAAGCCTAATCGTATCAATCGTAGATTTATTACATTAAATTTCTGTTATCTCAATAACGCATTGTATTGGATAGATTTATTCTGCTAAAAATACAATAAGAGACTCCAATAGAAAGCGAGTGTTCTTGGCTTTCTATTGGAATATAAGAAAAGGGTATAGGAAGAAATTAGCTACGATCAGCTAGCGTTAATTCACCGCCATTAGCGAAATAAGCTTTGATCCCTTTGAAAATAGACTCTGCGATCTGTTGCTGGAATTTAGCGGTTTTTAGTTTTTTCTCTTCTTCAATATTACTGATAAAAGCCGTTTCTACTAAGATAGAAGGGATCTCTGGAGCTTTTAATACCGCAAAACCTGCCTGATCGACTTTATTTTTATGCAGTTTATTAATCCCACCCAACAGCTTAAGTACTTCACTACCAAATTTTAGGCTATCATTAATAGTCGCCGTTTGTACGAGGTCGAGCATTGCATGGTCTACATAGCGATCGCCACTTTTACTCACCCCACCAATTAAGTCAGACTCATTTTGTGTTTGAGCAAGATAGCGTGCTGTGTTACTAGTTGCGCCCGTTTTTGATAATGCAAAAACAGAAGAACCTCTTGCAGAGCGGTTTGTAAACGCATCAGCATGAATAGAAACGAATAAGTCTGCCTGCATTTTTCTCGCTTTAGCAACACGTACTGTCAATGGAATAAACACATCTTCATTACGTGTCATATACGCCTTCATTTTGGCGTCTTTATCGATAAGCGTTCTTAAGCGACGAGCAATTTGTAAAACTACATCTTTTTCACGCGTTTTATATTTACCAATTGCGCCTGGATCTTCACCACCATGTCCTGGGTCGATCATAATAATAATAGGTCTATCTCGCCCTGCTCTGCCCGGTTTGCGTGTATCGGTTTGTGCTGGTACAGCTTGTTGTAAATCACCGTCATTATATTCACGCAATAGCGCTAAAAGAGGATCGTCTTCAGTGTCAGCACCGTGGCTTGGGTAGAAATCTAACACCAAACGGTTTTTAAACTCAGCCACAGGTTTAAGCGTAAACATTTGCGGTTGTACAGGCGTTTTTACTTCAAATACCAGTCGTACTGTTTTAGGTGTATTTTGACCAACGCGAATAAGTTTTAAATAGGGATCGCTAGTCTGAACCTGATTAGCGACACCTCTCAGCACGCTATTAAGTTGAATACCTTCTAAATCCACCACAATACGCTCAGGGTTTGATAATGCAAACTGACGATATTTCAGTGGGGTACTGGATTCTATAGTCACGCGAGTATAAGTCGAGGCAGGCCAAACCCTCACAGCAACAATAGATGCTGTGGCAGCAAGACCAACAGGACTAACACTTAACAATAATAACGCGCCAATTCCTTTAACAAGACGACGACGAGTTTGATTGTGCTCAGAATGACTCATGAAAATATTCCAAAAAAACGATTAACGTCAGTAAACTCTAAAAAGAGATAAAAAAAGTTAAGAACGAAAAACTTTACCCAATCCACACTTCACTGTCACTTAAAAACAGCACAATTACTCACTTTTACACGAATATTCTGCCTTCAGGGAAAACAATAAGATAGGATTTTACTTGCCATTCCTCTCCAAAAAGAATAAAAATACATTAAATGCGAATAAAAATTCACTTGAGAGGGTTTTATGAAAGAGCGTAGCACCGAATTGGTCGATGGATTCCGCCACTCGGTTCCGTATATTAATGCACATAGAGGCAAAACATTTGTCATTATGCTAGGTGGTGAAGCCATTGCTCACGAAAACTTCCCATCTATCATTAATGATATTGGGTTGTTACACAGCCTAGGCATTCGTTTAGTGGTTGTTTATGGTGCTCGCCCACAAATAGATACTGCTCTTGAAGTGCAAAAGGTATCTCCGATTTATCATAAATATACGCGCATCACAGATAGCAAAACCTTAGAAATTGTTAAACAAGCTGCGGGTACATTGCAACTCGATATTACGGCTCGTTTATCAATGAGTTTAAGCAATACGCCATTACAAGGTGCGCATATTAATGTTGTTAGTGGTAACTTTGTTATCGCACAACCATTAGGGGTTGATGATGGCGTTGATTATTGTCATAGCGGGAAAATCCGTCGTATCGATGAAGAAGCTATTCATCGCCAATTAGACAGTAATGCCATTGTATTAATTGGCCCAGTTGCGGTATCTGTGACCGGTGAAAGCTTTAACCTCACTTCAGAAGAAGTAGCAACACAGCTTGCGATAAAGCTTAAAGCACAAAAAATAATTGGTTTTTGTTCATTCCAAGGTGTTGTCGATGAAGAAGGACACATTGTTTCTGAACTATTACCTAATCAAGCCGAAGATAAAATTCAAGAGCTACAAACGGAAGGTGATTACCATTCAGGTACAGTAAGATTCTTACGGGGAGCAGTTAAAGCCTGCCGTCGCGGTGTAGAGCGTAGCCACTTACTAAGTTATCAATCTGATGGTGCTCTTATTCAAGAATTATTCTCTCGTGATGGTATTGGTACTCAAATCGTCATGGAGAGTGCAGAGAAAGTTCGTAGAGCGAATATTAATGATATTGGAGGCATACTCGAACTTATACGCCCATTAGAACAACAAGGTATTTTAGTCAGGCGTTCAAGAGAGCAATTGGAAGTTGAAATTGACCAATTCACCATTATTGAGCGCGATAATATGACTATTGCATGCGCAGCACTCTATCCTTATCCATCAGAAAAAATTGGTGAAATGGCTTGTGTTGCAGTACACCCTGATTATCGCAGCTCTTGTCGTGGTGAAGTTTTACTACAGCGTATTTCAGCACATGCTAAGCAATTAGGGTTAGAAAAGCTGTTTGTTTTGACAACTCGTAGCATACATTGGTTTCAAGAAAAAGGATTTGAACCGGCTGAAATAGATAAGCTACCGATTGAAAAACAAGCACTTTATAATTACCAACGCCGTTCTAAAATTTTGATTTTAGATTTACATAAAGAGTAATTACCAAATATAAAAAAAGACAGGTATCCCTCTCAATACCTGTCTTTTATTATTTTTCATTATTAACTAATGGCTAATAACGTAATTTATCAATTAATCCACTTCGGCGCTGAATACGCGTTTGTATTGCCATTTTCACCATCAGCTCTGAGGCATAAAGAGAAAGCTTCTGTTTAGCCCGTGTTAATGCGGTATATAACAATTCACGACTAACAACAGGTGAAAATTTATCGGGCAGTACTAACGCTGTATGGGTAAACTCAGAACCTTGTGATTTATGTACTGTCATTACATACGCAGTTTCGTGTTGTGGTAACCGGCTAGGTTGGATCGCTTTCAATTTTCCATCAGGTAGTTGGAAAAAAGCTTTCATTTCACCTTCATCATTATTGAGCATAATGCCAATATCGCCATTAAACAGACCTAGCGTACTGTCATTTCGTTGGATCATAATCGGGCGTCCAATATAATCACTTTGATAACTATTTGTAGGGCGGCGGATCAATCGCTGGCGATGCAATAGCATTTCAATTCTATCATTTAAACCACTCACACCAAAAGGACCGTCTCTTCGCGCGCACAATAAACGGTATTGGTTAAATGCATTAAGAATAATATCAGGAGATGCTTTTTCAGAAACTAAAGTGAGATATTTTTGATAAGCGTTAACGGCATCTTGTATCATCAGCAAATAGCTTTCTTTGGACTCTAAAGCAATAAAGCTCACATCTTGAGGCTCTAATGCTATTTCAAGCTGTTGTGGGCTAACCTCTGCTTTTTTCAACAACGCAATGGCTGTGTTGGTTTGTCCCTTATTAACCGCAAAAGCAAGTTGCCCTATCCCTGAATCCTCACCAAAGCGGTAGCTTTTTCGTAGCAGACACAGAGAATCACTAACGACAGAAACTGGTGTTTGAGAGACAGGAATGATACCGCTAGATTTAGCCAACTCACCTTGGGTTAAGTGATTAATCTGATCAAATCTCTTTTGACTAAAACCATCTTCAGAAAAACGGCAAATATCACCTAATACAGCGCCTGCTTCAACAGAAGCAAGTTGGTCTTTATCACCTAAGAAAATAACGTGACATTTTGGTGGAAGTGCATCAATCAATCGCGCCATCATAGGTAAATCAACCATTGATGCTTCATCAACAACTAAAATATCAAGCTGTAATGGATTATCTTTATGGTAACGCACTTGCTGGCTTTCAGGTTGAGCGCCTAATAAACGATGAATAGTTTGTGCCTGCTTTGGCATCCACTTATTTTCTTCTTCGCTTAAATTAAGTTGTGCCAAAGCGTTACCTAAAGATTCCGTTAATCTCGCTGCAGCTTTACCTGTAGGAGCCGCTAATTGAATAATCGGCTTTTCATTCGATGTGAGCATCACAAAAGCCGCTAAAATTTTAGCAACTGTTGTAGTTTTCCCTGTTCCAGGCCCTCCAGAAATAATAGAGATAGGGCTTGTGATAGCAACACTCGCAGCCACTTTTTGCCAATTTGTTTCTTGGCTTTCTTTCGTTGTTGGAAAAAGTTGGTCGAGTACTTTAATTAATTCATTCTCATCAATATCAACAATGGCATGCTCTTGCCTAAAAAACTGAGCTACTTTCTCTTCATAGCTCCACATTCTTTGTAGATAAAGAAGTTCATTATCTAAAATAATGGGGGAAGGTGAATCATCACTACTTTGATTAACACAATGACAATGAGTCAATTCCTCTACTATTTTTTTAGCAGAAGGCTTACCCATTTTTTGCCAAATTTCTTGTGCAAACTCCTTTTGTCTACCATCAAACAGTTGATCTTTTTGAATAATACTCAATGGTAAACAAACATGACCAGCTCCAGTTTGAGCACTTAAATAAGCAAATACAAACAGTAAAATAGGGTTTTCATCTTCCACCAGCATTTGTGCAAATCGAAGATCTAAAGGCCGTAATAAATTTTGTGTAATCGCTTGTTCTAATAGTTTGATCATTTTTATTTCTCACTGACTACATCGAGTTTGCTACTTTTACCTGCAAATAGTGAATCTAGCGCCAAAACAAAAGCTTCATCGGGTAAATAGGCATAAACTCCATTTCCGGGATGTGCTTTGTCTATACCACGTAAGAAGAGATAATAAATCCCACCAAAGTGGCTTTGGTAATCATAATCAGGGATGCGCTGTTGTAAAAAACGATGTAACGCTAAGGTATAGAGTTGATATTGCAAGTCGTAGCGATGATCCATCATTGCATTCATCATCGCTTCTTGTGTGTAATCCTCACTCGATTCACCTAGCCAGTTCGATTTATAATCCACAACATAATATTTACCCTCCCAAGAAAAGACTAAGTCAATAAAGCCTTTAAGCATTCCTTCTACTTGTTGAAATTGCAAAGCCGGGCAACGTTTTGATAGAGGATCAAACTGGCTAATTAACTGAGTCAATTGGGCTGATGATACCTCTTTCTCAATAGGTAAATAGAATTGTAATTCATCAAGTTGTTGTGATTTTGGGATATCAGCGAGACACAATCCTTGGGTATTAAGAGGTGTATGAAACAGAGTTTCCATCCATGAAACTAAAAGAGGAGCCCACTTTTCATCAAAACCTTGGGCAGTCAATTGTCCTTGCATCCACAGTTCATCAATAGGCTGTGAAAAATCTAATACTTCCAGCAAACTGTGTAAGAACGTTCCTGCTACTGCACCACGAGGGAAATGATGAATCGAATTTTCATCAACCTCTCCTTGTTGCTTCTCACCTTTAGCATCTGTATCAAGCCCCGGTGCGATAGATTGTACTAAAGCCTCAATATCACCTAAGTCAAAATGATAACTACGATTTGAATGTTGATAGGTTAACCCTGAATAGCTCGTTATACGCCAGTTATCATGGATCTGGCGTTTAAATATTGCAGCCTCAAGTTTTGTGTCAGCCATTAATTGAGGCTGATAACGATGTGCAGACATAATATCAAGCGTTGTTACACTAATATTATCATCTAATAAAGCATGGATTGATTGATGCAATAATTCACTATTACCCTCTTCGCCTTGCTGCAATAAATACCCTAAAGCATTTTTATGCAAATCGGTAAGGCCTGACTTACGTTTAGTCCCCTTAACAAGAGGAGCAACACCAACATAACAGCAGAATTTTGATCGTGTTAATGCTACATAAAGTAAGCGTAAATCTTCAGCTAAGCGTTCTTCATCCGCTAAGCGCAAACTTTCAGGTCGGCTAAAAATATCTAATTTTGCGTAAAACTTCTCTCTATCATGATAAAGCGCCCCTTTCTGTTCTTGATAATTACAAGCAAAAGGTAAGCAAACAATAGGATATTCAAGGCCTTTAGATTTATGGATAGTACAAATTCGCACAAGGTTTCGGTCGCTTTCCAAACGCATTTGTTGGCTTTCAGACTGCGCATCGGGATGAGAAATTTGTTGTGCTAACCAACGAATAAGGGCGTGTTCACTATCAAGTTGTAATGATGTTTCTTGTAATAATTCACCAATATGCATGATATCTGTAAGCCGACGCTCACCATCAATACTTGCGAGTAAATTTTCTGCAATTTGATTATCCATCATGATCTTACGCAACATTGGTAAAACGCCGCGCTTTTGCCATAGTATATAATAATCAGCAAATTTCTCTACATAGCTATTCCAGCGTGCCTCACTGCAATTCAGATCATCAATTTGCTTTGCGCTAAAACCAAATAATCGACTGGCTAAAGATGCCCTTAAAACACGTTCTTTCTCCGGTGTTACAACTGCTTGTAATAACCAAAGTAGATCTTTAGCTTCATTGGTTTCAAATACACTTTCACGATTGGATAAAAACACCGATTGTATTGAAAGCAAATTCAGTGCGTCACGAATAAGTACTGCTTCTCTACGGCTACGCACTAACACCATAATATCAGCAGATGTAACCGATTTTTTTGTACCTTGTTCAATCAGCCAAGCCTGTTGTTGATCCCCTGCTGATAACCAATCACGAATTTGTGCAGCACATTGTGCTGCCATGATTTGCTCGTAATTTCCTGTAGAAACACTTTCACCTTCAGCAAGCCAAAAATTAAAAGGAGGAATCGGTTTATCATGGTAAATAAAAGCCATGTCTTGGTTTTTTTCAGCCGAGCTTACTTCAATAAAAGGGATATGCTCAAATAAAAATGGGGCATTGGAACGCATAAAAAGCTTGTTAACAGCATTCACCATACCCGGTGCAGAGCGCCAGTTAGTGTTTAATGTGTAGTGATGAGATGTCTGCTTTCTAGCTTGAATATAAGTAAAAATATCTGCGCCACGGAAAGCATAAATAGCCTGTTTGGGATCACCAATAAACAACAAACCGCTGTTTTCATGCTCACCATAAATCGCATCAAAAATACGATATTGTTGGGGATCTGTATCTTGGAATTCATCAATCATTGCAACTGGATAGCGTTCACGAATGGCTTGCACTAAAGCTTCACCACCTTCACGTTTCAATGCGCTATCTAAACGTGTTAATAAATCATCGAACCCCATTTCGCCACGACGCATTTTTTCATTTTCAATACCTTGGCGTATTTCAGGGATCGCGTTGACCAAAATAACATCACGCAAAGTCAGGCTCTGCTTTGTTAATCGTTCAATTTCAACAAAAAGAATATGCTCTGGTGCTGGACCTTTAGTGGCCTTCTCATTCAATGTTTCTTGAGAAAAACGAATTAAACAATCAGGTAATTGATAGCTTTTCGTTTCTAGTGTTGACGCCCACAAAGTGATTTCTTCAATCCATTTAGGTAAAAAACGACTGCTGTAACTACGTTTATCAACACCTGAAGCGGTTATCCATGCTTCAACTTCATGATGATGTTCATTCCAACGAGTTTTAACGTTATTAATTGCTTCGATAACCGCTTGATGGCGCTCTTTTACTGATTCATTTTCGCTATCTAATGCCACACCTTCGATTTCAGGCATTTCACCTTGCAAATAAGGCTGTATTTCATAAAGCAGTTGTTCCGGGCCAGACCAAATCTGGCTTACTGCATTAGCAACATCATAAGAAAGTGGATAACAATGGCGACGCCAGAAGTCAGCACATACCCGTTTTTTGAGCTCATATTCATCTTGGATCAAGACTTGTTCAAACAAGACTCCTGATTCGAATGCATTGTTCGCCAACATACGCTGACAAAAGCCATGAATAGTGTAAATAGCCGCTTCATCCATTTGGCGTTCAGCTTCTAGCAACCACTGCGCAGCTAGCTCTTTATTAGGGATCTGTTTGAGTAACTCGAGGTACGTATTATCACTACTTTCAACATCATGACGGATACAGGCAAGTCTTAGTTCATGGATATTTTTACGAATACGTGCTCGTAATTCATCTGTCGCCGCATCCGTAAATGTCACAACTAAAATCTCTTCAACACTGAGAGGGCGATAGAATGCTGACTCTCCGCCTAATCCAAGAAGCAACCGTAAATACAACAACCCTATTGTATAAGTTTTTCCTGTTCCCGCGGACGCCTCAATAAGGCGTCTTTGGTATAGAGGAAGTGTATACGGGTTTAATGGCTGTGCCTGTATCACGTCACTCACTCTTTAATTTCCTCAACAGGTAAAGTTTTTTGTAATTCACTTACTGTGGTGTAACGTTTCCATTGCTTATTTTCTGCATAATCAGCATCTGTGCCATCTTTACCAATAACTTGAGAGACGAAAATAAATCCATTAGGTTTTATAATTGCTTTTTCATAAAATTCAATAGCTTGTTTTAATGTAACCTTATTAAGTTCAGCTAAGAATTTTTCACGGCCATCATATTTTAAATTATTACGATGGAAGTCATTTCGATAAAGAGAAACTTCTTCATAGAATGTTTGAGGTGGCTGTTTAACTTCGGTAATAATCGCTTGTTTATACTGATTAAAATCAGCTTCGTTCATTTTTTTCAAACGTTCGTAAGCTTGCTGATAAAATGCGTTATAGCGTTCATTCAAGTAGACAGGTGGTTTTGCATTACTTTGTAGTAAAAAGCCGATACCTGATTGCTCACCCATAGTGCCTTGATAAGCAAATACAGCGTAACCTAGTTGCTCTTCTGTTCTTAATTGATCATAGAACCAAGGTTTGATAACTGAGGCTAGCACTGAAGAAATGGCCTGACCTTCAAGACGACTATAACCTGTTGGGATATAAAGCTCACCTAATGCGTTATCGGTGCTCTTCGATTTATTTTGGAATTCAACCGCATCTAATTTATTGAATACTAATGTTTCACCGATCCAATATTCTGTGCCTTGATTACCTAATAATTCGTGTGCAGATTTAGCAATATCACGGCTTTGCTCTGGCGTTAAATTACCAATAATCAGTGCCTGAAGTGCCGCATTTTTAATGACTTCATGGCGATTATCAATAATATCTTGTAGTGTAATTGACTCTAATGCTTTGATTTTATCAGCTTCTTCATAGTACGGGATCGTATTTAATCGGCGAGCCGGCAGCATAGCTGCTTCAAATGCTTTTAAGTTATGAGTCACTTCAAGTTGTTCGCGATACCAAGATTTAGCCTGATCTAGCTCTTCTTGAGTTGATTCAAAGCTCATATAGCTTTTTAGTGTTGCATTAACTAATTCTGGTAAATGTTGTGTATATCCATTTATTGAAAAATCAATACCTTGTCCTGATGAGGATGAGATATTCATTCCGGCAACAGAAGCTTGATAAGATAATTCACTTAATGCTAAACCAGCAAGATAGTCAGTTAAGGTTTGTGTCACTTGCTGCTTAACGGTAATGTCTGATTTCTTATTCACTAAACTTAATGTCACACTAGCTTTAGGCTCATCAGAAAAATAATGTGATGGCATATAAAATAAGCGAGCGCTTTTATCTTGCCACAGCAATTGTGGTTTGATGATTTTGCTGTCCGCATCAATCAGTGAAAGGTTATCAGGGATGTAAGGGTTAAGTGCTGGCAGTGATAATGAAATATCATCCGATAATGTTTGCCATGTTTTTAATTGCTTATCTGTGATTTTATCCACCTGATAAGGTGCATTAACAAAATAGGCTTGTTTGTTGGAAGGTTCATTAGGACTTATCACCCAAATACGAGCCTTCTCTGGTGTAAGAGAGTCAAGACGAGAAAGGATCGCTGAAGGTTCATAATTATCAGCAATATAGTCTGCATTTAAGATATTTTTGATTGGATAGCGTAGCATCATATCCGAAATACCTTCTATGTAATTCATATCTCTTACAATAGAGCCATAACGGAATGAGAGATTTAATACATTCGCAATTTCATCAAAGTAACGCTGACTGATACCTTCGGTTTGAATTAAACGAATATACGAAAAGATAGCAGAAATCACTTTGTCTTTTTGCGCTAATCCTTTATCTGTCAACGCGACATAAATCGTAAATGAGCCTTGGTTACGATCGATATAAGGCTCTGAAGAGGCACTAATACTTTCAGCCAAGCCTTGATCTTGTAACCACGTTGCCAATGTTCCCGCGCTACGATTACCGATTAAATAGCCAATATATTCATCAGATTTACTACGAAAATCGGCGACATTATTATCAATACCAAATTCAATCTGTAAGGTTTTTTGTGGTAAAGCAGGTACAAGATGGATCATTAACCCTTTTTCTTTATCCGTCATAGCAGGTACTGTCGTGACAGGTACGTCAGCCTTTTTATTCGGGATCCGAGCAAAAGTCTCTGCGGCTAATTTAGATAATTCATCAAGTGATTTATTACTATAAATAACACCATTCATTAAATTGCCAGAATAGTGTGTTTGATAGAATTTAATCAATTCATCTTGAAGCTTACTATTTGGTTTATCACTTAATGTCTCTAGATTCCCCCCCATAAAACGAGAACTTGGATGCGCTGGGTTTAAAGTTTCTGCTCTGACTTGCCAAAAACGCATGCCATCGCGTGCGCGCGCCATTGTTAATTCAGCATTAACTGCATTACGTTCACGATCTGCATTTTTAGGATCAAGTAAAGGTTCAGCTAAAGCATCAGCAAGGCGATCAACCGCTTCATTAATGGCACTATTTTCTACTTCTAAATAGAATGCAGTGCGGTAAGTCGTTGTACTCGCATTATGAGAACCGCCATTCTTTTGTAAGAATTCAGACATACTGCCTGACTGAGGATATTTCACCGACCCCATTAGCACCATATGTTCTAAATAGTGCGCAAGACCTTGCTGACTATCTGGATCTTCTAATGCTCCGACAGGTAATGCAACAGCCGTTAATGATTTAACTGCTTTTTCATCAGAAACCAGTAAGACAGTCATTTCATTAGGTAGTTTAATCGCTTGATATTGGCGTGGATCACTCTCACTTTTTTCAATACTATCAGGTAATACTTGCCAGAGAGGATCAGTAGCAAAGCTATTGATACTCACTAGCATCAATAGCAACATGATCCATAGTTGCGAGAAGTATTTTCTCATCTGATATGAGCTCCCTTATTTTTCAAAAATGGAATTATTGGTTTAAATATTGTTAATGCCGTCTGTTTGACCGTTTGTAAAAAAAGTTCATCTAATTGAGAAAAAGCACGCTGAACATACATGTCACTCATTTCACCATCTCGATTATAGCTACCCGTTAAATGTTGCATCAGCACTAATTCTGCTTTTTCAAGTGTCTCTTCATCATCAAGTAAAAACTCTTGTGATTTTTTATCATAGCAAGCTTGCAACCAAGCCCAGCCACTTTTCGCAAATAACGCTAATGGGCTGTTTAACCCTTGTTTATAGTCACTGATTAACTTGTCTAATGTCGCATAGGCAAACTCAGGATCAACCGGTAATAAACACCATTGAGTCTCTTTCCTACCGTAAAACCGACTCTCGCCAGTCCCCTCTTTCAAGCAATAAACTAGGTGCTCAATCCAAAGTTGCAATAAGTCATTAGCTGTTAAGCTGGCAGGTCGCCAACGTAATAAACCATCAGCTTGTACCTCATTTAAACGACCAATCAATGGTATTGCACTAAAACTTTGCTCTAATGTGACAGAATGTGTGGCTAATCGTTCACTTCTTATCTTTTCAGCTAAAGGAAGTAATTCTTCTATTTGTTGCTCCCAATAGATTTGACCAAATGCACTCGCAGGAAGTTGTCCTGCTGCTTTAATACGCTCAAACAATACTTCTGTTGAGGTTTGATCAATCAATGCTTTTAATAACCATTGATTCAATAGATAACGTTGAAGCGCATTGATCACAAACGGCTCTTCTTCGGGTAATTCTGTTTCTTCAATAACGAAATTTGTTTTTAATCTTTGTTGGAAAAAAGCTCGAATAGGATGACGATAAAAACGTGCCAGTGCATCAACAGAAACTTTATCTATTGTGTCATCATCATTAAGTGGTTCGATAAAACTTTGATGAACCTCCCCTTGCCCACTAGCAGCAGGCAGCCATTCAGAGGCATAAGAACGAAAGGAAGCATCTATACGGAAATTTTCTTGAGCAAAAGGAACACGGCTATGTTGTGTTAATAAATGCTGGTTTACACGAGTCGCACTGTCATCAACATTGAGTTCACCATCCTCTGGTAAACGGAAATTTTGCCCAATATAATCTTGTAATTCTTTGATTAAAACTGATGGATTACATTCTCGATCGTCACGTATCGATTTTCCGATATAACTGATATAAAGATATTTTTCAGCTGAGATAAGCGCTTCGAGGAATAAATAACGGTCATCATCACGACGTTTTCTATCACCGCGACGGCGTTTTTCCGCCATTAAATCAAACCCTAATGGCTGAATATTACGAGGATAAATACCATCGTTCATGCCTAATAAACACACCGCTTTAAAGGGAATCGAGCGCATAGGCATTAATGTACAAAAATTAATACTACCGGCTAAAAAACGCTGACTGATTTTTTCATCATCAAACCGTACTGTTAATTCATCACGAATAAGCACTAGCGGAATTTCATTTTGATATTGCGCTTTCAATCCGTTTTCAATCACTTTTTGCCATTGTTGGATAATAAGCGCTAACACTAACTCCGTTTCTTCATCAGACTCAAAAAAGGCATCAACTAATTGTTGTCCAACTTCTAACCATGCTTCTAATGAACGAGTTTCATTCAAACGTGTACGCCAATCACTTAATGTATAAAGAAAATCAGCGAGATGACCTGCAAGTTCAGCGACTAATCCACTGGATTCATCGTAAGGAAGAACGCCTTTCCAAGGACCATTTTCACTTTCCATCGCATAGCCAAGCAACATGCGCAGTAAGCCAAACTCCCATGTATTTTTACCTGTAATGGGTAATAAGAATGAAGCCACATTCTCATCATCTAACCCCCAGCGTATGCCTGACTCATCCACCCATCGGCGTAGCAGTTTTAATTCACTTTCAAAAATAGAAAAATGCCCAGCTAACGCGGGCACTTCAAGTAAGGCTAACACTTGCTCTGCTGTAAAACGACTTTGAGGAAGTTCTAATAGCGTAATAAAAGCTTGTAATACGGGGTGTGCTTGACGTGCTTTTCTATCTGAAATAGCAAAAGGAAGATAACGTTCTGAAGGCGCATTACCAAATACAGCTTGAATATAAGGTGTATAGCTATCGATATCCGCAACCATCACAATAATATCACGCGGTAGTAATTCAGGATCTTGCTCTAACAAATGCAGTAATTGATCTTGTAACACTTCCACTTCGCGCTGTGGACTATGGCTAGCATGAAAAGTCAGTGAATGATCATCTGGCGAAATCACACGTTTATCTTCACTACATTCATAAGTTGCAAGTGTTGTACCCAATTGCGAAAAATCTTCTAAATCAAGGATATCTGCTTGCAATTGATGAAGTAAATTATCACGAGAAATATCAGAGAAAGCAAAAAGTACGTCGGTATATTCAAGTTCAGAAAGAAAATAAAGATTATCTTTACCTAATTTTCCCCATGACGCTAATAGTGGATTACCGATATTTTGCTCTCCCTCATCATTAAATAGCGAAGAGGCATTTTTTTCATCTTTAAACCAAGGTAATTCATGTAATTGCTGATAATGGCGCGGTTTTCTATTATTAAGACGAGCCAAAAATTTAGGATCTTGAATATCACCCCAATATTGCCTACATGGATTAGTGAAAAGTAAAAAAATCTCTGTATGACGTCCTATCGCTTGCAACGCCTGCAAGTAAACTTGAGGTAATGCTGAAATTCCACAAATAAAAATACGAGGAGGAAAACAGTGCTGAAGCTCCCCTTCATCTGCGTTATTTAATGTAGAGATAAATTGTTGATAAAGATTAGAACGATGCCATTGAGGCTGATTAAGGTCTTTTGTGTATTGCTGTAATGCTACCCACAATATTTTTTGCCAGCGTTGGTTTTCGCTCAATCCTTCTATTAATTCATCATTTTCCCACGACATTAGCCAATCCGAACGGTAAACCAAATATTGGTCAAATAAGTCAGCTACACGCCCAGCTAATTGATGAAGTTTACGTTTATCTTCATCATCATCAAGATAATGCAGTAAGGGTTTAAATTCCTCATAAGTTAAAAATTCAGGAAGCAAGGCCATTAATTTCCATGTCATGGCATCTTTAGAAAAAGCACTTTCTTTAGGTATACCTGATAATACCCGAGTAAACATTTCCCAAATAAAGGTTGCTGGTAATGGGTAACGGATATTAGCAGCAATACCCAAGCTTTCGGCAAGCTGGATTTGTAACCACTGAGACATTCCGGGGCTTTGTACAAGGATCACTTCTTGTTCAAAAGGAGAGGAAAGTGGTCTGGTCTGCATAAAGTGCACCATAAGTGACTTTAGTAATGACAATTGATTTGAGTGATATATATGAAACATCAGATCCTCATTTTATTAATAGCATGACCAGTAATACAGCTTTAGTGTGGGTAATACATGATTGGCAACATAACCTTCTATTTGCTGACAACCTTCAGACTGTAAAAGTGAGCGTGTCATTATTCTTCGGTTAGAAGCAAAATAGTCAGGTGATATTTCAGACATTTGTTCAAATAAAACAAAAAGCTCCTGCCCTGCCTGCTGAATTTGGATTAACCGCTGAAAGTCAGCTTTTAATGATTGACTATACCCTATAATAGCGACAAAACTAATATTAAAAAACAGTAGTATAAACATTGTATTAAGTAAAATAGAGCCTCTTTCTGATTTATTTTGGATGTTATCTATAACACACACTCCTTATGCACTAATGGGCAATAATCTAGCCATCCTTTTGGATGTGCAACAATAGATTTATTTTTGTCCTTCGAAAAATCAACCCATTGATAATGATATATTTTATAACTCTTTAAGCTTTCTGCTTGTCCTTGTAATAAGCCCTTTTCCAAAGAGAGCAAAAATAAACAGCTTTTTATTTTAGGATTTGCATGAAAATGACGGCATTGCCATTTATTTAACTGTGACGACGAAATTTCCCAATTCAGCTTTATTCCCCACACCAATGCGGATTCAGCAAATAAAAAAGCTTGTCGTGCTTGTAGCTCTTGCATCACTATTTGTTGAGACTGTCTGTAATAATAAGCAAAACTTCCAAGTGCCGATAAGCTCATAACAATAAACCCTATAACGACAAGTAAACTTGCAAATCCTTGCTCACTTTTATTGTGAATTGAATCAAGACTCATAACGTGGTCACATTCCTTAACCGAATGTTATTATTATAATGTGACTTCACAGCAGGAGATTGTTTTAAATGAAATTTTAAAGAAACTGAAAGATAAAAAAGTCGTTTATCTTTAATAAGATGTTGCCTTGAATAAGGGCGTAAAATAAACTCCGTCACTTCAATCTCATGACTTTCAAAAAATCGTTGCCACCCTGAAGAAGTACAATCTTGTACTCCTCTTAATTGCTCCAATTGCCCATTTTTAAGCCGATAACCAAAATAATCACTCTCTTTTGAAGAATGTACATCCCATCGACCATTGCTGTTTACGTCATAAGCGAAAATAATGCAGGAGTTTTTTTCTTGATAAGAATACTGACCTATTTTTAATGGTGAAGTGTGAAACTTCCTTGACTGCAATGAATGGGTACAATCACCGTAGCAATACCCAGTGCGCCTTAGTTGTGTTTCTAGTACCAATAACCGTTCTCTTAAAAAAATATCTAACTGGTATTGTTGGTAACAATGGATCAAAGTGTTCATTATTTGGGGGTAAGCTCGACTAATACAAAGAAATAGAACCCCACTAATTGCTATGGCAAAAAGACATTCCATCAGCATCATGCCAGATGAAAATGAAAATATTGATCGCTTTAACATGGCGAAAATACCTTAATTGTCTGGCTACATACTCTTATTCTGCCTAAAGATGAAATAACAACTTTCACTTCACCTTCTGAACTTTGAAGCACAAAACTCATTGGTCTTAAGGTTTGACGGATACCCCCAAACGTAAAATTTGAGACTGTTGATTGTTTAAGTTGAATACCTGGCGCTAATTGAAAAATCGTTTGTTTTTCAGGCAAATGTCGCAAAGGAAAAGGAATAGCAACAACTTGATTACTGGGCGACAAATGAAGTGATATTTTAATCTTTATATTAAACAGTAGCGCTTGTTGTCGCTGATAAGAAAGAAAGGCTATGGTTTCTCGCACACTATGTATCAATTGACGTTGATGGGTAAATTGCTGATAGGTCGTAATTGATAAATAACTCAAAATCGAGGTAATCATCATGACAATAAGCATTTCAAGCAGGCTTATCCCAAATTCATTCTCTTGTTCAAGTTTTCTATTTAGGCTTATTTCCATGTCACTGTTCATTTTGTTCTCCTTTAGAGCCTGCGATGAGGATGCAGCTAAACCTTTGTAAGGTAAACAAAAGAAAGTCTTTTTTTAGAACAATGACGCAGTAACAATATTTTCAGAACAAACACAAAAAAATAGTCATCAATGATAATTGATGACTAGCATTAATTTATTGAATTTAAAATTAATAATAGAAATAAAAAGCCCCTGTTTATCACTAAACAGAGGCTTTAAATACAAAAGAAAAATTAAACCGTAAATGGATATTTTATCGCTTCATGGCATTGATAGCCTTCAACGATAAAATCGTCCGTTGTTACCCATGTTTCGATATCTTCCAACGTTTTGATTTTTGGATTGATATGTAATGTTGGTAACGGCAATGGCTCTCTTTTTAGTTGTACATCTCGCATCAGTGGTAATTGATTTTCATAGATATGTGCATTGATTATCTTATGAAATGCTTTACCCGGCTTATGCCCTGTAATTTGAGCCACCAGCGCTAATAATACAAAGCACTGTATTTGGTTGAAATTTAAACCTAATGGCACATCGCAGCTACGTTGATAAGAGGTTAAATAAAGCGTATCACCCACTAATGAAAATGTGTGTGTATGCATACAAGGACGCAAACAACCTAGCTCAGTTTCACCTGGATTATAGAACGTTACGATTTCGCCACGATCATCTATACCTTTAGAGAGGTCATCTACCACTTTACGTAGTTGGTCAAAATGGGAACCATCTGGACGTTGCCATTGGCGTCCTTGAACACCATAAACACGGCCCATATCGTCTTCACCTTTGCGATGAGGGTTATTTAGCCATGCCCCATTTTCATTAGCGTTTGCATTCCATGTATTGCAACCAATTTCACGAAATTGTGCTGCGTTGTCGTAACCGCGTAAATACCCTAACAACTCTGCAATTGCAGCTTTATAGAAACTTTTACGTGTCGTTATCAGTGGAAATTGGTTATTTGCAACATCATATTCCAGATCAGCATTAATCACCGTTAAACAACGGGTTCCTGTCCGTTTATTATCAATCCATTGCCCTTCATCGATAATGCGTTGACACAATGCCAGATACTGCTTCATGTTGTCTCTCTTGTAATTAGCTAATAGTAAAAAATTTATCTCACACTATTTGTGAGCAGGTGTTGGGTTTTGTGGTGTCTTTTTATCTTGACGATAAGCCCATACCATAAAAATAATACCCAATAAAATCATTGGAATTGAAAGTATTTGTCCCATACTCACACCACCAAATAATCCTAGTTGTGCGTCTGGTTGGCGGAAGAATTCAACAATAATACGGAATGCACCATAACCAATAAGGAACAAGCCTGACACACTACCTACTGGGCGACTTTTGCGTACAAAGATATTCAGAATAATAAATAACACCACACCTTCTAACAGCATTTCATAAAGCTGTGATGGGTGACGAGGTAAAACCCCATATTCTTGAATGATTGGCAGTAGTGTTGCTGGATCTTGGGCAACAAGTTGGAGATCTGCAGAACGGGAGGTTGGGAATAAGAAAGCCCAAGGCGTATCAAGTGTAACGCGCCCCCATAATTCACCATTAATAAAGTTACCAATGCGGCCTAACCCTAAACCAAATGGAATTAATGGTGCAACAAAGTCTGCCACTTGGAAGAATTTACGTTTAGTACGTTTAGCAAACCAAATCATGGCACAAATTACCCCAATTAAACCACCATGGAACGACATACCGCCATCCCATACTTTAAAGAGGTAAAGAGGATCATTTAAAAAGACAGGTAGGTTATAGAATAAAACATAACCTAAACGACCACCGATAAACACCCCCACAAAACCGACATAAAGTAATGTTTCAACTTCATTTTTAGTCCAACCACTATTCGGTTTTGCAGCTCGACGGTTTGCAAGCCATAAGGCAAAAACAAACCCAACTAAATACATCATACCGTACCAATGTAATGACACTGGCCCGATAGAGAACATAACGGGATCAATCTCTGGAAATTTAAGGTAGCTTATACTCATTATTCCCTACTTCACTTAATTAATAATTTCTGTGCTGGTCATTTATTACCAACATAGAAAAGGCTTATACGGAGGCCTACTAGATACCTCCGCGAATTAATCCACCTAATCCTTGCCGTTCCATAAATTCAGAAGACAATTTTTTGATTTCTGTTGCCGTTTCAGCTTGCAACACCTGTTGCATAAAGGGCTGTAACATCACAGGATCAAGATGGCGCAATAAGTATTTTACCCTAGGTAAACTACGACCACTCATGCTTAACTGCCTAAAACCGAGCCCTATTAACAGCAATGCCCCGATTGGTGTACCCGCCATTTCACCACAAACACTCACTGGCAACTGATAATATTGGCATTGTGTTGCAATTAAATTCAGTGAACGCAATAACGCAGGATGCAAATTATCATAGAGTAATGCTACATGGGTATTATTACGATCGACTGCAAGTAAGTATTGAGTCAAATCGTTTGTTCCAATAGAGATAAAATCAACCCGATTGGCTAATTGTGACAACATAAACACCAATGAAGGTACTTCAAGCATAATACCTAGCGGAGGTGCAACACATTCACATTTTAGCTCTCGACTCACTTCATCACATGCTCGTAGCAGCAATGTTCTTGCTTCGTCAATTTCATCAATACTTGTCACCATCGGCAACAATATTTTCAAATTTTTAAATTCAAGGTTTGCTTTTAGCATTGCACGTAGCTGAATAAGGAAAATTTCAGGTTGATCGAGCAATATTCTTATTCCTCTCCAACCTAAGCAAGGATTTTCCTCATTAATTGGCATATAAGGAAGTTGCTTATCAGCACCAATATCTAAAGCACGCAAGACAACGGGTTTATCAGGAAAAAAAGAGAGGATCTCACGATAGCGATTTTTCTGTTCATCTTCTGAAGGAAAACCACTTTGTAGCATAAAAGGGATTTCTGTTCGATATAAACCAACGCCATCGATTCCTACACTAATGCGTTGTTCATACTTTATATTTAATCCTGCATTCAGCTGAACGCTAACGGCCTCGCCATTTTTTAAAACTGCTTGCTGTTCAAGCTGCTCTTCTGCAATTTGGCTTAATACACTCTCTTCATCAATAATTTGTTTATATTCCTGAGTAATAAAAGGTTCGGGCTCGATAAAAATCTCACCACGATAACCATCAAGAATAAGCATTCGATTATGTAAAAGCTCAGGCTGAATATCCGCCCCCATAATTGCGGGTATACCCATTGCTCTAACAAGAATGGCTGAATGCGAGTGAGTTGCGCCATCTCGAACAATTACACCAGCAAGCTGTTGCTCTGGCAGCTCTGCCAATAAACTTGCACTTAATTCATCAGCCACCAAAATAAAACGTTCTGGCCAAATATTGGTTGAGCTTAGATCATCATCTAAATGAAATAATAACCGACGTCCTAATGCTTTAAGATCAGAAGCTCGCTCTCGCATATAACCATCTTTCAGGCTAGAGAACTGGGCTGCAACTTTCTCAACCACCACTTTGACAGCCCATTCCGCAACATATCCTTGTGTAATGATTGCGGTCATTTTATGTTTGAGCTGAGGATCGTTAAGTAAATGCGAGTAGAGATCAAAAATGGCGGCACTCTCTTTTTGTGCATTCGCCATAAAGCGCTTACTAAAACGACGACATTCTGCGGTAGCATCTTCTAAAGCCACCATAAGTCGATTTAATTCGGCTTTTATATCAAGAGCACTGGCTTTAAAAACATTTTCAAGGACAGGTTGAGAGACTTCTTGCCAACCATAAGCCATGACCACGCCACTAGAAACTGAAAGTGCTTTAATACGACTTTGACGATATTGTCCAAAAAGCCCTTTAGTTTGTACTTGCGATAATGTGGCGCCAAGCTGTGTCGCCAGCGTCACCATAAAAGATTCTTCGCTCTCATTAAATAAGCGACGCTCTTTTTGCTGAACGACTAATACACCAAGGAGTTGGCGACGATAAACGATAGGAACGCCAAGGAAAGCACGGAGATCGTCTTCTTTAACTTGAGGAAGGTATTTAAAGCTAGGATGTTCACGAATATCAGCGAGGTTGATAAGCTCTGAAAGACGCCCCACTTCACCAACAACGCCTTCATCAAATGAAAGGCTAACGGCTCGCCCTCTAGGTTTTTTTAATCCTTTGGTCGCCATAAGATAAAAACAACTACGTTGTTTATCAGCAAGATAAATAGAACACACATCCGTGTGCATTGCCTGACACGTTTCCTTGACTAAGAGTTCAAGCGCTTCTGGAAGCCCTGCTGCCATAGCCACTTTTTCTACAATTTCTCGCAAACGTGTCAGCATAGTGTTATCTAATACCTTTTACGCCGATATCCATACGATGAACGCGGTAAAGACACTTGTTCTTGCAATGGCATGACTACTGGTGCGAACTCTTTCATGACACGTCGATAAACATCGCGTTTAAAAGAGACGACTTGTCGAACAGGATACCAATAACTCACCCAACGCCAGCCATCAAATTCTGGCGTTTTGCTTTGTTGAACATTAATGTCTTTATCATTACTTGTTAACTGCAAAAGGAACCAACGCTGTTTTTGTCCAATACAAACAGGTTTTGTGTCCCAACGCACCAAACGCTTAGGTAACTTGTAACGTAACCAGTTACGCGTGGAGGCAAGAATTTTGACATCCTTGCGACTTAACCCAACTTCTTCGAACAACTCTCGGTACATTGCCTGCTCTGGCGATTCTCCAGGGTTAATTCCTCCTTGAGGAAACTGCCAAGAATGTTGCCCATAGCGACGAGCCCAAAGCACTTGCCCTTGCCGATTACAAATTACAATCCCTACATTCGGGCGGTAGCCATCATCATCGATCACTAGACTACCTCAATAACCAAATTTGAAAGATAACTCATTGTTTCATACTACCCACAAACGGTAAACCTCTATCAACAGACTTTGCACAACGCGCGTATTTATCTACAATGGGAAAATCTCAACGGGGTGCCTTTCTATTTCTAGGCTGAGAAAAACTCGTGGAACCTGATCCAGCTAATACTGGCGTAGGGATTTGAGTCAGGATGTTGCAATATTTATTGATTTGCCATCCTCACTCCTCAGATCCTACCTGACTTTTACTGAGGAACTAAACGTGTTAACTAAATCACTTCGCTTTACTTTCCTGCTCAGCGCACTGGGTATTATGAGCACTTTTTCGACGCAAGCTTTAGCACAAAAACCCACACTCACTGTTTACACTTATGATTCGTTTACCGCAGATTGGGGTCCAGGACCTGCAATAAAAAAAGCGTTTGAACAGCAATGTGATTGTGAGCTAAAACTGGTTGCTCTGTCTGATGGTGTATCTCTACTTAATCGCTTACGTATGGAAGGTGATAAAAGTAAGGCGGATATTATTTTAGGATTAGATAACAATTTGATCCACGCAGCAAAAGAAACTGAGCTTTTCGCACCAAGTAATATCGATACATCTAAACTCACCTTACCTGAAAAATGGACTGACGATACTTTTGTGCCTTATGACTACGGCTACTTTGCTTTTATTTATGATAAAAACCGTATCCAAAATCCGCCCAAAAACATGGCCGAACTGCTAAACAGCAAAGAAAAATGGAAGATACTCTATCAAGATCCTCGCACCAGTACTCCTGGTTTAGGTTTAATGCTATGGATGCAGTCACTTTATCCTGAAAACACCGCTACTGAATGGAAAAAATTGTCAGAAAAAACATTGACCGTTACTAAAGGTTGGAGTGAGTCTTATGGCTTATTCTTAAAAGGTGAAGGTGATTTTGTGCTGAGTTACACATCATCTCCAGGTTATCACATCCTAGCAGACAAAAAAGATAACTATGCAGCAGCGATTTTTGATGAAGGACACTACTTGCAAGTCGAAGTTGCCGCAAAACTTAAATCGAGCAAACAACCTGAGCTAGCACAGCAATTTATGCAGTTTATGTTAACTCCTGCATTCCAAGAAACTATACCGACTACCAATTGGATGTATCCTGTTATAGATATGCCATTGCCTGAGGTCTATTCTTTAATGCCTAAACCTGAAAAATCATTGCAATTTGATGCAGAAGTTGTCGCAAAAGAGCGCCAGACATGGACGCGTAATTGGCAATCTGCGGTTAGCCGCTAATGGGGAGATGGCTTATCCCGGGGCTGTGTGCCTCGGGTTTACTGCTTATCGTGGCATTATTGTCATTTGGTGCATTGTGGTTTAATGCACCAAGTGGTGAACTGTCCTCGATTTTTGCTGATGAATATTTATGGCATGTTGTTCGTTTTACTTTCTGGCAAGCCTTTTTATCCGCCCTATTTTCAATATTACCTGCTATTTGGCTCGCCAAAGCACTCTATCGACGCCAATTTAAAGGGCGAACACTGTTTTTACGCCTATGTGCCATGAGCCTTGTGTTACCGGTTTTAGTCGCCCTTTTTGGCATTTTAACGGTTTATGGCAGAGTAGGATGGATTGCCCAAATTTGTGAATGGCTAGGGATCGACTACCAATTTACGCCTTATGGTTTGCAAGGCATTTTATTAGCTCACATCTTTTTCAATATGCCATTAGCAACCAGAATGCTATTGCAAGCACTTGAAAGCATCTCATCAGAGCAACGCCAATTAGCCTCACAATTAGGCATGAATGGCTGGCAACGTTTTCGTTTTCTGGAATTCCCTTATTTATGGCGACAAATACTCCCCACAGCATCACTGATTTTTATGCTCTGCTTTGCAAGCTTTGCTACTGTGTTGGCTTTAGGCGGAGGCCCCGCAGCAACAACGGTTGAACTTGCTATTTATCAAGCATTAAGTTATGACTACGATTTACATCGTGCTGCGCTTTTAGCCCTGATCCAGCTTTTTTGTTGTTTAGGCTTAGTGCTTATCAGCCAAAAGCTAAAAGGCACTCTTTTTGTGGGAAACAATCAAAAGCTGCATTGGCGTGATCCCTATGATCCACTCTTTAGCAAAATAACTGATGGTTTAATTATCACGCTTGCGATCCTCTTTTTAGTACCGCCCATTTTGGCCGTGATCACTGATGGTCTTAATAGCCAATTTATACGTGTTATACAACAGCCTATACTTTGGCAAGCTTTTACAACTTCACTAATTATTGCCGTTGGTGCGGGTGTTGTCTGTGTTGTATTAACGATGATGTTGCTATGGAGTAGCCGAGAACTGCGCTTACGCCATTTTAAAAAAGCCGGACAAGCCATGGAAATGAGTGGTTTGATTATTCTAGCGATGCCGGGCATTGTGTTGGCAACAGGCTTTTTTCTGTTATTAAACAATACGATCGGATTACCTGAATCACCTTATATTTTAGTGATTTTGACCAACGCATTGATTGCCATTCCTTATGCTTTAAAAGTGTTGGAAAACCCGATGAATGATATCGCTTCGCGTTATGGCCTTTTATGTCAGTCGCTGAATTTGCAAGGAATAAACCGACTTCGTTGGATAGAACTACGTGCATTAAAAAAACCAATCTCACAAGCGCTTGCCTTTGCTTGTGTTATTTCTATTGGTGACTTTGGTATTGTTGCCCTATTTGGTAATGAAACATTTAGAACATTGCCTTTCTATCTTTATCAGCAAATTGGCGCTTACCACACACAAGATGGTGCAGTAACAGCCATGATCTTATTGCTACTTTGCTTCTCTCTTTTTAGCCTAATAGAACGATTAGCTGGAAAATCTTATGATTAAATTAGAGCACCTTGCTTACACCTATGAACACCAACATCTCTTGTTTAATCTAACGGTTGATGCAGGAGAACGCATTGCT
The DNA here is from genome assembly GCF_003144325.1 of Proteus terrae. GTDB lineage: Bacteria > Pseudomonadota > Gammaproteobacteria > Enterobacterales > Enterobacteriaceae > Proteus > Proteus terrae. Next base: position 77,367 of record NZ_PENS01000008.1, read on the forward strand.
GTATTAGGCCCAAGTGGTGCAGGTAAAAGTACATTACTCAGTTTAATTGCTGGTTTTTTGCCATCAGAAAAGGGAAGCCTGTTTCTTAACGGGCAAGATCATACAAAAACAGTACCGGCAAAACGCCCTATTTCTATGTTATTTCAAGATAATAATTTATTCCCTCATTTGACTGTAAGGCAAAATATTGGCTTGGGATTAAATCCGGGATTAAAGCTGACTGAAGATCAAAAAGCGTTATTAGAGAGTCGAGCAGAGCAAGTAGCGCTTAGTGAATATCTTGAACGTTTACCTTCTCAATTATCAGGCGGTCAGCGTCAACGTGTTGCTATTGCACGTTGCCTTGTTCGCGAACAACCTATTTTGTTACTTGATGAGCCTTTTTCTGCACTCGATCCTGCTTTACGCATTGAGATGTTGGCACTACTCGAGCAACTTTGCTGTGAAAAAGCATTAACCTTATTGATGGTTTCTCATAGCTTAGAAGATGCAGCAAAAATCGCCCCAAGAGCGATTGTGATAGATAACGGTATGATTGTGTATGATGGAAATACAAAATCACTAATAAATGGTGAAGTGGATCAATCACTTATTTTAGGTATTCCGTTTAATTAATCTCAGCCAAAATTAACTGTATAAATAACCACTATATTGACTATAATAAACGCATCTTTAATGAATTATTGGTGTTTATTAGGTGCTCATGATCGGTCATACGGAACAAGGTTTTATTCTTACTCGTCACTGGAGCGACACACCGAAAGGTATTGTCGTCTCTTATTGGCTGGCTACGGATAATGGCCCACGTAAAATTACTGTTCCTATGCAACGCGCAATTGGCTTTGTTGCCCGCCAACATGAAACTATTTTGAGTTCTCTCATTAATAAAAATCCTGATATTGAAATTCGCCCTCTCGATTTAAAAGATTTCGAAAGGCAGCCCGTCTTTGGCATTTATTGCAAACAATACCGCCAACTTGTCCAACTTGAGCAACAACTTAAAGAGCACCATATTCGCCTTTATGAAGCAGATATCCGCCCTCATGAACGTTATATGATGGAGCGATTTATCACCGCGCCAGTTTGGTTTCGCTGTCAGCAAAATAATATTACGACATTAAAACCGGCACCAGATTATCGCCCTGCACTTCGAGCTGTCTCTTTAGATATCGAAACTAGTGAATTTGGTGAGCTTTACTCTATTGGGCTTGCAGGCTGTGGTGATAATGTCGTGTTTATGCTTACTGATGAGTTACCCATAGAGAGAGAAAGTCAGCAACCGGAAGGTTATCGCTTAAATTATGTCAGTAGTCGATTGCGTTTAATTGAAAAGTTAAATGAGTGGATGCAACATTACGATCCTGATGCGATTATCGGTTGGAATTTGATCCAATTCGATCTACGTATTTTGTACACACATGCCCAACGTTATGGCGTCAGTTTATTATTAGGTCGCCAAAACAGTCCATTAGAGTGGCGAGAGCATGGATTTAAAAAAGGTCATTTTTTTGCTTCGGCTCAAGGTCGTTTAATTATCGATGGTATTGATGCATTAAAAATGGCGACATGGAATTTTCCCTCTTTTAGCCTCGAATCTGTTGCTCAAACACTATTAGGTGAAGGTAAAGCCATCGATACACCTTACGCCAGAATGGACGAAATTAATCGGCGCTTTAAAGAAGATAAGCCTGCACTGGCTTATTATAATTGGCAAGACTGTGTCTTAGTAAACCGTATCTTTGATGCGACATCTCTTATGGCATTCTTATTGGAGAGAGCTTGTGTTACGGGGCTTTCCGTTGATAGAAGCGGAGGATCTGTGGCTGCGTTTACACATCTCTATCTCCCTTCAATGCACCGCCTTGGATATGTTGCACCTAACCAAGGCGAAAAACCCGAAGAGCATAGCCCCGGTGGTTTTGTCATGGATTCGGCTCCCGGCTTATATGATTCTGTTGTTGTGCTTGATTACAAAAGCCTTTATCCCTCTATTATTCGTACTTTTTTAATCGATCCCGTAGGAATGATTGAAGGAATGCACCAACCTGATGAACAGTTTTCTATTTCTGGATTTCGTCAGGCACGATTTTCGCGAGAACTACACTGCTTACCCGCTATTGTGTCGCAAATTTGGCATGAAAGAGATAACGCAAAATTACATAAAAATGCCCCACTATCTCAAGCACTCAAAATTATTATGAACGCTTTTTATGGTGTTTTAGGCTCTGTGGGGTGTCGCTTTTTTGATCCTCGTTTAGCGTCTTCCATTACGCTACGAGGCCATGAAATCATGAAAAAAACGCGAGAATTAATTGAAGCCAAAGGTTATCAAGTTATTTATGGCGATACGGATTCAACCTTTGTTTGGCTAAAATCACCTCACACAGAGCAACAAGCACAACAGATTGGGTATCAGCTAGTACAAGATGTCAATCAGTGGTGGAAAACACATCTTTTTGAAAACTACCAACTCGATTGCAAATTAGAACTAGAATACGAAACCCATTATCGTCGCTTTTTAATGCCCACTATTCGAGGTATGGAGACAGGTAGCAAGAAACGCTATGCCGGACTCAGCAATGATAAAATGGTGTTTAAAGGATTAGAAACCGTCAGAACAGATTGGACGCCTCTCGCTCAGAAATTTCAACAAGAGCTTTATACACGCATTTTTCATCAGCAACCTTATCAGCAGTTTATTCGTGATTATGTCGCAGATACACTTGCGGGAAAATATGATGAGAGATTAGTGTATCGTAAACGGTTACGTCGAAAATTATCAGAATATCAGCACCACGTCCCCCCTCATGTCAAAGCAGCACGTAAGGCGGATGAATATAATTTATCCCAAAATAGACCTCAACAATATCAGCAAGGCGGTTGGATTAGTTATATAATTACCCTCTTGGGGCCAGAACCATTAGAGTACATTACCGCTGCACCTGATTACGAGCACTATATTAACAAGCAGTTAATGCCTATTGCAGATGCAATCCTACCTTTTATACAAGATGATTTTTCAACCTTGTTAAATGGACAAATGACACTCTCATTTTAAGTTGTGTCATTTTGCAGGTGACGGTTTGCTTTGCATCTATTAACATAACGCCCCTTTGGTGATAATTAGCTTTCTTTGTTCAAAGATTAAGCCCTTTTTATCCCGCAGATTTTAATGACAACACCGCAATACTGCATTCATTAATAATTCCTAAATTATATATTTGAGAGCTGAGTTTATATATATGCCTTTTACTCTTGGTCAACGTTGGATTAGCGATACTGAAAGCGAGCTTGGACTGGGTACTGTTGTGGCAGTTGATGCCCGCATGGTCACCTTACTTTTTCCTGCCTGTGGCGAAAACCGCCTTTACTCCCGTCATGATGCACCAATAACGCGGGTGATGTTTAATGCAGGGGATACTGTCACCAGTCACGAAGGCTGGAAGCTCGCCATCGATAACGTTGTAGAAGATAACGGCCTACTTATCTACCATGGTGTACGTTTAGACACTGAAGAGCCAGCACAATTACGTGAAGTATTCTTAGATAACAAACTCACTTTTAATAAACCGCAAGATCGCCTCTTTGCAGGTCAAATCGACCGTATGGATCGCTTTGCATTACGCTACCGCGCGCGTAAGTTTATGAGCGAGCAGTTTAAGCAAGCACAAAGTGGTTTACGAGGGATCCGCGCAAGCCTTATACCTCATCAGCTTTATATCGCCAATGAAGTGGGTAAACGTCATAACCCTCGCGTATTATTAGCTGATGAAGTTGGTTTAGGTAAAACAATTGAAGCCGGTATGATTATCCACCAGCAATTAATGGATGGTCGTGCTGAGCGTGTGTTGATTATTGTGCCTGAAAGCTTACAACATCAGTGGTTAGTTGAAATGTTACGCCGTTTCAATCTACGTTTCTCACTGTTTGATGATAGCCGTTATAGCGAATCTTTATTAGATAGCGATAATCCATTTGAAACAGAACAGATGATCATCTGCTCTTTAGATTTTGTGCGTAAAAACAAGCAACGTTTTGAACACTTAGTCGAAGCAACATGGGATATGTTAGTTGTCGATGAAGCTCATCACCTTGTTTGGAGTGAAGATGCACCAAGCCGTGAATATCAAGTAATTGAAGAGTTAGCGGAATCTATTCCTTCTGTATTGCTATTAACTGCAACCCCAGAGCAGTTAGGTCAAGAAAGCCACTTTGCACGTTTACGTCTGCTTGATCCAAGTCGTTTCCATGACTACAACGAATTTATTAATGAGCAACAAAAATACCGCCCTGTTGCCGATGCTGTCACTATTTTGCTATCAGAAGATGATTTAAATACCGAACAACAAAATATCATCAGCGAAATGATCAGCGAGCAAGATGTTGAGCCATTGCTGAAAGCAGCAAATACGCAAGGTGAAGAACGTACTAAATCTCGCCAAGAACTTATCCATATGTTAATGGACAGGCATGGAACGGGTCGTTTGTTATTCCGTAACACACGTTCTGGTGTTAAAGGTTTCCCTAATCGCTTACTTCATGCGATCAAAATGCCACTGCCAACGCAATATCAAACTGCAATTAAAGTGGCTGAGATTATGGCAGCCAAAAAGAGTCTCGAAGTTCGTGCAAAAGAGATGCTCTATCCTGAACGTATTTACCAAGAATTTGAAGGTGAAAACGCAACATGGTGGAACTTCGACCCACGTGTTGAATGGTTACTAGGTTTCTTAACTGCAAATCGTAATGAAAAAGTACTAGTAATTTGTGCTCAAGCTGCAACAGCGCTGCAATTAGAGCAAGTTTTACGTGAGCGTGAAGGTATTCGTGCAGCAGTCTTCCACGAAGGTATGTCATTACTTGAACGCGATCGCGCTGCAGCTTATTTTGCTTCTGAAGAAGAAGGCGCACAAGTTCTGCTATGTTCAGAAATCGGCTCTGAAGGACGTAACTTCCAGTTCGCTAATCAACTAGTTATGTTTGATCTGCCATTTAACCCTGATTTACTCGAACAACGTATTGGTCGTCTCGATCGTATTGGTCAAAACCGCGATATTGATATTAGCATTCCTTATCTTGAAGGTACCGCTCAATCTGTATTATTACGCTGGTATCATGAAGGCTTAGATGCCTTTGAGCATACTTGTCCGACTGGCCGTACTATTTATGACAATAAATATGATGCTCTCGTTAATTACCTTGCACAGCCTAATGAGTTAGCTGATTTTGATGACTTTATTGTCGCTTGTCGTAAACAGCATGATGAAATGAAGCTCAAACTTGAACAAGGCCGCGACCGCCTATTAGAAATGCACTCTAACGGTGGTGAAGTCGGTGTTGAGTTGGCAGGTGAAATTGCAGCACAAGATAACGATCCTGAATTAGTGAACTTTGCACTGAACTTGTTTGATATTGTTGGTATTAATCAAGAAGATCGTAGTGATAGCTTAATTATTTTAACGCCATCTGATCATATGTTAGTGCCCGATTTCCCTGGTTTACCGCAAGATGGTTGCACTATCACATTTGATAGAGAGCAAGCGCTATCTCGTGAAGATACCCAATTTATCAGTTGGGAACATCCTATTATCCGTAATGGCTTAGATTTGATTTTATCTGGCGATACAGGAAGTTGTGCCGTTTCTTTATTGAAAAATAAAGCATTGCCAGTGGGAACGCTGTTAGTTGAACTGATTTATGTCGTAGAAGCGCAAGCGCCTAAGCATCTTCACTTAAGTCGTTTCTTACCTGCAACACCGGTTCGCTTATTACTTGATCTAAAAGGTAATAATCTTGCATCTCAAGTTGAGTTTGAAAGCTTTAACCGTCAATTAAATGCTGTTAATCGTCATACTTCTAGCAAATTAGTCAATGCAGTACAAAGTGAAGTCCACCATGTACTGAAAACGTCTGAACCTTTAATGGAAGTCGAAGCGAAAGAACTTATCCAAAAAGCGAAAGAAGAAGCAGATCGCGTGCTAACTCATGAATTATCGCGCTTAGAAGCTTTACGTGCGGTAAACCCAAATATTCGTGATGATGAAGTCGAAGCAATTGAAAATGAACGTGCTCATATTCTTAATCATTTAGATGAAGCAACGTGGCGTTTAGACTCAATTCGCTTAATTGTCGTTACCCACCAATAATCACCGTTAAAGCGGGGAGTATTTTACTCCCCGTTGTTTTGATGAGATATCCGCCATGATGGAAGTGTATAACCCGCCGACTGATCCTTGGTTACATGTTTTATATCAAGATGAGCATATTATTGCTGTCAATAAACCCAGCGGATTACTATCAGTACCGGGCAAAGCGCCAGAGCATAACGACAGTATTATGTCACGCATTAAAGCAGAGTTTCCGAATGCTGAGTGTGTACATCGCCTTGATATGGCAACTAGTGGCGTTATCGTTGTTGCACTTAACAAAGAAGCAGAGCGCGAACTAAAGCGTCAATTTCGTGAGCGTGAGCCGAAAAAAACCTATATTGCTCGCGTTTGGGGACATATCGAAAAAGAAGAAGGGTTAGTTGATTTACCTTTGATTTGTGATTGGCCTAATCGACCAAAACAAAAAGTCTGTCATGAAACTGGGAAAGCGGCGCAAACTTTTTATGAGGTGTTGGAATATGAAGAGAATGCGACAAGAGTGAAATTATCGCCAATTACAGGGCGTTCACATCAATTGCGGGTACATATGTTAGCGTTGGGGCATCCTATTTTAGGGGATCGCTTTTATGCACATCCGCAGGCAAGAGCGATGGCATCTCGCCTGCAGTTACATGCTCAGGAATTATTTATTACGCATCCTGCTTTCCGATCCCCGATACATTTTGAATGCCTTGCCGATTTTTAGTGTCTTATGACACTAAAACAGTCACTGAACTCAATGAAGCAAGGAGCAGGCAAAGCGCTAATCCCATAACCCCAACAAGAACACGGACGTTTGACATGGATATAGTTCCTTTTTTAAGAGAAGAGAGAATGAAATAATTAAATTTCACTTATATTTTACCGTGATAAATAATAAACTCAACTCAACCTAAGTTATCTCTATCACGGAATAATTCTCTCTTTTCTCATATTCTTTTACAAGATGTTAACGAAATCCTTTTTCTTTTTTAATCAAATCGTAAGCAACTTGTATAGACTGTGCTTTTTGTTTTGCAATTTCCATCATTTCTGGCGGAAAACCTTTCGCAACAAGTTTATCCGGATGATGTTCCCCCATTAATTTTCGATAAGCTCTCTTTATGGTTTTAACATCATCATTCTCATCAACGCCAAGTACCTTACACGCATCAGAGAGCGTTGGGGCTTGGGGTTGAGGCTGATACCCCTGTCCACTTTGATAATGAAAATTCTGACCAGCCTGCATCATTGCTAATATATGTTCAAAATGTGCACGAGAAAAACCTAGCTCATCGATAATAATAAACAGCATTTTTCTTTCATTTGGATGCAGTTGACCATCCGCAAAAGCAGCTTGTAATTGGATTTCCAGAAACATCTGAAGTAAGTCGCGACGCCCCACACAAATTTGTCGAACGCGTTGCAATGTGGCTCTTAAGGGAAAATCAGGTGATTTACCTTCTCTAAAAGCTTGTTGCGCTGCTTGACGACCAACACCATGCAGATTCATGCGATCCATTAATTCGCTGGCAAGAGAGATGTCGGTTTGAGTCACTCGCCCTTTTGATTTTGTCAGGTGCCCTAAAACTTGAAAGGTTGCAGCAAAGAAAAAAGCTTGTCTATCACGCGTATAGCGCCCACCATTTCCTAATTTACTTCGTTGCATGTCATAGAGGTGCCCAAGAAAAACACCAATAACAATGCCCCAAAAGCCTATTCCTGCAAAACTACCAATGGCAAGGCCTAATAATTTTCCCCAATAGCGCATAGACTCCTCAAATCTTCAATGCTCTGACTGCAATTTTGCATTATCATACTATTCATTTGCTTGCACACCTAACACCAAGCAACCTCTAAATAGACTTTTTCTTAAAATGAAGAGATTTACTGTTTCTCTTTGGACAGAGGTAATGCTGTTTTCGTTTAAATTGTGTTAAAGTAAAATGAGTGACCAAACAAATAACTTTAGCGTTGTTATACAGCACGAAATACCGCATCAGCGCGGTGTTTTTTTGTTTCTAATAAGGCTATAACCCTATTTCAACACAGAAACATCGAAAAAATGAGGCTTACGCCTATTTTTCGGTTACCGTTAGAACAATGTTCAGAACGTTGGGCTGGTGTCGCATAACTCCCTGCGTTAGTTTCTCGCTGTTTATCAGCACGAAGCCACTGATGACGGAAGCACATAAATACTTATGAAAAAAAGTTATCCCACACTGCTGGCCACCCTAGTTTGGGCCACAATATACGGTCAGCCTGCTTATGCTGATCTTGCCTCCCAGTGTTTACTGGGAGTTCCTGTTTATAACAAACCATTAGTACAGGGCGATCCTAACAGCTTGCCTGTCACTATCACTGCAAATGATATGCAAGGTGAGTATCCTCGCATGGTCAAATATAAAGGTGATGTTGATATTAAACAGGGAAACCAAACCTTAAGTGCAGACAGTGTTGAACTGACACAAACTGAGGGAGAAACACCATTAAGAATGGTCACAGCAACGGGAAATGTGTCTTATGATGATCCTCAAATCATCTTAAAAGGCCCTCGTGCTTGGTCTAACCTTAATAATAAAGATACGGACATCGAGCAAGGTGATTACCAAATGGTTGGCCGTCAAGGCCGTGGTTACGCTAATAAAATGCAAATGCGTGGTGAAAATCGCTATACCATTATGGATAAAGGCATGTTCACGTCTTGTTTACCAGGAGATGATAGCTGGAGCGTTGTCGGCTCAGAAGTTATTTTAGACCGCGAAGAACAAGTCGCTGAAATCTGGAATGCACGTTTTCGTGTAGCCAATGTGCCTATCTTTTATAGCCCTTATCTTCAATTACCGATTGGTGATAAACGCCGTTCAGGTTTCTTAATTCCAAACGGAAGCTATTCTCGTAGTTCAGGCTTTGATTTCCAACTCCCTTACTATTGGAATATTGCCCCTAATTATGATGCGACCATCACCACCAACTATATTAGTCGTCGTGGTTTAAAATTAGATAATGAATTCCGTTATTTAACCACGCCAGGACGCGGCACCATCGCTGTAGATTGGATTAATCACGATAGCCAATACAATAAAGATAAAGACGAAAATAAAGCGGGCTATCTTCCTCGTGATACAGCAAATCGTTGGTTATTCTACTGGGGACACAGTGGTGTGATGAATAATGTGTGGCGATTTAATATCGACTACACAAAAGTAAGTGATAACAAATACTTCACTGATTTTACCTCTCAATATGGTAACACCACAGATGGTTATGCAACTCAGAAATTTAGTACGGGTTATGCACAACAGAACTGGAATGCCACATTAACCACTAAACAGTTCCAAGTCTTCTCTGATAATAAAGATGCAAAAGCTTATCGCGCAGAGCCACAGCTTGATCTCAATTATTACAAGAATGATATAGGGCCGTTTGATTTCCGTACTTACGCTCAATTTGCTCGCTTTACCAGCGTCGGAGATAATATTCCTGAAGCAAATCGTTTTCATATTGAGCCAACGATTTCACTCCCTGCATCTACAGGCTGGGCAAGCTTTAATAATGAATTGAAGTTAATGGCAACCCATTATGACCAAGATATTCCTGACGCGTATAAAAAAAATAACCCTAATAAATTAGATGACAGTGTTAATCGTGTATTACCACAGTTTAAATCTGATATGAAAGTGGTTTTTGAGCGTCAATACCAAACAAACGATATTACGCAAACTCTTGAGCCTCGAGTTCAATATCTTTATGTCCCTTATAAAGATCAGTCTAATATCAATAACTTTGACTCCGCTTTATTACAATCAAACTATGGCGGACTTTTCCGCGATAGAATGTATGGTGGCTTAGACCGCATTGCATCTGCAAACCAATTAACAACAGGTATCACTTCACGTTTTTATGATAGCGAATTAGTTGAACGTTTTAACGTTTCTGTGGGTCAAATCTACTTCTTTGAACGTCCGAAAACAGGTTCATCAAACGAAATCATCAATAGCAAAGATGAAACAGGTTCAATGGTATGGGCGGGTGATGCATATTGGCGGATCACTGATACCGTAGGTATGCGTGGTGGTTTACAATATGACCGTCGTTTAGGTAGCGTCTCAATGGGCGATGCTGTTATGGAATATCGCGCAGATAGCGATCATCTTCTACAGTTAAGCTATCGTTATGTTGATCGTGACTATATCCAAGCAACGCGTGTTCGCCCTTACGATGGTAGTATTAATAAACTTCCTGAATACCAAAAAGGTATTTCACAAGTTGGTGTCGTAGGAAGTTGGCCATTAGCAGAGCGTTGGGGACTTGTAGGTGCTTATTACTTTGATACCAAAGAATCAGAGCCTGTTAGCCAAATGGTTGGTCTGCAATACAACACCTGTTGCTGGGCTGTGAATGTGGGTTATGAACGAAAAATTGTTGGTTGGAAAGTTGACCACAGCGATATTGATAATAAATGGTCTGTCAATGTGGAACTCAGAGGCCTAAGTAACAATCATAGTTTGGGTAGCCAGAAAATGCTTGAACGCGGTATCTTACCTTATCAAAGAGCATTCTGATTTAATCAGACTACGGAATTGGCTGAATAAATATGTCACCCCGCAATTAGATGCGGAAAATACATAATGGGAAACTTATGAAAAATTGGAAAACGCTGTTTATCGGCTTAATGATCACGGTCGGCGCAGCTACCAGCTCAACAACATTTGCTGCACAAGAATTAAACCGTGTATCGGCTATCGTCAATAACGGTGTCGTTCTAGAAAGTGACGTCAACAGAATGCTACAGACGGTCAAAATGAACGCAAAAAATGCGGGTCAAGAGATGCCAGATGAGCAAGTTCTTCGCCAACAAATTCTAGAGCGTTTGGTCATGGATAACATCATTTTGCAAATGGCACAGCAAATGCAAATTGATATCCCTGATGCTGCAGTAGAATCTACAATTCAGGGCATTGCTGCTGAAAATAAAATTTCACTTGAACAACTGAAAAAACGCCTTGCAGCTGATGGTATTTCTTACAATGATTATCGCCAAGATATTCGTAAAGAGATGATGTTGGCAGAAGTTCGTAACAATGAAGTGCGTCGCCGTATTACTATTTTACCTCAAGAAGTTGATTCTCTTGCTAAGCAAATTGAAAGCCAAGCAAGCCAAAGTATTGATCTAAATCTGAGCCATATCTTAATTCCATTATCAGAAAATCCTGCGCCAGCAGAAATGGAAAAAGCAAAACAAGTCATTACTCGCATTATGAACCAGCTTAAAAATGGTGCAGATTTCGGTAAATTGGCCGCAACTTATTCTGCTGATCCACAAGCTTTAAATGGCGGTAACATGGGTTGGGCATCTATTGATGAATTACCCACTCTGTTTGCTAAAGAATTAACAAATGCACAAAAAGGCCAAATCGTAGGGCCTCTTCACTCTGGCGTTGGCTTACACATTATCAAAGTAAACGATGTTCGTGGTGGAACTAATACCCTTTCTGTTACAGAAGTTAAAAGCCGTCATATTCTGCTAAAAAGCTCACCAATCATGAATGATGAGCAAGCCTATGCCAAGTTACAGCAGATCTCTGCCGATATTCGCAGTGGTAAAATGACTTTTGCTGATGCAGCAAAAGAGTACTCTGAAGATCCAGGTTCAGCATTACGTGGCGGTGAGTTAGGATGGTCAATGCCAGATGTTTACGATCCGGCATTCCGTGATGCGTTAATGCGCTTAAATAAAAACGAATTAAGCCAACCTGTTCGTTCTAACTTTGGCTGGCATTTAATTGAATTAGAAGACACTCGTAGTGTTGATAAAACAGATGCCGCGAATAAAGAACAAGCATACCGTTTACTCTTCAACCGTAAATTTAATGAAGAAGTACAAAACTGGATACAAGAGCTACGAGTTGGGGCTTATGTAAAAATAATGAACGAGAATAATGCAAACTAAGCAAATAAAACCACTTGTTATCACCCCCGGCGAACCAGCCGGGGTTGGTCCTGACCTTATTATCTCATTAGCACAAATGAGTTGGGATTTACCTTGGGTTGTTTGTGCTGATCCTCAATTACTTAAAACAAGAGCAGAATTGTTAAACCTGCCTCTTTCATTAGTTGAATACGATCCTGCCACGCCTCCTCAAGCACACACACCAAGTCAAATTTGTGTACTCCCAATCGCACTCCACACTAATGTCATTCCAAGTACATTAGATAAGCGCAATGGGTTATACGTTGTGGAAACATTAGCTCGTGCTTGTGATGGCTGCCTAAATGGTGAATTTTCAGCACTTGTGACTGGGCCGGTTCATAAAGGTATTATCAATGATGCAGGTGTGCATTTTACAGGGCACACCGAGTTTTTTGCTGATCGTAGCCATTGTGAACGTGTTGTTATGATGCTGGCGACAGATACATTAAGAGTCGCCTTGGCAACCACACATTTACCACTACGAGATGTGGCGGATGCAATTACAGGTGAGCTTCTACATGAAATTATCACCATTTTAAATCACGATTTAAAAACTAAATTTGGTATAGCGGAACCTCAAATTTACGTTTGTGGCCTTAATCCTCATGCAGGAGAAAGTGGTCATATGGGACGTGAAGAAATTGATATTATTGAGCCTGCATTAACACAATTACGTCAGCAAGGTGTTCATCTTCATGGGCCTTACCCCGCTGATACCTTATTCCAACCTAAATATTTAACACATGCTGATGCGGTGCTTGCGATGTATCACGATCAGGGATTACCTGTGCTAAAATATGAAGGTTTCGGTCGCGCCGTGAATATAACTCTTGGCCTTCCTTTTATCCGTACTTCTGTTGATCATGGCACCGCCCTTGAGCTTGCAGGTACGAAAAGCGCAGATGCTGGCAGTTTTTGCACCGCATTAAATTTAGCCATTAATATGATACAAAATTGTAATGAATAATAGAGTCCATCAGGGGCACTTTGCCCGCAAACGCTTCGGGCAGAACTTTTTAACAGACAGCTATATTATTGAAAGTATTGTTGAATCCATTTATCCTCAACCCGGTGAAGCCATTGTTGAAATTGGACCTGGTTTAGGTGCAATTACAGAGCCAGTAGGCGCAAGAATGGATAAAATGACGGTTGTAGAAATTGACCGTGATTTAGCCGCTCGTTTAGAAGTTCATCCTACATTAAAAGACAAGCTGACCATTATTCAGCAAGATGCAATGACGATCGATTTTGCACAATTAGCAAAAGAGCGTCAGCAGCCTCTGCGTGTTTTTGGTAACTTGCCTTATAACATTTCTACACCACTTATGTTCCACTTATTCAGTTTTGCTGACGCAATTTCTGATATGACATTTATGTTGCAAAAAGAAGTGGTTAATCGACTTGTTGCTGGTCACGGTAGCAAAACTTATGGTCGCTTAAGTGTGATGGCGCAATATTATTGCCAAATCATCCCTGTACTTGAAGTTCCACCTACCTCATTTAAACCAGCACCTAAAGTTGATTCAGCGGTTGTTCGCTTGATCCCTTACAAAGAAAAACCATACCCAGTAGCGGATATTGCAATGCTTAGCCGTATTACCGCTCAAGCATTCAATCAACGCCGTAAAACACTACGTAATAGCTTAGGCGGATTACTCACAGCAGAAGATATGATAGCACTTGATATTGATCCAACTGCAAGAGCAGAAAATATTTCTGTTGAGCAATACTGCAAAGTGGCAAACTGGTTATCGCAAAAGCAAGACTCACAAGCATAAGATAAAGCCAGAGACAGGAGGCACTATGTTCACCTCATCAAAAGTGGCGATACAGGTACAAAGCGTTTACATTGAAAGCCAATCTTCCCCTGAAGATGAACGATATGTTTTTGCTTATACCATATCAATTCATAATTTGAATAAATGTGCAATTCGCCTCCTGCGCCGCTATTGGTTAATCACCAATGCACAAGGTAATACCACTGAGGTTCGAGGTGAAGGTGTTGTCGGCGAACAGCCGCTTATTGAGCCAGGCACACAGTACCGCTATACCAGTGGTGCCGTTCTTGAAACACCGATGGGAACAATGGAAGGCCATTATGAAATGATTGACACTGATGGCCGATTATTTCAAATAGAGATCCCCGTTTTCCGCCTTGCACTTCCAACATTGATAAACTAACTATGGCAACTTATTTAATTGGTGATATTCATGGCTGTTACCATGAACTACGTCATCTTCTTGATAAAGTCAGTTTCGATCCAACGCAAGACACATTATGGTTAACGGGTGATCTTGTTGCACGAGGCCCTGACTCACTCGAAGTACTACGCTTTGTAAAAAGCTTAGGTACTTCACTTAAACTCGTCTTGGGTAATCATGATCTTCATCTTTTAGGTGTATTTGCAAAAATTAGTCGCAATAAACCAAGAGATCAGCTGAATAACTTGCTCAATGCGCCAGATGCAGATGAATTAATTAATTGGTTAAGACGCCAACCTGTACTGCAAGTTGATGAAGACAAGAAAATTATTATGGCTCACGCAGGGATCACGCCACAATGGGATTTAGAAACAGCCAAAATGTGTGCTCGTGAAGTTGAAGCTATTTTAAGTAGTGATAGCTACCCTTTGTTTATTAACTCAATGTATGGCGATTTACCGAACAACTGGTCACCAGAGCTTTCAGGTCTAGCGCGATTACGCTTTAGCACTAATGCACTCACACGTATGCGTTACTGCTTTCCTAATGGTCAGCTTGATATGATATGCAAAGATAAACCACAAGAAGCCCCCGCACCATTAAAACCTTGGTTCGATTTACCGAGTCAATTACCTGAAGGTTATAGCATTATATTTGGGCATTGGGCCTCTCTTGAAGGGAAGGGCACTCCTGATAATGTTTATGCGTTAGATACAGGATGTTGTTGGGGTGGAAATCTCACTTGCTTACGTTGGGAAGACAAACAGTACTTCACTCAATCTAGTCTTTCTGCTCCCAAATAACTCACCTATTATCCCCCTTCCTATTTCAAGCGCAAAAATGGCTACATTGCCTTTTGCGCTATGTTGATTTTACCCCTCACATATTACCTAAATTACTCTTTTTTCTTCTAAAGAGAACGTTTTATACACAAAAACGAACACCTAAAAATATTTATAAATTTAATCATTAATAATCAATGTGTTATTTTTTTTTACAGCGAAATAAGTATAAAAAAACACGATATTGAGAATAAAAAATCTCTATATTGATTAATATCTCATATATTATTCTTATAAAATGAGTTTATTAAAATATAAATAATGGTTGGTTTAAAATAATGCTCTTTTTATAAAAAGAAATATTTAAGTAGAATAATAAATCTTCATTCTTATTATTTTTATATTAATAAAATAGGAATGATAAAAAGGGAGATATTTAATCTCCCTTTTTATTTAATTCTTGTTATTTTCTTCTTTTTAATATTTCGAAGCAGTAGTTATGTGAATTATTTTCATCTGCTTCATGGTATTCCATAAAGGTAGAATCCCACTCATCAGGCTCATAATCCGGGAATGTTGTATCACCGATAACTTCAGCATCGATGTGAGTGAGATAGAGTGTATTTGCCATAGGCAGAAATTGCTCATACACTTTACCACCACCTATCACCATGATTTCTTCATTATTTTCAGCCGCTTGCAAAGCTTCTTCTACAGATTTAACCCAAACAACATCGCTCTCTGTTCCTGGCTGGCTACTTAAAACAATATTAAGACGATTCGGTAAAGGACGTCCAATAGACTCATAAGTCACCCGGCCCATAATAACGGGTTTATTTAGCGTATTCTTTTTAAACCATGCGAGGTCACCCGGTAATGTCCAAGGCATTGCCTTTTCCATACCAATAATGCGATCCATCGCTAATGCTGCGATTAAACTAATATTCATTTACACACCTACGGGTAAAGATGGGAAAAAACTGTTCACACTATACGTAAAGCTAAAACCTGAGTCGATACAAATTATGCTTCCTTGATAATAAATAATTGCTTTATACTCGAAGTGTTAACTTAATCATATAAGATTCAATCATTATAATATTGTTATATACAAGGCGCTATTATGCTTGAAACTTCTTTAGTTGTTTTTACAATTGCTTTACTCGGTATGATTTCACCAGGCCCTGACTTTTTTCTCGTTGTAAAAAATGCAGCGCGTTATCAACGATCTGCGGCAATGATGACTGCAATGGGAATTGTGGCAGCATTACTTGTACATATGTCATATTGTGTTGCAGGTATTGCCGTTCTTATCACAACAACGCCTTGGCTCTTTTCCATTTTGAAATATGCAGGTGCTGTTTATTTGCTATGGATCGGTTTTCAGAGTTTGCTCTCAAAATCTAATCATTCGATTGATGAAGACTCAGATAAACATTCGCAGATCAGCTTTAAAAAAGCCTTTATGCAAGGTTTCCTCTGTAATTTACTTAATCCTAAAGCCACCTTGTTCTTTCTTGCCGTTTTCACACAGGTGTTAAGTGTTGATTCAAGTATTGGTGAAAAATTGTGGTATGCCTTTATTATTTGGGGCTTAGCCATAGTTTACTGGCCTTTATTGGTTTTATTAATTCAAAGTGCACCTGTCAGAAAAGTGCTTAATAAAGTCCAAAAAGTAATTGATAAAGTACTCGGTGTTGTACTGATTGGTTTAGGCATTAAAGTCGCATTGAGCTAACTGCATTCTTGGAGCAAAGCATCTATCAAGGTGCTTTATTTTCACTATTCTTATTATATTCATCAAAAAAGTCTATAACTTGCTCAAATCTAATTAAATATTGTTCTTTATCCATAAATAAATCATCCTTAATTTTATTTAAATAGTCCTCACAAAGATCATTAATTTTTGATTTACTATCAACAATATAATTAATAATTTTTTTACATTCATCTTTTTCTGGATAATCGGCTATATATTGTTGTATTGTATCATTCAAGTTTTTTACATAATTATCAGCAGTTCCATACTTATTAATATATTCTTTCACATCAATAAGTTCAAAATCATCAATACCTTTGAGAAAAAAATCAAGATCGATATTTCTATTTATCATATTCTCTATTATATTTTTAAATGCACTTTTTAATTCATCCGACCATTTAATGAGATAATTATTTTTCAAAAGAAAATCGGCTCTTTTTAACGCCTGATTAGATTCGAAGCTAGTTTTATTTCCACTAAAATAATCATCAATAATATTGAAAAAAATTTCTTTTTTAACTTTATTATTGGTTTCCATTATTAGAAAATTGAATAAATATAAAATATTTAATTGGCATGAAGAATTAGATATTAGCTTTAATAGATTAAAGTTATCCTTATTATTTTTTAAAAAACATGCTGTTTTTATAACTAACAACAAATCACCTTTAGTTTTAACGTATTGCTCAACAAACCAATTAAATGATACGGAGTTATCTCCCTTGTTATAATCAACAATGAACTCATGAAGTTGCTCTTTAGTAATTTTTATTTTATCAATATCCTTAACTTTTTTTTCACATATATCATCAGTTAAAAGTATATTGTGATTAAGTTTTCCAGCTATATTAATAGAACCTATTTTCTTTTTAACATTAAAAATAAACTTTATTTTTTCAATAATCTTATGTGTCAACCCTTTATTCTTACATGATAAAAATAAAGAAAAATGAGTATTCTCTATTTTATCCAGTCTATTTTTTATCATATCAAGATCAGAAGTTTCTTTATTATTAATATACATTTCGGATGATGAATTATTATTTAATTTTAAAATCATAAATACTCCTTAAGTTTAAAACAACTAAATTTATAAATGAAAATAATGACAATAAATACAAAAAAAAGCCCTTATCACTAAGGGCTTTAAATATCAAAAAACAAATAATATTTAGAAATTAATTTTCAGTGTTGCATTGATACCACTTGAGCTTACATCACTATTATATTGACCTTGGTAAGAAATACCGAAAGTCGTTGATTTGCTTAATTGCGCATCAACACCTAAGCCAACACCAAATAGATTATCCAGTTTGCCACCACGTAATGTTGCATCACCTGAATTTGATAAGAAGAGGCGTGATTCAGGACGGTTATCACCAAATAAATGACTTGCAGAAATATCGCCTTTTAAAGCCATATTAACGTTGCCAGCCATAAATGGATATCCACCACGTAAACCAATAGTACCGATTTGAATATCTTGTGAATCAGTCTTAGTGGTAAATTTCATATTACCGACATTTTCATTGATATCATCAGTTGATACACGCAACCAGCTAAATCCTGCATATGGCTCAATAGAGTACTGATTAGTATTAAATTGAGTATAAGCACCTTCTAAGAAAATTTGAGTAATTTTTGCATCATAACTTGTAGAGTTATAACCTGCATTTTGTCCTACCCAAAGTGTTCTTTTTGCATCTCTATCTTGGTTAGTATGTGTGAAACCATAGTTTAATGAAGCCACATCATACAGATTAGACACACCATAAGCACCAATATGAATATCGTTACTATCTATTTTACCGTGTTCATTACCTTTATATTTAGTTGAACCCGCA
This sequence comes from Proteus terrae, assembly GCF_003144325.1. Lineage (GTDB taxonomy): Bacteria > Pseudomonadota > Gammaproteobacteria > Enterobacterales > Enterobacteriaceae > Proteus > Proteus terrae. The sequence goes on from NZ_PENS01000008.1 coordinate 96,059, forward strand.
CCAAAGAATAAACCAGCTTTGGTATTTTCGGTCACATCAATTTCTGCACCTAATAAGCCGACATAGAAATCAACATCCATATTACTATGGCCATAATCAGCACTACCCCATTGGCCAATACCTGTCATCCAAATGCGTGCATTGCTATTATCCAATTTAGCATAACGGCCTTGACCAATACCTATTGCTTGATCTTTCACAGTACGTGTTAAACCTAACACATTCACGACACTTGCATTGTTAGCATTAAGGTACATATCGCTACCCAATGAATTATAAGTCTTGCTCAAATCTCTTTCATTCATTGGTAATACTGCATTGAATAAATCGCCACGACCTGTGCTATCCAATGTATTCGCAATAGAGCGACCATTTTCATTATTAGCAAATGTGGCTAAAGACGTATTTTCTTTCTTACTTAATGTACCTGTAATTGTGTTGTCTTTTACAGAAACATTTTTATCGAATAATGCATAATCACTATTTGGATTGTTATTTGCTAACATTTTAGTTTTATTGCGGTTATCAACTAAATTGTCCGCATTAACTGTTCCTGTCGCGACACTATTATTAAGATAGATATCTTTTAATTGGCCTTCGTTATCGGCACCAACATCTAAACTAGCCCCTTTATTTAAGGCCATATCACCAACATTAACATCGTGTCCAACGGTAACTAAATACGTTCCTTTATCGTTGATATTGATATTGGCTTTATGACTCTCATTTGATGCTAATTGGCCTTGTTGTGTGAAAGTATCGTTATAGCGATCAATAACACTTAATTTACCACCGTTGACATTAACTGCTTCAGTGCCAAACGATTCGGTAAAGCCATATAACGTTCCTTGCTCGACTGTTGTACCACCACGATAAGTATTATCGCCAATCATAACCAATGTGCCTTCACCTTTCTTAACTAAAGCACCATCATACAAACCGGCGTCAATTTTAGCTTGAATAGCATCAGCACGTTTTTGGTAATACTCTTGACGCCATTTCTCAGCATCTTCTTTGCTAACAATATGGGAAGTTGGATCTGGGTTACCATCGTTAATAACAAAATCCGTTCCTAGATTATAATCACCACCTGCTACAATGCCCTTCTCTTGATAGTCTTTCAGCCATGCTAAATCTTCTTGTTCACGTAGATCTAACGCAGTTTGTGAAATATCATTTGTCCAGACATCAAGCGGTGCCATACTTAAGTTATATTCAAATTTACCTAAGAATTGACCCGGACCATACATCCCTTTATCTAAATCTGGCGTACCCCAACCATAACGCACATCTGGCGTACCTTCTGCTGCCGTCCAGCTATCATATAAAGAGCCATCTGGATTATGGTGATTGGCAGTTGTAAACATCACATCACGCACTTGCATCGCATTCATTGATTGATAGCGTGACATCAATACGCCCATCGCACCCGTAACGTGAGGTGCTGCCATTGATGTACCACTAAATGAAGCCCAATCCGCACTACCATCTTCATTAACAATAGAAGAATAAACGCCCCAACCTGGAGCAACAACAGTCCACCACTTCGCATTACCCGCTTCATTAAAGACTTTAACTAGCTCATAACCTGATTTATCTGCATTTTGTTTCAGACCAGCAACTGCAATCCAATGTTTTTCTGCTTCGGGATTAAAGTAAGGATAAAGAGGACGATAATAAGGCTGAGCAAAATCACGGTTACCCGTTGTAAAGACTTGAACAACATTAGTACCTTTTACTGCGTCATAAGCCGCATCAACAAAGGACGGCTTATCGCCATAGACTTTTTTAAAGTAGAAATATTCGTATTCAGTTTGTGCCGTGGTATCTACTGGCATATGAACAGTTGTCTTACCGCCATCAGGCCCCAATGTTTCATTTGTATTAATAATTCGAGGGTTTGTACCCCAGCTATTATTAATGACTTGCGCACCTGCATCGACCATGGCTTTCCAGCCAGTGTAGAAATAGGTGTAATCTTGGTAAGGGCCGTAGTTATTGCTGTCCGTTGCGCCTGTATTTCCTAAATAAACATCAGCTCCCCACGCTACCCCATGCATACCATTACCGTCACGGTTTGCACCTACAGTACCTGTAACGTGTGTTCCGTGTGTATCATTCACACCTTTGATCCAGCCTCCATCAACATCAAAGGCTTGGCCTTTTTCATAATGCCCACCCAATTCCTGAGGGTATCTCATACCAGTCGTGCCATATTGACCTTTGGCTTTTACTGCATGAAAACGTGCATCATTCAATTCTGGATGTGATAATAATGCACCAGAGTCCATTACACCGATTTTGGCGCCTTGCCCATGAAAACCAAGTGCATAAGCACTAGAGGCATTCATAGCAGCTAGCCCCCAGTCTTTTTGATACTCTTGGCTTTCCCAACTTTTTGCATCGCCTAATTGCCCAGCTTCTGAATATGCTACGGAATATCCAGAAAAAAGAAGTGCTGATGCAACAATGGAAAGCTGAAATATATTATTATTTATTTTATTTTTTTATTCATTTTTTGATGGTGACTTAAAGCTATTTCTTTGTTCATTCTGTACCTTCAGTTATATTAAAATTTAATAACATTAATTAAGGATCAAAAATAAAAGACGCAAAGATTCTCTAGTTTCTAGATAAATAATTACTTGAAGGGCATCTCAAAAATATGATTTCATGCCACAAAAATAGATAGATTGACTACGCAATCACAAATTAACAGATAGATTAAACAAAAATAGATCGCTTATTATTATATTACAAACAATAAAAATTAACCCATTCAAATATTAACCTCATTGATAATAATATTTAAATAAACTTAATAAAAAGAACTTAAATAAACAAACAAAAACATCAAATTGATTAACAATTTATTTTTGAGGATATTTTCTCTATTTAACTTTAGTCTAAAAAATATAATTCACATTATTTTAAGTACAAAAAAACAGTATCTTTATTTTAAAAATACTGTTTTTCTTTTAATTTGATTTAGTGCTACTACTTATTTTTTATTCAAAAGGAGTGATTTCCATTTGTCCTACCATGCCTTTATCTGCATTTTCTAATAACTGGCTATAATACAGGAAGGGGAAATGCGAATAAGAAGGCTGTTTTAATTCCACCAGCAATTCACTTTGGTTTTCGATCCAAACAGTATCTTTCCAACCAAAATCTGCTGGTGCAGGCTTCTGACCATTATGGTTAATCACTTTAAAACGGGCACCTTCAATATGGAATGGTTGTGGTGTTGATACGGTTACAAGCCAACGTTCCCACCCATTTTGCTTGCCTACTAAATCAATTCTTGAAAGCTCCCAACGCGCATTATTTATTCCCGGAGGGCTGTTATGCAGTTGGATGGTTCTAGGCTGAATAGAAGTAGTGATTTGAGTGTCATCTACTGCCAATTGTGCAGGTGCTTTATCTGTCACTAACGACATTAATCCGGTTGGTTTAATGGTTAATACATTGGCGTTACGTAGTAAATCTGAAGGTTCAAAAATACCACGGAGTCTATCCATAAAGCCGGCACTTTGCCCTGCGACAATTGTGACTTCACCGCCTTCAGACATATCAATCAATATTTCACGTCGCTCACCTGGAGCCATTGGAATTGATTTCAGCTCTACCGGAGATGTTAATAGCCCTTGATCGGAGGCGATAAGGTAAAGTGAGCGACCATCATTTGCGGTTAGTTCATAACGGCGAGCATTGGATGCATTAACTAAACGTAAGCGGATCCATCCTCTTGAGACTTCAATATAAGGATCTTCACGCCCATTGACTAACAATGTATCGCCATAAAAACCATCACTAGCGGCTTCTTTGTCATATTGTGGCGTACCAAAATTATCGATACGTTTATCTTGAATAATGATCGGAAAATCATTTACACCATAATGTTTTGGTAAAGGAAGAGATTTGCTCTCTTCATCTTCCACGATCCACATTCCCACCAATCCATTATAAACATGAGGTGCCATTTTAAAGGGAGTATTGGCGTGATACCAACATGTTGCTGCTTTCTGACGAATAGGCAATACCGGCGACCAATAAGCGCCGGGTGACATTAATCTTGCCGCACCACCGACTTGAGTTCCCGGAACTAATAAACCGCTCACCGTCATTGATACTGCTTCATTAAGACGGTTGCTATAAATGAGTTTTATATCATCGCCACTTTTGACTTTGATTGTCGGTCCCGGTGTTGAGCCATTGATCCCCCAAACTTCCGCTTTTTGAGTACCATTAAATGCCCAATGCACATTTTGCAAAGTCAGAAAAAGAGGCTGACCACGGCGAGATTCCAACAATGGCGGTATAGGTAATTGTTTATCATTGACTGATCCAGCACGAACAGAAGAAGATATTGAGCCCAGACATACCGCTAAGCCTGAAGCCTGAATAAACTGGCGACGACTAAATGACATACTTTCTCCGCAACAAAATACAAATATTCCTATCGCATAATCAAAAATGTAGAGACAGGAAAAAAGCTGCTGTGATTTAAAGACAAAAGGACTTAAATGAAATTACGGGAGCATAATAGCGCGGATGTGACATAAATCCTAAAAATAGTTGATAATCTAGTATGTTTTCATTAATTAAAAATGATATAAGCCTGAAAATCAGGCTTATATTGTTATGATCAAAGAAACCAAATAAGTATTAATTTAATTTACCGGGAAAATCACGCTGATTCATTTCTTCAACTTCTTTATCTAGCTCTTCGATTTTAGCTTTCATAATTTGACGACAATCTTCTGCTAATTCTCGAACTTGATCTTTGGTGTATTTTGATACATCAATTGGAGGCAACATTTCAACAATAACGTAGCCATTATTCCAGCGGTTTAGCTTAATTTTATTCTGAGTTGTAGAAACACAAACCGGAATAATAGGTACGCCTGCTTGGATGGCGGCATGGAATGCACCTGTTTTAAACGGTAAAAGGCCACGACCACGGCTACGAGTACCTTCAGGGAACATCCACACAGAAATCTTCTTCGATTTAATTTGATCAGCAACTTGTGAAATAGTGCCATGTGCTTTAGAGCGATTTGCTCTATCGATCAAAATATTACCGGTTATCCAATACAACTGACCAAAAAAAGGAATAAAAATTAAGCTTTTTTTACCCACTGTTACGGTATTAGGTTGTACTGCATTTGACATCGTCACCATATCAAAATTATTTTGATGGTTTCCGATATAAATACTTGGGCCATAGCTTTCCGCTTCTTTTGGAAAACGCTCAACGAGCTTGATACCAAAAACAGTAGATAACTTGCCGAATAAACGTCCATAAGTCATTACGTGTTTAGGATTTCTTGGTGAAAACATGCAATAAATCATTCCAAACGTCACCACAATAATGGTGTAAAGGATGACAATGATGCCTCGAATAATGGCTAACATAAGTTTTAGCGTCCTAAATAGAAGTGGGTCAACAGACCCACTAAATATCAATTAAGTATTAGATTTAATTGGTTTCAATATCAATATGATCGATAACTTGGGCACCACGAGGTAAAGAGGTTCCTCGGCGTCCACGTTTTGCTTTGAAGTTAACTAGCTCATTCATCGACATAGTCATTTTACGTTTACCAAAATGCAGTGTCACAGAGGCATTCTCAGGTAATACTCGTAACCAAGCGACGTTATCCTCACCACTTGCTGCTTGTGAAGCAGGAATAGAAACCATCTGATTTCCCTTCCCTTTTACCATCGTTGGTAATTCTGCCGCTTCAAAAATCAGCATTCTGCCACCTTTCGTAATGATCATAATGAGATCCGTGAGCTCATTATTCAAGCGTTGTGGCGGTAATGGTAATGCATTTTCAGGTAAAGTCAGTAGTGATTTTCCTGCTTTATTTTTAGAAGTTAAATCATCAACCTGACAAATAAAGCCATAACCAGCATCAGATGCCATTAAGATCTTATCAGTACTTTCGCCCATAACAACATGGCGTAATTGCGCACCTTTCTGAACTTTTAATCGTTCAGTTAGCGCATCGCCCTTGCTACGACCAGAAGGTAATGCATCAACATCAACGGTATAGCTTTGACCTGTTGTATCAATCAAGTGTACCGGTTGGTTACTCATGCCTTCAACGGCATCAAAATAATCATCACCGGATTTAAAGCCAACCGATTTAGCATCAATATTATGTCCTTTCTGGCAACGAATAAGCCCTTTTTCAGACATAATGACGGTAACAGCCTCTGGATGTAGATGTTTTAACGGAATAGGTTCATCGCCCGCATTACCACTAAAATAATTGAGTTCTTCTGCTTTAAGTACTTCTTGCTGACCATCAACAGTAAAAATTAATGCTTCATCTTTAGGTGCAAACAGCATTTGTTCAATCACATCACCTTGCTCTTTCCCCAAAGCAACAAGACGTGTACCACGTCCTTTTTTATTCATTTCATTTAGCTGTTCGGCTGAAATGGCTAAAATTCGTGTTTTATCAGTGATGATAATAAACCAGTGTTGCTCATTTTTCTTCTGAGGATCAACTAAGAGTGGTGCTAATAACTCTGTCTCTTCAGAAACAGTCAGCAACCCTTTACCTGTCTTATTCTTTGTTTCCATCTCATCGTAAGAGAGAACAGAGCCATAACCTTCTTTTGTCGCCAGTAAGTACTCTTGCCCAGCACTTCCCGCTAACATGTATTTCACGCTGGCATCAGGTGGGAAAGTTAACTTACCAGTTAATGGCTCGCCTTGGCTACGCCCTGAAGGCATATCATTTGGACTTAAGGTGTAACTACGTCCCGTAGAATCCAAGAATAGAACAGGCTGATTACTCATACCACGTACTGCGCTGTGATAACTATCTCCTGCACGATAACTCATACCACTCGGATCAATATCATGTCCTTTCGCATTGCGTACCCAACCCATTTCAGATAGAACAATGGTGACAGGCTCTGATGGCAACATATCTTGTTCATTAACTACTTTCGCCTCTTCTTGAGGACGGATCGGCGAACGACGATCATCACCAAATTCTTTTGCGTCAGCTTCAATCTCTTTTTTCAGTAAAGTATTTAAACGACGTGGTGAACTTAACAACTTCTCAATGCTATCGCGTTCTTTTTCAAGCTCATCACTTTCGCCTTTTAGTTTCATCTCTTCAAGTTTAGCTAAATGACGTAAACGTAACTCTAAAATAGCTTCTGCTTGAATATCGGATAACTCAAAGCGGCGCATTAATTCTGCTTTTGGCTCATCTTCATGACGAATAATTTCAATCACTTCATCAATATTGAGATAAGCAATTAATAAACCTTTGAGAATTTCTAAGCGACGTAAAACTTTTTCTAAACGGTGAGTTAAGCGGTTTGTGACTGTTTGGCGACGATAAACTAACCATTCGTTTAAAATAGTCAGTAATCCTTTTACTGCCGGGCGGTTATCTAACCCAATCATATTTAGGTTAACACGATAACTTTTCTCTAAGTCAGTATTCACAAACAAGTAGTACATTACTTGTTCTAAATCGACGCGATTACTACGAGGAACAATAACAAGTCTAGTTGGATTTTCATGATCAGATTCATCACGTAAATCTTCAACTAAAGGCAGTTTTTTGGCACGCATTAATGCAGCAATTTGCTCGAGTACTTTGGCGCCAGAAACTTGATGAGGTAATGCAGTGATCACCGCACATCCTTCTTCTTTCTGCCACACAGCCCTCATTCTAACGGAGCCACGCCCTGTTTTATAAATCTTTTTGATATCATCTTGAGCGGTAATAATTTCAGCTTCAGTCGGATAATCAGGGCCTTGAACATATTGCATCACGTCAGATAATCCCGCATCAGGATTATCTAAAAGCATCACTAAAGCTTGTCCTATTTCACGCGCATTGTGCGGTGGAATATCCGTTGCCATCCCAACAGCAATACCTGTTGTGCCATTAAGCACGATATTAGGTAAGCGTGCAGGTAACATTTTCGGCTCTTGCATCGTGCCGTCAAAGTTAGGGATCCAATCTACCGTACCATGTCCTAATTCACTCAATAATGTTTGTGAATATTTAGAAAGGCGTGATTCGGTATAACGCATCGCGGCGAAAGATTTAGGATCATCTGGCGCCCCCCAGTTACCTTGTCCATCAATTAATGGATAACGGTAAGAGAACGGCTGAGCCATAAGCACCATAGCTTCATAACAGGCACCATCACCATGCGGGTGATATTTACCTAGCACGTCACCAACTGTACGGGCTGACTTTTTAAATTTTGCGTTATTACTTAAACCAAGCTCTGACATCGCATAAACGATGCGACGTTGTACGGGTTTTAGCCCATCTCCAATAAAAGGTAATGCACGATCCATAATGACGTACATGGAGTAGTTGAGATAGGCATTCTCTGTAAATAAGTGGAGCGGTTGACGCTCTACACCATCATGAGTCAATTCACTCATTCAATTTTTTCCTCAGACTCTTGTGGTATCCATTACACTTCGATGTCAACTTCATCGCCTTTCTCTTGTAACCAATTTCGGCGATCTTCAGAGCGTTTCTTTGCTAACAACATATCCATCATACCTAGAGTTTCTTGATAATTTTCATCATCAATCACCAATTGCACTAAACGACGCGTATTAGGATCAAGCGTTGTTTCACGCAATTGAAGAGGGTTCATTTCACCCAATCCTTTAAAGCGCTGTACATTAGGCTTTCCTTTTTTACGACTTAGACGTTGTAAAATGGCATTTTTTTCTGATTCATCAAGGGCATAATGAACTTCTTTACCCAAATCAATACGGTAAAGTGGTGGCATCGCCATATAAACGTGCCCTTCCTTAACAAGAGCAGGAAAATGGCGCACAAATAAAGCACACAGTAAGGTTGCGATATGTAAACCATCTGAGTCAGCATCCGCAAGGATACAAATTTTACCGTAACGTAATTGGCTTAAATCATTGCTGTCAGGATCCATACCAATCGCTACTGAAATATCATGGACTTCTTGTGACGCTAGTACTTCATCTGAAGAGACTTCCCATGTATTTAAGATCTTACCGCGCAGAGGCATAATCGCTTGATATTCACGATCCCGAGCTTGTTTAGCAGAGCCTCCCGCAGAGTCCCCTTCAACTAAAAATAGTTCGGTGTAACGTAAATCTTGAGAAGTACAATCAGCCAATTTACCCGGTAATGCTGGCCCTGAAGTGAGTTTCTTTCGCACCACTTTTTTGGCGGCACGCATACGACGCTGAGCGCTACTAATTGCCATTTCAGCAAGCAATTCACCGACTTGAACATTCTGATTTAGCCATAAGCTAAAAGCATTTTTTACAGCATTTGCAACAAACCCACTGGTTTGTCTTGAGGAGAGTCGCTCTTTGGTTTGCCCTGCAAATTGAGGATCTTGCATTTTCACTGATAATACATAAGCACAACGCTCCCATGTATCATCAGCCGTTAACTTAAGGCCTCTTGGTAGTAAATTACGGAATTCACAAAATTCACGCATTGCATCTAACACGCCTTGGCGTAAACCATTTACATGAGTACCACCTTGAACCGTCGGAATTAAGTTAACATAGCTTTCAGTGAGTAGATCGCCACCTTCAGGCAGCCATAACATAGACCATTCAACGGCTTCATTATCACCTTCAAATTTACCAGTAAAAGGCTCTTCAGGAAGGCGAACAAATTCTGCAACAGCTTCACTTAAATAATCGGTTAAGCCATCAGCGTAGCACCAGTTTTCTTGAGTGTTATTTACTTTATCTACAAAAGAAACATTAACACCTGGGCACAGTACCGCTTTGGCTTTTAATACATGAGATAAGCTCTTAGAAGAAAAACGAGGAACATCAAAATAGGAGCCATCAGGCCAAAAATGTACACTCGTTCCTGTATCTCGTTTCGCACAGGTGCCAATTTCGTGTAACTCTTCAACTTTATCGCCATTTTCAAAGGCAATTTGGTAAATTTTACCATCACGACGAACAGTTACTTCAATACGCTTTGAGAGGGCGTTAACAACCGAGATCCCAACACCATGCAACCCGCCAGAAAATTGATAGTTTTTATTAGAGAATTTTCCTCCGGCGTGGAGGTGAGCAAGGATTAGCTCGATAGCAGAAACATTAAGTTCAGGGTGAATATCGACAGGCATTCCTCGCCCATTATCGATGACTTCGATAGATTGGTCTTCATATAAAATGACATCGACCTTCGATGCGTGTCCCGCAAGCGCCTCGTCCACGCTATTATCTATCACTTCCTGTGCCAAATGGTTCGGTCTTGTTGTATCTGTATACATCCCGGGACGGCGACGTACAGGCTCTAGACCATTAAGAACCTCAATATCCTTTGCGTTATAACTTGATTGAGTCATTGTTTTAATCTGCGGTTCGCTGTTAGAAAAATACTGTTTATAATAACAGGTGTTGGCGGCAATATGATATTAATTTTCGGCTAGATACATCAACCTACGTTTTACAGGTTAATCGACCGAAAGGCTAAATTATCTTTAAAAATTGAATAATTTTCGGAAAAAAACGTTCAAAACCCACAAAAGCATGGTTTCCATCCGATTCTATGGTTTGCCTACACGCGCCAAGATATGAGACAGCTTGACGATAATCAAGTATTTCATCTCCAGTTTGTTGAAGCAACCAAATAAGTTCCGGTGATGTGATTGTGGGAATACGCAAAGCAAGTAGCTCATCCATATGATAAGGTTCTAGCTTATATTTTTGATGTGTATAAGGATTTTCGTTCTCCCCCAAGAAGTCTTGCAAAAGATCGAACGGTCGTATTGCAGGATTAACAACAACAGCAGGTAAATTAAAACGTTGAGATAGCCAAATAGATAAATAGCCACCTAATGATGAGCCAATTAATCCTAGTTTGTCATCTGCGCTCTTTTTAACTAACGTTTCAATTAGCTGAGCGGCTTCTTGAGGATAAGGTGGTAATTGAGGAATTAATAATTCAATTTCAGGATGAGTTGCTTCAAGCCATTGGCGAAAAGCCTGTGCCTTTGCTGATTTCGGTGAGCTATTAAAGCCATGTAAGTAAAGAATACGAGGCATAACTTAATAGCCATCCGCATCAAGATCAGGACAAAATTCAGTGCCTGCTAAACGATAAACCTGTGTGTCAATTTTGCCCTTCTCATCAGATAAAAGTGACATTTCCAAATAGCGCCAGCCTGGAGAAACAGTATCTAATGTAAAATTTGTACAATGAGGGCGAAACTGAATGCACGTAGAAGGCGTCGCCAGCAAGCGAATACCATTCCACATTTCATCCATTTCTTGGTGAATATGGCCACAAAGCATCATTTTTACTTGAGAGTGATCTTTTAAACGCTCAGCCAACTCTTGAGAATTTCTTAAACTATGTTGATCTAACCATGTACACCCTGAAGGCATAGGATGATGATGCAACAAGATAATCGTATCCCTGTGTTTTTGACTTTCAAGACAGCGTGTTAGCCAATCTAACTGACAATCTGATAACTCACCATGAGGAACGCCTTGAATTTGGCTATCTAATAATAGCATCTGCCAATTATCACCAATCAACACTTGTTTAGCTGACAAAATTCCTGCCTGATTTAAAGCATCAATCATTGCGGGCTGATAGTCATGATTGCCCGGCAACCAAACACAAGGAGGTATCAACGTCGCGATGCCATCAGCAAAATGCTGATAAGCTTCAAAGGTTTGATCTTGAACTAAATCACCTGTCGCAACAATCAAGTCAACATCAAGACCCTGCTCTCTAATCGCATTTAATACCGCATGGTAGCTACGATAGGTATTAATGCCCAGCAGAGTATCTTCCACATTAGCAAAGAGGTGGGTGTCTGTGATTTGTAATATTCTTACGGTGTTTTTATGTTTCACCGATAATTCAAGCTGGCTTTCCAAAAGGTTTCCTTGTTTCACTCTCATTAGCCGTTATGTTAACGTATTTTCGTAGTAAAGATCTGCCAACCAATACACATTTCAAAAGATTAGTGAGAAATATTCTCGCTTTCAATCACGTTTTTTTCACTTCATTTTACAATTTAATTCATTTGATATCGTACACTTAGAGATAGTTACTCTACTTGATAATATTACTAAAAACATCCTTTGAAGATTGATTAGTGTATTAAATTACTGACCAACGCTCTCTTAGTGCAATATGATGAAGTTGTAACCATTGCAGAGCAATAACAGATGCCGCATTATCAATAACGCCTTCTTCAACCCAACGATAGGCTTGCTCTCGACTCACTACATGAACACGAATATCTTCGTTTTCACACGCTAATCCATGAATACCTTTTGCCGTTGTTGCATCAACTTCACCGACGTAAACATGCATTCTTTCACTCGTACCACCGGGGCTTGAAAGATAACTCACAACAGGTTCACATCGTCCAACAACAACACCCGCTTCTTCTTGGGCTTCACGTCTAACAACATCTTCAGGGCTTTCTCCTTGTTCGACCATGCCCGCAACTACTTCAAGCAACCAAGGTGTCTCGCTGGTTTCATACGCAGGAATACGTATTTGCTCAATTAACACCACTTCATCACGTTTGGGATCATAAGCGAGCAAAACACCTGCATTGCCTCGTTCAAAAACCTCACGTTTAACTTCTTCACTCCATCCACCTTCAAAAAGGCGATGTTTAAAGCGATACTCGGTCATGCGAAAAAAGCCTTTATATAAATCTCTCTGATTGAGCAATTTCACATCTTCACGACCGTATAAAAATGGTGTATTTTCCCTTTTCTTCATACAATGTTCCTTAAGTTACATTTAAGAGTCTTTTTATTGCTTACGTTTAATACAGATTTAAAGAAATTTGCCAACAATTCATGTAAAGTTAATCTAAAATAAAAGGATATGGCACAAATGGCTACCCCTACTTAGGGAAACAATCTGCTAGAATTATCCCCAATCAAGATTAACAGAGGCAACTCAGCGAAACTGTTGCAACAAGGAATTAAAATGAAAAAACTGCTCTCTCTTTTGGTCACGATGAGTTTGGCAGGATTCAGCACTGCAAGTCAGGCTGAGGATCTGCTTCAAGTTTATCAAAAAGCAAAGGACAGTAACCCTGAGTTACGCAAATCATTAGCTGAACGAAATCAAGCTTTTGAAAAAATTAATGAAGCTCGTGGCTCATTATTACCACAATTAGGATTAGGAGCATCTGCAGACTATAAAAGCGGCTACCGTGATGCAAGAGATACCGAATCTAATTCTATTGGGGCAAGTTTAACGCTGACTCAAAGTGTGTTTAATATGGCCTTATGGCGTCAATTAAACATGCAAGAAAAAACAGCGGGTATGAGCGATGTGACTTACCAAACAAGTCAGCAAAAACTGATTTTAGACACCGCGACCGCTTACTTTGATGTCTTGCGTGCTATCGATTCACTATCATTTATTGAAGCGCAAAAAGAACAAGTTTACCGCCAGTTAGATCAAACAACTCAACGTTTTAACGTGGGTTTAGTAGCAATTACTGACGTACAAAATGCGCGTGCAAATTACGATAGCGTACTGGCACAAGAAGTGGTTGGTCGAAATCAATTAGATAATGCATTAGAAAAACTACGCCAAGTAAGTGGTATCTATTACATTAATCTTGCCTCACTCAATATTGGTCGTTTTTCAACAACTTCACCAGACTCTATTGAGAAACTGCTAAAAGATGCTGAAGAACGTAACTTAAGTTTATTAAGTGCTCGTTTAGGTCAAGATTTAGCGCGCGAAAATATTCGTTTAGCGCAATCAGGTCACTTACCAACCGTAGATTTAAATGCATCAACGGGTGTATCAAATAGTCATAGTCACGACCATAGACCAGACGCATTAGCAGGTCATAGCAACAGCTATAGCGGTCAAAATAGCATTGGTTTGTCTGTTAGCATCCCTCTGTATACTGGTGGCAGAACAAGTTCACAAGTTGAACAAGCACAATATGGTTTTACTAGTGCAAGCGAACAATTAGAATCGGTTTATCGTTCTATCGTTCAAATCGCTCGTTCTTCTTATAACAATATTTCTGCGTCGATCAGTAGCATTAAAGCCTATCAACAAGTCGTTGTATCTGCACAAAGTTCATTAGATGCAACTGAAGCGGGTTACCAAGTGGGTACTCGTACTATTGTTGATGTGTTGAATGCCACAACAACGCTTTATGATGCAAAACAGAAATTGTCCAACGCACGTTATGACTATTTAATTAACCAATTAAATATTGAATATGCTCGTGGCACATTAAATGAAAATGACTTAATTCAGCTAAATAATACTCTGGGTGCAGAAATTTCCACTTCACCAGACAGCATTATTCGCCCGTTAACAAACCCTGCTCTTAACGTTGCGCCTTAATCGTGAATTAAGAAGTTAGTTACTTATAAAAAAACCGCTTTCAGCGATAAACTGATAAGCGGTTTTTTTTATGCTTTCTCTTCACATAAGATATTGTGTTATGGATTAAATTAAGATCTCTACAATATCTATATTCTTGTAATAACAAATACCTTAATTACAATTAGGTTAAAAAGAGAGGATTTACCTAATTTTATTACCCTTAACCTTATAAAGATCACAAATTTCTGGTTATCCCTGATGATTAGGCGTTTCTTATTTATTTTCTAGACTATTTAACCTATCCTAGCTTTTATTTTGAACGTTTTACCTTTTATGGATCTTATCAATATGCCAATGAAACGTACCAAATCGATTAATCGTGATGCTTTCCGTAAAGCATTTCGCCCTTATCGTCTGGCGCCTGTTGCAATCGCCATCACTGCTGTATTCGCGCTTTCAGGATGTGAAGAGAGCGATGAGACAGTTTCACTGTATATGAACGCACAAGAATGTGCTCAAGCAAATCCTTCACAAGCGGCCCAGTGTGAAGACTCTTATCGCACTGCATTGCAAGAAGCACAGCGTACAGCACCTAAATATGCAACATTAGAAGACTGCGTAGCTGAATTCGGTGATGCACAATGTACTCAAACTGCATCTATTGATGGACAGCCTGTTAGTACTGAAAATGCCAATAATTTAAACCCAGACAGCTCACAAATGGCTCAAGCTAACTCCGGTGGTAGCTTCTTTATGCCATTGATGGCGGGTTATATGATGGGTCGTCTAATGGGTGGTGGTGCGCCAGCACAACCTCTGTTTAGTTCGCGTAACCCAACAAGCCCTGCAAATGGTAAATTTGTGGATGCAACAGGCCGTAACTACGGTCCTGCGGTTGGCGGTCGTCAAATGAACGTACCAAAAACAGCCATGACACCAAAACCATCAACAACCTCAACGGTAACTCGTGGTGGCTTTGGTAACACTGTATCAAGACAAGCAGCTGCTCAACGTACCAATGCAACAAATAATAACCGTAGCTCAACCGGTTCGTCTTCTTATCGTTCAGGTGGTTAATTAAAACCATGAAACGCGAAAATATCATTGAACGCCCGGATTGGCGTGAAAAAGCAACGGAATTTGGCTTCAACTTTCATACAATGTATGGCGAGCCTTATTGGTCTGAAGATGCTTATTATCAATTCTCAATGGAAGAGGTTGAAACGTTAGAAGAAACGACGGAAGAGTTACATCAGATGTGCTTACAAGTCGCTGATAAAGTGGCTAATAGTGAAGAGTTACTGACTCGCTTTCAGATCCCGCGTCACTGCTGGGATTTTGTGCGTGATTCTTGGAAATCGTCTCAACCGTCCCTCTATTCACGTCTTGATTTAGCGTATGACGGTAAAAGTCCGGCAAAACTGTTAGAAAATAATGCAGATACTCCGACATCACTGTATGAATCTGCTTTTTTCCAATGGATCTGGCTTGAAGATCAAGTCAATGCAGGTCGTTTACCGCAAAATGCCGATCAATTTAATAGCATTCAAGAGAAGTTAATTGATCGTTTTGCAGAGCTTCGTGATCAATACGGAATGCGTTATCTGCATATGTCTTGTTGCCAAGATACTGAAGAAGATCGTGGCACAGTTCAATATCTACAAGATTGTGCTGAAGAAGCCCAAGTAACGACTGATTTTGTTTTTATTGAAGATCTGGGTTTAGGTGAACGTGGTGAATTAACTGATCTGCAAGATCAGATAATCAGTAATATGTTTAAGCTTTACCCTTGGGAATTTATGTTCCGCGAAGACTTCTCAACTAAACTTGCTGATGCAGGTATTCGTTGGTTAGAGCCTTCTTGGAAGAGCATTATTTCGAATAAAGCATTGCTACCAATGCTTTGGGAGATGTTCCCTAATCACCCAAATCTGCTACCTGCTTATTTTTATGATGGTAAAGCGCCTGATTCATTATCGCGCTATGTTATCAAGCCACTGTTTTCACGCGAAGGTGCAAATATTCGCATTGTTGAAAACGGCAAGGATATTGCTGTCGCAGATGGCCCTTACGGTGAAGAAGGCTTTATTGTTCAAGATTTCCATCCACTACCAAAATTTGGCGATAGCTATACATTAATTGGTAGCTGGTTGGTTAACGACCAATCTGCAGGTATTTGTATTAGAGAAGATAGAGAGCTTATTACTCAAGATCTCTCACGCTTCTATCCACATATTATTTTAGATTAATAGAAATCTTAAAATCATGTTGAGCACCTTATTGCTTATAAACGGTAAGGTGTTTTTTATTCAAAATAGGTTTCGTTATCAGTAAAAAAGGCCAAATTCCATAAAAGGAATTTAGCCTTTCACTTCTATAAATCAATTAGTTTTTATTGGATAGTTTTATCCAATTTGAAACGTCATCATGCTTAGCGATTTATTCACAATATCATTATTCAGCACTGTTACCTTTTCACCCTCTTGTTTTAAGCCTAATAAATACAACGCAGGTAAAAAATGGTCGGGTGTAGGATGTGCCAACCGCCCTTCTTCTGTTGATAAAATCGTAAATAACGTTTCTGGTACATTATCACTTCGTAAGCTGTTTTCGACTGTCTCATTAAAGGCTAATGCCCAAGAATAAGGCGTCGCATTGCTATTTTGCCAATCCATCATTCTTAAATTGTGAACGATATTACCGCTACCAATGATTAAGACGCCTTCTTTACGTAATTCAACCAGCTTTTGTCCCAATTCATAATGCCACTGCGCTGATTGACGAGCATCAATGCTTAATTGGACAACAGGAATATTTGCGTTGGGATACATTTTTTCAAGTATTCCCCAACTTCCATGATCTAATCCCCATTGATCCATATCGAGTTTTAATTTAATCGGATCGATAAGATCTTCAATTAGTGCGGCCAAGCCTATCGACCCTCGCGCTGGGTATTCTATTGCGTATAGCTCTGGTGGAAATCCATAAAAATCATGAATTGTCTTTGGTTGCGACATTGCTGTTACATAAGTTCCATCAGTATACCAATGAGCTGAAATCACTAAAATTGCTTTAGGTTGAGGAAGCGTTTCCCCTAATTTTGACCAGAGGCGAGTATATGTATTATCTTCTAATACATTCATTGGGCTACCGTGTCCAATAAACAGCGCTGGCATCATTTTTGTGTCCATAATCACCTCTTATGGCTTGTGATCTTATGGCGTTAGCATAGCGCCTTCTTACTTGAAATATAGTCAAAGAAGTATGAAATAGTTATTCAAAAAAGATGAAAAAAGCCACCTAAGTTTCCTTAAATGGCTTGAATAAGTGTGTGTGTTTTCAGTGTCGGTTATAACATGTTAATTTCAGCCAGCTTTTTTCTCCTCACGAAGACGATAAGCCACTAAATCTTCAATAGTTAGTACAGGCATATTGTGCTTTTTAGCAAAAGTGATCACTTCTGGTGCTCTTGCCATCGTGCCATCGTCATTTGTTAATTCGCATAACACTGCAACTGGTTTAAAACCGGCTAAAGTTGCTAAATCAATCGATGCTTCTGTGTGCCCGCCACGCGTTAGCACACCACCAGGTTGGGCACGTAATGGGAATACGTGACCAGGACGATTTAAATCACTTGGTTTTGCATTATCAGCTGCCGCTGCACGTACTGTGGTTAAACGATCAGATGCTGAAACACCGGTTGTTACACCTTGTGCTGCTTCAATCGTTACTGTAAATGCCGTATGGAAATGACTGGTGTTATTTTCCACCATCATAGGCAAATCAAGTTGTTGACGGCGTTCTTCTGTAATACATAAACAAACAATGCCACTGCCATGACGAATAGACATCGCCATTTGTTCTGTGGTCATAGTTTCTGCTGCGAAAACCATATCGCCTTCATTTTCGCGGTTCTCGTCGTCGAGCACCATCACGCCTTTACCAGCACGAAGGGCTTCTAGAGCAAGTTCAACACGCTCAAATGGATTACCGAATTCGGAAAGTAGCGTCTGATTCATGGTAAAAAAACCTCAATAATTAATGAAAGTTACCAGAACCAGGGCAGTCTTAGGAGTGGATCTCTGCTTAATTAATACATAAGCAGAAACAACAGGAATGGATACAATGATCCTACTGATGCTATTTTATTCTCTCCCATCCAGACTTTAACTGTCGGCTCCAGAATTACACTGGATCTGCTGACCTTTGCATCACAATGGCAATACAAAGCGCTCGCGGGCTTTACCTAAGTATTCAGGTATCTACCGCCGGTGGGGACTTTCACCCCGCCCTGAGATTAACGGTGAAACTATACGCTTTAAAATTATAAGAGGCAATCATCAATCGGCGACAATCTTTGTTTCATCACATAATCATTTTATGACATACGGTTATTTAACTATTTATAATAAAAAAGTAACAATAATCTTGATATCTGGTTTTATTCCCTCTGTCCTCATATTACACTTAGCCTCAGCTTTCTATTTTATTTGTGAGGACTTCCCATGTTGGACCCGAAAAAACTTGAACAAGTCGCGCGCCAAATCCAAAACGTCCTGCCACAGGGCATTAAAGATTTTGGTGATGATATTGATAAAAAAATCCGCACTGTTCTACAATCTCAATTAAACAAATTGGATTTAGTTAATCGCGAAGAGTTTGATGTACAAACTCAAGTCTTATTACGTACTCGTGAAAAACTTAATCGTTTAGAGCAACGTTTAAATGAGCTAGAAGCTGGTCTGCAGGCAAAACCTCAAGCTGAAATTGCCCAAGTTGAAGAAGTTGAAGAAGTTGAAGAAGTTGAAATTGTGGTAGAAACTCCAGCAGAAAATAAAGCTTAATCTATTCACTTTATGACTTATTTTAGTTATAAAGCAAAACCCTGTATCTCATAAAGACACAGGGTTATTTTTTATATACTCAAAATATCTATCAATAGCTATTTTAACGCTGGCCAATAGTCTTTATTTGCTTCAATTAAATCATCTAAAATTGCTTTTGCAACAGTCGCACTTGGCACTGTTTTAGACATCGTAATCGCCTGCCAAAGTTTCAAATATGATTTTTCAATCCAGGCTTCTACCACTAATTTTTCAACTGCAACTTGTTGGCTCATCATCCCTTTTTGGAATAATGGAATTTTACCCATAACTAAAGGCTCTGGCCCATGACTTCCAACAATGCAAGGGATCTCAACCATTGCCTCTGGATCAAAATTAATAATTGAGCCGTTATTAGGAACAATCAGTAGCATTCTTTCTTGAGTATTAAACGCAATAGCTGTTGCTAGATCGACGATGTAAGAAGCATGTTCATCAATCTCAAGATGCCCTGCTGATGATTTACCTGCACTCGTAATGGCACGACAAGCGCTAAATACATTCTTCTCTCTGTGCTCCATCACTTCATTTGCACGAGTATGATGAGGATCAGAATGCGCAACAACATAATCTGGAAATAAATAATATTTCAAGTAAGTATTCGGCATAGTTGTCGGATCTAGTGCCCACACATCTTTTGCTTTCCCGAATGTATCATTCCAACTAGCTTCAACTGGCTCACCTGCCACTTTGGGAATATACCCATGTTCCGCAACATGTTTACGAATAACTGGCAGTAAATCATTACCTTGTAAATCTTCAACCTGAGTCCACCAGCCAAAGTGATTTAAACCGTAATAACGGACACGCATCTCTTTGCGTGATTTTAATCCTGCAATTTGTGCCATACGTGATTCAATGCCAATTGGCATATCGCAGATATTTAAGATCTTCGCATTCGGTTTTAAACGACGAGTAGCTTCAGCGACAATGGCAGCTGGGTTAGAATAATTTAGCATCCAGGCATTTGGCGAATATTTTTCCATATATTCAACCAACTCTAAGACGCCACCGATAGAACGCATACCATAAGCGATACCACCAGGACCACAAGTTTCTTGTCCTAATACACCATGGCGCAAAGGAATTTTTTCATCTTTTTCGCGCATTGGATATTTACCAACACGGATATGTGCCATCACAAAATCAACATCTGTAAAGGCCGTTTTGGGATCCGTGGTATAGCAAAACTCAATTTCAGGTGCTTTTTCAGTAAGAATGATTTCACAAGCTTTAGCAATGATTTCTTGCCGCTCAGCATCATTGTCATAAAACTTGATGGCTCTTAATGGAAAACGTTTTAAGTTTTCCAGTAGCATCAAAATAATACCGGGTGTAAATGTACTACCGCCACCTGCAATTACGACTGAGAACTTCTTCATTATATAGCCTCCGACAAGGTGTTATTTTGCCTATCTTCTTTCATAAGTTGTTCAATTTTGTCTCTCACTTGAGAAACGTGTAGCCCGATAATAATTTGCAATGCATGACCTTTACGCACTACACCATGTACACCGAGCCCTTTAAAATAGGCATCTGTTTCAATTATCTCGTTATCTATCACTTCGATACGTAAACGTGTTGCACAGTTATTTAAGGATTTGATATTTCCACTTCCCCCTAAGCCTTCAAGGATGCCTTTAGGAAGTGCGAGTTTGCGATCTTCTTTTGCTGTTTTTGAACTATCCGAATCTTGTGACTTTTTATTTTTATAATCTTGTTTGCTATAGAGCTTGATCTCTTCATCATCCTCTTCACGACCGGGTGTTTTTAAATTAAGTTTGATAATTAATGTTCTAAACACCACAAACCAAATCATTGTAAAAATAAGGCCTATGACTATTTGCGTAATAATCATCCCGTAATGGTTATGAAACATTGGGATCCAATTCATAGGTAGGAAATTATCGATGATCCCTCCGCCCATATTTCCGACAACCCCAAAGTGATAAAGTGTTGTCGCTAATGTGGCAGCTAATACGGCATGAATGGCAAACAATAACGGAGAGATAAATAAGAATGTGAACTCTAAAGGTTCTGTTATTCCCACGAATACAGCGGTCAATGCAGAGGGTATAAGCAAACCTGCAATTTTGGCTCTATTTTTAGGTGCAGCAGTAAAATAAAGAGCAAGTGCGATACCAATAGAACCAAAGACTTTGCTATTACCATGCAATGCAAAGCCACCTTCTGGAAATAACGCTTTTAAAGATTCAGTACTTTGACTGAAATATTGCATATTTTGAGCCCAATCAACTTGAATTCCATGTTCAGTGACTGCAGGGCCAAAAATAAATGGACCATAAATAAAGTGATGTAGGCCTGTAGGAATTAAAATACGTTCAAGAAAGGTATATATCCAAACACCTAAAGAGCCGGATTCAACCATAAATACTTGCAAAGATTGAATACCAATTTGCACTTTTGGCCAGAAAAATAATGTTATCCACGCTAACGGTAACATAACAAAGAAACTAATTAATACAACATACGAAGTTCCTTGAAATATACCTAAAAAGACAGGAAGCTGTTTATCAAAATAACGATTATGAATACCTGTAACTATACCCGCAATAATAATCGCCCCAATAATACTGGTATCTAATGTTTTAATTCCAGCTATCATTGTTAAGCCACTATTTCCGCCGATTTCATTTGTAAAATCTACGCCGAAATAACTTCCCCAAACGATTCCCATTGCATTAATAAAATAATTCCAAGTGAGAAAACTCACCATTACAGCAAGGCAAGCTCTTGCTTGTGCAGTTTTAGCTAAACCGATTGGTAAGCCAATTGCAAAAATAAGAGGCATATTACGAAAAACCGTCCATCCCCCCTCTTCAATAATATGAACAATTTGGGCAAATAAACTATCGGGTCTTAATAAATCTTCACTAATAAATAATGGATTCTGTAATAAAATGGCAATGCCTACAACAATACCTGCAAAAGGAAATAGCAGGACAGGGGTAAACATGGCTCCACCAAATCGTTGTATTTGACTGAGCATAAAAATATCCTCTTATTTACTGCTACTGAAACGGTATGCTATTTAATTCATTTTTTTTCTGTAAATTCAGATTAGATTCTTTTCTCTTTATTCTCTCATCTAAAATGAATTATTCGTGATCTGATTCATACTAATCTTTCAGGCAAAGTGATCTCATTTTTAGTCAAAAAGCAGATCACTTTTTATTTTTTGATAACGTTCACATTTTAGAGGTATAAATAATTATCCTATATATCAAAAGATTATATTCATATAAATTAAATAAAGAGAGCTGGTTTTAAGAATAAAAAGAGGTATAAAAGTGATCTATAAAGACATTGCAAAAAGCCTAAGAATTCAAATAAATTCGGCTGGATACCAAATTGGTGACCCTTTGCCAGCAGAAAAATCATTAGCACAACAATACAATGTATCGAGAATGACAATACGTAAAGCGGTGGATTTATTAGTGACCGCAGGATTATTAGAACGAAAACATGGTTCAGGAACTTATATTAAAGAAAAAGATGTTCATCATGAAAATGCAAGCTTAAAAGGCTTTGTCGAATTAATGGCAAATACAGGTCACAATGTAAGAAGTGAAGTTATAGAATTTCGTGTTATTCCTTGTCCTTTATCTATCGCCAGTAAATTACGTATCAACTCAAATGAACGTATTTTTTATTCAAGGCGAATACGTTACGTCGATAATAAACCTCTTATTGTTGAAGACAGTTACATGCCTGTTAAATATTTTCGTAATTTAACCTTAACGCATTTAGAAGGCTCTAAATTTGATTTTATTGAAAATATTTGTCAAATAAAAATATCAGGGAGTTATGAAACTTTTCACCCTATTATGCCTGATAACAATATTTGTCAATTATTAAAAATAGAAACTAACATTCCAATATTAAGACTTAGTACATTATCATATAGTACTCAGGGTGATTATATTAATTATTCAATTATGTATAGAAACACTCAAGATTATATTGTTGAGTATCATTTAAAAAGAGAACAATAACCATTAATAAAAATATCATTAAAAATGATAATAGCTAGATCCTTTATTATAAAAAAAGCACTCCAAAGAGTGCCTTTCGTCGTTAATTTATGCCATTATTTCTTTTTAATCGCATTAATAATGTTCGTTGTAGAAATGCCATCTTCAAAATTCAGCACTTTTACTTCACCGCCAGCAGCCCAAACTTCTTTGCTACCTGCGATATCTTCAGGCTTATAATCACCACCTTTAACTAAGATATCTGGTAATACAGAGGCAATTAAGCGCTGTGGTGTATCTTCTTCAAATGCAACAACCCAATCGACTGCACCTAAAGCGCCTAGCACTGTCATACGCTGCTCTAATGGATTAACAGGACGACTTTCACCTTTTAAGCGCTTAGTAGACGCATCACTATTTACAGCAACAATAAGGCGATCACCGAGTTTGCGTGCATTTGCTAAATAGCTAACATGCCCTGCATGAAGAATATCAAAACAACCATTCGTCATAACAATACGCTCACCGCGTTGACGCGCTAATTCGACAGCTTGTTTTAATTGCTCTTCTTCCATCATGCCGAAGCCGTTGTCAGCACGACCGCGAATAGCATTTTCAAGTTCAATAGGTGATACAGTGGATGTTCCTAGTTTACCCACAACAACACCCGCTGCTGCGTTAGCAAGGAAACAGGCTTCGCCTAAAGGTTTGCCAGCAGCTAAAGAGGTCGCCAATACACCAATTACCGTATCACCAGCCCCCGTCACATCATAAACTTCTTGTGCTTGAGTTGGTAAATGCAGTGGAGCTTCATTAGCACGGAGCAAGCTCATTCCGCGCTCTGAGCGAGTGATAAGCAGCGCTTCAAGTTCTAAATCTCTAACTAATTTTGTGCCTTTCTCCACCAGCTCATCATCCGTTTTACAAACACCAACGACTTGTTCAAATTCAGACATATTTGGTGTTAGTAGTGTCGCACCGCGATAACGTTCAAAATCAGATCCCTTAGGATCAATTAATACCGGGACACCCGCTTTTTTCGCCAGTTGGATCATCTCTTGAACATGAGAAAGCGCCCCTTTGGCATAGTCTGATAAAACCAATGCGCCAATAGAAGGTAATGCTTGCTGAATACGCTCATAAATAGGTTGAGGATCAACATTGTTAAATCCTTCTTCAAAATCAAGACGGATTAATTGCTGATTACGAGAAAGAACACGTAATTTTGTGATCGTTGGATGTGTCGCAACAGAGACAAAATCACAACGCACATTGACCTGATTTAATGTATTGCTCAATGCTTTTGCGGCTTCATCAATACCGGTTAAACCCACTAAACGCGAATTAGCACCAAGAGACGCAATATTCATTGCAACGTTTGCAGCACCGCCTGGTCGCTCTTCTGTGGTATCTACTTTGACCACTGGCACTGGGGCTTCTGGTGAAATTCGACTTGTTGGGCCATACCAATAGCGGTCTAACATGACGTCACCGACAACCAACACATTGGCCTTATTAAAATCCGGCAGCGTTACTTTCATCCCATACTCCACATTTATTTTCAAAATAAGCCGAAATAATACCATAACTTGTTAGGCAAAAAGAGATACACATAAGACTTCATGCCAACAAATCATTACTCTTGTTCACCGAGCCACTTCAGTTTGCTTTTTAATACGCACTCGCGCTCTGCGATAAAACAATGATTATCCACAATAGCAGGTAATGCTTGTAGCGCCAGATGATGCAATTCATTGCGTAAGGTGACATAAGCATGTGTTAAAGCGAGAGCTTCATCTTCATCCATCACTTGATGTTTTGCCATTAACTCAAAAATACGCACATTATCCGACCAACGAGTTAAAGCCGGGTATTGGTGAGAAAAACGCAATACTAAATATTGCGCGATAAATTCAATATCGGTAATACCGCCAGATGAAGTTTTTAAATCAAATTTGTCTGCTTGTGTTGGTGCAAGATGTTGCACCATTTTTTTACGCATATCGCGCACTTCATTTTGTAACACATCAGCATCACGAGAAAGACATAACGTTTCATGACGAATACGTGAAAACATCTGTTGTAATTCATCATCACCATAAATCATTCTGGCACGAATTAGCGCCTGATGTTCCCAAGTCCAAGCCTCATTTTTCTGATATTCATCAAAAGCTTGAATAGTACTAACCAACATACCGGATTCACCTGAAGGGCGTAAGCGTGCATCAACTTCATACAACACGCCAGAAGATGTTCTGGTACTAAATAAATGGATAATGCGCTGTGCTAAACGCAGATAAAATTGGCGAGCATCAATCTGTTTTGCTCCCGTTGTCGCCGTATTTATTGGACAATCTAATAAAAAGACCAAATCTAAATCTGAGCTATATCCTAGTTCCCATCCTCCTAATTTGCCGTACCCAATCACCGCAAAACCCAGTCCATCACGATGAGCTAAATGTTCAGGCTCACCATAACGTTTCACCATATATGACCAAGCTTGATGAACAACTGCATGAATAATAGCTTCCGCTAAATAGGTTAAGTGATCGCTAACCTTCATGACTGGTAATACACCTGTAATATCTTCAGCGGCGATACGTAGTAATTGAGCTTGCTTAAACTGACGTAATGCTTCTAATCGTTGCTCTTCGTCTTCTTCTGGCACTCGTAATAAATATTGTCGTAATTCATCACGATACGCATCTAAAGGCAGGGGTTGATAAAGAGAGTTGGGATCAAGTAATTCATCTAGCAATAAAGGGTGAATCGCTAATTGTTCAGCGATCATCGGAGATGCCGCACAGAGCCGTATAACATGCGTTAAAACCTCATCCGATTCTTGCATCAACTCTAAATACGTTGTGCGACTCACAATGCTTAATAACAAAGGCGTCACGCGTTGTAGTGTCACTAAAGTTTGAGGTTGTTGGCAAATTTTAGCTAATAGTTTTGGCATTAAGGCATCAAGAACATCACGTCCTCTCGGGCCAATCGTTCGCTTGCCAATATCTTGTCGAAAATTCTGCAACGTCTGATTTATCGCATCAAGAGCTTCGATGGTTAATGTTTCATGAAATAATGACGATGTTTCAGGCAAACGCCCCAGTAACCAAAGGCGTTTAAATTCAGAGATATCATCTTCATCATCATTCTCGTCTTCTTCGCCAATTAATTGCGTAAAAATTACGGAAACAGCCTGCATCTTGTGGCTAATTTCTTGATAAAGCGTTTCCCAATCATCAAATCCCATTGCAAAAGTTAACCGTGCTTTATCTTCTTCACTTTCTGGTAAGGTTTGGGTTTGTTGATCACCAATAGATTGCAGTAAATTTTCTAATCGACGAAGGAAAAGATAACTTTCAGTTAGTTGCGCGGTTTCTTGTGATGTTAACAGCTCAAGTTTAGTGATGACATTAAGCACTGTTAATAATGAATTGCTTTGTAACTCCGGCTCTCTTCCCCCTCGAATTAGCTGGAAAACCTGAGTAATAAATTCAATTTCACGGATCCCTCCAGAGCCCAATTTTATGTTATCAATCATGCCACGACGACGAACTTCACGACTAATCATGGATTTCATATTTCTAAGTGATTGAATCACACTAAAATCAATATAACGACGATAAACAAAAGGACGTAACATTTGCCGTAAAACTTGGCAATATTCTTTCTTTTCAGCACCTAAAACACGCGCTTTGATCATCGCATAGCGTTCCCAATCCCGCCCTTGTTCTTGATAATAATCTTCCAGTGCTGCAAAACTCATTACCAAAGGACCACTTTCACCAAAAGGACGTAATCGCATATCAACACGATAGACAAAGCCATCAATGGTATGTTGATCCAAAGCCTTAATAAGCTTTTGACCTAAGCGAGTAAAAAACTGTGCATTATCTAATTCTCTGCGTCCACCTTGCGTAAATCCATTTTCAGGATAGGCAAAAATTAAGTCGATATCAGAAGAAAAATTAAGTTCAAACCCACCTAGTTTTCCCATTCCTAAAATCAGTAATGGCTGAGGTTTTCCCTCATGATCACAAGGTGTTCCCCATTGTTGACAACATTGCTGATAAAGCGTATCTCTCGCAACACAAATTAAAGTTTCAGCCAATACGCTCAAATGTTTTAGTGCACAAGGAATATCGCCTAATTGAAAAAATTGTAGCCATGCAATACGCACTAATTGTTGATGACGAAATTGGCGTAAGATCCGCATCACATCATCTTCATTATCAACATTGACTAATTTTTCTGTTAATTGAGACTCATAACTCAGCCATTCCACACTAGTTGGTGGATTTTGCCTGATATCAGTCAACCATTGAGGATTAACGCGTAAATGCTCTGTTGCAAAAGGGCTAAAAGCAAAAAACTGTTGTTCGAGCTCACTAAAAGGTGCTAACGCGTTTAATTGAGAAGAGAACCCACACTGTGCTTTATTCCACAATTGTTGAAATACACCGATAACAGACATAAATAGACTCTCAAGTTGTCAGAAAATTAAGCAATAGATAGTAACCACGCCATAGAAGATAACTTAAAGTTCAACCATAAAACATGATAATAGTCGGTTGCGGTTGTAAATGTTAACGGTGAAATACCATTGAGCGACTGTTGCATAGATTCAGGCAGATCAGACCGTTTTTTACACCAATCTGAAAATAACGCCAACATTGCTGGCATAGTAATTGTCGGTGGTGTTGGGTTAGCAAAAATGGCTTCTTCTAATGCTTGTATTGCACTTAACCATTTTGTAAGTTGCTGAGCGGTTGTATCACTAGGAGAAAGGTTCACCACACTCAACGATAAGGCTGGTTTATCTTTCGCTAAATAATAACCTCGAGCCGCTTTACTGCGAGAAGCTAGGCGCAATCCACCCTTTTCACCTAAATAAGTTGCTAATGCGATAACATCTGACACATCACCTTTTTTAAGCTCTAACTCGAACTCTTCAATCGGCAACTCATATTGATGAGTACGAATAGCACCTTTATCTAATACCACTTCAATTTGGCTATTTTGAAAATCCACCAGCCAGATTTCGCGATAAAAATCGGTATTAAACAGCACATTGAGTTGTGTTTCTAATAGGGTTAAATCTGTATTTTCAGGCCAGATTTCTGCTGGAAAGCGAGCTAAATCTAATTTAGGTTGCTCTAATTTCACGTTATATTCTGGACGTTGATGCAAACCTGCAACCACTTTACCAGCTGTTTTAATTGTCATTTCATAACTTTCATCAACACCACGAATACGCAACCCCATATCCCAACGACGAATTTGATTATCTGTCGTCTCAAAGTAAAGATTAGTCAGCTTTTTGGGATCAGAGTGCTGATGAGGTAGAGTCAGAATGCGCTGAATAATGTGAGGAATAGCGGCAGGTATGGCACTCATTTTGAGTTCAGTTTCTAATTGGCTCATTCTATTTCCCTTAAGTAAATCAATTAATTAGTAAAATATTTGACGCATTTTCATTTTGCAAGTGATAGCCTAATAACAATAATGAATAAAAGGCAGATTATCCCTATATTCTACCAGTTAAGAGTGTTCTCATTCTGGTTTACTATTTGCTTACGCAAACTTTACTCTTTAGTATCAGTAAAAATATTCTCTTGTATAGATAAAAAAGTTGAAAACATAATGCGAAAATTACCCTTACTTTTTCTTTCATTACTTAGCTTAGGCGTTTCTCTGAGCTCACACGCAGAAACTCGTTATGTTTCCGATGAACTATCCACTTATGTACACAGTGGACCAGGGAATCAGTATCGAATTGTTGGCTCTTTAAATTCGGGCTCAACCGTTACTGTCATTTCTCGTAACGCAGCAACGGGTTATGTACAGGTTAAAGACGATAAAGATCGTACCGTTTGGCTACCAGAAAACCAACTCAGTACTCAACCAAGTATGCGTACTCGTATTCCTGCTATGGAAAAAGAGATCCAAACACTGCGTGATAAACTGGCGAATATCGATCAAAGCTGGAAACAACGTACCACTGATATGCAAAATAAAGTTTCAAACAGCGATGACATCATCAATGGCTTGAAAAAAGAAAATGAACAAATGAGAACAAAGCTCGCTGTCGCAGAGAAAAAACTCGATTTTGCTAATCAACAATTAGATGACAGACAACGCGATATCATCTTACAGTGGTTTATGTATGGTGGTGGTGTTGCAGGCGCAGGTCTTGTTTTTGGTCTGATCCTTCCACATATTATCCCGCGCCGTCGTAAACGTAATGATCGTTGGATGAACTAACATCCAGCCAAAGGAACAGTGATCCCGTGAATATATACCTTGTTGGTGGCGCTGTGCGCGACCAACTATTACAGATGCCAGTAAAAGACAGAGATTGGGTTGTTGTTGGTGCAACACCTCAAATGCTATTACAACAAGGCTATCAACAAGTAGGCAAAGATTTTCCTGTCTTTCTTCATCCAGATACTCATGAAGAGTATGCCCTTGCGCGTACAGAACGAAAATCAGGCTCAGGTTACACGGGTTTCACTTGTTATGCAGCGCCGGATGTCACATTAGAAGACGATCTCGCTCGTCGTGATCTCACCATTAATGCCATTGCTTATTCTGCTGATGGTGAATATGTCGATCCTTACCATGGCATAAATGATATCCATGCGAGGCAACTTCGCCATGTCTCTGAGGCATTTTCAGAAGATCCTTTAAGAGTTTTGCGAGTTGCACGTTTTGCTGCACGATTTGCGCCTTTAGGATTTAGTGTTGCACCTGAAACACTGCAATTAATGAAAACAATGGCACAAAGTGGCGAGCTAAACGCGCTGACTGCTGAACGTGTTTGGAAAGAAACAGAAAAAGCCCTTGAGAGCCCCGCGCCTCAAGTCTATTTTGAAGTTCTACGTCAATGTGGTGCTTTAAGTGTTCTTTTTCCTGAAATTGATGCTTTGTTTGGTGTTCCTGCGCCTGAAAAATGGCACCCAGAAATCGATACAGGCATTCATGCCATGATGGTACTCAATATCGCTAGCCAATTAACCGATGATATTGCGGTACGCTTTAGCGCCTTATGCCATGATTTGGGAAAAGGATTAACACCTCCAGAAAATTGGCCTCATCACCATGGACATGGCCCTGCTGGTGTTCCTTTAGTTGAAGCCTTATGCCAACGTTATCGTATTCCTAATCATATTCGTGATTTGGCACGCTTAACGGCAAGATTTCATGATCATATCCATCGTATTGATAGAATGCGCCCTTCAAAAATAATCCGCTTATTTGATGCTATTGATGCATGGCGAAAACCTGAACGTGTTGAGCAATTAGCAATGGTGAGTGAAGCCGACGCCAGAGGACGCAAAGGATTAGAAAATCTTGTTTATCCACAACGCGCGTTTCTTTGCCAAGCTTTCGCAATTGCAAATAATGTGGATATTAAGCCAATTATTGAAAGTGGATTAAAAGGTAGTGCAATACGAGATGCGCTAACCAAGCAACGAGAAGTCGCGATTATAAAATGGAAATCGCGACTTAATCAGGATCAGTTTTAATTAAGCTTTACGCTCAATAATTACACCCACATTTTTGGCTTGTGCAACAGCCCCGGGTTTCGCTAATTTAATTTTTACTCTAGGTACAGCAAATTGAGTTATCAACAACTGTGCCACTTCTTCTGCTACGCGTTCAACTAATTCAAAACGTCGAGTCTCAACATAATCAATGATTGCGTTACTCACACTGGCATAATCTAAACAATGAACCACATCATCGGTTTGGGATGCGCGTTTGTTATCCCATTCCATTTCGATATCGAACACTAATTTTTGTTTTATGGTTTTTTCCCAATCATAAACACCGATTGTGGTTATTACTGATAATTGCTCAATAAATACGATATCCATCACGTCATCTCTTATTTTTTCTGCTCATCGGATACCACTTCCGATGAAATATGCGTATTATCCATACATGCCTAACGAACTTACATAAACATTGGAGAATACAAATGAGTGCTAACGCACTTGGAATGATCATCTTCGCCTACTTGTGCGGCTCAATCTCCAGCGCGATATTGATTTGCCGACTGGCAAGACTACCTGATCCAAGAAAATTTGGCTCTGGCAATCCCGGAGCGACCAACGTCCTACGTATTGGTGGAAAAGCGGCCGCAGCGGCGGTACTTATCTGTGACGTCCTAAAAGGGATGCTCCCTGTTTGGCTCGCCTACTACTTAAATGTGCCTCCTTTTTACCTCGGCATTGTGGCAATCGCAGCTTGCCTTGGGCATATCTACCCTGTTTTCTTCCACTTTAAAGGCGGAAAAGGCGTCGCCACTGCATTTGGTGCTATCGCTGCCATTGGTTGGGATTTAAGTGGTCTTATCGCAGGAACATGGTTACTCACCGTCTTATTGAGTGGCTATTCATCACTTGGCGCGATCATCAGCGCACTACTTGCCCCTTTTTACGTTTGGTGGTTTAAACCAGAATTCACTTATCCCGTCGCGTTATTATCATGTCTTGTACTTTACCGTCATCATGACAATATTCAACGTTTATGGCGTGGCCAAGAGAGCCGGATCTGGCACAAATTGAAAAAGAAAACCGAAAAAACGGAAAAAGAGATCATTCAAGAAGCGAAAGAGCAAGAAAAAGAAGATTAATTAACGTCCGTTTAAAATTTGAATTTAAAACAGAAAAGCCACTTATAAAGTGGCTTTCTTCTGCAGATATCGAGTGTCAAATTAGAAATAGACACTTTACAATACATTATTTATTTTCAAGGGCAGGCAACTCAGCTAAAGGCCAGCGTGGTCTTACAGTCACACTTAATGGGCCTTCTGTACCGCCTTTAAAGCGGATCATCCCCGCTAATGCAATCATTGCACCATTATCAGTACACAGCTCAGGACGCGCATAAAAAACTTCGCCGCCTAATTGCTTCATCACGGTTTCCATTTTTGCACGTAATGTCCGGTTAGCACTTACACCACCCGCCATCACTAAACGTTTAAAGCCCGTTTGTTCTAAAGCTCTACGACATTTTATCGCTAGTGTATCAACAACAGCATCTTCAAACGCCCGTGCAATATCAGCGCGAGTTTGGTCTGAATCGTCATTTTGGCGAATAGTATTAGCTGCAAAGGTTTTTAAACCAGAGAAACTAAAATCAAGCCCCGGTCTGTCTGTCATTGGACGAGGAAAAACAAATCGACCTTCTGTGCCTTGTTGCGCCATTTTCGATAATACAGGACCGCCAGGATAATCTAATCCTAACAATTTTGCTGTTTTATCAAAAGCTTCACCGGCAGCATCATCGATAGATTCACCTAATAAGGTGTATTCACCAATTCCTGTCACACTGATTAATTGTGTATGACCACCAGAAACCAAAAGTGCCACAAACGGAAACTCAGGTGTTTTCTCTTCAAGCATTGGTGCCAATAAATGGCCTTCCATATGATGAACAGGAATAGCTGGAACATTCCATGCAAAAGCTAATGAGCGCCCAATTGTTGCTCCTACAAGCAAAGCACCAACAAGACCGGGGCCCGCAGTATAAGCAACAGCATCAATATCTTTTGCCATAAGATTAGCTTCTTTCAGTGCCGCTTGAATAAGAGGTACTGTTTTACGGATATGATCCCGTGAAGCAAGTTCAGGAACTACACCACCATAATCGGCGTGCAGTTTAATTTGGCTATAAAGTTGATTCGCTAATAGACCGGCTTTATCATCGTAAATTGCGATACCGGTTTCATCGCAAGATGTTTCAATACCTAAAACTCGCATGACGCTTCCAAATTCTTCTTCGCGGACTCGCGTAATAAATCGATTGTACCATTATTTCGGTGATTTTATACGCCTTCGGCACATCTTTTACATACCAGCATGTGACAAATTCCTTTTTCTGTTCTATAATTACCCACCTATTTTAAGTGATTTAAATGTGTGGTTAGCGACTTTCGCTTTTCGTGTTATCCAAAAAAGACACAAAAGTGAGAGTTTGCGTTTCAATTTTGTGCATCTCTTTACAAAGTGCCCTGCTTTGAAGTAAAATTCCGCACCATTTTAAATGTCGGCTGGCTTAAATAATGCCAGCGCAAACCGATTTCTATTGAGGTGAGAGGCACATGCCGGTAATCAAAGTACGTGAAAACGAGCCATTTGACGTTGCTCTTCGTCGTTTCAAACGCTCTTGTGAAAAAGCAGGCGTATTAGCAGAAGTTCGTCGTCGTGAGTTTTATGAAAAACCAACGACTGAGCGTAAACGCGCTAAAGCATCAGCAGTAAAACGTCACGCTAAAAAATTAGCTCGCGAAAACGCACGTCGTACTCGTCTGTACTAATATTTTGCGGCTTATACCGCAACATATGCAGACACTGTAGTCGCAGTTAAAGGCCGTGCTTTCTTCTGAGAGCGCGGCTTATTCTCGTTCAACAACAGGCGTAAAAGGGCTTATGGCTGGACGAATTCCACGTTCATTTATCAATGATTTGCTAGCTCGAACCGATATCATCGATCTTATCGACGCTCGCGTGCCGTTAAAAAAACAAGGCAAAAATCATTCAGCGTGTTGTCCGTTTCATAATGAAAAAACGCCCTCTTTCACAGTAAATAGCGACAAACAGTTTTACCACTGTTTTGGTTGCGGCGCGCATGGCAATGCTATTGATTTTTTAATGAATTATGACAGGCTCGATTTTGTCGAAACCATTGAAGAGTTAGCAGCAATGCATGGGTTAGAAGTTCCTTATGAAACAGGAACAGGCAGTAGCCCTATTGAACGACATATAAGACAAAACCTCTATCAAGTGATGGAGAAGTTGAATCAGTATTATAGTAGTGCTCTCAATAAACCTGATGCACAGGAAGCAAGAAACTATCTCGCGCATCGAGGTCTTAGTGAAGATATTATTACCCGTTTTTCTATTGGATTTGTACCAACAGGTTGGGATAACGCCCTAAAACGTTTTGGTCAAAGTGCCGATAATAAAGCCTTACTTCTTGAAGCGGGTATGGTAATAACTAACGATAATGGTCGCACTTATGATCGTTTTCGCCAACGAGTCATGTTTCCTATCCGAGATAGACGTGGTCGTGTTATTGCCTTCGGTGGGCGAGTGTTAGGTGATGATTTACCTAAATACTTGAACTCACCAGAAACAGAGATATTCCATAAAGGTCGCCAACTTTACGGACTTTATGAAGCGCAACAATCTAATAATAACGTCACAAAGCTATTAGTTGTTGAAGGTTATATGGATGTTGTGGCATTAGCGCAGTTTGGTATTGATTATGCCGTTGCCTCATTAGGAACCTCCACTACAGCAGAACATATCCAGTTGCTCTTTCGGACAACGGATAACATTATTTGCTGCTATGATGGAGATAGAGCTGGTCGTGATGCCGCATGGCGAGCATTAGAAACCGCCCTTCCTTTTTTAAATGATGGTCGCTCTTTACGTTTTATGTTTTTACCCGAAGGTGATGATCCTGATTCATTGGTTCGTCGTGAAGGTAAAGAAGCTTTTGAAAAACGTATGGAACAAGCACATTCATTATCAGAATTTTTATTTGATTCACTCGTTCCTCAAGTGGATCTGAGTACTCAAGAAGGCAATGGTAAGCTATATAGTTTAGCCAGACCATTAATAGATAAGATCCCAAGTGAAACTTTACGTCTATATTTATTAAGAGAGCTTGGAAGCTTAACGGGAAATCCCGATATTGAGCAAATGGATCGTTTATTTGGTAGAACGCCGGTTAATCACGAGTTGTCGTATCAACCGACAAAATTACGTACTACACCAATGCGTATATTGATTGCCTTATTGATACAAAACCCAGAATTCTCTAAATTAGTGCCCCCTCTCGAGGGATTAAGTACAGAAAAAATTGCAGGTCTATCGCTTTTTATTGAGTTAGTTTCCGTTTGCCAAGCACAACCGGGCCTAAATACAGGACAAATTATCGAACTCTATAGAGAGAATAAATTCGGTAAACAGCTTGAAAAATTGGCAATGTGGAACGATATAGATATAGATGAGATTGCAGAAAAAACCTTTACAGACACGTTAGATCATCTTTTTTTAACGGCAATGGACGAACGTTTAAACACGCTTATTGCGAAAGAGAGAACAGAAGGCCTAACGCAAAATGAACGCGAAGAAGTCCAATTGATAATACAGGCACGCGTTAAAAAGTAAACACAGAATTAAGATTAAAAACACGGCTTAATTGCCGCTATCGGTAGGTACTAAAAACCTACATTTGCTACGCTGAGGGGACCGTAGCAATCGACAATGAAAATGCCCCTCCGTAGTTATTGTTGGCTGAACAGTTATCGCCGACCGACACCAACCCAAATTACTTTGAAGTGTGGATACCGTCTTATGGAGCAAAACCCGCAGTCACAGCTGAAGCTACTTGTTACTAAAGGTAAGGAGCAAGGCTACCTGACCTATGCTGAGGTCAATGACCATCTGCCGGAAGATATCGTCGATTCAGATCAAATCGAAGACATCATCCAGATGATTAACGACATGGGCATTCAGGTTATGGAAGAAGCACCTGACGCCGATGATCTGATGCTGGCAGAAAATTCAAATGATACTGATGATGATGCTGCAGAAGCCGCAGCTCAGGTACTTTCTAGTGTAGAATCTGAGATTGGCCGTACAACCGACCCTGTCCGTATGTATATGCGCGAAATGGGTACAGTTGAACTGCTCACCCGGGAAGGTGAAATTGATATCGCAAAACGCATTGAAGATGGTATTAACCAAGTTCAATGTTCCGTTGCAGAATATCCTGAAGCAATTACTTATCTTCTTGAACAGTATGATCGCGTTGAAGCTGGCGAAGCACGTCTTTCAGACTTAATTACTGCGTTTATTGACCCTAATGCCGAAGAAATGGCAGAAAGTGAAGATGTCAATTTAGGCAAAGATGATGATGAAGTTGACAACAGCGCTGAAGACGAAGATGAAGACGAAGATGAAGATGGCGACAATGACAGCGATAGCGATGATGATAACAGCATCGATCCTGAATTAGCGCGTCAGAAATTTACTGAGCTTCGTGAGCAATACGAAAAAACTCGCCAAACTATCAAGGCGAAAGGTCGTAACCACAAAGATACAGAGCTTGAAATCTTATTGTTATCTGAAATTTTCAAACAGTTCCGTTTAGTACCAAAACAGTTTGATTATCTGGTTAACAATATGCGTGAAATGATGGACAGAGTTCGTGCTCAAGAACGTCACATCATGCGTCTTTGTGTTGATCAAGTTAAGATGCCAAAGAAAAACTTCATTACTTTGTTTACAGGTAACGAAACCAATGACACATGGTTCACTGCAGCTCGAGCAATGAATAAGCCTTGGTCTGAAAAACTGGCAGGTATTGAAGAAGAAGTACAACGCAGTTTACAAAAACTGCAACAAATTGAAGTTGAAACTGGACTGACAATCGAACAGGTTAAAGATATTAACCGTCGTATGTCTATCGGTGAAGCCAAAGCACGTCGTGCGAAAAAAGAGATGGTCGAAGCGAACTTACGTCTTGTTATCTCTATCGCGAAAAAATATACCAACCGTGGGCTACAGTTCCTTGACCTGATCCAGGAAGGGAATATTGGTCTGATGAAAGCGGTTGATAAATTTGAATACCGTCGTGGTTATAAGTTCTCAACTTATGCAACATGGTGGATCCGTCAGGCAATTACTCGTTCAATCGCTGATCAGGCGCGTACAATCCGTATTCCTGTTCACATGATCGAAACGATTAATAAACTGAACCGTATCTCTCGTCAAATGTTGCAAGAGATGGGACGTGAGCCTTCACCAGAAGAGCTTGCAGAACGCATGCTGATGCCTGAAGACAAGATCCGTAAGGTACTGAAAATCGCTAAAGAACCAATCTCCATGGAAACCCCAATCGGTGACGATGAAGATTCACATTTAGGCGATTTTATCGAGGATACAACCCTCGAATTACCACTGGATTCTGCAACATCAGAAAGCTTACGTTCAGCAACTCACGAAGTGTTAGCTGGCTTAACATTACGTGAAGCGAAAGTCCTACGTATGCGTTTCGGTATCGATATGAATACCGACCATACCTTGGAAGAAGTGGGTAAACAGTTTGATGTTACCCGTGAACGTATTCGTCAGATTGAAGCGAAGGCACTGCGTAAATTACGCCACCCAAGCCGTTCTGAAGTACTACGTAGCTTCCTTGACGAGTAATCAACTTACTTAATAAAAGTTATAATAAACGCCTGTGATATCACAGGCGTTTTTTTATGGAATTGTGAAACAGTATCTACACACGATTTAAGCTGCGATAGACTTCATCTACATATATTTATAAAAAATAGCCTTATTATTTATATTATTGTACCTATATGTAAGCTCACCCGTTAATTATTACACTATGTTATTGATATCACAGTTATTCTCTGTTTTATTTTTTTATTGTTTAGATTGAACAGAAATTGCGCATACAGTCATTCAAAGGCTAGACCTAGTGCCAAATGGCACGTATAATCTCACTTCATTAGGCCCCTTAGCTCAGTTGGTTAGAGCAGGCGACTCATAATCGCTTGGTCACTGGTTCAAGTCCAGTAGGGGCCACCAAATTTTAAAGCCCCAGATAAGCAATTATCTGGGGCTTTTTTTGTAGCTTAATATTATAAAAATCAAAGAACAACAATAACAATCACCGCAGAACCACGAAAAGGCCCTGATTTAGGTTTTCCTACACTTTTAATTTCTGAACTTAATGTAAATGAGTTGGTATAACGGGAGGCTGTTTCTTTATTTGCAATAGGTAATTCAAACAATTCATTAGCAGGTTTATTATTTATTTTTAAAAAAGACTGTAATGTATTTTCTTGATTAAGCCAAATTGCCCCCTCATCATTAGTTGTAGCAGAAATAATAACTTTGGAATTATAGTTACATTGAATTTTTACACTTTTTGTTTGCTTAGTAACATCCGTATTATTATTTAGCACATCATTATATGCCAATTGATTATAGTTAAAGTCAATATTTTCGACATTAAAATCACAAACCAAATCTGCTGATGGCGCAGCACCACAAATAGAACCCGGCAATAAAGGATCTGATGCACTCCTTCTTTGACCATAAAATATTCCTACACATTCAGATGTAACAATCGTTCCTGAATGAACAACCCTAAAAGTGTAAGGTAATGGTGTTATTTTAAGAAATGCCTCTCTTAATTCATCCATTGTTTTATATTTAGAAGCATCGGCTATTTTTGGATCCCGGCTTGAATAGGTTCCAGCTGTACCATTAGAATAATGACGATGAGCGACATAGACCTCACAGCCTGCCACATTATAACAAGGATTGGCTACACCAGGCATCAGAGTCCAGCGTTCAATCTGTCCTATATAAGCTAACCCAGGGATACCTCCGCTTATATTTTCAACTTTAGAAATATAAGAAAAAATATTCGCCTGAGCAGGAAATGAAGATATCATAGATAATATCAATAATGCTTTAAAGTAACCTTTCACTTTAACTCCATTTTGTCGTATTCATAAATTATGGATATGTGATATGAAATGTGGCAATACTACTAAATTTTCCTAATTCGATTTTTTTACTCATAACCACACTGGGTTCTGCTTTCAAAAAGGCATAAAATAGAAATTGATTTTCATTTTTATTTAATGAAAATTGGCTATTATCTTTATTAATTGCGATAAACTTCTTATTTTTATCTTCTATACCTATGCCAATTCCTGAAGGTTTGCCGTTAATATTAATGCCCAAATATCCTTTATGTGAATCCGATTCAAATCCTTTAAACAAAAAATTAATATTTTTAGCGACACTGTTATCACAATTTGAAACGGTAATAATAAAAGGGATATCTTCTGTTTTTTACCCATCACGTAATGCTTTTACATCAACCGTATTAAACCTCACCGTTAATGTTTTATTATCAGATAAAACAGTACAAGGCTCTTTCACTAAGTTGCCTTCAAAAAAGAGATTATCTGCTGCCTTTACACTCATTAGTGATAAGGTAAGAAAAGAGAAAATGAGTGAATTAAAATATAACTTTTTAAGTTTCATTAGCCTCTACTCATATTCAAATATAACAGATGCTGATGAACGAAATTTACCTTCAGCCAAATTAGCCCCCTGTTTTTTAACAAGTAATGCACTAAATTCCGGTAATTTACTACGTTCCACTTTTACTTTTTTATTTACAGGTAATAATTCTGTGTTATTCAATACTATTTTTATAGCTAAGTCAGTAACGCTAGTTGCTAATAATTGATTATCAAATACAGCAGGATCACCTTTAACTGAAACTTTAAAAGAGAACTCTTTACTATCCCCTGTACACGATAAATCATAATTAAACTTTTGCTGATAGTTATCTTGTTCTATTTTAGAGATAACCACATTATTTCCAAAATTCACATAAATAGGATCATTATTATTAAATGTACAGATTGGAGGAGGGTTTAATATTTTACCTTTTAGCTCTATATTTGCAGTTGCTAAAGAGGTTTTAGCCTCTGCTGAATAAACAGAAACACTAGGCAACAAGCCGATTATCAATAATAAAAAAGAGAACAAAAATATATTTCTATTCATCATTTCCTCCTAAAGATAATCGACATTTAGAAATGCGGTTGCTGTAAAATCACCAGAAATGAGCTTTTCATTTGGATTTTTAAGCAGAAGTGCCTCAATTTTAATTGTATTTGTATATGTAAAATTGTATTCCGATTTAAGCGTAACTTCTTTATCTAGATAAAAAAACTTAACACCAATATCACTGCGTCCGGCTGTAACTGCATTATTATCAAAAGAAGAAGGAGATCCAGTGATAAAAAACTTCATATTATTCGTTGGTCGTTCATTACAAGATAAAGGAATAATTAGCTCAATTTTATTTTTTTTACCATCAAAATCAGCAGGATACAACTCCCCAAAATCACCTTTAATCGTGTTTTTATTATTAATAATACAAGCGACTGGAGGTAATATTTCTCCATATACATTCACTTGCAAGTTTTTTTGAGCAACACTTTCTCTTACGATAAAAAATGACGTAATAAAAAATAAAAAAATAAAGAGAACGCCCCTTCTTCTTGTCATATCAGCAACCTAATCATTTATATTTATTAGCTTTGGTTTAATTTACTTACCGTACATTGAGTACTTTTACAGTCAAATTCAATATCTATTTGAGCACCATAATCATTAATGTAGGTTAGTATTGGTTTTTTATTAAACTGGCTCACACCGATATTAATTTTTTCTTTTCCATTGGGTTCAATCATAAAAGATTTAAATTCTTCAATGGTATTATCTGAAAAATCTTTTTTAGCACTTACAAAGGTAATATTGTAAGGAGTTGGATTATTCATCACATAGTTATTACCTTGTTTTTCTAAGGTTAATTTATTCTGTGGTGCAAGTTCCAACTTATCAGAGGCAAGTATTAATGAAGCTGGTCTATAAAAAATTTTTACTCGTGTTTGCAATGCAATTTGTAAAACATTATCTGAATCACTTCTAGGAGGGATCTCTCTTAAATTAAAATAGAATACACTTTCTCTATCTTGAGGAAGAGAAGTAACAACATCAAGAGGTTGAACCTTTATTTGGCTTTGTTCATTTTTTTCTAATCGTTGTATCGGTGGAAGTGCAAGAATAGGCTCTTCTATTTTCTTACCTGCAAGATCTTCTATCCATGCTTGCGCTAAATAAGGCTGATCAGGACTATTATTTGTAATATTTAAGCTGACCGAGCCTTTCCCTTCATTTAAAATGATCCGTGTTCTATCTAAAGAAACCGCAGCATTTGCTGTTTCAATAAAAAATAAAGAAAATAATGGAAAAGCTAACATTGATATTTTTTTTACTGATAGACGCATATCTTAAACCTTAATTTTTAATTTTTAAAATTCAATTACATACTAATAAAACTGATGTGTAGTTTTCATTAGACGATAAATCTGGCAACTCTATTTTACATACGTTATTTTCAGATAACTGGATGAATAATATTTCATGAGACTTAACACCACCTAAATATGCTGAGCCATTATCACTCACCATACCCATATCCTGATTTGATTCATTTAATATCGTTGAACCAAATGGTGCAAAAGAGCCATCTTTTAGCATAATTTTTGCAATAATTTTAGCGCCTTCAGACACATTAAACTTGCGATAACCTATTGCCCCTTCGGTTAACGTAAATTGCTGTATTGAGCCTTTTGCTTCAATATTACTAGGTAAATCATCAATATTTACGGATACACGGCTACGCATATAATCACTGCCTAATGGTAAAATTGCTTTACCAAAATAGTTAGTGGTTGTATTCGGGCCATTCCCACTAATTGGAACGTTTTGAACCCCATTAGTATCCAATAATATACGTGAACTTCCTGGAATATTAATACGATGAAGCGCCCCACCTTTAGGTGTTAATGTCGCACCACCGTCAATAGATAATGTAGCAACACTGCTAACAGAATCAGTATATGAAGCACTACCAGAAACAACTGCAGAGTCAGCATAATGGCGATAATAACCACTTACGTTTGCTCGACCTCTCGCTGTCGTACCACCTGTAATATTATAGTTATTTCTATCATCAACTGTTTTGTTATAGCTAACCGTATTGGCGATATCTCCACTGTTAATATAACTATTCATGCTGATTGTTGTTTTTGTATCTAACGGAACGCTTAAGTTAATAAAAAAGCCATTATCGCTTCTTCCGTAACTATTATTTCTGTAAGCATTGATATTGATAGAATTATTTTTAAAGTTTGCTACATTAAAATATTTCGATAATGAAAAACTAAAGTAATCGCTCTTTTCACTATTCCAATAAGTACGATGGCTATAAGAAAGGTAAGCATTAAGACCAAAATCAGGGAAACTTTGGCTAAATGTTAATAAATAGAGAGCCTTATCTTTATTCACTTCTCTATTGTAATATTTACTATCAATGTATTGGTTTAATGTCAAAAAATCTTGCTCAGCAAAACGATATCCAGCTAATGTAACTTGATTATTATACTCTTCAAATCTTTTTGAGTAGTTAATACGATAAGCATTTCCTTGCTTATCATCATTTTGATTATTAACATCTTTTGCAAATGATGTCGTCATATCAACAGAAATAGCACCAAGCATTAATAAATCACGCCCAATTCCCGCAGAAAAAGAATTATATTCATCACTAACAATTGCTCCACCAAATAGAGACCAACCATTATTTATTCCCCATGAAAATTCTCCCATGCCAAACATTGGACCTTTTCGATCCCTATCAACATCTGAAGGTTTTCCTATCAAGGTTTTATAGCGAATTTGTCCTGGTCTCGTTAAATAAGGAACACTTGATGTATTCACTTGAAATTCTTGGGTTTTACCATTATCTTCTTCTACTCTAACATCAAGTACCCCTGAAATACTTTCGTTGATATCTTGAATTGCAAAAGGCCCCTGACTTACCGTTGTTTCATAAATAACTCGACCTTGCTGGCTAATAATCACTTTAGCGTTAGATGACGCAACGCCACTAATTTGTGGTGCATATCCCCTAAGATTAGGTGGCAACATATTATCTTCAGATGATAATGCCATACCCAAATATCGAATATTTTCGAACAAATCAGATGAACTATAATTTTCACCTAGCATAAGCTTAGCACTTAAGGACTTAATAGAGCGGTAAGCATAAACTTGAGCCCACTTCCAATCGAAGTTTTTATCTTCTGGATCTTTATTATCATAAACACTTTGCCAATCAGCGCGTAAACGCCATGCACCCAAATTTAGCCCCATAGTTCCTTGTCCATTAAGACTAAATTGATGGCTACTTTCTGATTTTCTTTTTATATCTTGTGCAGTTAGATGATAATCAAATAATGCCCCTGAAATTCCTTCATCCCATCTAGATGGGGGATCCCATCCTTGAGCAGTGTAATTTAGGTAAGCTTGGGGTACGGTGATAAACAGTTTACTTTTCTTTAATTGTGGTTTTACTGTCATGCTTGGTAATGAATTTATATTCAAACACTGTTCATTACCCCACCATGTTAGATCCTTAAAATAAGGCTCTTGCAATGAAAATTTTTCGACAATTTCATGAGGAATACAAACTAGAGTTTCATCATCGTTATTTGATGATTTTATAAATTTAATCTTATAATTATGCTCGATTAAATCTTCATTAAGCAATATAGAAACTTCATAAACACCTGGATAAATATAATCTTCTTTAGAGAATCGGGATAAGTCAATATTATTTCTATCCTCTAAATTTAAAATATCAGTATTAAACTCAACGGGTTCATCTGCATATAATAAGGAACTATGAACAAGCGATATGCTTAATATCACATAGAATATACATTGCCATACTTTAAAGTTGAAATGTAACATAGTTCCCCTATCTATTGCGTGTAATGCTCTCACCTGTAACCAAATAAATAGTCCCTAAGCCAAAACTGGCTCAGGGAACTAATAATCTTATTTATAGGTTAATGCAAAAGTAGCAATAGATGAGAAAGTACCTGGAGTCACATCAACGCCTTGCTTCCCTTGTAAATAAGCAGAGAAACGTAATTCATTAGGGCCTTCAGATAATATTTGTGCAGGTGATGTTGCTTCACCTAATTTAACGATGTTACCACCGTATTGAGAAATAATAACGCCCGCACCTTTT
The DNA here is from genome assembly GCF_003144325.1 of Proteus terrae. GTDB lineage: Bacteria > Pseudomonadota > Gammaproteobacteria > Enterobacterales > Enterobacteriaceae > Proteus > Proteus terrae. Next base: position 140,030 of record NZ_PENS01000008.1, read on the forward strand.
GCTGTACCATCAATAGCAATAGCGTTATCAATACCTGTCGCACCTAAACCAGAGAAAGTTGCTTCTACTGTTTTATAAGTTTTGGTTGAACAGTTTTCTAATTTGATAGTAAACGCTTCAGAGGTGCTACGACCACCTTCTTTCAATAATGAAGATGATACTTGTCCTAATTGGACAGTTTGTTTGTCATTATTTGGAGCGATTGAACAAGGTGCATCGATAATTTCACCTTCAAAAGTAATTTGTCCATGACCACCAGTAATCGGAGCAACAGGATCTTCTGCAAATGCAGAGCCAGCAATCATTAAACAACTAAAACCCAATACAGCTGCTAATTTAGTTAATTTCATTTTCCACCATCTCTATTTGATTGTAAAAAGGCAAATTAAAAATAATTAATCTGCATTAATCTTAACCATAAAAATGAAATCTTTAGTTTTCTAAAAAATAAACATCAAATTTATTAGATACAGTTATCCCGTCAAACTATTTAAAGTTCTAAAAGATAGATTTCATTATTTATGTTTCGCAAACATTACCACAAAGAAAAAAACAATGATATTTTATGAAAAATAAAACAAAAAACAAAAAACACGCACAAAAAAATCATATAAATCAAAACATTAAAAAAAATAATTTTTTTTGATATTATTTAAAAATCAAATGAATCTAGAAATAGAGCATCATTTAAAGAAACCACGTTTTTATACTTAATTTTAAAAACTAAAAAAGCAAAAAAAATAATACAAATAAAACATATAGTTACGTATTTTAAATATATTTTTCATTTCTATTTTTTTTAAAAAAATAAAGTATTTAATTTAAGATTATTCTTATCTGGATAATTAATCAGATAATTTTAAAAATAACTTACTATTCAATCAATAAACTTTTAACAGGTAATTATTTTTCAAAAAAACGAAAAAAAATCTTACAAAAAAATAATTAAAATAGAAAAAACTTGATTTTAAAAATAAAAAATAGTATCGATGCTATTTATTTTTGCAAAAATACTCTCTATTTATAAAAAGTGTGAGTGGAGAAATTTCATCAACATATTAGCTTAGAATTGAATTTTCTATTAATAATAGATAGAAAATAATAGCTAAATAAACAAACTCACTCTCGTTTTGCATTTAGAGTGAGCTTGTTTTAAATGCGAAATTAACTGGCTAATTCAACTTATTAGTATTGTTCTTTAATTTGAAAGACTGAAACTTTATCTGTTAAGTTTTGTGCTTTCTCATCTAAAATCATTGTTGACGTCGCGCCCTGTTCAACTAAAGCTGCATTTTGCTGAACAACAGAATCCATTTGGTTAATGGCGACTGCAATCTGTTCAATGCCCACTTTTTGCTCTTCTGATGCGATACTAATGCCCTGCATGATATCGCTAACTTTCGTAATAGAAGAAACAATGTCCTGCATATGCTCGCCCGTTCTATTCACTAATTCTCGACCATGAGCCACGTCAGCAACGGATTCTCTGATAATTTGGTTAATTTCACGCGCAGCATCCGCACTTCTTGCCGCTAAATTTCTTACTTCTGTTGCAACAACCGTAAATCCACGGCCTTGTTCACCTGCTCGAGCAGCTTCAACAGCAGCATTTAATGCCAGAATATTAGTTTGGCTTGCAATGTTATTAACTACATCATTGATTTCAGCAACTTTTAATGTACCTACCTCGATTTTTTTCATCGAGTTAATAGCATCATTCATGATATTAGAGCCATCAATTGCTAAATCGCGGGTTTCTGCGGTAATAGAGTTGGCTAAAATCGCATTATCAGTATTATTCACTACTGCTATTTTAATCTCTTCCATACTTGCAGCTGTCTGTTGCAGAGCACTCGCTTGCTCTTCGGTACGAGAAGAGAGATCTTGGTTACCAGAAGCAATTTCTGCTGAGCCTTTTTTGATCTCTAGTGCTTCTTCTTTAACTAATTGAATAGTCGATGTTAGCGAAGTTTGCATCTCTCCCACATTAGAGAACAAGGTTCCAAACTCATCATTTCGTTTCTTAGGTAGAGTGAAACTTAAATCACCCTCTCCCACTTTTTGCAAAATGGCTGATAGCGTATTCAAGTTAAAGATAAACGTTTTATTTACCCAACGAATAACGATATAAAGAAGAACAAGAATGATCCCGAGGGCAATAATGGTTGTATAAAGTGACAACTGCACCATCCAAGCTTGCTGTGCTTTAATATCATCATTCACACCTTTCGTGATCATAAGGTATTCATCGAAAAGTTCAGATAGGCGAGTAAAGTCGTTAGAGAGATTTGATTCTGTGTAATCTAGCGTATCAATAGGTGCAATAAGTTCATCTAGAAGATAATAGAATAACACTGAGAGCTGCTCTGAATTACGTTGAGCATCAGGGCTTATTTTCTTCACTCCTACCCAATGAGTAATAGTTGCTTTTGATTTTGTCGCCAGCTCTTTCGCTTCAGCAACAAGTGATTTAATAGTTTCTTGCTTATTCTCATCCGTCATCGTTTTCAACAACATGAGATAGTTGACGTGAGAACGAATGGTCGCTAACTCATATCTTGCTTCTTGAACATTATTCAATCTGGTATTCAAGGAATCCAATGACGCAAAGTTTTCTTGCATTCTATAAATAAAAAATGACGACAAAACTGATGATAATAAGAAAATAGTTAATAGTATAATGGAACCTACTTTCGCTGATCTTTCAATACTCATGAAATAATCTTCCCCGATAATAAAATGATACAAATGTATTCATTTATCGGCACGAAATAGATTTTATTTACTTATTAATCAGAATTCTCGATATAAACACTTAATATAGTTCTCAATCAATGATGCCAATCAGTCTTTTATTCTACTTCCATATCATTAACAAAGATCATATACCGCAATGAAATAATATTTTAGTGTTATTAATTGGTTAGCAATTTGGGATTAATTTTAATGAAAACTAAAAATAGATAAAAAATTTTAATTTCACAAAAATAGGAGTCATTACTTATAGATTAACTAACCTTAAGTGTTTTTACGATATCGCTCATACATTTGAGATAAGTAGCTTCTGAATACCCCTCAAATAGCGTATATACACTTAGGATGTTGTTAATAAAAAATTATCGTCACTTTAAACGAAAAAAGAGAGAGATAAACACACAAATTGTTTGTAACCTCATATAGAGAGATAAATAAGACATTCGAGAAAATAAATCAAACATCATTGCAATTAATATTTTCAAAAAAAGCCATCTACTTAGCACCAAACAATAAATCCTTCTTTATATGAATATATCCCACAATAATTATTGAGTTAGATCAATTCTTACTTTTCATTCTTTTAAATAAAAAAGTTATTTTCACAATTTTATATTTAAACACATAACTCATTTTCATCATACACCCCAATTTTTGATTTTATTCAGAGAATTCTTACGCTCTACAATTTTCACAAATACCCATAATACGCGTAAAATATATTTCCTTACAATATCTAACCTTTTCATACAATTCATCTTATAAAGATGAAAAATGAAACATAAATTAATATCTAACTTCTCAAACCAGATTTTCCACCCAATAAAAACTCACAAAACGAATATCAAAATTAGTTTGCACTTACATTAAATATCTTAACATATTGATATATCTATCACTTGCTAAAACTTAAGTATAACCTTACAACAATTACTCTCTTGATAGGTATTGCCTATTACATAATGATATCGCATAGGGTAAACCATTTTTACGCACTTATTTATGTGTAATATAGTTATTCAAACCGAAATGGCTAATTTTAATATGTGATAACTTCTAAATATTAGACCTCATGTTATTGGAATTAATTTATGAACGATCTAGACACAAAAGTAGGCTTTTTTTTTAAGAAAGCTAGAAAAGAGAAGAAATTATCAGGTCGTGAGCTGGCAAAAATAATTTCTGTTAGCCAACAACAAATATCTCGTTATGAAAATGGCAAAAATAGTATGTCACTTAGTTTAATAAATAAGCTACTTATTATTTTTGATAAATCATGGGATGATTTGAATCGTGAAGTAATAAGTACCTATAACGAAAAGGTGCCAAATACACAATCAAAAAAAAGAGACTATAAATTTAGTGACACTACTATTAGCCAGCTAAATTAAAAACAAACATTTAACAAAATTATGTAACATCACTATAAGCAATTAACCATGAAAATAAAATATTTAATTATGTTTTATTTTCATGAGCTATTAGCTTTATGAAGTTAGGGATGTTAACAACCGACAAAACTATTATTTCGCATTAATAGATAATTATTAGGAAAATAAAAAGCGCTTATTAAGCGTTTTTATTCGCCATGGATGGCTTTTATTTATTTTTACACTAATAGCTAGTCAAAAAAATAAATTACTAAATATTATTTATAATGTTTAGCTATTTATTAAAACGTAGTCATCTAATATAAAACGAAGGAATTTAGAATGAAAAAATCTATCATTGGTGCATCTTTAGCAATGGCATTTGGTCTAATGGCTGGTAATGCAATTGCTGCTGATAATACTGGTACGATTACTTTTAATGGTGAATTAACTGATACTACTTGTAAAGTTGACATTGAAGGTCAAGGCCCTGATGCAACCATTACTCTACCAACAGTTAGTACTAACGTTTTACAAAATGCAGGTGAAGTGACTGGCCGTACTGCATTTAATATGAACCTTTCTGATTGTAAAATAGGTGTGGCAGGTCATAACACTGTTTCTGCATTCTTTGAAACTGGTGCAACAGTGGACCAAGCGACTGGTCGTTTGAAAAATATGGATGTTGCTGCAACTGGTGCAAAATTAGTCCAGTTACAACTGTTAGATGGAGCTAACTTTAACGCAATTAAAGTAGGTAACACATCTCAAGTAAATGATACTACTTATTATACAATTACTAATGATAAAGCCACCTTACCATACGCTGTAGAATACTACGCAATTGGTAAAACAGAGGCTGGTAAAGTAACAAGTAGCGTTGTTTATACTCTGCAATATAAATAATCGAAATAAACAGAGGGGAGTTTCTCCTCTCTGTTTGCTTTTTATTAATGGAATAAAGATAAATATGATAGCCCCTAAATTAATTAAAAGCTTTTTTTTTAGTTTATTATTAATCATTTCCACATGGGTAAACGCTGGTGTTGTTATTAGCGGAACTCGTGTTATTTATAATGAAAATGAAAAAGAAGTCACAGTCAAAATTAGTAATGAAGGGAAAGTTCCTGTTTTAATTCAAAACTGGATTGATACTGGTGACGTTGATGCAAAACCTGAAAATATTCAAGTCCCTTTTGTATTAACTCCCCCTATATTTCGCATTGAGCCAGAAAAATCACAATCATTAAGAATTAGTTTTACGGGCGCTACAACATTACCTAAAGATAAAGAATCTATTTATTGGTTAAATGTATTAGAAATACCACCTAACGCAAATACGGAAATAGATAATAAATTACAAATTGCTTATCGTTCAAGAATAAAACTATTTTATCGCCCTGATGTACTAAAAGATAAAATAGGGGCAATTAATGCTGCGGAAGGTCTTCAATTTTCAGTTTCAGGTAATACTTTAAAAGTCATCAATAATGCCCCTTATTATGTTTCTTTAGTTTCTATTTCTCTTAATGGAAATGATAAACAACCTATTGATGGTGAATTAGTTCCTCCATTAGGTAGCCATGACTTTGCTATACCCAATGGGATATCTGCAAATACGGGAAATAAAATCGTTTATCGATATGTAAACGATTGGGGCGCAATGAAGATAGTTGAATCAAAAATTTAATTCTCCAGTGACTTCATAAAATATACGGGAATACTCAAATGAGCAGTTATATTTTAAAAACTATTATAATATCTGCTGGTGCGACTTTTTTTCTAATCGCACCCTATACCTATGCAGAAAATATAACAGAGATCGAAAATAATAAATGGTTACCTAATGGCACTCCTGTATTATCGACCAATACGTCACCTTTATTACAAAATAATACTGCCTCATCAACAGAGAATAGTGAGTCTTCTCATACAAATGGAAATAACTCACTCTCATTTAATCCTATTTTTATGAATACATCTCAAGGTGAGATTGATATCAGTCGCTTTGATAAAGAAAATACTTTCTTGCCGGGTACATGGAATGTTGAAATCTATGTCAACAGCCAATTTATGACAAGAACACCAGTCACCTTTAAAGATATGGCAAATGGCCAAGTATCGCCTTGTTTAACTAAAGATATCATTGGATTAATAGGGTTTAAAAGTGACAAAATAACACCGCTATTAAAAAGTGCGTTAGAGCTACATGAATGCATTGCACTAACCGATTTTGTGCCCTCAACTGACGTAAGCTATGACCACTCAGTTCAACGTTTAACGATCAACACACCACAAGCTCTTGTTGGTTATAAGCCCCGTGGGTATGTAAGTCCTTCACTCTGGGAACGAGGTATAAATGCGTTGTTAGTAAGCTATAACGCAAACTATTTTATGTCTCGTAACAACGGAACAAATTACAAATCAGCATTCGTTGGTGTTAATAGTAACCTAAATTTAGGTACATGGAGTTTCCATCACACTGGTAATTATTCATGGAATGAACAAAATGGCCATGACTACACATCAACTTATAATTATCTACAACGTATTATCACTACAATAAAAGGTGTCGTTCAAGTTGGTGATGTTCTTACGACAGGACAACTATTTGATTCTCAACCATTAAGAGGTATCCAACTCTTTAGTGATGAGAAAATGTTACCTGACTCACAGCGTGGCTTTGCGCCGACTATTCGTGGTGTCGCAAAATCCAATGCCCGAGTCATTATTCGCCAAGATGGGCGAGTGATCCATGAAATTGCCGTACCGCCAGGTCCATTTGAAATTGATGACCTTTATCCATCAGGATATGGTGGTAACTTAGATGTCACCATTCAAGAATCGGATGGGTCACAACAAAACTTTAAAGTCTATTACGCTTCTGTTGTGCAGTTATTACGTCCTGGGCAACATAACTATACGGTAGCCGCTGGCCATTTAAACTCATCGTCTGTTGACTATGACCCAACGTTATATCAAGCCACTTATCGTCGCGGATTAACTAATCTGATAACGGGTTATGCGGGTATACAGAGTACCGGTGCAGATTATTACGCACTTCAAGCTGGTTTTGCATTAAGCACGCCATTAGGCGCATTTTCTGCTGACATCACTCAAGCACGTTTGCACTTAAATACAACATCGTCAAAAGTGAATAGCGGACAAAGTTATCAAATCAGTTATAGCAAATTTATTCAAGATACTAATAGTAACCTGACGATTGCTGCCTATAAATTTAATACCGAAAAATTCTATGATTATAGCTCTGCCGTTCAAGCTATTAATGAAGAACGCTATGGGCGCAGTATCAACAATATTTGGCGTCCCAAAAGCCGCTTTAATGTCACGATTGATCAAGGTTTACCCGAAGGTTGGGGAACATTCTATGTCAGTGGATTTACACAAAACTACTGGAATAATGACACAACCGACTTGCAATACCAAATGGGTTACAACAACCGCTGGAAACGTCTCTCTTATGGCTTAAATGTCGGTCAAGCACGTAATGCCGATGGTAAAAAGGAGACATCGTTTGAATTGAACTTTATTTTACCACTCTATGATTTAAGTGTTGATCATATGCCGACCTTAACCGCTGCCTTAACACGTAATGGTCGAGGAGATGTAGGTGAGCGTATCGGGATCTCTGGATCTGCTGGTGAAAATAATCGTTATAACTACGGTATAACAGCAATGAACACAAACCATGGTGTTGGATCTAGCATGACCTTGAATGGTAGTGCAAAAACTAATTATACCAACTTAACAGCTAACTATGGTTTAGGTGAGCATTATCAAAATGGTTCGATCGGTGCTAGTGGTTCATTAATTGGTTGGTCTGGTGGCGTGGTTGCAACCCCTTATCAAGGCAATACCTTTGCCGTGGTTGAAGCAGATGGTGCTAAAGGTGCTAAAGTCAGTGGCTATCCAGGCATTGAAATAGATGGATTTGGTCATGCTGCTGTGCCTTATTTAACCCCATATCAAATGAATGACATCACGATTAACCCGAAAGGAATGTCAAATAATATCGAGCTACAAAATACGCAAGCGCGCGTTGCACCGTTTGAAGGTGCGATCACTAAAGTGGAGTTTAAAACTAATGCAGGTATCCCTCTATTAATTACAATCCAACGTAATAATGGTGCTATTCCATTTGGTAGTGTCGCTTACGATGAACAGAACAATGAAGTGGGTAGTATAGGTCAGGGAGGACTTCTCTACGCCCGAGTTGAAAAAACGTCAGGTCGCTTAACCGTGAAATGGGGACCAGGTGAAATACAGCAATGTACTATTAATTATAGTGCCCCAGCACCAGATAAAGATAATCAAAGTAGTTTTGTTCAACTTACTAGTGTATGTGGAGAATAAAGTATGAAGCCGATTATTAAAAATTCATTAGCCTTAATGCTTCTACTTTTTCCTGTTGCGGAAGTAATGGCTAAATCAGATGTGACATGTACAATGATTGGCTCTCAATTTACTCGGTCAATGACAATAAATGGAGCTATTTTTGTCGGACCTAATATGCCAATAGGTTCTGTTGTTTATCAGGGACAAATAGATTATAACGACAGACCAACAAATTATCAGTGTGTTAGCGATTTTTCAAAGGATCCAAATAAAGTAATCCATTTTATGGAAAGACAGGAGTTGAAATTACTAAGCACTTCTGGAACACCGGTAATAAGTGCAGGTATTCCCTCTAATGTTTTTAGAACAAATAATCCAGGATTAGGTATTGTATTTTATGCAAACCAAAATAAAGAAAATACATTACCACTCGGTATTCCTAAGTTATCTTGGGAAGGGCAGCGAGTACTTGATAAAAATACGATATCGGTTCGGTATTTTGCCACACCAATATTACATTATTCAATAATAAAAATTGGCCCGATTCAACCGGGTAGTTTTGATCTAACCAATATTGCACACATGCAACTTGATGTGAATTTTCCTGATAAAGATAAAATTGATGCACCAGAATTTCCTATGGTAAATTCATATATAGATGTGACGGGCTCTATCACTGTGACATCTTCAAGTTGTAAGACTCAAGATTACACCGTAGAACTTGGTTCGCATGAAACAGCCACTCTTCCCGCCAAAGGCAGTTCAACTAAATGGATAAACTCCGATATTATATTAACCAATTGTCCTGCATTTAGGGGTTATTATTCAGGAGGTAAGGGAAATGTATACACAAGTGAAGTGGGCCAAACATTCCCTGAACGCGATCCAAACGAGATCAAAGTCACCATAAAACCGGTTAACCCAACTATTCCTGAATATCCGGGTACTTTTAAAGTAAATGATGTACCGGGTGCGGCTAAAGGCGTAGGGATCCAACTTGCTTTTGGAGCAACTGGTGAAGATTTTGTTAAATTTAATACGCCAGCTACCTTTGCACAACCTGTTACTGAAAAAGCAGGAACAGTTAGTATCCCAATGCGCGCACGTTATATTCGTGTTGATGACCGCTTATCCGCAGGTTCCGCCAATGGTGCTGCAACCTTTATGATTGAATATTATTAATCCCTTATTCTGTTTGCCAACAGCCTAAAATCACACCTCTTAGCCTAAATCACTAAGAGGTATTTTTTATGGCTCATTACTCTACTTCTCGTTATAAATGAGAAAAATCATTATTTATCAATAAATAAGGCTACCTCTATCTCATTTTTAGAACAATGATATAATAAGTAAAATATATTTTTCAAACTCTGATGATTTACGGAGCCTTACCCTGTATGCAACCCCAATTTGAAAACGCGAAAAACACCGTAAAAACGTTATCAGTGTTTGATTTTGATGGCACATTAACCTATCACGACAGTTTTATTCCTTTTCTAAAATTCGCCTTTGGTAAACGTAAATTCTCACGCCGTTTAATTAAAATGGTATTACCGACATTACGTTGCTTTAGACGCAAGCTCACGCGTGATGAACTAAAAGAAGTGCTTATCAAAACCTTTCTAACCAATATTGATGAACAATGGTTAAAAGAAAAAGCAGAAGAATTTTGCAAACTTTACTGGACTAAATTGATGCGCCCTGCTGGCTTATTCGCTGTTGCAGAAGAAGTGAATAGCAATGCTGAAGTGACCATTTGTTCTGCATCACCTGCTATGGTATTACAACCTTTTGCCAAGCGCTTAGGCATTAAACTAATAGGAACAACGCTTGAAGTTGTTGATGGAAAGTTGACTGGTAAAATTATTGGTAATAACTGTCGTTGTGGTGAAAAAATAAAACGATTAGAAGCAGTATATGGGGACTTAACACAATACCATTTAAGGGCGTGGGGAGATTCTCGTGGTGATCATGAATTGCTTTTTGCAGCGCAAGATCCTCATTGGCGTCACTTTCATACTGGTCGTCGTAAATCTAAAAATTCACCGATTAAAGTGACCGTAAAAAAAGAGTCTTAATCGCTGACTCTTTGTTTATCGATACAAACAAATAGCCCCCGCTAAAGCGAGGGCTAAATAAAGCATTAGATATTTACGCCGTGTTGTGCTGCTAACGCACCTAAACCACCCGCAAAACCTTGACCAACTGCTTTGAATTTCCACTCTGCACCGTGGCGATATAACTCACCAAAGATCATTGCGGTTTCTGTTGATGCATCTTCAGAAAGATCAAAACGTGCAATTTCAGTATTATTGTCGTTGTTATAAACGCGCATAAAACTGTTGCTGACCATACCAAAGTTTTGTTTACGGTTTTCTGCATCATAAATAGTAACTGCGAATACCAGTTTTTTCACTTCAGCAGGGACTTTTGATAGGGTGATTTTTACTTGCTCATCATCACCATCGCCTTCCCCAGTACGGTTATCTCCTTGGTGTTCAACGCTTCCGCATTGACTCAATTTGTTATTAAAGAAGATAAAACTTGCGTCTGAAAGTACTTTTCCATCTTCACCTACCATGAACACTGACGCATCTAAATCGAACTCTGCGCCATCAGTCACGCGGGCATCCCATCCTAGACCAACCATAGCAACCGACATTGTTGGTGCTTCTTTAGTCAGAGAAACATTACCACCTTTAACGAGGGAAACTGCCATATCAAAGCTCCTACTTTATTGAATAAACTGGCAATCACATCTTATGACTGCCAGCGTTTAGTGTCTTACAAATCGGCTATCAAGAGGCATTAATACCGTATTGAGCACAAACTGAACCCAAACCACCTGCATAACCTTGACCAACAGCACGGAATTTCCACTCCGCGTTATGGCGATATAGTTCACCAAATAACATTGCGGTTTCTGTTGATGCATCTTCAGTTAAGTCATAACGAGCAACTTCAATTTGGTTGTCATCATTAACTAAACGAATAAATGCACCTGATACTTGGCCAAAGCTTTGGCGACGAGCTTGCGCATCATGGATAGTCACAACGAAGATAACCTTATCGACATCATTCGGGATCATGTCTAATTTGATTTTCAGCGCTTCATCATCACCATCGCCTTCACCGGTACGGTTGTCACCAGTGTGAACAACAGAACCATCAGCAGATCTTAAGTTATTATAAAAAATGAAATCGGCATCGCTACGCACTTTTCCATTTGCAGCTAACAGAAATACAGACGCATCTAAGTCAAAATCTTGACCATCTGTAGAACGGGCATCCCAACCAAGTCCGACAAGGACGTTTTTCATCGTTGGGGCTGCTTTGCTCAGAGAGACATTACCACCTTTAGAAAGAGAAACGCTCATTTTATAACCTCTTTAGTTTTGTTTTTAATATTCTGATTTCTCAAGAATATTTATTAATTTGTCTTACCTTCATCATCTTTTTTCTCTGGGAATACAAAACTTGCGATAATACCCAGAGCAAGAACACCTAGCACAACAAATAGGCTAGTTGTCGCGGAGATGCTGTATCCATGTTGCCAGATATGATCTGTTGCATTTAAACCCAGTTTTGCAGCAATAAAGAACAACAACACAATAACCGCTTTTTCAAGGTAAACCAGATACTGTTTTAACGCTTCTAACACGAAGTAAAGCGTACGTAAGCCTAAGATTGCGAACATCATTGCACTATAAACAATAAGGGGTTCACGGCTTACTGCGATAATAGCGGGAACCGAGTCGAAAGCAAACATCACATCGGAAAGCTCTACAACCGCCACACACAGCATAAGTGGTGTTGCATATAACGCCGCTTTTGTACCACGACCGATAGTAATTTCTTTGTTTTCTGGTTTTGCTAGTTCAGCATCGACTTCTTTTTGTGTTAATACGAAAGCGTGCCCTGTGATTTTTGGCCATATAGGGAAAAATCGTTTAACTAAGCGATAAGCAAGATGTTGTGAATAGTCTTCAATCTCTTCACTATCATCACCGCTTTTCAGCATCATAACTGCCGTCCAAGCAACGATTAAGGCAAATACAATCTCAACATATGGTCCTAAACTTAACAGTCCTGTACCGATGGCAACAAAGATCCCACGGAAAACGATAGCCCCGATGATACCCCAATAAAGAACGCGGTGACGGAAGCGGTCAGGTACAGCAAACCAAGAGAAAATCGCCATCATGACAAACAAGTTATCAACGGAAAGCACTTTCTCTAAGGCATAACCTGTTACGAATAAGCTCGCAACTTCTGCACCATGATGAATATAAAGGAATCCTGCAAATGCCATTGCAATGGCAACCCAGAATATAGACCAAAATATGGCATTCTTTAACGTTATCGGCTTATCTGCACGATGCATAAATAAGTCGATAAAAATAGCGCCAATCGCAAGTACTACAAAGACAATGACAGTTTCTGTCGGAAAACCAATATGTGTGGATACCATAATAATTCCTAAACGGTTCCCTATAAATTAATTACAAACCAAATTCTGCGGGCTCAAAGCCTAATGCAATGGCAATAGCACGCACCGCTTCTTTTTCATCATTGTCAAAATCACCATCACTTTTCGCAACAGCAATACCGACACGAATAGCTAATTGCGCAGCTTCTGGCTGATCTTTCATTGCCAGAATATACTTCATGGTTTCGCCTTTACCGACTTCGGTATCAAACTCGAAACTCAGGATTAGCTTATTAAAGAATTCGATAACTTCAGAAGTATCAAATACTTTAAGTTCATCCGATGCTTTTAAAAAACCAAGCATCTTCTGTTTTTCTTCAGAACTTACACCGTCACTAGCAATGGCGATACGTGCACAAATCGCAACAGTACCTTGCATAAATTTTTTATTTTTAAAGCGACCAACTTGCTTGGCTAACTCAGAACGGCCTGTATTAAAACCTTCTTTTAATTTGTTAAAAAAACTCATGTTATTTTTCCTTATATCAACTTGATCACTTAGAGCCCGCTGTCCAGCGAAATCCCCACCCGTACGCATTATCCATATCACGGTGGCCTTTAAAAAACTCATTGAGACGTTCAACTTTTATTGATCCGTTCTCATTAACAAGTCGGGCAATAGCACACATGCCGCGACCATTATTACCATCAGTTAAGCGTGTTTCGATAGGTGGTTGATCTGGCACATGAATAGTAACCACGCCATCCGTCTTGCTCCAATTCGGCACACCTTCATAAATAAACGCGAAAATCAGCACTTGCTTGATATTTTTCCATTCACGTCCATTCACAAAGATCCATTCACCACCAGCAACATCGCCTGTGCGATCATCGCCTTGTAATTCAACATAAGGAATACGATTAAAATCGCCAAATCCGTTTCCTAATGCCTGAATAACAGACTTATGCCCTTGTTGAAGTTCAACGAATGCACCGATATCTAAGTCGATACCTTTATTACCACCAAACAATCCACCTAATAACCCAGAACCCCCACTTTTGCTTTCACGATGCCAATCAAGGTTGATTCGAATTTTACCGAAGTCATCTTTCTTCGTGAGGCTGATTGCCGGTTTCTCTTTGGTTAAAGAGACCTTACTTAAGTTCACCGAACTTGGCGCTGGAGCTGGTTTCGGTGCTGGCGTTGGCGTTGGCGTTGGCGCAGGATCTGCAATATCAACACCAAAATGTTCAGCGAGTGGTTTTAAGCCGCCGTTAAATCCTTGAGCAATAAAACGGAACTTCCAACTACCATTACGACGATACAATTCACCTAAAATTAATGCCGCTTCTGGACGACCGTTAATATCAACATTACCGTTCGCTACAACTTCGTTATTAGCGTCAACTTGAATCGACAATCTTTGTAAATTTGCAATTGTTTGCTGACCATCACAGGTTGCCGTAAACGCAATTCTTTCAACATCTGGACGTAAACGGGTTAAATCTACGGTAAATGATGTGCTGTTACCTGCCGTGGCATAAATAACAGTACGATCATCACTCGCAGTTTGCCCATAAAACACCATATCGGTGTCGCCATTCACTTTACCTGACGCATAAAGTCTAAAAGCAGAAACATCAACAGGCGCACCTGATTGAATTCTAACGATTAATGTTTGATTAGGAACAGGTAAGTTCCCACCTGGAGTCATATTCATTTATCGCACCACCGTAGCCACAATATCAGGCATCATGTCGTTGATAACACGGCCTTTACAAGGCGCACCAAACGCAGTGAAATCCCATTGACCATGATTACGTTGCAAAGAAGCAATCACGATACCTGTATGAGAACCTTGCTCTGTTAAGGTATAACGCACCAACTCTTTGTTAGTTGTTTTATCAACAACACGGCAGAATGCGTTTTCAACTTCATTAAATGTTTGTCCACGGAAACTGTTTACTGTGAATACCAAATATTCAACATTTGTCGGTAAACGATCTAAATCAACGAAAATTGTTTCATCATCGCCATCACCATCACCTGTTAAGTTATCACCAGAGTGAATAACTGACTGACAACTTGATTTTAATTTTCTAAACCAAATGGTATCGATTTGATTGCCACTTGCGTCAAGCAATACGCAACTTGCATCTAAATCAATAGAACCACCACCACCAAAAAGACCACCTAATAATCCTTTTTTCTTAATCGGATCCCAGCCCAAACCAAACATTAAATGGCTCAGTGTAGGTGCTTGTTTACTGAGAGAAACTGTTTGATTCTTGCTTAATGAAACCATAATTAAATTCCTTCAGAGGTAGAGTGAAACAATAACGCCATTTGTGATTAAATCCATATCATGAAAATCATCATATCATGATTAAGTACATGAGCAAGACTATTTTTCTTATTCAAACTTAAAGTTTTGTCAATTTATTGATATTAATGATATTTTTATTGTAATTAAATGTTAAAAACACAAGAAAATCATAATAATAACGTAATCAATCACTCGATTTTAAAATTAACTCAAATAAATCATATTATGATTGACACAGTTCTTCGAAATCTTCATGATTATAGGCATCGAACCCTACACTTTTATTTCACGGTATACAGAGTAATGAATAACACAATTTGGTTCATGGAAGGTTTATCATCACAACGCGATATAATTCAAAGTGTTAAAGACTTTGCAAAACAGCAACGCCAAGAGATCTTTGTGCTTGCGTCTCATCGTCATACTCGAAATGAGATTTTATCGCTTGCTGATGGGGCTTTTTATGAACCTCTTGAAGAGACATTACGCTTAAAATTTATCGCTGATGTTGTAAAACAGTACCAAGTCAGTGTCATTCACACGGGTCGCAATAGCGCATGGTTTGAATTACACCGCCAAGAAATTGAGTCGTTAGGGGTAAAATTAACAACCGGAGCCACACAACTTGAACAGCTTCAGTTAGCTGATAATAAAGTCGCCTTTGCACAAGCAATGGAACAATGTGGACTTCCCGCAGTACCTTCTATTTATATTGAATCGATCAATGAATTAGAAGCGCATATCAAAGAGCCTCCTTTTGGTGAAATTCCTTTATGCATCAAACCCGTAAAAGGGATTTATGGCATGGGTTTTTGGCGTTTTGAGAATCAAGTTTCGCCGATGACACTGTTTAATCACCCAGAAAATCGCCAAGTCAATCCTCAACAATATCTTGATGCATTAAAAGCGGTTGAGTGTTTTGAACCTTTAGTCTTAATGCCTTATTTACCGGGTCCAGAATACTCTGTGGATATGGTGGTTGAGCAAGGTAATGTTATTGCCGCTGTTGCTCGACGCAAAGAGGGTGCAATACAGCATTTAGAAATTTCAGGCGAGGCTTATGAATTAGGTAAAGCATGCGCAACAGCGATGAAAGCCGATGGACTTGTGAATGTACAGACTCGAAATAATCATCAAGGTCGCCCGCTCTTACTTGAAATTAATATGCGCCCTTCTGGTGGTATTGGTTATACCCAACATTGTGGAATTAACCTTGCAGGTATTTTTGCTTTACGCCAATTAGGATTAATGAGTATTGAAGAGGCTCAAGCCCAAAATAACCATTTTACACCAACAAAAATACGCTCAATCACCGATTCTATTGTTTTCAATTCAACGTTAACAAACTTAATCAGTACGGATAATAATTAATAATGAAAAATAGTATGAGTGACTCATCCGTTTATCGTCGGCCTCTTTCTTGTGGCACATTAAGTGTGACGCCAAATTGCCCTATTGAGTTACTTGATGAATTATTTGATATTGCAGAAAGACGCAATCCTAAGCGTGCATTTTTATTTGTCAGTAAAGTATTGGGGCGTCATATTCCTGTTTCACCGAAAAAAATGCGTGAAATCTATCAAAAACTTGCCTGCCAATTTCCTGACTCACTTGAAGGCCCCGTCCTGTTTATTGGTATGGCAGAAACCGCAGTCGGTTTAGGTGCTGGCGTTTTTGATGAAGTGAGAAATCGCTATCAACAAGCTATTTATTTAACATCAACACGCCATCCTGTTGCTCAGGGTGAATTACTGTGTGAGTTTAAAGAAAATCACAGCCACGCGACAGATCACTTACTCTATTTGCCTAAAACAGCAGAGCAACGCCAGTGGGTACAACAAGCAAAAACTGTTGTATTAATTGATGATGAAGCCACTACGGGTAATACCTTTATTAACCTGCTTTCAGCACTGCGTGAAGAAGGTGGATTAACCCATATTGAGCAGGTTATCGCTGTAACCTTAACTGATTGGAGTGGTGATTCTATTGCTGAGCGCTCCCCATTACCGATAAAGACTCTCGCTTTAGTTCAAGGGAAATGGCAATGGGATGCTGATCCAAACGCGCCTTTACCTGTTATGCCTAATGTTAATATTACTGCATCAGGGCAAGTTGCGATCACCGGTAAACAGAGCTGGGGTCGATTAGGAATGACAACGCCGGCAAGTGATCTAGGCTTATCCATCAATTCTTCTTTGGGTGAAAAGATCCTTGTTTTAGGATCAGGAGAATTTGTCTGGGAACCGTTCTTACTCGCTGAACGTCTTGAAAAACAAGGTGCTATCGTAAAATATAGCTCGACAACCCGTTCACCTATTTCAACCAATTTTGCCATTCAATCAGCGATTACATTTACTGATAATTATGGTTTAGGTATTCCTAACTTCGTCTATAACGTGGCTCATCAACAATTTGATCGTATTTTGCTTTGTTGTGAAACACCAGCCGAAAGTATTGATCAGCAACTGATTGAAGCTCTCAATAAAGTTGCCCCTATTGTTGAGGTAATCAGTTATGACTAAGCCTGTTATTTTAACTGATCTCGACGACACCTTATTTCAAACACGTCGTAAAATGATCGATGAGTTAGCGCTAGAACCCTATAAAACTGGTGCACTCGACAGAAGCTTAGAACCTCGTAGCTTTATGACTCAAGAGCAAGCCATGCTTGTCGATTGGATGTTAGAGCACGCAGATTTAATCCCAGTTACTGCGCGCGGAACGGAAGAAATTAGCCGAGTCACCATTGCGTTTCATTCTTGGGCGATCACCACACATGGTGCGGTGATCTTAACGCCTGAAGGTAATGCAGATGCACAATGGCAAAATCATATCACTCAAAGCTTAGCGCCCTATACACAGCGTTTGTTGACGCTACAACAATCAATCACGCAATTAATGGCGCAGCGAAATATTGATGGTTGGGCACGTATTAACTATGAATATAATGATTTGCCTATTTATTTAGTCATGAAGCATAACGATAGCACTCGCTTAGACGAGCTATACGCCATAGGTGATGAAATAGAAAAAACATTTTCAACCGACGGTTTTTATATTCATCGCAACAGTAACAATATTGCTTGGTTACCAGAGCCTATCGAAAAAGGTAAAGCTGTCACCTATTTGCTCAATAAATTAAAAGCTGAGCGAGGTGTTTTCCCAGTGATTGGACTTGGCGACAGCCTTAGTGATCATCGCTTTATGAAATTATGCAGTTGGTATGGGCTTCCTCGTCAAAGCCAATTTGCAGATGCGATTAACACAAAAATTTTTGGAGAATAAACATGATGGATCATAAGCCATTTTCTGGCTCTTATGTATCAGGAGATGTCGATTTCCTACTTCAACCGGTGAATATCGAAATGACGCCCGTTGAGTTAAAAGAAGAGCTGATACAGTCGGGTAAACGCCACTATTCTGACATGCTAAGTCAAGAGCCTGAGCCAACAACATGGCATTTAGACCTCTTTGAAAAAGCGCTAGAAACAGGTTCTACACGCTTAGCAACTGAAGTCATAATGTTGGCTAAATCACTGATTGAACGCTTTGGTGATACCCCAATAATCCTAACAAGCCTGGTTCGTGCAGGTGTTCCTTTAGGCGTCATGTTGCAACAAACATTGCGTAAAATGGGAAAAACCTCTTATCACTACGGTATTAGTATTATTCGAGATAGAGGCATTGATAGCGAAGCACTTTCATGGATAGAACAACGCCACGGTACAGAAGGTATTGTTTTTGTTGATGGATGGACAGGAAAAGGCGCTATTACAGGTGAACTTATTCGTTCATTATCAGGACGAAAAGATTATCCAGCTCAACCTCGCCTTGTCGTCCTTGCTGATCCTTGTGGCTGTGCATGGTTAAGTGCCAGCGATGAAGATTGGCTTATCCCCTTTGGGATCATGGGAGCCCCTGTTTCAGGATTAATTTCACGTTCAATTTGGACTGAAAAAGGCTTTCACGGTTTTGTGGATTGCCAACATTTAAAACAGTATGAATGCAGTCGTTACCTTGTTGATACTGTTGGAAAAGTCGTTGATACATTAATTGACAACGATATCCCACTCGCCACATTTAAAGAACAACAATCAGACTTAAAAAAGCTGAGCGAAAACGTCGTTAGTTCACTTGCAAACAAATATGATATTTCAAATATCAATCGTATAAAACCCGGTATTGCTGAAGCCACACGCGCTGTTTTACGCCGTGTACCTGACCATGTTCTTGTAAGAGAAATAACCGATCCTGATGTTGCGTTACTGGTTTATCTTGCGCAGGAAAAAAATATTGCTGTTATTGAAGCGGGGCAAGCGCTTGGTCAATATCGTGCAGTGACTATCATTAAAAAGGTGAAATAATGATTGAACGATTATCCCCGTGGAATTTAGGGGCAACGCTTTATATGCCTGCAACACGAACAGATATCGCAACAACGATTATCAACCAGAAAATTGAAGGGTTACGCTCTTTAATTATTTGTTTAGAAGATGCCGTGAGTGATGCCGATATTCCTGTTGCGTTAGAAAATTTGGCTGCGTTATTAAATACCTTAGCAGAACACAAAAAAAACAGTGATTGTAGCCATTGGCCACTACTGTTTATTCGCCCTCGCCACACTGAAATGGGTCAATGGATCACTGAAAACCTTGATGTCAGTGCCATCGATGGTCTTGTTTTGCCTAAGTTCACGCAAGCTTCTCTGCCAGTTTGGTGGAATATTATTGAAAATACGCATTTATGCATGATGCCAACACTTGAAACAGAAGAAGTGTTTGATGTTATTCAAATGACAGAGCTTGCAAACTACCTATTAACTCACCCTTGCCATAACAGAATTATTGCATTACGTATTGGTGGTAATGACTTAATGAATGTCATTTCTCTTAGACGTAATCGTCAATTAACACTTTATGATGGCCCAATGGGTTACGTGATAAAAATGTTGGTTGCTGTCTTTGGTGCTCGCCAGTTCGCCCTTACTGCGCCTGTTTGTGAGCATATTGATGATCACCACATTATGGATAAAGAACTGGCGCTTGATATTGCCAATGGCCTTGTTGGTAAAACGGCAATCCATCCAAAGCAAATTCATAAAATTGAACAAGCGCTCATGGTGTCTCAATCTGATCATTCAGATGCGTTGCGTATTTTAAATTCAACACAAGCCGTCTTTAAATCACAAGGTGCAATGTGTGAACCTGCAACACATCGTCGTTGGGCATTGAGTATTTTAACTCGAGCTAAAATTTATGGCATTATTCCTAACCAACAAAATAATGCTCAACGTTTTAACGCAACATAAAATACTCTATAACCGACGGCAATCTCTATGAGATAAAATAATTATCTTATATTGATTTCGATTTATAAGTTTCTAGTTAAAGCATGTTATCTTTAACTAGAACTTATAAAAATAACGCGAATTTTTTATTTAAAAAAGTGTATTTTTTTTATTTCAATTATTAATTTATACTACATTTAATAGGAAGCTTATTTTATTTATCCTTGTAAATACAGAACAAGAATAATAGAAATTATTGCTAAATATTTTAACACACGAATGACAGAATAAGTGGTAACTAAGCATGCAATTAAGCACTCGTCAGGTCAGAGTCTTTACACTGGCAACCCTTTTAAGCTCTGGAAAAAAGGTTCCAACCATTAAGATTATTTCTGCTCTTGAATGCTCAGAGCCTACGTTAACGCGCGTTTTAAAAGAGATAAGAGATTCTTATGGCGCTGAAATAAAGTACAGCAAAGCTTCTCGCGCATATCAAATGACTGAACGAGGTCAACTCGATAGCAAAGCATTACGCCGTATGCGTGAGGCATTATCTGCCAGTGAAGATCTTCGTCATAATGGAATGACAAGTCGAGTTTATCTCGATAAAGATAAGAAAAAATCAGTTTCACTTTCATTAAAAATGTCGGCATTACGTAAGATTGATAGATTATCTTATTTAAATAATTCCACGCGTAGTGAAGCTGTTGAATTATTAGTTGATCACTATATTGAAAATTTAATTCAATCAACACTTGCTGAAATAGCAGAGAAAGAAAAAGAAAAAAAGAATTAAAAATAGATAATAAAAAGTAACTTGATACTTCGGTATCAAGTTATTTTTTATAAAATGATAAAAATAAAAAAATATATATAAAACTTATTTAACAAATTTAGTTTATATATTAATTCTTACTCTTCTTCTATTTTAGAACACGTTAAAAATAGAAATTACCAATATACCAACAGATTGAATTAGTTAATTTTTCATAATTTTCATTATTTTTAATTAAAAAAGTACTTATACTTAGTCATTATAAGTCAATCATTTAGAGCCGTTCTTATTGTGATAGCACAATAAAAAACATTCTCTTTAATAAAATTAAATCACTCAACCACTCAATTTAAGTGTGAAAAACAGCTTAATTACTATTTTATTTTACTTTTCATGCTATCTTTATTCAGATTAATAATATTGGACAATCATCACTGCGTTTTTTCCCTAATTTAATTAAACTAAGCATTATCTCAATTGAACACCTTCATGAGTCGGTTAGTATATTAATCGCTTATTTCTATCTCACTCACAGGATAAATGCATGAGAAGATTGCCAGTTTACCTTTTACTTGATACATCAGGTTCTATGTATGGAGAACCTATTGCAGCAGTAAAAAATGGCGTTGAAATGCTCTTATCAACACTACGCCAGGATCCTTACGCATTAGAAACCGCTTATATTTCTATCATCACCTTTGATTCAACCGCACAACAGATTGTACCGCTCACTGATTTAATTAATTTTAAAGTACCTGATTTAGTCGCAAGTGGAACAACTGCATTAGGTTCAGCACTTACTTTAGTTTCCAGTCGTATTGAAAAAGAAGTACAAAAAACCACGGCTGAAACAAAAGGCGATTGGCGCCCATTAGTTTTTGTGATGACAGATGGAGCCCCAACAGACGATTGGAAAAAAGGCGTTGAGAAATTTAAAGCGGCACGCACGGGTGTTGTTATTGCGTGTGCGGCAGGACGAGCAGCACAAACTGATGTGCTAAAAAATATCACCGAAATTGTCTTACAGCTAGATACTGCGGACTCCAACACCATTAAGTCATTCTTTAAGTGGGTTTCAGCCAGTATTTCTGTCGGTAGTCAAAAGGTCGATTTAACTAAGAAAGATATTAATGATCTTGATGACTTACCACCGCCACCTCCTGAGGTTAACGTTGTACTTTAAATAAAAAAGGAATGAATATGTCTGTTAGTTTAAAAAAAGGACAAGGTGTTAGTTTAAAGAAAAATGAATATGACCTTTCCTCTGTCACTATCGGTTTAGGCTGGGATATCAACGAAGAAAAACGCGGATTTCTTGGTGGGCTTTTTGGTAAAAAAAGCGAAGAATACGATTTAGATGTTATCGCCTTCTTATGTGGCGAAAATGGTAAAGTTAACGATTTGGGACAAATTGAAGGCGGGCAACCTTCTCTCGTCAATGGCGATATTATTTTCTTTAATAGCTTACAACACAAATCTGGACAGATTTGGTTAACGGGTGATAACCGAACTGGTGCTGGCGATGGAGACGATGAGCAGATCATCGTGAAATTAAACACACTTGATCCTAAATTTACCAAAATTGTCTTTATTGTTCAGATTTACAATGGTCGAGAGCTACAACAACACTTCGGTAAAGTACAAAACGCCTTTATCCGCGCTGTTGATGCCAAAAATGTAGAAATGGCTCGTTTTGATTTATCTGGAGGCGAAGCCTTCAACAACCAACGTTCAATGCTGTTTGCTGAATTAGTCAGAGAAGAAAATGGCTGGAAACTTATCGCCATTGGCGAGCCTTCAAGTTCAGATAGCTTCATTTCTTACTTAAAGGACTTCACCTAATGAGAAGACTCCCTGTTTACCTATTAATCGATACTTCTGGATCAATGAGGGGTGAATCTATTCATGCGGTTAACGTTGGCATACAAACAATGCTTAATGCATTGAGACAAGATCCTTACGCATTAGAAAGTGTGCATATCTCCATCATTACCTATGATAATGAAGCACGTGAATTTATCCCATTAACCGCATTAGAGGATTTCCAATTCTCTGATATCACTGTACCTAGCTCTGGCGGTACTTTTACGGGGGCAGCACTGGAGTGTCTAATCAAGTGTGTCGATCGTGATATTAAACGCTCTGATGGTGACCAAAAAGGTGACTGGCGCCCTCTCGTTTTTTTAATGACCGATGGCACACCTTCTGATGCTTACGCCTATGGTGAAGCGATTAAAGAAGTGAAAAAACGTTCATTTGGTTCGATCATCGCTTGTGCTGTTGGCCCGAAAGCCAAACACGATCACCTTAAAGAACTCACATCTCAAGTAGTGGCTTTAGAAACGCTAGACTCCAATGCCTTCTCTGGCTTCTTTAAATGGGTTTCTGCCAGTGTTGCATCCGGCAGCTCAAGTGCAGGCGTGAATACGGATAAAGATACCCTACCGCCACCACCTCCTGAAATCCAACTGGTACTGTGATCTGCAAAAGCAAAGCGCTTCAAAAGGCTTTGCTTTTATTTTATTCAGGCTTTGGTTTATTCATCACAATACATAACAGCCACAATAAAGTGATAAGGTACAACAATGAGAAGGCTACCCATTTTCTTTGTTTTAGATTGTTCAGAATCGATGATTGGTGAAAACCTAAAAAAGATGAATGACGGTCTGACAACTATTATTAGCGATCTAAGGCGTGATCCACACGCCCTTGAAACTGCTTATGTTTCTATTATCGCCTTTGCTGGCGTTGCAAAAACGATTGTTCCACTCACTGAAGTCGTCTCTTTTTACCCACCTCAACTTCCATTAGGAGGAGGCACTTCATTAGGCAGTGCATTACGAGAACTTTCTCACCAAATCGACACTCAAGTAAGAAAAACCACGCTTGAGCAAAAAGGCGATTGGAAGCCTGTCGTTTACCTTTTAACAGATGGCAGGCCTACCGATGATTACGCACAAGAGATCAAGCGCTGGAAAGATCACTACGCCAACAAAGTTAACTTAATTGCGATTGGATTAGGCTTAAGTGCAGACTTACATGTGCTGTCGCAATTAACTGAAAATGTACTGTTATTTACCGAAACACAAGAAGGCGATTTTACTCGTTTTATTAAATGGATAACGATGTCAGTGGTTTCTCATAGCCGAAGTGTGGGCGAAGAGCCACCACCACTTTTAAGTCAAACAGAGCATATTGTTCGCCTTGCAAAAGATGATGTCGCGCGTGCTTATGATGAATCTTGTGTCACTTTTGTCGGCCGTTGTAGCCACACACGCTCACCTTATTTAATGAAATATGAACGCCCTCCCATGAAAGCTTCAGGGCTGGATTTTAATCTTAACCTTAATGGCTTTAACTTAACGGGTTGCTACACCTTAAATGAAGATTACTTTGCATGGAGTGATCTCAGCGCCACCGCATATCAAGTTAATACCAGTGAACTTCATGGCACTCCAGGTTGCCCTTATTGTGGTAATGCGACTGCTTTTGCCGTTTGCCAATGTGGCAAATTGCTCTGTGTAAATGGCCCTGAAACCGTTATTTGCCCTTGGTGTGATAACAACATCACCTTTGGGGATAACAGCAATCAATCTGACTTTGATGTTACACGAGGTAAAGGCTAATGGATAAAAAAGCCCTACTCACAAAACTGATTATTGATGACACACTGACACAACAGCGTATTCCGGTACATGAAGAGTTGGTTATTGCGCTGTATGAAGATACGAAAATCGCTCAACATATTGATTTTATTATTGATAGAATCAAAGCAAAAACAGCAGAAAAAATAACAACGCAAGACAAAGCACAACCTATTCTTCTGTTATTGCCACCAGCCCGCGATTTAGCCTCTGAAGAAATATCATTACCAGAAGAGAGCCTATTAAAACCGGGACAAATTCCAACACACTCATCGCCAATGCCAATAGAAAAACCGATTATTCAACGCCCTACAGCAAAAATTACTCTTTCTAATGCCAAAGTAGGTACCGCGTTTAACTCTATGCTCAATATCGAGCTAGATACTCTCGAAGTTGCTGAAATTGAAGCGGTTAATTTTCCTGAAGCACTTGGAATAAGTTTTGATCCTGAAAGTCGTTGCTTAGTAGGTATGCCAACAAAAAGTGGCAATTTCACATTGGTTGTCCATTGGTCTGTTAATAACACTCGCTATCACAATGACGTCTTATTAATAATCAATCCTGATCCTCGTAGCTTATGGCAAATCAACGAGCCTCCCGCAGACAGCCCTTATCCTAAAGCGCATATAGATAGCAAACTTATTCTTGAAGAAGATATTCGTATTGCAGGCGCCAGCCGTCGCGGTCGCTCTCATGAACATGCAGGTACATTCCGTGATGATGATTTTTATATTCACCACGATGAGCAAAGCCAGTGGAATATTTTAATTGTCGCAGACGGTGCGGGTAGTGCACGCTATTCTCGTGAAGGCTCACGCATTGCTATCAATACCGTAAGCCACTATTTAAAATCACAGTTAAGCAAGGGAAATGAAACGTTTAAACCTCATCTTGAAGCCATCCATCAATGGAATGACAATAATGCCATTAATCAAGTAGGAAGTTTCTTTGCCCAACTCTTTCGTAATGCAGCGCAATTAGCGATTAATAACCTCAAAAATGAAGCCATTCATATTAATGAACCGGTAAAATCTTTTTCGACTACGTTATTAGCCACGGTTTCTTTGCGTATCAATGATGAGTTATTTGCTGCCTCATTTTGGATGGGAGATGGTGCTATTGCGGCTTATGGCCCAGCAGGAAAAGTGCGCATTTTAGGTACTCCTGATAGTGGTGAATATGCAGGACAAACCCGTTTTCTTGATGACAGTGCACTCAACGATGCTGAGTTTAATCGACGCATTATTATTGGTAAGTGGAAAGAAATTTCACATCTTATTTTAATGACTGACGGGGTATCTGATCCGGTATTTGAAACAGATAATGGCTTACAAGATCCCAATAAATGGGCTGCACTCATTGATGAAATATCGCCTTGTTTAGCCTCTCCTGAAAATGCAGATAAAGCATTGGCTGAATGGCTGAATTTCTTTTCAGCAGGCAATCACGATGACCGCACTCTGGTTGTGGCTTGGTAATCATAAAAGAGAGAATGGGTGAGTTTCATGGCAGAGATCATTACCTGTACAACGCAAAGTGGAAAAACAGTTCAGTACGTCAATGAAATTATTGGCTCTGGCTCAATGAAAGATGTCTATTTTTCCCCTGACCGAACCTATGTTGTTGCCTTCTATAAAACAGAACAGAATGCACAAGCTAAAGATAGGATCGATATGATAACAGGCTCTTATCGACATAATATCTTTGAGCAAAGTGGCGGAGAATATTGGAAAAACCTCTTTTGCTGGCCAACAGATGTTGTCGAACATCAAGGCAAAATTGGTATTGTTATTCCGACTTATCAATCCCACTTTTTCTTTAAATATGGTTCTAAAAACAACGACTTTCTGGCAATAAAAGGCCGAGAAAAAGAAGGTAAATGGTTTGCAAGTGCCAACAACCAAAATAAATTTCTCGATCCTCGCGAAAGAGGTAATCTATTAAATTATCTGAAAGTCTGTTTACTGCTCTCTCGTGCCGTGCGCCGAATGCATGCCGCAGGCTTATGCCATAGTGATTTAAGCTATAAAAACGTCCTTATCGATCCTGAGCAAGGTCATGCCTGTGTTATTGATATTGACGGTTTAGTGGTTCCCGGCAAATACCCACCTGATGTTGTGGGAACTCCTGACTTTATTGCGCCAGAAGTGGTAAAAACTAGTCATTTACCGAAAGAAGATCCTAATCGTATTTTACCAAGCATTACGACCGATAGACACGCACTTGCGGTATTAATCTATATGTATCTATTTTATCGTCATCCATTACGTGGCGGTAAAATTCACGATCTTGACGATGAAATGCGTGATGAAACACTGTCTATGGGTGAAAAAGCACTGTTTATTGAGCACCCAACCGATCGTAGCAATGCGGTCAAATTGAATCAGGTAAAACCGTCATCTCTTCCTTGGGCGGATCCTGAAAAAATCCCATACACGATTATGGGGCCATACCTAACGCCTCTTTTTGAAAGAGCTTTTATTACAGGGTTACACAATCCTTCGCAACGCCCTACCGCAGATGAATGGGAAACCGCTTTAGTCAAAACGGTAGATTTAGTTCAGCCTTGTCAAAATAAAGACTGTGAACAGCAATGGTATGTTTTCTCAGGAAAAACACAGCCCGTTTGTCCTTATTGTCACACCCCATATAAAGGGCAATTGCCGATTTTAAATCTCTACTCATCACGTAAAGCCGGTAGCTTCAGACCCGACGATCACCGCTTAATGGTTTGGAGTAATCAATCACTGTTTCCTTGGCATGTTAATCGCCTTATTGCGCCTAATGAACGCACCACCGATGAACAGAAAAAGCGTGTAGGTTATTTTGTTTATCACAATTCAATATGGTGGCTTGTTAATGAGCGTATTGATGGATTAATGGTATTGCCAGAGAAAAAGCAGATAGCGATTGGCGATAAAATTGCCCTAACTGATGGGTTGCAATTTGTATTATCGACAGAAGAAGGCGGGCGACTTGTTGTGGTGCAATTAGTGTCTAATTAATAAAGTAAAAGAATAATCCGTTTAATTTATCGCGGGTTATTCTCTTTTTTCATGATATTAAATTTAATCTTGAGCTCCAAGCTTAAATTCCATAACAAAATTTAAATCTTTTGCTGGTTTTCCTGTTTCATAGCGCCATTGTTCCATAGCGTGAATAAGTGACAAACCAAAAACATCCACTAAAGGGGAATCTAACACCCTAATATTTTGTACATACCCATTTTCGTCAACATCAAATTTAACCTTTAATTCTCCTTCCATTCTATTAAAAGCCGCTTTTACAGGATAATTAGGTAATACTCGTAATAAATTCTTAGGATAACCTTTAACCGTAAGATTTAACTCTTTTATTTCACTTTGAGTCATTTTCTCTGGTTCATCGGCTAATTTTGGTTTCAATAACAAATTAGATTGAGCATCCGGCTGTATTGATTGAATAGCACATCCATTTAGTAAAATAGTGCCGCAAAATAAACTTAAAATAGCTAATTTTATTTTCATTTTTCTTTTCTAAAATAAGATTAAGTATAAAAAACACAATAGCACATATCATAATCATTTCTATTCTCACCTCTATATTTAGTTAAGAAAAACTGTGCAATTAATCCTATTTTTGCCATTTTATTTAAATCAAAGTCAGATCACATATTTACCACTCCCACTTCCCATTTAGCGCTAACGTTCAATATTGGATATCAAGATCCCAGTTTATTAAGCCTCATTATTTACAATACCCTACAGTGATAATTGGAGGCATGAATGAAAACTAAAAATAAAATCAATGTGCTAGAACTTATTTCGCCAGAAATGAAGCAAGTTATGCAATTTTATGCAGATAATCCTCAACCTACGCCAGAAAATGATGGTTATCCATCAATGCGTCTTGCTTATAATCAAGATAGGCGTTATTGGAATGCGGATGCGCCAGAGATGTTTAGCATACAAGATATTTCAGTAAGTACTTCTTATGGAAATGTATTAACGCGTCTTTATAAACCCAAACAAAAAACACCCGCAACACTCTATTATCTGCATGGCGGTGGTTTTATTTTAGGGAACTTAGATACTCACGATCGCATTATGCGACTACTTGCCTGCTATACCGGTTGTGCAGTTATTGGTATTGACTATTCATTATCTCCCGAAGCTCGCTATCCCCAAGCCATCGATGAATCAGCGCAGGTTTGTCAGTATTATCATCAAAATGCAAAATACTATGATATTAATACGCAACATATCGGTTTTGCGGGTGATTCTGCGGGTGCAATGCTGTCTCTTGCTACCGTATTGTGGCTACGCGACAAACAAATTCACTGCGGCAATATCAGTGCAGTTTTGCTTTGGTATGGATTATATGGATTACGCGATTCCACCAGCCGTCGCCTTTATGGAGGGGAATGGGATGGATTGCGCCAGCAAGATCTAGAAGAATATGATAATGCATATCTAACCGCACTTGGCAGTCGCGATGCTCCTTATTATTGCTTATTTAATAATGATTTAACGCAAGATATTCCGCCTTGCTTTATCGCCAGCGCACAATATGACCCACTTATTGATGATAGTGTGACGCTATTTAAAACCTTAGAAGCCCATCAATTAGCTTGTGAATATAAAATGTATCCAGGCACATTACATGCCTTTTTACACTACTCACGTATGATGAAAGTGGCTGATGACGCCATTCGAGATGGTGCTCACTACTTTGTCAAACAACTCACTTTGTAAAATGTCAGCCTATTAAAACTCAAGATTTCGAATAAAACGATAATCCGCGGACGCCTCTTTAAGTCGATACAGACTTGCGGGGCGTCCTCTTTCTGCACGCTTTTCTCCAGTATCAATTAATAAATCGGCTTGTTCGATGCGTCGCCTAAATGATTTTTTCTGGATCTCTTTACCAATCAGAATTTCATGAACATGTTGCAATTCTGGCAAGGTAAATACTTCTGGTAATGCAAATCCGGGAACAATCGAATAAAGTGATTTTTGCTTTAATCGCTCTCTCGCTTGGACAATTAATTTATGGTGATCAAACGCTAAGCTTTGTTGTGCAATCTCATCAATAGGACACCACATCACCGAATCTACGGTATCTATATGCGCTTCACAGGCTTGATGTGCAATTAACGCGGTATAACAAACCGTCACCGACCAACCTCTTACATCACGCTGGCTATTTCCCACTGAACAGAGTTGCTCTATATAAGGGGGGATCACGCCCGTTTTCTCTTTTAATTTTCTTAGCACCGTATCTTCAAGGCATTTGTCTTGCACTTCATCGATAAATCCACCTGGTAAGCCCCATTTTCCTTTTTCAGGATGCTCCCCTCTTTTCACCAACAACACTTTTAACTGCTCTTCATGATAAGTAAACAGTACGGCATCAATGGTGATCAGTGGAGATAGGAAATCACGACGGTTATAACTGGCTAAAAAATCTTGTTCATTCATGGCGTAAGCTTTATTAAAAAACGATGAAACTATTTTAAGCCTAAACAGCAAAAAATCAAATTTTGTCATAAAGACACTAAATCAGTTGACAAAGATAGTGTCGATAGGACACAATCCAGTTAATGTCACAAGGACACTAACTAGAGAGACACTATGTTTAATTTAAATTACTTTAAAGCTGATTCATCAACATTCATTATCAAATCCGTCAATGGTCGCGTTCGCCAACAAGGTAAAGGCTTGAGTTTTTGGTATAACTCCGCCACAACCTCTATTGCGGCATTACCTTTAAACGCGCAAGAAGCACCATTTATTTTTAACTTCCAAACCTCAGACTTTCAGGGTTTACGCATTCAAGGGCAAATTTCATTTCAGGTTAAAACACCTGAAAAAGCCGCAGAAGTACTCAACTTTAACTTGAGCAAAAACGGCAAATCGTATGCCTCTGAAGATCCACTCAAACTCAGTGATAGAGTTGTACGTATTGCACAAACCTTAATTCAAGCAAAGATCCAAAGTACACCACTTAGAGAAGCGTTATTACTTAGTCAATCATTAGTGACTTTGGTAATGGAGCAATTAATTGAACATCCCTCATTAGAGGCATTAGGTATTGCGATTTTAGATGTCTCTATAGCGGCAATCACACCATCACCAGAAACCTTAAAAGCGCTAGAAGCCGAAGCGAGAGAATCCTTACTGAAAGAAGCCGATGATGCCATTTATGCTCGTCGTAAATTCTCAGTAGAACAAGAGCGCACCATTAAAGAGGCTGAATTAGAAACCGATTTATCTGTTCAACGTAAACGCCAAGAGATTGAAGAAGCACGTTTAGAAAACGAACGTACATTACTACGCGAACAAGCTGAGATTGAAAAAGAGCGCCTTGAAGCAAAAGTTAATGCGGAAGCAAAACGTAAAGAACTAGTCGCATTAAGTGCTGAAAATCAGCGAACACAATCAGAAGCGGATGCTTATGCGATTGAAGCTACCATGCGCGCTTATCGTGAATTACCCGTTGAGAACCTAAAAGCAATGGCTCTAGCAAAAATGGACTCACAACAATTAATGGCAATGGCATTCGAAACCTTAGCTCTGAATTCAGGAAAAATCGGCGAGTTGAATATCACACCTGATTTATTTAGCCAATTTATGAAAAAGGGCAGCAAATAATGCAACGTAACGAAGATTTTCGCTTTGTGCTGGTGATGAGAAAAAGCCGCTTACAGGAATTAATTGAGCGCTTTAATACCTGGTCACAAGCTAAATTCTATTTAGAACACAACAATGTTGAGGTAAAGGATTACCTCAATGAACACAATTTATATCAAAAGCAACTCACAGAAGCTGAGTTGATTTTAAAATCATTAGGACGATTTCAACTTTTAGAAAGAGGTTTATTACCTAGCTATCAATTCTCATCTCACGATATTGTGGTGGTGATTGGTCAAGATGGGCTTGTTGCCAATACGCTGAAATACCTTAATGGACAGCCCATTATTGCTATAAATCCTGATCCATCAAGGTGGGATGGTAAATTATTACCCTTTGAAATAGGGCAATTAAAAGAGACAGTTATTAACACCATTAATAAAAAAATGCCCTTTAAAACAGTCACTTTCGCACAAGCGACAACTAATGATGGTCAATCTTTATTAGCGGTTAATGACTTATTTATTGGTCCTAAAAGCCACACTTCCGCACGGTATATTTTGCAATGGAATGGCACTGAAGAAGTGCAATCTTCATCAGGTATTATTGTATCAACAGGACTGGGATCAACAGGATGGTTTCAATCTATTCTTGCGGGTGCAATGGCAATTACAGGAGAAGCTTCGCACCCTCTGTTACAAGGTTTTAGTTGGAGTGAACGAAAACTACAATTTAGTGTAAGAGAGCCGTTTCCAAGTAGAACAACAGGTGTTGCACTAACTTTTGGCACTATTGAGCCTAATTCACCACTGCAACTAGGATCTTTGATGCCAGAGAATGGCGTAATTTTCTCTGATGGCATCGAAGATGACTATTTACAATTTAATGCAGGTTGCATTGCCCACATTGGTATCGCTGACATACAAGGACAACTAATTAGTCAAAAAGGACGTCAGCGAATTTAGATTTATTGAGTGCTCTTTAATACCGTTTCAAGTCCAGAGATCATTACATCAAGGACAAACAAAAATGCAGCATCACCATTATCACTATCCATAATTGCAACGGCTTGGGTTAATAATGGCGGATAGGCAACAGTATCCGTCTCTACTTTTTCACGCTCTTTTTGGCTTTCTTGATGCTCTTGAGTTTCAAGTACAGAGCCTAATGTGAAATGCGCAATAGAGCTCAATGCATATACAGCTTGGGATAGACTAAACCCGGCATCACACAAAAACTGTAGTTGCTGTTCTGATGTCTCAAATTGACTTTCAGAGGGGCGTGTTCCTGCATGAATTTTGCCACCATCACGATACATTAATAAGGCTTGGCGGAAGCTTTTCGCGTTATTTCGCAAAAAGTCCTGCCATGTTTCATTCGGCAATGGCAAAACATGATGATGATGCTTTTGCAAAATAGTTTCTGCTAATGCATCTAACAAAGCGCGTTTATTTTTTACATGCCAATACAATGTGGGTTGCTCAACACCTATTTTTTGCGCCAATTTACGCGTTGTTAACCCTTCAATACCAACCTCATTAAGTAAAATTAGCGCATTATCAATAACTTGTTCTTTATCTAGTTTTGCCA
The DNA here is from genome assembly GCF_003144325.1 of Proteus terrae. Lineage (GTDB taxonomy): Bacteria > Pseudomonadota > Gammaproteobacteria > Enterobacterales > Enterobacteriaceae > Proteus > Proteus terrae. Next base: position 173,173 of record NZ_PENS01000008.1, read on the forward strand.
TTACCTACCTCAGAATAAAATAGTCTTGACAATCTATCACTGATAGAGATATTTTACGCCCACTCTATCACTGATAGATTTTTAGGATCTCAATGAATAAATCAATTATTATTATACTGCTGATCTCCGTATTAGATGCCATTGGCATCGGGCTTATCATGCCAGTACTCCCTACGCTATTAAATGAATTTATCAGTGAAAATTCACTAGCAACCCATTACGGTGTGCTATTGGCGCTCTATGCTACCATGCAGGTTATTTTTGCTCCTATTCTAGGACGACTGTCTGATAAATACGGCAGAAAACCCATCTTGCTGTTTTCCCTTTTAGGCGCGGCACTCGACTATCTTTTAATGGCATTCTCAACCACACTTTGGATGCTCTATATTGGGCGCATCATTGCGGGGATCACAGGCGCAACAGGTGCCGTATGTGCATCAGCGATGAGTGATGTGACTCCCGCTAAAAATCGAACTCGCTATTTTGGTTTCTTAGGTGGTGCTTTTGGTGTTGGCCTTATTATCGGCCCAATGCTAGGGGGATTATTAGGTGATATCAGTGCTCATATGCCATTTATTTTTGCCGCTATTTCACACTCGATATTATTAATACTCTCTTTGCTCTTTTTCCGAGAAACACAAAAAAGAGAAGCGCTTGTTGCCAATAGGACACCTGAAAACCAAACTGCCTCAAATACAGTCACTGTTTTTTTTAAGAAAAGCCTCTACTTTTGGTTAGCAACCTATTTTATTATCCAGCTTATCGGGCAAATTCCTGCCACCATCTGGGTGCTGTTTACACAATATCGTTTTGATTGGAACACAACTTCTATCGGTATGTCTTTGGCGGTTCTGGGTGTATTACATATTTTCTTTCAGGCGATTGTCGCTGGGAAATTGGCACAAAAATGGGGCGAAAAAACCACCATTATGATCAGTATGTCTATTGATATGATGGGCTGTTTATTATTAGCGTGGATAGGCCACGTTTGGGTCATCTTGCCAGCATTAATTTGCTTAGCGGCAGGAGGTATGGGGCAACCCGCATTACAAGGTTATTTATCAAAATCTGTCGATGATAATGCGCAAGGGAAATTACAAGGTACTCTGGTGAGCCTAACCAATATTACCGGGATCATTGGTCCTCTTTTATTTGCCTTTATTTATAGTTATAGCGTCACTTATTGGGATGGTCTGTTATGGCTGATGGGGGCAATACTTTATGCTATGTTGCTTATTACCGCTTATTTTCACCAAAGAAAAACCACACCTAAAGCTGTTATTTCAACCCCTTAATACTAGAAATTATAAAGATCATAAAAGTCCTGTCCGCTCTTAATAACGTTGATAGGACTTTATTTTTATCGCAATTAATAAGCCTCTTTTACCCAAGGCTTACTGGCTGCAATCATAAACATCGGCGTTGAACGATAAAGCAGGTAAGGGAGTCGTTTAGTTACATAGTTATTTTATGATAGTTATTTTCAATCATATTCACCCTGAGTAAAAAACAAATATTTCATTATTAATTTACTTTTTATTTACATTGTAAAATTATTATCCAACTAAAAATAAAAATAGAATTTCTATTAGTTTTAGCTCTATTTAATTAAGAATTATTTGTAGTAATAGCCATATATTAATTTAGATCAATACTCACTAATCATTTTTAGATACTCCCAATAATAAAGTTTATCTGTTAATTCTAAATCCATCACAAAACAAATAAAACACCAAGGTAAGTCCAAAAAAGACCAAGTTATTGAACTTATATTTCTAAAAATTACCTTACAAAATAAAAAAAACAAAAAGAGAGTAAATAAAAATTTTTATATAGTGATAACTAATCACAAATACTTAAGTTATCTTTATTTAATAACGATAAAAACTCGATTTACGCGTATGAAAATCAATACAAAGTTTAAAAACACTAATATTTTTACTTTCCAGCATAAAATCCTATGGGATTAATCCTATCCACATAAAAAATTTAAATTGTAGAATTGACCTCATGACAAATTAGTAAATAAAACCAATAATCCAAAAAAGAATAAATGCACTTATTTTAGCTTTATTACTTTTTTTGCGCATTTGAATATATTGATTTAAATCATAAAGAGAATCGACACTCACAAATTCAAAAAATCAGTTTTCTATTTCAAAAATATATTTTATTTAAAATGAATCTATTTAAAAGTTCATTTTAAATAAGTATTTTTACTAAAACCTAAATAACTGAATAACTGAATAACTGAATAACTGAATAACTGATTATTTTTAAATAATATCTGTTATTTAAAAACATTATGTAATAAGAATTAATCTACGAAGGATATTTTATGAAAAAGCTGACATTAGCCGTTCTTGCAGTTGCTATTATGGGTACAACAACTCTTGCTCAAGCTGATACTCGTACAGCAAGTGCTGTTGCTTCATGGGATGCGAAAGCATACAAAGATACTAAAAGTATGTTAGTTGTTACACCATTAAAATCTTTAACTTTCAATTATGCGGAAGGTATTAAAGCATTTAATTCTCAAGATGGTGCGTTCGATATCACTATCCAAGGTCAAGAAAAAGCGACTGATTTTAAACTGACTTCAAAAATCATCACCGATAAATTAGTACGTGCTTCTGATAACAGTGAATTAACTGTTGGTGTTAAATGGAATGGTACTGACTTAACTAGCTCAACAGAAACTACCATGGTTGACGTTGCTGCAGGTACAACGGCTGGTCTTGATTTCTTAGCTCAAGACGGTGCTTACAACGGTAAAGAGCGTGTAAGCGGTCAAAGCCAATTCACGTTCAATATTGCTTCCGCAAAAATCGCTGGTACTGATACTCAATTCTCTGATTTAGCTGATGGTTACTGGGATGGTGACGTTAAAGTTCAGTTTACTGCAACTTGGGAAGGCGACTTCACTAAAACACCATAAGTTACAAAGTAAGTATTTTAATAAATACGGGATGAGCGAATTTTCGCTCACCCTCAAGGATCCACGATGAAAAAAATAATATTAGCGTGTTTGAGTCCTTTGGTTTTTTATAGCCAATTTGCAGCAGCCATCCATGTCGGCGCCATTACTGAAACAATGCAGTCTGACCAAACTATTCTTGCTAAAGAAATTGAAAATAACGTCGAGCAAGCACGGTTAGTTGGATTGTCTATTGAACGTATTTCATCGCCTTTAGAAGATGGAAAAGTGATCCCTTTAGTTAATAATGAGATTTTGATCTCACCAGCAAACTTAATTTTACCCGGAAAAACCAAAGAAAATTTCAAGATTTTCTATAAAGGTCCTAGTGATAATCAAGAACGCTATTATCGCTTAGTTTGGCGTGATGATCCCGTGACTGAAACCGGATCAACACAGAGCTCAAAAGCAGCAACTGCGACCACATCAGCAATGATAAGTACCATTTTAGTCGTCGCTCCACGTCAAGAAAACTTCAGTTACCGTTTCGATAAAAGCACTCGTATTGTTTACAACACGGGGAATAGCTCATTCCGTACTGTCGCCACAGGCGATTGTATGCCTGATGCCGTGACAAAAAATGAAAATAATCGTTGTAGTGAACGTTATTATGTCATGCCAGGCCTTGGTGTTAAGTTAAAACAAGTCGATGTTCAAAGCAAAAGAGCAACTGTCGGTATTTGGCATAACGATGATTTTATTATTATAAATTAATTTAATAAGGATTCATTGTGCGTAAATCAGGGATAGCTCTAGGTATCGCTTTGTGCCTTTTATCTGGAAGTGCATTTAGCCAATCGTCTAGTTTAAAGATGGGTAATTACATCATTCCTAGTGTCTTCGCAACTGCGTTAGAAGAAGGCATGACGATCCCTGTTTATCTGCGTTATAACCTCTCTAATCAGTCTGTATTAGAAGAACAAAGTCGTAATAAAATTGCCGATGCACTAGTGGTACTTAAAGACAATAAAATCACCATTAACTCAGTGACTCCAACACTAGATGAAGGTGACGCACAAGTTGCCTCTATCAATAAACAACTCCTCCAATCATTAAACGAACTTAAAGATAAGCCCTTTGATCAAAATAATAAGATAGTGCTTTCCTCAGATGCTACGCTTAATTTTGATTTAAGTACCTTTATTATGTCGTTAGATGTTAATGAAGCAGGCCTTGCCACTCAAATCAAAGCACGTTCGGAAATGTTAGGAAAATCAACCGTTGATAATATTTCCTCCGTTACCACCTATGATTTAGGTGTCTATAACAATCAAATGAAACAGCAAAAAGATAATACTAATAGTTATTTTTCAATCGACAGTATTTGGAGTTTTGCTGAAAACCATTTGAATTTGAGCGCCACAGCGTATGGTCTAGGTACTGCAGAGCAGTCTTTTGACTTTTATCGTGCCATGTTTGAACGTGACTTTAATGGTCGCCGTTTTGCTTTTGGTCTATTAAATACGTGGAACTTACAATCTATTGCTTCGATGTCAGCACTTAACAGCAGTAAAGTTTATGGTGTTACTTACGGTAATAATTCATCGTCTAAAGTAAGCCATTCTCAACTTTCTCTAACCCCCATTACAGTCTTTTTGCCGAGTGCCGGTGAAGTCCGCCTTTATCGTGATGGCAAATTATTAAGTATTCAAAATTTCCCAATGGGGAGTTTTGAAGTGGATACCGCACCCCTCCCTTTCGGTATTTATGAAGTCGATATCGAAGTAGTGATTGATGGGAAAGTCCGTTCTCAACAGCGTCAAACCGTCAATAAATCTTACAATATGAAAGGCGCCACTTTAAACCAATTCCGTTGGGAATTATATTCAGGATATGTAGATTACAAAAAACGTATTAAAAATAATAATAACGAATATCGTACAACCAGTGGCGATAATACGGTCTTAGTCGGTGGCGCTGGTGCGATTACATTAGGTGTATTTTCAGGCTTGAACTTACAGGGTTCTGCTTATGCCTTTGATAATCTTGTCGTATTAGAAACCAATAGTAATTTACAATTAACGGATACACTCTCAACCAGTTGGCAAGCACTAATTGCTAAAGATGGTAGTAACCGTAATATTTTTACTGCTAATTACTCCTTGCCTAAAGGAATTGGCGCATTATGGGTCAATCGAGAAAAAGGAAATATCAAAGATGATTTTCCGATGTATGACTCTGATAGCTACTCTTTTGGTACTACCCTGAATTTCTCTCAATTTTGGGAATATGCAGGCTCATTTACTTATTCTCACACTAAAGATTTAAGAGACAAAAATAAGTCTAACAGTTTTGAATATGCAACTACGCTTTATACAGGTCGTTACGGCAGTATGAGTTTGCGTACTGGTGTTCAACGCTATCACTACGATAACCAAAACAGCACCAACGAAAAATACATTACCTTAGATTTCTCACTGCCATTAGCCACATGGCTCAGTGCGGGCGTTTCTTCCAGTAATGGAAATATGCGTGGTGAGTTATCTGCATCAAAAAGCTTTGAAGATTCTGCTATTCGTAACGCAGGCTTATCCGTATCCACCTTATTACATGATAAAGACGGTACTGACAGTGATTTCTCTGTCAGTGGTTACGGCTCATTCGATACCAAATACAGCACTGGTACGTTAACCATGAGTCGCCCTAATAATGACCGTTTAAATACCACCTTAACAGCACGAGGTTCATTGGCTTATAGTGATATGAATTTCTCTGCCAGTGGTAAACAAGAAACATCAGGGGTAATTGTCAAAACTGGGATTGATGGTGAAGGCCAAATTGCCGCCAACGTCAATGGTCAACGTTTTGTGTTATCGGGTGGGAATAACTTTATTCCACTTTCCCCTTATGCCGAATATAAAGTCGAATTACTGAATGATAAAAACAGTGAAGATAGCTTTGATATTGCCTCAGGTCGTGTGAAAAACGTGGTGCTTTATCCGGGTAACGTTGCGGTGCATCAGCCTGAGTTAAAACAGATGGTTACCGTGTTTGGTCGAATGAAATCGCCTGATGGCACACTGTTAGCCAGTGCACAAGTACGTAACCATATCGGGCGCACTCAAACCGACCATCAAGGTCAGTTTGCTATGGATGTTGATAAACGTTATCCAGTGATTTCATTACAACAAGATGATAAACAAATTTGTGAAGCTGAATTAGACCTTTCATCTGCACGCGGTGTGTTATGGGTAGGTGATGTGATTTGTGATCCGCAAACTACATTGGTAAACCGGAATTAAAGGAAAGCATATAATGTTTAAACATTATTTATTATTAATACTTACCCTTTTTGCTACATTTACTGCCAGTGCAGCAACCTACACCAATGATATTGTTTTTATTGAGAACAATATTGATAACGAATATTTTATTACACCTCAAAAAACGGACCCCCGTTTTAGTGGTGCTAACGTTTTTACTAAATACAGTGATAATCAACTTAGTTTAGGTTACATGGGATATACGGGTGTAGTACCTATCAATAATTACTTTGATATTTGGTTAGAAAACTCTCCAATTAAAATGCCATTTATTGGTAACCGTTGCTGGCGAACATATAGAGATTGCCCATCTGATGGAATACAAAGACCTGAGCAAGTCTTAAGTGATGGAATGTATCGTGCTTACATGAATACTCATGGCGGTGAAGCGGGTATTCCTAGGGCGATATTCTCTGATTCTTTTTATCAATATATGCAAAACTTGCCTATTGGCAGTACTGAGAATTTTAGTTATTTTTTCTGCTATACCAAAAATGATTACAACCCTGCATTGGGTCAAACGTGTCGTTCTGTAAATGGTAAAGTAAATGAGCAAAGTTTTGCGATCACCAAAAATGGGCATATAAAGCTAAAATCAACCAATGCATTACAAGAGATTTTTGTCGATAGCGAAGGTAATGCTGTTTTAGGCTTAGGATCTAAGTTTTGCGAAATTGTAGGCGATAATGTTGTCTGTAAGATGGTCGATTATGAACTAAAAGGCGAAAACTTAAATGTTATGAGACTAGCGATGAAAGTCGATACAACGACATTATCATTTACACCAACAGCGAGTGATATACTTCTTTCAGCAACACCTACATCAAGAACCTATTATTATTCATCACCAACCATTGCTTCTTATTTAATCACTCCTGGTAATGGTGGCGTTTATGTTCATTTTACAAAAAATTTCTTTAAAAAATTAATTAAAAACAACGTGGATCTTTCTAAAAGCCAAGATTTATTTACCTTTAGTTTTACCAATGTTGCAGTACCTCAATCAGGATTTTATGAATTTACGCCATCAAATACGATTATTATCAAGCCTCGCGATTATGGCATTAGTATTGTTTCTAAAGAATTAGTCAACAATCCTTATAGAGAAGGAAAAGTGGGTGATAAAGAGCCACCATTAACGTTTGATTATATTGTTACCACCAGTGCATTTCGCCAAGCCAATAAAATTACAGCCGCCGTTGAAGGGCCTAAAACAACAATCCGAGGCCAGTCTTACTGCTTATTTAGCTCTAAAGATAAAAAAATCAATGTGCCTTTTTCAGCCTATTTAACGTATACCGATGAAGGTGGCTCAAAAGTAAAAAATCGTACTGCTTGCGATAATGTGCCTATTTCCATAAAAGAAGCGTTATGGACAAAAACCACATGGCCTTACCCTTATCAGTTAGAAGGCAATTTCTATCGTACCGATTTACAATTAACCTTTCCTATGAATGAAAGTGCTTCTCTTTTCTCAATGGAAGGTGAAGACTGGATTGGTGTAGTAGAGGCTCGCGGTTATGTTAATGTCTTTGCAGAATGGTCAGGAACTGACATCCACTAAGTAAAATAAGCGTCTCCGCTTTTATATTAGAGATAATTTTCCTCTAATACATAAACAAAAAGTTGAAGATCAAGACAAGCATCCATGTTTGCTTGATCTTCGATTTGCGTTATTAACATCCGTTGTTCTAACGCTATATTGTCTCGATGCCATCCTTGAGCAATCCAACCCAAACTAAACGCCAGTAGTGCAATCCATGCAAATAACGCTTGAGTGTTGAACATGACGTAACTCCTTAGTCATTCGAGACAAAACTGACTTTATCGACTTTTATTATGATAAAAACGTGTTGCACTTTTTACTTGGTATCATCTTTTTCTTTCCCTGAAAAAAATTGATTACCTCGTTTACGTAACCAGATTTCGACTAACTGATAACCCACAATACCGAGCGCTGAGCCAATTCCCATTACTGCGACAGAATCAATTCCAGGCCATAAAATAAGCAGTGCGCCAGCAACAACAGAAACCGCAGAGCCTAAAATAATTTTGCCGATAAACAATCTTAATGTAATGGTTTCATTCGCAACAAGCATCTTCCCTAATGCAATAAAAGCGCCCACTATGACTAACGATATCAATGTGCTGTCATATTCATCCATGAATACACCTCATCTCTGATTACACTTTTTTTAACCGTAAAAAGAACCCTCACCTCCCAACATTCATCAGATAATCTGTAAAGAATTAGCAGTAAGCCACGACCCTGTGTAACTGAATAAATTCCCGATTGAGATAACGTAAGTTCCTTTTATTTCAACTACGCGCAACATCCATTTGCGATAAACAACAGGCGATTCAGTTATATTACTGCTAACTTCCTTGTTAACTTGTAATAGACATCCTTATCTATTGATTTTTACTTGCACTGAAAATCAACAAAAAATAATAAATAATAAATTCAATATGTTGCTTATCTCCGTATCATTTAACGTGAAGCTATTATCTACAAAGTTTGTATTTCAGGCTAGTAAGTTTGTTCGGTTAACGTCGGTTATCAATGCTTATCCGACAATAACCGAACTATTCACATAAAACAAAACAAATAAACTTGTTTAAAGCCTCTTTAAATAACCTTAAAACAAAGATTTATATAAAAAACAATAAATAGGCTGGTTATAATACAAATTTCAGCTAATATAGAAGCTATCTGATAGCCCATAGAAAAGAGAAAAATGCTATGCGTGTCTTAACTATTTTTTGTCCTGAATGCGGTGAAAAAGCGCTTATAAAAAAAAGTAATCGTAAACACAAAGAGTTATCCGATCTCTATTGTGCTTGTCGTGATCCTGAATGCGGGCATACCTTTGTTTTAAACCTTACGTTTAGTCACACCCTTATGCCAAGTGCAAAAAACAAAGATACGTTGTTATTAAATGTGATTAAAAACCTTTCTCCAGAACAAAGAGAGAAAGCACTCACTCTTTTGCAAGGTATGTAACCATCACTAACAGACACTCTTTTTTCATTTATTTTTATGATCTTGCTCCCATTCTGACAGGTTATTTGACTAACCTATTCTTATAGAAAGATAAATGATGTAGATTCATTTTTAAGCTAAATAAAAATAATTCTTATGTTTAAATAAAATAGACACCGCCCATTTATGCCGTGTTTGCCAATCCTTCAATAAAGAATTTGTCAGCCACCCAAACCAGAAACCCTATTTCTGGTTTGAAGACTAAACACAAATTTCAAACGGAGCATTTAAGATGAAAAAGCTTATTAATCGAGTTGATGATGTGTTATCTGAACAACTACAAGGCTTTGCAAAAGCCCATCCTGAAATCAAACTTCATCCCTCCTCTTTTTATGTCACGCGAAAAGATGCTCCAGTAAAAGGTAAAGTTGCTCTATTGTCCGGCGGTGGCAGCGGACATGAACCGATGCATGCGGGTTTTGTGGGTAAAGGAATGCTTGATGGCGCATGCCCGGGTGAAATATTTACGTCACCAACACCGGACAAAATGTATGACTGTGCCAAAGAGATCGATAGCGGTGAAGGTGTTTTAATGATCGTAAAAAACTACACCGGTGATGTGCTGAATTTTGAAACAGCAACAGAACTGCTTCATGACGATGGTGTAAAAATTGCCACAATATTAGTCGATGATGATGTGGCAGTGAAAGATAGCTTATATACCGCAGGACGTCGTGGTGTTGCCAATACCGTATTAATTGAAAAACTACTGGGTGCAGCAGCTGAAAGAGGAGACTCTCTTGATGAACTAGTTAAATTAGGTCATCACATTAATAACAATGGTTTTTCTATCGGCATTGCCTTGGAAGCTTGTACAGTTCCAGCAGCAGGAAAACCCTCTTTTACTTTACCTGAAAATGAAATGGAATTTGGTGTCGGTATTCACGGTGAACCAGGTATTGATCGTCGTAAATTTACTTCCCTAAATGATACCGTCGATGCCATGTTTAATACCTTAATTGAAAATGGTCACTATCAACGAGTGATCCGCAATTGGGATCGTGAAAGCGGTACTTGGATCGATGAAAATCAGGAAAAACAACCCCTAAAATCTGGCGATCGCGTCATTGTTTTAGTTAATAACTTAGGTGCCACACCACAATCCGAGCTTTATGGGGTTTATAACCGTTTAACTCAATGCTGTGAAAAATTTGGCTTAACCATCGAACGTTCTTTAATTGGTTCTTATTGTACTTCACTCGATATGTCAGGGATCTCCATTACATTATTAAAAGTGGATAATGAATTACTTACCTTATGGGATGCCCCAGTAAATACACCTGCGATGGTGAAATAAGTCTTTCATAACAAGAAAAAGGAGCAAAAAATGGCTTTAACTCACGCTCAAATTATTCTTTGATTACAACAATGCGCACTGTTGTTTGAACAAAATAGTGATTATTTAACAGATTTAGATCGTGAAATTGGCGATGCTGACCACGGTTTAAATATGAACCGTGGCTTTAGAAAAGTGCAGGAAAAGTTACCTGAATTTGAAGGGCAAGATATTGGCACTACCCTCAAGACCACAGGCATGACATTGCTCTCAAATATTGGCGGAGCAAGTGGCCCTCTATTTGGCACCTTCTTTATTCGTGCTGCCAAACCCACGGCTTCATTGCAAAACCTAGAACTTAATCAACTCGTTGAAATGGTAACAGAAGGTGTGGAAGGCATTGTAAGCCGAGGAAAAGCAGAGGCAAATGACAAAACAATGTGTGATGTTTGGTGGCCAGTAGTTGAGTCATTAAAACAATCTAATGAACAAAATCTTTCTATTAAAGAAGCCCTCAATCAAGCGCAAATTGTCGCTGAAAAAGCCGCTGAAAATACTATCCCGATGCAAGCTCGAAAAGGACGAGCAAGCTACTTAGGTGAACGCAGTATCGGGCATAAAGATCCCGGCAGTGTTTCTGTGGTACTGATGATACAAGCCCTTGCAAATAGTATTAATGCATAACTGACCAAACAACCAACACAAGCAACCAATAAAGGTCTACCATGATAAATATTGTTATTGTTTCTCATAGTAAACATCTCGCTGATGGTGTGGCAGAGCTTGCCAGTCAGATGCTTAACCCGGCTTATTGCCAACTTGCTGTTGCCGCGGGTATCAACGATGAAGAAAATGCGATTGGTACCGATGCCGTTAAAATTATGACGGCGATAGAATCACTTTCTCAAGCACAATCTATTGTTGTGATGATGGATTTAGGCAGTGCAATATTAAGTGCAGAAACTGCGATTGAATTACTTGATCCTGATCTCGCTGAAAAAGTTACTCTCTGCTCTGCCCCCTTAGTTGAAGGTACACTTGCTGCGGTTGTAGCCGCATCTTCAGGAGCGTCATTAGAGAAAGTGATTGAAGAAGCTTCAAATTCTTTATATCCAAAGAAAATCCAATTGGGTGAAAATTTCGTTCAGCCTAAAAATGATATTAATGCCCCTGTCAAAATTCACGGCAAAGAGGCAAGTTGGGTTGTTCGCAATCCTCATGGATTACATGTAAGACCGGCTGCAGCTTTAGTTGAAGTACTTTCTGCTTTTCAGGCAGATTACCAACTAGTTAAAGGGGATAGACGTATTAATCCTCTCAGCTTAAATCAGCTTTCATTAATACAAATTCGCCAAGGTGATGAGATAACGCTAATTGCCTCAGGTGAGCAAGAAGATGAGGCGATTGCCGCTTTTCTTGAACTTGCCAAAAATGGCTTTGGTGAAGAGCTACCTTCTGATTCTAATACCATAACATTAAAAGGTATTTTAACCCCGGTGTCTCAAATTAAAGCCCCTGCTTTTATTTGGCATGAAATAGAACTATCACCGATAGAAAACTTATCTGAACCGATTGATATCCATGCCCAAATTGGAAAACTTAATTTCGCAATAAAAGAGACGCTAAAAGTACTAAAACAGACTGCCAATAAAGCGAGCCAGACATTAGGTGAGCATATTGGTGCTATTTTTAACGGCCATATCATGATGTTAGATGATGATGAATTAATTACGAGTGTGATTGATCGCATTAAAGAAGAGAAGATCAGCGCCCAACAAAGTTGGTCGGATGAAATGCAAGAAAGAACACAACTGTATTGCGCCCTCTCCGATCCTTATTTACGCGCGCGTGAACTCGATCTTCGTGATCTGCGTAATCAGGTACTTTATCATTTACAAGATAAAACACGCCCAAGTTTCACCCCTTCACAACCTGCTATTTTGGTCGCAAAAGAGCTTTTCCCTTCGACATTAATTCAATTAGTTGATAGCCAATTAGTCGGTATTGCTTTAGCAAAAGGAGATAGCCGCTCTCACAGTGCCATTATCGCGGCGGAAATGCGCTTACCGATGTTAGTCAATTTAGGACCTACGTTATTAAAAGTTTCTGAATCTCAAAAGCTAAAATTAGATACAAATAAGGGTGAATTAGTTATTGAACCTATAACGCTATAAACCTTTTTTCACATTAAGCACATAAAAAAAACCCGCACAATTATGTGCGGGTAAGTCAACGAAAAACGCTATCAATCTAGGTCATTATTGACTCTTCTAATTTTGTTAAGGTATTGATAATACCAATGTCGTAGTACCACTAAAGTTACCTAATGAAGGCGTTCCGTAGGTTTGAAGCTTTGACATCACTCTCACATAAGTATATTCATTCTTTATTGTGTTAACCTGTGTTCCAATCGATGCAGGTGAACCATTTAAGGTTAAAAAAGAACGAATGCTACCATCTGGTTTTAAGTTTAAAAAATGATCTTCCATTGAGCTGGTAATTTTTACAGGCATAGTTTCATTACAAGTAAGTGCAAATTGCTCTTCGGCTTCATTACCATTAACTTGTGTCACATCAAGTACGCCATGTGAAATATTTAAATTGCTAGAAATAAATGCACATTTACCTTCAGGCGGTGGGGCAATACCACATACACCACCAGGCACCATTCTTCCACTTCCTCCCGTTGGACTACTCGTCATAAAAAAAGCAATACATTCATCAACCTTAGGTTTACCAAGGTGATCACTAAAACCAACAAAAGGAAGTGATAAACCACATTGATTCATTGCGACATCACGTATCTCGGACATACTAGCCAATTTTTGTAAATCAACATTACAACGCCATGGAACTCGACGTTCTGTTCCCGTTCCCCCTTTATTAGGTAGGCTGTGGAAGTGATTTATTTGAATAAAACATCGCCCACTAAAACCTAAACTTTTACAAGGGTTTGGCGTAAATCCCATCTCTGTCCAATATTCCATGACAAAGTTATAACGTATATCACTCTCCTTCTCAGGTGAAACGCCTGATTTAGTAATATAAGTAAAATAACCTGCTTGTACGCTAAATAGTGAAAAACTGCATAGTACAATTAATAACTTTAAAATTTGCTGTATTTTTTTCATTATCTTTTACTCATATTTCAAAGAAAACACGGCAGTAGCAGAAAAATGCCCCGGTTTAATTGATTTATTTGCAATGGCAGCCGCTGTTGCTTGCAGATAAGCTATAAAATTAAGCTCAAAAATGCCATTATTAGGAATATTATATAAACTGGTGTAATCCCCTAATATTACGGGTACACCTTCTTTAGTGGTAATTTTTATTCCTAAATCAGGGTTATTTGCACTGTCGTCTAATGCCAATAATCCGAAAAGTTCATTATGCGTTGCTCCTTCAAACTTAATTTTCACTTGCTTGGCAATAGAGATATCGCACTCTGATAAAGTAATTTTGAAATCCTTTTTCTCAAATTCAAAATAACTTTTATAAATATCATCCAAGCGAATTTCATCAAATGTCACATCAACCTGAGAGTGTTCAGGCAAGACTTTGCAAGGTGCGATAATTAATGAACCAAAAATATTAAGATTTTCAGCTGCAAAAACAGAAGAGGAAAATAATAAACAACTACCAATAATAGAGCGAAACACACTTAATCTATTCATTATTGGTACTCCACAAATAAAGTGCCACCTGAGGTAAAATTACCGGGAGTCAGTTCACTATTTTCTTTTTTAACCAAGACAGCCCAAATCTTTTCAGGGTTATTTAAATTAACTGAATACTTTTTATTTAAATCAATAATAGAATTACCCATCATAAATTTTACGGCTAATTCATTAATATTGGTTCTCAATCCATTGGGATCGAAACTGCTTTTTTTCCCATCTATCGATAAATACATATTCCAGTTATTTAAATTTTCTTCACAAGTAATTTGGTAATTAATCTCGCGTTTTTGGTCATAGCCTTTAATCGTTTTTATTGCCACGGGGCCAAAATTCACCTCAATCATATTACCATCATTCACTTTACAAGGAGGTGGAGTTAATAAGTTACCTTTAATCAGTATCTGTGTTTCATTATCTTTTGCCAAACTGGGTAAAGAAGATGCAGAAAATAAAAATAACATAATGAGGAATGGATAATAATGCATATTGTTTATTCCTCCGTTAGTTGTAATAAACCTGCATAGTTGCAGTTGCAGTAAAAGCGCCCGTTGGTAATGTGGCACCACTTTTTTTCACAAGTACAGCATAAAGCTCAGGTCTCGTTTTATAGCTAAACTTAAACGGTGTTGTCATATAAATATTGGTATCAGCGGTTTTAAATAACACCCCTAAATCTGTCACACTTGTTTTTAAATAACGTGTATCAAACCCTGCACCATCACCAGTAAATTTCAGGGACATACTCGGATCACCTGTTGTTTTACAATCCAAGGTGTAATCCATTTTTTGTTTATAATTTTCGTTTTCTATTCTTGTGGTCATCACATCATTAAAATTCACTTCGATAGGTTTACCATCGTTAATTTTGCAAGGACGCGATTCCACACTCCCGCTCACTGTGACTCTTAAAAAGCCAGAAGCAGCCCATACAGAAGGAGTGAGAAAACTCATACAAAGAAAAAGTATTACACCTCGGAATATAAGCATAATATTACGCCTTCTTATCTTTGATATTTGCTGAACAAATATCTCCACGACACTGGAATGTTAATTCAACTAATCCACCGAAATCATTAAGATATTCAATGGCTGGCGTTACACCTAAATCAACCACTTTTGCCCCTAATGAACGTTGGCCAAAAGGCTCAATCATCACCGCTTCAAAGTCTTTTACTTCGACATTGTTCTTTCTGACTTTGGTAATAGTTAAATAATAAGGTGAAGGGTTTTTTACATTGTAATTAGCACCTTGTTTTTCAATCAAAATGTCTTTTTCCATTGGATTAGCTTCTAAGCGGCTAGGTGCCACAATGCTTTTTGGTCGATAAAACACTTTAATTTTTGTCTGTAATGCAATTTGCAAAACATTGGGAGAATCACTACGAGGAGGAATTTCACGAACATTAAGGTAATAAATACTTTCTCTGTCTGTGGGTAACATATTAGTTGCAGGTAATGCCTGTATTTTAATTTGGCTCTTGTTACCAGCTTCAATACGTTGAACTGGAGGTGTTACCACAAAAGGAGAATTAATTTTTTCATCTTTACTATTCTCAAGCCAAGACTGTGCTAAATAAGGTTTAGATTCATTTTCATTTTCTAAAACCATACTGACTGAGCGCTCACCTTCATTATATAAAACGCGTGTTCTATCTAATGCGATAGCGGAATAAGCGGATTGAGAAAAGAGGCAAAGTGTAACGATAGCGCCTAATGTTTGTGTGTTGATATATTTCATTTCATTCACCGTTGACTTAAATTTAATTACTTACAAGGAAGCAACAACATGTTGCTTAAATTATTTTCTAGTACTTGAGGCAATTGGAATTGGCAAGTTTCACCACTCCAAGCAAGATCTAAAGTTTCACCTGCTTTTACACCTGATAAATAAACAAAGCCTTCGTCTGAAATAATGCCGACTTCTAATTTATCTTTGTTATAAACACTAGCTCCAAAAGGAGGATATTTCTTATCAGCCATGGTGATCACGGCTAAGACTTTCTCACCTTCAATCACATTAAATTTACGATAACCAATCGCCCCTTCGGTTAAGGTGGCATATTGTGACGATTGAACGGCATCGGCTTTTTCAGGAAGGTTATTAATATCGATGGTGATATTGCTACGAGAGTAGTTTTGCACACCCATTAAAACCGCTTTACCATGTCGGTTAGTTTCAATTGGCGTTAAACCTGTTTTAATCGGAATATCTTGAACATTATTGGTATCAACCAATATACGTGAATTTCCTATTGAAGTGACTCGGTGGAATGCTCCCCCTTCTGGAGTGACGGTTATTCCACCCATTAATTGCATTGATAATGCGCTTTGATTATTTTGGGTATAAGTACCACTTGCAGTCAGTTTTGCTAAATTACCGTCATAATTATAGAAACCTGAAAGATTAACTTTATCGCTATCCCACGTTCCTGCCGATAAATTATACGTGCTACGATCATTAAGTCGTTCATAATAGCTAACACTGTTACTGGTATTATGGCGATTAAACGATCCAGAATAACTAATATTAGCGTCATTACGCTCAAGTGGTACACCTAATGACACATAAACTCCTTCGTCATTATTATGGCTCGATTCCACTTTATAAGCGGATAAATTAACAGATAAATTTTTAAAGTTAGCCCAATCAAAATAACTAGAAACCGTAAAGCTATAATTATCCGTTGAAGGTCGATTCCAATATGTTTGGCGAGAATAGTTTAAGTAAGTATTGATATTATATTCAGGAAAAGCCGTACCAAATATTGCGGTATAAAGCTCTTTACCACTGTCAATATGAAGTCCACGATAACGACCATCTAAAAACTGGGTCATACTTAAATAGTCACGTTGAGAGAAGCGATAACCCGCGAACGTAATCTGACTATTTATTTCATCAAATTGTTTTGAATAAGTAACGTTATAAGAAGTTCCTGATAGGGTTTTATCATCAAAGTTACTTCCCATCTCAGCCCGTGAAGCTGAAATATTAAAGGAGAGAACCCCGAATGGCGCTAAATCTTGCCCTAAACCTAAAGCAATATTTTGATATTCAGTTGAAGCTAATAACCCACCATAAATTGTGGTGTTATTCGCAGCCCCCCACGAGAAAGATCCTAAGGAAAATGCCGGGCCTTCAGTATCGTGTTCATTTTTAGTGGGTTTACCCATTACCAACTTATATAAAAACTGTCCCGGTCTTGTTAGTGTGCCTAAACGCGATGTTTCCACTTTAAATGTTTGAACAGAACCATCTTGTTCTTCAATAGAAACATCTAAGGTACCACCACCGAATGTATTGACGTCTTGAATTCTAAATGGCCCTGGACTTACTTCATTTTGATAAATAATACGACCATCTTGACGCACAATAACTGTGGCGTTAGTTCTTGCAACCCCGGCAATTTCAGGCGCATAACCTTGTAAGCGAGGTGGGAACATCGCATTATCGCTCTCTAATGAAGCCCCTAAATAACGGAAGCTATCAAAAAGCTCTGACGAGAGATATTGCTCACCTAAAGTTAATTTAGCCCCCAAAGAACGAATAGCACGGAAGATATAAAGCTGATTCCAACGCCATGATTTATCGTTATTATTTAAATTACCGCCAGAAGCTTGCCAATCGGAGCGAAAACGCCAAGCACCCATATTAATGCCCATCACACCACTAATATTGGTACCCGTTTCAGTGCCTTTTCCATTATTTTCATATCGAATAAGGCGATTACTCATATTGTAATCAAGAAAGAACCCTGCAATACCATCATCCCAACGTGAAGGTGGATCCCAACTAGGATCTTGATATTCCATAAAGGCTTGAGGAATACTGATATTTAAAATACTGGTATAGAGATCACCCACTGCATTCATATTAGGAACAGAACGAAAATCAAGGCACTGGATATTATTAGTGGTTAGCCAAGTGACTTTTTTTTTCCATTCAGACTTTAAACCTAAAATGGGATAAACCTCTGGAGTGATACAAGGAATGGATAATTCTGCGTTGTAATCTGGGGCAAAAAATAAAGTAGGCTCTTCGTTTCTTACTCTTTGTTTATTAACGTCGGTCGCCAGTAAATGAGTACCCGGCTGAATATAGTTTGCGTAAGAAAATTTGGTAAAATCGGTATTTTCAATACCTTTATCTGTTAAAAAGTCGGTATTAAAATCGACTGCTTCTTCTGCAAAAATAGGCAACGAAAAAGGAACAAAGAATAAAAGCATTACTTTTGTGATCTTATTTATTTTCATGCTTTTCATTTTGCTATGCCATCCTCAGCATTATTAACAGAAGACAATATTGATGAGATGCATGGCGCTTAAGCGCCACACATCCTATTAAAAAAACAACAATTATTCGTAGATAACCTTGAAGTTAGCTACTGTGTCAAAAGAACCTGTTGTTGCTTTCTTATCGTCTGCTTCGTTACCTTTCACGTAAGCCGAGAATTGCAATGTCGTGGTAGAGCCGTCGCCATTATTTAAAGCGTGGCCTGCTACTGGAAAGCCTTGACCAAAAGTAATTGGGTTATTACCGCGGTCAGTGATAACGATACCTGCGTTTTGTACTTTGCCACCTAAGCCCAGTAATTCGCCGGTATAACCATCAAAACCACTTACAGTTGCACCAGTAAATGATACTTTTGCAGTTTTGTAAGTTTCAGTTGAGCAATTTTTCAGGATAATATCGAAGTTTTCACTATCTGAACGGAATTTATTGCTGGTCAGTTCATGCAATGCGATTTCACCAAACTTAACAGTTTGATCTAAACTTTTATCATCGATTGAACATGGAACATCATTGATAAAGCCAGTAAAACGCACTTTACCTTCACGGCTTTCCGCTGGATCTGCAGCTAAAGTAGGAGCAGCAACAACTAAAGACAACGCAACACCTAAAGCTAATTTAGTAAATTTCATAAAATTTCCTTTATACAAAATAAAGATATTGATATTTCTTGGCTTCGAACGAAACAAGCGATAGGTAATAAAACCTCACCGCTTTTCTATAATTTAAATTTTACAGCTCCATTGATATCTATTTATAAAACCAAGATAGGGGATATCCTACAAATGCATCCTTTGTGCATTCATATTCAAATTAATTTATGGAATAAATTAATCGTATTCACTTTTTAAACGTCAGTTTTAAATATTTTATAAATTAAATTCCTTAATTAATAAAAACATCTTAATTAGACATATAAATAAGTAATAAACTTTAATAAGAAAGTAAGAGTAAAAATTTAAAGCAAAAAAACAAATTTAAATTATGTTCTTTTACTTATTTTGCAATTAAATACTCGCAAAAGGCGTAAATTAAGTCAAAAGTCGAAAAATGATAATGTTAGTAAAATACAAAGATAGTTATCAAATGAAACAAATCTTTAAAAGATCAAGTTAAGTATTTAAATCTAAAATTTAATATTAATTAGATATTATTACCTAGCAAAGAAGGTGATCACTATAATTAACACTATTAATGAGTAAATCAAACATAAAAACCATATAATACACATTAATTGGTTTTTTATAATAAATTTTTAGTTATATATGGATTATTATACATTGCTGAAACGATAAACCCAATATATACACAAAAACACCTAGGATTCATCTCAATTGAGGAGTTATATTATATTCTCTAATTTATTTAAAAATTAGACAATCCAATTTTGACAGTATATTTAAATATCGATAATTTATTCTTAATAAGAACTAAAAATAAATTATAAATAAAGATAAAATATGAGACTCTTTAAATGAGCACTCTTTATAATATAATCAATTATGGAATAAAATGACTTTTATCATAAATAAAAAAACAAACTCATAACAACCGAGATATTTCGCCAAGCCAATAAAATTACTGCTGCGGTTGAAGGATCTCAAATTACATTAAGAGGTCAGCCTTACTGTTTATTGAGTTCTAGAGATAAAAAAATTAATGTGCCCTTTTCAACCTATTTAACTTATACCAACGAAAGTAGCTCAAAAGTAAAAACCCGTACTGCTTGCGATAATGTGCCTATTTCCATTAAAAGAAGCCTTATGGATGCAAACCACATGGCCTTACCCTTATCAATTAGAGGGTTACTTCTATCGTACCTATTTACAACTCACATTCCCAATGAATGAAGGCACTTCCCTTTTCTCGATGGAAGGTGAAGACTGGATTGGTGTCGTTGAAGCCAGCGGTTATGTCAATGTATTTGCTGAATGGTCTGGAACAGATGTTCACTAAAAATAGGACGAAGTAAGCAACGGATATAATTTGAGTGTTTATACCCGTTTTATTATTCATAACACATGATGCTTTTTATATTGATGATATTATAGACTTCATTATTATCATTTATTAAAACAAGCTAATTAAAGAGATATAATGAAAAGAATATTAAAATTCATCAGTACATTAGCACTTTCAACACTGACATTTTCAGCTCATGCTCTTTATGTCGGTTCTGAAGTTTTTACCCTTGAATCTGATAAAACCTTTTTCTCTCGCACTTATCTTAATAATACAGACAGAACCAATCTTTATAAAATTCATGTCTATAAAATCGAAAAACCGGGAGGAAAAGAAAAAGATGAAAAACAGCTTCCCATAGATGACGGCGAAATACTTTATACGCCTTTGCAAAAAGTGTTATTACCAAATGAGCATGAGTTTTTTAAATTATTTTATAAAGGTGCTAAAGACGATAAAGAGCGCTATTACCGTATTATTATTGAAGAAACTCCAGTTAACTTAGTACCTTATCAGGAGGACAGCAAACAACCTTTGGTTGTTCCTACCGTTGGATTAAATACTGTCATGGTGATCCGCCCTCGCGAAATGAAATTCACTTATGATCACAATAATATTGCAGGCACCATCAAAAACACTGGCAATACCTACTTCCGATTACTGTTAAATGATCAGTGCGATTCTGACGAAGAAAATGCCAAAATATTACAACTCTTACCCGGTGAAAGTTATCAACATCCTTGGCTAAAGAAAGAGCATAAACAATTTATTATTGCTTTTGACCGTTATATTGGATTAGAGAATAACTGCGCGAAAAAGTAATCTAAATACTAATTAAAAATAAAAAGGTAGCCTAATCAGCTACCTTTTTATTACAAAATAAGTAATTCCACTTAATTTATAACCTTTCCTGTTATTTCCTCTCATTTGAAAGAAAATGTAACTTAGTTAAATATATAATTTTTATAAATACATAATTAATTAAATTAATTTATATTCTGTCATATTTATCATTTTAAATTTTTGAATATTAATCATAAAAAGATATCAATACACACATAATAAACTGATAATAAATGATTTTACATTTTTAACGATAAAACTATTTTTATTACATTTTATTCCTATTTTTTTTCGATGTTTTAAATAAAATATTTTTTCAACTTATTCTATAATTTATCTAATGAGTGGTCGTTTTTAGATGGTCGAAATTTTACTTATAGACTCATGAAAAAGACTTTCTAGCCGATATTACTCTTAACATCGATTGACCCTATAGGAATACATAATGAAAAAATATCACGTCTTACTTAGCTTATTAATGACAGCTTTTACAGCAACAGCAGCCTTTGCTAATACCTCATCAATACAAACAGTCGCAAGTTGGCAAGCAACCGCAGTAAAAAAACCACAAAGTGAATTAGGTGTAACCCCTTTAAATGCCCTACATTTTGAAGTAACAGAAAATAACCGTTTTAATGATCAAAACGGTACATTCGATATCACTGTTAAAGATATTGAAGGCGCGACAGACTTTAAATTAACGTCAAAAGTAATCAGTAATGAGCTTAGAAATTCTGCTGATAATTCAGTGTTAACGGTCAAAACAGACTGGAACGGTAAAACACTATCAAACCATCAAGAAACCGTTATTCTTGATAATCAAAAAGGAATAAACAAAGGGCTGGTGGTTGAAAATAAAGCAGCAGAAAAAAGTGAGCTAAAAAGCCTTCAAAGCGCATTTCTCTTTAATGTGATAAATGGCACACAACCAACAACATCCTTACCTGAAGGTTTATGGGAAGGTGTATTACGTATTGAATTTACCAGTAAATGGTCAGGTGACTTTGTGACTTTAGCAGCAAGATAGTTCAAATGCTATGACTTAAAAAAAACCGTGAAAGAGCGCCAGTATGGCGCTTCTTTGTTATTTAATAGCGTGTAAATCAAACCTTCGGTTTATAGCTATCTTTATCGAGATCATGTTTTTTCATTCGTAAATACAGCTTCTTACGTGGAATACCTAAGTAATCCGCCACATCACTCACCCGGCCTGCAAATAAATATAATGCGTCTTCAATTAACCGACGTTCATATTCATCAACTAAATTATCTAAAGGGCCTTCTGGTGGAATAATGGCTCGATGTTGTTCACTATCCACCATTTTCACAATGCCTACCGCATATAATTCAGCGACATTTCGTAGCTCACGAATATTACCCGGCCAATCGTAACGCTTTAAAATATCAAGATAATTACGATCAATTTTTGGTACTGCAATGCCAAGTCGCTGTGCGCTTTGCCGTAAAAAAGCTCTAAATAACGGAATAATATCAGGGCGTCTTGCACTTAATGGAGGCAATGAAAAAGTGATTTGTGAAAAATAGTAATAGAATTCAGGAATTAATCGCCCTTCTGTTACCAATTGCTGTGTATTATTTTCTAAAATTGCAATTGTTCTAAAATGGCGCTTTCCTTGGCGCTCCATATCTAACAGATAAGAACTTAACCAGCGTTGTGCTTCTGAAGATAAATCATAAGGAGAACGCAAAATCAGCGTTCCTATTTCATCAGCTTCAATTTGAGCAATAACCTGTTTGATATCAGATAAATTCTGGCAATCCACAGTTTGAATCGCTTTATCGCTATGCGGACTTAATTCATGCAATAGTTGAGCGAGAAGATGACGCCCTGTTCCCATCTCACCTTCTATCATTAAGTCTTTATCGATATCGGCAATTTGTTGCACTTGCTCTCTGATCGCGGTGATTTGTGCACTATCTCCGACTAGTCGCTCTTGTGTGGTACTTATTACGGCATTTCTAAGAGAAAGTATAGATTGACGCTCTTTATGCGCTTTTGCCACTAGCTCTAAGAAAACAGGTGGATTAATCGGTTTTTCAATAAAATCATAAGCACCTTTTTTTACCGCTTCTACTGCTAACGGTATATCGCCATGTCCTGTGATCATGATAACTGGAATGCGAGCGTCAATTTGTTTAATGCGCTCTAAAACTTCCATACCATTCATTGCTGGCATATAGATATCAAGAACAACGGCCCCCTGCCAAGCTGGGGTTAAAAGGCTTAATGCTTTTTCTGGCGAGTCAGTTACTCGGGCAACCATTCCCGCAAGATTGAGTAAATGACGATAAGATTCAAGAATATCTTCATCGTCATCAATTAATAAAACGTCGATATCAGGCATGTGTGATTGTGTCATCTGTAAACTCCAAAACAACCATGGCGCCACCATTTAATGTAGAGGCCAAGTAAATTTCATAACCAAACCGTTGCATAATTGAACGGCAAATGGATAACCCTAACCCAAGCCCCACATCTTTTGTGGTTGTAAATGGGGTAAATAGTTTTGGTAAAACGGCTGAATTAAACCCTTTTCCATTGTCGGCGATCCCCACTAATTTTCGTTTAGAATCAACAGATAAAAGATCAATCGTGATCTGACTTTCACCAACACCTGCAATGGCATCCATCGCATTAACAAACAAATTAACCAAGACTTGCTCAATTTGTGTCGGGTCTGCACAAATGGTGAATTCATCAGGAATATTATTCGTAATGATGCATTGCTCTCGTTTAGAACGAGACTCCACCAGCACCATCGCACTATCTACCAACTCTTTTAATGGCGCCGAAACAAAGCTAATTTCAGACGAAGATTTACGTGAGAAATTACGTAATGCCGTAATAATTCGATTCATTCGTGCGCACAGCTTTTCAATACGTTCGATAGAATCAGGTAATTGATCGTATTTTCCCATCTGTATAGTCAGTTTTGCACTGTACAGATAAGTGTTAATTGCAGAAAGTGGCTGATTAAGTTCATGCGCAAGACTGGTCATCGCCTGCCCTACGACTGCCATTTTAGCCGCTTGAACTAGCTCTTCTTGTGTCTGAATTAAGTGTTTTTGTGCCTGTTCACGGCGCAACATCTCTTCATTTAATTGCTGATTTTTGTCCTGCAAATCTTGTGTTTTTAATGCCACCAACCGTTGAAGCTCTAATCGACTTAACTCTTGGCGCGTAATATCTGTGATAGTTACAATATATTTATGCTCATCTTTATGCGGATATTCACGAATATTAAATTGTAAGAAATGAGGCTCACCTGCTTTTACCATGCGAATAGTGCATTCGCTTTGCCCTAAGCGATAAAGCTGGCTGCTTGAGCTAAATTGCGCTTTAAGCATTGTGCTCGCCTCACCACTAAACAGTAACCAAAGTGGTTTATTACTTTGCTCTTTTCCTGTTCCTAATAACGTTGCAGCACTTGGATTAACAGTTTCCATTCTGCCATCGTGGTGACAGGTAATTAAACTCGCATCAGTATTATTGATAAGATTTAACGCATTACTGGTTTCAACTTCTTTCATTTGACGCCAAAATCGGCGAAGCCGCCGACTCAACAAACCAATTTCATCTTGCCCTTCAATCAGTACAGGCTCCGTTAAATTACCTTTGGCAACATGCGCTAAGTCATCACTGAGTTTATTCAATCTTGCGATAAGTCTTCTATCAATCAAAATTTTCATCACAATAATACTCAGCAATAGTGATGCAATAATAATCACAACAATAACGATTTTTCCTGTTGCCATTAGCTTGCGAGTATTATCATTAAGCTTGTTTAGCGCTTCACTGGTGGCCAAAACATTGCCTCTTACCGCATTATCAAATTGTGATAATTTTTCATTTAATTCAGGGGTTAATGCTTTGAGCTTTTTCTCGTTTTCTACATCATCAATCAGTGTCTGATAAATATCACCGTCATAGCGAGTAATGGCAATAATTTCTTGTAATACCTGACGATGAGCAATAGTTGACGGGTAGCTTTTTAGCTTCTGATTTAAAGCGATAATTTCATCAATTTTAACGCTAATATAGTGGAAAGCGACATCAATATCACGGCTATAACGTTGATGCGCAATTTCCTCAACTAAACTGATTAACTCATTTTCTGTGGTAAATAATTCTTGTAACAGTGTCGATTCTAATAACAACTGTAAGCTATTTTCCTGTACATTTTTCTCATTAATCATTTGGCTGACATGCCACTCAATTTCATTAAGTAGTGGTTTAATATCTTCGCCAACGGCGTCATGCATCCACGCTAATTGCCCTAATAATTGAGCAAGGCGATTCTCTAATTCACGCCGCTTATCCAGTAACACATCTTGTTTATTAATAAGTTCTGAAAGCTCATCGACAAGCTGAGTATAAAAATCACGTTGTGGTTTTTGCTCTATAGGAAACTCTCGCAAATTATCTAATAACTGATGAATTTCCTGTTGTTGTTGCTCTGAAACTGATTTTCTCTGTGTCTGCTCTCGCTCTTTTAATAGCATTTGTAAATTGGTGCTATAACGCTCCATGTTGTAGCTGGTGGTTAACATCGGTAGAGATTCGCCCACAGACGCATTAATTTGTGTCGCCAGTTTTCCCCACATAAAAAAGATAACCACACCAATCAATAAGGTGAGTAAAGAACTAAAGATAAACGCCATATACAGGCGTCTACCTAGTTTGCCAAATTGTTTAGGCACTAATAATTTCATCCGTAATACCTTTCATAAAAACAGCGCTTCCTGCTGTATATTTGAACCACAAGGCGGTTAGGGTGATTTTGTCTCTTTCAATAAAACCAATGCTTGTTCAAGCTTTTCAGCTTCTAATGTACGCCATTGATACAACACAGCTAACGCTTGATCAGAGTACTCTCGCTGATCGGCTTCTTTCATAAATAATGCTTGTAATGTTGGTGAATTAGCCTCTTTTTCGCTAATAAGTACCGAACTTGCTATTTTTCGAGCTTTACTAATCGCAGAAATGCGTTCTGGGGTTTTATTTTCTTGTTTTTCTGCTTCATGGATATCATTCCAAACTTGGCGCATTAATGGGAAGTTATGGGTGATCATTTGATCAAATAACGCATTAACGACTTCACTACGACGATAAGCTTCATTGCTGTTTAAAATAAATTCCGTGTTATTAGCAAGTTCATCGTTATTACGTAAGATCTCTTTACTTAATGGGATCTTTGCCATATCACTTTTATAAATGATCTCTTGTCCTTCATCCGATAAAAGAAAGGCGATAAATTTGGCGGCTGTGTCTCTTTTACTGCTTTCTGCCACAATCGCGACATAAGCCGGTAAAATAATCGACTTATCAAAATAGCTAAACTCGACAAAATCAAAACGTTTTTGATGGTTAAAAGCGTAGTTATCAATAATTGGCCCAGCACCGACAATGCCTCTGGCAATAGCATCACTAACACGTGAACTACGTGCCGAAATGGAAGAAAGATTGCCACTGGTTTCAAGTAAGATCTGCCATCCACGCTCCCAGCCATACTCTTGTAGCACATTTTCCACCATCAATTGCATCGTGCCGGAGTTTGCCGGCGTCGTCATGGTTAAATGTCCTTGATAAATAGGATCACTTAAATCAACCCAACTTTTAGGTGCCGGAATACCGAGTTTTTGTAGATATTGCGTATTACTCATAATGCCAATACCGGAATAGCCAACCGTGGTTATCTTATCGTTTAAGATATCACTATGGCGCATTAACCATTTTGGCGTTTCATACTTGACAGGTAATCGTGTTAGTAGCCCTTCTCTATCTAGATGATGGAAAAAATTAGCCGATGACGACATCACAATATCAACAGGCTGTGTGGGATATTGTTTCATCATCCGTGTCGCAATCGCGACACGGCGATAAACCACTTGCACCTTAGTATCTGGATAACGCGCACTAAAGGCCTCAGTGAGTGGTCGCATTGGTGTATCTGAAAGTGTCGTCAGTATAACAAGTGGCTGCTCATCACTACGTACTGGTGTGATAAACAGCCAACTAAACAATAAACAGACGAGGCTTAGTGTTATTTTTATTCTCATGACATACCCCTGATTTTGTTTTGAATAAACATAAAAATGTGTCGAACTTCAAACTTCTGATATTTAGCAATATTTATTATTTTGAGCTAATGAGTCCTTAATGACCCATTTACAATAATGATACGACGATATCTTCACTCATTTTCAAACCAACACCTAATAGCGATGTTACAAATTTGACTCACCGATTCAGCAGAATGTGTCATCGATGACTCAAATTCCTTCTTTTGCACCAAGATGACCCAAATGAATAGCATCAGCTCTGAAAACCAAAATCAGCTTCAGACATGAATAATATTCGGAGTCATCTCTATGCTAAGTTTCTTTAAAACCAGAAAGGATCTGCCGCTAATAGAAGCGTCAAGTGAAAAGATCCGCGCAATATATAAAAAGCACCAATGGCAGGTCTTCTTTGGTCTTGTTCTTGGTTATGCCATGTTCTATGTGGTTCGTATGGCACTCGGTGTGGTGAAAAAACCTATGCTGGATGCAGGTATCGTAACCACCGCTGAACTTGGTTTAATGGGTTCTGCGTTCTTCTTTACCTATGCATTTGGTAAGTTCTCTAACGGCTTCTTGTCAGATTATGCCAATATTGGACGCTTTATGTCCATCTCGTTAATTGCCTCATCCTTTGTTTGTATCTTCATGGGAATGTCAACGGCGAGCCTATTCTTTATCCTGTTATGGGGTATTAACGGTTGGTTCCAATCTGTTGGTTCAGCACCTTCTTGTGTCTCTATCTTCCAGTGGTTCTCACCAAAACAGCGCGGTACGGTTTATTCCATCTGGGGTGGCTCGCGTAATATTGGTGAAGCAATTACATGGGTCTTGACTGCAACCATAGTGAGCTTCTTCGGCTGGCGTGCAGGTTTTATCGGTGCAGGTATCGCAGGTATTGCTGCGGGTATCATCTTACTGATGATCTTAAAAGACCGTCCTCGTACTTATGGCTTGCCTGATCCAGCAACTGCGTATGGCGAAGAGTCAGAAGCGGTTAAATCAAGTGATCCTAAAGAAACTCGTCGCGCTCAGTTATTCGTATTAAAACAACCAACAGTGTGGATCATCGCAGCAGCATGTGCGGCTATGTATATCTCTCGCTACGCAATCAGTTCATGGGCCGTTCTTTACCTACAAGGTTCAAAAGGTTACTCACTGATTGATGCGGGTTTCGCAATGTCAACTTATCCAATCGCGGGTTTCTTCGGTGCAATCTTAGCGGGTATGGCTTCTGACAAACTGTTCAACGCTAACCGTCATATTCCAACACTGATTTACGGTATCGCCAACATCGCTGGTTTTGCACTGATGTTCTGGGGCCCACAAAGCCGTGTTATGGATGCTGTTGCATTAAGTATGGTTGGTTTTGCAATGGGTGGTCTGGTTGTGTTCTTAGCAGGCTTAACCGCTTGTGACCTGATGCCGAAAAACGCAGTAGGTGCAGTAAAAGGCTTTATCGGACTGTTCGCTTACATTGCAGCATCCGCTCAAGAACTGATTTCAGCATCATTGATTAAAGTAACTCAAGTGGGTGATATCACTAATTACGACTTCACCACAGTACAGTATTTCTGGATAGGTTCTGCCATCGTTTCCATGATTTTAGCGACGCTAGTCTGGAATGCGAAAAAAGTTACCATGGATTAATGAATTAATTAAGTTGTCATCAAGGGATACCGTTGGGTATCCCTCTTTAAAAAGAGAATGTCATTATGCGTAAGACAAAAATTGTTGCGACTCTTGGCCCAGCTAGCTGTTCAGAACAGATGATTGAAAAGCTGATTATGGCAGGTGCTAACGTATTTCGTTTAAACTTTTCACATGGCACTCGCGAACAGCATCAGGCCACTGCCGCAACTATCCGTCAGGTCGCAGAAAAACATCGTGTATTTATCGGGATCTTAGCAGACCTGCAAGGCCCAAAAATTCGTATCGCTAACTTTAAAAATGATTCAATTCAATTAAAACAAGGCGATAGCTTTATTCTAAATGCAGATTTAGACAGCACATTAGGCGACGAGCAACAAGTTGGTTTGGACTACCCACAACTTGTTCAAGAAGTCACACCAGGGAATATTCTGTTACTTGATGATGGCAATATTCAATTACAAGTCAGCGCCGTCAATAATAATAAAATAGAGACTGTCGTTACTGTTGGTGGAAAATTATCTAACCGTAAAGGTATTAACTTACTCGGTGGTGGTTTATCTGCACCTGCATTAACAGACAAAGATAAGCAAGACATACACACAGCAGCCGCTATTCAAGCAGACTATATCGCTGTTTCATTCCCGCGTAATGGTGCAGATATTGAATATGCCCGTGGTTTAGTGATTGCAGCAGGAAGTCACGCCAAAATCGTTGCTAAAGTTGAACGTGCAGAAGTGGTTTCTTGTGAAGAAAACATGGATGACATCATTAAAGCATCTGACGTCATTATGGTGGCACGAGGCGATTTAGCTGTAGAAATTGGTGATGCCAGCTTACCGGGTGCACAAAAACAATTGATTGCACGCTGTCGCGCATTAGGCTGCCCTGTGATCACGGCAACCCAAATGATGGAATCAATGATTGAAAGCCCAATGCCAACTCGTGCAGAAGTTATGGATATTGCGAATGCGGTTGGTGATGGAACAGATGCCGTCATGTTGTCAGCTGAAACGGCGGCAGGGAAATATCCAGTGGAAGCTGTTAGTGCAATGGCACGCGTAGCTGAAGGCGCAGAGCGCTCTTTTGCGGCTAATGCTGAAAATCCTTGGCAATCACCGTCTTACTATTCACAAACTGGTCGTTGGATTGCGCTAGCTGCTGTCACAACAGCTTTTCATGACGACAAGCATTTAAGCGTTGCGGCATTAACAGAAAACGGCAAATCAGTGACCTTATTGTCACGCTTTATGCCAAACAACAACGTATACGCATTAACAGATAATCCTGCACTTGCTGGCCAACTGACTGTCTTGCGTGGTGTAACACCTGTGGCTTATCAACGTCAAAACAACAATGACTGTGATGAAAGTATCATGCAAAAACTGCATGCAGAGGGATTATTGACAGACATGAATTCACTCTTAATCACCCGTTTATCAACCTTTGAAAAAACCGGTGAAAGCGATTGTTGCCATCTTGTTCCTGTAAAACAAGTTGAAGTAGCAACGGCTTGAGTGTCTTCCATCAAGGGGCTTATGAGAGAGGCAACCTGAAGTAAATAACAAGAAAAAGAGCACACCAAAATCATTTTAGCCACAGGGACTGTGGCTATTTTTCGTTTAGAGACTTCCATCAGCATGGCAAGGATAGGCATCTTGTAATGCCAATATATAAATTAACTCCAACGGCGTTTCTTTTTGTTTTTTCTTCACTTCAGGATTTTTATCTAAATAAGCATCGATGTGCTTAACCATAAAATCGCCATTTTGTTCTACTTTCGGAGGCGGACAATAAAGAGGTCGAAAATCATCGTTATTTTGATTCTCAATTTTTACGGCAACAGCATAAAAATTAAATCCATTCGCAATACCGTTTAAATACGCTTGTGTCACTGATTCTAGTTGTTTATTAGAAGGATGATCTAAAGCTAATAATCGTTTTACCTCAAGATAACCGCTTAATGTTACTGCCTGTGAATACAGTGGGAATAGCAATAACATTCCTATTAACCCTTTTAATAACATTCCTTTTTTCATGCTAATTTTCTCTTTAGTTCAATAGATATTGATTTCATTCTAGTCGTTTTATTGCCCTAAGAATATGTGCAACAAATATATACATTGAAGATCTTTTGGACGATCTCATTGTGCAAATCAGGCTCATCAAATTGTGATCACAAACGCATTTGGGATGGTTTCTAAACTAATTAGTCGCTTTATACTTTACAAAGTAAATAAAACGGTGCATAACTATCAAGCACAGACGATTTTATATAAAAAAAACATCTTTTAGTTTTGTTTCTAAACAAATGGAGTAGTAACGTGACACCGAACGTACCCAATACATTACGGCAAATGAATGCCTCGCTTGTATTAAATGTCATTCGTCATCAAGGTCCTTTGTCACGGGCTCAGATAGCCAAAATTAGCGGAATTACAAAAGCGACGGTGTCTGAAATTATTAACGATCTCCTTGAAGAAAAAATCGTTTATGAGAGCGGTGTCAGTTCACCAGCAGGACAAGGCAGAAAAGGTATTTTAGTTAACTTCGATCCTCAACACAGTTTAGGTGTCAGTATTGACTTAGGTGGAACCAAAATCGCTTATGCGGTTTTTAACTTAGATGCTGAATTGTTGTATGAATATCAAGAGCCTACCTTTGACACTGTCGATCGTGATTACTTTATTACGCAATTTGCACAAAGTATTGAAAATGTGATCGAGAAAAGCGGTGTAGACCGTCAGAAGATCAATGTTATCGGTGTCGCCACACCAGGGATCATCGATATCAAAAATGGTGTTGTCCTAGAAGGCTCCCCTAACTTACCTCAGTGGGATAATTTACCTCTAGCACAACAGCTTACAGAAAAACTCAATGTACCCGTTGTACTCGAAAATGATATTCGTGCAGCACTTGTCGGTGAAATGTGGAAAGGCCGTTGCCGTCATACACACAGTTGTGCGCTGATTGGGATCGGCACAGGGTTAGGCTCCGCTTTGCTAATGGATGGAAAAGTTATCCGTGGCGCAAACAATGCAGCTGGTGAAATCGGCTATATGATGTTTGCTCGTGACCATCTCTTTCGCAATTGGCGTAATAAAGGATGCTTTGAGAGTTTCTGCTCTGGCTCAGGTTTAAGTGAGCGAGTGGCAAACTTACGAGGGGAAAATCTTAGTGCAATTGAGATTATTCAAGCCTCACAACAAGGTGATCCGCTTGCTCAATCCTTAGTTGAAGAAATGGCTGATTATCTTGCTATCGGCATTATGAATTTAGTCGCCATTGCAAATTTGGAAAAAGTGGTATTAACAGGCGGGATCACCCGCTCTGCTGACACCTTTTTACCGCGTGTTCAGGCAAATCTAGATAGACATTTATTTGCTAACACCAAAGTGAATATCGAGCTTTCTGAATTATGGGAAAAAGGCCCGCTTTATGGCATTGCTATTCTCGCCTTAGCCACGGTTTATCCATCAATTCAATTTATGCCCGAGATCCAATTGAGATAACCCTAATAAAAAAGTCTTTAAACGAGATGGGAGCAACTCATGGCAGGAATACATCTTCACCCACATGATATTTTAGATGAAGGCATGCCCGCTATTCTTCAACGCCTTGACGGTATGAAGCATGTTGAGCATTTATTTGTCGAAATTAATACGATTTTTGAACGTAACCCTTACCCTGTTGGCGATCTACCTCATAACCCTATTCATAGTGTAGTTATGGGAACAGGTACACTACATATCAATACTCATACTGATTTTCCTCGTCTGAGCCAACGGGTCGATCCCACTATTTTAGCGGGTGCAGATCCACTAATGACGATAAAAAAAGCCACCGATGGTGGAAAATATAAAGTCATTCCATGGGCAAATATTCTGAATGGCGATTTTATTGGTAATGTAGAAAACAATCAGGTTGTCGATTTTAAAGGCCGTCCACAAGAACATTGGCTCTGCCCTAATGCTCCTGATGTTGCTCAATTATGGCAAAAGACATTCACAGCATTAAAACAAAACTACGGTTATGACACCTTTTTAATTGACCGCATTCGTTTCCCTGATTGGGCAGGTAAAGAAGTCAATCCAGCGGGATTATTTACCTGTTTTTGCCCTCACTGTGAAAAGAAAATGGCGCAACAAGGCTTACCCGTTAATGAAATCAAGCATCGCCTTGCGGCTTTAGCGGATTCATTAAAACAAGGGGATTTTGAAGCACCTGCTACCGCATTAAAAGAAGAGCCTCTGTTAAAAGCATGGCAGCTATTTCGCCAACAAAGTGTGACTCAGTTGGTTGAGAAATTACTGTCTGATGCCAAACAAACGGCAGGTGGAATTACGCTATGGCTCGATTTGTGGCCACCTACTTACAGTTGGATCTTAGGTCAGAACTATCATGAATTAACGCGTTATTCATCAACACTTAAACATTTCCCTTATCACAAATTAGGGGGTGGTGCGGATGTTCAAGGATTAATTAATCATTTTGCTCATGATAGTGAAAGCCAAGAGCGCGCATTTACTGCGTTTAAACGCTTATTTGAATTACCTTATGATATTTCATATGAAACCTTTAAACAGCAAGGTTTCCCTATTCACTTTGTTGCAGAACAAAATAATAAAGTTCGCCAACTTTCACAGCCAAATACCTTTATTTATAGCGGTATTCAAATGTGGAATTTACCTGCCTCTCAATTAATTGAAGCCGTTATTGCCGCAGAAGAGAGTGCTTGTGATGACTTACTTTATTATTGCTATGGATGGGCGACTCAAGAATTATTTGATGCGATTGGTGAACACAATACACCTAATAATAACACTTATAACAACAACACAATTAAAGAATAATACACCGCGGAAAATCAGGATCAAATTATGGCTAAACAACAAAAATGGAAAGTCTTTTTCCTTCTGTTTGTCACGATGTTTTTACTCGGTGGCATTCAAAATACAAAAGGGCTGATCCTAGAACAAGTTCAACATGATATTTCATTAAATATGAGCCAAGTAGGTTCATTAATTACCTTTTTCCAAATCGGCTTTTTAGTCGCCAGTTTATTAACGGGCTATTTTACCGATAAAAAAGGGTTAAAAGTCATGATGTTTATTGGCTCATTAATGATGGCTGTTGGTTTAACAGGAACCAGCCTTGCTTTCAATGTGATGCTATTTTTTGGCTTTTATCTGGTCATTGGTTTAGGGATTGGCTCAATGCTTGTCTCTATCGTTACTGTTATTCCAACTTTCTATAAAGAGAAAGCAGGAATGATGTTTAACGTCTCTAACGCCATGTTTGGTGTGGGGATGATTGTTACACCTCTTATTTTACAATATTTATTCTCACACTCTATTTCATGGCGTACCTTTTATGTTGGTGTTGCCGTTATTGTTGCTGTAATTATTTTAGTATTAAGTACGTTAAAAATAGAAAGTAGCGCACAAGTCGATATGAAATTCAGTGACTTTTTAGAGTTGCTGACACAAAAATCACTGTTGCTGGTTATTTTATTTATCACTTTATATGTGGCAGCCGAAGCCGCGTTCTTAAACTTCTTCCCTATTTTCTATACCTCTATGGATATTGGGAATATGAGTAATGCACAAAAAGCAGAAACCGCCGCTTATGTTATTTCTAGTTTTGCATTCTTATTTACTATCGGTCGTTTTATTGGTGGCTTTATTAACCTTGCACTGGGTGATCGTAAAACATTGATTTTATTCTCACTGTTCTCGCTTATTGCCATTATTGTTAGCCGTATCTTTGTGCAAGATGTTGTTTATCTATTTATGGTATTTGGTTTTGCATTATCTGTGCTATTTCCAACAGCCGCAGCGGTTGCCACAAAATTAACTAGCAAAAGTGGCTCGGTGATGGGACTTATTTATGTAGCTTCAGGATTGGGCGGTGCGTTAGCAGGTTCATTAATCGGTCAGGTTTCAGAAAGCTATAATGTTTCTGTTGGCTTTAACCTAATTATCATATTCGTCGCCCTCTTCTTTATCATTTCTCTGTTTATTAGAGAACAAAAACAATAACAACGACGTATTATGCCTCTGAAATTCCCCCCTCTTTATGAGGGGGTTTTTATTTCTATTCCCCTATCTTCGTAATCTATTTTCTCTTTTATTCTGTTGATTTTTTCACCATTGCCCTAATAATAGTATTTATATTCACTGTTAAAATAGGAGAATATAATGGCAAGTGGATGGGCTAATGATAGTGCAGTTCAAGAGCAAATAGATGCCACCATTGATGATGCAATTGCAAGAGCTCGCAATCAAATGGCACAAGGTAAAAGTGCAGAGTTTTGTGATGAATGTGGTAAGCCAATCTCTCCAGCTCGGCAAAAAGCCGTTCCTGGTGTACGTTATTGTTTAAATTGCCAAGAAGCGTTCGATAAAAAGAATAATGCGTTTAGTGGGTATAATCGTCGTGGTAGTAAAGATAGCCAACTCAGATAATCTGCAACTATTATCCTGTAAAACAAAAACTGTACCTTAATATGAGTTTTCTCTATTAAAGTACAGTTTGTTTTATTTAATCAGACAATAATTTGATTAAATTTTTGCCACTTTCTTCGAACTCAGATCTTGACTCATCTCAGTTAAAATCTTCATAAAATTATCAATATGCGTACGTTCAGTATTTGGGTTCATAAATACTGCTTTTTCACCCGGAAGATAAACATAACGGTTATTTTTCGCATATTTAGAGCAGGCAATAGAATCCACCCAGTTAGTAAACAACCCTTCTCTACCACGCTGTAAGAAAAGTTTTCTATGCCACTGTGTGTTATGAACCATAAAGTCATACGCTTCTTTATCAGTAGAACATGTCAGTTCTAAATCAAAAGCAACGTTAGGATCTTTTACTAAATTAGGATCATACAGTTTAAAACCAACACTTGGCCCTTGGTTTTGAGGAACGATAACTTTTGCGTTACCCATCTCTAATAGTTGGTGGCGCATGTAGTTCGCGTTTTGTAGGCAGTGAGCAATAATGGTTTGATACCCCTCAATTCCCATATAATGCATTGCAGAATAAGCGCCAAAAATACCCACACCACTACGTGTACATTCAATAGTAGATTGTAAGTGAGTCTGCCCTTCTAACTCATGCTCAAAATAGGTGAAGTTTTCAGGATCGTTTTCCAGTGCCACGAAGTCGTTACCGTTTTTCACCAGCACTAAACTTGAGGTGTAAGGAACATAGCCCCATTTATGGAAGTCGATAGTGATAGAGTCGGCATATTTCAGATGTTTAAATTTCTCAACATTTTGGCGTAAACCTTCTAAAGTGACATCGTTAATTGCCAGTGGATTACTGCTGAAGTCATATTCTAAGAAGAAGATAATCGGCCAACCCACTGCGGCATCTACGTGTACATGTGGCTTAACAGGGATCTCGAATTCTTCACATAAACGGTCACGTAACTCACAAACACCTTTCACATCATCGACACCAAAGGTATCTGTTGTTCCGGTAGTTAACATGATCGTTGGCACTTTGCACTTAACAGTAAAGCACGCTCTTAGTTCACGTTCTAAGTGTTCTAAATTAATGGTGTTATCTTCAGAGACTTTAATGCGGATGGTTTTGTTATCAACATCAACACCTAACAGAGCAAGGTTAGTCATATTTGAGTAGTGACCACCTTGAGAGTTAATGATGCGATAATCTTGATCTGCTGCCATACCTAAATGTTTAGAATTAGGCATAGATTTGCGTAAACCAAATAGATAACCATATAAGTTACACATAGTGCCACCTTGAGTGAACACACCAGATGCAACTTCAGGATCGTAACCAACCAATTTAGCGACTTTTTTGATTGTCACTTTTTCTAACGCATCAGCGACACCTGAATATTCACAATACACCATGTTAGGGTTGCCCATTAACCCTAACATTGAACCATAAACACCGGGATCACTTGGCATTGCAATAACGTTTTCAACCGCTAATGGGTTTTCCCAGTTTTTACACAGTGTTGAAACTAACATAAGTAGCTCATTAGGATCATTTTCTGGGTAATTAATGTTTTGCTGGATTTGTGTATCCGCCATTAAACGATCGAATAGCTGTTGCCCATTTGAGTAACGCCGTAATTGGTCATTATCATTAGTTGTTGTTTTTCTAAACTGTGTAATCGATTGGATTGTTTTATCCTGAAATATCGGCCAATACTTCGGATCTCGGCTGAAAAAGTGAGCAATAACGTCGTGGTATTTCTTCTCAAATTCCGCATTCAGAATGTTAGCAGAAGATAGACCTAATAAATCTTGATTTTTCACTATATTCTCCAAATAGAAACCGACAAAAATTTAAATTGATTGCATAGCAATACTATACATTTTCTAATTAAATTAGTTAGTGCTTCATGCGATCACATAAGTTCTGTTGGCAACCACATAAAACAAAATATATTATTTAATATCAATACAATAGAAATCTTCGGAAAGTTAAATTTACAGATGTTATTATTTCATTTATATGCTTATGTGACTGACATCACAGTGAAAATAATGCCATAAACAAAAATAATCACCTGCAATACTATTAACTATTTGAAATATAATCAAAATATAATAATAACATGCTAACCAACTGATATTACTTAATTCTTAATTTAATTAATTGAATTAATCTGTTATTTCCACAATTGGTACAGCAAAAATTACATTTAATTTAATTACAACGAATAAAATCGAACGAAAACACTACTATATTTTTCATAATCAGCAAATTAATTCTAATTTTAACCATAATTAGGTACAAAATATGGGTTAAGACTAAGTTCATAGATAGCGCTCAGTAAAAATATAAACAAAGAAATTATCACAGTTGATTATTCTAGTAATAATGTAAATATTGGTTAAAATGAAAATTAGTAACCTAACTAAATAATCAGAATATTTACTCTACATATTTTGTGTTCTTTGCCGATACTTAAGGTAATAGAGTAGGTAATTAAAGGAGAATACAATATGAAAACGCATATCACTATTGCTGCTGTATTCGTATTATTATCCGCAAATATCCATGCTGAAGAATTTACCTGCCAACTTGAAAATGGTAAGTATGTCAGCGTGTTCGTTGAACATGGAAAGCCACCTGTTTATCGTTATGGCACACTTGCTAAAACAGAGATAACACTACCAGTGCCTCAACAGCCCAATAATAATGTCTTTTATGGGCATCAGATGTTTGTTGCAGGGGCATCGACCTATGTTCGTTTTAAGAATGGAAACTATAGCTACGTCGTTTATGACGGCGAAGGGAGAGGTTGGAATTTTAACGGCATTATTGTTTATAAAGACAATAACATTATCAGTAAGAAAGAGTGTAAAGAGCCATTATCACCAAGTTTGGATAATATCAAAAATTATGCCATCAAAATGGATCCTTACTTAGAAACGTATATTTATGCTCCCTAGTTTCTAGCTTTATTAATTAGACATAAAAAACCCAATTTAAAAATTGGGTTTTTTATTATTTTTAAGCAACGAAATGTATTGATTAGTCTTCTAGTAACAGAACAGATTCTAATGCAATTTCAATCATTTCATTAAAGGTAGTTTGACGCTCTTCTGCTGTGGTCTGTGTACCTTTTTTGATGTGGTCAGATACAGTACAGATAGTCAGTGCTTTTGCGCCGTATTCAGCTGCAACACCGTAGATACCTGCTGCTTCCATTTCAACACCTAGGATGCCGTATTTTTCCATTACATCAAACATTTCTGGATCTGGAGAGTAGAACAGATCAGCAGAGAAGATATTACCAACGCGAACTTTAATATCTTTCGCTTTTGCTGCATCAACAGCATTTTGAACTAATTGGTAATCCGCGATAGCAGCGAAGTCTTGGTCTTTGAAACGCAGACGGTTAACTTTAGAGTCAGTACATGCGCCCATACCGATAACAACATCACGCAGTTCAACATCAGGTAATACTGCACCACATGAACCAACACGGATGATAACTTTCACGCCGAAATCTGTAATTAATTCTTTTGCGTAAATTGAGCAGGAAGGAATACCCATGCCGTGGCCCATTACAGAAACTTTACGGCCTTTATACGTACCTGTAAAACCTAACATACCACGAACATTATTTACCTGACGCACGTCTTGTAAAAAAGTTTCAGCGATGTATTTAGCACGAAGCGGGTCGCCCGGCATTAAAACGACATCAGCAAAATCGCCCATTTCTGCGTTAATATGAGGGGTAGCCATAATTCTTCCTTTTAATTTATCTTTTTACTATTTAAATATAATTCGGTAGGCATATTGCTATACCTACCGAAGTAAAATTAAAACATTGCCTTACCATAATCGACTGGAGATAAACCGAAGTATTTAACAACAGTTTGGCCGATATCAGCGAAGGTTTCACGATGACCTAATGAACCTGGTTTAACTTTTGGACCATAAACAAGAACTGGGATGTGCTCACGAGTATGATCAGAACCTGGCCAAGTTGGGTCACAACCGTGGTCTGCTGTTAAGATAAGAATGTCATCTTCTTTTACCAGTTCCATTAATTCTGGTAAACGACGGTCGAATAACTCAAGTGCTTCACCGTAACCTACAGCATCACGACGGTGGCCGTAAGAGGAGTCAAAGTCAACAAAGTTGGTGAATACAATTGTGTTGTCGCCCGCGAGTTTCATTTCTTCAAGTGTCGCATCAAACAGAGCATTAATACCCGTCGCTTTCACTTTTTTCGTGATACCTACGTTTGCATAGATGTCAGCAATTTTACCGATAGAAACAACGTGGCCTTGTTTTTCATCAACCAGTTTTTTCAACATAGTTGGTGCAGGTGGCTCAACCGCTAGATCATGACGGTTACCTGTACGAGCGAAGTTACCCGGTTTATCGCCGATAAATGGACGCGCAATAACACGACCAATGTTGTAATCGCCTTTGTTTAGTTCATCACGAGCAATTTCACACAGCTCATATAATTCATCTAAACCGTAAGTTTCTTCATGACATGCAATTTGGAATACAGAGTCAGCAGAGGTATAGAAAATCGGCTTACCGGTTTTCATATGCTCTTCACCCAGTTCATCCAAAATGACTGTACCAGATGCGTGGCAGTTACCTAAATAACCTGGTAATTTTGCACGTTTAACGATGTTTTCTAACAGTTCTTGTGGGAATGAATTTTTCAGTTCTTTGAAGTATCCCCAATCAAACAGAACAGGAACACCTGCGATTTCCCAGTGGCCTGACGGAGTATCTTTACCAGAAGAGATTTCACTCGCGTAGCCATAAGCTCCGATAATATCTGCGTCTTTATCTAAACCAATAGGGAATTTACCTGTTGATTCTTCCGCAGCTTTACCTAAACCTAAACGGCAAAGATTAGGTAAATGAAGAGGACCTTTACGACCTTCTCTATCTGCTTTACCGTCAGCAAACGCTTGTGCGATGTGCCCTAAAGTGTCTGAACCTTGGTCACCGAATTTCTCCGCATCACCGGCAGCACCGATACCGAAGGAATCTAATACCATGATATGTACACGTTTCATAATTCTCTCTCCTGTGTCATTCTCCGTAGACCACGGATATGTCACTTATAAATCGTAATTGAGTTCTTATTCGCTGATTTGGCGGTACACCATTGGTGAAGCTTCGCGTTTGCTGTCACCAATTACCATCGCGTTACGGACTTCAGCCGCAGCTTCTTGCCATGATTTTTCACTGTTAGCATGGATCATCGCTAAAGGTGTATCTGTATTGATTTCAGCACCAAGCGCTACGATGTCGCTTAAGCCAACACTATAATCAATAGCATCAGTTGCTTTACGACGACCACCACCTAATGTCACAACTGACATACCTAATGCACGCGTATCCATTTCAGTGATAAATCCTGCTTTCTCAGCGAATACAGGTTTACTTAATACCGCAGTTGGCAGGTATTTATTGTAGTTTTCAACAAAATCAGATGGGCCTTTCTGTGCTGCAACCATACGACCAAAGACTTCTGCCGCTTTACCGTTATCCAACACATCTTGTAGTTTTTGACGAGCTTGTTGACGATCATCCGCTAAACGGCCTGATACTAACATTTCAACACACAGCGCCATAGTGACTTCAAATAGACGTGGATTACGATATTCGCCTGTTAAGAATTGAACTGCTTCACGAACTTCAACCGCATTACCTGCACTAGAAGCTAATACTTCATTCATATCAGTTAACAGTGCCGTAGTTTGACAGCCTGCGCCATTTGCTACTTGAACAATTGACTCAGCCAGCTCTTCAGATTTCTGATAAGTCGGCATAAAGGCACC
Source organism: Proteus terrae (assembly GCF_003144325.1). GTDB lineage: Bacteria > Pseudomonadota > Gammaproteobacteria > Enterobacterales > Enterobacteriaceae > Proteus > Proteus terrae. The sequence goes on from NZ_PENS01000008.1 coordinate 214,550, forward strand.
TGAGCCCACTTTAACGTCCATCACTAATGCATCTAAGCCTTCAGCTAATTTTTTACCTAAAATAGATGCAGTGATAAGCGGGATTGAATCAACTGTAGCAGTAATATCACGGGTAGCATAAAAGCGTTTGTCAGCAGGTGCTAATGAATTAGTCTGTCCGATAATGGCAACACCGACATTGCGAATAATGTCGCGGAATTTCTCATCATCAGGGAAAATATCAAAGCCGGGAATTGCTTCAAGCTTATCTAATGTTCCACCTGTGTGGCCTAATCCACGACCAGAGATCATAGGAACATAACCACCACAAGCCGCAACCATTGGCCCTAACATCAGTGAAGTTACATCGCCCACACCACCAGTTGAGTGTTTATCAACGATTGGGCCGTTTAAATTTAGGCTTTTCCAGTTCAGTACTGTACCGGAATCACGCATAGCTAATGTCAAAGCAACACGCTCTGGCATTGTCATATCGTGGAAATAAATAGTCATTGCTAATGCAGCAATTTGACCTTCAGAAACAGTATTATCTCTGACGCCATTAATGAAAAAACGAATTTCTTCCTCAGTTAAAGGATGACCATCACGCTTTTTACGAATAATCTCTTGGGCAAGAAACACTGCAACCTCCTGGTTTTATAGCATTGGTAACGCCCACAATAATGAAGAGTGGGCGTATTTCACGAATGGATTAGTAACCACTAGACGATTTTTGTTCGCCATGACCTAAAGTGGCTAATAAATTACCTAACAGGCTTGACGCGCCAAAACGGAAGTGACGGGCATCAACCCAGTTGTCACCCATAATGCGGTTAGCTAATGCAAGGTATTGAGCAGCTTCTTCAGCGGTACGTACACCACCCGCAGGTTTGAAACCAACTTCTTTGCCAACACCCATATCGTGGATCACTTGGATCATTAACTCAGCGCTTTCCAGTGTTGCATTTACAGGTACTTTACCTGTGGAAGTTTTAATAAAGTCAGCACCTGCTTTGATTGAAATTTCAGATGCTTTACGGATAAGTGCAGGATCTTTCAGCTCACCCGTTTCAATAATGACTTTCAGTAAAGAACCTGCTTCTGCACAAGCTTCTTTACATGCTTTAACGATATCAAAACCGATTTGCTCGTTACCTGCCATAAATGCACGGTAAGGGAAAACTACATCAACCTCATCTGCGCCATAAGCTAATGCCGCGTTGGTTTCTGCTAATGCGATATCTAAATCATCATTACCATGAGGGAAGTTAGTTACGGTTGCGATACGGACGTCTGGAGTACCCTGTTCACGTAACACTTTACGTGCTAACGGAATAAAACGTGGGTAGATACAAATAGCGGCTGTATTGCCTTCTGGGCTTTTAGCCTGATGACATAATGCAGTCACTTTTGCATCAGTGTCGTCATCATTTAATGTAGTTAAATCCATCAAAGACAGCGCAAGGCGCGCTGCAGCGGTTAAATCTGTCATAAAACTCTCCAACGATGTTTCTCAAGCCCTTTTGGGCGTACGCTTAAGGTTAGCGATTAAATTTGTTGGCGAGCGGACTTGGTTCCTTGAAGATGTTGTTGTAACTTGCGCTACAACGACAGCTGAGCTCCCTCTCACCGCGCTATGCTCACTTCGGCGACCCGTCATTGAGCCTTCGCCATTCCATGAAGTTTCAGCACATCTTATTTGAACACGCTAAGGAACAATTAGATGTGCTTTACGTCACACTAATTAAATGCAACTTGCAAACAATGACATAAAATTGTGACAAATATCACAATTAGGTCATTTTCTGGTTTAATGTTACTCGAATAGCGCTTTTAAGTCGTCTTTATAACGCAAAAAAAGCGTGATCAATATGAAATGATATTGATATTGACCCTACTCAATACAAATTGCGAAATATCTCACACAATAAAAGTAGTTAACATTACAACAGAAAACAAACATAAAAGAGCAGATAGGCAAAACCCATCTGCTCTTCACAATAAAAATCAATTAAGCAGCAACAACAGCCATTGCCGTTAACGCAAAGAAGAATCCTGCAATCGTTGCACTCATTAAGTTAGAAAGTGTACCAGCTAGCACAGCTTTCATTCCTAAACGAGCCACATCTTTACGACGGTTTGGCGCCATTCCACCTAAACCACCCAGCAGTACAGCAACAGAAGAGAGGTTAGCAAAACCACATAATGCAAAGGAGATGATTATCTTCGTTTGCTCTGATAGCACCATAAGTCCAGAACCTGCAACTAATGCATCTTCTTGTAGATATTTACTAAACTCAGAGTAAGCATAGAACTCATTAATAACAATTTTTTGTCCAATAAATGAGCCTGCAATAGTTGCTTCACTCCAAGGTACCCCGATAAGGAAAGCAATTGGTGCGAAGATCCAACCTAACACTAATTCTAATGAGAAATTCTCATAACCAAACCAGCCACCAATACCGCCAAGAATACCATTAACTAATGCAATCAATGCAACGAAAGCAAGTAACATGGCACCGACGTTCAGAGCAAGCTGTAAGCCTGAAGAGGCACCCGCAGCGGCAGCATCAATAATATTGGCAGGTTTCTCATCATCTGCCATTTTATCAAGTGCATCTTTTTGATTATCAGGTGTTTCTGTTTCAGGGATCAATAATTTAGCAAAGAGTAAACCACCAGGAGCGGCCATAAAGGATGCCGTGATCAAATACTCTAACGGTACGCCCATGCTGGCGTATCCAGCAAGCACAGAACCTGCAACAGAGGCTAAACCACCACACATAACAGCAAAGAGCTCTGAGGTTGTCATTCTTGCAATATAAGGGCGAACAACCAGCGGGGCTTCTGTTTGCCCAACAAAGATATTAGCTGTTGCAGACATCGATTCTGTTCGTGATGTGCCTAATACTTTCTGTAAGCCACCACCAAGAATTTTAATCACAATTTGCATGATACCGAGGTAATACAGCACAGCAATTAGTGAAGAGAAGAATACGATAACAGGCAGCACGCGTAGGGCAAAAACGAAACCACCACCACCAAACAACTCAAACATTTTGTCTGATACTAGGCCGGCAAACAGAAAACTCATTCCATTTTCACCGTAATCAATGACATTTTTAACACCATCAGAAATAGCCATTAATACTTTACGACCACCATCTGAATAAAGTACAAATGCGCCTAAGCCAATCTGAATAAGGAATGCGCCACCAACTGTACGTAATCTAATTGCACGTCGATTGCTGGAAAACAGAATGGCTATCAATATTAATGTTGCCATTCCGACCAAGCTCATAATGAGTTGCATTGAAGGATCCCTGTTCACATAAAAATTTAATGGATTATCAATAACGCTCTAACCAGAGCTTATTGACTCTTTTTGCCGGATAATTATACCTAGTCTAAGAAAAGAACCCTCAATACCCATCACAAATAGAGTCTGAAAAAAGTAACACAAAAGTCATAAATGAGAAGTAGATCACACAAAAAAGAAAATGCATTTGTTGAACAGGCTAGGGAGTTTTTAACCTTTAGATAAACCGCATTTTCATTCAAGCGCTAGGTAATATTGTTGAGCCCAAATAATTGTAGGCTATTGAGATAGAGTTGCTCTGCGATCGCCTCTGGTGATCCTTGACGCAGCTCACAGAGTTGGGAAAAAACGTTCTGAATACGTTCTGGGCGATTAGGTTTACCTTGAAAACCACTTACAGGCATATCAGGAGCATCTGTTTCTAATAACAGATATTCTAGTGGTAACGAGGCAATTGCACGGCGAGTTTTTTGTGCTCGCTCATAAGTAATGGTTCCACCAACACCAATAAAATAGCCTTGCTGAATAAACTTTTCTGCCTGTTGCAGACTTCCTGCAAAACCATGAATAACCCCTTTGCGAGGCACATCATAACGGCGTAAAAGTGCACTTAGCTTATCGTGGGTTTTACGTGAATGTAGGATCACAGGCAAATCAAATTTAATCGCTAATTTAAGCTGTGCAATTAAAAATGCCTCTTGCTTCTCTGACTGGGGATTTTCCATATAATCATCAAGCCCAATTTCGCCGATAGCAACACAACGAGAAGCCGTTTTTAATTTTTGTTCCAATTCCAAAAGATGCTGTTCAGTATGCTCATTGATATATAAAGGGTGTAATCCCAATGCACAATATAATTGATGGTGATGGTTAGCGAGCTCTGCAACAACATCTAAATTCCAACGTGCAACGGCGGGAATAATGATTTTTTCAACATGAGCCTGACGCGCTAGTGACAAACTGTTAGCAATATCATCATAAAAAACCGGAAAATCAAAATGGCAGTGTGTATCAATAAATTTATTCATTCTGAATCTGCCTCACATCAGGGTGTACGCTGCGAGTTCCTTGTTGAATTATAGAGGCATTCTCTGCTTTATCAGCCTTCGCTTCTTGTTCAAACAAACTAAAGACTTTTTTATCGTGTTGTTTGAATTTTTTCTTAGAAAAGTGCTGACCAATTGTTGCCAGAAAATAGCGCCCACAACGTCTGCCCACATGATAATCATGATTTAGTGCACTTAAACGACTTCCTAACGCGCTAGATTGCAATGTCGTTGGTGGATATATTTCAATAACCACAACATCTTCTGGGGGAGATTGGATAAATTTAATTGTCTCGGTATAGGTTTCGATATGCACTTGAGCCATCTCCATAAAGCGCTGTAAACGGCTATTTTCAAACCATTTTCCCATACGCTCAACCCATTCTGTTGTGTATTGATATTCAGAAGGAACAGTACGAACAACGACGATAGTACGGCAGCCACGTCGATAAGCTTCTCTCACAGGAATAGCATCACTAATGCCACCATCATGATAAACAACATCATGAAATAAGACACCATTACGATAAAAAGCAGGAATAGCACTGGATGCTTTGATTATCTCAAGCCAAGTCGGTTCATCGGGTTGAAAATAATTTGCCTGAAAATTATCGGAACGACTTGCCACCATATAAAATTCGCGCCCCGTATCAAAACGACGTAGCGCTGTTGGCATGTCAAGAGGCATTTCTTTGGCTGTTGTGTCTATATACCAATCAAGATCCAGTAAATTACCGCCTCGGACAAAGCGAAGAGGATTAAAAAATTGATTATTAGTTGTATAGCGATTAATAATTTTACGTGCATATCCACGCTGACCACAGGCAAAAGCAGATAAATTTTGCGCCCCTGCAGACACCCCAAGTAAAATATCAAAGGGATCAAATTGTGATCGCATAAATTCATCAAGGACACCCGCAGTAAAGATCCCGCGTTGACCTCCGCCTTCACAAACTAAAGCGACTTTGCCTTGTGGTAATGAGGATTGAAATTCGAGTGCCGTAATATTATTTAATGTGACAGGTATATACTTCCCCATAATGTCTCCTTTATACAACTTATCAAAGGATACCCGCACATTTTTTTGACGTCACTATTTTTACGTATTCGTACAAATAAATTAGACAATATCTTACGATACAAAAGAAAATCATCTTTATGATTTGATATTTACATCTGAGTCTACGCTTTTAACACCTTCAATTTTTTCAATAATTTGTAAGATTTTTTCTTCTTGCGCTTTACTATCAACAAAACCTGAAAGAAAAACATGTCCAAACTCAGTACGAATAGAAATATTTTCACTATCAATATCTTGCATTGGTAATAACGTATCTTTAATTTTATTCGAGATAGAAGTATCACTTAAATAATACCCCGTGTTATTCCCACTGTTATTGATTTCGCTATACCACGATGTTTCAGCTGATGCACCCATACTGACAAAAGCCAAGCCCATTGACATTACTAACGCTAGTTTCAGCGTTTTATATTGTTTCATTGCTCTCCCCCTAATCACAATAACGGCGATAGGAAATATGTGTATTTTAATATCTGTATTTTTATGAAGTACTACAAAATTTTAACAATCCAAGCTATTACACTAATAAGCTATTTGAGTTAAATAAAGTAAAAAATAACAAACAAAGACTAATCCTAATAATTTTATTCTAATAATAACAAATAAAACTATAATAAATTTTACATATATTTATAAATAAGTATAAAAACGAGCATAATATTAACAGAAAAAAAAGAGAGTAATTCCAAATGAAGAAGGGCTTTTTGGCAGGGTATTAGTGATATACAAAGTAAATTTAACAAAGAAAAACGAAGAAACAAAAAAGGCTATATTAAAAATATATAGCCTTTTCATTAAGTTAAATACTCTAAGTAATTCAAGCTACAACTGTAAGTATGCCAACACTCTTACTCTAAAAGCTACACCTTGAAGCAGAAGAGTAGATACTCTAAATAATTCAAGATGTAGCTAGGCGACAAGCAAATGAGTCGCTAGGAGCATACATAAGTATGTGACTAGTGCGAATGAACGCCGTCAACAACGCTACACCTTGAAGCAGAAGAGTAGATACTCTAAATAATTCAAGATGTAGCTAGGCGACAAGTGAATAAGTCGCTAGGAGCATACATAAGTATGTGACTAGTGCGAATGAACGCCGTCAACAACGCTACACCTTGAAGTATGACGAGTATCAGTGTTCACGCGTCTGATGAAACTCAACATCAGGATAACGCTCACGCGTTAAATTCAAGTTGACCATTGTTGGTGCGATATAAGTTAAGTTATCGCCGCCATCAAGTGCCAAGTTTTGTTCATTTTTACGTTTAAACTCTTCGAGTTTTTTCTCGTTATTACACTCAACCCAGCGAGCTGTTGAAACGTTAACGGATTCATAAATCGCTTCAACGTTATATTCACTCTTAAGTCTTGCAACAACCACATCAAACTGAAGTACACCCACTGCCCCTACGATTAAATCGTTATTTGCCAGTGGTCTAAAGACCTGTACAGCACCTTCTTCTGATAACTGTACTAATCCTTTAAGTAACTGTTTCTGTTTCAACGGATCACGTAAACGAATACGACGGAATAGCTCAGGCGCAAAGTTTGGAATACCAGTAAATTTCAGAATTTCACCTTGAGTAAAGGTATCACCAATTTGGATTGTTCCGTGATTATGAAGACCGATAATATCCCCTGGATAAGCATGTTCAACGTGAGAACGGTCGCCAGCCATAAAGGTTAATGCATCAGAAATTACCACATCTTTTTTGATTCGAACTTGGTGTAACTTCATGCCTTTATCATACATACCAGATACAACACGTAAGAATGCAACACGGTCGCGGTGTTTAGGATCCATATTGGCTTGGATCTTAAAGACGAAACCTGTGAACGTTTCTTCAGAAGCGGTAACTTCACGCATATCTGTTTGACGAGGCATTGGTGCAGGTGCCCATTTTACAAGGCCATCAAGCATATGGTTAACACCAAAGTTACCTAATGCCGTACCAAAGAACACTGGAGTTAATTCGCCAGATAAGAATGCTTCATGATCAAATTCATGAGATGCACCTAATACTAACTCTAATTCATCACGTAATTGGCTTGCTAAATCATCACCAATCGCTTCATCAAGCTCTGGGTTATCTAACCCTTTAATGACGCGAGAATCCTGAATAGTATGACCTTGGCCTGTTTGATAAAGATAAGTTTCATCTTTAAGAATGTGATAAACCCCTTTAAAGAGTTTTCCGCAACCAATAGGCCAAGTCACAGGGCTACACGCAATTTTTAATTCTGTTTCAACTTCGTCCATGAGTTCCATTGGATCACGAATATCACGGTCGAGTTTATTCATAAAAGTCAGAATTGGTGTATCACGTAGACGCGTTACTTCCATTAACTTACGAGTACGATCTTCAACCCCTTTAGAGGAGTCAATTACCATTAAACAGCAGTCAACTGCGGTTAAAGTACGATAAGTATCTTCAGAGAAGTCTTCATGCCCTGGGGTATCTAATAAGTTAACTAAGCAATCTGCATAAGGGAACTGCATGACTGAGGTTGTAATAGAAATACCACGTTGTTTTTCCATTTCCATCCAGTCAGATTTTGCATGCTGATTTGAACCACGGCCTTTTACGGTTCCTGCACGTTGAATTGCTTGTCCGAATAACAACACTTTTTCAGTGATGGTTGTTTTACCCGCATCGGGGTGGGAAATAATGGCAAAAGTTCTACGACGAGCAACTTCTTGCTGAAAAATAGGATTAGACATCAATGGTGATCTTCTGGTTGATAGACGAGAGAATGTAAGGCACTGATATATTGCTATAAGTAATAATTAAAGTGACTATAAAGACATTCAACCCGTAAGTTAATCTTAATTGGCGCTTATTTTCGCCTATCTTGTCTGTATAAACAATCAATGGTTACTATTTTATCTGCTTGAGGGAGTGATGCCTAGTGTTTGAAAAAATTAATCGTGCCCATTGCTTTATAAAAGTAATAAGAGTAACGCTGTTTTCATTGATACTCTCAAAATACTCATTTTACTAAAAATTTTACAAACTGACTTTATGAGTTACTAATAAAGCCCCGAATTAGCCTATTTATTTTCGGTTAAATTCGGGATTGAATATAAGTTCCTAAATAAACACACCGTCATTTAGATTTAATTTTGTCTATATTTAGAGACTAATCACTTTATTTAAAACAAAAATAAATACTCAATTTACTTATTTTAAATAACATTCACCTTTTTAACACTGTTATAATCACCTAACGTTTTAAAATTAAACAATGACAAAAGTGAAATTAACTTGATAAATTTACATTAAGTACAAATAAAGATAAATTTTAAATACAATTAATAAAAAATAAAATCTTCATACTTCAAATAAAATAAAAAAAACGCCTAATAGAAGGCGTTTTAAATTTAACTTAAATAAAGATTTAATTAGAAAGAAATAGGATAAGCCATGATAATCGCATCTTCATTCCCTGTCTTTGTTGGGTAATAGTTTTTGCGTTTTGAAACGAAATTAAATCCTATAGATTCATAGAGATTGAACGCTTTTTCATTAGATTCCCTCACCTCTAACCACAGGGTGGTGATATTTTTTTTCTCAAGCGTTTCAATCAGTTCTAATAAAAGTGCTTTACCGTAACCTTTCCCCTGATAATCAGGATGGATTGCAATATTAAAAAGTGTTGCCTCATCTAATATTAATTGCGTAATTGCAAAACCTACAATAATATTATCAATGCAAATTTTCAGATTAAAATAATGACTTCCTTGGTTACTATAAAATGTTTCTTCACTCCAAGGGAATGAATGACTTAATTTTTCAATTTTCCATGCTAAAGGTAAATCAGCAGGGTTTAAGAGTGAAATGGTCTTCATATTGATAGATTTGTTTCCAAAGATCGCGTTTTGCATCAGCATCAAAATATAACTGATGTAATGAAGGGCTTCTCAGAGAAGTATATTCAGAGGGAAGTATGAGATCAGTGCCTAATAACCAGCAGGGAAGATCAAATGATTCTGTGAGCATGCTCACATCATCTGTTGTAATACAATAGATTTCGTCTTTGTCTATCCCCATGGCGCTAAAAATATCAGAGAAAAGCCCGTTATTTAGATCAACGGTATCATCAGTAATGATAAGTAAACGTGTTGTATCCGGAAATTGAACAGAATGCTCGCCTTTTAACACAGCAGGCTTATGAAGTACCCACTGACGAATTCCAAGTTGGGATAACATTCTGTCTTTACGGCTCATTATGCTTACCTATCAAGTGTAGAACAACGGTACATAGTATCAGAGGGCATAAACTACGCCAATAAATAGCGTCGGTTTCTTTATATCTGATATCATGCGTCTCAAGTTTTTTAAGGAGTAATAATCATAATGTCCTCACTGTCCCCTGCTAGCGAAGTTATTCTTCGTCACCTAGATCATTTCGCAGACAGGCATGTACTTATTGCAGGTGATCTTCAAGATACTTTCGCAGCACAGATTCAGGCGAAAAGTGTCAGAGCATATACCAACCAATATCACCAGTGGCTACCATTACTAAAATCAATGGGTGATAACGCACTCTTTGGTTTAGTTGCAGATCAGTCCTTTGTGAAATATTGCAATACCTTGATCTACTTTTGGCCTAAAAATAAAAACGAAGCCACTTTCCAACTGCGTAGCCTTTGCTCTAACTTACAAGTGGGTACTGAAATCTTTATCGTCGGTGAGAACCGTAGCGGTGTTAAAAGTGCCACTGAATTAATGAACGGTATCGCTAAACTTAAAAAAATAGATTCAGCACGCCGTTGTAGCTTATTTTTTGGTACTCAAACATATCAAACACTGTTTGACCGTAATAACTGGTGGCAAACTTATCGCCATGATGATCTTACTGTAATGGCATTACCGGGTGTCTTTAGCCAAAACGCATTAGATGAAGGTAGTCGTTTATTACTTTCAACTTTTGATGATGCAATGGTTGGCGATTTACTGGATATGGCATGTGGTTGTGGTGTACTTGCCACTGTACTCGGTAAGAAAAACCCAATGTTGAAACTGACACTGTGTGATGTGAATGCTGCGGCAATTTCTTCTAGTATCGCCACCTTAAACGTGAATGAATTAGAAGGTCGAGTGATTGCAAGTAATGTCTATTCAGCGGTTGAAGAAACTTATGATTGGATAATCTCAAACCCGCCTTTCCATGATGGTTTAGGCACAAGCTATACCGCAGCTGAAGATATTATTCGTCTTGCTCCAAATTATCTGAAAAGAGGCGGTAAATTACGTATTGTGGCGAATTCGTTTATCCCTTATCCAGATATTTTGGATCATGTATTTGGCTCTCACGAAGTACTTGCATCAACAGGTAAATTCAAAGTTTACCAAGCAACCAAGAAAGACTAATAACAAGCCCTGTTATCTAAAACAGGGCTTTATTTTTGGGGCTAATTTTAAGTGATAATTCAAGGTATTTTATTTTCATCACAAAGATAATTTATTGATAAAAAATAATTGACGCCAAAAATAAAAGGCATAAAATTCGCTTCCGGTCTGAATGCGAGGATGGCGGAATTGGTAGACGCGCTAGCTTCAGGTGTTAGTGTTCTTACGGACGTGGGGGTTCAAGTCCCCCTCTTCGCACCACTCAATAACCCTTTTTTCTCCTTGTGATCCCCCCCTCCAATCACACACCGAATATTCTCTATCCATAATATGCGACTAAAAGTGTCATCAAACTGTAGGTTAATACAACACCTGCGGGGATCATCACCCACATCTGTAATTTTTTATGGAACAGCATCAAGGTGGATAACAGCATTGAAACCACTAAAATCAGCGTAAAGGCAGATGTTCCTGCAATAGAATGTGTGACCACTGTTAGCAAGGAAGAAACAGCCAACATTTCCCATAAACTAATGCGAGATGTCCAAGATGTCACTGGAGATATACGTGTTGGTTTAGCCATAATAACCCACCATTAATGATAATGATTTTCATTATTATATATAACACTTATACTAAATCAACTTATATAAAGAAAAAAACTTATTTTATATCCTTATTTTTTAAAGGGTTATGTGTATTTTTAGTATAATAAATAAAAAACGCCTTACCATTTTCACGATAAGACGTTCAATTTTATTATGTTGTAGTGGTCAATAAACGAAACTAAGCGTTATTTAGATTGATAAAATGAAAGACTAAATGAATATCTTCAGGCTCTCTTTCATAAAGTTCAGGATCAGGAGTATCGACTAATCGACATCCTAAATGCTGATAAAAATTCACACTATTTTCAGAAGGTGTTGATGAGATATATAATCCACCAGCCCCTCTTTTCTTCGCATATTCCACACAATAATCAAATAATATTCGAGCTAAACCTTGCCCACGTAGCTGGTGGCTAACATGTAAAAAAGAGAGTTGAAGTAAAGTACCATTTTGACCACGTTTTTGCGGATCAACACTCGCAGCTGCAACCAATTGACCTCGTTTAAAAACGCCCCAGAAAGGCGCTCCTCGGTCAAAACTTTCGAGTAAAACAGGGGTGTAATGCTCTGCCTCACCTTCTGGCCAACCTTTCATATCAAAGCGTTGTTCTGATAAATGCAACGTTCCTTCTTTTAATACATATAGCTTTTCAATAAGCTCAGTTCTATCAATTTCCCACACTTGTGGAATTTCATTTCTAGTTAATTGACGAATATTGTTTTTCATTATAAAAGATTAACCTGTTCTGATGATGATTCACTTCGTTCTAATGCGTGGTAAGCCACTGCACAGAATAAGGAATTCAACCGTTTCATATCACCGAGCAAACTGGTATGCAGAGAACTGGTTTCAATACTTTGCATATTATGCAAATGAAGACGTTCTACATGAGCAAACGAGTAGCGCTGGTTGAGTAAACGGAAACGATGTTTTGCTCGACGTAATTTACGAGCATGTTCCATGTTGCCGGAAACAAATACCGACATCGCCAGATTCAGATTACTTTGCAGACGCTCAAGGAGTGTCTGTAATTCACGACGTCCTTCCTCCGATAAAAATAAGTGATGATTTAAACCTTTACTCACCACTTCAGCCGACATACGCGCAATGATAGCGGATGATTGTTGTAAATTCATCGCTGTATCAATAATTTCAGCCCAACGTCGAGAATCTTCAGTTCCTAGATCATGCTGTTGAATTTGTGCCATATACAATTTAATGCTGCTGTGGAGTAATTCAACCTCTTCCTCTAACTGGATAATTTCCCTTTTCTGCTGACGATCACCTTCCATTAATGCAGTAAAACGTTGCAACATTTGTTCGACAACATCACCTAATCGTAGTGATTCTCTAACCGCATTGGCAATTGCCAACGAAGGTGTATCAATAGCAGATTGATCTAAATATCGCGGTGCCATTTCAGATTCAGTGGCCGGTAATTCAGGAATAAGTCTCTGACATAATTTTGCCATTATGCCGACAAAAGGGATCATCAAAATACAGCGAACAAGATTATAAATAACATGAAAATAGATAACGACTTCAGCCGGTGAAAATCCATATTGCTGAATTTTATTTGCAATGATGGTTATCCAAGGTAAAACTAATAGCGCACCAATCAATTTAAAAAATAGACTTCCTAGTACTACTTGGCGTGAAACAACACTTTGCCCTCGACTACTCATTAACGCCAAAAAACCACTACCAATATTAGAACCAATAACAATGCATAAACTGATGTATAAAGGCATTAGCCCAGTTGCACTCAGTGTCGCTGTTAATAACACTGCGGCAAGGCTTGAGTAACTTACCATCGCAAATAAAGCACCCACAAGAAGTGCTAACACGGTATCTCCACTTAATGAAGTAAAGATAGCTTGTATCGCGCTAGCATGGGTAATTGGCTCTGCAGAAGTGACTATCAGTTGTAAGGCTAAAATAATTAAACCAAGGCCAATTCCTACACGCCCTAATTGTCCGACACGCTCTTTTTTACGGCTTAGGAAAGTGATCACCCCGACAAGAATAAGTAGTGGAGATAACCAAGCGAGATCAAAGGTTAGCACTCGCGCCATAAGTGCAGTACCCACATCTGCACCTAACATAATAACCAGTGCCGGTGTAATCGAAATCAGCCCTTGCGTCACAAAAGAGATAACCAAAAGTGCCGTCGCATTGCTGCTTTGGACTAATGCCGTTACCCCCACACCCGCAAGGAAGGCGTTGGATTTTTTATTAATACTTTTACCTAAAACTCGGCGTAAATCAGAACCAAAGACACGCATAATGCCTGTACGAACAATATGTGTTCCCCAGACAAGAAGCGCGACTGATGAGAGTAAATGAAGCAGTGTCAGCATAGAAAGAATAACCTTATTTTTATCGTTGTTTGTTTGACTCTGTTCTCCTTCAATCTCATAAAAAAGAGAAAGACCACGAGCAGATAATCTATCTGAGAAAAGATTTTTACGGGTAATGCCTTAATAACGTGAAGCGTTATTAGACAAAAAGATATTGCAACTTAAGTACAATAATCAATGGAGAAGTTGAGAATATTACATAGATTAATTTGTAAATTCTGTTAATTATAGCAGAGAATGTGTAACTTTCAAAATCAGACTGTAAATAACCTATTGATTTATTATCATTTTATTTTAAATGGACTAAATTATTAATAAAAAAACGCGACCAGAGGGTATCTCTCTAAGTCGCGCGAAAATACAACAATTTAGTAAGGCAATTCGACTACAAGTTCAGACAGACTATAAATTCAGCTTAAATTTATTTCAGACCCATTGCATCACGCATCGTGAAGAACAAGTCTGTTTGGTCAGTTAACCCAACCACATTGGCAGCGTGTGGACCATAAGCAGCAACACGTAACTGAGCTCCAGTATGTTCTTGGGATCCTTCTTCTGAGTTACCGTAATTCACCACCATTACAGCACCATCTTTAGTGATAAGCGCTTGTGTTAATCCACTTGATTTCACATCCGCTTCAATAATTTGGCTTGAATGGGCATGGTCAGCAGTCACGATAATCAGAGTATCACCATTTTGCTTAGCGAAATCTAAGCCAATTTGTACTGCTTCATCTAATGCAACCGTTTCACCGATTTGTCCGCAAGGATTAGCATTATGATCTTGCTTATCAATAGAGGCACTTTCGACTTGTAAGAAGAAACCTTTTTCATTGGTCTTCAGTAGGTCAATCGCTTTTTTGGTCATTTGTGCCAGTGTTGGCGCATTTGGATCAAGTTTAGAGTTAGGTTTGCACTCTAATGGTGGATTGTTCAAATTACCATGATATGTCGCTTTAGGACCTTCCCACGCAACAGCCATATTGCCCTCGTGGAACAAACCTAATACAGGTTTATCTTGGTTTGCCAGCGTAATCGCATCCAGTGATTTTGCATCCTTCACGATTTGATAACCACGCTCAATAGCTTGTTGCTCTAACGTTTTACCTTTGTATTCTCCCGCAGCCGCAGTTTGAGCAAAACTTTTCGCTCCGCCCCCTAATGTAACGTCTGCACGAGTCACTAATAATTGCTCAGAGATAGAACCTTTACCGCCATTTTCTAATGCATTAGTTGAGCACTTTTCTAAGGTTTCAACTGGACCATAGCATTTACGTCCAGTGACATGAGAAAATAGTGCGGCAGGTGTCGCATCTTGAATTTCAGATGTAGTCACGTTCCCCGTTGCCTTTCCGTTGGCTTTTGCTAATTCCAAAATGGTTTGGTGATCCTTACCAAATACATCAATCCCTAATGCACCATTATAGGTTTTCACACCAGAAGCCCATGCCGTTGCTGAGGCTGCCGAATCGGTTACATAGTTAGGTTTTTGTGTTTTTCTATCTAATGAATAGTGTGTGTATTGACCCGTTATCGGTAACGCATCAATACCTTTAAAAAAGCCACCCGCACCTTCAGCGTAGTTACGTGCAACAGTGATTTCAGAATCCCCCATACCATCACCAATAAAGAGGATCACATTTTTTGCTTGGTTATTATTTAAAGCTGCTTTTAATGCTTCAGTTTGATCTTGAGTCATACGGCGAGCGCCGCCAAATTCCGTGATATTACCTTTTGCTGCGCGATCTTGTGCCAAAATTGCATCAGCAGCAATGGGAGCAGCAAAAGAAGAGAAACTCGCACCAGCTAATAGCGTTGTTACAATAACGGATAAAATAGAACGTTGGTAACGATGAGACATAGCTTTTTCCTTGCACTCTAAAATAAAAAAAACAGGATTAATGTTTTAAGTCAGGAAAAGCTTACGGCAGTTAAATGACAGAGAAATGAAGAGTAAAAGCGATTTCGATGACAGCTTTATGACAAGTTGATGACAAACAAAAAGCTTATACCGCGAATGCGTATATAAGCTTCTGTTGTATTAAAGCATATTGTTAAGGCGAGATCTTAAACTAGTCATTCTCTTGGGTTAATGCTTTTGCGCCCAAATACAGGGTTTCACACCAAGAAATATAATCATGCCCACTGGCCATTTCGAGTGATTTAACAGGATAGCCTTTTTGCTCTAAAACCTGCTTAAGATGGCGATTATTATTTAAAATCCCCCCTTTATCACCACGACTTTCAAATAGCCCTGCTTCTAAGAAAAACTGCAATGGCTTTTTATCTGCTTGCTCAAATTGTCTAATAAGCCATTCAGGCTCTTCATTTTCAGGTGCCCACCAATAAGAACCGGACATACTCAGCACTTTACCAAAACGATTAGGGCGATTAAATGCGACCCATGAAGACGCTAATCCGCCATAACTTGACCCTGATACCATCGTTTCCTCTCCAGATACGTGAATACCCTTCTCTTTTTCTAGCCAAACAAATAGTTCATCTGCTAAGAAACGGTAAAAATCAGGGTTTGGCGGTAATTCAACACTACGGCGATCGCTATCAATGCTATCAACAAATAAGATCATCATAGGTGCCAATTTACCTTCCTCGATCTGTTTATCAAAAAACCGATCAATACCATATTGGCGACGATAAATTTGTCCATCAAATAAGACCAAGATCCGTGGTATTTCCATTTTTTGGGCAGGTAGATAAAGTGCGATTTCACGATCATTATTTAAGATCTCACTGTGAAAACGAACAATCTCTGTCTTGCCTTTCATTGTTCTATCAAGAATATCGGGCAATTGGCATTCACGTTTACTGTCTAACGACAATAACGAAAAGTGATTATAGATATCCTCAGATTGACTTGGAGAATTTTGGGAATTAAACGGATCGGCTTGTGCTGTGGTTAAGATCGCGCGACGTTGCTCAAAGGGTTCTGCATTCTCAATAACAGGCACATCAGGGGCTAACTTATATTGCATTAATGTGTCGTTAGGCACGATATAACTACGATACCAAATATCGCTATTGGCTAAATGGGTTAACGGATCATGATTACCATCGGGTGATCCTAATAAATAAACATTCTTTTTTGCACCTTGCCATAAAAAAGTCACTCGCTTTTTATCATTATCATAAGGCTCAATCAGAGGAGCACCTTCTTGGCGTATTTGTTGCCAAAATGCCTGAATATTTTGTTGATCAAGTTGTTTGGCGAGTGTTTGTAAACGGGGACTTGTTGGTGCAATACCTGCATCTTTATCTACCGGTTGATAAGGCTGTGTTGTTAGCGTGAATTGCCACTGCTTTTTAGCTTCGCCTTGTGCAACCAATTGATAATTTGTCGTTTCAGGTAATAGAAAGCGTACTTTCTGTTGCCCATCAGCAGGAATATCCTTTAACAAGCTACGAATATGAGTGCCATCTTGTTTCTCTAACCGTAGGTTTTGTATCCCTTTTACGTTTAATTCAACATAACGTTGGCTTTCTAAATGAGCGGTAAAACACAACGTATTGTTGTTATCAAACTGACCTGTCATTTCTTTATTTTCAGTTACTGCTAAGCAACCAGCAAAACTGGGAAAAGAGGCCATCAATGCGCATATCATCAGAAGAATTCTCACTTTATTTCTCATTATTAACTATTGTGAGAATCAATAGTAATGATAATTGTTATCAATTCAATAAAAATTAAGCGTGTACAAATTTATAATAAATTTGACTCCTCAGGGAAAAATAATAAAAACCTCCTCAATCATTTTTGTTATTGGGGAGGTTTCCTTTTTTATATCTCCGCCCGTATTGGGCGAAGGTTTATGGCAGATTTTGCTAAGTTAATTAACGTTAAAATGCCCCCATTAAAGCTCTTCTAATGGATAGCTACGGAAGCTCCATAATCCTAGCGCTTTTAAGCCATCACGATAGATACCTTGTATATCTGATTTACTTGCCTTTTGTAATTCAGCTAATGGCTTATCCGGTGCAACAACAGTTAGATAAGAAATATCACTTGGGCCACTTTGCCAGCTTGCAAGCGTGAAAATCGCATCAGCTCGACGAACATGACTACCAGAGCTAATAATAACGGCTGTTTTAATACGATGTTTGGTTAAGGCATAGCGGCTAAATAATGCATTTTCGACGGTTGTACGCGCATAGTTCTCTTGATGAATACGCTCTGGTGCAATACCATTTTTCACCAACCAATCCGCCATTAACTTTCCTTCTGTTTGATGTGCTTTAGGCACACCACCCGTCACGATAATCATGGCTTCAGGTAATTGTTTAGCGACTTCTAAGGTTTTATTTAGACGTTCAATTAAGATTTTATTCATTGTACCATCAGGATTCAATGCATAACCCAATGTCACAATCGCATTGTTATCTTTGGTTTTATTTAGTTTTGCCAAATCTGTTTGCGTTAATTTATCACTTAACGGCATTTTGCTGACACGATCTATCTCAGCAAAGAAACGTTTGAGTTCATCCGCTTTCGCCGGATTTAATGATTTTAATTTAGTGAAATAGGCTTCACTTTCTTTATCTTTACCTTCGAAACGTGTCCACGAAGTCACATAAATTAACGCATCAATATCATCAGGAGCGGCTTCTAAAATCTGTTTATAAATCGTAACTGCACGAGAAACATCATTGTTATAAATATAAGCACTCGCCGTACTAAACAGTAAATCTAAACGATAAGGTTCTAACTTATAAGCTTGTTGCAGTTTTTGCGCCACAATTTCCATATTTGATGGCAGCTTTCCCGTAAATCCAGCATCAGAAACACGTGCAGGTGACTTAAATGCCTCTAATGCATCTTGTATCAAACTATCAACCACCTGACGCTGAGAAACATATTGCTGATAGCTATTATCCGGTTGATGAACTTTTTGATAAGCCAATGCATTTGATGAGACAGTAAAACCTAAAGCAGCAATCGCTAACGAAATGACTGTTTTCTTGATATGAAGTGAAACACGGGAAGGTTGCGCCATTATCTTGTCCTTTTACGAAAAATAGTCTGCTTCTTCATCTGAGCGAATGAAGATAGAGAGTGTGACTCCTCACACCTAATGGCAAAAGAAATACACACCGATAAATCTATACCTGTTATCTATCATAGAGATCCCCGCATTAATTTTCAGTAACCTTCTTCACCTTATTGAAAAAAATAGCATTATTACGCAGATAGCTTATTTAACGGATTTTTTTATATATTTTTATCTTTTGGTAAGTGATTTTGTTCTGATAAGTCATCAGTGATAAAGAATAAAAGGCGTTTACTCAGGAAGAAAAAACATTGCGTTTTGAGGGCAGTGATTATTTTTATTCTTAAATATAAAACGCCCTTGAAGGCGTTTTATATTTATGTTTTTACTCAATATGCTTTGATTGCATCATCAATAATTCTCTGACCAATTCAACGCAACTTAAGAAGCGTTCATCATAATCAGGGGAGTTAACTTTGATATACTCAATATTGTTTTTATCGAGCATTTCCATTAACAAGGTTTGGAAACGCCGACGATCTTTATCACTCCCTAAACTACGCAAACCATCGGCTACCCATGGCGTGTTATTTTCTAGCAAAATAACTAAATCAAAACGGTATTCATCAATCAGAGCTTGAACAAAAGGATGCTCTTTACCTTCATAACGCAAACAGAATGCCTGCGTTGTGACAAAATCCGTATCAACAAAAGCGACTTTATTTGCATATTTAACAGCAAAATCAATATATTGAGCATGCCCTAATGCAATTTTATCGTAGTCGGAATATTGTAATGCCATTTCATCACCACCAAGGTGAGAAAACACATAATCACGACCATATTCCCATGCACTTGTCGTATTGAAAATATTAGCAAGCTTATTCACTAACGTTGATTTACCGCTGGATTCACCACCTAAAATCGCTACTGTGCGCACAAAGAAGGGTTTTACTTCTGTTGGAATATATTCCCAATATTTAAAAGGCGCTTGGCGGATTTGACTGCCACTGATATTCATAAATGAGCGTTCAGGATCAATCAGAACCGTTTCAATACCCAAGAAAGCATTATATTGATCCGCATCTTCCCGTTCACTGGTATAGATAAAATCAGGGGTTATCTGCTTTTCACGCAAAAATGTTTTGATCCCTTCACTCCACATTTCCCAACCATGAGGCTGTGGCTCTATACCGTATTCATCAAACTCATGAATACGGATATTCTTTTGATATTTAAAGGTTTGTAATAACCAGCGTAATCTATCACTGACCGTAGGTTGCTGTGACATCGCACTGTTGATAAAGAGGTTTTTATCACGAGGCTCGTCATGACATAAAATGACATGTAATTCATCGACTTGACTACAAGCACGTTGAATTAAGTAAATATGTCCGGTGTGAAGAGGATAAAATTTGCCAAAAATCACACCGATAGTTTTCTTTTTCACTGGGTATTCTAACCCTAGAAATTGGTGTAATGCCGACATCTTTTGAGCACTGGGACTCTTGATTTTATTATTAATCAATTGGCTAAGATAGCCTTTCGTCATATCACTTTTATCAGCAACTTGTTGTAAAGTATATCCATTTTTTCTGATAGCCTGTTTGATATAATCAAAAGAACCCATACTTTTCTCCTTTAGAAATCTTCCAAATCATCAAGGACAGATAACGCATCTGACAGCTTCTTCACACCATATACTTTCATATCAGGGGGATTTTTTTTCGGCATATTTGCACTAGGTACAATTGCCCGTTTAAATCCATGTTTTGCAGCTTCTGCAATGCGCTCTTGTCCACTAGGTACAGGTCGAATTTCTCCCGCAAGCCCCACTTCACCAAATATCACTAAATCACGCGGTAAAGGGCGATTACGAAAACTTGATACTAATGATAATAACAAGGCTAAATCTGCACTAGTTTCTGTGACTTTTACCCCACCAACTACATTCACAAAAACGTCTTGATCAGACATTTGTAACCCGCCATGGCGATGTAAAACGGCAAGTAAAATAGCAAGGCGATTTTGCTCTAATCCCACCGCAACACGCCGTGGATTAGATAACATTGAGTGGTCAACTAACGCTTGGATTTCCACCAACAAAGGCCTTGTACCTTCCCACACCACCATCACAGAACTACCTGAAGTAATTTCATCACCTCGACTTAAAAAGATAGCAGAGGGATTGCTCACCTCTCGTAATCCTTGCTCTGTCATGGCAAAAACGCCTAATTCATTAACGGCGCCAAAACGGTTTTTATGGCTGCGTAAAGTACGAAAACGAGAGTCTGTTTCACCATCCAACATAACTGAGCAGTCGATACAGTGTTCCAACACTTTAGGCCCAGCCAAGGTGCCATCTTTTGTCACATGGCCTACCATAATAATGGCAACATCATTAGTTTTAGCAAAACGAGTCAGATATGCGGCTGTTTCACGGACTTGAGCAACACTGCCCGGCGAAGATTGAATATCCGCCATATGCATCACTTGAATAGAGTCAATCACCATTAATTTAGGTTGTTCTTGTGAGGCAATTAAACAAATCTGTTCAATACTGGTTTCTGACAACATATTCAGTTCTGCTGTTGGTAAACCTAATCGATGAGCGCGCATAGCGACTTGTTGTAGCGACTCTTCACCCGTGACATACAGTGTTTTCATTTCAGTCGCTAAACGACACATGGTTTGTAGCAATAAAGTACTTTTACCTGCGCCGGGGCTTCCCCCGATTAAAATGGCACTTCCGGGAACAACACCACCACCTAGTACGCGGTCAAACTCTTTAAACCCTGTGGAAAATCGAGGTAATGCTTCAAGGCTAATTTCCGATAATTTTTGAACACGACTAACACCTTTTGCATCACCCGCAAATCCACTAAAACGCTCGTTGCGTGAAGAAGGGGCTGCGGCAAGGCGCACTTCTGTAATTGTATTCCACGCATGACAAGCAGAACATTGCCCCTGCCAGCGAGGGTAATCTGCACCACATTCGTTACATACAAAGGCTCTTTTTGCTGCTTTTGCCACACTTCTCTCCCAACAATAACTATTTTAGAAAAACACCATTAGCGCTCTTCGTGTTTTAAACCACCACTTAAAATACACAATACACCCATTAGATCGGCGTGGCGGATCGCCACTTTTGCCTGAGCATACACTTTAGGTTTTGCATGATAAGCAATGCCAAGCCCTGCTTTTCTCAACATTTTAAGATCGTTTGCACCATCCCCAATGGCAATGGTTTGCTCTATTGGGATCTCTAAATCCTTGGCTAAACGTGCAAGGACTTGTGCTTTATATTTCGCATCAACAATCGGGCCTTTAACTTTACCCGTTAGTTTGCCATCTTTAATTTCAAGATGATTAGCAACAGCAGCCACTAAACGTAATTTTTGTTTTAAGTTATCAGCAAAATAAGTAAAACCGCCAGATGCGATAGCAATATGCCAATCCATCGCCTGAAGCTTTCGAACTAGACTCGTTAACCCTGGCATAAGAGGCAGATCATCCATCACTTTTTGTAAAATAGAAGCATCAGCACCTTTAAGTTCAGCAACACGCAGTTTTAAGCTTTCACTAAAATCCATTTCACCTTGCATTGCTCGCTCTGTTATCGCAGCAACTTTATCTCCCACTCCTGCTAGTTTGGCGATTTCATCAATACATTCAATTTGAATTGCCGTTGAATCCATATCCATCACTAAAAGCCCAGGAGAACGTAAACGAGGAATTTCACCTAGCGGAACGACATCTAGGCCACACTCATCGGATAAACGGCGGATCCGGCGAGTTAGGCTGCCTGCAATACGCACAACTTGGTAATCATCAATGCGCCATGAAGAAACCACGACGATTGCCACACCCAATTTATGTTGGAACTCACTTATTCTTTTCTTATCAAGTTCCCGTCCATAAAGTAACCACCCACTATCTCCAGCACGGTAATCTAGTGGCATTACCTCTTCACCACTGAGTGACAACGGCAGACCTGGCCATTTACGGATTTCATCCGGTAAATAGCAATAGGTCAGACTATTTGACATACTTATTCTCCTGTTTTCCCCTGTCTGAACAAAATAATCGTTATTCAGCCTATTCTATCTCTGGCTCATCTGGCAACATGCACATACTTGCTCACGCAAAAGGATGAACATGCTTAAAGACAAACTAAAATTCAAACTACAAAAAACGGCGATTATACTGATTTGTATCGCACTATTGGCATTTCTTATGCAAGGCGCGTCTTATTTTAGCCGTGCAAATCAGCACGCCCGCATTACTCAGTTTGAAGAACTTGCAAAAACGCTGGCAGAACAAGTTGCGTTCTCTTTATCCACTTATATAGATGACAGTAGCAAAGATAACGTAAATCCCCTCATTATGGCTAATTTAAATCATCTGACTCACGATAGTCGGGTGCTTGATGCCAGTCTTTATTTAGAAGATGGTACACAAATAGCGCATAGTGGTGAAAATGTCACTGTTAAAGAGCGATTAGCACTAGAAGGGCAAAAAAGTGGAGGTTCTTTTAATCACCAACTCGTTGTGCCTGTGCCGGGTAAAGATAAACCCAAAGGCTTTTTAAGGCTTACGCTGGATACTCATCAACTTGTCACTGAATCAAGCCAAGTCGATAACACAACAAATTTATTACGTGTAATGTTATTAGTTGCGCTTGCGATTGGCTTTTTGCTTTCTCATAACCTTCTTCAACTAACCCCCGTTCATTGGCAACAATCTCCTTATTTATTAACCGCCAATTTACCGCCTCGTACTGAAAAAGAAGAGACTGAAGAAAACGAGAGTAATGAAGAAAAAGGATCTACTGAGGAAGATAACGACGCGGAAAATAAAATAGAAAAGTCATAATTTTTATTCTATTGAGAAGTCACTAAGTGGGTTGAGTCATTCATTAGCTGAACTCACTTTTTTTATTTCTGGCTAACCAGAATTTAAATTAGATATATCTAATTTATACGTATTTTCGTGCTATTTCCTTAATCTTTAAAGGGGTTTTGTTTAAAGTCACGGTAAATTCTCACCAAGTCATTAACCTAAAAAGATAAGTTTTAAATCTTTTTCTGGCTCTTTGAGTACTGAGGTGGTTATGACTGAACAATCTGTTATCCAACGTTGTCAACAAATCGTAGAAAACCCAACCCTTTCCCCTGAACAAAAACGTCATTTTCTCGCTTTAGAAGCTGAAAATATGTTGCCTTATCCCTCACTTCCTGAGGATGCAGCTAAAGCGCTTAATGAACGGGTTATCTGTGATATGTATGAAGGTCACGCCCCTTATAAACCACGTTATGTCTTGCCTGATTATGCGAAGTTTTTAGCACAAGGCTCTCGCTATTTAGAACTAGAACCTGCGCAAGATTTTGACGATGCCTTAAACATGCTGACTATTCTTTATCATCATGTTCCTTCTGTAACCTCTATGCCTGTTTACTTAGGCCGCATTGATAAAATCTTACTGCCTTATGTTGGCAACCTTACCGAAGAACAGCTTTACCCTAAATTAAAACGCTTCTGGCGCTATCTTGATAGAACGCTACCAGATGCCTTTATGCACGCCAATATTGGCCCAGAAGACTCTGTCCTTACACGTCTCATTCTTAAAGTGGATGTTGAGCTTCAGCAAGTCGCACCTAATCTCACGTTTATTTATGATGCGAAATCAACGCCTGCTGATTTACTTCACCAAGCTATCACCAATATTTGCCACAGTAGTAAACCTCACATTGCTAATGGTACGTTGCAAGATGCAGTATTTGGCAAAGATGAATACGGAATTGTGAGTTGTTATAATTCTTTGCCTCAAAGTGGTGGAGGTAGCACCTTAGTGCGCATAAATCTCAAAGAGGTTGCACAGCGTAGCCAAAATAGCCCCGATTTTCTTGATAATGTATTGCCTTTTTATATGCAAAAACAAATTGAGATCATTGATGCTCGTTGTGAGTTTCTCTATGAAAAATCTAACTTCTTTAAACAGAGTTTCTTAGTTGAAGAAGGATTAATCTCACCTGATCGTTTTGCCCCTATGTTTGGGATCTATGGCATGGCAGAAGCAGTAGCACTTTTACTTGAAAAAGAAGGTAAAAATGTCGCTTATGGTGATAATGAATCTGCCAACAAACTTAGCTATATGATCAGTGAAAAATTGGCCCAATTTGTTACCAAAACACCCGTGAAATATGGTTGGAAACACAGAGCTATGCTACATGCTCAATCGGGTATTAGTTCAGATATTGGCACAACACCTGCGACTCGTATTCCTTATGGTAAAGAGCCCGATCCTGTTACCCATTTAATGACGGTTGCACCTCATCATCAATTTTATACCTCAGGGATCAGCGATATTTTAACGGTTGATGAAACGATCAAACAAAACCCTGATGCCCTAATGCAACTCTGCTTAGGCGCGTTCTCTTCTGGATTAAGAGAATTTACTGCCAATGTGGGCGGAAATGATCTTGTCCGTGTGACAGGTTATATGGTTCGCTTATCTGATTTGAAAAAGTATAAAGAAGAAGGCTCTCGCCTAAATACCACTTGGTTAGGTGATGAAGCCACAGCAAACTGTCATATTACTGAACGTAAACCACGAGTTATCAGTCATGAACAGCAGATGCGCTTCGATAAGTAAGATCCTCCCCTTCTCTTGTGTTGATGGCCCAGGCAATCGTCTGGCCATCTTCCTACAAGGGTGTAATCTACGCTGTAAAAATTGTCACAATCCCTACACCATGGGGATCTGTGACAATTGTGGTGACTGCATTCCAGCTTGCCCACAGCAAGCACTTTCATTACAAAATGGTGTGATAAATTGGAACAGCGCCAGTTGTGAACAATGTGATACTTGTATTCAGCAATGCCCACGTCAATCAAGCCCGATGACGTTAACTTATACTGTCAATGAATTAATGGCGCTCACCCGTAAATATGCAGCATTTATTAATGGCGTAACAGTAAGTGGTGGTGAATCTACATTACAACTTCCTTTTTTAATTGATTACTTTAAGGCAATCAAGGAAGCACCGGATCTTAAGCATCTTACTTGTTTAATCGACAGTAACGGCACACTTTCACTTAATGGCTGGCAAAAAATCGCCCCTTATATGGACGGTGCTATGATTGATTTAAAAAGTTGGAATGAAGATACTCATATTTATTTAACAGGTCGAGGTAATCAGCGAATTAAAGAATCAATAAAATGGTTAGCTAATAATCATTTACTTACAGAATTACGCCTTTTATATATACCCGAGAAAACTGACTATTTAGAAAATATTGAATTACTTTCTCAATTTATTAATTCACTTGGTGAATCCATATTAATTAGAATTAATGCTTTTCATCAGCATGGAGTATATGGTGAGGCTGGTAATTGGCGTGCAACTTCTCAAAAAGAAGTTATTAATTTAATGAATGAATTCAAAGCTAGAAACATTAATTCAATTAAAATACCAAATGTTTATTAATATATAATAACTTACTCCTATTGGATGCAATAATTATATAATTTTATCTATTTGACTTTAATTAACTCAGAAGATAATCTCATTTAGAAAATCTCTTTATGGGCTCCTGCTATGAAAATAAAATACAAGTCAATATTATTGATAACATACTCAATATATATATTTCCAATTAATTCTCATGCTAATTATAATATAAAAGATATGGGTAATTCAATTTATAAACCTTTCAGTATTTCAAATAATGCAAACCAATACTATCAACTTCGCGAGAAGAAATATGAAGATATTAAATATAGACATGGTAAAATATTAGATAAGGGTACTTATAACCAGAGACTAGTTACCTCCTTTGGAAGTGTCTATATTTATACTGCCATAGATGATGATACGCTTTTAAAGTATAATACTCTTGCAGATAATATAAATAATGAAATTCAAAAAGAGCACCCTTCTTACAACATAAGAAATTCATCATTTTTTGATGAAAGCATTCTGCCCAGTGAATTATTTATCAGCACAGATGGCGGTATAACTCGGAAGAAAATAAATAAAGGGAGCGATGAACGATTAGATACCCTTTATCTAGATAGAAGCTCTTATAATGGTGAAGTTATTGTTGGTTATGCTACAGCGTCTAAATCAAGGTTAACTGAGATAAATTATGACATGGATAATTGCTCAGGTTATCCTTTATGTCATACTTTTATCTACAATAGTAAAAATAATATATTTACAATCCTAGATAATAAGATAAATATTCATCATCTTACTAAAGATGGTAACTTTATTTTGTATTCCTCAAAAAAAGAAAAAAATTTACATATATACGATATAGCTAAAAAAGAAAGTTTTATCCTTAGCATTGAAAATATTAACCATTATTTACCAGAGCACCCTGAAAAAGACCGCTTACTTTTAGAAATAACCTCTCCTCCATTTTTAGATAAAATAAAGAAAAGAAATGTTGATATCCAAAAAGTAAGTGATAATGCTCAGGTAATTATTGGTCAACTCAATAGAAAACTATCTAAAAAACAACTCATTGATGCTGGATATCCTAAAGTAGCTTTTATTGCAAAAAAAGAAGGCCCAATAAAAGAAGTGAACTACTCTGATTTTGGTTCATCCAAACTAACTGCTTTTTCAGAAAATGGCAATTATAGTGTTGGTTGGGGCGAAATTTGGCATGCTGATTATGAAATAAAACTGCCTCATAGCATAAAAAAATCCTCTTCACTTTTTAGCCATGCACTGCTCTATGATTTTTCGAACGATAAACTGAAGAATATAGGTAACCTTTCTGAAAAGGCAGGTGAAACACAATTTAGAAATGCAAGAGCCATGGATATCTCAGCTGATGGGAAATATATCGTGGGATGGTCTGAAACGGATCATTATAATTACGATACTATCCCAAAGGATTCATCAAAAAGAGGCCCAGAAGCGTTTATTATGTTTCATCGTCATGGCTTTCTTTACTTAAATGAAAAAATGTACGATTTAGGAACTCTTGACGAAGGTAATGATTCTGAAGCACATTCAATTACTGACGATGGAAGAATTATTTATGGTTTATCTACTGATAAACATAATAATTGGCGCCAAGTCATTTGGAAAAATAATGAAATCAGTAATGAATATTTTAACAATGAAAAACAAAAATTTGTTGATGAAGCCAAAGAACAACAACGCCTTGCCGAAGAAGCCAAAGAAAAGCAACGTTTGGCTGATGAAGCCAAAGAAAA
>NZ_PENS01000009.1 GCF_003144325.1 Proteus terrae
GCAACATTCGCTGCCGTTTCCGGTCTTCTGCGTTGTTGCGAGGAGGTGCATTCTACATCTTCCTCATTTGGTGTCAAGCGTTTATTTTCAAGGCTTTTCACTTTTTTTCTTGGTTCTCTTGGCTAACTCACTTAGCGTGGTTTGCCGTGACAACGAGGGCGCATTATAGGGAGTTTTGTGAAGCTGGCAACACTTTTTTTGAGTTTTTTTACTGACCGTTGAATTTTCAATCAAATTGCACTTAAAGCGCCAGTTTTCTGAGCGATTCGAAGCCAAAACTCGCCAAAACAGGTTTTAGTAATTCGCTATTCTCATCTTCTTTTAAGCAATAAGCGAAGCTAATTTCATTTGAACCTTTTATTTTCGCTTGATTTACGACCAACCACGCAGTTCTTCGTGCAATTGCAGCACCAGAATCGATAATTCGTGTGCCATCAGGTAAAACAGAAAGAAGTTCATCTGCTAATAAAGGGAAATGAGTACAACCTAATACCACTGTATCGGGGGGCTCTTTCATTTTTAACCAAGGTGTAAGAATTTTGCGAAGCTCATCTAAAGGAACCTCTTCACCATGAAGTTTTCTTTCTGCTAGTTCCACCAGCTCAGCCGAACCTAAAGAGTGAACTTTGCAATCAGTTGCAAAACGCTCAATAAGTTCGTGAGTATAAGGACGTTTAACTGTTGCTCTGGTCGCTAATAATCCAACCACACCGTTACACGTTAATTTAGCCGCTGGCTTAATAGCTGGAACAACACCCACAATAGGGATCTCTGTAAACTTGGCACGTAAAGCAGGAAGGCTTACTGTACTTGCTGTATTACAAGCAATAACAATAGTGGCGATATCATGTTTTTCAGCAACCGCGCTAACTATTCGAACAACACGGTCAATAATGAACTCTTGTGATTTTTCACCGTAGGGGAATGCTTCATTATCGAAAACATAGATATAGTGAGCCTCCGGTAGTTTTTCACGGATCTCACGATAAACAGATAAACCGCCAACCCCTGAATCAAAAACTAATACAGTAGGGTTAGCGGTAGATAGTGCATCAGAAGTTGTAACTTCCTGTGAGGAAGTATTCTCGTCCTGGCGTGCGATAGCCATAAGCTGTCTCATAATCTTTATCAAACAGGTTGGCTATTCTACCACGAATTGAGAGATGTGATGTAATAGGATATGAAGCAGTTAGATCCCAAATACTGACACCGCCTAAAGAAACAGGTTTAGCCGGATTTGTACCGAAATCTTTATCTGTACGCTGACCGATATAGTGATAAGTAATTCCCATATCCAATTTCTCAACTTGCCAATCAAGTTGATATTTCAGTTGTTGACGGGCACGACGATCAAGACGTTGATGCGTTTCTTTATTTCTTGCATCTATATATTGCAAGTTAAAGGTATGATGAAAAACCCAAGTATCCATTTCACCTGTAAATTCCACACCTTTAATTAACGCCTCTCCAATATTATGATTTTTCCATCCCTGAGTAGAATCAGCTTGAATAAGATTACTAACATCATTTCTATATGCCGTTAATCGCCACGCTACAGGTCCCGTTAATCCTTCAAAGCCTCCTTCCCACTGTTTACTCTTTTCAGGTTGTAAGTCTGGATTACTTCCCCATTCACTATAAAGTTGCATCAGTGTCGGAGCTTTAAATGCTGTGCCATAACCACCAATCACACGATAACCATCGACAAATTCCCAACCTAGGTTAGTTTGCCAAGTAGTATGCCAGCCATATTCTGAATGCTTATCAGAACGCACAGATGCTTCAGCTATAATTTCACCTAATTTCTGCTGTCCTGTTAGATATAAGCCAGTATTGTCGAAATGCTCTTTATTAGGAAATCCGTTAGAACCTGCTTTAATAGATTGACGCTGCCAATCAACACCACCACCAATACTGCCATTCCCTAATAAAAGGTGATTTCCCCACTGCACATTATATTGTTCAGAGTTGGTAAAACGGCTTCCTTTACCATAGCGACCATAACGAGGATCATAGTCATAATCTTTGGTGTAGTTATAGCTAGTATTTAAAGAAGAAGAATAGTTATCGTGATGAAATTTCACGCCACCATCATAGGTACGGCTAAACAGTGCTCTTGTATCCGTTAAGGTTTTATTATAACTGTCATGATAAGCATCATAAGCAGTGCGATTATCAAAACCATAAGCGCGTGCATATAAAGAAACGTTATCGTTAATATCGTGATTAACCCCTAACCACAGTGACTTATTCATAAAGCCATCGCGATCAGGTTGTGGATATCCACCGGTATTTCCATTCGCCTCTACATCATAACCTTTGGTATAGAGATAACTACCTGCAGCCGTTAATGTCGTTTTATCCCCGACTTTCTGTTTTACAGAGCCATCATATTCTTGATAACCATGAGAACCCATTGTGGCATTAAGCGTTCCTCCTTCTGTTTTTCTTTCTGTGAGGATATTAATCACACCGCCAATTGCATCTGAACCATAAACAGAAGAACGAGGCCCTCTTATATATTCAATACGTTGAACAAGAGAAAGGGGAATTTGGCTAATGTCGGAACTACCAGATACATTAGCCTGATTTAAACGCACACCATCCACTAAAATAAGAACATGACGAGATTCAGTCCCACGTACATAAATAGAGCTCACTTGCCCTATCCCGCCATTTTGCCCCACATCAATACCCGGCATTCTGCGTAATACATCAATAACACTATTACTCTGCCAACGATCGATCTGTTCACGTTCAACAACAGTGATAGGCGCTAGAATAGAAGAGTTAGGCTCTTGAAAGCGATTCGCAGTCACACTTAATGTATCGCTGTTATTCGCAAACGCACCAAAACTGCTCACCATGACACTCAAAGCCACACTCGAAGCTATACTTGAAATAAAGAAAACTTTTTTATTATTCATGAAAATCTGCATCCAACAGAATAAGTAGCAGGATGCCGCCAAAATTAAATAAAGCGCGTATTTAATTTAAGATGCGACAGGTCTTCGGCAGGTCTTCGGACTCTAGGTTAAATAAACAATTTTGTGTATTTAAGATAATGACTTCCCACCGCACTTATTAAGATGCTTTGTAGTGTCTTTTATTATCCTTGATCCTATTACCGCTGCGCGTCAGTTCTGGCTTTGCACCAGATTCCCTTTTCACTCCTATAGGAGACCGAATAACTATGCTACGATTTCAAATCCACTGAGTCCAGAAATTGAACATGAAGAATACTGGACATCTTCATGAGGATCTCTACAATTTCGCTCGCTTAACTTTATTACGGCCAAAAAAAGGCGAGATACCATGCAGAATTCATTACCAACGCAAACATATCAGTCTCAACTGAATGAAAAAACACAACGTCTACAAACAATGATGGCTCCTTTTAATGCGCCTGAAGCAGAGGTTTTTTCATCACCAGAACAGCATTATCGTATGCGTGCGGAATTCCGTATCTGGCATGAAGAAGATTCTCTCTATCATATTATGTTTGACCAAGAGACTAAGCAGCGTATTCGTGTTGATCAATTTCCGGTTGCCAGCCAGCTTATTAATAAAATGATGGCAGCCCTGTTAGCAGAAATAAAAGATAAACCGACACTCAGAAAGAAACTGTTTCAGATTGATTATCTTTCTACGTTGAGTAATAAAATTATTGTCTCGCTGCTTTATCACAAGAAAATTGATGAAACTTGGCAACAAGAAGCAATGGCATTACGCCAATCATTAATTGCTCAAGGATTTGATGTGCAATTAATCGGTCGTGCATATAAAACAAAAATTATGCTCGATAACGATTTTATTGATGAAGTACTACCCGTTGCTGGCAAAGAGATGATTTATCGCCAAGTTGAAAATAGCTTCACGCAACCTAATGCACAGGTCAATATTAAGATGTTGGAATGGGCATTACAGGCAACGGAAAATGCAAAAGGCGATCTGCTTGAGCTGTATTGCGGTAATGGTAACTTTTCATTAGCGCTCGCGCGTAATTTTGATCGTGTACTAGCAACAGAAATTGCCAAGCCTTCTGTTTATGCCGCGCAATATAATATTGCAATGAACCATATTGATAATGTGAAGATTATTCGCATGTCTGCAGAAGATTTTACTCAAGCAATGAATGGAGTAAGAGAATTTAAACGCCTAGAAGGGATTGATTTAACAGATTACCAGTGCGAAACCATTTTTGTTGACCCACCTCGTAGTGGTTTAGACGAGAAAACTGTAGAGTTGGTTAAAAGTTACCCTAGCATTTTATACATTTCTTGTAACCCAGAAACACTGTGTCATAATTTGGAAACGCTAATTAAAACACACAAAATCAGTAAATTAGCTTTATTCGATCAGTTCCCATATACCCATCACATGGAATGTGGCGTGTTATTAGAAAAAAGATAACTGCTTATTTCACTCGTTATAGATAAAAAATCTACAATAGCACGAATAAAAACAAAAACACCAGCAAGGTAACTTGCTGGTGTCAAAATTTCGCTGTGTTTACAACAAAGAGATAAGTACAGACTAGTACTGTTCTGCTTGTGATGCTCTTTCAGCTTCTTCTGCCTGTATACGTAGGCGTTGACGCTGTTTGAACTGACGATAAATCCACAACGCAACGATAACAATACACACTGAAGAGAAGAAATTTGAACCCCATTCAGGGTTAACGGTTCTGGTGTAAGCGTTATAACCGAACAAGCCTAATAAAAAGAATGAAAAAATCAGCTTAGGCATACCATCGGTCATAGGTTGATTTAAATAGCGCTGATATAAACAGTAAACAGCCAAGATTAAACTGATGAGTGGGAAAACCGACCACGTCTCAATAAATGAATTAAAAAAACTCGAATAAGTACCATGTAAAGCGACACCAATGACTGTGGCAAGTAATAGCGTGCTTTTTTCACAGCGATTTTGTTCCATCATTTGTCTCCTTTCTGATGCGTTTTTTTCTTTATCTCTGGGTTATCTTGTAGAGGTATTTGCGTTTCTTGCTCACGTCGATACCAATAATAGGCACCTTTAGCAATCATTCGCAGTTGTATAACTAATCTTTCTTCTAATTGTTGACGCTTTTCAATATCGATATCCAGTGCTTCTGCGCCTGCACTAAATACAATAGTGACCATTGCTTCAGATTGCATTTCTGTAAAATAACGTGGCATATGGCTTTCTTGCTCAAGATAGTCTGCCAGTTCTGCAATAAAATGTTGGATCTCTCGTGCGACTGCGGCACGAAATTCCGCCGAAGTCCCAGAACGCTCACGTAATAATAATCGAAACGCATTAGGATTATTACCAATGAATTCCATAAAAGTAGCTACTGATGTTCTAATAACACTGCCACCTTTCGCAATACGTTGACGTGCTTGGCGCATTAATTGACGTAACATCAATCCACTTTCATCAACCATCGTGAGTCCTAGTTCATCAACATCTTTAAAATGACGATAAAATGAGGTAGGTGCAATACCAGCTTCTCTAGCCACTTCTCGCAAACTTAGGCTTGTAAAGCTACGCTCGGCACTGAGTTGGCTAAAAGCAGCTTCAATTAAAGAGCGACGGGTTTTTTCTTTTTGTTTAGCTCTGATGCCAATATTATTACTCACGGAAATCCTGATAATCCTAATTTGGTTTATACCCAATATATCAAACTTTGTTAAAAAAGCAGTGCGTACAATCATCTCTCAAGGCACATTCTCATAAAAACTCAACAAAGTGTGACTAATGCCCTTAATGTCAATTGGGCTATTATTCATTCTAATGTTAATATAGCGTTGTCGGTTTGTATAAAACAGGTCTCTTCCTATGCAACATTCTCATTTCGATGCAATTGTGATCGGTTCAGGTCCTGGTGGTGAAGGCGCGGCCATGGGGCTTGTTAAACAAGGAAAGCGCGTCGCAGTTATAGAACGTTATAACAAAGTCGGTGGCGGCTGTACTCACTGGGGAACTATTCCTTCAAAAGCCCTACGTCACGCAGTAAGTCGTATTATCGAATTTAATCAAAACCCGCTTTACAGTGACCAATCTCGTCTGATTAACTCCTCTTTCTCTCAA
This sequence comes from Proteus terrae, assembly GCF_003144325.1. GTDB lineage: Bacteria > Pseudomonadota > Gammaproteobacteria > Enterobacterales > Enterobacteriaceae > Proteus > Proteus terrae. Next base: position 6,076 of record NZ_PENS01000009.1, read on the forward strand.
ATACTTCGCCAAGCCAGTACCGTAATTAGTCAGCAGACTAAAATGCGTCAAGGTTTCTACGAGCGTAATAACTGTACAATGTATTCGGGCGAAGCGGCATTTATTGATGAGCACAGGATCAGCGTGCGTTATCCTGATGGTACTTGCGATATTCTTTCAGCAGATAACTTTATTATTGCAACAGGCTCGCGTCCTTATTGCCCGCCAGATGTCGATTTCTCTCATTCTCGTATTTATAACAGTGACACTATTCTCGATTTAGAGCATGAACCTCACCATGTCATTATTTATGGTGCTGGTGTCATTGGTTGTGAATATGCCTCTATTTTTAGAGGATTAAGAGTAAAAGTAGACTTAATTAATACTCGTGATCATCTATTGTCTTTCCTTGATCAAGAGATGTCTGATGCACTTTCTTATCACTTCTGGAATAACGGCATTGTTATTCGTCATAATGAAGAATACGAAAGCATTGAAGGTGTCGATGATGGTGTGATTGTTCACTTAAAATCAGGTAAAAAAGTCAAAGCAGATTGCCTACTTTATGCGAATGGTCGAACAGGAAATACAGACACTCTAGGCTTAGAAAACGTCGGTATTAAAACAGATAGTCGTGGGCTCGTTTCTGTTAATGCCCACTACCAAACCAGTTGTGAACACATTTATGCCGTAGGTGATGTTATTGGTTATCCAAGCCTAGCTTCAGCCGCTTATGATCAAGGCCGAATTGCGGCTTTAGCAATCACAACTGGAAAATCAGAAACACATTTAATTGAAGATATTCCAACGGGGATCTACACCATTCCTGAAATTAGTTCTGTTGGTAAAACAGAGCAACAACTCACTGCAATGAAAATCCCTTATGAAGTGGGTCGAGCTCAATTTAAACATCTAGCAAGAGCACAAATAGCAGGTATGAATGTGGGGAGTTTGAAAATTCTCTTCCACCGTGAAACCAAGCAGATTTTAGGTATTCACTGTTTCGGTGAGCGTGCAGCAGAAATTATTCATATCGGCCAAGCAATTATGGAGCAAAAAGGTGAAGGCAATACTATCGAGTATTTCGTTAATACCACCTTCAACTATCCAACAATGGCAGAAGCCTACCGAGTTGCTGCACTTAATGGTTTAAACCGCTTATTTTAATGCGTTTTGTTTTTCTGCATAAAATGCGGTCATATGTTCACGGATTGTCTCCGCTAACTGTTCATAACGATTACGCAAAGGCGATCCGGGACGATAAACCAAAATAATAGAACGTGATGGATTTGGATCAGTACATTCTAGATAACAAACCCCATCACGTTTTTGTTCTTGAGGTACAGATAAATCAGGTAATAACGTTATTCCACTACCAGCAGCGACCATATTACGCAAAGTCTCTAAACTCGTTGCTCTAAAATGCGTATCTTCTTTCGCGCCCGCTTGGAAGCAAAAACCTAACGCTTGATCGCGTAAACAGTGTCCATCTTCTAACATTAATAAACGCTGACCCGCTAAGTCGCCCATCGGCACAGACTCGCGTTCATGCCAAGGATGACCTTCATAAATCGCTAACTTCATTGGCTCTTCAAATAGAGGCACTTCAATAAATGGCGCACTCTCTTTTACCATTGCTAAAATTGCACAATCGAGTTTTCCGCTATCTAACTGAGCTAATAAGCTATGAGTTTGTGCTTCATGAAGATACATCTCTAACTTAGGGTAGTTTTTATGTAATTCAGGAATGATGTGGGGCAATAAATAAGGGCCAACAGTAGGAATAAGCCCAATATGTAAAGGCCCTGCCATACTTTCGCCTTGCAATGAAGCCATTTCTTGTAGCACTTTGACTTCACGTAAAACGGTTTTCGCTTGATCCACCAGCAACAAACCTTGTTGAGTAAACAGAACCTTACGGCTAGTTCTTTCAAGCAACATCACACCAAGTTCATCTTCAAGTTTACGAATTTGACCACTTAATGTTGGCTGACTCACATGGCAAGAATCTGCCGCACGACGAAAATGTTTATGCTCAGCTAGAGCCACCAGATATTCCAAGTCACGGATATTCATTGCAGATCCCATATTTATTGCTGATAGTTAATGTCTATAGATAATATAGTAACTGATAAATTTTTCTATCAGTCGAATGTTATTCTGTCTCTCTTTTTCAAAATTTTTTGAATAAACAACTCAAACAAAACTAATTACTTCATACTGTAAAAAATTCAAGATGAATATAGATATTATCGGCAATTTAAAATAAAAGAACAGAGTGATATTCACTCTGTTCTTTTTTAATAACAATAAGTTGTATCAGATAAACTCTTTTCTTATTTATTCATATCTAAAACTTCTTTGGCTTTTGCTATCGCATAAGCCACCTGTTTTTGAGAAACACCACCTTTTGCAAGGCGTTTATCTAAGCAAGATTGAAGCGATAAAATATCGTACACATCAATCATGATTTTACTGTTAAACATCTGTAATTCAGAAAGAGGGAGCTCTTCAATCGCTTTACCTTGCTCAATGGCGCAAACAACCACTTCACCCACAATATGGTGAGCTTCACGAAATGGCACACCTTTAGCAACAAGATAATCTGCCAGTTCAGTGGCATTCGCATAACCTTGTTTAGCCGCTTCTTCACAACGAGAACGACGGATTTGGATCCCATCAAGAACAAGAGTTGCCATATGCAAACAATCAGACCATGTATCGATGGCGTCAAATAGGCCTTCTTTATCTTCTTGCATATCTTTATTGTAAGCGAGAGGCAAGCCTTTTAAGGTCATCATCATGCCAGTTAATGCGCCTTGTACTCGTCCACATTTTCCACGGATAAGCTCCAGCGCATCTGGGTTTTTCTTTTGTGGCATTAATGATGAGCCAGAAGTCACTTTGTCTGATAATTCAATAAAGCCCGCTTCACCACTATTAAAGAAAATAAGATCTTCTGCAAAACGAGATAAATGCACCATACCAATAGCCGCAGAGGATAATAGCTCTAAGACATGATCACGATCGGATACGCTATCTAAGCTATTATTGGTTGCACTCGCAAAACCTAACCATTCCGCTAATTGTTCACGATCGATATCATAAGCCGTTCCGGCTAAAGCGCCACAACCTAATGGGCTGACATCTAAACGTTTTAATGCATCAGCTAAACGGCTTTCATCTCTGGCTAGCATTTCATTGTATGCTAAACACCAATGTGCAAAAGTGACTGGCTGAGCGCGCTGTAGATGGGTATAACCCGGCATCACAGCATTTTGATTTTGTTCTGCGGTGATAACTAAAGCTTTTTGTAGCTCAACAATCGCTTGGCGAAGATGAATGACTTCTTCTTTACACCATAGCTTTAAGTCTGTTGCGACCTGATCATTACGGCTGCGGCCTGTATGTAATTTTTTACCTAAATCGCCCACTTTGGCAATAAGCTTACTTTCAACCCAGCTATGAATGTCTTCAGCATCACTTTGCAAGATAGACTGCGGGTTTGCCGTTACTTCTTCTGATAATTCATTTAATGCTTGCTCAAGTTGAGCTTGTTCATCTTGCGACAATACGCCAACTGTGACTAACGCTTTAGACCAAGCTACTGAGCCAAAGATATCCTGTTGTGCCAGTCGAAAATCAAACCGCAGTGAATCATTGAATTGTTTAAACCGTTGATCAGCTTCCTGACTAAAACGTCCACCCCAGAGTGCCATAATCGCTTCCTGTATTTATTCTGTGTAATAAAAAAGAGTGAGAGTGATGCTTGTTAGCACCACTCTATTGCTTTGCGTTATTTCTTGCTCAGTGCACGAATACGTGATGGCAGGGAATATAAACGGATAAAGCCTTCAGCATGGCTGTGATCGTAAACTTCATCTTCACCAAAGGTTGCAAACTCTTCAGAGTACAGGCTGTTGTCTGATTTCTTCTGAATAGCATTCACATGCCCTTTATAGAGCTCTAAAACCACTTCACCATTCACATCTTTTGCCAGTGATTCAGCAGCAGCTTGTAGTGAAGCACGAATTGGCGTAAACCAACGTCCATCATAAGCGACATAAGACATCTCTAAGCCTAATTGCTGACGCCATTTAAATGCATCTCTATCAAGAACAAGTTGCTCAACACCACGCAGAGCAGCCATCATGATAGTGCCCCCCGGGGTTTCGTAGCAGCCACGAGATTTCATTCCCACTAAACGGTTTTCAACAATATCAATACGTCCGATACCGTGTTTAACACCTAATGTATTTAGGGTATCTAAACATTCAAAAGGTGATTGTGTTTTACCGTTTACTGCGACAACTTCACCCGCTTTAACTGTAACTGTGACTAATTCTGGCGTTTCTGGTGCTTTCTTAGGATCAACGGTCCATGCCCAGCAATCTTCATTTGAAGCATTCCATGGGCTCTCTAATACGCCACCTTCTGTTGAAATATGCCATGCATTTTCATCACGGCTATAAATTTTCTCAAGAGTTGCTGTTGTTGGGATATTACGAACTTTTAGATAATCTAACAACGCTTCACGAGAACGTAAATCCCACTCTCTCCAAGGAGCAACCACTTTAAGTTGTGGAGCAAGTGCCGCATAAGTACTTTCAAAACGAACCTGATCGTTACCTTTACCCGTTGCACCATGAGCAACAGCATCAGCACCTAATTTTAATGCGAGTTCAACTTGTGCTTTAGCGATAACAGGACGTGCCATTGAAGTACCTAATAAATAGCTACCTTCATATAAAGCACCTGTTTTTAATACAGGATAGACATAATCTTTGATAAACTCTTCACGTAAATCAACGACATAACACTCTGAAGCACCTGAAGCTAATGCTTTTTGTTCTACGCCCACTAAATCATCACGGCTTTGACCAACATCAGCAACAAAAGCGACAACCTCACAGTTATCATAATGCTCTTTTAGCCAAGGAATGATTGCCGATGTATCCAATCCGCCAGAGTATGCCAATACGATTTTCTTAATACCTTTAGTCATAGTGATAACCTTCAATTCCCAATTTGTTTAAATTCTGCCAACTACCAAATAGCGATAAGATTTCTAGAGTGATTTTTAAGCTAAAATTCGGGTTCCTACTGCAACACCATTAAATAATGTCGTCAGTTTTTCAGCATGGCGCCAGCTTGCGATTTCAACAGGTCGTCCTAACGTTTTAGCAGCTTCCAATGCTGCATTTACTTTCACTATCATGCCGTCAGTGATGATGCCCTGATCGATTAACATCTGTGCTTTTTCAGCTGACATCTCAGCAATCTTCTGACCTTTACCATCTAAAATGCCACTGACATCAGAAAGCAGGACTAAATCAGCACCTAATGTTTCAGCGATAGCGGTTGCCGCTTGATCAGCATTCACATTCATCAGCTCACCTTTTTCAGTCATCCCGATAGAACTGATAATAGGTAGATAGCCAGCACCTAATAATAAATTAAGTAAATCAGGAGAGCCGGGAGTTGCATTTCCTACATGACCTAACTCCTCATTGGTTTGAGTAACTTTAGCTAATTGTCCATCACCCAAAGAAAGCCCCACACCATTAAGCCCAAACTTGGTTGCCCACGATAACAAGGTTTTATTGGCACTTCCGGCAAGCGCACCTGTAATAATGTCTATCTGATCTGCAGGTGTGACACGAAGACCTTGCTTTTTCATCACAGGCAATTGCAATTTACCCATTAACTCATCCACCAAACAGCCACCACCATGTACGATGACTAAAGGACGAGAATGCGTTGAACGATATTGTTGTAATGCAGTGAAAAACCGCGTTAACGCTTCTTCATTATCAAGGAGTACGCCACCCAGTTTGATAATTAATGGTTCCATGAAACTTCCCTACTCATTATTTAAATAAGTGATTCGGTTTCAGCGAAACCAAACCGAATGTTCATACATTGCACTGCTTGTGCAGCAGCTCCTTTCAGCAAGTTATCTTCAACACCTACCACAATCAGATGTTCACCTTGCTGAGCAAATCCGATATCACAAAATGCGGTTCCTACAACGGCTTTTAATGCAGGTAATCCTTTTTCATAAACACGCACTAATGGTTTATCTTGATAAGCATCTTCAAAGACTTGTCTTACATACTCTTGCGTCACTCCTGCTTTTAACTTACAGGTGATAGTGGCTAGGATCCCTCTCGCAAAATTGCCTAAATGAGGTGTAAAAATCACATCAATACCCAGATGTGTTGCAATTTCAGGTTGATGACGATGAGTAAACACGCCATAAGGTTGCAAACTCACCTCACAAAAACTGCTGGTTAAGGACGCTTTTCTACCTGCACCACTCACACCACTAGTCGCATTAATAACAGGCCACTGTGCTGTATCTAAAAGCCCCGCTTCCACTAAAGGTTTTAGTGACAGCTGAGAGACGGTTGGATAACAACCCGGCACAGCAATTAATTGCGCCTGACTAATAATGTCGGCATTCCATTCAGCTAATCCATAAACTGCCTGCGATAACCAATCAGTATTCTTATGCTCGAATCCATAGTATTGTTGATAAAAATGCTTGTTTTGTACTCGATAGGCGCCGGACAAATCAAATACCACACAACCTTGCTCTAAAAAGACTGGGGCAATGTCATGGCTGACTTCATGAGCAGTTGCGAGAAAAACAATATCAATGTTTTCAGCAGCTTTAGCGACATCAACCATCGGCTCAAGTGGCAGATCCACTAAACCACGATATTGTGGATGAAGTTCAGAAAAGCACTTTCCTGCATCTGCACTTTGAGCTGATACCATCAGTCTGCTCAAATTCACATGAGGATGCTGCTGAAGATAGGCGGCTAATTCAGCGCCAGTGTAACCACTTGCTCCTACAATCAGAGTATTTAACATGTCATTCTTACCTTGTACTATGAACACAAACCGATTAATGTATTTTTATTCAAAAAAAGTGCATGAATATTGATACTATTATGAAGAAAGGCTGTCAACAGTGAATATTAAATTACCTACATTTATTGAGATTTATCGTCAATTAATTGCAACACCCTCTATCAGTGCTACAGACGCTAAAAACGATCAAAGTAATGAAACACTGATTAACTTACTTGCTAATTGGTTGGAAACATTAGGTTTTTCAATTGAAATTCAACCTGTACCTGAAACACGAGGCAAATTTAACCTTCTAGCAACATTAGGAACGGGAAAAGGTGGATTATTGCTCAGTGGTCACACTGACACAGTACCGTTTGATGAAGGTCGTTGGACACAAGATCCTTTTACGCTGACAGAAAAAGAAAATAAGTTATATGGCTTAGGCACTGCTGATATGAAGGGATTTTTTGCCTTTATTCTCGATGCATTGCGATATGTAGACACTAAGACGTTAACTCACCCTCTTTATATTCTCGCCACCGCTGATGAAGAAACCTCTATGGCAGGGGCACGTTATTTTGCTGCTAATACGGCAATCCGTCCTGATTTTGCCATTATTGGCGAACCCACATCGCTAAAACCTATCCGTGCACATAAAGGGCATTTATCAAATGCGATACGTATTACTGGACAATCAGGACACTCTAGTGATCCAGAGAAAGGCGTAAATGCGATAGAGTTGATGCATGAATCTATTACTCACCTTAGTACACTGCGCGATACGTTAAAAACTCGCTATAACAACCCTGCGTTTGTTATCCCTTATCCTACGATGAACTTTGGCTATATTAATGGCGGTGATGCAGCAAATAGAATTTGTGCTTGCTGTGAATTACATATGGATATTCGCCCATTGCCGGGATTAACGTTACAAGATTTGGATGATTTACTTCACGAAACATTAGCGCCAGTCAAAGCACGTTGGCCGGGTCGTTTAAGTGTTGAGGCATTACACGATCCTATTCCGGGTTATGAGTGCCCGACCGATCACAAAATGGTCGCGGTGATCGAAAAACTATTAGGCGAGAAAGCGCAAACAGTGAATTACTGTACTGAAGCGCCGTTTATTCAAGATCTCTGCCCTACCTTAGTTTTAGGTCCAGGCTCTATTGAACAAGCACATCAGCCTGATGAATTTATTGATATGGCATTTATTGAGCCAACGCGTGAATTAATGGGGCAATTAATTGAAAACTTCTGTTTAACAGAGAAAGCTCAATAATGAAAAAACCCTATCAACTTATGTTGATAGGGTCTCTATTATACTCTAAATAATTCGAGTTGCAGGTAGGTGACTCGCTGAGCCTAGTCAACACCCCTGCAACTTGAAGTATGACGAGTATAATTAGGGATTAGCGTAACCAATTAGTCTTAGCAAGCTGAACAATTTCATCTCCTCGACCATTAATAATCGCCTTCATCATATACAGGCTAAAACCTTTTGCTTGCTCAAACTTCACTTCAGGAGGCATTGAAAGCTCTTGTTTTGCTGTGACTACATCTACAATCACAGGACCATCATGTTCAAAGGCTTCTTTAAGTGCATGATCCAGATCTTCACCTTTTTCTACTCGAATACCTTTGATACCAGACGCATTGGCAATAGCAGCAAAATCCGGATTATGTAAATCTGTGCCATCAGTTAAATAGCCACCAGCTTTCATCTCCATCGCGACAAAACCTAATACACTGTTATTAAAAATAATCACTTTGACTGGCAAATTCATTTGAGCTAATGAGATAAAATCACCCATTAACATGGTAAATCCGCCATCACCACACATTGCTACAACTTGACGCTTTCTATCTAACGCCTGTACACCAATAGCTTGAGCCATCGCATTTGCCATAGAGCCATGGTTAAACGATCCTAGTAAACGACGTTTTCCATTCATTCCAATATAACGAGCTGCCCACACTGTTGGCGTTCCGACATCACAGGTAAAAATGGCATCATCATTTGCTAGTTCACTTAATCGACGTGCCAAATATTGTGGGTGAATAAGTTCACGCTCACTGGGTTGTGCAAGTGCATCCAGATCTTGTCGTGCTTTGGCATAGTGTTTTAATGAAGCATCAAGGTGAGTGGTATCTGTTTTCTCTTTTAAGCGAGGCTGTATCGCATTTAGTGTTGCTTTAATATCGCCAATCATCGCCATATCTACATGGCAATGTGAACCAAGACTGCTTGGATTAATATCAATTTGAATAATATTGGCTTTTGATGGATAAAATGCCCGATAAGGGAACTGCGTACCTAATAACACCAAAGTGTCGGCATTTTCCATCGCATGATAACCCGATGAAAAACCAATTAGCCCAGTCATTCCTACACTATAGGGATTTTTCCATTCAATGTACTCTTTCCCCCGCAATGCGTGTACAACAGGGGCTTTTAAGGTTTGAGCCAGCTTAATCACTTCATCGCGAGCTTGAGCACATCCTGCACCGCACATTAAGGTGATGTTTTTTGCATTATTCAGTGCATCGGATAGTTTTTCGATTTCGAAACGATTAGGCATGGTGAGTGGAAACTGCAACGGATACCAATTTTCATGCGCATCTTCTGGGGCTGGTTTTAGTGCAACATCTCCCGGCAATACAACAACCGCAACCCCTTTTTTCAAAATAGCGGTTCGCATCGCAATGGCTAGCACTTGAGGGATCTGCTCTGGATTAGAAACTAACTCACAGTAATGACTGCATTCGCGAAAAAGTTCTTGAGGATGTGTTTCTTGAAAGTAATTACTACCAATTTCAGCAGAAGGAATATGCGCAGCAATTGCTAACACAGGAACATGATTACGATGGCAATCAAAAAGCCCATTGATAAGATGTAAATTTCCCGGTCCACAAGAACCAGCGCAAACCGCTAATTGGCCATTAACTGCCGCTTCTGCCCCTGCGGCAAATGCCGCGACTTCTTCATGGCGGGTTCCCATCCACTCAATTGTTCCCATCTTTCGCAAGCTATCACTTAATCCATTGAGAGAATCGCCTGTTACGCCCCAAATACGTTTTACACCTGCATTATGGAGTACTTTAGCAATATAAGTTGCAACGGTTTGCTTACTCATGGTGATATTTTTCCTCAGTTTTGGGTAAATTGTGCCTCTGCGAGCTACACTTATCTCCTTCCCATATTCTGTTTCTCTTCCTAACCAGCTTGCAGAGAAAATTATCTTACTAACTCAAATATAAAGAATAACACTAATCACTATAATGTCACTGTCGTGATAAAGTGAGCACTGATAAAAATGTAAAAATAAAATATCACTTCCAAATACATTCATTAAACTTATAATAACCGCACCAAATAAGAATATATCTCATTAATAACGTATTATTATTTACTAAATGGTAGACAAAATTCATTTATAGGATTATTTTAATAATTAAAATAATTTTTAATAATGATTTTTCCCTTCACATCTTTATTAACAATTAAGCTGACTCATTTCAGCCTTACTCACTGTCTTTATTAAAAAATTTAACTTTCTTCTATTTGTTAATAAATTTATCACCATTGTATTATTTCATGAGCCATGAAAAAGAGGTATGAAATAAACATGACATTGGTCACGCTACCTTTTGCTTTTTGTCCTCTAGAATAAAGCCTGATTATTTTTCAACGGAGATTAACGGATGGACAAAAGTAGAAGTCCGATAAAGGTTTTCTTTATTAGTATTCTGGCAGTCCTTTTCTTAATTTTTATTTCACAATATGTCATTGGTAAAAAAGAAATTAAGATTGGCATTGCGGTAATACCTATTTTACCAATGCTATTTGCTGTAATTATTGGTATGTGTATATCTGCTGGATTTACCCGTAAAAAAATTAAAGTATGGGGTAAATTATTCACAGAAAAAGAAGAAGGCTTCTGCGGTAAAATGGTAGGTTTCAGCCTGCTTATTTTAGGTACACAATATGCAGGAATGATTGTTCCTAATATAAAAATGATTTTAAGTGTCGGCATTCCATTATTTGTTCAGGAACTTGGCAACTTATTACCAGTATTAATTGCGGTTCCATTAGCCATTAAATTTGGATTTGGTCGTCGTGCAATTGGTGCTTGTTCATCTATTAGCCGTGAACCTTCTATCGCTGTTATTCAAGGTAAATTTGGTACAGGCTCTCAGGAATATATTGGTGTATTAGCCATTTATTTATGTGGTTCTGTTATCGGTACTTTATGGTTTAGCGTATTAGGTAGTATTGCTCCATTAACTGGATTACATCCACTTGCTCTTGCAGCAGGGTCTGGCGTGGGTTCTGGTTCAATGTTAAGTGCAGCATCAGGTGCATTAATTAATGGTCTTGATGAAGCATTAGCACAGCAAGTATTAAGTGTTGCCGCTGCATCTAACTTATTATCTTCAGCACTAGGCGCACTGTCATTAACCTATTTAGGTTTACCTCTTTCAGAAAAAATTTATAAAATTTTCACCAGAGGCAAAACTGCATGAAAAATATAATTATTGATATGAAATTTGTATTCGTTGCTATTTTACTGGCAATGTTTACTCAAACGTTAACATCAGGGATCGCTCTTTATGCAATGTGGGATAGCTTTATTGCTATGTCATTAGTGGTATTTATTTCACTCGTTGCAAAACATTATTTACCTTCATCTTTACCAACATTTGCTTATGCAACAATTATCGGGATACTTATTTGTTTACCCGAAACTCCGATAAGAGATTTCTTTATTAGTTCTATTGGTAAAGTTTCTTTCTTATCTTGTTGTGTTCCTTTATTAGCATTTGCTGGTTTATCTGTTGGTGGTCAATTAGAAGAACTTAAGAAAATGTCATGGAAAGTTATTCTTATTTTCATGATTGTTTCAACTTGCTGTTTCTTTGGAGCATCAATCGTCGCGCAAATTGGATTTACTATCCAGGGAGTTATCTAATGAATAATATTTATAATGTCAGTGAAAAACTCTTTCAATTAAATGACTTTAGTAAAAAAACACGACAAGACTTACACAAAATACCTGAGTTATCAGGTGAAGAATATAAGACATCAAAGTATTGCCGTGAATTAATGGAAAGTTTTGGTTATCAAATTAAAACTTTTGATGGATATACTGGCTTCACAGCAGACTTAATTGTTAATTCTGAATTTCCATTAATTGCTATCCGTGCTGATATGGACGGATTAGAAATGCCAGACTTAACGAATAATGAACATAGTTCAGTTCACCAAGGTTGTGCACACAACTGTGGTCACGATACTCATATGACTATGGCATTAACCAGTGCTAAATATCTTGCCGAAAATAGAGAAGAGATGAGCGCGAACGTTCGCTTTATTTTCCAAATGGCTGAAGAAGATATGCGTGTACCTGGCGCTGAAAAAATGGTTGAACTCGGTTGCATGGAAGGCGTTGATGAAACTTACGCACTTCATAATGATGCAGCGATTGAAACAGGTTGTGTTCGCTTTAATGATGGTGTGATGTCATCTTATGGCTCAGCATGGACATTAGATGTTTATGGTGTTTCTGCTCATGGTTCAACACCGCACAAAGGTTTAGATGCCATTCGTGAAGCAACGCGCTTAATTGATTATATGGATTATGTTGTTGCGAAGAAAACAGATCCATTTAGCCCTGCTGTCTTTGGTTGTGGCATGATCAATGGGGGAACAATCCCTAATGCATTAGCTGATCACGTACAGGCTCGCGGCACTATCCGCTCTATGGATGAAAATACCGACCAAGTACTGAAAGCAAGTTTTGATGAAATCGTTGCACGCAGTACAGCTGGTGGATTTAAAACCACATTAAGCTATAGCGGATACCCTGCTGTTGTGAATCATCCAACTGCACATCAGCGTTTATTAGATGCAATGCGTAAATTCTTACCTGAAGAAAATATTGAATCGAACGGTAAGCCAATGACAGGTAGTGAAGACTTTAGTTATATGGTTAACGCCACAAAAGGCAAAGTCGGTGCAATGTTCTTCTTAGGAAGTGGTAATCAAGCGAAAGGTATTAATAATTACCTTCACGCAAATCCTTATTTTGTCGATGATGATTGTTTATTAGTCGGTGCTCAGATTTTTGTTAATATTCTGACTCGCTAATCTCGATTATTCTGCCCTAAGCCCGTTATTGCCCCCGCAACAACGGGCTTTTTTATTTTGATGTCTATTCTGCAACGCTATTATTCACATTCACTGAACGTAAATCAGGCAATCCTTGGTATACCTCTTTACTGTGCCATTGGGTTTCCCATTGATCTGGCATCTGAATAATATTTCTATCAATATGCGGCGCATAAAGAGAAATAAACTCATGCATATAATCTTTCATATGGGTATGTTTACTAACACAGATATGGGTATAACTCGGTTGTACTAAATGATCGATATTAATACATTTTAATGCGCTACCATCTTCCGTTTCATCATAAGAGGCTGCCGCAATAACACCGATGCCTAAATGGCGCTTAACATAGTATTTAATAATCTCAGTATCCGTCGCTGTTAACGCCACCTTAGGCTTAAGATTATTTTTATAAAATACCTTGTCTAATTTAGATCCCCTTGTAAAACCAAAAACATAAGTAATCAGTGGATACTCTGCCATTTGCTCGATGGTAACCTGCTCATCATCTTTCAATAAAGCAAGAGGATGATCATAAGGAACTAATAAACTGCGAGTCCAACGATAACAAGGCAGTGTAATGAGATCTTCATAAAGGTGCATAGATTCTGTTGCGATAGCAAAATCCACATCGCCATTTTTAACCATCTCTGCTAGTTGAGCAGGTGCCCCCTGATGAAAATGTAGAGAAATATTAGGGTAATAGTGGCGAAAGTGATCAATCACATTCGGTAATGAATAACGTATTTGAGTATGTGTTGTTGCAATATGTAAATCGACTTTTTTATTACGATCTTCTTCAGCCACAATGCTTTTGATTCGATCAACCTGCCCAAGAATATCGCAAGCAATTTTATGAACCTCTTTACCCATTGGGCTTAAGGCTAATAAGTTATTATTTTTACGCACAAACAGTGACACACTTAATTCATCTTCTAATATTTTTAGTTGCTTACTAATTGTCGGTTGTGAGGTATAGAGTTTTTCAGCCGCATTAGTAATGTTGAAATTATTTTTTACGACTTCAACAAAGCTTTTCAGTTGATTAATATTCATAGAGGTACCTGGGTTAATCTGCACAAATGCGCGGTTAATTATTAATTTTATTAATTTTTATTCTAACTATGAGTAATGGGTAAACTATCTTTAATATCTCTGTCGTGATATCTCATCATACTATCTTGATTTAACCTTATAATAAGAATAGCGAGATCTATTCTATTATCCACACTTTCACTTTAACTATTCGAAAGAATAATAAATCAAAATAAGATGTTATTATTTTCTACTTACCTATCAACCTTTGTATTATGCATAATACTCATATAGTTGCGTTAGCCTGAATCAAAAAACAATAAACCAATCTAATACCTTGTTATTAAAATAAAATTTTAATTTTTCTCTTATTGTTTTATTGCAAATACTTTTGATTTACTTAAGCTAAATTTACAATCACTAACACCATAAATTTTACAGAAACACAGAATTACGTTATGATAACGATCACATTTTAATACTTAGGGGCTATGTTTTGTTATATCAAAACAACAAAGAAAACATCCTAATATCTTATTCAATCTCATCTATACTTAATAAATATTCTCTTATCTATTAGCTTAATATCACTATTTAATTTTGGTAGAAGTAAGCTGTTTTTTAGTGGATTTTTATCACTCACTCTTCTCGCTAACAAATAGTCACTTCATTTCTTTTAATTAATTGAATAACAAGAAATTACGAATACCTTAATAAAGGTCACTTAATATGAAAATGAAGAAAAAAAGAAATAAACCACTACAAATCAATGACATAACTATTATTAATGATAGTAAGCTCAAGAAGGCCATTACCGCTGCGGCATTAGGTAATGCCATGGAATGGTTTGACTTTGGTGTTTATGGCTTCCTTGCATATGTCTTAGGTCAAGTCTTCTTCCCGGGTGCATCTCCGGGAGTACAGATGATTGCCGCTCTTGCTACATTCTCCGTACCCTTCCTTGTAAGACCATTAGGGGGAGTTGTATTTGGAATGTTAGGAGATAAATTTGGTCGCCAAAAGGTTTTATCTGTCACCATTATAATAATGGCACTCAGTACGTTTGCCATTGGTTTGATCCCCGCTTACGAAACCATCGGTATTTGGGCACCAGTCTTATTATTACTCGCTAAATTAGCACAAGGTTTCTCCATTGGTGGTGAATATTCTGGAGCGGCGATTTTCGTTGCTGAATACTCACCAGACCGTAAACGCGGATTTATGGGAAGCTGGTTAGACTTTGGTTCTATTGCTGGTTTCGTCATGGGTGCAGGGGTCGTTGTACTTATTTCAACCATTATGGGAGAAACCGCATTTCATGAATGGGGATGGCGTATCCCGTTCTTCTTAGCATTACCATTAGGTCTTATCGGCTTATATTTACGTCATGCTTTAGAAGAAACTCCAGCATTCCAACAACACGTTGATGAAATGAATAGCGACGACCGTAAATCTATCCAAGATCCACCTCGTGTTTCATTACGGGAAATTGCATCAAAATATTGGAAAAGCTTAACCGTTTGTGTAGGTTTGGTGATTGCCACTAACGTGACCTACTATATGTTATTAACTTATATGCCGAGTTATTTATCTCATAATCTAAATTATTCGGCAGATCACGGTGTACTGATCATCATCGCGATTATGATAGGTATGTTGTTTGTACAGCCGGTTATTGGGTTACTGAGTGATAAAATTGGTCGTAAACCGTTTGTTATCGGTGGTAGCATTGGGTTATTTATCCTTGCTTACCCTGCATTTATGATGATTAACAGTGATGAAATCGGCTTAATTTTCTTAGGACTATTAATTCTTGCCGTTCTACTCAACTGTTTTACTGGGGTTATGGCATCAATTTTACCGGCTATTTTCCCAACCCATATTCGTTATAGTGCATTAGCAATTGCTTTTAATATTTCGGTACTAATTGCAGGGGCAACACCAACAGCGGCAGCTTGGTTAGTTGAAGCAACCGGTGATTTATATATGCCTGCTTATTACCTGATGATTGTCGCTGTTGTTGGCTTAATAACAGGTATCAAGATGATCGAAACCGCAAATAAACCTTTACGAGGTGCAACACCTGCGGCATCGGATAGATCAGAAGCTAAAGAAATTCTGTCTGAGCATTATGATAATATCGAACAACGTGTTGAAGATATTGAAGCAGAAATAGAAACATTACAGAAAAAACGCCAAGCCCTAATCGATCAACATCCTAAGTTAGATTAAGAGAGGTTACATGCACCCGTCTTCTGTTCATTTAGTCTGGTTTCGTAATGATTTAAGAGTGACGGATAACAAGGCACTCTTTAACGCTTGCCAAGATAAACAAGCACAGGTGCATGCTCTTTTCACCATAACGCCTGAACAATGGAAAGTTCATAATATGGCTTTGTCATGTCAGGCGTTTATTCATGATGCTTTACTTGATCTTTCAATATCGCTGGCAAAACTGAATATTCCACTAACAGTAGTGATTAGCGATACTTATTCAAATGCAGCCGATAAAGTGGCTGAATATTGCCAACAACATCAAGTTACCGCGCTTTTTTTCAATCACCAATATGCCCTTAATGAACAACGTCGTGATAAAAAAGTCACTAAGTTACTAGAAAATAAAACAACCGTTTATGCTTATCATGACAATGTGTTTATTCCACCGGGTAATGTAGTCACACAACAAGGGGAGATGTATAAGGTTTTTACTCCCTTTAGAAATGCATTTTTACGACTCTTTTTTTCACAAGATAATGCTTCGTTACCTATTCCAGAAATAAGAGCACATCAAGAAACAGTATCTCCTTTAAAAGCGCTACTTTTTTCACTTGAAAATACAAACGCATCTTCTTTTGTCGCCACGGAAGAAGAAGCACTTAAACGCTTAAAACAGTTCTGCTATGAAAGTGTTCCACATTATGCAAAATGGCGAGATATTCCGGCAGTTGATGGCACAAGTCGATTATCTCCCTACCTTTCTGTCGGTCTGTTATCTATTCGCCAATGTTTTAATCGTCTTTACCAAACTGAACCTGATTTCTTAGAAAACAGTACATCAGGCGCATTTGTTTGGTTTAACGAGCTTATTTGGCGAGAGTTTTACCAACACTTAATTGTGGCAAATCCCAATTTATGCAAACACATTGCTTTTCAGCTTTGGACAGAAAAAATCAATTGGCGTAATGAACAAGATGAATTTAACGCTTGGACTCAAGGCTTAACAGGTTTTCCGATTATTGATGCAGCAATGCGACAGCTTAACCAGACAGGTTGGATGCATAACCGCCTACGTATGCTCACGGCGAGCTTTCTTATCAAAGACTTGTTAATTGATTGGCGTTGGGGTGAGCGTTATTTTATGTCGCAACTTATTGATGGCGATTTCGCATCAAATAATGGGGGCTGGCAATGGGCCGCATCAACAGGAACAGATGCCGTACCTTATTTTCGAATTTTTAATCCAACTACCCAAGGACGAAAATTCGATCCGGATGGTGAATTTATCCGCCATTGGCTTCCTGAACTCGCCAATGTGCCTAATCGATATATTCATACCCCTCACGAATGGTCAGCAAAAACTAATAATTCTCTCGATTATCCATTGCCTATAGTTGATCACACAAAAGCACGAATAAGAGCGATTGAGTCTTATGAAAAGGCAAAAAAAGGGTAAGATAGTAAAACTTTATTTATTGATAACTGGCTCAATATTGTGAAAACCCCCCAAATTTCTGTCATCGTTCCTATGTTTAATGAAGCGTCTCGTATTACGAGATTATTGGATAGTGTGATCACTCAAACTTTCACCGATATTGAAGTCATTATTATTAATGATGGTTCGACAGATAATAGTGCTGAAATCGCAACGTCTTATTGCCAAAAAGATGCACGAGTGAAGCTTTATCATCAAACTAATCAAGGATTATCCAGCGCAAGAAATACAGGTTTAAAATATGCTCAAGGTGAGTGGATAGTTTTTTTTGATAGTGATGATTTTATTAAGCCTGAATTACTCGCACATTGGTATCAATTAGCTGTTACCCAACACGTTGATGTTTTAATTGGCAATGGTGAACGATTCAATCCAAGTGATCTTAAAAAGCACCAAAGACCAATCCACCAACGACAGCCTTATCAAAAAGTCATAAAAGGTAGTGAGTGGATCATTCATGCCGTCACTCAACATCAATGGCCACATTTCGTTTGGTTGCAGTTAACTCGGCATGACTTAATAAAAAAACATCAACTTCAATTTATTGAAGGTCTTTATCATGAAGATATTTTGTGGACAATGCAATTAGCGCTTGTTGCAGAGCGAATAGGTTTTGATAACCAACCTCTCTATTATTACTGTGCTAATCCTGACTCTATTACACGTAAACCCGACCAACAAAAAGAAGCTCAACGAACACAAAGTTATTTACAGATAATCTTACAGCTATTAAAAGAAGCAGATAAACAATCTGATCAGTTATTAGCAAAAGCACTCCGCCAACAGGCAGTTCGTGAATTAGGCAGTTTTTTTATTCTTTTTCGTAAATGTTGTGATGCAAAAAATCAAAAAATAATCGCAAAACAATTTTCTACTTATTCTTTATTTTCCTCTCTCAATAAAGGCGTAAATAATTGGCATCAACGCTGGTTTATTTTTCGTGTTAACTGCATTTTATTTATCGCCTCTTTGAAATAAGTAAGCATAAAAAAAACAGCGCTGTTATTAAGCGCTGTTTTAGTTTCTAAATACGGATTGCTCTAGCCTGTGTTACGCATACCAGCTGCAATACCAGCAATTGTTACCATTAGCGCTTGTTCAATACGTGGATCAGACTCGCTATGAGTACGAGAGCGCTGTAATAACTCAGCCTGAAGTACGTTTAATGGATCGGTATACACATTACGTAGTGCAATAGATTCCGCAACCCATGGTAAATCTGCCATTAAGTGCTCATCTTTTGAAATGGCCAGGACACTCTTAATATCATCGGAAAGTTGTTGGCGTAATTTAGATCCTAATGGCCATAAACGCTCTTCAACTAAACGTTGATCGTAATATTCCGCCAACCATAAATCTGCTTTAGCGTACACCATTTCCAACATCGCAATACGTGTATTAAAGAACGGCCAGTTCTCACACATATCGTCTAATACCGCTTGTTTTCCGCTATCAATTTCATGTTGTAATGCAGCGCCAGCACCCAACCAAGCAGGTAGCATTAAGCGGTTTTGAGTCCATGCGAAGATCCACGGGATAGCGCGCAAAGTTTCAACACCTCCAGTAGGGCGACGTTTTGCAGGACGTGAGCCTAATGGTAGTTTACCCAATTCGCCTTCTGGCGTTGCCGCTCTAAAGTAAGGAACAAAGTCTTCTTGTCCTCGTACATAGTCACGATACATTGCACAAGAAACGTCAGACAAGGAATCCATTACCTCAATCCAAGGCGCTTTTGGCTCTGGTGGTGGTAATAAATTCGCTTCTAAGATTGCACCTGCATAGTGAGCAAGGCTACTGATGGTGACTTGTGGTAATCCGAACTTAAAGCGGATCATTTCGCCTTGTTCTGTCACACGCAGGCCACCTTTTAAACTTCCTGGTGGTTGAGAAAGTAATGCTGCATGTGCTGGCGCACCACCACGACCAATCGTACCACCACGTCCGTGGAATAGTGTTAATGTCACACCTGATTTTTCACAGAGCTTAATTAATGCATCTTGAGCACGATATTGTGCCCACGATGCTGCCATCACACCCGCATCTTTTGCTGAGTCTGAATAGCCAATCATCACCATTTGTTTGTCATCAATTAAATCGCGATACCAAGGAATATCAAACAAACGGGTCATTACGCTTTCAGAATTATTTAAGTCATCAAGCGTTTCAAATAGAGGGGCAACTGGTAATCGAATATTCGCGCCAGCTTCTTTCAGTAATAGTTTTACAGCTAATACATCAGAAGGCACTTTTGCCATTGAAATCACATAAGAGGCGATAGAATCTTTAGGTGATTCAGCAATCACACGGCAAGTCTCAAATACTTCTTGAGTCGCTGCACTTGGTTGCCAATTAGTTGGGATCAGCGGGCGCTTAGAACTTAATTCTTCAAGTAAGAATGTTTGTTTTTGCTCTTCAGACCAACTCGCGTAATCACCAAGCTCTAAATACTGTGTCAATTCAGAGAGTGCTTCGGTGTGATTGGTACTTTCTTGGCGAATATCGAGCTTAACTAGCTGTAAGCCAAAACAACGGATACGACGTAATGTATCTAACAGTTGCCCATTAGCGATAATACGCATACCGCACTGAGTCAGTGATTGATAGCAAGCGTATAACGGTTCCCAAAGTTGGGCATTATCAATTAACAATCCTTCAGGAGGTAGAGATTGCTGTCCTTTAATGCGTTGTTCTAAATAATCACGAGTGACTTGTAAGCGAGTACGCAATTGTTTAGCAATTTCACGGTATGGCTCTGCAACTTCAGTACCACCTGCTAATTCGCGCAGCTCAGGGGTACTTTCTGTCATTGAAAGCTCTGAAACAAGAACTTGAATATCATTTAAGAATAAATCAGCGGCTTTCCAACGGCTTAATAGTAAAGCATGGCGTGTGATCTCAGCCGTCACATTTGGGTTACCATCACGATCTCCACCCATCCATGAAGTAAAACGAATAGGAGAAGCTTCTACGGGTAAGTTGTAATCAATGGATTCTTTAAGCTGCTCATTAAATTCACGTAAAAAAGCAGGAACACCTTCCCATAAGCTATTTTCAACAACCGCAAATCCCCATTTCGCTTCATCAATAGGTGTTGGGCGAATTTTTCTAATTTCATCAGTGTGCCATGATTGGGCAACTAACTGACGCAGACGGCGCATAATATTAGTACGCTCATAATCTGCTAGATCATCGTGGTCGAGTTGAGATAAACAGGTATTTACCTCAACCAGCTTATGAATCAGTGTACGACGTGCGATTTCGGTTGGGTGTGCCGTTAATACCAGCTCAATAGAGATTTGCTCTACCGCTTCTTTTAATTGCTCGTCGGTAAAATTCTTATCTTTTAGTCTGGTGATCAGTTTTGCCAATGCCACAGGATTACTCGCTGCTTCACCGTGAGGTGAAATGCTATGGTATTGTTCTGCCACGTTCGTCAGGTTTAAGAATTGATTGAATGCTCTAGCAACAGGTAATAATTCATCATTAGAGAGATTCTGTAACGTCAGCAACAGTTTTTGTCGCTGAACTTCATTACCCGCTCGTGATGATTTAGATAATTTTCGAATAGATTCAACTTTATCTAAAATTTCTTCACCGAGCGCTTCTTTTATCGTATCTCCAAGTAGCTTGCCAAGCATACTGACATTGCTACGCATAGCAGAATATTGTTGATTCATAAGACTCCTGACCTTGTCTTTGTGGCGGTAACAACATGCTTCTTCCTATTAGAAAAGTCATGTCCTCCCAGTTGTGTAATTAACTTTCATTTCTGATGTGACTTTATTTTGATTTTTGTGATAAGCCACACTGCTTTTTTTACTTAGCCTACTATTCATATCAGAAAATAATCGTTTTGGGGGATTTTTCTGAAATTTAATTACGGCTTTAGTCTTATAAGAATGGCTAATATTCATGCTGTTCTAGCTCAATTTTAGCAAGAATAAGGACTTTTTTTCGTTTCTTATCTACTAAGAAGAGTTTTTTACTAGAAAGGGAGTGATACGTGAAAATTTATCTGGCGGAAAATTTAGATGATTTTTTTTAATATTGATAAATTGTCTGGTCTATTTTTTTGATTTGTAGCTAATTTCGCTGGTGGGGCTATAACTCGTGTTTCTATTTCATCGCTTACTTTATTCTTTTTTACATTTTTACTAGATCACGATTTCCGATTAAGATCCTCATAAGATAAAAACGAATAAAGCGCTGAGTATCAGCGCTTTAAGTTAAAAATAACGAATTGTCTTTCAGTAAATTAAGTTGTCTGTTGTAAATAATGTGGTTAATCGAATTGTACTCTTAATAACGTTCAAACACGTTGTAACCGTACTTCAACTTCCACTCAAGACGCTTAAATTTCACATCATGAGCTACTGACAAAAGTTCTCTTTAGCTTGATGGTTCACCTCCGTCATTTCATTTCTTAGTGGGACAATCTGTCTTACTACCTTTGACATCAATCGCTCCTTTGTGACTAGAGATAATTCAAGTATAGCCAAAGAATTTAAAAAAATTGAGTGATATGACACAAAAATGACAAAAGATTATCAGCAAAAAATAACCTGCCGATAATCTTTATAAAAGAGAAAAAATTAAATTACAGTAACTGAGAAAGGCGGTTTAAATCTGACTGAATTGCGCCTGCGGTCACGTCTCTTCCAGCTCCCGGCCCTCTGATCACAAGAGGGTTATCACGATACCAACGGCTTTCAATCGCAAATAAATTATCACCCGGTAATAGCGAGGCAAGAGGATGATCTTTTCTCACCGCTTCAACACCGACTTTTGCTTTACCATTAGCATCAAAACGGGCGATATAACGTAATACCATATCCATTTCATTTGCGGCAGCTAATCGTTGTGCCATTTGTTCATTGATCAATGCACTGTTATCAAAAAACTCTTCTAGTGAACCAGTTTCAGCTTGTACAGGTACTAAAGATTCAACTCGGACTTGTTCTGGCTCGATGTCATAACCAGCTTCACGAGCAAGAATAACCAGTTTACGCATCACATCTTGCCCTGATAAATCAATTCGTGGATCAGGCTCGGTTAATCCTTGTTGCCAAGCTTGTTCCACCAGCTCACTGAAAGGCACTGTGCCATCAAATTGCAAGAATAACCAAGAGAGCGTGCCAGAAAAAATACCGCTAATTGATAAAATAGTGTCACCACTTTCACGCAAATCACGCACTGTATGATTAATCGGTAAACCCGCACCGACTGTTGCGTTATATAACCAATGGCGACCTGTTTTAGAAAAGGCATCTCGTGTGGCACGATAACGTACACTTGAAGCCGAGCCAGCAATCTTATTTGCACTGATAACATGAAAACCGTAGCTAGCAAAATCTTCATAAGAGGTAGCAAGAGACTCATTAGCCGTAATATCAACAACCACTAAATCATCATAAGGATGAGCTCTCATCCAAAGATACAGCGACTCTTCATTATGCTCTGTAGCTTCCTCATCAAAGAAAGCCAATGCACGGCTTGGATTAATCCCTTGATAATCAAGTAAACTACGACGGCTATCAACGACACCCGCAAGAATAAATTCAAAATCACTACGTGCTGACAAAGGCTCTTGTTCGCGAGCAAACAACTCTAACCAACGTGAACCAATATTCCCTTTACCAAACAGCACTAAGCCAATCTGTTTTTCAGCCCTAAATAGCGTTTGATGTAAACCTTGCAGTAGATGCTCGGTATAATTACGTAACACTGCAACTAAGCTGATGTTATCTTCAGCATGCCAAATAAATTCAACAGGTTGATCTTTAAGTTGTTGATAGAAACGATGACAATGGAGTGGATTTTTACAAACACCTGCCCCCACTAAAGCCACTAGTGAAAAACCTTCTCGTAGATGTAATTTTCCCGGTAAAACCGCATCTTGTAATACATCTAATGCACTGTTAGCGACTTCACTGGTATAGCAAAGCTGTAAAAGTTGGCTGTCTTTATCAACACCAGTAGCTAAAGGACGGATTTGTGCACGTTTAAGTAATTCATCAACCTCTTTCGCCACTTGTTCAAAGTTTTGATGAGATGGAAGTTGGAGTTCAATCAAACAAACATCATCATGACTAGTAACGATTTTCGCACCCGTTCCTGATGCCAAAACACGTTCTATACGAGTTGAACCCTGTTCTGGTTGATAGCTACAACGAAGTTGCAAATCAATATTACTGCCTGAAACAGGTTGAAGTGTGCGTGTATGTAAAACTGGGGCAGCCAATCGAGCCAATTCGCTCGCTTCATCTAAACGCAACAATGGCAATAAACAAGCATCTTTAACTTTACGAGGATCCGCACTATAAACACCCGCAACATCACTCCAAATTGTTACTTTACCGACATCCGCTAAAGCCCCAACTTGTGTGGCAGAGTAGTCGCTACCGTTACGACCTAATAAGACCGTTTCACCTTGTTGGTTGCGACTGATAAAACCGGTTACGACAAAACGGCTTTCGGGGTGTTTAGCTAATAGTGATTGTAATAATGGACGAGATAAAGTTTCGTTCACTTGAGGCTGAGCCGCTCTCTCAGCACATAAAAATTCACGCGCATCTAACCACACACTAGGTAAACCTTGCTCTGTAAGTAATCTCGCCATTAATCTTGCAGACCAAATTTCACCGTGGCCGACAACTTCTGCATAAGTCGCGTCTGTGATAGGTTTATCCAACAAATAGCTTAAGCGTTCAAGATCAGCAATAAAGGCTTGAGAGAGTAATTCTGCATTCTCTTTTGAAAGTAGCCCTTCAATTAAAGATAACTGGTAGCGACGCAAAGTTTGCTGGACTTGATGGGCAGAAATACGATCACTTTGGCTAAGTTTCAGCCAGCTAATCAACTGATTCGTCGTCGAGCCCGCCGCAGAAACCACCATTAGGTCATTAGGTTGGCTATAGTTCGTCATGATATTCACGACACGTTGATAACATTTTATGTCTGCAAGACTGCTACCACCGAATTTATGTAACTGACGGCAAATCGGCTCCGCCTGTTGTTTAATCGCCACTACGCTCATGATCCATGGTTACCTTTTAGTTGCTGCATCAAACGCACTTTGCAAATCGTTAATTAAATCCTGACTATCTTCAATACCCACCGAAATACGAAGTAATGAGGGGCTGATCCCTGCTATTTTTTTCGCTTCTTCTGACATACCTGCATGTGTCATGGTGGCAGGGTGACAAATTAAGGTCTCTACCCCACCTAAAGATTCTGCCAGTGTAAAGAGTGTTAATTGAGATAAAAAGAGTTTAATCACATCCAATCCCCCTTTTAACTCAAAACTTAACATCGCACCGAAACCTTGTTGCTGTTTTTTTGCTATTTGATGACCAACATGATTTTCCAGTGCGGGGTAATACATTTTTTCGACTAAAGGCTGTGTTTGTAAAAATGCCACTAATGCCTGTGCATTTTCTTGTTGAAGTCGAATTCGAGGCACTAATGTTCTTATACCTCTTAATAATAAATAGCTATCAAATGCACCAGAAGTGACGCCAATATTATTCGCCCACCAGCTTAGCTCCTCAAGCTGTTTCTGACACTGACAGATAACAACACCTGCGACAATATCTGAGTGTCCATTGAGATATTTTGTACATGAATGCACAACAATATCTGCTCCTAATGCTAATGGCTTTTGCAAAACAGGGCTCATAAAGGTGTTGTCAGCAACCACTAAAGCACCTTGCTGATGAGCTAGTTCACTGATTTTTTGAATATCCGTTATTCTTAAAAGAGGATTACTTGGTGTTTCGATAAAAACAATTTTGGGTTGATGCGCTAAAGCCTGCTTAAGTGCGACATCATCATTTTGATCAACAAAAATCACACGGTAGGCACCACGCGCTTGTTGACTGTTAAAAAGGCGATAACTTCCCCCATAACAATCATGAGGTGCAACAATCACATCGCCAGGTTTTAGAAAAACGGTGCAAATTAAATGAATTGCGGACATCCCACTGCTAGTGACAACTGCCCCGACTCCACCTTCTAGCTCTGCTAATGCCTTTTGCACCATATCGCGAGTTGGATTACCTCGACGAGAATAATCATGATCGCGAGGCTGATTAAATTCTAAAAAATTATAGGTACTAGAAAGATAGATAGGCGGTACGACACAACCAAATTGAGTGTCTTCATTTAGCCCATTATGGATAGCAATTGTTGCTGTTTTCTTCGTCATACAGGCACCTTGTCACAGCGATAAGTGGAGAAGTCTACAACAGCATATCCAATTAGACACCAAGACGTCAATACATCTAGCCATCTAAACTCCTTTACGGATAGATTAAGTAATGGAATAATACATAAATTAAGAATATCGCCAGTGCTATTACTTTTTCTCTCACCTTCAGCTAGAAGGGTCGGTGGTTTTAGAAAAGTCATGATAAACTGGTATTGCCCATCAGAATGTGGGTTAACCCTATTCTGACTTCAACTAAATGATATTAATTAAGGTAATCCATGGCTGAATGGAACGGTGAATATATCAGCCCTTACGCTGAGCATGGCAAAAAGAGTGAGCAAGTTAAAAAAATTACAGTTTCAATTCCATTGAAAGTATTGAAAATTTTGACTGATGAACGCACTCGCCGTCAGGTTAATAACCTAAAACATGCAACCAATAGTGAATTATTGTGTGAAGCATTTTTGCACGCATTTACCGGACAGCCTCTCCCAAATGATGAAGACTTACGTAAAGAACGTAACGATGAAATCCCTGAAGAGGCAAAAGAAATAATGCGCCAGCGCGGGGTTGATCCCGATACTTGGGAGTATTAATCAGCGTCAATTTTTGATTTATTGCTTGATTAACACGAACAAAAAAGCCCAAAGCAAAAACTTTGGGCTTTTTTTCAATTCCGAACTGTCTACAAGATGTCAAGCTAGGCTGACATCTTGTGACAACAAATATCTTATTTGCTGCCTGGAATTTTGAAGCGTTTGTTGAACAGATCAACACGGCCACCAGTTGCAACATCACGTTGTTTACCAGTATAGAATGGGTGGCATTTGTCACAAACGTCCAGATTCAGGTTATGACCTGCAGTGGAGTTGATTTTCATAACGTTACCGCAAGAACAAGATGCAGTAATTTCTTCGTATTTAGGATGGATATCTTTTTGCATGGAAAACCTCTACTAAGGCCGTGTCGCCATTCAGCCCACAGCCGAACACCACACGTCGTGTTGATTGAAATTAAGTGTTTGGTAATTTATCTACCAAAGGGGGCGGATCATACAGAATATCCACTAAACGCGCAATGAAATCTGCACACTTTTTGTGATATTCTTAAGGTCATCTTTTCGCTAAAACTCTCGGAAACCCTGATATGACTATAGTTCAGGTAATTTTGCCTGTACCACTGTTCTCCTCTTTTGATTATCTGTTACCGGAAGGGATCGACGCCCCAGTTGTTGGTAGTCGGGTGATCGTACCTTTTGGTAATAAACGCCGCTCTATTGGTATTGTCAAAGGACTCAGTACACACAGTGAGTTTCCTCTCGAAAAGCTAAAGCCTATTGATGAAGTCCTTGATAGTGAAACACTCTTTCCGGGTGTTTTATGGGATATGCTAAATTGGGCATCGGCTTATTATCACTATCCTTTAGGAGAAGTGTTATTTCATGCTATGCCGATTTTATTACGACAAGGAAAACCCGCAGAATTCACACCATTATGGCAATGGTATGCCACAGAAGAAGGGATTAATCTCGATCTCAACAGTTTAAAAGGTGCGAAAAAACAGCAACAAGCATTAGCGGCCCTTCGACGTACACCGTTATATCGCCATCAACTTGATGAATTTGAGATCACAACAGCAACACTCAATAACTTAAAAAAGAAAGAGTTTGTGGATCTCCGTCCTATTCAACCGGCTCCGATACACTGGCACAACAGTCTTGCTGTTCAAGGTGAACGCTTTAAATTAAACACAGAACAAGCTGTTGCAGTAGGAGCAATCACAGCTCAGGCAGATCAATTCTCACCTTGGTTATTATTGGGTATTACAGGTTCAGGCAAAACTGAAGTTTATTTAAGTGTATTAGAAAAAATTCTCGCACAAGGTAAACAAGCACTGGTACTGGTGCCTGAAATTGGCTTAACACCTCAAACAATTCGTCGTTTTAAAGCACGCTTTAATGCCCCAGTGGATGTGCTTCATTCAGGATTAAATGATACTGAACGCTTAGCTGTTTGGTTACGAGCAAAACGAGGTGATAATGCCATTATTATCGGTACGCGTTCGGCACTTCTAACCCCTTTTCAGCATCTTGGCATTATCATTATCGATGAAGAGCATGATGGCTCTTATAAGCAACAAGATGGTTGGCGTTACCATGCTCGCGATCTCGCCGTTTTCCGCGCAAAACAAGAAAATATTCCTATCGTGATGGGAACCGCAACCCCATCGATTGAAACCAGTTTTAATGTTGAGCAAAAAAAATATCAACAACTCACTCTGACTCAACGTGCAGGTAATGCAAAACCCGCAACAGAGCATTTAATAGATTTAAAAGGGCAACCACTGACAACGGGGTTGTCTCCAATCCTTATTAAAGCGATAAAAGAGCACCTTAATGCAGGTAACCAAGTGATGCTCTTTTTAAATCGCCGTGGATTTTCGCCTGCATTGTTATGTCATGAATGTGGTTGGATAGCAGAATGTCCTCGCTGTGATCACTATTACACGATCCATCAAAAAAATGGCATGTTACGTTGCCATCAATGTGATAGTCAGCGACGAATTCCAGCACAATGTCCACAATGTGGCTCAACTAATTTAATGCCTGTAGGATTAGGAACAGAACAACTTGAACAAGGGATTGGTGAATTATTTCCTGATACGCCAGTGACACGAATTGATAAAGATACAACAAGTCGCAAAGGCGCTTTAGAGCAACAACTGGAAGATATTTACCAAGGTGGCTCACGTATTCTTATCGGTACACAGATGTTAGCCAAAGGGCACCACTTTCCTGATGTCACCTTAGTGGCTTTGCTTGATGTGGATGGCGCTCTGTTCTCCAGTGATTTTCGTGCAGCTGAACGCTTTGCTCAGCTTTATATACAAGTATCAGGTCGTGCTGGCCGTGCAGGTAAGCAAGGCTCGGTGTATTTACAGACTCACCAACCCGATCACCCTCTTTTGCTGACACTATTAGAAAAAGGTTATGATGCTTTTACTAAAGAAGCTTTACAAGAGCGACAAGCGACTTTTTTACCACCTTATTCTAGCCATATAATGATCCGCTCTGAAGATCACAATAATCAACGTGCGCCTCAGTTCTTGCGACAACTCAAACAGTTTTTTGAACAACACCCAATGCGAGACTCTAATTTATGGGTAATGGGGCCTGTTCCTGCAATTCAAGCTAAACGAGGTGGAAATTATCGTTGGCAATTATTGCTCCAGCATCCTTCACGGGGTTATTTACAAAAATTAATGTCTATCACTTATCCTCAAATTGTCGCCTTGCCTGAGAGTAAAAAAGTGAAATGGAATATTGATGTCGACCCAACAGATTGTTAAGTATCTTTTTCAACCTAAGTTGAATGTATTTTAGCCAGATTTATGTTGAGGGTACAACTTCGCTCAAATACTCGTTGCCACCTAAGACTATTTATCAATTTTGCGAACTACCTCATAAAAACGATTGGTATCACACTTTTTATGCAAACTAGGTAACAGAATCTATTTAAAAAGCGGGTAGAATAACAATTTAGAATATTTCTTGAATTAAAAACCGTCGATAAAATCCTTTTTTGAATATTGGCGGTTTTTTTGCAACAAAAAAGCAATCGTTTAACTAAACCATCCAAAAGGGAGGTATGGGGTTTGCAACAGAATAATAAAGATAATACGCAAGCAACAATGAAAGATGTTGCCCTTGCAGCCGGCGTGTCCACAGCAACTGTGTCACGTACTTTAATGAATCCGGAAAAAGTATCCTCACAAACCCGTCAGAAAGTTGAACAGGCTGTTCTTGATGTGGGCTATTACCCACATAACCTGTCAAAGAACCTTAAGCGTAACGAGTCAAAAACGATCCTTGTGATCGTACCTAACATCAGCGATCCATTTTTTACTGATGTTGTGTGTGGCATCGAAGAAACCGCTGCACAACATGGTTATCTTGTGTTAATTGGTGATTGTAAACATCAGCAAAAACATGAAAATGCCTTTATTAATCTTATTATTACCAAACAAATTGACGGTATGTTACTTCTTGGCTCACACATCCCTTTTGATGTTTCTAAAGAAGAGCAGAAAAATTTGCCACCGATGATCATGGCAAATGAGTTTGCACCTGAACTCGAATTACCTACCGTCCATATTGATAATCTCACTGCATCTTTTAGAGCTACACACTATTTACAGCAAATGGGTCATAAGCGTATTGCCTGTATTACAGGCCCTGAAGATATGCCTTTATGCCGTTATCGCTTGCAAGGCTATATTCAAGCCATGCGTAGAACGGGCGTACCTTTGCGCGAAGATTATATTATTCGTGGTGATTTTACCCATGAAAGCGGTGCAGAAAGTCTGAAAAAGCTGATTTCTTTACCTGAGCCACCGACAGCTGTCTTCTGTCATAGTGATATTATGGCAATTGGCGTTATGTGGCAGGCAAAAAAATTAGGATTAGAGCTTCCCAAAGATCTCTCTGTGATTGGTTTTGATAATCTTGATATTACACGTTATAGCGAGCCTGCTCTGACAACAATGGAACAACCTCGTTATCAAATTGGTCGTGAATCTATGTTGTTATTACTTGACCAATTACAAGGTAGACCTGTCGCACCCGGCTCTCGCTTATTAGATTGCGAGCTAATTATAAGAGATAGTGTCTGTCGGCTTAAAAGCTAGGCAAAACACACTATGTTAAGTAACATATCGTTTGTGATACCTATTCCTTTAATTATCAGCGAATCGAACTGTGGCACAACGAGACTATGTGGGACGAGGGCAGACATCTGCTCGTCGTAAAAAGACAACGAAAAGTAAAAGCAAAAAGGCTGCTAAAGGGCTGCCTTTAACAACGCTTATCGCGGCAATAGCTATTGTGGCGCTGTTTATCGGCGGCCTCTATTTTATTACTCATAATAAAAAAGAAGCCGTAGAAACAACGCCGACTGTCACTGGGCAAAATCCAGCGAATAGCCTACCGCCAAAACCTCAAGAGCGTTGGCAATATATTAAAGAATTGGAAAATCGTCAGGTAGGTACGCCTTTACAACCTGAATATCCTTCATCGGGTAGCCAGATTAATCCGAAAGCAACACTTTCACCTGAGCAGTTGCGTTTTTTACAACAAATTGAAGCGGATAAGCGCCAACCTGCCGTTCAACTGCCAGAAGTGCCTTACAATGGTGAAGTACCTCGCTCACAAGTGGTTGTAACACCACCTGCAATAACAACACCTTCTGTTGCACAACAGCCTGTACAAACTCAACAACCGCAAGCACCTGCACCTGCGATTGTTACACCGCCTAAACCCGCTGTCACTGAAGCGAACTTTTTAGTGCAATGTGGCTCATTTAAAAATACCGAACAAGCTGAATCAGTAAGAGCAACCCTGGCTTTTTCTGGTGTTGAAAGCCGAGTAACAAAAGGCAATGATGGTTGGATCCGCGTCTTATCAGGCCCTTACAATAAAGAACAAGCTAACTCTGTGAGTAAACAAGCAGCTGGAGCTGGCGTATCAGGTTGTATTCTTCGCTCTTCTGGGGGTTGAAAAATAAATTTTCTCCCCCACCTATAATTCTAATTCACACAACGGGCCGTGCTTTATCTTAAATAAAGGCACTTCCCGTCTCACTTTTTTATTGATTAAACCAGGGGCTGACTCATGACTACAATCGTAAGTGTTCGCCGTAAGGGCCAAGTTGTAATCGGTGGTGATGGACAGGCGACGATGGGTAATACCGTCATGAAAGGCAATGTTCGCAAAGTACGCCGTCTTTATAACGACAAAGTCATTGCGGGATTTGCTGGCGGCACTGCTGATGCTTTTACTCTTTTTGAACTGTTTGAGCGCAAATTAGAACTTCACCAAGGGCATTTAACAAAAGCTGCGGTAGAACTTGCTAAAGATTGGCGTACAGACAGAATGCTACGCAAATTAGAAGCGTTGCTTGCTGTTGCAGATGAAAATACATCTCTTATCATCACGGGTAATGGTGATGTGGTTCAACCAGAAAACGATTTAATTGCTATCGGTTCTGGTGGCCCTTATGCACAAGCAGCGGCTAGAGCTATGCTAGAAAATACTGAACTCTCTGCACGAGAAATTGCAGAAAAAGCACTTAGCATCGCTGGAGATATCTGTATTTACACTAACCATAATGTCAACTTTGAAGAACTCTCTTCAAAAGAGTAAGGATTAGAGAGCATGTCTGAAATGACTCCTCGCGAGATTGCCAGCGAACTTGATAGATTTATTATTGGTCAAGATAAAGCGAAACGTGCTGTGGCGATTGCCCTACGTAACCGCTGGCGTCGTATGCAGCTTGATGAAGCGCTGCGTCATGAAGTAACACCTAAAAATATTCTGATGATTGGACCTACTGGTGTAGGTAAAACTGAAATTGCACGCCGTTTAGCAAAATTGGCCAACGCACCTTTCATCAAAGTTGAAGCGACTAAATTCACCGAAGTGGGTTATGTGGGTAAAGAAGTCGATTCTATTATCCGTGATTTAACCGACTCTGCGGTTAAAATGGTACGCAGCCAAGCCATCGATAAAAATCGTTTCCGTGCTGAGGAAATGGCTGAAGAGCGTATCCTTGATGTCCTGATCCCACCAGCAAAAAATAACTGGGGTGTAGCAGAGCAAGCATCAGAACCATCAGCTGCACGTCAATCTTTCCGTAAAAAATTACGTGAAGGCCAATTAGACGATAAAGAGATTGAAATTGAGTTATCTGCAACACCAATGGGTGTTGAAATTATGGCTCCTCCAGGAATGGAAGAGATGACTAACCAATTACAATCTATGTTCCAAAATTTGGCGGGGCAAAAACAAAAAGCGCGTAAGATGAAAATCAAAGATGCGTTTAAGCTTATTGTTGAAGAAGAAGCTGCTAAATTAGTTAACCCTGAAGAGCTTAAACAGCAAGCTATTGATGCGGTAGAACAACACGGTATCGTCTTTATTGATGAAGTAGATAAAATCTGTAAACGTGGCGGACAAAGTTCTGGCCCTGACGTTTCTCGTGAAGGTGTACAACGTGACCTCTTACCACTGGTTGAAGGTTGTACAGTTTCAACAAAACACGGTATGGTAAAAACAGACCATATTCTGTTTATTGCGTCAGGCGCTTTCCAAGTTTCAAGTCCTTCTGATTTAATTCCTGAATTACAAGGACGTCTGCCAATTCGCGTTGAACTTCAAGCGCTGACAGCAGAAGATTTTGAGCGTATTCTAACTGAACCTAATGCATCATTAACAAAACAGTATGAAGCATTAATGGCTACTGAAGGTGTGTCCATTAGCTTCACCGAAGACGGTATTCGCAAAATTGCTGAATCAGCATGGCGCGTAAACGAAACCACTGAAAATATCGGTGCTCGTCGTTTACATACTGTTTTAGAGCGTTTGATGGAAGAAATTTCCTATGATGCAAGTGAACGTCAAGGTCAATCAGTATTGATTGATGCAGAATATGTGAAACAGCATCTGGATGAGCTTGTAGCAGATGAAGATCTGAGTCGATTTATTTTATAATCAACTTGTGCGATCCTTATCAGCAATATTTACGTGGGAGGCTTGCCTCCCATTCTTATTTTTATAATAACAACGAACATGAGTATCGAATTTCAGCATGAGCTCTCTAAATTCCACTAGCCGGACCCAAGCCTGGCTTGAAAGTTTACGACCCAAAACACTACCTTTAGGGTTAATTGCCATTGTGACGGGTTCCGCATTAGCGTATTGGATGGGTCATTTTGAGCTACCTATTGCACTGCTTGCTATATTAACAGCAGGAACCTTACAGATCCTATCGAACCTTGCTAATGACTATGGTGATGCCGTAAAAGGAACGGATACTGAAGAGCGTTTAGGGCCACTTCGTGGAATGCAAAAAGGCATGATAACAGCGGCTCAAATGAAAAAAGCACTGATCCTAAATGTTATTATTTCCTGTATCTGTGGTATTGCACTGATTATTGTCGCCTGTAAAAAGCCTGAAGACGCTATTGGCTTCTTAGTGATGGGTTTACTCGCTATTGTTGCCGCAATTACTTATACCGTGGGCAAACGGCCTTATGGATATATGGGACTGGGTGATATTTCTGTTTTAATTTTCTTTGGCTGGTTAAGTGTCATCGGAACTTATTACTTGCAATCCAATACCTTTGATATTGTTACTCTACTTCCAGCCACAGCCTGTGGTTTACTTTCTGTCGCTGTTCTAAATATTAATAATATGCGCGATTTAGAAAGTGATATTCAGGCAGGTAAAAATACATTAGCTGTTCGCTTAGGCCCTGCTGGCTCACGTACTTACCATACGTGTGTTATTTTTCTTTCTATTGCTTGCTTAATTATCTTTACCCTACTTTATATGCACCGCTGGACAGCATGGTTATTTTTACTCGCTACCCCAATGCTTTTACTGCATATCAAGCGTGTGAATGCGGATCACTCTGGTGAGGCGATGCGTCCTCTACTCGAACACATGGTAAAAGCAGCACTGCTAACTAACGTTCTTTTCTCTTTAGGCTTAGTTTTAGAATAATTTCACTCGATTGTTGATTTGACTCACTGAATTTTCAGTGAGTCTTTTGCCAACCGCCCCTGTTAAGGGATATACTGAGATTTCCTGTGGCAACCTGACGTAATCTCCTATGAAATATGATACTTCTGAACTCTGTGATATCTATCAAGAAGATATCAATGTCGTAGAACCGCTTTTCTCAAACTTTGGTGGTCAAAGTGCCTTTAACGGGCAAATCATCACCGTTAAATGTTTTGAAGATAATGGCCTGCTTTATGACTTACTCGAAGAAAATGGCAAAGGCCGTATTCTTTTGGTCGATGGCGGTGGCTCCGTACGTAAAGCTTTAGTTGATGCGGAACTAGCGCAACTCGCTGTTTCTAATGAATGGGAAGGCATTGTCGTTTATGGTGCAGTACGTCAAGTTGATGCATTATCAGAGCTTGATTTAGGTATTCAAGCGATGGCAGCTATCCCAGCAGGTTGTCCAAGTGAAGGCATTGGTGAAAGTGATATCCGTGTTAACTTCGGGGGCGTTACCTTCTTCTCTGGTGATTATCTTTATGCTGATAACACAGGGATCATCTTATCTGAAGAGCCATTAGGCTTAGATGAAGATTTGATTGAAGAGTAATTGTTACTTTTTATCTGCATTCTTACGATTTCAATACTCAAAAGCCACCTAAAGGTGGCTTTTGTTTTCTTAGGCTTTAAGCAAACAAAGACAATTATTGCACGTCTTCCATTTTGCCTAACAGCGCGCGTAAACGCTCTTGCCAGCTTGATTGCTCTTGTTTCAGCTCTTCATTTTCACGAACAAGAGCTTCGCGCGATCCTTTCGCTTCTTGAACTTCTTGGTTCAGCGCATCATTTTTTTCTTTTAGCTCTTCGATTTCCATCTGTAATAACGTGATGGTATCAATTGCTTGTTGTACTTTTGATTCTAACTTCTCGAAAACTTCAAATGACATACTGTAATCCCCCATATAATCGATACTTCCGATTGTAAGTAGCCTATCAACAACTGTCTAGCATCTTCCGAGGAATTACATTCTTTTTTCAATTTATCAAAAATACTGGTCAGATCACATTACAAATGTCGATCAAGTCACTAATTAAGAGCGTTTTCACTCATTTTCTTGATGAGACACACAAAATTCAATTTCGCTTATTCTCGTTTACGCTCATTAACGATAAATTCACAGTTATCTTTTCAATTCGAAAAGAATACTAACAATAAATAACCCTCTTTCAGGATAGAATATATGAGCCAGACGAAAACCTCTCTTATGGGTCAATGCATTTCTGAATTTATCGGAACTGCGTTGCTAGTCTTCTTTGGTCTTGGTTGTGTTGCTGCAGTACGTATTGCAGGTGCTCAACTGGGATTGTGGGAGATAAGTATTATCTGGGGGCTGGGTGTTGCCTTAGCCGTTTATCTTACCGCCGGCACCTCTGGTGCACACCTGAACCCTGCTGTTACCGTTGCGTTTTGGCTATTTGCTTGCTTTGAACGCAGAAAAGTTGTTCCTTATATTATTGCACAAATGTTAGGTGGCTTCTTTGCCGCAGCCATTGTGTACTTTATGTACTACAATGTTTTTATCGACTATGAACAAGTTAATGGCATTGTCAGGGGCTCACAAGAAAGTCTCTTCACTGCCGGTGTATTCTCTACTTATCCCGCAGCTCAAATTTCCGTTGCACATGCCTTTGTTGTCGAAGTTATCA
This sequence comes from Proteus terrae, assembly GCF_003144325.1. Taxonomy (GTDB): domain Bacteria; phylum Pseudomonadota; class Gammaproteobacteria; order Enterobacterales; family Enterobacteriaceae; genus Proteus; species Proteus terrae. Next base: position 42,316 of record NZ_PENS01000009.1, read on the forward strand.
TTGCCGTTATCCTTGTTGGCTTAATTTTAGCCTTAACTGATGATGGTAACGGTGTACCTAAAGGCCCATTAGCACCTTTATTAATTGGTATCTTAATTGCCGTAATCGGCGGTGCATTTGGTCCACTAACTGGATTCGCCTTAAACCCAGCTCGTGACTTTGGTCCAAAACTGGTTGCGTACTTTGCTGGCTGGGGTGATATCGCGCTGACTGGTGGACGTGATATCCCTTATTTCTTAGTTCCAATGATTGCTCCATTTATCGGTGGTATCTTAGGTGCATTGGCTTACCGTAAATTAATTGGCCGTCACTTACCTTGCGATACCTGCAAAATCGAAGACGATAAATAAAATTAAGAGCAATATTGTTGATTATCAGAACAGGTTAATAACATGACAACAGAAACAAATACATCGAATACCGAGAAAAAATACATTGTTGCGCTAGATCAGGGCACAACCAGTTCACGCGCCGTAGTCATTGACCACGATGCAAATATCGTCAGTATCTCACAACGTGAATTCACCCAAATCTATCCTAAGCCAGGCTGGGTTGAACACGATCCAATGGAAATTTGGGCAACACAAAGTGCAACCTTAGTTGAAGTATTAGCAAAAGCAGATATTCCATCCGACCACGTTGCTGGTATTGGTATCACAAACCAACGTGAAACCACTATTGTATGGGATAAAGAAACCGGTAAACCCGTTTATAACGCGATTGTATGGCAATGCCGCCGTACTGCAGATTTCTGTACTCGCTTAAAAGATAAAGAAGGTGTTGAAGAATATATTCGTCAAAATACTGGCTTGATGGTTGACCCTTATTTCTCTGGTACAAAATTAAAATGGATCCTCGACAACGTCGAAGGCGCTCGTGAAAAAGCCGAAAAAGGTGAATTGTTATTCGGTACTGTCGATACTTGGTTAGTTTGGAAAATGACACAAGGCCGCGTTCACGTTACTGACTTTACTAATGCCTCTCGTACCATGTTATTTAATATCCACTCTTTAGATTGGGATCAAAAAATCCTCGATCTGCTGGATATTCCTCGCAATATGCTACCAAAAGTAGTGGCATCTTCTGAAGTTTATGGCCAAACAAACATTGGTGGTAAAGGTGGTACACGTATTCCTATCGCAGGTATGGCGGGTGACCAACAAGCTGCACTTTATGGCCAACTTTGCGTACAAAGTGGTATGGCGAAAAATACCTATGGTACAGGTTGCTTCTTACTGATGAATACAGGTACAGAAGCCGTTCGCTCTAATCATGGCTTGTTAACAACAATCTGTTGTGGCCCTCGTGGTGAAGTAAACTATGCTCTAGAAGGTGCGGTATTCGTTGGTGGTGCTTCTATTCAATGGCTACGTGATGAGCTAAAACTGATTGATGAAGCCACTGACTCTGAATACTTCGCAACTAAAGTTAACGATACAAATGGTGTCTATGTTGTTCCTGCATTTACAGGTTTAGGCGCACCATATTGGGATCCGTATGCGCGTGGTGCTATTTTTGGTTTGACTCGTGGTGCTAACCGTAATCACATTATTCGTGCAACTTTAGAATCTATTGCTTATCAAACACGCGATGTGCTTGATGCAATGCAAGCAGATTCAGGTGCACGTTTACAATCACTGCGTGTTGATGGTGGCGCTGTTGCTAACAACTTCTTAATGCAGTTCCAATCCGATATTTTAGGTACTCGTGTAGAGCGCCCTGTTGTCCGCGAAAGTACCGCATTAGGTGCAGCATTCCTTGCGGGTCTTGCTATCGGTTTCTGGAATGATTTAGAAGAAGTGAAAAACAAAGCGGCGATTGACAAAGAATTCCGCCCTGGCATCGAAACTACTGAGCGTAACTATCGCTATAACGGCTGGAAAAAAGCGGTTGCTCGCGCTCAAGAGTGGGAAGATCGCGCTTAATTGCAGTAAAACAGTTTGAGAGAGAAGTAGCCTAGGCTACAAAACCAAAATGCCGAGATTTTTTATCTCGGCATTTTTTATTTAACTTACTGTATCAGTCAATTAAATAGTATGTTCTTCATGGCTAAAACGATGAGCCAAAGGAAGCCAACAAAGTATAATAGCCACCGACATACCAAACATAATCATACCTAAGCTAAATTGGTTATGCTGTGGCAATAAAGCTGAAAACCATGTTGCTACACCTGAACCCACATTTTGTAAACCACCCACCAGCGCACCCGCAGAGCCGGCTAAATAAGGGAATGGCTCCATCGCACCTGTTGTTGCTAATGGGAATAACATACCTGCACCAAAGAAAAACAGCGCGGCTGGTACCAGTAATGTCCAGATATTAATAATATTTAGCCAACCAGGGATCCACATTAAAACCCCCGCAGATAAACAACAAAAAACAGAGTGCCACATCAGTTGTACAAAGGTTTTACCTTCACGACCAGCATACCAAGCCCCAAAAAATGCCGCAGGGATCGGTAAAATAAATAATATACTGATAGTAATACTATTTAATCCTAATACTCCCCCCATTAATACACCGCTTGATGCCTCAAAAACAGCAATACCAGATAATGCGCAAATCAACATAATCAAAAATGCACTGAAGGTACTATTTGAAAGCAGTAAGTAAAATGATGACAGCATTTTACGTTTTTCAACTTGCACTGGACGCGTTTCTGGCATCCAACGATACATACAGAAAAGAACACTACTTCCCAATAATAATAGGAAGATATAACACGCATGCCAGCCAAAGAAGTGAGCAACAACACCACCAATCATCGGCGCTAATAGTGGGCTAACTAAGACGCCCATATTTAATAAGCTATTGGCGTAACGCAATGCAGTTCCTGTATATAAATCACGAGGTTGAGTACGTGTCATGACACCAGCAACACCTGTTCCCATCCCTTGTAAAGTACTTGCAATAACCAGTGTGGTTAAATTTTGCGAGAAAATTGCCACCAGCGTTGATAAACAAAAGATCGTCATTCCGACTAAAATAACAGGACGGCGCCCTACTTTGTCGGAAATAGGTCCATAAATTAGCTGTGAAAAACCATAAGAAAAAAGATAGGCACCCATGACTTGCTGTACCGCCCCAGTGGGTTCACCAAAGTAAACCGCCATATCAGCAATAACAGGAACATAAATAGTTTGGGTCATTTGACCCACAGCAACCAGTGCAATTATCAATAATAATAAATTTGCATGTTCTAACTTTCTCATTTCTTTTCTTTGCTCAAGAATTTCAGATAAATAAATTAACGGACAGGCGCACACCACAGAGAATTTATAAAAATAAACTCTGCAAAATGCATGCCTTTTCAGAATGAGACTAAGTTAACAAATTTGGAGAAATTTGCGAGATAGCCAGCAATTTTTGTATAAAGATTAATGTCAGAGAAATACACCATAGTTGTCAATATAAATGTACATATTGTGTCATTTATTGACAGATCCTTAGATTAATCACATCACCACACCATCTTGATAAATAAAAAGTCGCTTCCTATTTAGAATGAATAAGCAACATAAGCATGTTTATCAAAAGGAGATAATCTCTATGGCTAATTGGGTGAATGGAAAAGTTACTCAAGTTCATCACTGGACTGATGCGTTAATGAGTCTCGTCGTCAATGCTCCTATTGATAAGTTTACAGCCGGACAATTTGCAAAATTAGCGCTAGATATCGATGGTGAGCGAGTACAACGAGCCTACTCTTATGTAAACGCACCAGATGATCCCAATTTAGAGTTCTATCTAGTAACTATTCCTGATGGAAAATTAAGCTCTAAACTAAGTACTCTAGAAGTCGGTGATGAAGTATTAGTGACTGAACAAGCCAGCGGTTTTTTTGTATTAGAAGAAGTTCCCACAGTAAATACGCTTTGGATGCTTTCGACGGGAACAGCCATTGGACCTTTTTTATCTATTTTGCAGTTAGGACACGATCTTGAGCGATTTGAAAATATCGTTCTTGTTCATGCTGTTCGATATGCTAATGACTTAAGCTATTTATCTTTGATGGAAAAACTCGTTGAACGTTATCAAGGTAAATTACGCATTCAAACCGTTGTCAGCCGTGAAAATCATATTGGCTCATTGACAGGACGTATCCCTGCACTCATTGAAAGTGGCGCTTTAGAAAAAACGGTTGGCTTAACTATCAGCCCAGAAGAGAGCCATATTATGTTGTGTGGTAATCCTCAAATGGTCAGAGACACTCAACAATTACTAAAAGAACAACGGGAAATGCGTAAGCACTTACGACGTAAACCCGGACATATCACCAGTGAGCAATATTGGTAATAATACAAAAAATAAGGGTGAATCTATTTATCTCACCCTTATTCATTTGATTTTAATAATATAAATTAACGCCAACGACGATAGTTCACTTGCTCTGCCTGTTTACCAAAGTAGTTTTCGCCGTCATTACCCACAAATACACCGCAATCAAGCAACATGATCATCCCAATAAAAGAAGGAAGAAAGCGTCCTATCGCCCATTGCCAAAATGGCTCTAAACTACTGGTATCAGCTAATCCTAACATTACGGCAAGTAGGAGTAATAAAAGCCATATTCCTCTTTTATTTCTGTCATGAAGTCTTTTTGTAAAAATCGCACATAGCGGGTAAAGAATAAAAAGGAATACTCCCCATATTGCAATGGCTGGTAATGGGTAAATCATATCATTAATAATAAAAAGGCCTAAAAATAGCGCAAAGCAAGCACCAAAACCAGCCCAAAAGTCACGGCGTCCAATTCGCCCTTTGAATGAAAATGCCCAATGTTGTAAGGTCATAAATTCTCAATAATTTACTTAATTTGTGAATTACACTGTCCATTTAGTATCAAATAATACAGACTAGCCAATAACAGCACAGACAAGCGGAGGACAGATGATAAAAGCAAACACACTTTCTACGTTATACCTGATAATCATAAGCATTGCTCTTTGTTTGCCAACTTCTGTTTTTGCAACAGAGATGTCTGTCGCACAAAAACAGCCTACAAAGGATGACATCGCCTATCTTAAACAAGATGCACCTGTTTTTGAGATAACTATTCCGGAACTAAGAGCAAAATTTAATCAACAAAATCCGTTGTTATCACTTAATGAATATAAGATTATCACCAATCACGATATTGCGATCCCTCTTGTCAGAGCAGCAACACGGATCACGCCTTATCTCTATTCATCTGCAATACTAGAGCGCGGTAGCGAAAAAATAAAAAGTTTACAACTAACGCTGCTCCACACCCCTGATTCACCTGAACTAGAAAAGATAAATCGTGAGATCACGACACAATACATTATTACTTTGGTCACTCAATTTGACTCATCAATAACCTCAGAGCAAATTCAAGAGGCTCTCAATTTATTTGCATTTAAAAATCAAACTTCTGATTACATTAGTCATGATGTGGGTGCAATTCGCTATATTATTGTCCATGAAGATGACCAATTAACAACCTTCGCTATTGAACCGATTAAGCTTTCTTTAAACAGCAAGATCGTTTCAGCTATTCCGTGATAAAAAACAAAGCTATTCTATTCATTGTTCTCTATACTGTTGTGCATCAACAGAATTCGTGTTTATTAGCAAACTAAATTTAAACCACTCGGTTGGAGGAAAAGTTATGCGCCATCCATTAGTCATGGGTAACTGGAAACTCAACGGCAGCATTCATATGGTTCATGAATTAATTGCTGCATTACGTAAAGAAGTTAGCGGTGTTGCAGGTTGTGATGTTGCTATCGCACCACCAGCAGTTTACCTATGCCAAGCACGCCATGAAATTGGTGGAAGCCGTATTGCATTAGGTGCTCAAGATACAGGTGTTAACTTATCAGGAGCTTTCACTGGTGAAACTTCAGCAGAGATGCTGAAAAACGTTGATGTTAAATACGTTATCATTGGTCACTCTGAGCGTCGTACTTATCATAAAGAATCTGACGAGTTTATCGCTCAAAAATTCGGCGTGTTAAAAGAGTTAGGTTTAACACCAGTATTATGTATTGGTGAAACTGAAGCAGAAAACGAAGCTGGCAAAACTCAAGAAGTATGTGCTCGCCAAATCGATGCTGTGTTAAATGCACATGGTGCAGCAGCATTTAAAGATGCCGTTATCGCTTATGAGCCAATCTGGGCTATCGGTACAGGTAAATCAGCAACTCCAGCACAAGCTCAAGCTGTTCATAAATTTATTCGTGATCATATCGCGAAGAAAGATGCCGCTATCGCTGAACAAGTTATCATTCAATACGGTGGCTCTGTTAACGATAAAAATGCAGCAGAACTGTTTGGTCAACCAGACATCGATGGCGCATTAGTAGGTGGCGCTTCACTGAAAGCTGACGCATTTGCCGTTATCGTTAAAGCAGCAGCACAAGCTAAAGCGAAAAAATAATTTTATCTTTCTGGCTGATGCCGTTAATTGATAAAAAATAGAGAAAATCACCTTACTGGATATAAAACAGAAGGTGATTTTTTTGTTTCTCTCATCTTTGATTATCAACGACGACTGATCTCATCAAATATGCCCCCTGTCGCAAAATGTATTTTCTGCGCAGATTGCCAATCACCAAAAACTTCATTAAGTGTAAATAGTTCTAGTTTTGGAAAACTATCTTGGTATTTCTCTGCAATTACTTTATCTCTAGGACGATAATAATTTTTTGCTGCGATCTCTTGTCCTTCTGGTGAGTAAAGATAGTCTAAGTACGCTGTGGCAATTTCTCGTGTTCCTCGTTTATCAACAACTTTATCCACTACCGACACCGTAGGCTCTGCAAGAATAGATATTGATGGTGTGACTATCTCAAACTTATCTGTGCCTAATTCATTAATCGCTAATAACGCCTCGTTTTCCCATGCAATTAATACATCACCAATACCTCGCTCAACAAATGTATTTGTTGCTCCTCTCGCACCTGAATCTAATACTTCAACTTGCTGATAAAGTGTTTGAACAAAGGCTTTGGCTTTTTCACTATCTTGATGATTGGCTTTTAATCCATAGCCCCACGCTGCAAGGTAATTCCATCTTGCACCTCCTGAAGTTTTGGGGTTAGGCGTAATAATTGAAACACCCGGCTTAATTAATGAATCCCAATCGACTATTTGCTTAGGATTTCCTTTTCTCACCAGAAAAACGATTGTTGAAGTATAAGGTGCAGAGTTATCGGGTAATCGAGTGATCCATTGTTTATCGATACTTCCTCTTTGGGCGATCGCATCGATATCATAGGCAAGGGCTAGTGTGACAACATCTGCCTCAATACCATTGATAACTGATGTCGCCTGCTTTCCTGATCCACCATGTGATTGGCGGATAGTGACTTTATCTCCCGTTTTCTGCTCCCAATACTGACTAAATACTGAGTTATACTGCTGATAAAGTTCTCTTGTCGGATCGTAAGAGACATTCAATAATTGAATATCTTTAGCCCATAAAATATTAGAAAAAAGTAATGTCACTAAAGCTGCCGATAATAAACCCCATTGTTTAAACATATCTATCCATCCCCTATCGTTAAATATTTAACTAGGCTGACAGAAAGTTTTATAACGATGAAATAACAAAAAGCCGATGGATATACACAACAGGAATATGACTATCAATATAAGGAAGATAAGAAGAGATGCTGGAAGATAAAGATCACTAAGTGAAATATTTTCACTCGAGAAGCTACTCTGACACAAGGAGAATGTATCAGAGCAGTTCACGAATAAGGATAGAACTCAGAAAGGCTCTGGTATTGCGGAAAATCTATTAATTAGTACAGTTTTTTCGCGGTTTCATACCAGTCAGCTTTAAAGACACGTTTCATATTCATAACCGCGTCAATAATATCATGGTGAACCAGTTTTTCGTTTTGAATACCAACACAACGACCGCCATAGCCTTCTAATAGCAGTTGTACAGAGTAAGCACCCATACGAGAAGCTAGAATACGATCGTAAGCAACTGGAGAACCACCACGTTGGATATGACCTAATACTGTTGCACGCGTTTCATGTTTAGTTTCAGCTTCAATAAAACGTGCTAATTCATGCACATCACAAACGTGTTCGGTAATTGCGACGATTGCATGACGTTTGCCACGTTCGATACCTGCTTTGATTTCTGCCAGCAATTCATCACGATTAAATGGTAATTCAGATTCAGGCAGAACAACAAATTCACAGCCCCCAGCGATTGCTGCAGACAGTGTTAAGTCACCACAGTAGCGTCCCATCACTTCTACGATAGAGATACGTTTGTGAGACGTTGAGGTATCACGTAAGCGGTCAATGGCTTCAACGGCAGTTTCTAATGCAGTGAAATAACCGATGGTGTAGTCAGTACCAGCAACGTCATTATCAATTGTGCCCGGTAAGCCGATGCATGGAAAACCTGCTTCCGTTAATTTTTTTGCACCTAGATAAGAACCATCACCACCAATAACCACTAAGGCATCCAGCTCATTTTGTTTCATGTTTTCGATGGCAACAGCACGTACATTGTCTTCGCGGAATTCAGGGAAACGAGCAGAGCCAAGGAATGTACCACCACGGTTGATCATGTCTGACACGCTAAAACGGTCGAGTTTTTTCATGCGATTTTCGTATAGCCCCATATAGCCATCCATAATCCCATAAACCTCTAAACCTTCACTTAGTGCGGCACGAACAACACCACGGATCGCGGCATTCATACCTGGTGCATCACCACCACTTGTTAAAACCCCAATTCTTTTGATCCCATTGACCATGATTACCTCTGATTCTTATTCGATGTAATTATTGCAAAATTGTTGGAATAACTTTTTATCTCAATACCGGCTTGTCTGGTGTTATATACCGATATCGCAAATGCTGAATTGATTCAACAATACCATTGTACGCATATTTTTTACCAGTTCATCATTATCGTACATTTTTTTTCATAAACTTGATGCGCATTAAACTAATCAGACAGCCTGTATAAAGATTATACTAGTCTATCTCAAATGTGTTTCACTAATAAGTTAACACTTTTTATACAGACACTTTACTGCCTTTTTGCATTCACCTCAAAAAAACGCTATTTATGCTAAAAAATAGCATCGGCATATTTTGATAAATATTCAGTTTTTCCCTTAAATGATGTTTTATTTGCTGTTTACCTTCCTATTTTAATCAGTCATCCTTTTAAAGAAAAAAATCATCTAAGGTACATTTGTGACTTATGGCTAAGTTCTTTGGTTCATTCTCCGCTTTTTAGCCTAGACTGATACAGTAGAGCTCTCACTTAATAGGAGGTTTTATGTTTGATTTAACGGGTAAAATCGCTTTAGTTTCAGGTGGCGCAAAGGGTATTGGCAAAGGTATCGTTATCGCACTAAAAAACAGTGGTGCGAAAGTAATTATTGCGGATATTGATGATGTTGCTGGTAATAAAACAAAAGAGGAATTAGGTGTAGGTTTTATGCATCTTGATGTCACTCAGCAATCTGCCTGTGAGAAAGTCATTGATGATGTCGTAAAAGAGTATGGCAAGCTCGATATTCTCTGTTCCAATACTGGCATTTTCCCTCAAGCAACGATTAAAGAGATGACAGAAGCTGACTGGGATAAAATGCATACCGTAAACTTAAAAGGCATGTTCTTTTTAGTAAAAGCCGCACTTCGTGTAATGGAGAAACAAAAACAAGGTCGAGTGATCATTACCTCTTCCATTACAGGTGCTATTACTGGCTATCCGGGCTGGAGCCATTATGGTGCAAGCAAAGCAGGACAATTAGGCTTTATGCGTAGCGCAGCTCTTGAATACGCACGCCATGGCATTACCATCAACGCCGTGATGCCAGGAAATATCCTCACTGAGGGTTTACAGGCTCAAGGTGAAGCCTATTTAAATCAGATGAAGGCTTCTATCCCAACTCACACGTTAGGTGAGCCAGAAGATATCGGCTACGCAGCCGCATTTTTTGCGTCGAATGAAGCAAAATATATTACAGGCCAGACAATTATCGTCGATGGCGGACAGATTTTACCTGAATCTCCAGAGGCATTGTTGTAATATATTTTAGGGTAGAATAATCTGCCCTAATTTTTCACTTATAATTAATATAAAATTTTTTGAATTATAACTAATTAATCGTGTTATTAGGTGATTTCAATAAAAGAATGGAACGGATTTAGCATCATGAAAATACTTCATTTGATTAATTTACAAGGGTTTGGTGGTGCTGAACGTTTGTTTATTGAATATTTAAAAAATAGTTCATTTCAGAATGAGATTTTGTGTACCAGTAACTCTTTAAATAAAAACCTACTCCCAGAGCTTAAGCATTTTAATATAAAACATGCCAATAAAATTGCTTCTACTAAAATAAAATATCCTTCTTTTTTAAGAAAATACGTCTTAACAAAAAAGATTGAAGCAAGTAAAGCTGATGTCACTTTAGTATGGGACTTTGTTCCAAAATTATCTAGGAAACCCAAAAACACCAGCTTAGTTTATTATGATCATGGCTGTTCTTGGCGCTATCCTCTTACCAAAAAAACACTAGATTTTTTTGATATGCTCAATAATGCTATAGCTATATCCACAGCATCCAAACGTGTCATGGAGTTGAGATTCAATACAACATATGAACCTAAAAAAGTTATTAACCGCTTACCATTAAAGCCTATTGAAATAGCAAAAACACTTCATGATGATAATCAAATTACTCTGGGTACAGCCTCTCGCTTAGTAGGATTAAAAGGAATAGGAATTAGTATTCTCTGCCTATCAGAATTAATAAAATTAAATATAAAAGCAAAATTAATTATTGCGGGTGATGGTGAACAAAGGAATGAGTTAGAGGAATTAGCGATACGCAACAATGTAAAAGACTATATCAGTTTCATTGGATATCAATCAAACATGGATACATTTTATTCAGATATCGACATTTATCTAAGCACTCCAGTAACAGAACCTTTTGGTTTATCTTGCATTGAAGCTTTAGCACAAGGTATTCCGGTTATCTACCCTAATATTGACGGCCAACCTGAAGCGATAAAAGATAAATATTGTGGTATAGGAATTACACCTACATTATCTATTGATGAATATCATAATTTAACAGGTTTAGATATAAACTTCCCTTATACAGTTTATGATCCCATTTCTGATACATTAACCTCCCCCAAATTAATATCCCCCCAAAATTGTGCTACGGCTGTAGTAGAAACAATTAATAATTATGTAACTTTTAGTCAAAATGCAATTAAATACTCAAAAGAAGCTATAGATTATAATCTATTTATTAGAGAATTTGAACACGCTATAAGGAACAGCCAAGCATAACTTAAAATATAAAAAATTGAATAAAGGATAAGATTATCCTTTATTCATGTCAACTCAACTTTAATGCAGATAATAGACGTCTAGCAAAGCTTTCATCATTAAATTTAGTAATAGTATTTTTTATTTCATTATGTGAAGGTAATAAACGCCCATCAATAATACTTTGCAAATAATTAGCTAAGCTATCTACATCTTTTACAGGGTAAAGTAATCCGTTAGATTCAGGAGTTATAATATCTTCGGGACCAGTTGAACAATCAGAACTAATACAAAACACACCATGAGCGGATGCTTCACATAATACCATTGGAAACCCTTCATTTGCAGATGTTAAAACTAATGCTGAGGTATGCTTAATATTTTCTTTAATATACATCCATGCATTCTTTTTCCAACCATGCCAATTTATATTAGATATTATATTTAATTCTAATGCCAAATATTTTAAATACTCAGCATCTTTTCCATCACCAATAATATCAAGGCGCCAATTTCCTTTTAATTTAGCGAGTGCATAAAATAATTCATTAATATTTTTTGGATCATCAGCAATTAATCTTCCAATATATAAGAATCTTATATTCTTATCCCGGGTAATGGTAATATTACTTTCTCCAACTGGATTATAAATAGTGAATATTTTATCTTTTCCTATCCCCATATCAATCATCTGCCGAGCAATACCTGAGCTAATTGATAAATGATAATCAGCCTTGTGTAAGTAAACTGACTTATATAAATTTTGCAATGAAAAGTGTATCCATGAATAAATCATTACATTGCTTCGCGCAATTTTTCTCGCTAAATTAGCTATATAACAACATACAGTATCATAAGAAATAATTATATTTGGCTTCTCTTTTTTGATAACTTTCGCTAATTGTATAGCATAACCAACTCTTCTTAACTTAGTATTTTTTATCTTTGAAGATAATCGTCTATATCTGTGAGCAGTTAACCATTCATCATTAACTTGATTGTTATTTTCATTAAAAAAAATAAACTCCGCGCTAATGCCATGAGAATCGAATATGCCTATGGATTTCTTAAAAACAGTCTCCATACCACCAAATCCGCCTAAATTAAAACCAATAATTAATACTTTTTTCATTATAGAAAACAAGCCAACTCAAAGAATATTTATTAATTATATTAAAACTATACAACTATTACTATTTTAACAAACAAAAGAGCAAAAAAAAGCCCCTCTCCAGAGGGGCTGCAAAAGACAGGGATGGTGTCTATGGCAAGGAAAAAACTTCGTTGTTGCTACTTACTCTCTAACTAGGTACATCTTTACTACACTCTTACTCAACTACTTACTAATTAGTTACGTGTGTCAAAATCTGACATTTGCTGTTGGTAATTCTTTTCCAACTGCGCTTTCTGTTCTGGGGTTAACAACTGATACATCTGATTATGGACTTTTGCCATTTCTACATGGCGTTCAATTGCTTGTTTGTCCATATCTTGCATTTGTGCTCTTACTGCTGCTTCATCAAATTGAGGTGCTGTCACTAATTTGTGCATATTCTCATGACGTTGACGGTAATTTCCGTTATATCTGTCTTGATGATGCTGGCGCATTAAATCGCGCATTTGAGTACGCTGTTGCTCAGTTAATGTGATACCGTTAAACATACGTGATTCGGCATAACCGCGATCCATCATATGTCCACCGTTGTTCATCATATGACCGCGCTGTCCGCGGTGGCCTCGGTAATCACGGTCACCATGCATACCATAGCCATAATCACAGTGATAATTGCCATTATATTGTTGCTCAGTAGGCGGATTAGTGTTGGCTGTTTCGGCTAACACGACCGACGGAGCTGCTAAAAACATTGATGCTAGTGCAACTACTGCTACTTTACGCATTGCTTCACTCCTAATTCGGTAAATTAATACCGACTAAATTAATACGAACTCAATGTGCATAATTCATATATATAATTCATATGTGTAATTCTTTGCTATGTGGATTACTATACCGTTGCGGCTGCAAACTAGCGTCAGAGCGTGTAAAAGAACGTAAAGTCATAGATTCGCGCTATTTATTATCGTATTTTTCTCTTGGAGGAATTGACGAATGCATAAAATCTTATTAGTGGATGACGATCGCGAATTAACATCGCTATTGAAAGAACTGCTTGAAATGGAAGGCTTTAATGTTGTAATCGCCTCTGATGGCGAACAAGCACTTAAACTTTTGGATGCTTCTATCGACCTGTTATTACTGGATATTATGATGCCACGGAAAAACGGGATTGAGACACTCAAAGAGTTACGCCAAAATTTCCAGACACCTGTCATTATGTTAACGGCAAGAGGCAGTGATCTTGACCGAGTACTTGGCTTAGAGCTAGGTGCTGATGACTATTTACCAAAACCTTTTAATGATAGAGAACTGGTTGCTCGTATCAGAGCTATTTTGCGTCGTTCTAACTGGAGCGAACAAAAACAGACCGACAACAATACATCTCCAACATTACAGGTCGATAAATTACAACTTAATCCTGGTCGCCAAGAAGCAAGTTTTGATAATGAACCACTAGAGTTAACAGGAACGGAGTTTACTTTGCTTTATCTACTTGCTCAGCACTTAGGGCAAGTCGTATCACGCGAACATCTAAGCCAAGAAGTTCTTGGTAAACGCTTAACGCCGTTTGATAGAGCGATTGATATGCATATTTCCAATTTACGCCGTAAATTACCAGAAAGAACAGATGGACAACCTTGGTTTAAAACTTTACGTGGCCGCGGTTATCTGATGGTTTCAATAACTTGATAAATATTCTTTATGATAAATAGTCTGTCAGCGCGCATTTTCGCAATATTCTGGCTGACGCTAGCATTAGTTCTTGTGCTAGTTATGATGGTTCCAAAGCTGGACTCGCGCCAGCTTACCCCTCTTTTAGAGAGTGAATACCGTCAAGGCGTTATGCTAGAACAACATATCGAAGCTGAATTAGCGCAAGATCCCGCTAATGATCTCCTTTGGTGGCGTCGATTAATTCGTGCCATTGATAAATGGGCTCCCCCTGGTCAGCGCTTAATTATTGTTACGAGTGAAGGCCGTATCATTGGTGCTCAACGTAATGAGATGCAGGTTGTCAGAAACTTTATTGGTCAATCTGATAACGCAGATCACCCTAAAAAGAAAAAATACGGTCGTTCTGAGATGTTAGGGCCATTCTCTGTCAGAGATGGTGAAGATCATTACCAACTTTACCTCGTACGTCCTTCAAGTAGCCCTCAATCTGACTTTATCAACTTATTATTTGATAAGCCGTTATTGCTACTGATATTCACCATGCTTATCAGCACACCATTATTAGTATGGCTTTCTTGGAGCTTAGCGAAACCTGCAAGACAGCTTAAAAATGCAGCTGATGATGTCGCAAAAGGCAACCTACGCCCTCATCCTGAACTAGAGACTGGCCCGCAAGAGTTTTTAGCCGCAGGTACTAGCTTTAATCAGATGATAAGCGCACTCGAACGTATGGTTGAAGCACAACAACGCTTAATTTCTGATATTTCTCACGAGTTACGAACACCATTAACACGCTTACAATTAGCAAGCGCACTGTTACGTCGTCGTAGTGGAGAAAGTAAAGAGCTAGAGCGTATTGAAACTGAAACTCAGCGCCTTGATGGCATGATTAATGATTTACTAGTACTTTCACGCAACCAACATAAAAACGAGTTATTGCGCGAAACAGTAAAAGCCAACGAGCTGTGGGATGACATTTTAGATAATGCGAAATTTGAGGCTGAACAGAGTAATAAGACGCTACAAGTGACAACACCTCCGGGAGCATGGCCTATCTACTGCAATCCATATTCACTTGCTAGTGCATTTGAAAATATTGTTCGGAATGCCTTACGTTATTCAAATTCTCGCATTGAAGTTGCCTTTACTGAACAAAATCAAGGTATCACTATTATTGTTGATGATGATGGCCCGGGTGTTAGCCCAGAAGATAGAGAGCATATCTTCCGACCATTCTATCGCACTGATGAAGCAAGAGATCGCGAATCAGGTGGTACAGGCTTAGGGTTAGCTATTGTAGAAACAGCCGTAAGCCAACATCGAGGCCATGTTAAAGCCGATGACAGCCCATTAGGTGGGTTAAGGGTTGAGATTTGGTTGCCGAGGGCAGGAAAATAATCCTAATACCAATTGAATTTTATTAAATTACATAAGAAACCACTGGTCATTCAAATCTTATGATTAGTGGTTTTATTTTCATATTATCTGTAAATACAGTTTTTCATTTCAATAGTTTCTTACTGAAGAACATAATCAGATAACTATCATTTCCAAATATATTGTTTATTACACTTTTATCACTAAATCAACAGGCTATCTAATACTACATACTAATAATAATTAGGATAAGCAATGTATTACCACATTTCGTAAAGCTCGCTTTAAGACTAATATATTTACATTGTGTATAATAACAAAACTATATACATCATGAACTCTGGGTACTTTCCCAGTGCGGTAGCTATACTTTTCCTTTAGAGAAAATGTTTATGAATACGATAACAGTCACAAGCCCATTGTTCCCTCCATTAGAAACTTTAGAACCTTATTTAAAAGATATATGGGATAAAAAATGGCTAACGAATAATGGGTATTACCATCAATGCCTTGAAAACGCGCTTTGTGAATACCTAGATGTCCCTTATATCAGTTTATACTCGAATGGAACATTAGCCTTAATAGCTGCAATCAATGTATTAGAACTTAAAGGAGAGGTGATAACGACACCATATAGTTTTGTTGCAACAAGTCATTCTCTATTACACAGTAATATCTCTCCTGTCTTTGTTGATATCGAACCAGATACCTATAATATTGATCCAAGTAAAATAGAAGCCGCAATCACAGATAAAACAAGTGCAATTTTACCTGTTCATGTTTATGGTCGACCATGTAATTATGAAGCAATACAAAAAATTGCAGATAAGTATAATATTCCTGTCATTTATGATGCAGCTCATGCCTTTGGTGTTAAAGAGAATAACCAATCAATATTAAAAAAAGGTGATCTATCTATTTTAAGTTTTCACGCAACTAAAACTTACTCTACCATCGAAGGGGGAGCCATTATTTGTCACACCAAAGAAATGAAAGAAAAACTCGATAGATATAAAAACTTTGGTTACACAAATGAAACAGTAATTGACGAATTAGGCTTCAATGCAAAACTCAATGAAGTACAAGCAGCATTTGGCCTAGCTACATTAAATTATATCGATGAAGCAATAGATAAAAGAAAAAAAGTCTCTGAGTTTTATCACTCTCATTTAAGTAATATGCCTGGCATTACCCTACCTAATATACCAGCAAGCTTAAGATGGAATTATTCTTACTATCCTATAATAATAGATAAAAATAAATATGGAAAAACAAGAGATGAGCTTTATCTAAAATTAAAAGATAATAATATAATAAGCCGTCGATATTTTTATCCATTAATCACTGATTTTAATATTTACAAACAATATAAAGTAGAAACACCAATAGCAAAAAAAATATCTGAAAATGTTATTTGCCTACCAATTCATCACTTATTAATTGATGACGACTTAAATAGAATTATAAAAATTATTAAAAGTTAAAAATGATAATAAATAAATTAAAATCACCTCTCCCTGAAAAAGAGATAATCGATAAATGGAGCTCTGAAGAGGTTATCGTCAGTGTAATATGTTGCACATATAATCAAGAAAAGTATATAGAAGATACTATACTTGGCGTACTTTGCCAAGACACAACTTATAGATATGAATTTATTATACATGATGATTGCTCTACAGATTCAACATCAAATATAATAAAAAAATATACAGATAACTACCCTAATATCATCAAACATATCATTCCACCTAAAAATATTTATTCGCAAGGTTTAAAACCTTCAATTAATGCTCTATCCTTTTCTAAAGGGAGTTATATAGCATTATGTGAAGGAGATGATTTTTGGATAGATAATAAAAAGCTTGAAAAACAAATAAATATTTTAGAAAAAAACAAAGATATTAATATTTGCTTTAGTTCTGCTCACACATTAGAACAAGATGGAAAAATAAATGTAATAGCTAATTATAGTAAAACTTCATTTATTACACCTTTATCTGAAGTTATTAAACAAGGTGGCTCATATATGCCTACAGCATCACTTGTATTTAGACGTAATGTAGCATTAGAATTTAAAAAATATTTTGAGAAAGCACCAGTTGGTGATTATTATTATCAAATATTAGGTAGTATCAACAATGGAGCATTTTACTTACCAGATACTACATGTGTATATCGAATTAATGCTTTAGGATCATGGTCTCTCTCAAAATTAACAATCAACGAAGAAAAATTAAAAAAAGAACTAATTGAACACGAAAAATACCTTACAAAATTAATAACACTAGGTGCAAATAGAGAAGATATAAATTTTGCAATCTCTAGTATATATAGAGTAAGCGCTAATGAATCTTTTATAGCAAAAAAATGGAAACTCGCTAAACTCCTTATAGAAAAATCTTGGATTCTTCATAAAAACATCGATCGAACTCAACAAAAATTATATAAATATAGAAATCATTTAAGGATTTTACATATCCGAGAGAAAATAAAGATGATAACAAAGATAATTATAAATAAACAATAAAAAGGAAGTTATACACAATGACTTTAGCTATAATGCAACCATATTTATTTCCATACATTGGATATTACCAATTAGCTTATCATAGTGATATATTTATATTTTACGATGATGTTAATTATATTAAGAGTGGCTATATAAATAGAAATAATATTTTAACAAAAAATGGTCCTCAATTATTCACGCTTCCTGTAATAAAAGCATCCAGCTTCAAAAAAATCAACGAATTATATTTTCAAGAAGATGTTAGAAAAATATTAGCATCAATATCACAAGCATACTCTAAAGCTCCCTATTTTTCTTTCATATATCCTATAATTGAAAAAGTACTAACAGATAAAAATAGAAATGTTGCTCATATAGCATCAAGTTCAATAATTGAAATTTTTAAGTATTTAGAAATTGATTTTAAATACAACTATTCATCATTGATGAATAACAATAAAAATATGAATGCTCAAGATAAATTGATAGAGTTTTGTAAAATTTATAATTGTAGAAACTATGTAAATAGTGTAGGAGGAAAGAAACTCTATAATAAAGAGGAATTTTTATCTAATGGTATAAATCTTAAATTCATCATGCCAGAAAATGTTCACTATATACAATATAATTGTGAATCATACCAACAAAATTTATCTATAATAGATGTATTAATGAATAATTCAAAACTTGAAGTTAAAACTTTATTAAATAAATATTTATTAGATTAAGGCTCTTATTTTATGAAAAAAGAAATAGGTGGCTATTTTGAATTAGAGCCTTTAGTTAATAAACCTTGGTATAAAAATAATATAAGATTAAATAGCGGAAGGTCAGCTTTATTATTATTAATTAATATATATAATATCAAAAAACTACTTTTACCCTATTTTTTATGTAATAGCGTAAAAGAGTATTTACATAAAAACATACCAAATATAAAAATAAACTACTATCATATCGATAGTAATTTCTTACCTATTATTGAAAAAGTAGAAAATTCATTTCTATATATTGTAAACTACTATGGATTTATTTCTAATGAAACCATATTAAAATATAAAAACAAATATAATAATATTATAATTGATAACACACAGGCTTTTTTTCAACCGCCTATATCTAATGTGCCTACATTATACTCTTGTAGAAAATACTTTGGTATTCCTGATGGTGCTTATTTATTTTGCAATAAAATGATTAGTGATTCCTTTAATAAAAACAAAATAAAGGATGATCTAATTCCACTAATAGGAAGAGCCGAAGAATGTGCAAGTAATTATTATAAACAGCATATTAATTGTGAAGTGAAAATTGCCAACATTCCTATACAGTCTATGTCTAAATTTTCAGAAAATATACTTGGCGCAATCGATTATGAAAAAACAATAATAAAAAGAAATACTAATTTTTCTTACTTATACAAAAATTTAGCATGCATTAATAGCCTTGAAATATTAAAAAGCACAATTCCTGATGCACCTTTTTGCTACCCTTTATTAATAAATGATTCAGATAATTTAAAACAACACTTAATTAAAAATAAAATATACATACCCACAATATGGCCTAATATATTAGAGGAATGTGATAAAAGTAGCATTGAATATAACTACACTAAAAACATACTTCCGATCCCTTGTGACCAACGATATGATATTAGCGATATGAACATTATCATAGATGTAATCACTAAATATAAGGTATAATCTAATGAAAAAAATAATAATATTTGGAGCTACTGGTAATGTTGGCTCCTACCTAACCCGTTATTGTTCAGATTTTTTTAACGAGAATAATTTTGAAATTATTGCGGTTGGTAGTCGTGAAACTAATACTTTTGATGCATATAATATAAAATATATTAGTGTTGATATTACAAACTCAGCTGATTTTGAAAAATTACCTACTGATAATATTCATGCTGTTATGCTTTTAGCAGCAAAAATCCCATCTTATATGGATGAGTATGACCCTCATGAGTATTTAAATGTAAATATCATGGGTGCTTTTAACGTATTAGAATATTGCAGAAAAGTTAAAGCTGATAGAATTCTTTATACTCAAACTGTTTTCGACATATCATTACATGCAGGAGAAAATATTACTTTATCGCCTGACTTAGAAAAGAATTTTGATTATAAAGGTGATCATGCCGTCTATGTTATTTCAAAAAATACTGCTTTAGAATTAATTGAGCATTATCATCAAGAATATAATCTTAAAAAATTTATTTTTAGGTTACCTACTATATATAATTACAGCCCATATCATTATTATTTTCCAAATGGAAAAAAAGCTAAAAGACCTTTATACCAAATGATAGAAAAAGCAGAAAAAGGTGAAGATATCGAATTATGGGGAAACCCAAATTACGCTAAAGATATGGTTTATGTTGATGACTTTAGCCAGATGCTATGTAAAGCAACATTAGTGAATAGAAACGAAGGTTTTTATAATATAGGTACAGGTATTCCTATTACACTCCAGAAACAGATAGAAACTATCATTGATGTTTTTTCTCCTCCAGAAAAAAAATCAAAAATCATTTATATGCCAAATAAACCATATGGTGGCGGCTTTCTAATGGATGTATCAAATGCTAAAGAAGAGCTAGGCTATGAGCCACAATATGATTGTAAAAAACTATTTGAAGCTTACAAAGCTGAAATGGACCTAAAAAGATTCGACGAGCTTCGTAAGAAATAAATATTATTGATTCAACCTCTACTGCCATCTACTTACACTGTATTTATATTATTGATAGTAATATTTAGATGGCAGCCTATTTTTCTAGACTATCCTTTCACCTTACCCTTCGAGGTACCTATTTTCGAGTACCAATTTGTCAAGAAATAGAGTAACAAAACTTCTACATTGATATATAGCACTATTTATTAGAAAAGAGGCAGCATGTTCTCTTTGTTATCACCTAACGATGCAATTCAGAATGATCTGTCTGAATCGACCGCTATTCCAGTATTTATATATCCTCAATCAATGGTAAAATACCCAGCTATTACTTGACCGTCTGGTTTGAAGAGTCTACTCTCAGTGCGGTTTTTAGCATATTGATAAAGTATGCTTATATAATTAAACCCTTATATTACAGATAGATAAGGGTTTATAAAAATGAATTTTGGCGCTCTGGGGGCCGTAAACCCAGTGCGGTAGCTTTGTACATAATAAAATAAATACTACTATGCCAGTAAAGAAAAATTTTTTTATCCTATTCATATTAGCATTCAGTACATTTGCTGGTGCATTTATGAGTTTTATCTTTCAAACTATTGTAGCTAGAAATTTATCACCAACTGAATTTGGCTTTTTTTCTGCCACTAATACTTTGATTTTAACTGTTTCTCCACTTTGTGGTTTTGGAGTAGCTCAATTTATTTTAAAATCGTTTGCAAATTATGGCATATATGCGAAAAATTTTTTACCTATAATAAGATCATTTATATTTAAAACCACAGCACTAGTAATATCATCTATAATACTTTATCTTTTTTTATTTCATAATGGAATTGATCTTACTTTATCTTTATTAATGTTATTTATGATCATTCCTATACTTTTAACTGAAGTTACAAGTTGTTTATTTCAACTGGAAAGAAATTATATTAAACTAGCGTTAACTCAATCGATTATAAATTGGATAAAACCAATTATTCTATTAATTAGTATATGTTTTTTTAGTAAGAATATAAACACTGTGGTTATTAGTATTTTTATATCATCTATAATAGCATCAATACTACTTTATCCGTCTACAATACGTTTTTTCTTAGGAAGAATAAATTTAGAAAACTATAACTTCACATTACCTCCACAAAAAAACATAACTATTAAGAATGTAATAATTGATTCCATTCCCTTCGGAATGTCTGGCTTTCTTTATTTAATCTACTTTCAACTAAATATTCTTTTATTAAAATTAATATCAAGTTCTTTAGATGCAGGGATATATAGTGTTGCATTTATAATAATATCAGCGACAACTTTGATTCCAAACATTATATACCAGAAATTCTTATTACCAAAGTTACATGTATGGGCTTATCATGAATATGAAAAGTTAAAAAAAGTATATTTCCTAGGAAATATACTAATGCTTACATTAGGGATGGTAATCGCTATAAGTATATATTTTCTAGCCCCATTAATTATTAACAATATCTTTGGTGAAAGATATCACGAGTCAATAATTATTTTAAAATACTTATCTTTCTGCATACCTTTTTATTATATATCAAGTAATGCAGGTGCTATTCTAAACACAAGAAATCTTATTTCTATTAAAATAAAATGCATGGGAATAACTGCTATATATAGTGTAATATCAAATATTATTTTTATTTATACTATGGGGATTTTGGGTGGTGTTTTATCCACACTAACAAGCAATATTTTATTAATGTTTTTATATATAGTAGCGAATAATAAACATATGTTAAAGGAACCAAATGTCTGATAAAATATCAATAAAAACAGTTATTGAAAATAATTTTTGCATTGGATGTGGTAGTTGCTGTTACAAAAAAAACAGCAATATGAAAATTGACAGTAACTTATTATTAACTCCTGACAAAATACATTTTGATTTAGAATCAAATAATATCTGTCCAATTATTTCTAATGTAGATGAAAGTGCTCTTGCGATAAAACGTCATTCAAATATAGAAAATATAAAGCATGATGAAAAATTAGGATATTATTTAGATAATTTTGCTGGTTATATAAATAATGACGTATTAAGAGAAAAATCAAGTTCAGGTGGTTTAACAACTTGGATAATAGAAAAACTATTTGAACAGGATTTAATTGATGGAGTTATTCATGTTGGTAAATCTGAAGATAAGAATAATACTTTTGGATATAAAATATCTAATAACATTGAAGAATTGAGAGAAAATAGAAAATCTCGCTATTATCCAACTCATTTTGATTTGGCTTTAGAAAAAATTGATTTCCAAAAAAGATATGCTTTTATTGGAATACCTTGTTATATAAAAGCAATTAGACTATTAATGGAAAAAAATCCTGAATTAAAAAATTCTATTATTTTTCTTATCGGTATTTTTTGTGGACATTTAAAGTCTCAGGCATTTTCAAAAATATTGGGTTGGCAATTAAATATTCCACCTGATGAATTAATAGATATTGATTTTCGTGTAAAAAACAAAAGTGGCGCTGCTAGTTATTATAGTGTAGAGGCCTCCTCATCTACAAAAAAGAAATTATCCTTAAACAATAAGCTATATGGAACAGATTGGGGACTTGGTCTATTTAAACCTAAAGCATGTGATTGGTGTGATGATATCACCGCTGAAACAGCAGATATAGCATTCGGTGATGCTTGGTTGCCTGAATATGTAAATGACCCTCTTGGTACTAACATTCTGGTTGTCAGACACCCAGTTTTATTAGAAATATTAAAAACTGGAAAAGAACAAAAAAATATAACTTTAAATAAGTTAGATAAAAATGACATCATTAAATCACAATCTGGTAATTACAGACATCGCAGAGAAGGAATTATAGCTAGAAATAAATTTTATGCTCATGAGAACCTATGGCACCCTCAAAAAAGAATATTTAAAGAAACTCCTCCATTAACAAAAATTAGATATGCAATCTATATAGAAAGATATAAAATATCCCAATCCTCTCACGAGATTTTTAAAAATAATTTAGACTCTGGAAATATATTTAAATTCTTATACCAAATGACAAGACAAGAGTTAAAATATAGGAAACTGAATAAACAATTAATAAAAACATTAGTTAAATATTTCATATACAATATAAGAATTTTAAAAAATAGGATTTATTAAACATGAATATTGGTCTAGTAACTTTAACTCCAAATATAAATTATGGTGGTACATTACAATGTTTCGCACTATATAGTTATTTAAAACAGCAAGGACACTCTGTCACTTTATTAAATATAACTCCAGAATTAAAAAAAACAAGAAAAATAATAATAAGCCTACTTGAAAACCTTCCATTTATTGATATAAAAAACATAAAAAATATAAAACTACAAAAAAAATTTCATTCAAATTGGATTGAATCTAACATTCCTGATAAAAGTAAAGAATTAAGAACATTAGAGGATATTAATAATATAATAGAACAGTATGATTTTGATGCGTTAATTGTCGGGAGTGATCAAGTTTGGCGTTGGGAATATATAAACAATCCCATATATAAAGCCTATTTTTTAAACTTTAAAACAAAGAAAAAAATAAAAAAAATATCTTATGCCGCATCTTTCGGAAAAGGAGAATGGGGAAATAATAATAATATTTTAGAAATTAGTAGCTTTCTTGCTGATTTTAAAGCTATATCTGTTAGAGAAAAATCAGGCATAAAAATATGTCAAAAAACATTCAATCTTAATATGCCTATTGTTCATACTTTAGATCCAACATTGTTAATTAATAAATCTATATATAATAAATTTATAAAAAAAATAGATACACCTTTTGTATTAAGTTATATTCTTGACCAAAATGATCAATTGGATGATTTGATAAATGAATTTAAAAACATTGATATTATTGACATATATAAAAATAAAAAATTATTATCTATAAATGAATGGTTAAGCTTATTTAATAATTCAAAATATATAATAACTGATTCTTTTCATGGTATGGTTTTTTCTATTATTTTTAATAAAAATTTTACTGTCATTATTAATGAAAAGAGAGGTGCTGATAGATTTTTATCTCTACTGAAAGAATTAGGACTGATGGATAGAATTATATACTCAGCTACTATATCAAATAAAGAAAAACTAATTAAAAATATAGAAAAACCTATAGATTATGAAGTAATTAACAATAAATTACTAGAGCTAAAAATAAAATCAGAAAATTTTATTTTGAGTGCATTGAATGATGAATAATATATATTTTAGTGTTGTTATACCTCTATACAATAAACAAGAGTCTATTTTAAGAGCAATTGATTCTGTTTTAAAACAAAGCTATGTTTATTTTGAGCTAATTATTATTAATGATGGCTCAACAGATAATAGTAAGAAGGTTATTGATGATAACGTATCTGATTCAAGGGTAAAAATTTTTGATCAATCTAATTCAGGTGTATCTATAACTAGAAATAACGGTATAAAAAAATCAAAATATAATTATGTATGTTTATTGGATGCAGATGATACATGGTCACCAAACTTTCTCAATGAAATAAAAAAACTAGTAAATCAAGATCCTAATTGTAGTTTATATAGTACACGTTACAAGGAAATTTATCCTTGTGGTAAAGAATTTATTGGTAAGTTATCCTTAGCAAAAAATCATTTTGGTATTGTACACAACTTCTATGCGGCTTATGCTCGAAGCCGCTCTTTAATCCACTCATCATCTGTCTGTATTAATAAATCAATAATGGAAAAAGTTAGTTATTTTCCTGAAAATATAAAATTAGGTGAAGATATATTTACTTGGTTAAAACTTGCTGAAAATAATGATGTAAGTTTTTCATCCACCATATGCTCAACAGTTCATAGAGATGCAGAAAATAGAACAAATACGCATACATCGTTAGATGTTCTTTATCATATTAAATATTATCTATCTAATGATGGATTAAAAATAATTAATAAATTAGATATAAAAAAGAGAAATCAACTTCTACAATTTTTGTATCGAAATTTATTTGTAAATGCAATATATTCATTATCTAAAAAAAATAAATATGTTTTTAAAAGTTATTGTGAAATTATCAAAAAACATAATTTATGTCTATTTTTTATATTAAAGGGAATTGAAATATTACTTCCAATAAAAATCATCAATTCTTTGGCTAATATTAGAAATAAATTACAAAATGAATAATGCTTATTATGAACACTAAAAATATTTTTTTATTTATACCTTTTTCTTTTTTGCCTTTCTCTCCATTACTAACATTTTTAAGTAGTATCATATTATTACTTTTTTCATCAAAATTAACCTATAATAAAGAAAGAATTATATTAAGTTTATTCTGTATATATAGTTTATTATTCATTGTTGCCTCTCGTTCATATATAGATGAATTAGAACATGACCTTTCACACTATTACTTAGTATATAAAAATTTAGGTGATGGAAACATTAATGAGCTATTTGGTTTTGGTAATGGATTAGAAATTGGCTGGCCTATATTATATGGAAGCATCTCATTTTTTTTCCCTAATTTAACACCTATCGGAATAGCTATAATAAATTCTAGTATATGTTGTATCTTATTTCTTATATGGCTTGAAAAATATGGCTATGCCTTTTTTCACTGCAAAAATAAATCAATAGCAGCTGCCTTTGTGTTTACTTTCTTGAGTGTTCAAACCTTTGGTTA
Source organism: Proteus terrae (assembly GCF_003144325.1). Lineage (GTDB taxonomy): Bacteria > Pseudomonadota > Gammaproteobacteria > Enterobacterales > Enterobacteriaceae > Proteus > Proteus terrae. The sequence continues at coordinate 68,662 of NZ_PENS01000009.1, forward strand.
TTTAGAAAGACAAGCTATTTCTACTGTATTTATTTTATTTGCAATATCTACGAATAAATATAAGTCTCTTGTCTATACTATACTTGCAACTTCATTTCACTTAACAGCAATTCCATTAGTAATTCTATATAAATTAACTCTTAGTAGGTATATAACTCAAGTAAAATTACTCTCCTTTTTTATAATAATAATAATTTTTAGATTATTCTATCAATCCATTTTGGAAAATCTTTTTATTTTCAAAGAAATATTACCAGTGCTAGGAAAGTTAAATTATTATATTATTACATTTAATGATTTTAAAATAACATCATATAGATTTATGATTCTTGTATTTCCTTTACTACTATCTATATTATTCTTATTGCGAAAAGAGAAAGAAACATATCATATTCATAAATTCATCGCTGTTAATTCATTTTTATATATATCTTTTATAGGTATTCCTTTACTTCCTGAACGAATAAATTTTTCTTTACTTTATCTATATGGCCTTTTTGTATACTTTTTATTTTATAAAAATTATAAAGAATTAACTTTCTTTTTCTTAATTATTTATATTTTATTTTTTATTTTAGAAAAAACCAATATTTTAAACAATGGCATTAATCAATTTTGGATTCGTTATCCTATTATTGATTTATCTCCTTTCTATTATTTTACTTTTTAATAATTATGAAAAAACTAGCATTTATTATAACAAAATCTGAAGTGGGTGGAGCTCAAACTTGGGTTTCAGAGTTATATAAATATTTAAATCAATATTTTGATATTTATCTTATTACATCAGAAAAAGGCTGGTTGACTGAAGGAATCAATCAACCTAAAAAAACCATCCTTATTCCTGAGCTTTTATCATTAAAAAAGCCTATTACTATTTTAAAAATAGCTAATATTTTAAGAGAAAATAAAATAGATATAGTTATATCTAATTCAGCTAGTGCGGGTATTTATTCTCGATTATCAAGAGTTATATATAAACATAAGCATATATATGTTAGCCATGGTTGGTCATGTTTATATAATGGTGGAAAATTTAGCCATATTTTTTGTTTTATAGAGAAAATTTTATCGTATTTTTGTGATACTATCCTGTGTGTATCAAATAAAGATAAAGAAAATGCAATACAAAGGATAGGAATAAACCCCAAAAAAATATCAGTAATTTCAAATAGAACCATTCCTAAGCAACAAAAATTAGTCGTAAATAAAAGAAAAAAAATATTGTTCATAGGCCGTATGGTATATCCTAAAAGACCGGATTTACTTTTATCTATTTCTAGCCATTTTCCAGATATGGATTTCTTTTTTATCGGTGATGGTCCATTACTTGAAAAAGTATCTCAACACTATAATAATTATGCTAATGTTTTTTTTCTTGGTAATATTAATAACTTTTCAGCTCATCATGAATACGATATTTTTGTTTTATGTTCTGATAGCGAAGGTTTACCAATGTCAGCTATTGAATCTGGTTCTGCTGGTCTTCCTATGATATTAAGCAATGTGGGTGGTTGTCATGAATTAATATATACTGAAAATAATATATCTAATGGAGTCTTGATCAATAATAATGAAAAAGATTTAATAGATGCTCTTAATACGATTAATAATAATTACTCTGACTATCTACATTTCTCACAAAAAATAAGAGTTAATTATAATATCGAGAATATAATTCAAGATTATATTAACTTAATTTCTAAATAACTATATCAGGTAAAATTATGCTAACAATCATAGGTGGTTCAGGTTTTATTGGCACACGCCTTTCAGATCAACTAACTAAAGAAAATATTGAATTTAAAATTGTAGATATTGCTAAAAGTGAAAAATACCCTGAAAAATGGGTATTTGGTGATGTCACAAAACCCGAGTCATTATTAGAACCATTAAAAAACTCTAGTGTGATTATTAATTTAGCCGCACAACATAAAGATAATGTTCACCCCATTAGCCTATATTATGATGTCAATGTGGATGGCGCTAAAAATGTCTGTGATGTAGCTGAACAATTAAATATTAAACATATCGTATTTACTTCATCTGTTGCTGTATATGGATTTGTTGAAAAAGAAACTGGCGAAGATGGTGAATTCCATCCATTTAACGATTATGGAAAGTCAAAGCTTGAAGCTGAGCATAAATATGAAGCTTGGTATAAAAAAGATATTACAAATACTCTAGTTGTTATCAGACCAACTGTTGTATTCGGTGAAGGAAACCGAGGTAATGTCTATAATTTATTCCGTCAAATAGCATCCGGTAAGTTTCTAATGGTTGGCTCTGGTAACAATCAGAAATCAATGGCTTACGTGGAAAACATTGCTTCATTCTTAAAATTTTCTACTCAACTAGAATCTGGGCACCACATATTTAATTATATTGATAAACCTGACTTTACAATGAATGAGCTCACAGACATTATCTATACAGCTTTAGATAAACGTCATAGTCATATTAAAGTACCTTATGCTATCGGATTACTTGGTGGATATTGCTTTGATATTCTTTCTAAAGTGACAGGTAAAGAATTTCCTGTTAGTAGTATTCGTATTAAGAAATTCTGTGCTCGAACTCAATTTAAATCAAATAGTATTGCTAATACTGATTTTAAAGCTCCAGTTACCCTTGAGCAAGGTATTGCTAACACAGTGAAAAATGAATTTTTATAATAAATTAGTTTTAAATGATCTATGTATTAACAAATAATTAAAATATACCCTACATTTCTCGACTTACTTTCTAATAAAAAATTAATTTTATATTAATTTAATAAGTATATGGTCCTTATGCATTGCTAAATGCACTATATCTTTACTAAAGGATGAAAATTAGCACTAAAATATATATTTTTATCCTAGTATAGTAAAATTATATAAATACATATACTTTAGATAAGAGAAACCATGAAAATCACAATCTCCGGTACCGGCTATGTCGGTCTATCTAACGGAATACTTCTTTCCCAAAACAACAAAGTCGTTGCGTTAGATATCAATAAAGAAAAAGTTGAATTACTTAACAAAAAAATCTCTCCAATTACCGATAAAGAAATTGAAGAGTTTTTAGCAACCAAAGAACTCGACTTTACGGCAACCTTAGATAAAGAATTCGCTTACAAAGATGCTGATTTCGTTATCATTGCAACACCAACCGATTATGATCCTAAAACAAATTACTTTAACACCTCTTCTGTAGAGTCTGTTATCCGTGATGTTTTAGCATATAATCCAAACACGACAATGATTATTAAATCAACCATTCCTGTTGGTTTTACCAAAGAAATGAGAGAGAAATATAATACGGATAATATTATTTTCTCACCAGAATTCTTACGTGAAGGTCGTGCGCTTTACGATAACTTATACCCATCTCGTATTGTGATTGGTGAACAATCAGAAAGAGCACAAAAATTTTCTGACCTTTTACAACAAGGTGCACTGAAAAAAAATATTGATGTTCTGTTCACTGACTCTACAGAAGCAGAAGCCATCAAATTATTTGCGAATACTTATTTGGCACTACGTGTTGCTTACTTTAATGAGCTTGATAGTTATGCAGAATCTTACGGCTTGAACTCAAAACAAATCATCGAGGGCGTCTGTTTAGATCCGCGTATTGGTAACCATTATAATAATCCATCATTCGGTTATGGCGGTTATTGCTTACCAAAAGACACTAAACAACTATTAGCAAACTATGATTCTGTTCCTAATAATATTATTAGTGCCATCGTTGAAGCTAACCGCACACGTAAAGACTTTATTGCAGACTCAATTATCGCTAAATCACCAAAAATCGTGGGTGTTTATCGTTTAATTATGAAGTCTGGTTCTGATAATTTCCGTTCTTCTTCTATCCAAGGCATTATGAAACGCATTAAAGCCAAAGGAATTGAAGTGGTAATTTATGAGCCAGAGATGAAAGAAGAAACCTTCTTTAATTCAAAATTAGTTCGTGATTTAAATGAATTTAAATCAATCTCTGATGTCATTATTACCAATAGAATGTCATCAGTACTAAACGACGTTGAAGAAAAAGTTTATACTCGTGACCTCTTTGGTAACGACTAAATCTATTTTATATGCTCAATATCGTCTTATTTGAACCCGAAATTCCACCGAATACGGGTAATATTATCCGCCTGTGTGCTAATACAGGCTTTCATCTTCATCTAATCCAACCATTGGGTTTTACTTGGGATGATAAACGTCTACGTCGTGCAGGGCTTGATTATCGTGAGTTTGCTGATATTAAGCAGCATCACGATTACTACGCTTTTTTAGAAAGTGAAGGTTTAAACCCTGATAATGCACAATCACCGACAGGTGCACGAGTATTTGCGTTAACGACAAAAGGAACACCAGCACATAGCAATGTTAGCTATCAAGATGGAGATTATCTCCTTTTTGGACCTGAAACTCGTGGTTTACCGCCCTATGTGTTGGATAATATGCCAACACAGCAGAAAATCAGAGTTCCAATGCTTGCTGATAGCCGTAGCATGAACCTGTCAAATACTGTGGCTGTTGTGGTTTTTGAAGCATGGCGCCAACTTGGTTATCCTGGTGCGTTATTAAAAGATTGATTTACTATTAGTCAATAATTTTTAAAGCGTTTTATCTTTCTCTAGATAAACGCTTTTTTATTACATAAAATTTGATTAACTTACCTAAAAACAATGGCCAAAGGCTATAAAATGCATAATGTAACCTTATCATTTAAATATTCTCATCATATTAGTCAGTATATATATGGATTCTTGCTTTTAAAAAAGTATAACATTATAAAAATATCAAATATAAATAATAATATTACTGGTGCTCAGCATATATTAAGGGCCAATGTTGATGGAAAAAAAATAGTTTATGACGCAAATGATGGTGATCATATTGAAAGAAATTTTTTTTCTATTCCTGATTATGATTGGTGTGATTTATATTTTAAAAGAAGTTACTCTGAAAAACTTGCTAACAAATTTCCAAAATGTAGGCCTCTTGGATTTAACTATGAAATAAAACCCGTATATGGAGTAGTGGATAATTTATTGGGAAACATTCGGAGAATATTGGGTAAAGAAATTGTAAGGCATTATGACCTCGAAACCATACCAAAAGTATCAAACAATCCCAGAGTTTTATTTTTAACCCGATTATGGGAACCAGAAGTTATTTCTGAAGACTCTAGCTGTATAGAAATAGAAAAATATAATGAAATAAAAAAACTCAATAGATTTAGAATTGATGCTTTAAATATGTTAAATGAGAATTTTAAAGAAATATCTACTATTGGTATTAATGATATTGAGTATTCTAGAAAAATTGCTCCTAATTTTATTTTACCTAAAACACAAACTCATCGCAGACATTTTATTAATATGATGAAAAATCATGAAATATGTATTACATCAACTGGTTTACATCAATCCACGGGATGGCGATTTGGGGAGTTTGTTGCATCTTCACGGGCTATAATATCGGAACCTTTAGAATATATCGTTCCAGGAGATTTTAATAATTATCTTCCATTTGAAAATGTAGAAGAATTATACCAATCTGTTAATAACCTCGTGAATGATAAAGAACTTAGGTATGAAATGATGGAAAAAAACTATAATTATTATAATAATTATTTAAAACCTGATAGATTAATTTTAAATACTCTATTTTCTATCTAACTTGAATAGGTACTATTAAAGTACCTTAATTTATATTTACTACTATCTTATTAATATACCTACACCCTTCCCCCACATCCTTTAATACCAATGCGTGAGCACCAATCACAGCGTTATCACCTATTTCTATCTCTCCGCCGATAATCGAAGAATTACAGCCAATATAAACATGGTTGCCAACTCGAATATCTGCTTTGCCATCTTTTTCTTTTACTCCAATGGTGACACCTTGCATTAACGTCACATTCTCACCTAGTTGACAGTAATTAGTCAGTACGATCCCTATGGGATGTGGTAATGAAAGGCCTTTACCTATGCGTGTTCTTAGTGAGATATCGTTGCAGTATTTACGATTATTTTTAGCACCGATACGAATACCCAGTTTTTTAAGAAAACGATTTTTAGAGAAATAAAAGAATTGGGCGACACGCCACCAAAAAAGATAACGCGAACGCTGGCAGAAAAAGACGCGATGAAAAAGTCTTATCCAACTAAAAGGCTTGTTATCACCGATATATTCAGCATGTAAACAAGCCTTCAGCTCAGAGAGTGTAACTTCAGTTAATGCCATTAAATGCCATCACCGCATTCAAAACCAGGCACCACACCATTAAAGTGTTGATCCATATCGAGTGAAGGCTTGTCACTCGTCGGCTTACCGACAATACGGGCTGGAACACCGGCAACCGTGGTATGAGCAGGAACTTCATGTAATACCACAGAGCCAGCACCAATCTTGGCACCACGGCCAATCTCAATATTACCGAGTATTTTAGCACCTGCGCCAATCATTACACCTTCGCGTACTTTAGGGTGGCGATCGCCACAGGTTTTACCTGTTCCCCCTAAAGTGACGGATTGTAAGATCGAAACATCGTTCTCTACGATAGCGGTTTCACCAATCACAATACCTGTTGCGTGATCAAGCATAATGCCATGACCAATGCGAGCGGCGGGATGAATATCAACCCCAAAAGTCACAGAAATCTGGTTTTGTAGGTAAATAGCAAGTGCTTTACGATCTTGCCCCCATAGCCAATGCGCTATGCGATAAGCTTGTAAGGCATGAAAACCTTTTAGATAAAGCAGAGGTGTGGAGTACTTATCAACTGCGGGATCGCGTAGACGAACGGCTGAAATATCATAAGCTGCTGATTCAATCATAGAATTATCACTACGATATGCTTCTTCAACAATCTCACGAACAGCAATCGCAGGCATAGTCTGGGTTGCCAGCTTGTTCGCCAGCATATAGCTTAAGGCACTGCCTAAGTTTTCATGCTTGAGTAATGTCGCATGGAAGAAACTCGCCAAAATCGGCTCGCAATCTGCCAAACATCTTGCTTCATCTTTAATATGATCCCAGACTCTTTTTAGTTCTTCTAGCGACATACTCACTCTCATTCTTTTTACATTGAAGCCTAAGTAAAAACTTAGGCTTCTTATGTTTAAAACAGAAATAAATAACTAAAATAGACTTAGAAAAGATTGCTGTCTATCTCATCTTTCGTTGCACGGCCTAATAAAGATAATGCCGCTTCTTTGGCGTCTTTATGCTGGTATAAAATTTGGTAGATCTGCTCTGTGATAGGCATTTCAACACCGACTTGTTCGGCCAATGCACGAACTTCTTTGGTATTGCGATAGCCTTCAACGACCTGTCCTATTTTTTCTTGGGCAGTATCAACATCAAAGCCTTGACCTAGCATCATGCCAAATCGACGATTACGAGATTGGTTATCGGTACAAGTTAAAACTAAATCACCTAAACCCGCCATTCCCATAAAAGTAGCTGCATCTGCGCCTAATGCTTTACCCAAGCGGCTCATCTCGGCAAGTCCACGGGTGATCAGCGCTGTACGCGCATTCGCACCAAAACCCATACCATCAGACATACCCGCACCAATCGCAATCACGTTTTTTACTGCGCCACCTAATTGCACACCGATAAAGTCAGGGTTTTTATAAACACGGAAACTTTTGCCACAATGGAAAAGCTGTTGAAGCTCTTCAGAGAACGTATTATCCGTTGATGCCACAGAAATCGCAGTAGGCAAACCAGCGGCAAGCTCTTTAGCAAAAGTAGGGCCTGATAAAACTGCTAGCGGGATTTCATTACCTAATACTTCACGCGCTACATCTTGCAACAAGCGACCAGTATGTGCCTCAAGTCCTTTTGTCGCCCAAACAACACGTGCATCCTGACGTAAAAAGGGTTTGATCTGTTGTAATACATCACCAAAAACATGGCTTGGGATCACAACAAGAATATTACGGCTGGCTTCAATGGCTTTTTGCAAAGAAGCTTCCATGTATAAACTATCAGGAAAGGAAACATCGGGCAGAAATGCCTGATTACAGCGAGCTTGTTCTAACGCAGCAACATGCTCAGGATCATGACCCCAAAGTACGACATCATGACCATTGCGCGCTAAGGTAATCGCTAAAGCGGTGCCGTATGAACCGGCACCGATAACTGTCATAGAAGCGTTCATTAAGCTTCTTCAGCCCCTTCATTAGCACCATCAGTTTGTTGCTGTTGTAAATAGTTCATAAACAACGCATCAAAGTTAACAGGTGCTAAGTTCAGTTGTGGGAAAGTACCACGGCTAACTAAGTTAGTGATACATTCACGAGCGTAAGGGAACAGAACGTTAGGGCAATATGCACCTAAGCAATGTGCCAGTTGAGTGCCTTCGATACCTTCAACGGTAAAGATACCTGCTTGTTGAACTTCACACAGGAATGCTGTTTCGTTATCCATTGTTGCGGTTACAGTAACGCGCAAAATAACTTCATATACGTTTTCAGCTAAAGTATTAGAAGAAGTATCCAGATCTAATTTAACTTCTGGTTGCCACTCTTTTTGGAAAACTTGTGGGGCATTAGGCGCTTCAAAAGAGATATCTTTTGTATAGATACGTTGAATTTGAAAAGTCATCTCTTGGTTTTGCTGTTCTGACATAATAATCTTACCTTTTTATATCCTTATTAATTGAATAGCAGTAAGTATAGAACTCAATCTGCCCGCTCGTTACTTTTTACCTTTAGCCAGTGGTAAATTCTCACCACTCCAGCCTGAAAGACCATCTTTTAAGATAAAGACTTTTTCAAAACCGAGTTTAATTAGGCTTTCTGCAGGTTTTGCACCTTCAATACCTGATGGTGACACAACAATAACTGGCTGTGATTTATATTTCTCCAGCTCAGCAATATTATTATTTTTGATTTCAGAAGGCGTTAAATTGATAGAATCAATGATGTGTCCTTTACGGAATTCATCACGGCTACGGATATCAACACACACCGCATTCTCTTTGTTTATCAAAGAAATCGCTTCTGTACGGGAAATATTTTTCGTCTTAGAAAAAAGCCCTTTAAAGGTCAATACAATGACCGCCACCAGCAACGCTACCCAAACAAAGCTTAACAGGGTGTGCCGGTTGAAAAATTGCATTACTTCTTGCAGCATAGGATGCAATCACTCTCGTTGGTTAAAAATAGTATCAAAGAGCCAAAGTATACCTTTGTCATGGCGCAATTACAGCCTATTCCTGCTTTTCTCTTTCTATTTTTGCGGAAAGTTTCTCAACAATCATTTTTTTTATTGACGGATTTATGTACCATTAGCGTCGGTTCCGTGAAAAATGATGAATTGAAAAGGCCTTACCTTTTTACTCTACAGGAACTCTCTTCAGGCAAGCTATTAATAAATCAGCATCCCTAATAGTGGCTACTTACGTATAAAATCTCCCATATTACGTAAGATTTATACCTGTCTGAGATACAACAACTATCTGTTATTTATTTAAAAGTATTGAGAACACGAGCATGTCGCAAACAAATCAAGTGCCTAAAATTGGATTCGTTTCATTAGGTTGTCCTAAAAATTTAGTGGACTCTGAACGTATCCTAACCGAACTGCGTACAGAAGGTTATCAAGTTGTTCCTACCTATAATGATGCTGATTTAGTCATCGTCAACACCTGTGGGTTTATTGACAGCGCAGTACAAGAATCGCTAGAAGCGATTGGTGAAGCACTCGATGAAAACGGTAAAGTCATTGTTACTGGCTGTTTAGGTGCAAAAGAGAACCAAATTCGTGAAGTGCACCCTAAAGTACTTGAAATCACGGGACCTCATAGTTACGAACAAGTTTTATCTCATATTCATCACTATGTGCCAAAACCTGATCACAACCCTTTTCTCAGCCTTGTTCCTGAACAGGGTGTAAAATTAACGCCTCGTCATTACGCGTATTTAAAAATCTCTGAAGGTTGTAATCACCGTTGTACTTTCTGCATCATCCCATCAATGCGAGGTGATTTAGACAGTCGTCCAATTGGTGAAGTCTTAGGTGAAGCTAAAAGATTAGTTAATGCAGGAGTAAAAGAGTTACTTGTTATCTCTCAAGATACTTCTGCTTATGGTGTTGATACTAAACATCAAACGGGTTTTTGGGATGGAATGCCAGTCAAAACCAGTATGGTCAGTTTATGTGAGCAACTGGCAAAACTAGGTATTTGGGTGCGCTTACATTATGTTTATCCATATCCACATGTTGATGATGTCATTCCTTTAATGGCAGAAGGTAAAATTTTACCTTATTTAGATATTCCACTTCAGCATGCCAGCCCTAAAATTTTAAAACTGATGAAACGCCCAGGTGCTGTTGAGCGTACATTAGAGCGAGTAAAACGCTGGCGTGAAATTTGCCCGGAATTAACCTTACGTTCTACCTTTATTGTTGGTTTCCCGGGTGAAACAGAAGAAGATTTCCAAATGCTATTGGATTTCCTCAGCGAAGCTCGCCTTGATCGCGTAGGTTGCTTTAAATACAGCCCTGTTGATGGTGCGAAAGCAAATGAATTAGCCGATCAAGTACCTGAAGAAGTGAAAGAAGAGCGTTATCATCGCTTTATGCAATTACAGCAGCAAATTTCGACTGAACGCCTGCAAGAGAAAATCGGCAAAGTATTGCTTGTTATGATTGATGAAGTGGATGAGGAAGGTGCAATTGGCCGTAGTATGGCCGATGCGCCTGAGATTGATGGTGCCGTTTACCTCAATGAGCAATTTGATGTAGAACCGGGACAAATCGTTCGTGTTCTTATTGAACATGCAGACGAATATGATCTTTGGGGTACTATCGTCGAATAATCTCTCTCGTGGACAGCGTGATATTCTATTGCGCTGTCACACAGGATCCCTCTTTTTTCCTCTCTCCTATTATTATTGCTTTATAATCTCTTATTAATTGAATAGATTACCTGTTAGGTATTATCTGAAATTTCGGCTTTATTTCGTGTTAGCTGGTCAGTTGTTTGGTGGCATGGAATAATCTTACAAACTGTTATGAAAGGTACGTTGGTCAGATGGCAAAGAAAATGGATCTTCAAAAAAAAACACATCCGTCTTATCGTGTATTTTCTTTACCGTTAATCACGTTGCTTATTAGCACCTCTCTTTTTTCTGCCCCTCCTGTTTTTGCTAACACATTAACGGATAACCGCAATCAGCTAAAAGATCTACAAACCACGATTGCAGAAAAAGAAAAACAGGTTCAAGAACAACAAAAACAACGCACGGCCCTTCTTAGTCAATTAAAAACACAAGAAACTCAAATTTCTAGTGCAGGTCGAGCTGTGCATGAAACCCAAAATCGCCTACAAACATTGGGTAAAGAGATAAAAACCATTACCTCAAATATTGCTCGCTTACAAAAACAGTATCAGTCACAGCAAGAGTTATTAGCGCGTCAAATGGATGCTGCGTATCGCCAAGGTAAACACCAAGGTATTGAGCTCTTATTTCGTGGCGAAGAAGGTCAGCGTGAAGAGCGTATCTTAGCGTATTACAGCTATATTAATGATGCTCGCAAAGAAACAATGGCGGAGCTTGCTCAAACATCAAAAGAGCTAGAAGCAGAAAAAGCAACGCAGCAAGCAAAACAGAATGAGCAAAAGCAGGTTCTCACTAAACAACAGCAAGAAAAACAAAAACTCGATAATGCATTAGCTGCTCGACAAAAAACGCTAACCCAACTTGAATCAACTTTAAAAGCAGATCAGAAAAACTTAGCCACCATGCGAGCTAATGAAGCTCAATTAAGAAATAAAATTGCTCAAGCTGAACGAGAAGCCAAAGCACGAGCAGAACGTGAAGCCCGAGAAGCAGCACGGATTGTAGCCAAACAACGAGAAGCCCAACAGCGTGGTTCAACCTATAAACCAACAGCTGAAGAGCAATCATTAATGTCACGTACTGGTGGTTTAGGTAAACCTGCGGGACAAGCTATTTGGCCTATCAGGGGCTCTTTATTACACCGTTTTGGTGAGTCTATTTCTGGCTCTGGCGAATTACGCTGGAAAGGAATTGTGATACCAGCAGCACAAGGTACGGAAGTAAAAGCCATTGCTGATGGACGTGTATTATTAGCAGATTGGCTTCAAGGTTATGGTTTGGTCGTCGTGGTTGAACATGGTAAAGGTGATATGAGCCTTTATGGTTATAACCAAAGCGCTTTAGTGAATGTTGGTCAACAGGTTAAAGCAGGCCAATCTATCGCTTTAGTTGGTAACAGTGGTGGACAAGAACGTTCAGCACTCTATTTTGAAATTAGACGTCAAGGAAAAGCAGTGAACCCTGTTCCTTGGCTTGGGAGGTAGGTTTGAAATTACTTGGCACATTACAACGCAAGCGCTCTTTTCTACTTAGTTTAATGTTGCTAAGCCTGGTTGTAAGTACACCTGCCTTTGCAGCAAAATTAGCCATTGTGATTGATGATTTTGGTTATCGTAAAAAAGAAGATAACCAAGTTTTACAGCTTCCTACTGCAGTTTCTATCGCTATTTTACCTGATTCTCCTCATGGTAAAGAAGTGGCGACTAAAGCCCATGCACAAGGGCGTGAAATACTGATCCATATGCCAATGGCGCCAATTAGTAAACAACCTCTAGAGCGCGATACCCTAAAACCGTCAATGGATCAGAACGAAATTAATCGTATTATTCAACATGCTATTAGTAATGTTCCTTACGCTGTCGGTATGAATAACCATATGGGCAGTGCGATGACATCGGATAGACAAGCAATGGATAGGGTTATTAAAGCGCTTAATCACTCTAATCTCTATTTTTTAGATAGCGTGACCATCGGTAATACACAAGCTGCTATTGCCGCTAAAGCCGCAGGAGTTCCTTCTTTGCGTCGCCATGTTTTTCTCGATAACGTACAAACTGAAGCAGAAACTCGCCAACAACTTGCCCGCGCTATTGCTTTAGCACGGAAAAATGGCTCTGCCATTGCTATCGGACATCCTCATCCCTCAACGGTTAGAGCATTGCAACAACAACTGCCTTTACTACCTGCTGATATTCAACTAGTCGCACCAAGTACGCTATTAAAGCCACAGACAGAAAAACCAATACAACCAGAGCCGCCAAAAGTTGTCCCGCCAACAGAGCAACCGAAAGAGCCAAAACCTGCGTCTTGGTTAAAGCCAGCGCAAGAAGCGATTATTTCGATGAAAAAAAGTACGCTAATTAATACATTATCCAGTGGATTTAGCTCATCAGAAAAAAAGAAATTACCTGACATACCTGATCCTAATGGAATTGAGGAAGTTGAAAAATAATGCAATAAAAAAGAGCCTTAAAAGGCTCTTTTTTTGCTTAATGAACACTCATTACTGCCAATCTAAAATAACTTTACCTGATTGACCTGAACGCATGATATCAAAACCTTTTTGGAATTCATCGATTGGAAATTGATGAGTAATAATTGGAGAGAGATCAAGGCCAGACTGAATAAGTGCAGCCATTTTATACCATGTTTCAAACATCTCACGCCCATAGATACCTTTAATAAACAAACCTTTAAAGATAACTTGTCCCCAATCAATTGCCATATCAGAAGGCGGAATACCCAACAGTGCAATACGACCGCCATGATTCATGGTATTAAGCATGGTACGAAACGCAGGTGGCGCACCCGACATTTCTAATCCCACATCAAAACCTTCTGTCATACCCAATTCTTTCATAACATCCATTAGGTTTTCTTTGCTGACATTCACGGCTCTGGTAACACCCATTTTTTTCGCGAGATCAAGGCGATATTCATTAACATCAGTGATCACCACATGACGAGCCCCAACATGCTTACAAATTGCAGCCGCCATAATCCCAATAGGACCAGCTCCTGAAACCAGAACATCTTCACCCACTAAATCAAAAGATAATGCGGTATGTACAGCATTACCAAAGGGATCAAAAATAGCGGCTAATTCATCAGGAATATTGTCAGGGATTTTAAACGCATTAAAGGCAGGGATAACCAAATATTCAGCAAAACAGCCTGAGCGATTTACACCTACACCAATGGTATTGCGACATAAATGAGTACGACCGCCACGACAATTACGGCAATGGCCACAAGTGATATGCCCTTCACCGGAGACACGATCACCAATATTAAAACCTTTAACTTCCTGCCCTATCGCAACAATTTCGCCGATATACTCATGGCCTACAACCATAGGAACAGGAATTGTTTTTTGTGACCACTCATCCCAGTTATAAATATGAACGTCAGTGCCACAAATTGCTGTTTTACGAATTTTGATCATCACATCGTTATGACCAAGTTCAGGTACTGGAACATCGGTCATCCAAATACCTTCTTGTGCTTTTAATTTTGACAATGCTTTCATAGAGTAACCTTATGCAATCACATTAAGTTCTTTGCCAATTTTGATAAATGCCGCCACTGCACGCTCAATTTGTTCAGTAGTGTGTGCTGCCGACATTTGCGTACGAATACGTGCTTGCCCTTGAGGTACAACAGGATAGAAGAATCCTGTGACATAAATTCCCTCATCAAGTAAGCGCGTTGCAAATTCTTGAGCTAATTTAGCCTCTCCTAACATAACGGGGATAATGGCATGATCTGCGCCAGCCAATGTAAAACCAGCGGCACTCATTTTTTCACGGAAAAGTGAGGCGTTACGCCATAAACGGGCACGAATTTCATCCCCTGATTTCAGCATATCTAAAACAGCAATAGAGGCCGCAACAATCGCAGGAGCTAATGAATTAGAGAATAAATAAGGGCGAGAACGCTGACGCAACCACTCAACAACTTCTTTACGCGCTGCGGTATATCCACCAGAAGCACCACCTAACGCCTTACCTAAAGTGCCTGTGATAATGTCGACTCTGCCCATCACATCACAATACTCATGAGTTCCGCGACCTTGTGCACCCACAAAGCCTACAGCATGAGAATCATCGACCATAACAAGGGCACCAAATTCATCGGCTAAATCACAGATAGATTTTAGGTCTGCAATCACACCATCCATTGAAAATACACCATCTGTCGCGATCATAATGTGGCGAGCATTATCTGCTTTGGCTTTTTCAAGTTGAACACGTAGCTCTGCCATATCGTTATTGGAATAGCGATAACGTTTAGCTTTACATAAACGCACACCATCAATAATAGATGCATGGTTTAAAGCATCAGAAATAATGGCATCTTCAGGGCCCATTAATGTTTCAAATAATCCCCCATTGGCATCAAAACAAGATGAATACAGAATGGCATCTTCCATACCTAAAAATTCAGCGATTTTATTTTCTAATGTTTTATGTGAATCTTGAGTACCACAGATAAAACGTACAGAAGCCATACCAAATCCGTGGCTGTCCATACCTGCTTTTGCAGCTTCAATTAATTTTGGATGATTAGCGAGGCCTAAATAGTTATTAGCACAGAAGTTAATAACATGGCTTCCATCAGCAACTGCGATATCTGCGCTTTGTGAAGAAGTGATGATGCGCTCATTTTTAAAGAGGCCATCTTGACGAGTTTGTTCTAGTTGTTGATTAATTTGTTGGTAAAACGTGGGAGTAGACATACTTTCTCCTAAGACAGCAATTCGAAAAGAGACAACTTAAATAGTTTGACTATAATATAGTCAGTATTGTTTCTTATTTTATGCCTTTGTTCTATTAAAAACGACAAATGTAAATAAATAATGTTATTTGTGTAATTAAGATCACTAATACGCTCTGCTTTTTTCGAGAATTTCAGTCTGTTGTTCCATGATGAATGCTACCGTTAAAGCTGTTCAGTGTTATTATAGACCTAGAGCTAATTTTTAGATTTTATATGAAGGGGTAGCCACATGATTATCGTCACTGGCGGTGCAGGTTTTATCGGCAGCAATATTGTTAAAGCATTAAATGATGAAGGTTATACTGATATCTTAGTTGTTGATAACCTTAAAGATGGCACCAAATTTGTGAATTTGGTTGATCTAAATATCACTGATTACATGGATAAAGAAGATTTTATTGCAAGCATTGTTGCTGGTGATGATTTCGGTGATATTGATGCGGTTTTCCATGAAGGTGCTTGCTCTTCCACGACAGAGTGGGATGGCAAATATATGATGGATAACAACTATCAATATTCTAAAGAGCTACTTCATTTTTGTCTTGAACGCCAAATTCCTTTCTTATATGCCTCTTCTGCTGCAACTTATGGTGGTCGTACAGATAACTTTATCGAAGATAGAAAATATGAAGCGCCTTTAAATGTCTATGGCTATTCAAAATTCTTATTCGATGAATATGTACGCCAGATTTTACCTGAAGCAGATTCAATGATTTGTGGCTTCCGTTATTTTAATGTTTATGGCCCTCGTGAAGGACATAAAGGTGGCATGGCGAGTGTTGCATTCCATTTAAATAACCAAGTAAATGCGGGTCAAAATCCAAAATTATTTGAAGGTAGTGAAACCTTCCAACGCGACTTTATTTATGTAGGTGATGTGGCTGCGGTTAATTTATGGTTCTGGCGCAATAATGTATCCGGTATTTTTAACTGTGGTACAGGTCGTGCTGAATCATTCCAAGCTGTTGCAGATGCCGTTATTGCTCATCACAAAGATAAAGATCTCTCTATCGAACATATTGAGTTTCCAGAGAAATTGAAAGGTCGTTACCAAGCCTTTACTCAAGCTGATCTGACAAATTTACGTAAAGCGGGTTATACCGCACCTTTTAAAACAGTTGCTGAAGGCGTAGAGCTTTATATGCAATGGTTAAATCAAGGTAAGTAATCGCTGTTTATGAAAATCTTTGTGGTAGGGCCTTCATGGGTCGGGGACATGATGATGTCCCAAAGTCTTTATCGTACATTGAAAGCATTACATCCTGCGGCAACGATTGATGTGATGGCACCTGCGTGGTGCCGTCCATTATTAGAAAAGATGCCAGAAGTTGATAATGCAATCCCAATGCCATTAGGGCACGGTGCTTTAGCCATTGGTGAACGTCGTCGCTTAGGAAAACAATTAAAAGGGCAAGGTTATACTCACGCTTATGTATTACCTAACTCGTTTAAGTCTGCATTAGTCCCTTTCTTTGCAGATATTCCCAAGCGCACAGGTTGGCGTGGAGAGATGCGTTATGGTCTATTAAATGATTTGCGACCTTTAAATAAAGATGCATTTCCTTTAATGGTTGAACGCTATGTTGCGCTAGCTTATGACAAGCAAAAAGTCCAAAAAGCGACTGATTTACATCAACCTTTGTTATGGCCTAAGTTATCCGTAACCGAGAGTGATATCTCTACCACATTGCATCAATTTTCATTATCTACTCAACGTCCTGCTATTGGTTTTTGCCCTGGAGCTGAATTCGGTCCTGCAAAACGTTGGCCTCATTACCATTACGCCGCTTTAGCACAGAAGCTGATTGAGCAAGGTTATCAGATCTTCTTGTTTGGCTCTAAAAAAGATAAAGAAGCAGGCGAAGAGATAAAACAAACCTTAACACCAGAAGCACGTGAAGCGTGTTTTAATCTTGCTGGCGAAACCAGTCTTGAGCAGGCGGTTAATTTAATTGCATCTTGTAAAGCTATTGTCAGTAATGACTCTGGTTTAATGCATGTTGCTGCCGCGTTAGAGCGTCCGTTAGTGGCGCTTTATGGCCCAAGTAGCCCTGACTTTACCCCTCCTTTATCACATAAAGCACGCGTGATCCGTTTAATTACTGGTTATCACAAAGTGCGTAAAGGGGATGCAGAACAAGGCTATCACCAAAGCTTAATCGATATTCAGCCAGAGAAGGTTTTGGCTGAATTAGCAAATTTACTGTCAACGGAGCCATCAGCGTGAAGCGGGTATTAATCGTTAAAACCTCTTCCATGGGCGATGTGTTACATACATTGCCAGCATTAACTGATGCAATAAATGTTTATCCTGATATTCGTTTTGATTGGGCCGTCGAAGAAGGTTTTGCACAGATCCCGAGCTGGCATCAAGCCGTTGATACAGTTATTCCTGTAGCAATACGCCGTTGGCGAAAAAACTGGTTTAGTGCTACTATTCGTGCTGAACGCGCACAATTTCGTCATGCTATTCAATCTCATCATTATGATGCGGTTATTGATGCACAAGGTTTACTAAAAAGTGCATTCTTAGTGACTCGATACGCCAAAGGCATTAAACATGGTTATTCTCGCCAATGCGCTCGAGAGCCTTTAGCGAGTTTCTTTTACGATATTCGCCACAATGTCAGTAAAGAGATGCACGCCGTTAAGCGAATTCGTCAACTGTTTGCTTTAAGCTTAAATTATCCTATTCCACAGTCTCAGGGTGATTATGGAATTGCACAGCATTTTCTCTCACTTCCCACCTTTGATGAGCGCCCTTATTTAGTCTTTTTACACGCAACTACGCGTGATGAGAAACATTGGCCTGAATCTCATTGGAGAGAGTTAATCGCACTACTTGCTGATTCTGGACTACGCATTAAATTACCTTGGGGTGCCGAGCATGAACATCAACGAGCAATACGCCTAGCAAAAGATTTTGACTACGTTGATGTATTACCGAAGATGTCATTAGCCCAAGTGGCTCAGGTTATTGCTGGTGCGAAAAGCGTCGTTTCTGTGGATACGGGATTAAGCCATTTAACGGCAGCATTAGATAAACCCAATATCACCTTATTTGGCCCTACCGATCCCGGCTTAATTGGCGGTTACGGTAAAGCCCAAACCTCTATAAAAGCAGAAGGTGGGGATATTGGGGAGATAAGTGCACAACAAGTTATCAATATTCTCGATATTTAGTCTTATAACCCTAAAAGTTATTAGCCTTTTAGGGTTTTATTGACGGCATTAAAGACTTCATCAACAGTAATAAGATCCATTGATGCTTGTATTCCCTCATCTGGGCTAGGTCTCTTATTGATAATAGTATGCAAATGAAGATCTTGATAAGGCCCTGTCCATTTAGGGTTTGCTGTCGCAAATAAACTTACTGTTGGGCGTTGTAGTGTGATCGCCAAATGCAAAGGCCCAGTATCCCCTGTGACTAATACATCCATTATTTTTATTTGACTTAACAAACCAGGTAATGAAGTTTTACCTACTAGATTTTCAATATTGTTATGATATTTTTTTGGCAACAATACAAAAAACTCTTCTGGTAATTCTAATTCTCTGGGTGAACCAATAAGTTTAATCTGTATTGATGGTTTACTCTCAATAAGCTTTTGAGCTAACTCAACAAAATATTTTACTGCCCATCGGCGCTCTTGCGTTGATGCTCCCATTTGAAATCCAACAATATGATTAATTCCTTTATCTAGTTGTTCTATTTCACAAGGAATTTCCATTCTTGTATCAGAGCTATCTATTCCTAAATGACGAATAATATTAAGTTTACTTTGAACAATATGACAATTAGGAGGCTGATGCTCAGCAACAATCCATTTTTGAAACCATTCTGGAATAATATGAAATGTATTACGCAAGATATACTGGCAACCAGCTATAACAGCAAATAACACATCGTAAGGAAGATGTGAATGTAATATAACCGCTAATTCAGGTTTATATTTTTTTGCATGTAGTGCGATAGGAAGTAGGTTCCTAATTTTATTATCCCAGTAAACCACACTATCTATTTGCTCATAGTTTTCAACTAATAATCTATTTTTTCACTAGAAACCAATGTGATATGTGCATCAGGGTAATGTGCACGAATAGCTCTTATCGCGGGAGTATTAAACATAAAATCCCCCAGCGCTGTCGTGGAGAAAATAAGAATACTGTTAAATTGAATCTCAGATGAAAATGTATCTGTTTTTCTCATCCTGCCCAAAAGTGGGTTATAAATATTTAAAAAATTATGTACCCATTTTAATTTCTTTAACTTCATCTTATTTTGCCTGCATCTTACTTTGATAATACTCAGCTAATGTCACTCCTTGCACTTTGTCTGATAAGAAACTAAATAACGTTTCTAAATCGTTATATAACCCTTCAATATCTTTTTCAGTACGAAATGTAGGGCTACCACCCGGCATAAATTCAGAGGAGTGCAACATAAATTCAATATGAGAGTGGCCTTGAGCCAAAGATTTTTCAGCAACATCAATCATCTGTTGAGCATTGCCACCTTTAGGGCGGAGCCAATTCACAGAAGGCGCTCGTTGCTTACCTCTTAATTTATCGTAACCCTGCTTAACTTTATTCATTAAAGGCGAGTGCTTATATTGAATACTCATTGGCACTTCTAGTAGCGAAGAGTTTCCCGCTTTAGTGATATTCTGTAAGTCCATAAAGTAAGCATGACTTGGAAAATCAGTATAATTTGTACCCCCTGATTGTGCGGGATCACCTTTTGTAAATCGCCAATCCACTTTAGGTGTCACAGAACAATCGACTTGGTAACCAAACTCAACTAAAAGTTGTGCATAAATCTCATTAAAAGCCCAACGGCCCGCACGATGGCTTAACATTTTAGTTTGTAGTTTATCTTCAAGTAAGTGCGTCATTAATGCGATTTTTTCTCGCATTTGATCTTTGGGATATTCAATTAAATAAGGCTGATAACGTAAATCATCATCCGTTAAAGGTATTAATGGTGGGCTATTCCATGCATGCAAGTGCATACCAATTTCACCGGTATTACGCGCAATAACATCACGGGCAAACTCAATATAAGCTTCATCCATAACCATTTCATAGTTTGTTAGCCAAACAGGTTTAAAATTAAAGCGCTCACAAAGTTGCTGAAAACGGGGAAGAAAGTGCGTATTTTGAGTAGTGATATCACGTTCATTTTCCCAAAGATTATCGCCTTCAGTATCTAATGTGATAATAAATGCTGGTTTAGTCATGCATTCCCCGCCAACTAATGGATTATAAGTTCATAATTGAATAAATTGTTCTATGTTACGCAGTAGAAAACATCAATTCAATCAATATAAATACAGTATGGTAGATGCATTCTGTGGATTTGTTTACAATTAGAGTATCTCACTAAAGCTAAAGTAATTATGACTAATATAAATCGATCATTTAATAGAATACTGGTTATTAAACTCCAACATCATGGAGATATGTTATTAACGACACCCGTTATATGCTCATTAAAATCAGCTTATCCTAATGCAACGATTGATGTTCTATTATATAAAGAAACATTACCGATGCTTGAGCACAACCCATTAATCAATAAAATTTTTTATCTTGATCGCAATTGGAAGTATCAAGGTAAATTCACTCGATTGAAAAAAGAGTGGCAACTTGGTCGAGAATTACAAAAACAACAGTATGATTTAGTGGTTAATTTAGCGGATCAATGGAAAGCCGCTATTTTTGCTTTAGTGACTAAAGCACAAGTTCGTTTAGGACTTGAATTTGAAAAACGCAAAGGCAATAAGTTTTGGCAAAAATGCCATAATATAATTATCTCCACCTCAGATCATGGGCAACTACATACTGTTGAACAAAACCTAAGTATCCTTACTCCACTTAATGTTCCTATTATTTCTGATGTTATGATGTCTTATAGTGAAGAAGATAAGCAGTGGCTAGCGAAGACTATTAAAAAGCATCATATTCCTGAAAACTACATCGTGATCCAACCGACCTCTCGCTGGTTTTTCAAATGCTGGGATGAAGATAAAATGGCGGCTTTGATTACACAACTTCAGAATAGTAATTATTCTGTTGTTTTAACCTCAGGACCAGAGAAAAAAGAATTGGAGATGATCGAAGCTATTTTGACGCAATGTCCAAATAAAGAAGCTATAACAGTCTTAGCTGGCCAAACTTCTTTATCCCAATTAGCGGTATTAATTGATAATGCAGGGCTTTTTATTGGCGTTGATTCTGTTGCAATGCATATGGCTGCTGCATTAAAAACACCTTTAATAGCACTTTTTGGTCCATCTAAACTCGAACATTGGCATCCTTGGCAAGCAGTAGGTGAAACAATTTGGGCGGGTGATTATGAAGATATTCCACATCCTGATCATATTAAAACAGATACTCAACAACGTTATCTCTCCGCTATTCCTGTTGATGTTGTCTACCGCTCAGCTAAGAGGTATTTACCCCAATGAACCATCCTTTACGACTCGCTATCGTTCGGCAAAAATATCGCCCTGATGGAGGCGCAGAACGTTTTATTGCTCGTGCATTAGATGCACTATCAAACGATGATCTTGAACTCAATGTGATCACTCGAGAATGGCAAGGTGATACCAATCCAGATTGGCATATTCACTTATGTAATCCACGAAAGTTAGGCAGAATTAGTCGAGAGTCTGGCTTCGCTAAGGCGGCGAGAGCGTGTTGGCAAGAAAATCATTTTGATATTGTTCAAAGCCATGAACGTATCGCTGGTTGTGATATTTTTCGGGCAGGTGATGGTGTGCATCGCCGATGGTTATTACAACGCCAACGAATATTGCCAAATTGGAAAGGTCGCTGGTTATTTTATGATAGATACCATCGCTATGTTATGAATGCAGAAAAGCAGATGTATGCTGATCCTGCATTAAAACAAGTTATTTGTAACTCACAGATGGTTAAAAATGAAATTATTGAGGATTTTGGCGTATCTGCCGATAAAATATCTGTTATTTATAACGCAATTGATCATAATGCTTTCATACCTGCGACAAATTCTCAAAAATATGCATTAAAGACACAATATAATATTCCACAAGATGTACCTTGCTTTATTTATGTTGGGTCTGGCTTTGAACGTAAAGGATTAGCTGCTGCTATTTCAGCAATAGCAAAAACATCAGCTATATTGTTAGTTGTTGGAAGTGATAAAAATCAGCGAAAATACGAACAATTCGCGACACAATTAGGTTGTGAGCAACGTATTTTCTTTTTAGGTATGCAGAAAAAAACACTCGATTTTTATCAAATGGCGGATGCATTGTTGCTCCCGACTCTTTACGATCCTTTCCCTAATGTTATTCTTGAGGCATTATCATGCGGTTTACCAGTGATCACCTCAACAACTTGTGGTGGCGCAGAATTTATTCAAAATGGTAAAAATGGATTTGTTTGTGATGCATTAGATATTTCAGCATTAATCAATGCAATTACACAGATCCCAAAAGAAGCAGCGTGGACTGAAATGTCACAAGTGGCAAGAGAGACTATTCTCCCTTACACGCCACAACGATTATCAGGCGAGCTTATTTCACTTTATAAACGGATATTAGCCTTGTGAGTCAACAACATATACTTTTTATTATTGATGGATTACCTGGTGGTGGCGCTGAAAATGTTACACTCAGGCTAGCCAACGGTTTTCATCAGAATGGATACCAAGTCACACTGTTATCCTTACATAATAAATTAGCGTATGAACTACCTGATTTTATTGACTATATTGTTGATCATGATGACTATCGTGGTATCTTCAGAAAATTGACCGAAATATCTCGTAGAGCAAAATCTCTTGATAATGTCCTTATACAACTTTTTGCTAAGAAAGGACGTCCTGCACTTGTTCTTTCTAATCTACACAAAACAGACCGTATTGTTTGTCGCTCCAAACAGCTAAAAATGTGTAATGTTTGGTACTGCATTCATGGTATTTACTCTCAATCTTATCTTGGTAATAAATCTGGCTTTTCATATTGGTTGAAGAAAACCAAAATTCAGCGCGTTTATAAAGATAAAAATCTCGTCTGTGTATCCAACGCAGTTAAAGATGATTTAATAAACGCCATTGGCATCCATGCCCGTCAACTAAAAACTATCTATAACCCTTTTAATATTGAAGAAATACAACAAAAAGCCACCCTTCCTAATGTATTTACTCAGCAAGATTACATTTTACATGTTGGCCGATTACATGAAGTTAAAAGGCAAGACAGGTTAATTGAAGCCTTTGCGAAAGCGGATTTACCTTGCCAATTAATCCTTTTAGGTGAAGGAACGCCTGCTATCAAACAAAAATTAGAAGCTCAAATAAACCGACTCAACCTAACACAACAGGTTGTACTTGCTGGCTTTATTTCTAATCCGCTCCCTGCCATCAAAGATGCGAAGGTAGTCGCATTAAGTTCTGATAGCGAAGGGCTTCCTACTGTGTTAATTGAAGCTTTAATTTGTGGAACGCCTATCGTCAGTACTCGATGTCCAGGTGGAGTCAGCGAAATTATGACTGACGCGCTTTCTGATTATCTTTCTACTATGGATAGTGATTCTCTCGCTGAGAAACTTCGTTTCGCGTATTATTCACCACCTCAAATATTGCCATCATCCTATGCAAAATTTGAACTAAACCATATTTTAAAGCAGTATATCGCTTTAATTCCTTAATCCGCGCCTACTTGTTTTTACACACTTTCTACTACACAGTGTGATACTATAAGCGTTCGTCCAGATAAGTGAATTTGATAGCATGTTGTTGCGTTTATATCAGGTACTTCTTTACCTTATTCAACCTCTGATTTGGTTGCGTCTTTTATTACGCAGCCGTAAAGCCCCCGCCTACCGTAAACGGTGGGGAGAGCGCTATGGCTTTTGCAAAGGCAAAGTCGTGCCTCAAGGGATATTATTACATTCCGTTTCTGTCGGTGAAACACTCGCCGCCGTGCCACTTGTTCGTGCCCTTCGCCATCACTATCCCGATTTGCCTATAACGGTCACAACCATGACACCAACAGGCTCAGAACGTGTGCGTTCTGCATTTGGTGACGATGTTTACCATGTCTATCTTCCTTATGATTTACCGGGTTCAGTTAATCGTTTTCTTAAAACAGTTGATCCGAAATTGGTGATCATTATGGAAACCGAACTATGGCCTAACCTGATTTCAAAACTGCATCAACGAAAAATCCCGTTGATTATCGCCAATGCACGTTTATCAGAACGCTCTGCGGCGGGTTATCAGAAATTAGGTAGTTTCGTCAAAACGATGCTCCAAAAAATCACCTTAATTGCGGCTCAAAACCAAGAGGATGGTGAGCGTTTTATCGAATTAGGGCTTAAACGTTCACATTTACATGTAACAGGCAGTCTAAAATTTGATATTTCTGTCACCCCTGAGTTAGCAGCAAGAGCCGTTGCTTTGCGTCGCCAATGGGCTGCTCATCGCCCCGTTTGGATTGCAACGAGTACCCATGAAGGTGAAGAAACCATTATCTTAGAGACACATAAAAAGCTACTGACACAATTTCCACAGCTTTTGTTAATCTTAGTTCCTCGACACCCTGAGCGTTTTCCTAAAGCGGAGCAATTAACACGCGAAGCAGGGTTAAAGTATACGTTACGAAGCACTGATGCTGTTCCTGATGCACAGACCCAAGTCGTGATAGGCGACACCATGGGCGAACTGATGTTGCTCTATGGTATTGCTGATCTGGCTTTTGTAGGGGGGAGTTTAGTCGAGCGTGGTGGTCATAATCCTTTAGAAGCAGCTGCACACGCTATCCCAGTTATTATGGGACCTCATACGTTTAATTTTAAAAATATCTGTGCCAAACTCGATCAAGCTGAAGGATTAATTACTGTTACAGACAGTGAATCGATGGCGACAGCTATTGCTTCATTGCTTAATGATGAAGATTATCGTCGTTATTATGGTCGTCATGCTGTTGAAGTGCTTCATGATAACCAAGGTGCATTATTGCGCTTACTCACCCTACTTTCACCTTATCTTCCCCCTCGGAGCCACTGATGAGCCAAAGCAAGCGCCTTTCTGTTGTGATGATCAGTAAAAACGTTGCTGATGTCATTGGTGAATGCTTAGACTCCGTACAATGGGCTGATGAAATCATTGTATTGGATTCGGGAAGTCAAGATGACACCTGTCGTATCGCGACAGAGAAAGGGGCAAAAGTCTTTGTAAACAGTGAGTGGCCAGGTTTTGGCAGACAGCGTCAATTGGCGCAGCAATATGCCACGGGTGATTATATTTTTATGATTGATAGTGATGAACGTATCACACCTGAACTCAAAACCAGTATCCTCGCGATATTGCAACAACCTGAAGAAAATGTGGTTTATAACTGTGCTCGCCGTAACTTGTTTATGGGCCGATTTATGAAGCACAGTGGTTGGTATCCCGATAAAGTCACGCGTTTATATACCCGCGAACGTTATCAATATAACAATAACTTGGTTCATGAATCGTTAGAAACTCAAGACGCAACCATCAAAACACTACAGGGCGATCTCTTGCATCTTACCTGTCGTGATTTAATGGAATTTCAGCAAAAACAGCTAAAATATGCCACCGAGTGGGCTAAAGAGCGCCATCAACAAGGTAAAAAAACCAGTTATGGCTCCATCTTAAGTCATACGCTAGGTGCCTTTTTTAAGACTTGGTTGTTAAGAATGGGTTTTTTAGACGGGAAACAGGGATTAGTACTGGCATTTGTTAATGCACAGTATACCTTTAATAAATACGCTTCTTTATGGGAACTCAGCCAGAAGACGGTAAATCATGAAAAATAAAGCTATCTACCCCGGAACCTTTGATCCTATCACTTATGGTCATATTGATATATTAACTCGTGCAGCAGGTATGTTTGATACCGTTTTATTAGCCATTGCTGATAGTGCCCGTAAAAACCCAATGTTTACCTTAGAAGAACGAGTTAATTTAGCCAGAGAGGTGACGAGCCATTTACCGAATGTTGAAGTGGTGGGTTTTAGTGAGCTAATGGCAAATTTCGCCAAACAGCAACAAGCGACGATTTTAATTCGTGGTGTTCGTAGCGTTTCTGACTTTGAATATGAATGGCAGCTGGCAAATATGAACCGTCATTTTGCACCTGATCTTGATAGCGTATTTTTACTGCCCTCTCAAAACCTTTCTTTTGTCTCTTCATCTTTAATTAAAGATGTGGCACGCCATGACGGTGATGTTTCTACATTTTTACCTGAAGTCGTGACTGTAGCAATGCTGAAAAAATTAGGTAAAATTTAGCTCTCATTCTCACCATGTTGGCAATGTCGGCAGAAAAATGTGCTACGTTGCCCTTGTTTAATACTTTCAATCAGTTGCCCACAAATCAAACAAGGTTTGTCTTTACGCCCATAAACAAAGAGTTCTTGAGCAAAATATCCCGGCTTGCCATCAGACTGTAAAAAATCTTTTAGTGTTGTGCCACCTTGCTCAATGGAGCGCGTTAATACCCGTTTGATCGCCGTAACAAGAACCTCACACTCTTCTTGCGTTAAGCTATTGGCTTTTCTATCAGGCATAATGCCCGATGAAAATAGCGCCTCGTTAGCATAAATATTGCCGACACCAACAACTAATTTATTATCCATTAACCACGGTTTGATAGCTGTTTTTTTATTTTTCGACTGTTGATATAGGTATTCGGCGTTAAATTCTTCAGAAAGTGGCTCTGGCCCTAAATGGGCTAATACTGAGCTTGTTGCTAAATCTTCACACCATAACCAAGCACCAAAGCGTCGAGGATCGGTATAACGCAATACTTTGCCATCACGAAAAATCAAATCGATATGATCATGTTTTTCTTCAGGTTGTTCTTCTAATAGAATGCGAACACTTCCTGACATTCCTAAATGGATAATAATCCATCCTGTATTAAGCTCTATTAATAGGTATTTAGCGCGACGCTTTACACTTAAAATCGGTTCATCCAGTAGAGTCTTTATTTTCTCTGACACAGGCCAACGTAATTTACTATTGCGCACAATGGCATAGTGCAATACATTGCCCACAATGTGAGGTTCAATACCTCGGCGACTGGTTTCGACTTCTGGCAATTCAGGCACAGGTGGCTCCATTATTATCAGATAAGAGATACAGCGATAACATCATTTTTATTGTATGATCAGTTTCCCTAAAAGTAGAAAGGACGATAGCAGATTATTATGATGTTGTTTAAAGACTATAGTAAAAAATCCCTTTGGAATTTATCCATTATCGGGCTTTACATTATATTGATCTACTTACCGGATATCACCCGTTATAAAAATATTGTGATGGGATTAATTGGTGCAACAGCGCTGTGGTATTTGGTGCGTGATTTTAAGACTATCTGTAAGATATTTAAAAATAATCTGTCATTCTCACTGCTGTTTTTATTGCTGGTGATTGGTTATTCCATCGTGATTTCTGTCGAGCCCAGTATCAGTATAAAAGAGATTAATAAGCCGATACTCAATGGATTACTACTTTTTGCTATTACCTTTCCAATTGTACTGTATAAAGAAAAACCTGCTGATATAGCGAAGATGGTGATGGTCGCTTTTGCAATTGGGTTGTTGGTAATTATGGCTAAGGAGCTGGTGCAGTATTATTTGGAGTATCAGAGAAATGTTTTACCTTTTTCATGGTGGAGTCAGAAATTACATCGAGAAGCTTCATATGAATTACTTTTCTTCTTTCCTATTATTTTAACCACTTGGAAATTAAAAAAAAACCATTCTATAATTAACTGGTTATTATTTGTTATAACTTGCTTTTTATTTCTTTATATAATATTAGGTACTTTATCAAGAGGTACTTGGTTAACACTTGCAATAATTTCTTTTCTAATTTTTATTATTAATCGTCAATTACTCCTAATGATAATTAGTTTAATTATTTGCATTTTCTTATTTATTGGAGCAATAAAACCCCCTTCAGATTTTTTTATTAGTAATATACTACAACATAAATTAACCCAAATTAATAGTGGAAATAGGTTTGATAATGGCACCCAAGGCTCAGCGTTAGATCTTATTTTAGAACAACCAATCAAAGGCTATGGTTATGGTAATCAGCTATATCATAATATTTATAATGAGCGAGTAAAAGACTATAAAAATTGGATAGTTAAAAAATCCATTGGCCCTCATAATATCTTTTTAGCTTTTTGGTTTGCTGGCGGTATTTTGGGGCTATTCAGTATTCTTTATTTTTGCTCTTCAATAATTGCCCAAGGTATCCAACTAATAAGAAAAAACCAAGGGGTTATTCGTCAAGCTGCGTTGGTATTACTGATGTCCTTCTTAGGAGTTTATGTACTGCGAGGATTATTTGAAAATGCCTATATCAATCAAGTGGGTATTTTGGTGGGGCTAATGTTGGCATTACGCCACGCTTTACTCAATAATCAATCCGTCACACCATCAGGTAAACAACAATAGGTTACTTAATTAACTTCTCTATTGTTTTTAATATAATCTCTGCCCGCTTATCCCAGTTGTAATAGTTTTCAACCAGAGAGCGGGCATGGGTTGTTTTTTCTTTGGCTCGTTGTGGATTTTCTCTTAGTTGTATTATCTGTTTTGCAAAACTCTGCGCATCACCACTATCGGCAAAACTTACCGCTTTCTCATCTACCACATCACGAATTGAAGGAAAGTCTGAAATTACCACAGGTTTTTCCATCGCCATATATTCAAATAATTTAAGAGGTGAAGTGTAACGACTTCCAATACTCGTTAATGTAAGCGGAAGTACACAGATATCGTGCTGAGCAATCGCATTAAAGCGTTTTTTGGGATCAATAAATCCCAAAAAATTGACCTTGTCTTTTACGTCCATTTCTTGCGCTAATAAGGTTAACCCTTCAATCTGTTCAGGTGTTCCCCCAGCAATATTAAGCCTTGTATTATCAAGGTATTTCATTGCTCGCATCATGGTAGGGATCCCTTTCCATTTATGCAAACTGCCTAAATAGAGCACTTCCGTAATAATTTTATTTACTGTAGAAGGCTCTATCTGATGATCTGCTACAGCATGTAAATCTACGCCATCAGGAACCACTGTTATTGGCGTAGTAACTTGATACTGCGAAACAATATCATCTCTTAATAATGAAGTAAGAACAAATATGCCTGTCGCTCTGCTGTAAACGAGTTTCTCCATTTTTAATAGTTTATGATATTTGGCACGATTCTTTTTTTTCTCAAAGGAATGAGACTCTGCAAAAGATTGAGCGAAAATTTCATGGCTTTCAAAAAAGAGAGGAATTTCTGGGTAATTTTCACAAAGATAACAAGCTAGTTTTAAATTACGGGTAAATAATGCATCAACGTTATTTTGCTTTACCCAGCGAGCGATCTGTAATGAGAAAAGCTTTTGTGAATTAAATGGAAAATACCATTTACGGCGAATATCTCTTAAAGAAACTAAACTCGCATTAGTATGAATTGAACGACCTAATATATCACTATCTCGATATTGCCCTTTAGGTGTGACTAATGTTACTTGAGCGCCTGCTCGAGCAAATGCATCCACATTTTGCAAAATTTGTAATGAAGCCACACGTAAATCAGGCACTGGGTAAGGATCAAGATAGGCAATTTTCATAATTATGACGCCAATACCTGTAATAAACGTTGCGCAGAATGTTGCCAAGTATAGCGTGTTTCTATACGGACACGCGCCTGCTCTCCCATCGCCTTACCTCTGTCTGGTAACTCACGAAAATGATTAATCGCTATCACAATTTCATCTGCATTACCTGGTGCGACTAAAAGCCCTGCGGTACCTTCATTGCCTACAACTTCAGGAATGCCACCGATATGGCTCGCAATCACTGGTTTGGCGCATGCCATTGCTTCTGCAATCGTAATACCGAAGGCTTCATCTCCAGTACTTGGAAAAATACCCACGTCACTTGCCGCATAAAATTCCGGTAATACGTTATGCTCAACAGGCTGATGAAAAATGACTTGCTCTGCAACACCTTTAGAAATCGCTTTCTTTTTTAATCGCTCAAGATCATCACCCGCACCGATAATCAGAAGTTTAACATCTTCACCTTTTAACTGCTCGATGGCATCAATTGCGACACTCAAGCCTTTCCAACCCACTAATCGCCCAGCAAATGAGAGTAAAAAAGTGGATTCGGCTATTCCTAATTGCTCACGCAACGAGGTAGTCATAGGTCTAAATTTTTCAATATCCACACCATTATAAATTACACTAGGGAATTGTTTAAAATGATGTTGGATTTGCCAAGCATTAAAATGACTACATGCCACCCATGCTGAAATCTTTTTACCTAACCAGCGATCACCTTTGAAAAAGCTGGTGCCCCCACTCATATAGCAAAAACGCGTTGAGGATGATTTAGGCATCATAGAAGGCCAAAAAAAGTCAAAAGGCTTCGTTAAAATAACCCAATCAAAATTTTGACTGATAACATCTTTTTTAGCGTGTCGTGCAAAAGTATAACGCTCAACAATACGACGAAAACGCCCACCGAGATCAATCACTTTATCTCTTGGTGTATACGGATAAGTGTGAATTTGTATTTGGCGTCCTGCCAGATTGTGTCGGATATCGCCATTGCCACCATAAAGATGAACTTCATGCCCAGCATCATGCAATTGCTTAGCCAGTTCCCAAACTGCTGTTTGGATCCCGCCATAAGACATGGTGATTGTGACATCAATTATACCGATCTTCATGGATTACTTTTTCACCTTCATTCCATTCATGATATTACTCACTGCATTCCACACATTCTCAACTGAGATTTCAGCCATATTATCTTCACGGCGTGCTTTTTCTAATGGTGTAGGGTGTTGGATAACCTGACAACAAGAATGTTGTATAGGGGCTAAATAGCACCCAGGATGATAGCTATGATATAGCGCCACCATCGGGATATCTAAAGCACCGGCTAAATGTGTAGGACCGGTATCAACACCAACATAAAGCGATAAATTTGCCATAATTGCCGCATTTTGACGCATTGAAACACGCCCCGCTAAGGCTAAACATCGCTCTTCACCTATTTTTTTAGCTAAATCAACAGATAATTGCGCACTTTCCTTACCACCTAATAGCAAAAAATACGTACTCGCGTCATGGGAAATAATCTGCTTTGCTAATTGCAGAAAGTTCTCCACTGGCCAATCTCGATAGGCTTTAGTGGGAAAGCTTTGTAACTGAAAACCAATAATATTCTTATTAATTAATGAATTATCTTTCAAAAATTGTTGTGCAAAAATTACTTCTTCCTCACTGATAAAGTAACGTAATTGCCAACAACTCGGATAAATCCCTAATGCATTAATTAATAAGGCACGCTCTTTTTGTGCAACCATCGGCAACTTGGGGCGCGCAACCCAAGTAGTATCGCCTTGCTGCTCAGATATATCAGCAAAAGCAACGGTATGATGGGATTGGCGACGAGCATAGTTCACTAATTCACGATCATCACCGTATACTAAAGCCAAATCATACGGTTTATTCGGTAACCAACCTGACCAAACAGCGCGTTTTTTAGAAAAATTTCTAATACTATTAATATCAGGATTATGCTCAAGAATGCATGCACTACGCTTATGTGCAAATACATCAATATGAGCATTGGGCCAACGCTGTTTTAAGGCATGAATAACGGGGGTGATAAGTAATGTATCACCAAAACGCGCTACCGCTATAACCAATATATTTTTTGGATCCATGTGCTTTTTATTTGGCTTAAATGATACATTTACTTCTCAGACTATACACTAAAAAGTATTACAAATATTCATCAATAAGATGAATACACCAAGTTGATAATAGAGATAATCGTTTCAAAACTTTATTATCAGCATTAATCATACTGACTTATTTTTATCGTTGATTGCCTGAATAAAGATCCTTTCCATCTTATCTAACATATTATCCAAACCAAATCGTGAAACAGCGTGTTCAAGTGCTGCTTTTCCCATCTGCTCACGTAATTCATCTGAGCTCATTAATTTAGCCAAATGACTTGTTAATGTTTCTTGTACCTGTGGTACTAATGTAAATCCTGTTTTACCATCAATAACGGCTTCGCTAATCGCGCCAACCGTAGTCGATACAACAGGCAAACCACACGCCATTGCCTGCATAATACCTTGCGGCACACCTTCATTACCAAAAGAAGGTAACGCAAAGAGATCCATTGCATTTAAACAATCAGGCACATCATTACGATTACCAAGGAAGAAGATGCTTTGTTCTAATCCTGCCGCTTTCACCATTGGTTCTAAATTTTTACGCTGAGGCCCATCACCAACAAAAATTAATTGCCAATCTGGAAACTGCTGATGTAATGATTTCCATGCTTCTACTAAGTATTTATGTCCTTTCCACACTCGCATAGTTGCAACAATACCTAATGTCGGTTTATTCGGTATTCCAATTTTTTCTCTAGCTTGTTGTTTGTTTTGTGGATAAAAACGTTGCAGATCAATTCCCGTAGGCACTGATGTCATTTTTTCTAATGGAAATTTATTATGCTGATGGAGAGTCTGACGTAATTTTTCACCTGTTGTCACAACATGGGCACTGGATGAAAGATAAAGCCATCGAGTTGGTAATGAACGTGAAACATCTGTAGAAACATGACGAGTTCGAATGACCACTGGAGAATGACGTAATGTGGCACAAGAAGCAGCGACTAACCATGCATCAGTTGAGCTATGAGTATTGATAACATCAAATTGGTGGCGATGTAATTTCAGCCATTGGCGAAGTGCTTTTAACGCTGACCCACGTTTTTTTTCAATGGGTAACGTGAAAACCTCAATACCATAATCAGGCGCGGCCTTGGCAATTTTGGATGTAGGACAACACACTAATGCAACTCGGTGCCCTCTGCGGATCATACCTTGAGATTCCGTCAGTATACGGATTTCCTGACCACCCCATCCACAAGATGATTCTGTATGTAATATTGATAATACTGACTTACTCATCCGCAATCCATTTATCTGATGATTTAAAAAGAGCCATAGTATAACTAAAGAGCAAGCTAAGATCACAATAGCTTTACTTTGTTATACTTAGCAGGCTCCAGATAACAAAAAACCCGACACTAAGGTCGGGTTTTTTAAGAAAACTAAAATTATTTAATTTTAGCTTCTTTATAAAGCACATGTTGACGAACAACTGGATCGAATTTTTTCATTTCCAGTTTTTCTGGCATAGTGCGTTTGTTCTTCGTAGTGGTATAGAAGTGACCTGTACCAGCAGAAGAAACGAGTTTAATTTTCTCGCGAATACCTTTAGCCATTTTTCAGCTCCTTAGAACTTCTCACCACGGGCACGTAAATCTGCTAATACAGATTCGATGCCTTTCTTATCAATCACACGCATACCTTTAGCAGATACACGCAGAGTTACGAAACGTTTCTCAGACTCAACCCAGAAACGGTGAGAGTGCAGGTTTGGCAGAAAACGGCGTTTAGTCGCGTTTAATGCGTGAGAGCGGTTGTTTCCACTCACAGGACGCTTGCCGGTAACTTGGCAGACTCGGGACATGTCTATTCTCCAAAAATCTAATCAGCTCGAGCTTTAATATCAGGTTTGACCGCCTCGTCAGGCTTTGGAGCCCATCTCAGCAACTTTTAACGATTGAAAAACTGTGTAAACACCTCAGAAAAAACTTGCTGAGATAGGCTCTTCTCGCCAAACCCAAGATCCTCAAAGGTGGCGTAGTATACGCCCAATGGCCTCAACGCTCAAGACCCGTACAAATAAAGATTGACAATAATTACAAAAATATTTGCTACAACCAACCTCGTTCTGCGAAAGAAACACAATTATCATGCCCTATCACAAGGTGATCGAGTACATTTACACCCACTAATTGGCAAGCAGTAAAAATTTTTTCTGTTATTACTTTATCTGCGAGACTTGGTTCGCAAACACCAGAAGGGTGATTATGAGCAAGAATGATGGATGTTGCATTCTTTTTTATTGATTGACGGACAATTTCTCTAGGATGAACCTCTACTCTGTTAATTGTTCCTTTAAACATTTCTTCAAATGCAATCAATTGATTTTGATTATCGAGAAACAGTACCACAAACACTTCTCTGTCTCGCCAATGCAATAATTTTTGTAAGTAATGCTTTGTATCTTCTGAAGAAGATAATACATTTTTATACATAAATTGTGTTGCAGAAAAGCGCTGTGCCATTTCATTAATCGCTTGTAGCTGAGTAAACTTTCCCACACCAACGCCTTTAAAACGCCCTAAAGTTTCATAATCAGCATTAATAACATGATAAAGAGAACCACACTCTTTAAGTAAAAAAGCAGCCAATTCTAATACAGATTTTTCATAAGTACCGGTGCGTAAAAAGAGCGCCAATAACTCAATATCGGTGAGTGATTCAACGCCATAAAGTAATAATTTTTCTCTAGGTAAAAGTTCACTAACCGATTGATTTTCCATCCATGGACTCCTTAATAAGTAAAGGCAGTGGTATTAATGATCTATTTTATCTATTCATATAAGCATTAGGATTTAGATGAAGCATCACACATCATTAAATGCTACTCGCAAAACAACTGTTGTTTTATACAGTTAATTTACTATAAACTACTAATCTTGTATAAAAAAGACACACATCAAATTTATGCGAGATGAATCGCAAAAATTTAATCTATAAAACATGAAGTTACATAGAATTCCGAATTCACGATGACCTTGTGGTAAAATTACGGGCAATTATTTATGTACTTAGGCATTTCATCATGACTACACTTCACGACAAAAAGATTATTCTTGGTATCAGTGGTGGTATTGCGGCCTATAAAGCACCTGAACTTGTACGCCGTTTACGTGAGAAAGGTGCAATTGTGCGAGTTGTAATGACACCCGCAGCTCATGCATTTGTGACACCTTTATCACTACAAGCTGTTTCTGGTTTTCCTGTTGCGGATGATTTACTTGATCCAGCAGCAGAAGCCGCTATGGGGCATATTGAATTAGGTAAATGGGCTGATTTAATTCTACTTGTACCTGCTACTGCCGATCTTATTGCACGTTTACGAGTGGGTATGGCAAATGATTTACTTACCACACTCTGTTTAGCGAGTAGTGCACCTATCGCTATTGCGCCAGCAATGAATCAGCAAATGTACAGAGCCACGATTACACAAGAAAATTTATCAGCTTTAGAGCAACGTGGCTGCTTAATTTGGGGGCCTGACTCTGGTAGCCAAGCTTGTGGTGATGTAGGGCCGGGACGAATGTTAGATCCTTTAACACTTGTCGCATTAGCTGAAAAACAACTTGCTTTGCAGCCACAAGATTTTGCAGGTAAAAAAATTACGATAACCGCAGGTCCGACTCGTGAAGCCTTAGATCCAGTGCGTTTTATCAGTAATCATAGCTCCGGGAAAATGGGATTTGCGATTGCACAAGCAGCCGCATTACGTGGAGCTGATGTCACACTTATCGCAGGGCCTGTCACATTACCGACACCCGCTTGTGTTAAACGTATTGACGTTGAAAGCGCACAAGAAATGTATGAACAAGTGATGCTAATCGCACCTTCACAAGATATTTTTATTGGTTGTGCGGCGGTTGCAGATTACCGCGCTAAACTTATCGCGGCTGAAAAAATAAAAAAACAAGGTGATGAAGTCACCATCACTATGGTAAAAAACCCCGACATTGTCGCGAGTGTCGGAAAAATGGTTGAACACCGTCCTTTTGTTGTTGGATTTGCAGCCGAAACCCAGAATGTGGAAGAATATGCCCGCAAAAAACGAGAACAAAAGCAACTCGATTTAATCTGTGCCAATGATGTTTCAGTAGAAAATCAAGGCTTTAACAGTGATAACAATGCATTACACCTTATTTGGGCTAATGGAGAAGCGCGCTTACCACACAGTAGTAAAGCACAACTTAGCCATCGCCTACTTGACGAGATAGCCAAACATTATGATGAAAAAAATTGATGTTAAAATCCTTGATGCACGTATTGGTCAAGAATATCCACTTCCTGCTTATGCCACGACAGGCTCTGCTGGTTTAGATTTACGCGCTTGCCTTGATGCACCATTAGTTCTTGAACCAGGGCAAACCGAATTATTACCTACAGGTCTTGCTGTACATATTGCCGATGAAGGATTAGCAGCAATGGTACTTCCTCGTTCAGGTTTAGGCCATAAACACGGTGTTGTATTAGGTAACTTAGTTGGACTGATTGATTCCGATTACCAAGGTCAACTGATGGTATCTGTTTGGAATCGTGGTCAAACAGCGTTTACCATCGAACCGGGTGAGCGTATTGCTCAAATGATTATAGTGCCCGTAGTTCAAGCTGAATTTAATATTGTTGAAGATTTTACCGCAACGGAACGTGGTAGCGGTGGCTTTGGTCACTCCGGCCGCCAATAATAACGACGTCTTGCATTAATTATATCAATGACGATATCACTCCCTTTGCACTAAAAACCTTAGTGCAAAGGTTTACTGATTTGTTTTGCTTTTAGCAGGGGCCTTATCAGTCATGGCAGAAGAAAAAGAAACCAAAAAGAAAAGAAATAGACGGGATGAAATCTTACAATCACTTGCCCA
The DNA here is from genome assembly GCF_003144325.1 of Proteus terrae. Classification (GTDB taxonomy): domain Bacteria; phylum Pseudomonadota; class Gammaproteobacteria; order Enterobacterales; family Enterobacteriaceae; genus Proteus; species Proteus terrae. The sequence continues at coordinate 105,964 of NZ_PENS01000009.1, forward strand.
AATGTTGGAATCAAGTGATGGTAGTCAGCGCATCACAACGGCAAAGCTTGCCGCCACTGTTGGTGTATCTGAAGCCGCGCTCTATCGACATTTTCCCAGTAAAACCAAAATGTTTGATAGCTTGATTGAGTTTATCGAAGATAGCTTAGTCTCCCGTATTAATTTGATTTTAAAAGATGAAAAAGAGGCTGTTGCAAGAATTCGCTTAATTCTTATCTTGATCCTCGGTTTTGCTGAGAAAAACCCGGGGCTATCTCGTATTTTGACTGGTCATGCATTGATGTTTGAACAAGACAGATTGCAAGGGCGAATAAACCAGCTTTATGAGCGTATTGAGGTTCAATTACGACAAGTCATTAAAGAGCGTAAAATTCGTGAAGGTAGTGCTTTCTTGCATGATGAAGCATTACTTGCTTCACAACTACTCGCTTTTTGTGAGGGTATGTTAGCACGCTTTGTACGCACAGAATTTCGCTATCAACCCACTCAAGAATTTGAAGCTCGCTGGCCATTAATTTTGGCACAGTTACAATGAAATGATGGACTCGTGATTTAACTCAACAATTTGAAATTTACAGATATGCCGTTTTTTTCTTATTTGTGTTAACATGCGTCCTCTGGTACACAATTACCTAATGTATTTATCAGGAATGGCACTCGTGCAGTTCCTACATTGTGGCATTAGCGACTCGCTTTGCCCCTGCTGTAAAAGTCCTTTTTATATTTCAATATCTGTGATAATTGCCACAGAAGATTCATTGTACTACTCACCCCGCCCATAATTGGGCGAGGGCTTTTTTTTATCTCTAATCGACCAACTCGTTTATCGCGTATTGACTTTATTAATTCACGCCATAGCGCTCACGATAAGCTTTAACCGCAGGTAAATGCTCAGACAGTGTTTCATTCTCACTTAGGTAACTAATTAAATCATCTAAGGTAATAATCGAATACACTTGGCATTGATAATCACGTTTTAACTCTTGTATTGCAGAAAGTTCTTCTCGCCCTTTCTCTTGTCTATCCAAACTTAATAACACGGCAGAAAGCATTGCATCATGTTGTTTTATAATTTCCATTGATTCACGAATTGCAGTACCTGCTGTAATGACATCATCGACAATCACAACATTACCTTTCAATGGGCTTCCTACTAATGTTCCTCCTTCACCATGATCTTTAGCCTCTTTGCGATTAAAACAGTAAGGGATATCGATATCATGATGCTCAACCAATGCGACTGCCGTTGTGGTTGCAATAGGTATCCCTTTATAAGCGGGTCCAAACAACACATCACAAGACACATTATTATCTAATAATGTTTGCGCATAGAACTGCCCCAGTAAAGCCAAATCACGCCCTGTATTAAATAAACCGGCATTAAAAAAGTAAGGACTCACCCTTCCTGACTTCAGTGTGAACTCACCAAATTTCAGGACATTTTTTGCTAATGCTAGTTCTATAAAGCGGCGTTGGTAGGCTTTCATTTCTTTCTCCTCTCTACGTTACTTGATGACAAATTTTAGACATAAAAAAGGCGACTTCTCAGTCGCCTTAAAAATATAATTTATTGCTTAAGCGCCTCTTTTTGCGCTTCAAATATTTTCTCTAATCCCCCCTTTGCAAGGGCGAGTAAAGCAAGTAATTCTTCGTGACTAAATGGTGCGCCTTCTGCCGTACCTTGAACTTCAATCATACGACCATCATCAATCATCACCACATTCATATCTGTTTCTGCGGCAGAATCTTCAACATATTCAAGATCGCATAATGGTTCACCATCAACGATCCCCACAGATACAGCGGCGACCATAGATTTAAGAGGGCTCTTTTTCAGTTTACCTTCTTCAACCATTTTATTTAAAGCATCAACTAATGCGACGCAAGCACCAGAGATAGAGGCCGTACGTGTACCACCATCAGCTTGAATAACATCACAATCAACAGTGATAGTGAATTCACCTAACGCTTTTAAATCAACAGCAGCACGTAATGAGCGTGCAATTAAGCGTTGAATTTCCATAGTACGGCCGGTTTGTTTACCACGAGCCGCTTCACGTGCATTACGACTATTTGTTGCGCGAGGAAGCATACCGTATTCTGCGGTTACCCAACCTTGCCCTTGCCCTTTAAGAAAACGTGGTACACCCTCTTCTACAGTGGCGTTACACAAGACTTTAGTATCACCAAATTCGACTAATACAGAACCCTCAGCGTGTTTTGTATAATGGCGAGTGATGGTAATAGGACGTACTTGGTCTGCTTGTCTGTCTGCTGGACGCATGGTGTTATCTCCGCTTTCTCTGACATATTGGGGGCGCATTATACGACCTAAAATGGCTTATGCCTATCCTGTATCGATACCTGGGGTTATAATCGTATCATCTTTTACACTATTGAGACCCTATTATGATCCGTAGCATGACCGCTTTTGCTCGCCGAGACATCAAAAAAGACTGGGGTAGCGCTGCATGGGAACTACGTTCCGTCAACCAACGCTATCTTGAAACTTATATTCGTTTACCTGAGCAATTACGTAGTTTAGAGCCTGTTATTCGTGAACGTCTACGTAATCGCTTAACGCGCGGTAAAATTGAATGTAACTTACGTTTTGATCTTAATGCTCGCTTTCAAGGCGAACTTAATATTGATGAGAATTTAGCAAAACAACTGATTGTTTCTGCCAACTGGGTAAAAAGCCACAGCCATGAAGGGACTATCAGCCCATTTGATATTTTACGTTGGCCGGGTGTTATTTCCGCACAAGAGCAAGATTTAGATGCCATTGGTACTGAGCTTTTAGCTGAATTAGATTTAGCGATCGACGCCTTCATCGCAAGCCGTGAAGCAGAAGGGCAATCACTGAAAGTTCTTATCGAACAGCGTTTAGATGCTGTTTGCGAAGAAGTTGTTAAGGTGAGAGCACAGATGCCAGAAGTTTTACAATGGCAACGTGAACGTTTAACAAGCAAATTAGAAGAAGCTCAAGTTCAAATTGATAATAATCGTTTAGAACAAGAGTTAGTGATGTTAGCACAACGTTTAGATGTTGCTGAAGAGCTTGATAGATTAGAAGCTCATGTTAAAGAAACACGAAAAATTCTTGTAAAAAAAGAAGCCGTAGGTCGTCGTCTTGATTTTATGATGCAAGAATTTAACCGTGAATCCAACACATTAGCATCGAAATCAATTAATACTGAAGTCACTAATTCAGCCATTGAATTAAAAGTTTTAATTGAACAAATGCGTGAGCAAATTCAGAACATTGAATAATTTTCTCTTGTTTTCCAAAGCTTTCCGATATTAATCAAAGCCCTGATTTATCAGGGCTTTTTATTTTCACTCTGTTCTTGTACGTTTCAATCTGTTTCATCTAAGTGGTGAGTTAACTGGTGAGTAATGCCTCGCTATACTTGCATCAAATGGTGAGTATTAGGAGACACAATGGCATCAATGACCGCAAAGCAGGTGGCGTCACTTGCAAAATCAGGAGAGCCGACAAGAAAATCCGACGGAAAAGGACTCTACTTTGTCGTTCCAGACTCGGGAGCGCCCTATTGGGCCCTTCGATATAGTGGAAATGGCAAACGAAAACAAATGACTCTGGGTCAGTACCCTGATATGTCGTTGGCCGATGCAAGATCAGAAGCCGAAGTGTTTAAACGTGACTTAAGGCAAGGCGTAGATCCCCTCATTGCAAAACAGCGTCAAAAGTGGACTGGTATCATATCGGTCGATGATTTATTTGAGGATTGGTATAAAAACGATTTAGCGCCAAGGCTAAAGCATCCCAACATTCCAGCTCGAATATATAGAAAGGAAATTAAGCCAGTCATTGGCGAATTCAAAATTCAGGACGTCACAGCTCTGGATGTTCGAGAGATAATTCAAAGAGTTAGGGATAGCGGCCGTCTAACCATTGCCAATGACACTCTGGGTTATATGAAGCAGCTTTTCAAGCACGCTTTAAAGCTTGGATTAACCGCCAATAATCCCGCTGCACCTTTCACAATAAACGATGCTGGAGGCCTTGAAAACAGTTGTAAACGGGCATTAGATCTGGATGAAATCGAGAAAGTCTTTAAAGTATTTCGAAGCCATCTAAATAGCTTTGGTAGAGATAACTATTTGCTGTGCTGCCTCTTTTTGGTACTAGGTAACAGGAAGAGTGAACTATGTGAAGCTCCTTGGTGGGAATTTGACATGACAGAATCTGTGTGGCACATCCCCGAATCGCGGGTGAAAACTGGAATAGCTATTTCTATCCCTTTACCAACTCAGGCAATGGCATGGCTTAGTGAGCTCAAAGTAAGATCGATGGGCTCTGATTACGTTTTTCCTGCCAGACGCCGAAGCAATCTGTTACATATGGGACCTGATACCCTGAATAGCGCAATCTCAAAGTTATTTGGACGAGAAGCTGGGAGGAAGATTCAGCCCCCCAACGTAATGGGTGATATCGAGCATTTTACAGTACATGACTTACGGCGAACATTCAGGAGTCTCGCTGCATCAGTAGGAACACCAAATCACGTCGCTCGGTTGTGCATCAATCACAGGCAGGGAGGAGTTGACGGTATATACGATCGGTATGAGTACTTCAAAGAACGAAAAGTTGCTCACCAGAAAGTTGCCGATCTAGTTACACCTCTCATTCAACTGGATTGATAGGCCCTCCATCATTTATGGCTAATTGGGACAAACTTTTCCTGAGTTCCTTTGAAGAAACAGTCCTGGAACAAGCTATATCTCGCTCAGCTTGTTCCAGCAGAAGCCTAAATGCCAATATTTCGAGGTCTTCGATGGTTTGAACATCACGCATATTTTTATTATCTCCAAGTATTTTCATCCGATTTTAGCTGGGAAACTTCAAAAATGCTCTACGCAGACTAAACGTGCAGCCGCCCCACATATTCGAGAAATATCCGTGCAACAATCCCACATAACTAAAAGATCACGTTGAACAGGTTCTAACGAACCGAAAAGCACCATCAAAATCGCACTAATAGCCGAAAACAGCGGTTAAAAATAGCTCATCCTTGTAACCGCCCCATAGGTTTAAGCGTTAATCGTGCAGCCAACCAATATACCCAAGGCTTAAACGTGCAACGTTCCCACATATGTCACTGGTGTGGGAGAGTAATAGAGTCTCATACTAAAATGGCAGCGTACTCAGTCGATTCGCTGCCATTCCTAAATCGAAAATGCCCCTTTGTGTGCTAAGTAAGTTAACGATCATTAAAGTGGTTTCTATTAGTTTCCCTCAATTTATCTAATAGCAACGAATACCAAGGATAATTTTTGTCCCAATAGCATCCTTATATGTCCTTTAAGCCACTTTTGAGCGTCTATGCTATTGCATAAAATGACTCCATTACAGCAAAACACAGCAATACTGGAGCACAATTATGAAAATCACACAAATTCGCAATGCAACACAAATCATTGACTATGCAGGTAAAACATTCCTTATTGACCCAATGTTAGCGCCAAAAGGCACTTACCCAGGATTTGAAGGAACCGCAAATTCACACTTACGCAATCCAACCGTTGAATTGCCTCTGCCTCTTGAAAGCATCATCAATGTGGACGCAGTTCTGCTAACTCATACTCATCCAGACCACTGGGATGAAACAGCAGTGAATGCGATCCCTAAAGATAAATTGATTTTTGTACAGCACGAAGGTGATGAAGCTATTCTTCTATCACAAGGTTTTACCAACGTTAAAATCTTCTCTGAAGAAACTGATTATCATGGTATTTCATTTACACGTACCGTCTGCCAGCATGGCTCTGATGCAGCGTTCCAACATGATCAAATGGCTGAAATTTTGGGTGAAGTGACAGGCGTGATTTTTTCCCATGCCGATGAAGAAAAGTTATATGTGGTTGGTGATACGATTTGGATTCCAAGTGTAGAAGAAACCATGAAAAAAGAACAACCTGGTGTCGTTATTCTCAATACGGGCTGGGCGCATGTACTGGGCTTTGGTCCTATTATTATGGGTAAAGAAGATGTACTAAAAACACACCAAGTACTACCCACAGCGAAAATCGTTGCGACTCATATGGGCGCGGTTAACCATGTATTGGTGACTACTCAAGAAATGCGCGAATACGCAGCTTCAAATATGATTAGCGATTTTGTGTTTGTTCCAGAAGATGGTGAAACAGTAACACTTTAGTCAGATGTTAGGAGTAGGCTGGTAATGACGTCTGAGACAAATATTGAGTTAGTGAAGTCTTTCTATAGGGCTATAGAGGATAATGATTACGATGCTGTGGCTTCAATGTGCCATGAGCAATTCACGTTTTACTCACAGGTAGATACGCCATTAGATATCGACGGGTTCCTTGCTCAAGAAAAGGGAAATATGGACGGCTTTCCTGGTTTTATTTTCCGTATACATGACATCTTCGCTCATGATGATAAAGTTGCTTGTTATATGATATTTGAAGGCGTTCATTCGGCACCTATGCATAATTTGCAGCCAACAGGTAAGAAGGTTCGCTTTTCATTGATGATGCAGCTAACGATTAAAGACGGCAAAATAATCGAAAAACGAGCGCACTTCAATGAAGTTGATATTATGAAGCAACTACAGAGTTAGAGTTGATAACGGCACAGAGTGATTGATATTGCTCTGTGCATTTTACTTTGGAAACGCCCAATGAACCTCGCTGAAAACCATACAATTCCCTCAGTTGCAGTTGTCGTCTTTAATCACTTTAGTCCGTTTCATATTTCTGTTCCGAGCATTGTGTTTGGGCGAGATACCCTAAATGAAACTTTTTTCGAACTTAAATTTGTCGCAGGAGAGCAAGGACCGATTTTATCTGATATCGGTATGGAAATTCATACCGAGACACAGTTGGATTTCTTAGAGTCTTGCGACATTATCGTTGTCCCTTATTGGAGAACAATTGATGAACGCCCTAATGAAAACCTGCTCAATGCTCTCTGTCGCGCTCATGCCCGAGGCGCATTGGTTGTCGGTTTATGTCTTGGTGGTTATGTTCTCGCTTATGCTGGCTTATTAGCGGGAAAACGAGCTGCGACACACTGGGAATTAGAACAGGATTTTAGTCGACGCTTTCCAGAAGTTTCGCTCGATACGAATGCCTTATATGTTGAAGATAGTGGGGTGATCACCTCAGCAGGTACTGCCGCTGGTATAGATTGCTGTCTGTATGTTTTCCGAAAATACTACAGCAGCACGATTGCGAACCGAGTAGCAAGAAGAATGGTTGTGCCTCCATACAGAGATGGCGGACAAGCTCAGTTTATAGATCAACCTATACCCGTGACGACATCTGATTCACGTATCAATGCATTAATGGACGATATCAGGCGTAATATCAATCAAAAATATTCACTGGATGAGCTAGCAGATTCGGTGATGATGACCCGCCGAACCTTTACGAGAAAATTTAATAGAGCTACAGGTATGTCATTTGTAGAATGGCTGACGGCTGAACGACTAAACTTGGCTCAGGATCTACTTGAGTCTACAGACTTATCTATCGAACAGATTGTCGCAAAAACAGGGTTTAGCTCAGTTCTCATTTTCAGAGATAAATTTAAAGAGCGTTATGAGGTGACACCTAACCGATGGAGAAAAACGTTCCACCAACAGCCTTAGATAAATATTCAGCGCCCCAACTACAACTAAGGTTTGCCATACATTTCCTCATGTCAATTCCGATTATTAGGGAGGTCAGCGTAGCTCATTTATGTCCCGAAGTGAGGTACAACGAGTATGATACTTTAATACTTCGTGGTTGCTCGATTCGAAATGGGTAGAAGTAAGTAGTATGAATTTTTATTTTTGATCACGTTTAATCACAAACAGTTCAATCCGGGTTACTTGGCTGTTTAGTGTGAAACTTTATTCCTCTCCCACAACTGGCAGCGGTGTTACATGTCACACTTTACATTCGTGACATGTAACGAAACATAAATATCTTTTTAAATTCATTTATATACGTTCAACCAGCAACACCAATCTAGGTCAAAACTTGGAAATTTTCTTCTGACTCTACAGACAACACATTTGTCCAAATCGGGCAGTTTGACGTGCCAATCTCGGCAATTATCAGCGGGATAATGACTCCGTTCACTAAGCACGGAGTTATTTTTATGAAGCTAAATGGTATTGAACTACTCAACCTAGCTGTAGCACATGAGTTAAAAGAAGTTTGGGTCGTCAGGTTAGATCCGCCCGATCAGCCCGGCAATCGGGGGCCAGATGGTGACCTGCTCTGGCCGGAGGTTTTGCTGTGCAAAAGTTCTGACGATGCTACTCATTTGGCTGAGTATTTAAGCAAAGCAGCCTTTGATGATTTTTCTGATTTTATGGCCGCAGAAGAAGATGGGGAAATCCATTCAGAACCCCAGGACGCAGATCAGTACATAGTTGCGCTCTGTAAAAGCATTCAAAGGTACAGATACGCTTGGCTGGTAGAGCCGAGCATCAATAGCATCTCACAAATCACCTTGCTCAAGGAGGCTTTTCAACATGATTAAAAAGTCATTGAGTTTGCTGGCCTTTACATTAATTGCATACTCAAACATTACACTTGCTCAAGAAAGCGCCACTGTGGGCCAAAAATCCTCACAGGAAAAGCGCACCCAAAAAGAAACCACGTTGAACGATGAGACAAGCATGGAGTTACAACGCCAAAAGGGAGAGGAAACAAGAAAAGGTGAGGAAAAAAGAGACACGACTTCCACGTCAGCTCGACATGCAAGCGAAGCATCATCTAGGCAGCAATATCAAAATGCTCGCCGTCTTTCAGTAAAAACAGCACCACTTTCTATTCTCATAGAGCTATTTGCCTATGTCGAAAAAGGCAAATCTATAAGAGGGAAAACAGCAAACCTCATCAGAAATTGTTCGCTCATTACAAACCCACAAGCGCCACAATTTCCAGAGCTAGAACCCAAACCCCTAGTTACAAGCGTGCAGGCCTGCATGGCCTGGAACAAAGAAAAAACACTGGGACAATGCCAAGTTGAGTTGCAGCAGGCAGCTTTCAACTGGGCGACCACTGGCATGCCTTCATCCATAAGAGTTCCATCTGAACGACTGAAAAAAGAAGGGGTTTGCTGGGCAGTCTACGGACTTGTAGCAGAAGCAACGCTGGATGAAATATCAAGCGGGATTTCGGTCAACGGAAGTGGCAAGTCAGCGATAAAAATGGCGCTTGCCAAGGCAATGAGTAAACAGCTCATACGTAATGACTTACCAGAAAAGGCCTTGAAGATAGTAGATAGACAATTTGGAAGGAACTGTGTAGTGCCATCTACACGAGGGTATCAGTATGAAGGAAAATACGAATGGTCTTGTGGCTCTTTTTCTGCTGATCCAAAAAATCTGTCAGCTTCAATCGGCGAGTTCACTGTCTTTGGCCGAGGAAACTCACTCTTTGGAGAGTCATGGGAGTTGGAGACATCATTAAATCACGACACTCTTTTTTCATTATCGACTACCAGAACTAACTCAAAAGAAGCATCAACGTCTAATGCTCATTATGCAAGTACCGACAACCGCTCATCCAAGTCCCGTAATCTTTCAATGAGAACTTCCGAGCGCTTACAAACTGAGGAAGCATCCAATCTCAGCAATTCCACGGAGGCAAGCTTCACAGTGTCTCAGCCAGGCATAAAAGGGGGTAATTAAAAATGAAATCTGTACTGTATGGCATCATCATTGCCTGCCCAATAACAGCCATCGTGATCTACTTTGCCTTAACTGGTAGGCAGGAAGTTCTTATCCAACAAAAAACACATGAAGTTCAACAACAAATTCGCTCGGAAGAGTTTCATCGTGACTTCTCCAAGGCCTGGGCTGAGTTTGATCTACCCAACCAGCATGATAAGGCCCTTCTCTCGTCGGAAAATGCTGAACGAAACGAGCGAATAAAACAGCTCAAAAAACTTCGCTCTCAATTGGAAGCGGATAACGGTGAGTCAATGGATGACCTCAAAGGAGACTTAGCAGAGATGAGAAAAGCGTTAAAGGAAGCTGATAAAAATTAAATCAAAAGCCACATTCTTACCTTCTGCCTATATGTAGTAGTAAACGGAATGTGGCCTTCCAATTTTATCTATGTTTCATTCTTTTCAGTAAATGAACGATATGCGGCACAGTATGCGTCCCGCTCTAATATTGCGTCTCTTATAAACGCAGGATATAGCTTAAGTGCAGCACAGTAAGACTCCCAGTATATGCCTTCTGTTCCTCTTGGATTTTCTGGCACACCACTCTTTACTATATCCAGAGCTTGTTCTGCGGTGAAAGTTATTCTATGAGTTTCCAACTCTTCAACATTGGCAACGATCACGCGGCCATTTTCTACTAATTTTATAAATGGCTGTAAGGTTAAGCATATTGGCTCGAACTGGTCCCAGCGCAACATTTCAATTCGTCCATCACTACTTTTAATAAACCGGCTAACATCCGTTTCAAACATACATCGTTCTGCTGATGAATACGGAGCAGGTGGTTTATACCCTAAAACTTGCTCCCGCCATTTTATGTAGTCGTTTTTACAATCACTGTAACTAAACTGCTGGCTGCGCCTTATTTTTAAGCACACATCTATATCACCAAATTTTTCACCACCTCTAGCCAAACTGCCGACTAATGCAGCCTCTTCTATTTCATAGTAGGAAGAGTAAAGCTCATTCCAATCATTTAGCCTTTCTAAAACACCTTGCAGCTTTTTGTAAGCAACTGCTTTGCTTACCTTAGATCTATAGTTCTTTGGCACGGCAATCCTCATATTATGGTCATTAGAAGCACCTTTACTCGAACATACACCAAAGCCGGATAAATTTTAAGCCACCATAAATGACAAAAAAGGCAGGTTAATCTGCCTTTTTAAAGTGGGATGGGAATGATTATTATTTTGCCTTATCCGGTTTGAGCGCTACAAGTTCCTCTAATGGGCTTGGCCCTGTCAAGCTATAATTAATCACAGCCGGATTATTGTAACGAACATCAGAGAGGTCCAGATGTAATCCCACTTGGCTCTCTCCGGTTACATCCTCCAGGCAATGTCGAGATTCCATATCAAGAGCAGCCATATATTTCTCTTCATTACTTTGAGGGCCGAGCGCCATGGTAATAAGACAGTCTTTTCCATGCTCAATCTTGTAAGTAACATTAATAGTGTCACCACTTGCTGGGAACTTAAAAACCATAAGTGAAGCGTCGTTAATTCCAGGCTTTGTCGCACACCCAGCCAAAGAGAGCATAGATGCGGTAGCCACTGCTAAGATTGCTTTTTTCATTTCAGTTTCCTCATTTTCTTGAATGTAATTCTCAACGACCAATTGACTGGTTTTTGTCGCGGTCGATTCTTTTTTCACTGTGTTGCTGGTGCTGAATTGACGATGCAGCTTGGCGTTCTTTTTCTCTCGATTGAGCCTGGGATATGGATTTTTGATGTTCTGGGCGAGGTTGATATTGGCTGTACTCTTTCTTGGCAGAATGAGATAGCTTGTTATAGGTACTAACTATCAGCTTATCAGCCTCCTTCTGTTGGCCGCTTTGTTCCAACCGTTTGGCATTGCTTATCGCATCTGACATCAGTTCATGCCGCTGTTCTGTTTTGACCTCTAGTCGAAGGCGGGATAACTCAACACCTAGCGCCTTTGTCATTTTCCCAATATCTTTTTTTAGCTCCTGGGCAGCTTGTTGCTGCTTAGCGTTATCTGACTCAAAAAAGATTTTCTGGATAGCCTTTGCAGCCATCCACACCATGGCTCCTGCTGCTTCAGTGAAAATATCGTTCTCCAGATAACCTCTTTGATAGTTAGAAAGCGTTTTAGATAGCCAGTTATCTTGAGTTGGTTTATCGAGCCCCATGCTTTCAACCTGCTTCATTAGCAACTGGACAGAATCAACAATTTTCATCTGCTGCTCAGATAGCTGTCGATACTGCTCATTCATGTGAGCATGATCAAAAACGCTAGTTTTAATCTGCTCATCTTTAATAGGATGACTATTCATACTTTGCACAATTGACTTAGCCGCCGATTCAAGCTGTCCAACCAACTTGTTAGGGTCAGAGACATCAGCTTTGCTAAGTTCTTGATAGAGCGCCGCAACTTTCGCTTTTTCGTTCAATTCCATTCCAGTTACCTCTTAATGACGATGTTTTACATGTAGATTTCCATTAACCCACTCTGCGCTAATGAAATTATTGGGCTCGGTAATGTGTTCAAAGTGGCTAGCTGACGCCTCTATATCTGCATGAAAGCGCTCGATCTCAGCCTGATAATTCCGAATTTCAGCCACAAGGTTGGATAGTTGAGAGTACAGATCAGGCTTGGGCTCTCTTCTGAAGATTTTTCTGAAAATACTGGTAATCATTGAGTGCCGCCTTGATACCAAGAAGCAATAGGTTCGAAGTGATCTCCCCACTCCATGATCTTCAAAAAGTCATCGGTGTTATCGACTCTGGCAAGTCCACAATATGTTTTCGTGTATCGACCATCGAGACACTTCAATACAGTGAAATGAAGAGGTTCACCAGACGCTGCTCTTGCAGCGGTTACGCCTCGTCTTTGATGAATGTGAGCATCATTTATTGGAAGTACCAGTCCGTTCAATTGAATCTCTGCCGCCATAGTGTCCTCATTTATCTCTACTCTCTTTGAGCTAATATTTTCTCAGGTGAGCAAGCTTTAGATGGCACGCCAAAGTGCCCAATTTGGACAAAAAAGAAAGGGGCCTGAGCCCCTAAAAGAATGAGTGGAGAAGTTGAATTCGATGATCTAGCGTTTGTGTTCGCCAGCTTCTATCTGTTCGCGAGAAAAGACAGTGGGACAACGTGACAGATCCGGTTTTCCATAACCATTCACAGCCTCTGATCTGCTGCATATGTAGGCATCAAACCGACCTGCGGCTTGCATCATTTTTTCCTTGGCCTTCATTGACTCGCTTGCCTTTTCTAGGTAATCACAGGCAGGATAAGACCACGTTGCGAGTCCTGAATGGCCTGCCGCATATGTAGAGCAGGTTTCCCGCTCCATGACTTTCTCTGTGTAACTTGCAATACCACTTCCTTTTTTCTGGAGTTGAGTCTGAATAGTTGAGTTGTGCTGGTACGGACCGGGATAGCTCCAATACGGCACCTGATAGTTGTTGAATGCAGGAGAGTACACCGACATAAACCCACGAAGACCCTCGCTTTCGCCAGCAATGTAATCAGCAACACGTTTCCAGTTACCGTCTGTCCATTTCAAACAGTGGTAACCCCCATTCGTTTGACGAGGTTTAGCTCCCAGCGCGATAGCGAGCTCATCAATTTCGATGTCACTATCCTGGCTGCTACTACCTGTACCAAACGCTGCACACATACCACCCACGTGCATTACGGAGATGACACTGGAGCGCCCAATTGCGAACGGTCTGATATCAAACGCATCAAAGTAGCCAGTTCGTTGATAATTATAGAAGTTGGCAGCAATCATATTCATTGCTCCAGATCTGGATTGCATGTTTAACACATCACGAGACATTTTAAGCGCACTATCCCAACCAACCCGCGACGCCGCTGCCGCAATAAGGCTGCCCATCACATCATTATCATGAGCCGAGATAGTGTATTGAACAGATGAAACAGGAGTCCGCACTGCACAGTATTCGTAATATTCATTAAAGGCTAGATCCTTACGCGCTTGTGGAGCGGCTGTATTGTGGTTCACCAAGAATTTATCCAAGCTCAGTTCCTGACCGTTCTCCGTACACTCACTACCTCCGTTAATTAGACAACGCTCATAAAGCTCAACCGTGCTTTTGAAAGAGGCAACATTGGTAAGCGCATAATGGCTGATGAAATCGTCTACTGAGAACATTTGACCAGAATCATTGAAGCAATCATGGAATCCGTACTCCATGCCCTTATCTGCTTCGTCGGAATAGCGATCTATTTTTGAAAAATTCACCTTCCTTTCTATTTGGCGTCGCTCATCGTTGGCTGTACGAATGCACTCCAGGGCTGCTGATTGATAACCGGGCTCTAGCAACGCCTCGGTCCAAGAATTGAAGGTTTGCCACTCGGCACCTAAATTTGCCACCATCTTAGCTGCTGAGTTGAATGCCTCCTCACTGCCGAAGTCTTCCTGTCTGAATCCAACGAGTTTCATGTCGGTTAGTGCCGCCTGGATGTCAGGCTCTGTTTTTTCAGTTTTTTGGACCGACGTATCTGTCTTAGTCTTGCCGGCGATGTTAGGCATGGTCGCGGAGCAACCTGCCAGTGCAGTCATTACAACGATTGACGTAAAAAGAACTTTCACTTTTAGATCTCCCTTTTGGTTCTGTATCCATTCCATTTTTAAATAAAAGGGCAGTCTAGCTAGTACGCCAAACTGCCCTTTTTGGACAATGGACTGCAATTATCTTGTTAGACTGCGTTCACTGTCGCCTCTTGATATACCTTTAGCCTGAGATTTACCAGTTGTCTGCGTTGACGAGCGTCCTGACTCTGGTTGTTGCCATAGCTTATCAATCAAGTGATCCAGCGGTTCCAGAGACTGGTAACGGCTTTCCTTAGCCGTCTGTTTTTGACCTGAACGCTGCTCCACAGCTCGGACAAACCCTTCCGTTGAATCGGTGTATAGATACACGCGGTCCTTTGCTCTTGATATCTGCACGTAGAACTGTTCCGTGTTCAATAAAGCTTCCCGGTTGGTTTCGGCGTGCACAAACACGTTCTGGGCTGTCTTACCTTGGGCAGCATGAACCGTCATGGCGTAACCGTGATCCCAATGGGAATTAGCCAGTTTGGACATGTCAAACTCACCAGTTTTACCATTTGAAAGTCTGAAGGTTACGTTCGTGCCTTCTATCTTCTCAACTGTGGCCGTGTCATTGTTCAATCGTCCAGTTGGCTTATCATTATCACGCCACACGATCTTCTCACCAACGGCCAAGCCACTTTCAGTTAGTTCGAACAACTGGATGTTCTTGGCCGCATAGTTTTCAGGAGAGAAGCGAATCAGCTCAGCCTGCTCATTGGCCCCGAACTTCTTAAGCAAGATATCGTGGTTATCTCGACCAACAACCTGATAATACAGGCCCTTCTTGATGCCCTCACGCTTGAAGCTACGCGCAAACCGGACGATTTGCCCATTTTGATACGATGTCACCACACGCCGTTCAGCTTCGGTTGCATCGACTGGTGATAGCTGGTTAGTATGCAGCTCTTCGCCCAGAGCACCTTCTTTTTTAAGGGCATCACGAACTAATTCATTCGTGCGACGTCGGCCCTCACGGCTTGGTTCGAGGATAATACTTTTGGCTCGTTCATCCGGCGCAAGAGCCATGTAGTCCTTCACAAGCTCTTGTCTGCGGACTTCACCGCTTTTCTCATGGTCAATTTTTCCACTTTTCTTATGCGCGACCAATTCTTTTATCGTGCTGCCACTCTCCTGTAACCGAGAGAGAGCATTAGAGGCTTTTTTCATTAGGGAGAGATATACCGCATCCCTTGTGCCTCGGTTCGTCTGCCGAACGATTTCCTCTAGTCGATATGTTTCCATTCCATGAGCCTGAAGCTGACGAAAGGCAGCACCAGCCTCCACAGAAGCAAGCTGGCGGACGTCACCAGTCAACACAACCCTAGCACCGACCTGTCTAGCTCTTTGAAGTAGATCGCGCATCAATTTTGTACCGATCATAGATGCTTCATCAACAATCCAAAGTTGAGGGGACCGCTGCATTCCCTTAGCTAACTCCTCCCGTTGACTTTTTAACTCTGTTTGTTCGTAACAAAGTTCATCGAGTCGCTTTTGGTAAATGGGAGAGGTTTTAGGGATCTGAGCACCAGTTTTTAGGTCTACTCCTGGGTTTTCAAGGGCCTTCTTGATCCGATCCAGCCGTCTGTCTATTCTCTCTACTTGGGCGATCAGTCGTTTCTCTTCTACCCATTCATTGCGATTTTGTCCCAGAAAACTTTGGATTGTACTGGAGGGAATATTCGCGCCCTCAGATAAACTTTGAGCAGCCGAGTTAGTTGGAGTAAGACCTCTTACTTCGTACCCCATAACTCGTGCTTTTCCAGCAACAGTGCTGAGCACGGAGTTGGTTTTAGCTGTACCAGCTAATCCTTGCACTCCAACGATCCGATTCTCGGAGAGAAGAATGCCCTCTGTAGCTTTCCTTTGGTCAGCGTTCCACTCGTATCCCAATTCGTTGGCTTTCTCCTCGGCATTAGAAATGGCCTCAGCCGCCTGTTCCCGGCTGCACAATGCCTGAACTCGGTCGCGGCCAAGGTATTCCTCCTTGATCACCTCATCCTCGATGGCGATGGCCGCTTTCGACGTATATCCCCGCACATCAATCTCTTGCTTGCTGACCTTATTAAAGGTTCTAACCGACTTCTCTATGAGCTGACCACTGCGAATTGCAGCATCAATTGCATTCGTTACATCAGAAAGTAATACTCGCGATCCGGCATAACGGCTAGCCACTTTGACTAGATCGTGGTGTGCCCAAGACGTATCACGTTCTCCAAGGTGCTCAGTCGCCCACATGACGGCTTCGTTGGCTAATTGAACCCGCGCCAAAATCGCCTCGGATTGCCGCTCTAGGCTTGGAATGTTCTTCCGTGACAGAGCTATTACTTCTTTCAACTCGGTCAGCTTCTCAGAGCTGATTTCAGCATGCCAGCGTTCAAGAAGTTCACCCCGTTCTGCCTGAACCTTTCTATCCCGAGTGTCTAGAGTAGCAGCCTCTTTCTCGGCGGCTGTAGCCGTGTCTCTGGTTTTTCCACGGGCTTCCAAGGCATCCCCAATAGCCTCTGAACGCTTCGAGAATTCATGGACAACATCTTTATCAAGGCCTGTAATTTCCCAAGTTCCATCTTTTGCATGATCCAGGCTATACCCCAAAGAGCGCACCTCTTCAGCGAGATATTGCCGATAAACGAGGCCTAAGTACTTCTGATCAACAAAGAGGGGCTTGTTCTCAGTGGAACGCCACTGCCCATCACCGCGCTGTGTTATGTTCATCAGGACGCAATGAGTATGGAGCTGTGGGTCGAGGGCGCGACTGGTTGTGTGCTTGAAGGTGGCGGCCACCATCGAGCCGGTTTTTTCGTACTCGACTCTATTCTCGAACCGGTTACGGTTCCTAGTAACAATATATTCCTGTTCTATATAGCGCAGAGCGGCGTGCACGGCCTTATCGTGGGCGCTCAGTAACCTTTGATCACCAGCAATTTCAGCCAGAATAGAAACACTCTTGGGCGCTGAGAAGGTTACATCCGTTCCTGGTTGATGCTTCCACTCACCATCTCTGATAGTTCCAACTCTCTGCCCATCGGGAAGCTGGCCTTCCAAAAGAGATTTGAAAGTTTCTCGCTGCACGTCTCCTGATAAACCTAACGCTTCTGCTCCCGAGCCAACCCACTCAGACGGAGACAGGCCATCGACATAATAATCGTCTTTTTCAAAGTAATGACCTGCCTGCGAGGCACTTTTTATTGCTTTGGGTGACATCATGATTTTTTGCCTCCTTTCCCAAGCAGACCAAATACCAAATCATCATCCATTCCGACCGTTCCCAATACTGAATGTACTTCCTGCTCAATGTCACTTGGGCTTGGCACTTGCTCTTTAGGCTCATCAGTAGCCTGCGCGTTAGAAAGTTCTTTCGGAACAAAGTCAGTATCAGATTCCATTTTCATTGTTCTTGCGGCATTGAGCAGACGCATACCAACAGTCTCATTCTCATCACCTTGAATAAAACCGTCAGCGATCTTTGGAAGTCTCAAGAAAGGAATATCAATACGGGCTTTACTCTCCACGCCCCAAATTTTGGCAAAACAAGACAAATCAGGCAGGTCCATGATTTCACTGGGAAGAACAATTTTTCGGTTTTGGCGTTTAGAACTGACCCGAACACCGTCTCGAATGTCATCGGCGGAGTAGTTTAAGTCTTCATCAACTTCCTCACGCTCAGCTTCACCAAGTACTTTGGAGACCCACTCAGCTGTGTCGGCATTATTCAAACGAAAATGAAACTGTGTGGAGCACAGGCCAAGTATGGTTTTAGAGGTATTTCTTCCAAACTCTTCCTCTAGCTGGTTTATTTCCTGAATACCCAAAACAACAGCCGCACCGAAGCCCCGCCCTTCGGCCATCAACATTGAAAGAGCAGGAATTTTTTTGAGGCTTGGTAGCTCATCGACAACAATCCAAAGAGTTCGCTCGTTATTAACCCCACGCGCCATCAACCCTTTGGCCGCAGCTTGTATCCACGTTGAGATGAGAGGTTTCTGTATTTCTATTTCAGATTCACGTACTGGTAAGAATAACCAACTATCATCGGCATTAGGTTCATCGCCTTCTGCTATCCAATCTCTTATAGAAAAGAACCCCTTTTTATTCTCTTCTTTCAACAGGCGAAGTGGACGAACACCATCTACGATGGTTGAACGAATACTTTCGAGAGTTCTCTCGTTATCTTCATTGAAATATGTCGCTGCTGGAGTACCTGCAACTAGTTCTTTGAGTAACTCAAGATCATTCCACGCTGTCGCCCGAAGAAGTGAAAGCAATGACTTCGGTCCGTCTAGATATAAATTCTGAAGTGCGGCAGAAACAACTGCTCTGGCTGCGGATGTGAAGAATTTATCAGAACCACTGTTACTATTAGAACTAGGTAAAAGTGTCTCAGCTATCCAGTCTGCATCAAATGGTGAGGCCATTTCTTCCCATGGAGTCCATTGGTGTGAGCGGCTATCTGCCGGATTGAGTATGTGATCAATTCCGTCCCGATAGAACATCTCTACGAACTCGCCTTTCTTGTCATACACCACGGCTCGGTCTCCACGAGCGCGAATAGCTTTAAGCAAATGAGTAAGTGCTGTAGATTTACCTGCCCCGGTGGTGCCACTAATCAAGGCATGCTTTTTTGAAAATCCTGTGGGTAAAGGGAAATCGCCGAGGGTTAAATCAGAAACACCATGCTTTTCTACGATTTCTCCTTTCAATTTTTCGGCTGAAACAAGTTTCGCACCTCGAATATATTTGTCTTCTTTGATCTCCTCACCTCTCTTAACTGCCTTCACAACAAGATAAACACCAATAGGCAAGTACAATACAAAGAGCGAAATGAAAGCCCATCCAAAGGATTTGAGAAGCTTAACAGCAGCTTCCCGGAATAGTGGTTCATTTATCACCACAGAGGATGGCAGAGAGTCGCGCCCATCTAGGGCAACACAGGTTCCTACAGTTACGCTTGAAAATGGTTGTACTAGTCCCTTCAATTGTGCCCAAATATATGTATTAGCGTTTTGCAAGACACATTTATCAGCGTCTATCCCGATGTATAACAGGCCACCGACAATCGCCAACAAAACACCAGGCAGAAAGATCCAAACTCCGCTGAATAACAACATCTGCTGGCTATGAAGCCATGTGTCCGCACCACGAACAAAGTCACCGACTCGACCTTTTCTAATCGTTGCCATTATCGTCCCCTCCAATAAAGTGAGAACGCAGAGCATTTGTGCGCGCTGAAATGACCTGTTTAGCCTCAGCCATTTCATCCTCAGAGCAGGTCTTTTTGAGCAGAAAATCTGTGGTTGCCACGTTGATCGACAGCAGGTTAATTAACTGCTGATAAATCTCCTTCTGATCCACTTGTACATTTCTGATTTCGCTCAATGTTGAGTCATTATTTAACGCCTGTTCGATCAAAGACACCGCCGTTTTACTAACCGTTTGCCCCGATTCTTTAGCTAATTCCTTCAACAAAATATGTACTTGCCTAGGTGGATATATTTGTACGCGATACGCCTTAGAAACTCCCATTGTAGTCCCCCTTATCCCTGATTCTCTTGCGTGTAACTCCCTTGCAACTCTGTGTGTACAGAGGTGCAGGGAGTCCCCTCAGAAGGCGCTACTGCGCCGGATGAGACAGACCACTCGCGGTGAGTGGGGTGTGGAGAAAAATCCGGGCAAAGCACGGTTTTTTCTTGCTGTGAGATGGGGTCCCCGAGCGCTAAGCTCGGGGTGATTGAAGAAAATAGTTCCGCTAGTTTTCTGGTAGAATATTCGCGTCGCTCTGCTGCCAAAACTGCCAACTGAGAAGCTATGGTATTGATTGCATCAACGGCGGTACTAGATTCAGCAGCGATCTCTAATATTTTTAGATAGCTGCTACCGCAGCAATGCAGGCAGGTATAAGGGTTGCTAAGACTAAATTGATTACGCATCACTTAGCCTCCTGCCATCGGATATCAATGGAATCACAGTTTGGTAAATTGAGCTCCGCCATTGATTCATAAGACCGACTGATGGCTGCTGGTTCATCTGGCCATAAACCATGTTTACCTTCATTTTTAGCTTTTAATGTTACTGAGCAAACAGGTCTCTTACCTCGATTATCCCATTGAAATTTAACTTCAGGATTAAGATACCGGCCATGAATCACTATGGAGTCACACTGATACTTGTAAATGGTCTCCCGAATCTCACCAAGATCTTTCTTAAATTGATCCGAGTTGCCAGTATCGTGAGACACGATGCATGACACATTTCCGTTTTTTTCGTCAATAACGAACAGGTCGCGGGCATTAAGGAAGTAGTGGTGCATCGTGATTGAATCAATGCTTTTGGTTGTACAACCAGCCAGCATACCGACAGCGACGAGCGCAGTAGTTAAAGTGATCAATTTCATTGGTTTATCTCCTGATTGATTAAAATCAGGATTATTTTTACTTAGAGGGGAGTCATTGTTGGCACGCCAAACTGCCCAATTTGGACAAATAAGAAGCTAGGTAAAAATAGGCAGGTATCATCCAAAAACCACCTTTTGATGGCTTTCTGATGTAGCGCAGCCACAACTTTCCTTGGTCGTCATCGAAAAGCAACCTATTGGTGGTGTTTTGGTGGTATTCAGCAGAGTTTAGGCCGTCTCAGTCCCTCAGAGTCATCGAAAAGCCACCTATTGGTGGTGTTTCGGTTGCATTCTGAAAGGTTAGGCCCCCCCCTAGACCTCAAAGTCATCAAAAATATCCCTACTGGTTGTTTTTTGTGTGTAACTGGGTATTAGTAGAAGTATGATCGAAACAATGAATGACTAAGGAGTGACTATATGGCTATGGCTGTACTTGAAATTCACGTTTTTAAAAGCAGTTTCCAGCCTGTAACCGCGCTTTTGAGGGAAGAAGGTCTTAATTGGTCCATGAAGCAACAACGTTCAGGAGAGATCCTAGCTTCATCTGGCATTCTTGAGGTAGCCTTAAATGCAAGTGCTTGGGCATCAATTGCCGCAGTACTGATAGCATTCATAAAAGCCAGGAATGGCCGTAAGGTAATCATCACAACTAAGGAACACAAAACCATTCATGTGGAAGGATTATCAGCTAAAGAACTTGAAAAACTCTTAGAGAAAACAGCTTGGATATCAGCTATCGATCCAAATTCTAAATAGAGTTCTGTAATTAGTGACGTGAAAAATAAATGATTTTGTTAAACGCTAAGCAACACTAAAAATGAGTTGCTTAGCCTACAATATTTTCTATTTTAACTACCGTCGCTTAAAGACCCCCTCATCTAACAGCCATTCAATATCATCAGAGAAAACTGGTGCTGTGATTAAACATTGTTTGCATATAGAACAAACAAGATGAGACAGTTCTGACTCAAGTATAGCTTGATTTGCGCCATAGCCAGGTACAAGCAAGTATTTAAGAGTCGCTCTTTGAACATCGGTTATTTCGTATGAATTATTCGCAGCGACATCCAAAATTAACAGTCTTCTGGCTATGTCTATTCTACTCGGAACAATTTCCAACCTATTTCCATTTTCTAAAACATAACCATGATCATTACATACAGACGCTATCCGATTTATTTCTTCGACCGGATAACCATCTTCTTTTAGTGCGAAAGTAACAGATTCTTTTGAGCCATCTTCACTCATTAGAATTGCGTGTTCAAACTCTACAGGAGTTAGAAACTCAATATTTTGTAACTCTCGTCGCAACCTTACTAAAATGCTTTTCACTTGGAAAAAAGAGGCAGTATCTTCAAATGACAACATATGAGCAAGGTCGCCACGTAATGATGCGTAATAACCTGCGCCATCAAGATATTCCACAAATCTAGCGGATGGATATTTCTCTAAAGTGAATGTTCTAGAGCTTTGTGTTTGGTCTACAACTTTATGAGAAACGCTTCCAGAATCACCCGCATAAAACTGTGATTGAATAAATAGCTTAGGCCTAGGCTCCCAGCCGTCTATTTTATATGGAAGTATAAAATCATATGCACGTGTCTTCTTTTTCCTTTTGCCATCTTCAACAATTTCTTCCTCGCCTATGGTTACATCATTAACGTTGAAGTCAGAGTTAGGGCGAAGGCCCATTCCTACGAGTTTTTCTCGAAGAATATCTTCTGTAATGTGACCACCAGAAGCAGACACACTCCCTCTGACTTTGAAGATTGTACAAGAGTTAAGAAGATATTTTCCTAGTGGTAACTCGCTCGGAAGCCTATTCAAGTCCATATAAGAGCGGCAAATTGCCCAAAACTGCATTGCTTCTTCATAATCTTCCAGGATAAGGCTTGTATACTCTTTAAGCAATATTCGTAGATAAAGTTTCAAGTCAAACACAGGCTCTGTTCTAACCGAGGAAGCATATTTTGTGTGAGAGCCGACAAAGCATGAGGCTAGAGATTTTGCAATAAAATCAGATTTTGTTGTTGATGGAATTTCATTCAACCGATACTTAACCACCTTTGATGACGAACCTCTCTTTGGAATCAGAGGTTTTATATCATCTTCTTTCAGCTTTATAAGAAAGTGATTTTTAAGGTTATTATCTGTAGCACCAGACGTCAAAAATAGCAGATTAAAAAATGATTCATAAAAATTAGCTATATTTTGTTCATCATCAATAAATGATTCACCAACAATTAGTTCATTGCTGGCACTTATTACTGCATCACACAAGTTCTCAATATTGCACGATTGATAGCTAGAGAAGTTATCAAGGTAACATGATATCGATTGGATACACTCGCAGAGAGAATTTATCTCAGTGTTGAATTTTTCACTATCTTTGATTCTCTCGAGCTTCGCAGTAAGCCATTGATCAAACTCCGCTAACTGCTCCGAAGTTTCAAGATTTTTAGTACGAAGCCGCATCCTTTATCCTTCTGTTAAAATTAGAACTAAATCTTGCTATAATAGCCCGAATAGAGAGGGTTTGACATGTTATCAATAATAGATTTAAAAATCAGCAAGTTAGAGAGAGATCTTGGGTTTGAGCCTCAGCATCACCTGCCTCTTCGTGAGAGGGAAGTCTGCGATGCTGTACAAGAACTGCGCGAAGCTGACACAACCCTCTTTGTTGGCGACAACTTGCCATATCTTAAAGAAATGGCGTTACACCGCTCTGGGATTGTGGACTTTTGTTACATTGATCCTCCGTACAATACAGGCTCGAAATTTCTATACAATGATTCTAGGAAATCTGATTCTAGTGGGCATTTTGGTACTCACTCGGGTTGGATGATGTTTATGCTGCCTCGTCTAGTTGCTGCTAGAGAGATATTAAAGGACTCAGGCGTTATAGCTATTAGTATTGATGACTATGAATGCGCCTACCTTAAGATACTTATGGATTGCATCTTTGGAGAGGAAAACTTCATCGGTAATGTAATCGTATGTAGATCGAAAAATGGTAAAGGAAGCAAAAAGAATCTTGCATCCGCCCATGAGTATTTGATGATTTATGGAAAATCGGACAAAGCATATCTTCGCGGCCAGGCTGATGCAACAAGCTACGATAAGCAAGATAAATTTGGTAAATATCGCGTCGATGGACTTTTCCGTAAGAAGGGGGAAGCTAGCCTAAAATCAGATAGACCAAATATGTTCTACCCACTTTATTATAATCCTGAAAGTGGGGAGGTTTCAGTTGATCCTGTTGATGGATGGAAGATCACCTATCCCGTAGATTCAAAAGGTATCGATAGACGCTGGCTCTGGGGAGCCGACACTGCGAGAGAAAGAGCTTGGCAGCTTTACGCTAGTAAAAATGGAGTTATTTACGTAAAAAATTACTCTGGAGATGCTGCGAAGGAAAAGAGAACGAAAGTTCGCTCTCTTTGGAGTGAGACGGACTTCTACACAGAGAGAGCTACAAATGAAATTAATAAGCTATTCGGCGGGAAGGTGTTTGATACGCCTAAACCACTTTCTTACATAAAAAAAATAATTGATGTTTGCTCATCTGATAATGCCCTTATCCTCGACTTTTTTGCTGGTTCGGGGACGACTGCTCACGCAGTTGCGGAACTGAATGAAACTGACAGCGCGAAAAGAAGATGTATTCTGATGGAATCTGACTGTGAAATTCCAGTCAAACATCTAGCAAGAAAAATGGGGTTTAATAAAATCTCAGACATTACAGAGAAAAGGCTCCATTTGGTCAGTGAGAAATATAGTAACTTCAGATTTCAAGTTATTGAATTACAAGAAAATATAAGGCGTGAAAATTACAGAGCCTAGCGAATAAAGGGCGATCATTTACCGCCCTTCAGCATTCTTTTCAACCGTTTGAGAAGTTCGAAGAATCCCCCTAGCCAGTATGGTAAGGGGAAAGGCTTTGCAAGGCCAGAGAGCTTAGCGGTTAGCCGAACGCCATAAAGGCGGAAGGCTATGCCGCCCTGAATATACTGAATATCCTAAAGATACTGCCAAAATCGGGCCGTTGTGGCACACAACCGGGCCACTATGGCACGCTATCGGGCCGCAGTGACACGCTATCGGGCCGTTGTGACACGTTTTTCTCAGCATCTTCTCAGCACAATAAATCCAATCAGGCCGCTGTGGCACGCATTATCCGAGTTGCGGTTTCGCATAACTCAATGCCCACCATCTTTAAACCCTCTCTATCTTCCTTCAACCGTCGTCGGCCATTGCGCAGATCCATGCTTGTAATATTCTGTCCATACACAGCTCGCAGTAGAGTGTCAGTGTACCAGCCACCACTTGGATTGTTTTGATGGGTTAACACATGACGAGCTACAGCTTGACTAACCCCATGTTGAAGTCGTGCTATAGGTCCAGGTGAGTAGTATAGATTGAGGTCTCGCTCTAGGAGCATTACTAGAGCAATGCCTAGTCTTACTCGCCAGAGGTGGCGCTCACCACCTGTAAGTGGGTTGTAACGCGTTTTAGGTGAAGGGATCACGTGATCGATCAGCCCACCAATAATCCGATCTCCTGACAGCTCAAACTCTGGCGTGACAATTTCAACTGTTGCACTTCTAAGGTCTTTTAACAACGACTGTAGACGAGACAAACTGTAGTTATGATCAGACAAAATTCGACGGACTTTGGCGGGGTCAACCAATAACTCAATACCCCCGTCAGAAATCTCTCTCTTACGCTCTGCTGTGTACATTATTGCCTCAACCACATCAGCATGTCGTTGCCCTAAGCGGCCATTGACGCGACAACGACCGAACGATGTTGTGATCCAATCGCCTTGCATTTCCCTTGGGCGTAACGACGGCTGATATAACATGACTCGCGCTTGTAATACTGTGCTGGTAGGCACGACTTCATTACCAGTCATTATCACCTCCAACAACTTTGCTTAAACGCGGCTTCCCATATTTCTCCTTCATCGTCGATTTTGAAGAGCCCCCATACGAAAGCTGCGCTGGTTGTAGCACACCCCCAGGACCCCTTTGGAACCATCGATCTTCTATCGGTGCGGAATAATTGATCTTTGGGAATGACAGTCGTACAAAGTTACGGCGGCAATTTTCATCGATGTTGAATTGTTTAGCCTGCTCTAGAGTCATTCCGATCAAATTCGCCTGAAATCGAGCGTTATCTGTCAGAACTGAGCTGCCCCTACTGGCTTGCTGAGCATCACCACCATTCAGTGCTCCAGCTTTGCTGGTGTGGTGAAGAAATAGCACTGTTGTTGAGTTCTCACGGCAAAGTTGTTCCATGTAGGCTAGCAGTCCAGCCATATGGCCGCCGTCATTCTCATCCAGTTTGTGAAAGCGCCGCAACGTATCAAAGATGACTAGCCGTGCATTACGAGTGACGTTGGCAAGCCAGCGCCGCCATTCTATCGTCATCACATCCACGCCACAGCCAACAAGGGGAGCGACATGTAGGTTAGTAAATACTGTTTCCTTCTCTATTTCTTTAAGGCGTTCACCGATGGAATAAAAACGCCCATTAAGCACATCGGATGGATCTTCACCTGTGAGGAATACAACTCGGCCAGCAGTTCGCTGCCATGCTGTGTCCATGCCAGAGAAATCAAGCATGTCAGGGCCACCTGATACTGTGATGGCAGCTTGTAATGCAAGCATCGTTTTCCCTGTCGCGCCAGGCGATACAAGTGCCCCCACAGTACCTGATTTGAAACCTGGCAATACAAAATCGAGCGGGGCAGGCTCATGTTCTACGGCGTGTCGCAGGTCGAGCCACGAAAAATTTTCCATGAATTCGCTCATGCAACACCTCCAGCTTTTGCAGCTTGGATAGAGGATGTCTTGATACGACGATTAATTTCAGCTTCTACGGCTAGATTTACACATGCGGTGGACAGTTTTGTTGCACGAGCAATGGATAAGCACACATAAGCACGATGAGAAGAATAGCCACTTGCAGCCGCCACATCGAGCATCAATGAAAATGATTCCGACGAAACAATCTTGCGGAAATAAGAAGGGTGAATTTGTACGTTCATGACAAACCTCAACAGTATATGGTTGAGGCGCGGGTTCTCGCTGTTGCACGAGAGTCATGAGAGCATACTGATTTCTCAGGTAATGTCCGCCTCCCTGCGCCATATGGGGAGACTTGCGGCGGGAAACTATGGCCGCTGACCCAAATTAGTATGCTGTTTTTATATAGCGGCCAGCTACCGCAAGCGATTAAAAGCTGGATACAAGGATTGCTGACACAATCTTGCCAACAATTTTAATAATGTCCACTCCAAACAAACTTGCGATTACTGTGCCAGCAATAATCATTTCAACCTTGGTAATTTGTGTGTACATAACAAATCTCCTCAAAACAACGGTTGTTGGTCACCAGGTTTAGGACAGGTAGCAATATGTCCAATGCGATGATCTGCTTTGGGATGCTCCCAATTACTCTTTCCACAAGTAGGACAGCATTTACTGACAACTTTATCTCTCAATCCAGGCCCACTAAAAACTTCACTCTGACAATGTACACATTCAACAAAAAAAGCCTCACCACTTTTTATTTCTTTACATGCTTTGTAAAAGCCAGATATATCAAAGTCTTTTTCACTTCTTAACCACTCACATGCTTTTATAACAGCTTCCATGTGAGCCATTTTTTCACTAAGTTCAACATAAACATTAATTGCCGCCGAGTACTTTATCCAATCCTCCTTTGACAGGATATCCTGCCCATAACTCGCTCGGCGACGCTCCTTGATGGCTAAATCTTCTCTTATTTTTCTGATTTGCTTATAAGTAAAGGATGTTTCCTCCATGACAATGCAAGTAGAAAACCCTTTTTTTACAAGGTAATAGCCAAACGCCCATCGGTTAAGATGATGTCGAGCTGGTAAAAATGGTAATGGTTTGAAGATGTTGGATTGCATAAAGCCCCCGCTCAAAGTGTTAAACGATGAACAGGTAAAGACCCCATGCCTTCCTGATGTCCTAATCACAAATTGTGAATAGGCTACTTGAATGGGCTGAGTTGAACTCAGCTAAAATAATATGCTGTTTAAAGGCCAGCTACCTATCTAAATAATAGCAAGAAGAAGGGAGTTGTCAACAACTCCAAAGCCAAAATTAGTCAATCATTTCATTCAGTTAAGTTTGTTCCGTCAGAACAAATTTCCATTACTGTAATTATCATAATTACGATAATACCGTAATTCTCGTAACCCTAATCTTTTTTCCATTTTGTCCAAAAAGGGCAGTTTGGCGTGCGTATATGTCAGTCTTCTGAATACACAATTCTCCATGCGAAAACGCATTTTCTATTCAAAATGGAGATATAACAAATGCAAATTTTTAAATACGCCACCCTCACTACCGTTATTTTCCTGTCGTCCGCTGCCGCTTTTGCTGGTACAGGGACGGGAACTTCTCAAATTTCAGCAACACCGCCAGCTTTGTCTGTGGTCGAAGTTCAGCCGTACACGATGACGTTGGAACGCCTGCCCGGAGCCGCCCCAACAGGCGGGTTCTCTTTAAAAAGTTGGGCGACTTATCTGGCGCAAAATCCGGAGGACACAGTACAGCCCGGCTGCTTAAAAGTGACAGGAGATATGGATAAATCGGTCGGGATTACCATCACTAACCTGTCAAATCCCACAGCGCCGGGTGGAGCAACCTTAAGCTTCTCTGGAACACCAAAAATCAACCTAACTACTTCAACTGTTGACTGCGCAGATGCGATTTCCAAAACAAGTACAGGCGTCGGTATAAACGCGGCACCAGTTACATCAACTACTTCATCTTCTGGCGAGCTTTATATCGCCTGGTCGTATCGCCAACCCGCCACAGCCTCATCAGGATTCATGCAGCTCAGTGCATGGGAAGAAGGGACCTTTTCCGGAACGGTCGATATCACCGTCGATTACCAATAATTCCAAAGTGTCAGGGCCAGCAAATCGTTGGCCCTGACCATTGCTATTCACTGAGGTCCTCATGAAGCCCTTTACTAATTCAATCATGATGGTGACGCTAGCAGTTCTTCTATCAGCACCCGCGACTGCATTTCAACTTAAAGCCCATGACGTAGAGATCAGTCGTAAGTCAACGACTGAAATCCCAGTATCAAATACCCTAAATTCGCCAATAATAGTGAAAATCACCCCACCAGATGGGGTACAAGTATTTCCCCGACGCTTCCAACTGCTGCCAGGAGAGCGGCAAGTAGTAAAAGCACGAGAGAGAGATGGGAAAGTCTTATCTCAAAATGCAAAGATGGCATTTTCCTATGCCGTACAAAGCGAAGAAAAACAAGGCGTTCACTCAAGAATCACGCTGAGACTCCCGGTGAGGGAGGTTTCTCGATGAAGAAAAAACTTTCACATGTGAAAGTTTTTGTGCCCACAGTCTTGTTGGCCGCAGCTTTCACACTCACATCTTCACCAACTCGTGCGGATGACTACCTGATGAAGTTTGTCGTGAACGGACAAAACAAGGGGGAATACCTTGTTTCTCGTGAAGTAGATAGCATCACGGCTGAGCCAGGGCTATGGCAAGCAGCTGGTGTAAACACAACAGCATCACTTCCCTTGGAAAGGCTAAACAACATTGGTCATGCCAAAATTGTTTGGTCAGAACAAACCATCTACTTTTACCCTCGTAACAGCGTAGCCAAAGCCAGAAAGGTCAACCCAGAGGTTACAATTGAGCCAGATGTATCCAGTCTCGATGTAAAATCCTTTGACTACTTTCTCACCTATCAAAGCAAAGGTGATATTTCGGGGAGCATCACGGGAACAGGCCGAGTCGGAAACCTCGATGCAGATATTAGAGCTGGACTAGGAGGGCAAGAGTCATATTTCTCCAGCCAGTGGCACGACGAGGAGAACAGCAACGTCAAAGACATTGAAGTCGGTCGTGTTCAGCGCTACGGGCTGGATGGTTTCTCACTCACGAATGAAAGTAGCCTTGCCACTGGATCATTTTCTAATGACCAAATTGAGCTTTATTGGCCTGTTGGAACAAGGGTAGATGTATACCGTGACGGGACCTATTTACAATCCTTGGTTCTGGATAGTGAGCCGTTCTCTTACAAAATCGAACTGGATTACAGCAATAATCAATATAAATTTGACGCTGTATTGCCCGATGGCACAACGGACACCAAAACAGTAGAAAGAGCCATTTCGGGACGACTTGCACCCGTAGGAGGGCTCAACTATCAAGTGGCTCTAGGCAAGTCTCCAACCACTGATGAAAGCAAGTTAATTGGACGCTTGAGCTACGGGATGACCAGTGAATTGTCACTTTTCGCTGGTCAGGATGAGCAGGAAAGACAGTATTTTTCCGCTTTATATTCAAGTGATAACTTTTCATTTGAGCCTGCTTGGTATGGCAGTAGTGGATACGCTCTGAGCGGTTCTTGGCAGGATGACGATCTTTCGATCTTTGGACAACTAAGTGATTTAGACAACTATCAATTACGCTCTGTTAGTGTTTCATCACGCTCTCTGTTTCAACCAACTATTCAGTACTCCTCCCGCACGCACGACGGCTATGAAACTCAGGAAACGACGCTACGCACGTATCACAGCACGCGCATTGAGGCACTGAATACATTAATTTCTTTATCTCCATACTATTCGAATCGTTTAACCAATGGTGTCAGATCCAACATCTTTGGAGGGCGGATGCTTGCTAGCATGGCAGAAGGTTGGCAGGTTTTGGCGTCTTATGAGCGTGAAAATAAAGATCTTGATGGTATTGGAGATATAGAACGCTTCAGTGGAGAGGTATCAAAACGATTCAGCTTGGGGCGGATCACCTACCGCTACACGGCAAGCAATTTTGGTCATGGGTGGGAAGGTCAGCAACAAAGCCTACGTTCTGATCTTTGGAACTGGAAATTTGCAACTGTGTCAGCTTCGTTCAATCATTTGTCTGGTGGGGGTAACAACATTACTTTATCAATCAGTGGTAGCTTTGGCCGCACGGGATTCTCAAGAACGCCTCAGCGAAATCAAGCTCAGTTGGAGCTATCAACCTGTGAAGATTTAAACCTTAACGGCATCTGTGAACCATCTGAGCCAGAAGTTGAAGGCATTAAAGCAACAGTCGCTGGGCGGGAAGTAGTAACACCAGCCATCATTGGTTCACTCACACCTTATCAAAGTTACACCATTCAGGTAGGTAGCGGCTTTAACTTGTCCCCTCGTTACAAAGCAGTTGAATCAACAAGATTGATTAGAGGCGGAGTAAATAGGTTACGTTTACCGTTAACTGAAATTAGAGAAGTTGAAGGCCAGCTTGATCGAGACGGAATTCGAGTCGCTCTCGTTGACGCTGAAAAGGGAGATGTTCTAGCGGAACAAACCACTGAGTTTGGGGGATGGTATCTGTTTTATGCACCGGCTGGACGCAAGGTCAAGGTTGTGGAAGAACCTGAGTTAAAACCGGCTAAAAACTTTCACATGTGAAAGTTTTCTAGTACCAAAAGTGACCGATTTGTCCAAAATGGGCACTTTGGCGTGCCAACTATGACTAATTTATGAGTAAAAATAGCTCTGTGTTAAACAAATTGGAGATTGGTCATGGCATATCATTTACATCTTGATTTTGAAAAAAAAGAGTATTTTTATTCCGAGCAAGCTTGGTCAACTCAAGAGACAATCCAAGGCCTTCTTCTTCCTATATCAGCGCACCCTTGCGCAGAGGATGAAGAAGTTTTGAGTGCTATTGAGGATGTTAAGCCTCTAATTGTTCAAGTGCTGAGTAAGGTTGAGATTGAGTGGCACGACTGGATGACACAAAAGCCGACAATTATTTATCAGGACGGCGTTAAGCCTATGATTTCTAAATTGCAGAAGGAGTTTTTTATCAATTCGTTCTGGGCTTATTTTAATGGTAAGAAACGTACCGCTCAGGCAGAACTGAACCTTGAGGAGGCATTTTCTACTGAGCTGGAGCAGCTTGAACATGAGGGCGCCTTTATTTTTAAAGGTGTAGATAATTAAACGGCTTTGTGCCCGTGAGGCCATAAGTTAAACGGGTACTAGAGATTAGAAAAGTTTTTATATCCACTTCATCGTCAGCCGTCGGATTGCTCCTTAGCGGCTGACGCCTCAGCCTTCTCATCAATATCTTTTATAATTTCCTTTGCCTTTTCATTAGCTTGCTGAACAACATCTGGTTTCTCCTGCTCTAGAATCTGCTCTAACGTTCTTGCCATAATGACCTCCTTTTAAGACCAAGCTATTATAAACGATAGATATTAGATAACGAGAGGAATGACGGATGACGCCGTTGATCTGGGGGATTTTGGGATTATTTGCCTTCTTTACAATAGTCACTATAGGTAGTCTGTACCTTTACAGTAAGCGGGATAAGCACTGAGCCAAATAACGCTCAAATTGTCCAAAAAAGGCAATTCCAGAGGTCAGCCTCGAAAGGTGATCAGGAGAAAATAACAACAACTCCTGACCACCCAAGAGAAAGATTATGACCGAGAATCAACTGGTATCCATGCTGGAAAAAATCCAATCAATGGCCATTCCTGCGAAAGAAATCATGACCATTAATGACTGTGCCATCTACACAGGCCTGTCCACCTCGTACCTTTACAAGTTGACATCCAAGAAAGAGATCCCGTTTTTCAAGCCGATGGGAAAAAGGGTCTACTTCAAGCGCACAGAAATAGACCAGTGGTTGCTGCGTAACAAGCAAGGGGAAGCCTCATGACACAGGTGAACCGATTCTCTCCCCCGCGAGCAGACGAGCGTGGAGCACTCCTCAGCGACTATCGTGAGTCCGAACGTTTTGTAAAAGAGAACGAGCGAGAGCGCATTACATCGATCAGCAGAACAACCTGGTGGAGACTAGAAAAAGCTGGTCAAGTACCCAAAAGGAAAAGAGTTGGCGGCAGTACAGTATGGCTGTTGTCGGACCTGTTGGCATGGATGCAGAAGTAACAGAATAAAGGCAAGTCTTGCTGTATGATTGTGCATGAATGATGCTCTAAACTGGTATTGTTTCACTTTTGCCAAATGGTGAGTGAACTGGTAAGTGTGAAGATTGAATCACGGCAAAAAATCAACCTAAGTAGTTGATTTTTATTGGAACACACATTCTAATCCACGAGCAAATTCAAAATATTGAGTAAGATTTCTTAGCGGTTTACAGCCCATCATTAAGTCAGTAGATACCTTGTATTTGCTGGCTTTTTTATAATAAGTTTCTAATTTTTATTGGCTTCATTTTTATAAATTATACATTAAATCACTCACCCAACGCCTTTCTAATAAATCCTTTGTTTTGATTAAGCATCTGTGTGGCTTGCGGTGCATCTACATTTGCTAAGATCATTAAAATCGCCGTTTTACAATGACGATGACATTGTGATAATGCTTCTTCAGCTATAGCTCTTTCACACTCAGTTGCTTGCATTACAATGCGAATTTGGCGTTCAACCAATTTGGCATTAGTCGCTTCAACATCCACCATTAAATTACCAAAAACTTTGCCGATTTTTATCATCGCGCCTGTTGTTATCATATTTAAGATAAGTTTTTGTGCTGTGCCGGCTTTCATACGCGATGAACCTGTTACCACTTCAGCACCCACAATAGGTGTAATGGCAATGTCAGCAAGTTTGGCAATCGGGCTTTCTGGATTGCAACTTATCCCCCCTGTTGTTGCACCTAATGATTTCGCATACTGCAAAGCACCTATCACATACGGTGTTCTACCACTTGCAGCAATACCCACTAAAACATCTTTCTCGTTAAAATTAAGTTGGCGTAAATCTTGTTCGCCTAATTGAGTATTATCTTCTGCATTCTCGACAGCTTGAAAAATAGCCTTGTGTCCACCAGCAATTAATCCAATCACCATTTCATGAGGTGTACCATAAGTTGGAGGGCATTCACTGGCATCTAAAATCCCTAATCGCCCCGATGTACCGGCGCCACAATAAATAAGACGACCACCTTGAGAAAAAGCAATCGCAACTTTATCAACCAATTGAGTAATTTCAGGTAACGTTTTCTCGACGGCTAATGGCACTTTTTTATCTTCATTATTAATGACTTTTAGCATATCGAAGGTTGAAAGCGTGTCTATATTTTCACTGTTATGATTTCTACTTTCTGTGACAAGATTGCTAAGGTCAATCGCCATTATCGCGCTCCCAATATTGTTATTTATTTGATTAAGTCGAAGAAATAAACTGCTTTTATACCATTATTATTGGTAAGATTTTCAAAATCATTACAAACGGTACCCTACATGACACTTATTAAATATATTTCGACCTTTATCAGCCTAATTACACTTTTTTTCTCCTTTTCTTTACATGCTAATTTTGAAGAGCAAGACAAAAGAAAATTTGAAGATACTCGCAAAGAAGCACTAAATCACAATGCACCAGCTCAATATCAATTAGCTGAAATGTATTTAATGGGAACAGGTGTCGAAAAAAATGTTCTTAATGCCCAATTATGGGCAAATGAGGCAATAAAAAACGACTATGCTGATGCCTATGCATTACTTGCTGATCTCTATTTATTTAATGCGGACCCTTACTTTAAAAATTATTATGTTGAAGCGAGAAAATTAGCAACAATCGCAGCAAATAAAGGAAGCATAAGAGGAAAAATAAGTTTAGCAACGGCTCTTATAGCACCTTTATCTGGTGAAACAGATTACAAAAAAGCAATTACATTATTAGAAGAAGCTGCAACAACTCATCAACCAGAGCTTGTTTACGCTCCGATTTGGCTAGGTGTTCTTTATAGTGGAGTTGGTAATGTGCCTGTAGATACTGAAAAAGCGAATATGTGGTTTGCAAAAGCTAATGAAATGACTTTTGAAGGATTTGCTCAAGCAATGGCTTCTTTTATGTTCTCTGGTCAATATTATATTATCGAGCCAAACAAACAAAAAGCAGATGAATTAATGCAACAAGCTTGTGAAGAAGCAAAAAAAGTTGGCAATGAGTTTTATTGCCAACAAGCGTTTAATTAACCCAAAATCTAATAAATCACCCTAACTCAGAAAAGAGATGGTAAATATCGCCATCTCTTTTATACCCTGTCTGTCCTACCTAACGTTCTTTTATAGCGCCATACGGTATTCAATCACGCCTGGTTTTTCTGCTACCCAATTATATAAGCGCTGACCACGTAAATTAGTTTCCTGTGTATGCCAATATAAACGAGCACAATTACGCTGTTTTGCTTGTTGATTAACAAACTCAATAAGTTGTTTACCTACATGGCGACCACGTGTATCTGGTGAAACAAATAAATCTTCTAAATAACAAAAATCACTTTCTGCCCATGTTGAACGATGAAAAAGGTAATGTACAAAGCCTAATACCTTTTCACCTTCCATCGCTACAGCACAATAAACAGGTTCTTTTTCATCAAAAAAACGTGTCCATGTTTTTAATGTTGTCTCTTCTGATAACTCAACTTTATAAAATGCTTGATAATTTAACCAATGTGGCAACCATTGAGCATAATGCTCTTGTTCAACAAATTGAATTGAAACAGCGATTGGTGTTGTGCTCATCTCTTCACTTCCTTCTACTTTCATAAATGCTATAAAAAGGTATCACCTGCCTTTAATCGTGGTCATGGTACGTTTAATTTTGGTTCTCAATAAGGTACACTTTTTGTGTTTTTATAGGGTCCACTTTATGAAACAGAAAAAAACAGCTTATTTCCCTAACCTTGTTTTAGAAGAAGGACCTATTGGTTCTCAGGTTTATCACGCGATTAGAAAAGCGATTTTAGATGGACGCTTAACATCAGGTAGTCGTCTACCGTCAAGCCGTACCTTAGCTGAAATGATGTCTATTTCCCGCAATTCTGTTATTGCAGGATTTGAACGTTTAATTGATGAAGGCTATTTATTTACTCGACGCGGTGCAGGTACTTTTGTTGCAAGTACAATCCCTGATGCCATTATTTCGGATAAGTGGATCAAAACAACCCACTCTATTTCATCACCCTCAATCGAAAGCCCATTAGAAACACTAAACCCCAATATGCAAAAAGCACAAGCTTTTTGGCAACAATCACAACCCAATATCAATAATAATCCGATATTTCATGTTGGCGTTGGATGTGTTGATCTGTTTCCACATGAGCTTTGGGGAAGGTTATTAGGGCGAGTTTGGCGACAATCGAAAAAAGCACTCGCAACATTTAATTCGCCAACAGGTTACACACCTTTAAAAGAGATGATATGCCAATATATGCAATCAACTCGTGGGCTTTTTTGCCAACCTGAACAAATCATTATTGTGAATGGAACACAGCAAGCGATTAATCTCACCACCAGAGTATTATTAAAAGAAGGTGATGCAGTTTGGTTAGATGATCCTGGTTATGACAGTGCTCGGGGGATCTTCACATCTTATGGTATAAAATCACATCCAATAAATTCGGATGTTAATGGGATGGATATTTCTCAAGGAATAGAAAAGTGTCCTGAAGCAAAACTTGTTTTTACGACACCTTCGCATCAATTCCCTTTGGGTAATACACTCTCACTTTCACGCCGTATTGTGTTGTTAGAGTGGGCGTCATCCAATAATGTGTGGATCTTTGAAGATGACTACAATAGTGAATTTCGCTATCACTCTAAACCCATTCAATCTCTCCAAGGATTAGATAAATACCAGCGCGTTATTTATGCTGGTACATTCTCAAAAATGATGTATCCCGGATTTCGTTTAGGCTTTTTAGTGGTTCCTTTACCTTTAGTTGATGCCTTTAAAGCCGCTAAATACTATACCGATTCACATTCTGGCTTTTTAGAGCAAGCCACATTGGCGCTGTTTATTTCTCAAGGGCATTATGCACGTCATGTTAGGCGAATACGCAAAGCCTGTTATGAACGTTATCAAGTGTTAACTAATGCTATAAAAACACATCTATCTCATGTTTTCCGTGTTGAACCGACAGACTCAGGTATCCATATTGTCTGCTGGTTACAGGCTAGCTATACAGAAGAATATATTGTGAAAAAATCACGAGAGATTGGATTAGCTATACAGCCTTTATCCCGTTACTGCATCCAAACCTACCCAAAACAAGGCGTATTATTAGGGTATGCGGCTCATGATCCTATTGAAATTGAAAAGAGTATTATTTTGCTTGCTCAAACATTATCTAAATAAATAACATTTATTCTTATTTGTTATTTGCAATATAAATGTCGAACAAGCTTTGCATTTACCCTATTTTATTTTTTGGCGTGCAATAATAAACCCAAGCAGGAGGAACATTCAGCATTACCAATTTTTTTTCTAAATGAAAATAACGAGATAACGTTTTTTCATATCGAGTTGTATATTGAAATAATACAAAACAACCTTGTGTTTTTAATAGCTCTTTATGCACGCGTTTTAAAACTTTTAAACCTGTTTTTTTAGGAATAGATAAAAAAGGTAGCCCTGAAATAATCATATTATAATGGCTATTTAATTTTTCTGCTGATGCGGTATAGACCCTTAATCGCTTATCGTTAATTTTATCTAATTCTGTCGCAAAGCTGGGTTCTATTTCAAAAACATCTAATGAAGAATTCAACGACATTCTTTTTAAGATCTGTTGAGTAATAACCCCTGTACCGGCACCTAACTCAGCAACCTGAATGTCCTGTTGCCAATTGAGTTTATCTAACATTTCGTAGCATAACCAACGAGATGAAGGCGCGATAGTACCCATCGTGGTTGGTGAGATCACAAACCGTTTTAAATATGAGTAGTATGTAGATAATGGAATGAATGTGGATATATCCATCTTCGCCTCCTAGTGCCTTTTAATTAAGGTAAAATAAAATTTAGATTAAATGAAGAACATTCATCATTATTTTTATTTATGAAAATACATCATCTATTGAATAATGACTTTCAGTATAAAGCTTGGAGTCATCTCTAAGTAAATACGTTTTTCTTATATATTACACTATTTTACATTTTTCTATTTTTACTCTATTTTCTTAAACAAGAATATATTTTTATTTATCCTAAAAAAGAAAATAAGATATAGCAGATTATTCTTACACTTTTATGGTTGGTTCATTTTCTTTTTTAACAACTCATTGATATTTGTTCGTTCTGTGGCTTTCTTTTGTTAACTCTACGCAGACTATAAGAAACACTTCTAATTCTTTGGTAAATAATCAATAAATTAACTTGCACCCATCTCTATATTTTGTCAGGTTAGTGTGAGGTCTCTCACTATTCCTACAGATAAAGACAGGGTAATTACAATGAAAAATGTTGGTTTTGTGGGCTGGCGTGGTATGGTCGGCTCCGTTTTAATGCAAAGAATGGTTGAAGAACGTGATTTTGATGGGATAAACCCTGTTTTCTTCACCACATCTCAATTAGGTGAAGCAGCACCCGCTTATGGTAATCACCGTAGCACTCTGCAAGATGCTTATGATATTGATACCTTAGCATCACTCGATATTATTATTAGTTGCCAAGGTGGTGACTACACCAATGAAATCTATCCAAAACTGCGTCAAGCAGGTTGGCAAGGTTACTGGATTGATGCAGCATCCGCACTGCGTATGAATGATGATGCCGTGATTATTCTCGATCCTGTTAATGGACAGCATATTCAAGACAGCTTAAATAAAGGTATTAAAGCCTTTGTCGGCGGTAACTGCACCGTCAGTTTAATGCTGATGTCATTAGGTGGTCTGTTTGCTAACAATTTAGTGGAATGGGCAAGCGTATCCACTTATCAAGCGGCTTCTGGGGCCGGCGCTCGCCATATGAGAGAGTTACTGTCACAGATGGGTTCTTTACATAATCAAGTGGTTAAAGAGCTAGAAAACCCAGCATCAGCAATCTTAGATATTGAACGTAAAGTCACTAACTTTACACGCAGTGGTGCGATGCCCACTGAACAATTTGGTGTTCCTCTAGCAGGTAGCTTGATCCCTTGGATTGATAAACAATTAGAAAATGGTCAAAGCCGCGAAGAGTGGAAAGGACAAGCAGAAACTAACAAGATCCTCAATACAGGTTCAAATATCATTCCTGTGGATGGTCTTTGCGTTCGTATTGGCGCATTACGCTGCCATAGCCAAGCATTTACCTTAAAACTGAAGAAAGACTTACCTGTTACTGAGATTGAACAGTTACTCGCAAGCCATAATGATTGGGTAAAAGTCATTCCTAATGATCGTGAGTTAACTATACGTGAATTAACACCTGCCGCAGTTACCGGTACATTGAGCACACCAGTAGGCCGTATTCGTAAACTGAATATGGGCCCTGAATTTATTTCAGCCTTTACAGTGGGTGACCAACTGTTATGGGGTGCCGCAGAGCCTTTACGTCGTATGCTGAATATTCTGCGTTAATATTAATTATTTGGAATATCGGCCATTTTTAGAAAATAGAAATGGTTGGTATTCTTATTCTCAATAGCTATTAGCTTTATTTCTTATTTCCCCTCCTCTTCTTTTTTCACAAAACTATTTTTTAAATTTTCATATTTTATTTATTTTTAATTTTATGGCGATTTATAAAATACGTTTCCTACAATACTTTCAAAAATAACGCTAAAGAATTCAGTCAGGTTATTCAGAATAATTCACCTATTTTTATTTAAAATAGAGCGCAAAAATAAATAAAGTATTTTTTAACAACTGAAAAGTAATGACGAAGAAAATCCAATTATAACAATTTCTAATATATTATCCCTTTTCTCTTTATTAAAGAGAGGTTGCGGTAACTACTTATTATTTAAAAATAAATTTACTTTATATTGTCATTTATTTATGGTTATTTTTATTACTTTTATAAAAAGATGCATTATAAATATGACAACACAAACACAACCCAATAAAAAAGGTTTTTTAAACCGAGTAGAACGTATTGGTAATGTCATGCCTGATGTTACGATGCTGTTCGTTTACGCCCTAGTGATCTGCTGGATATTTTCATTTCTCCTCTCTTTTGTACATTTTGATTATTTCCATCCAGTGACTAAAGAGAAAATCACCGTTATTAATATGTTTCAATATGAAGAAATCATATTATTTGTGACAAGTGCGGTAAAAAATTTCATTAGCTTTCCGCCACTTGGAATAACGATTGTTGCAACATTAGGAATTGGTATTGCAGAAAGCAGTGGCTTTATTAAAACAGCTTTAAAAAAGATGCTTTCGTTTATTTCTCCTAAAATGCTAACACCAACGGTTGTCTTTGTTGGTATTGTTGCGCACTTAGCGTCTGACTCAGCTTACGTTATTCTTATGCCTGTCTCTGCGATGATGTTCTATGCTAGTGGTCGTCATCCTTTAGCTGGGATCGCCGCCTCATTTGCAGGTTTAGCAGGTGGATTTACCGCAAGTTATACACCGTCAATCATTGATCCAATAATGCAAAGCTTTACTCAAGAAGCGGCGCAAATTATGGCTCCGGGATATAGCGTTAACGTTTTATGTAACTACTTTTTTAGTGTAGGTGGTACATTTGGTGTTATTTTAACTTGTTGGTATATCACTGAAAAAATTGTCGAGCCTTGGTTAAACAAAAACTGCCCAGTCTCTTCAGGGATTGATACCAAGGATGCGGAGTTGGGTGAAATCACACCAATAGAAAAACGCGCATTCCGTTTTGCTGGTTGGGCGGTTGTGTTGATGGGAATTGGTTTATTTGCCCTGTTATTACCAGAAACTTCGCCATTACGTTCACCAGAAGGGAGCTTAACCAGCCCTAAAGCGCCAATTATGCAAATTGTGGTGCCTTTACTGTTTATCTTCTTCTCTGTACCCGGTTTAATCTATGGCTATATGACCAAGTCTTTTGCTTCCACAAAAGATATCGTCAAAGCAATGGAAAATATCACTAAATCGCTGATCCCATTTATCGTTTTTGCCTTTTTTGCAGCTCAGTTTCTTTACTCTTTCCAACACTCGAATTTAGGAACTTTATTAGCGCTATCAGGTGCAGAGTTACTGCGTACGCTTAATATGCCTTCAGGTATGACGGTATTAGGTGTGATTTTGCTGACTGCTATTTTAAATATCATGATCACCTCAGCAACATCAAAATGGGCTGTTATTGCACCGGTATTAGTGCCAATGTTAATGGCTGTCGGAATTTCACCTGAATTAACGCAAGCTGCGTTCCGTGTCAGTGATTCCGCAATGAATGTGAGTACACCGATGTTCCCATTCTACCCACTGATTTTGATGTATTGCCAAAAATACTATAAAGGGGCTGGTATCGGTACACTATGCTCAATGATGATCCCTTTCACTATTGGCTTGCTTATTGTGTTAACGACAACACTGTTTGTCTTCTGGGGACTCGATATTCCTCTTGGCTTTGACAGTGGATATACATGGCAACCGGCATCATAACTCACGCTTATAAAAACAACTGTATTAGGAACAACATTATAATGAACACCCTAGGTCAAAAGTTAGAACAGCGTTTCTTCCGTTATCTGGCAATTGAAAGCCAAAGTGATGCATCTGCTTCTGTTGTACCCAGCACGCAAGGGCAACTTGAGTTAGCAAAGTTACTGGCTAAAGAGCTAGAAACTTATGGACTAAAAGATATCTATATCGATTCTCATGCCATTTTATATGCAATGAGACCGGGTACTAAACCCAATGCCCCTAAAGTTGGGTTTGTTGCTCACCTTGATACTGTTGATGTGGGTATTTCGCCTGATATTCACCCTCAAACACTGCGTTATGAAGGAAAAGATCTCTGCTTAAATAAAGAAAAGGATGTCTGGTTTAAAGCTCAAGAACACCCTGAAGCAGAACCTTATATTGGTGAAGAGATTATCTTCAGTGATGGTACAAGCGTATTAGGTGCTGATAATAAAGCAGCGATCACCGTGGTTATGGAGTTAATGGATAAACTTCAACATGCTGATTTTGATTGTGGCGATATCTATGTTGCGTTTGTACCTGATGAAGAGATTGGATTACGCGGTTCTAAACTGATGGATTTATCTCGCTTCAACGTTGATTTTGCTTACACCATAGATTGCTGTGCATTAGGCGAAGTAGTGTATGAAACCTTTAATGCGGCATCAATTAAAGTGTCTGTAAAAGGTATTACTGCGCACCCAATGTCAGCGAAAAACGTATTATTAAACCCAATTCGTGTTGCTCATGATTTTATTGGCTGTTTTGACCGCTTTGATACACCAGAGCACACCGAACATCGCGAAGGTTATTTCTATGTCACTGATTTAATCGCCAACCCTGATAATGCGGTGATTAAAATGGCCATTCGTGATTTTGATAAACAAAGTTATGAAGCCCGTAAACAGTTTATTAAGCAATCTGTT
Source organism: Proteus terrae (assembly GCF_003144325.1). GTDB lineage: Bacteria > Pseudomonadota > Gammaproteobacteria > Enterobacterales > Enterobacteriaceae > Proteus > Proteus terrae. The sequence continues at coordinate 148,018 of NZ_PENS01000009.1, forward strand.
GCTTTGATCCAAGCTCGCCACCCTCGTGCGCAAATCGATTACGAGATTGTCGATGTGTATAGCAATATCAGTGATTCGATAGGGGAAGATCGCACAGCTATCGAACTTATTTTTGAGGCATTAAAACAATTAGATATTCAACCTAATGTGATCCCAATGCGAGGCGGCACAGATGGCTCTGCACTTTCTGCAAGAGGATTACTAACACCAAACTATTTTACTGGTGCACTGAATTTTCACTCTCGTTTTGAGTTTTTACCTGTTAGCTCATTTGAAAAGAGCTATTTAGTAACAGAAATGCTGTGTCGATTGGTCGGACAACGCGGATAAGCGTTATTGTTTTAGCCAACAAAAAAGCGGAACCATTTTCATGGCTCCGCTTTTTTATCTAACTTAATCTAAAACTAGATATCAATATTTGCAGCTTTCAGCGCATTCTCTTCGATAAAGGCACGACGAGGTTCAACCGCATCACCCATTAAGGTGGTAAATAATTCATCGGTTGCAATCGCATCTTTCACTGTAACTTGCATCATACGGCGTGTATCTGGATTCATGGTGGTTTCCCATAATTGCTCTGGGTTCATTTCACCAAGACCTTTATAACGCTGTACAGCAAGGCCACGACGAGATTCTTTTGTTAACCACTCAAGTGCTTCTTCAAAGCTTGAAATCGCCTGACGACGCTCTCCACGCTCAATAAACGCACCCTCTTCAATTAGGTTACCAATAATGTCACCTAAATGGGTAATACGTTGATATTCACTACTGTGGATAAAGTCATAATCCAGTTTATAGTCTGTATCAATACCATAAGTACGGATACGTAATACTGGCTCAAATAAACGGTTTTCATCGTTTTGAGTGATGGTATAACTATAAGTACTACTTTGCTCTTCCGCATTATTTAAACGGTTGACCAAGCCACTCATCCACTCTTCAACTTTAGCTTTATCTAATAACGCATCTTCTGTTAGCGTTGAATGATATACCAAGCTGTTTAACATGCTAAGTGGATAGATACGCTCCATTCGACGAATAATCTTGTGCGCTACATGGTAATCAACAACCAGTTTTTCAAGTTGCTCACCGTGCATTGCTGGTGCGTGTTCACTCACATAAAGTGCTGCTCCATCAAGCGCGATCGACATCAGATATTCATCCATTGCGTCGTCATCTTTGATGTATTGCTCTTGTTTACCTTTCTTCACTTTGTAAAGTGGTGGCTGAGCAATAAAGATATGACCACGTTCGATAATTTCTGGCATTTGACGATAGAAGAATGTCAGTAACAGAGTACGAATGTGAGAACCATCGACGTCCGCATCCGTCATGATGATAATACTGTGATAACGCAGTTTATCTGGGTTATATTCATCACGACCGATACCACAACCTAATGCAGTGATTAACGTTGCAACTTCTTGAGAAGCCAACATTTTATCAAAGCGCGCTTTCTCAACGTTTAAGATTTTACCTTTTAACGGAAGAATAGCCTGCGTTTTACGGTTACGCCCTTGTTTTGCAGAGCCACCCGCAGAGTCCCCTTCCACTAAGTACAGTTCAGAGAAAGCAGGATCTCGTTCAGAACAGTCCGCTAATTTACCTGGTAAACCACCTAAATCTAATGCGCCTTTACGACGTGTCATCTCACGTGCTTTACGCGCTGCTTCACGAGCACGAGCGGCGTCAATAATTTTACCAACAACAATTTTCGCGTCGTTTGGATTTTCTAACAGGTATTCCACCAGCTTCTCATTCATCAGCGTTTCTACCGCTGTTTTCACTTCTGAAGAAACCAGTTTATCTTTTGTTTGTGATGAGAATTTAGGATCGGGTACTTTAACAGAAACAACCGCAATCAAGCCTTCACGAGCATCATCACCCGTAGCACTGATTTTTGACTTCTTATTAAAACCTTCTTTATCCATATAGTTGTTTAACGTACGTGTCATAGCAGTACGGAAACCAACTAAGTGGGTACCACCATCACGTTGTGGAATGTTGTTGGTAAAACAATAAACATTCTCTTGGAAACCATCATTCCACAGCATCCCCACTTCAACACCGATGCCATCTTTTTCAGTTGAGAAATAGAATACATTTTGGTGAATCGGCGTTTTGTTACGGCTTAAGTATTCAACAAATGCCTTAATACCGCCTTCATAGTGGAAATGATCTTCACGGTTATCACGTTTATCAATTAAACGGATAGAAACGCCTGAGTTTAAGAATGACAACTCACGAAGACGTTTTGCTAAAATGTCATACTGGAATTCAGTCTCACCTTTAAAAGTTTCAAGACTTGGCCAGAAGCGAACAAATGTTCCTGATTTTTCAGTATCACCAATCACTTTTAAGCGATCATCAGGTACACCATGACGATAAATTTGCTGATGGATTTTTCCATCGCGATGAATAGTCAGTTCGAGTTTTTCAGACAACGCATTAACAACAGAAACCCCTACACCATGAAGTCCACCAGAGACTTTATAGGAGTTATCATCGAATTTCCCCCCAGCATGCAGAACCGTCATAATAACTTCTGCTGCTGAAATACCCTCTTCTTGGTGAATGCCGGTTGGAATTCCACGACCATCATCTCGAACAGAGACGGAGTTATCTGAATGGATAGTGACAATAATCTCATCACAGAAACCCGCGAGGGCTTCGTCGATTGCGTTGTCGACCACCTCGAAGACCATGTGATGCAGACCGGTTCCATCATCTGTATCCCCGATATACATCCCCGGGCGCTTACGCACCGCATCCAGCCCTTTTAATACTTTGATACTTGAGGAGTCATATGTATTCGACATCAACGTTTCTCGCTTTATTCCTATGGTTTAACCTCTATTTTGCCACGTTCTACGCTAAATAGCCTGCTATTTACATCTAGCATATCTTTCACTTGCCCTTGTGTTATCGCACTGACAAACACCTGAGCTTGCGTAGATTTTAGACGCTCGGCTAACAACTGACGCCGACTTGCATCTAATTCGGAAGCAAAATCATCGAGCAGATACAGGCATCTTTGCCCATTCTTACGAGTGAAATATTCACCTTGTGCCAGTCTCAAAGCACACATCAATAACTTGAGCTGACCTCGTGACAACATATCTTCTACTGGTGTGCCGTTTGCTCTAATACGTAAATCCGCTTTATGAGCACCAAGTGAGGTATACGCTAGCATTTTATCACGTTCAAATTGACGTGCTAGCAACTCACCATAATCTGTTTCTTTATCCCATCCACGTTGAAAGCTCACTTTCAACAAAAACTCAGGCAAAAACAGACGACACGTTTCTTCAATATCTTTAGCAATATCTTCGGTATATTGAGCTCGCCATTCACTTATCTGTTCTGTTAATGAGATAAGTTCTTTATCCCAAGGCATCAGTTGTCGATATGACGTTGCTTGCCTCAGTGCTGCATTACGTTGTTTTAATACACGTTTTAAATCTGACCATGCAGCAAAAAATCGAGGTTCATTATGAAAACAACCCCAATCAATAAAAGCGCGGCGATATTTAGGCCCACCATTCAGTAGTGTAAAGCCTTCAGGTGTTATTAATTGCATGGGTAACAATTTTGCTAACTCTGCAATTTTATGACCATCGCTGCCATCAATACGAACTGTACTATTTCCTTCGCGATCTTTACTTAATCCAATCGCATAACCACGGCTCTCTTCATTTAGTCCACTTAAGCGGCCATGAAGAATAAATTCATTTTCATCATGCTGGATCACGCGATTAGCTTGAGAGCTACGAAATGCACGCCCATGACCTAGAGTGTAAATCGCTTCAAGTATACTTGTTTTACCACTCCCGTTAGGCCCAACAAGAAAATTAAAGCCATCCGCTAATGGCAGATCCGCCTGTTCAATATTTCTAAAATGACGGATCAATAAACGGGATAAAATCATGTTAGTGACTATTATAAACGCATTGGCATAACAACATAAGCAGCCGCAGAACTTGCCACATTCTCCACTTGAACACTTGAAACAGCATCTGTTAGCAGCAGCTTAACTTCTTCACATTTCAATGTATTAAGTACATCAAGGAGATAACTGACATTAAAGCCAATTTCCATTTCTTCACCTTGATATTGAACATCAACAATCTCTTCTGCTTCTTCTTGCTCAGGGTTATTCGCTGTAATCTTCAATTGACCATTGGTGAGGTTTATACGCACACCACGGAATTTTTCATTAGATAAAATTGCAGCACGAGAAAATGCCTGTTTAAGAATATCACAACCCGCGGTCACTGTTTTTGTTGGGTTTTTCGGTAATACACGACGATAGTCAGGGAAACGACCATCAACCAACTTCGAGGTGAAAATAAAATCACCTACATGGGCACGGATATTGTTACTACCGATTTGCAATTGCAGTGAGCTTTCACCACCGCCATCAAGTAAACGCATCAATTCAATGACACCTTTACGAGGAACAATAACAGAATGTCCCGGTAAAGATTGTCCAATATCCATTGAACATACCGCTAAACGGTGTCCATCTGTTGCAACTGTGCGTAACTCTGTATTTTCAGTTTCAAACAACATACCGTTGAGGTAATAACGCACATCTTGATGCGCCATTGAAAACTGAGTGGACTCAATCAGACGTTTTAATGTTGCTTGAGGCAAAGTAAATTCAACCTCACTTTGCCAGTCATCTAAATTAGGAAAATCAGACGCAGGTAATGTTGATAAAGAAAAACGGCTACGACCTGAACGCACTAAGAGGCGATCACCGTCGAGCTCAACACTGATTTCTGCGCCTTCTGGTAGCCCACGCCAAATATCAAAAAACTTACGCGCAGGAACAGTTGTGGCGCCAATTTCATGAGATTGGCTAAGATTAACTCTTGCCACCATCTCCATTTCAAGGTCGGTCCCCGTTAGCGATAAGGTGTTTTCAGTTACCTTAAGTAATAGGTTACCTAAAATAGGTAATGTTGGACGACCACCTAAAGGGCCACTTACTTGTTGTAGCGGCTTAAGAAGCTGTTCACGTTCAATGATAAATTTCATAGCGCTAGGATGATAATGTTCTGATTAAGTTAGAAAAATCTTCTTTGATGTCATGACTCTCTTCACGCAATTGCTCTATTTTTCGGCACGCATGAAGTACAGTTGTATGATCACGACCCCCAAAGGCATCCCCGATTTCAGGCAAGCTGTGGTTTGTTAATTCCTTCGCCAGCGCCATTGCCATTTGCCTCGGACGGGCAACCGATCGAGATCTCCGCTTTGACAGTAAATCAGCAACTTTAATTTTATAATATTCAGCAACTGTTTTTTGAATATTATCAATAGTGACTAATTTTTCCTGCAAGGCGAGCAGATCGCGCAATGCTTCACGTACAAAGTCGATAGTAATCGCACGACCTGTAAAGTTTGCGTTAGCAATCACTCGGTTTAATGCACCTTCAAGCTCACGGACGTTAGAACGAAGTCTTTTGGCAATAAAAAAAGCCACTTCGTCAGGTAATTGAATTTGGTTTTCATCCGCTTTTTTCATCAAAATCGCCACTCGGGTTTCAAGTTCAGGCGGCTCAATAGCAACCGTTAACCCCCAACCAAAGCGTGATTTTAATCTATCTTCAACACCATTTATCTCTTTAGGATAACGGTCTGACGTTAAAATAATTTGCTGATTCCCCTCTAACAATGCGTTAAAGGTATGAAAAAATTCTTCTTGTGAACGCTCTTTATTGGCAAAAAATTGAATATCATCAATTAATAGTGCATCCACAGAACGGTAATAGCGTTTAAAGTCTTCTATCGCATTATTTTGTAACGCTTTTACCATATCTTGTACGAAACGTTCAGAATGCATATAAACGACTTTTGCATTCGCTTTACGTTCCATAATGCTGTTACCCACTGCGTGCAATAAGTGCGTTTTACCAAGCCCTGTTCCGCCATATAAAAAGAGTGGGTTATAAGCACCACCGGGGTTATCAGCAACTTGTCTTGCAGCAGCTCTTGCTAACTGGTTTGATTTACCTTCAACGAAGTTATCAAATTTATGTTTAGGGTTAACGTTAGAACGATAATTAAGTTCAGGCAATTGAGAAGCTGGTTGATTATCCCAACTTGGGCGAATAGGCTGACTATGCGTAGGAGCCGTATTCACCGTTGGATGTACAACCGCTTTAGGAATACTTTCCGTAGTACGTGCTGATGCGGGTTTATTACCGACTTCAAAACGTAAAGAAGGGACTTCAGAGCCACAAAAATCCACTAATAATGCGTTGATATTATTAATGTATTTTTCTCTCACCCAATCTAAAACAAAACGATTAGGTGCATACAGCGCCAGCGTATCATCGCTTAGTTCTGCCTGCAAGGGACGTATCCACATACTAAATTCAGTGGCAGGTAACTCATCCTGCAATCGGGCAAGACAATGCTGCCAAAGCGAAAGTGACACGGCGGACTCCCCTAAAAAAACAAGACTAAAAAATAAACAGGAAAAATGCAGTTAAACACTGTGTGCCTAAATACAAAGTGCACAACACCGTTCCTCTTCAATTCTTAATAAGGAACAACTCTTGGTGACAACGATTTTTTTACATCGTGACTCACGATCGCAGACTGGCTATTCTGATCGTGACGGGGGATCATATCGCAAAATGAAACGAAGATCCTCTTTCTTTTGCACAGTTTTTATGGTTTTTATCCACAGGCTTGCTGATTTACGATAATTCACCAAATGAAATATGCAAAGGCATTCTAGTGTACTTGAGTCGTCCTATAAATAGCAATTGGGGATAACTTTCTCTTTGCATAAATCTCCCTTTCTTATAGTAAGTGATCAAATATCTCTCATTTGATCCACTAAAGATCCTTGCGCTTTCACCATGAGTCCGTATAATCTTGCACCCTGCGTGCTTGTACCAACAAAGTCACTTATTAAGACTTTATTTAGGTCACTAATAAGCGTACTCGTTGCGCATAAGTCAGGATTGATTATCGGGTTTGCTAAAAAGACGACAAAAATCGGTACTTAAAGCGTCATCTTCATTGACGCATTTGAGTGATTTTATTACAATCCCGCATCTTTCCATCATTGATGCTGCGATTGAAGTACCGGTTTGTTTATTTATTGCACGCCAGTCTGTCAACGCATTTGCTGAATCAGTAATAATATTAAGTAGGTAGAAATCGCCATGAAACGCACTTTTCAACCGTCTGTACTGAAGCGCAACCGTAACCACGGCTTCCGCGCTCGTATGGCCACTAAAAATGGTCGTCAGGTTCTGGCTCGCCGTCGTGCGAAAGGCCGCGCTCGTCTGACCGTTTCTTCGAAATAATAAAAGCTAACCATTCCGTGGTTAAGCTCGCTTTTCCAAGGGAGTTACGTTTGTTAACTCCCAAGCATTTCAATTTTGTTTTCCAGCAACCACAACGTGCGAGTTCTCCAGAAGTTACTATTTTGGGTCGCCAGAATGAGCTGGGGCATCCCCGCATCGGTCTAACAATCGCAAAGAAAAACGTTAAACGTGCTCATGAGCGTAATCGCATTAAACGATTAGCCCGTGAATACTTTCGTTTACATCAGCATGAATTACCGCCGATGGATTTTGTGCTATTAGTAAGAAAAGGGGTTGCTGAACTTGATAACCATCAATTGACGGAAGTATTGGGTAAATTATGGCGTCGTCATTGTCGCTTGGCTCAAAAGTCCTGATCTTGCTGATTAGGGGCTATCAACTGGGGATTAGTCCTCTGTTGGGGCCTCGTTGTCGTTTTAATCCTACATGCTCTAATTACGGAATTGAGGCATTACGCAGGTTTGGAATGATAAAAGGTAGTTGGTTAACAGTGAAACGCATATTAAAATGCCACCCTTTACACGAAGGTGGTGATGATCCTGTCCCACCTAGAAAAAACGACGATAACAGAGAAAATTAACGATGGATTCGCAACGCAATCTTCTATTCATCGCTTTGCTGTTCGTTTCTTTCCTGATCTGGCAGCAGTGGGAGGGTGATAAAGTTTCACAAAACACCACCACTACCGCTCAGGTCTCGCAACAAGCGGACGTGCCAAGCAGTGATAGTCTTGCTGTAACTGGTAACAGCAATGAGCAGGCAAAATTGATTACCGTAAAAACTGACGTACTTGATATTCGTATCAATACTCAGGGCGGTACTATCGATGAGGCTGATTTGTTAGCCTATCCCGCCGAGCTTAATTCACAGACACCTTTCCGTTTACTGGAAACTACACCACAATTCCTGTATCAGGCTCAAAGTGGCTTAATCGGCCCAGATGGTCCAGATCAGAAATCTCGCCCAGTTTATAGTGCTGATAAAAACGAATTCGTACTTGGTGAAAACCAAGATGAATTACGTGTACCTATGACTTTCGTAAATGAAGAAGGCGTGAAATTCGTCAAAACCTTCATTCTGAAGAAAGGTCAGTACGATATCGGTATTGATTACAAAATTGAGAATACAACAGATAAAACGCTGACCATGAACTTCTACGGCCAGTTAAAACAATCTGTTAAATTGCCAGAAAGCCGTGATACAGGTAGTAGCAACTTTGCACTACACACTTATCGTGGTGCGGCATACTCATCAGATGAAACCAACTATAAAAAATATAGTTTTGGTGATATCGAAGATAAAAACTTATCTCTAACCACTAATAATGGTTGGGTTGCAATGTTACAACAATACTTTGCAACAGCATGGATTCCTTCTAAAGATAGTCAGAACAATAGCTTCTACTCTATCACTTTAGAAAACAAATCTATTGCTCTGATTGGTTATAAATCAGCACCGGTGACAATTGCACCAAATAGCAGTGCTGATATCAGCTCAACATTATGGGTTGGCCCTGAAATTCAGTCAGAAATGTCAGCCATTGCGCCACATTTAGACCTGTCTGTAGACTACGGTTGGTTATGGTTTATCTCTCAGCCACTGTTTAAACTGTTGAAATTCCTTCACAGCTTTATCGGTAACTGGGGCTTCTCCATCATCATGATCACCTTTATCGTTCGTGGTATCATGTACCCGCTGACTAAAGCACAGTACACCTCCATGGCGAAAATGCGTTTACTGCAACCAAAACTGGCTGCACTGCGTGAGCGTATTGGTGATGACAAACAGCGTATGAGCCAAGAAATGATGGCGTTATACAAACAAGAGAAAGTGAATCCTCTGGGTGGTTGTTTACCACTGATTATCCAGATGCCAATCTTCCTTGCGTTGTATTACATGCTGATGGGCTCTGTTGAATTACGTCATGCACCATTCATGTTATGGATCCAAGACTTATCTGCACAAGATCCGTACTACATCCTGCCATTATTAATGGGTGTGACAATGTTCATCATTCAGAAACTGTCTCCAACAGCAGTAACTGATCCGATGCAACAAAAAATCATGACCTTTATGCCGGTTGTGTTTACCGTATTCTTCCTGTGGTTCCCATCAGGTCTGGTTCTGTACTATATCGTCAGTAACTTAGTGACCATTATCCAGCAGCAGTTAATTTACCGCGGTCTGGAAAAACGTGGTTTACACAGCAGAGACAAAAAATAAGGTTACATGAGGGAAAACCTCTTCCTTGGTTACATTCAAAGGAAAGTGACATAAAATAGCGAAGGCGGTCTACCATGACCGCCTTCTGTTTTTTATATTGATATGATTATTCTGATTAAGCGAGTACACCATGCATAGCACTGATACTATCGTCGCTCAGGCCACACCTCCGGGAAGAGGCGGTGTTGGTATCCTACGCGTTTCTGGCCCTAAAGCTGCCCTTGTAGCACAAACCATTTTAGGCAAGTTGCCTAAACCTCGTTATGCCGATTATCTGCCATTTCGCAATGATGACAACTCAGTACTTGATCAGGGTATCGCCCTTTTCTTCCCTAATCCAAACTCATTTACAGGTGAAGATGTTCTAGAACTACAAGGCCATGGTGGCCCCGTTATTTTAGATTTATTGCTAAAACGTATTTTACAAATCCCTGGTGTGCGTATTGCTAATCCTGGTGAATTTTCTGAACGTGCGTTTTTAAATGACAAACTCGATTTAGCACAAGCAGAAGCGATTGCCGATTTAATTGATGCCAGCTCAGAACAAGCAGCTCGTTCAGCAATTAATTCGCTACAAGGTGCATTTTCCTCTCATATTAACGAGATGGTAGAGTCATTAACTCACTTACGTATCTATGTTGAAGCAGCCATTGATTTCCCTGATGAAGAGATTGATTTTCTTTCTGACGGTATCATCGAAGGAAAACTTAACGCCGTTATTGCTGAATTAGATGACGTTCGTGCTCAAGCTCGCCAAGGTAGCCTGTTACGTGAAGGAATGAAAGTAGTTATCGCAGGTCGGCCTAATGCAGGTAAATCAAGCCTATTAAATGCATTAGCAGGTCGAGAAGCAGCTATTGTCACGGATATTGCGGGTACAACTCGTGATGTATTGCGTGAGCATATTCATATTGATGGTATGCCTTTGCATATTATCGACACAGCCGGCTTACGTGAAGCCAGTGATGAAGTTGAACGCATTGGTATTGAACGTGCTTGGAAAGAGATTGAGCAAGCAGACAGAGTACTGTTTATGGTTGATAGCACCACAACCGATGCTACAACACCTGAAGATATCTGGCCTGAATTTATGGCTCGTTTACCAAATACCTTGCCTGTCACTGTTATTCGTAACAAGTCGGATTTAACAGGGGAAAATGTCGAGATCACGGCACAAGGTAACTACCCGATGATCCGCTTATCTGCTCGTGATGGAATGGGTATTGAGTTACTGCGTGATCACCTAAAAGAAGCCATGGGCTTTAATAGCAATACAGAAGGTGGTTTCTTGGCTCGCCGCCGCCACTTACAGGCATTAAATACTGCTGCGGAGCATTTACAGCAAGGCCATGAACAATTGGTTTATGCAAAATCCGGTGAATTGTTGGCAGAAGAGTTAAGACTGGCTCAGCAAGCATTAAGTGAGATCACTGGTGAATTTACTTCAGATGACTTATTAGGCCGTATTTTCTCAAGCTTCTGTATTGGGAAGTAACCATTAAATCTTACCTGCTATACCGTGTAAACCTTAGCTTAACGGTTATAGCAGGTAAAATCTGTTTTACACGCTATAACCACTAAATCTTGAACTACACGCTATAACCGGTATATTAGATGTTAACGCCTATAACCGGTAGAAGATGATGATTATAATTAACGCCTATCAACTCAGCGTACATCTAAAAGATGTCCGATTAACAAAAAAACTTTCTCAAGGTAAAGTCGCCCAAAAAGTGGGAATTCGACAAGACACTGTGTCCAATTTTGAACTTAATCCTAATTCCACCAAGCTAGAAACTTTTTTTAAACTACTCTCCGCACTAAATTTAGAGATGGAGATTCATCCTAAAGATGCTAAAAATAATTTAGCACACAAAAGTGAATGGAAAGAGGAGTGGTAAATGGCGAGCCTTGATGTGTATATGAATGAATATTATGTGGGCATTTTTACTAAAAAAAGCTCAGGTGCACATTCATTCCAATATGCTGAAGATTGGGTTAATCAACCAGGAAGTCGCCCTATATCTCTTTCTATGCCACTACAACTTCAAGAATATCAAGGAGATTGTGTCTATAATTTCTTTGATAATCTTTTACCTGATAATCCTGAAATTAGAAATCGTATTGTGAGTCGCTATAATGCAAACTCAAATCAACCATTTGATCTATTAACTGCCGTGGGTGCAGATACGGTTGGTGCATTACGGTTACTTCCTAGTGGTAGTACGCCAGCTAATATAAAAAAAATAGAATATAACAAACTTGATAACGCTGAACTTGAAAAAATACTATTAGGATATCAATCCAATACACCACTCGGTATGCTTGAAGAATATACTGATTTCAGAATTTCTATTGCTGGTGCGCAAGAAAAAACAGCGTTACTTTTAAAAGATGATCATTGGTGTGTGCCACACAGTAATACGCCGACTACACATATTATTAAGCTCCCCATTGGTGTTATTGAAGGGCATTCCTATACAATGGATTTGTCCGATAGTGTAGAAAATGAATATCTTTGTACCTTAATTGCCAAAGAATTTGATCTTCCTGTTCCTCACTGTTTTATTGTTAAAACAAAAAATATTAAAGCGCTTGCTGTAGAACGCTTTGATAGAAAATACTCATCAGATAAATCGTGGATAATACGCTTACCCCAAGAAGATTTTTGCCAAATTCTAAATATACCTTCAGCTCTAAAATATGAAAATGAAGGGGACCCTGGTATTATTGATATTATGAATTATTTGCTTGGTTCATCAAATGCTGATCAAGACCGTTTTCATTTTATGAAGGCACAAGTACTATTTTGGCTTTTGGCTGCAACAGATGGACATGCAAAGAATTTTTCTGTTTTTATCAATCAAGAAGGACGTTTTCACCTCACACCTCTTTATGACATCATGTCTATCTATCCCAATTTTGGAGGACGAGGACTTAATCCACGAGATGCAAAACTCGCTATGGGATTACAGGCAAGCCGAGGCAAAAAATATGCCATAGAGCAAATTTTTCCTCGTCATTTTTACCAAACAGCTGAAGCAGCCAGTTTCGATCCTTTATTGATGACAGATATTCTTCGTTATTTTTATAAAGAAATGGACGATGCCATCAAACGCGTAAAACAACAACTACCTGATGATTTTCCTTCTGAAATTAGCAATAAAATATTGGATGGAATGAAAACACGCTCTGCAAGATTAGCCAACATATAGCCATTTACCTGCTATACCGTGTAAACTTCAATTTAACGGTTATAGCAGGTAAAGATGATAGATGCGCATTCAACTTAGCTAATAAACTCTCTCAAAAAGAGTAAGATAAATTACTTATCTTCTTTTATTTTTATATTATTTAATACCATTCTTTAATTAAACTATTAATAATAAATATCAAACGATGTATCTAGTTATTTTTTATTTAACCATAGATCAAATAGCGCAATCGTTTACTTTTTGCTTTTTCTATCTTGAATAAAGATCAATATATCCAACACGTATTAATACCATTATTAAATGTACTTTTTAATGATCTAAATATAGAAAATCAGTCAATGACAATGCTAAACTTCGTTTTTAGTTAACAGGGTAAATATTCCCCTTATATTTAAGAGTCTATCGTGAGAACGCTTTATTTTACTGCGCTGACAACTGGCATTCTTTCTGCCATTTGGGCATTTGTGGCTAATCAATTTGGCTTATTAAGCTGGGCTGGCTTTTTGGGTTGCACCGCCTATTTTGCTTATCCTAAAGAAGGTATTAAAGGATTAGCTGTCACTATGGCTACCATTATGAGTGGCGTGATTTGGGCATTGGCGATTATTTACGGTAGCCAAGTCTTTAGTGATATTTCTATTTTTGGCTATGCTGTCACTGGTGTTATTGCCTTTGTGATGTGTATTCAAGCTAAAAGTGTACTACTTGCTTATATTCCCGGCACCTTTATTGGAGCATGCACTATATTTGCCGCTCAAGGGGATCTTTCTCAAACCATCCCTTCATTAATTGTCGGTGTTTTATTTGGTTATGCCATGAAAATGAGTGGGCTTTGGATTGCGAATAAATCACAAAAAAATGTAATTTAATTTTTTTATCATATAAATAAAAAGCGGTACGCATAATAAGTATTGCTTTTTATTTTTCTTCTATTTTCTTTTTCCATATATTACTAACAAACTTTGAAATTGTAGTTATTTATCTATTGAGTCAAAAAGGAGGTTCTCAACTTCAGTAAAAAGGAATATAGAAATGACATCCCCAAAATCGACAGATTACAACATTATCGTCATGTCTGACCCTCAACCTTGGCGACTAGATCTAGATAATAACGACCCCAATAATGACCAAGATCGTTGGGAGTCTACCGTTAGAAAAGTCAGAGATAGCATCAAATTATTACACCATGAAAAATCATTTGCTTTTGGCATTATCAATGGTGATTTAACCGAATTTGGTCGTCGTTACCAACGAGAAAGTTTTCGTTCTCTTTTTGCCCCATCCCCATTAGGATTTAACACCTATGTCGGCCTTGGTAACCATGACTATCAAAATAATGTTGGTGATTGCGCTGAGCCGGGTAATTCTGATTACAGTATGAATGCCTGTGCTCGTGGCATGGTATTTGATATGCACTACCGTATTGAAGAATATCAACATTATGCAACATCTGAAAACTTTAAAGCTGATAGTAGCGAATATTCCGGCAGTAAAGCTTATTCTTGGGACTATGGTGATATTCATTTTGTACAATTACAAAACTATCCTACCTATCATGTTGTACTTGATCACTGGGCCGCATCCACAATTACAGTCACCGATTCAATTGATTGGTTAGAAAAAGATTTAATTCAAGCACGAAATCGTAATAAAACCATCGTGTTAAACTTTCATGATGGTAACCAACACTTTCCTGAAAACTCTTCACAAGAGGAACTCTCATTCTTTAAATACATGCTTGAGCATTATGGTGTAAAAGCTGTATTTGTTGGTCATACCCATTATGTTGGGCAGGATAATCTCTATGGGAAAAGTGAGATCTTTGGTGATATTCCTGTTTATAACAGTGGCGCTTTATTTAAAGGTGATTACTTAGCTGTCGGCATCCGGGGCTCTCAATTTTCTATTGCGGTTTATAACGGATTATCAGGACAACCCAAGTTAATCGAGCATTGGAATTAGTGCAAACAAGGAATCTCAGTTATGAATTTAAACCCATTAAAAATCGCCATGAGTCCGTCATCATTACCCGCTACACAGCCATTACATTGTATCGATTATCAAGAATTACAAGATGGTATGTTAGACATGATTAATCGTAACAGTAATGTATTGCCTACAATTGTAGATAAATTTAATGAACAAGATCCACTCAATGCCCCCATTATTGTCGGGCAAACAGTTATTGGACATATTATTGGCTTAGTACCTATTGTTGGTGGTGTATTATCCAAAGTCACTGCAGCGCTCTTTAATATGATGAATAAAAATATGAAAGATAGATCACTCGCTGAGCAGATTATTGAACATGTCTCTCATATTATTGATGCAAAAATTACTGACAATAATGTCAAAATTATCAAGTTAACTACGGAAGGAATTTCTGATGTTTACCAACTATTTTCTGATACTCTCTCCCGTTATCTTGATCATAACGCGAATTATTCTGAGCAACAAAAAAAAGACTTACAAGAACAAGTACTAAACCGTTTCGATGATGTTATTACGACGGTTGTTTCTCAACAACCGCTGGTTTTAAATTTAGCACAATCAGCAGGACTCCCTTTTTACTGTCACTGTTGCGCACTTTTTGTTGCAGCACACTGCGATATTCTAACCAATAAAGATAGCCTAGGATTAAGTGATAATTACTTTAAAAGTAATCTAAGAACATTAAGAGAAAGTATAGATAAGTTTAATCGTGAAATTCATACTGCAATTTATCAGCAAACCTCTGGGATATTTAAAGATGATTACAATAAAAGTAATACTTTTTTATCTGGTATCTATACCTCCGGCCTCTCTTTTTATCAGGCTTGGGTAAAACGCAGTTTTGCCATTGAGTTAAATACTCCATTTTCTCGCTGGAATAGCTTAGAGTTATATGGAAACGACTATAGTCATGATCCCAAAATCAGTTATTACAACGCTTATTTTGATATAGGAAAAGACATATTATACCGAACATCAATGTTGCAAAGTATCGAAACGTATTCCCATATTGATGCCATTATTCGCATTAAACACAACTATTTCAGCGTTGAAAAAGTAGCTGATAGTTTTCAATATGAAGGCTGTTATGGTGTGACGGGTGATAATCAAGATGTCGTAAAAACAAAAACATTCTTCACACCTGATAGTAATAAAGCCTATTTATCGCCCTCTCAAATTTTACCTTCTGTTCGCTATATTTCTGATACACCTTGGGGCGCTTTACATTATATGGTGCTTGATGATGTAAATAATAATAGCTTTACTCTTGGACAAGGTAACAGAGAGAACAAATCCTATCTCAATATTCCAGGTTACTGTTTTAATGGTGTAAACCTTTATTTAAGCCGACATAATGGTAAACAATGCCATGATGATTCTGGTGCTTGGCTAACAGAGTCAGCACCAATATTTCGTTTTTATGATGGCTATGCATCTCTTTTATTAGAAATTGAAAACCATTTACCTGTACCGCAAAAAAGCTATGAGTTAGATTTAAATCATGGGTTTGATACAAAGTTAAGTAACGCCCAATCTGGTTATAGCGATATGCTGGTAGGTAAAAACTGTATTTTATTAAATCAAGATGCTTATTTCTGCTTACCTTCAGAAGAACCCATAGGTAAAGCCAACTCCGCCCAGAAGATAAAAATATTATTACAGTGTGCAGCTGAAAGCGAACAACAATTATCAGTATTTATAAGAACGGGTAACGCGATTAATGGTTCATTGATTGCCTCAAACGAGTTTTCTCTTATGCTTAACCAAGACAATATTATTTATAATATAAAACCGTTACTTAATCACCCTATCACAAATAATAAAGCCTATTTTCGTACCTATCAGCTTGAATTAGATTGTTCATTTACTCATGAGAATGAATCAAATCTTTATTTCTATTTACACTTTTCTAAACCGAATACGGTATTAGCAGATATTACTGTTATGTTCTAATAATTGTTCCTAAAAAACACCTAAGTACGATGTAAACTTAGGTGTTTTAGACAAACCTCAATTTAATTCGAAATCTAATGAAACAATCAAAGGGTTCAATAAGTTTTCGGGTTTAGGACCTATGGGTTTTACGCGTTTAACCGCAGCAATAGCCGCATTATCAAGAGAAGAAATACCAGAAGTACTTTCTATCTCAACCCTTGAAATCGCACCTTCAGATGTGAGTGAAAAAGTCACCACCACCTGACCTTCATGTTGCATACGACGTGCTTGTGATGGGTAACGTTTATGACGCTCTATTTCTCGACGCAGTGAGCTAAGGTAGTGATTATCAGATTCGCCTTGCCCTATCCCTTTCTCGCTTAATGCATGACTTCTTCCTGCTAACGAGCTTGCCGTATATTGCGTTAAACTTTCTGCCGATGCATCTGATGTCGTTTGCGCTATTTGGCTTTCTAAATCACGTTGTTCTGTCGGCTCTACTTTTTCTTGCACCACCTGTTTTTTTACGGGTGTAATTTGTTTTGGTTTTAGAGGTATGGGTTTTTCTTTTATTTTTTCAGGAGGCTTTTTTTGTACTTCAACAAATTCGCCTTGTTGAGCGCTCGGTAAAATAATAGCCGTATCCTGAGATCCAATTTCTTCAATAGGCTCGGGTACCACTGTAGATTGTTGAGGCGGTGAAAATACCACTTGGTAAACGGATAATGTATTTTCTTGTCGCTGATGAATATGGTGTGCACTTTCTGTCATAGAAAGTGAACGCAACACCCAACTTAATATAGCGATATAAACTAACGATATGCCAATCAGCCAATAATAAATATTAAACGGATGCCTGACAGAAAGTGCCAACATAAATAAAAGCTCCTTACTCTCTTTTAATTAAAATTGTGCAGTCACACCTAATCGGAATGTTCTTCCCGGCGCAGGCATACCTGATCGCGTTAAAGGATCAATGTAGTATTCGTTTAATAAATTACTGCCCGTTATTTCAAAAGATAAATTAGAGCTATATTGATAGTTAATGTAAGCATCAACGGTAAAGACTTTTGCCCAACGCATTGGGTTGTTATTTCTGCCATACATTTCTCGTGGTAATTTTTCTTTTAGCCATTTTTCATCTTTATTTTCCACTTCTGATGAATAAAGCCAGCGACTACCAATTTCTAATTTATTATCTAACCAACGAGTACCTAAATGTAAATTAACCGAATATTTAGGTTGAAGAGAGGTACGTAAAAAACCACCAGGATAACCGCCCGTCATACACTCTTTAATACCCAAGAAACCAAATGGATCGTAGTTACTAAAAGCATTTTTATCACATACTTTATTTTTATGACTATAAACTAAAGCCGTATCCATAAAAATAAAGCCATTATCAAAGCGAGCTTGAACCTCTAACCCCTCTAATATTTGCTTTTCAAATTGCCTAATTTGCCAATTCGCATCTCTATCAAACACATTTTCAATATTGGTACGAAAATAATTAATTTTAATATCGGCATGGCGATCCACATTAAGCCAATCAGTCAAATCAAACACAACACCTAACTCAGCACTTTTCGCACGCTCGGGTTTTAATTTAAAACCGTAATAACGCGCTTTTGACCCAGAAAAACCACTGGTGTCTTCAAATAAACTAGGTAACCTTAGTTGCTCGGTATAACGTCCATAAAAACGCAATATATCGTTGGCATATATCGTCGCAGACACTAAGGGTGAAAATGCGCCATGATGATAGCTGGCCTCTGGTGCAAAACTATCTTTATCATCATCAAGATAAATAGGTATTGGATTAGAAACGCCCATTTCATATTTATTAACTAATTCACCTGTAATTGGATCAGGTACTTTTTCATTAATATTAATATAACCGTTTAACAAAATATTATTGCTTTTTAATAACTCTCCATATTCATCAAAACCCCAATATAATAACTCTGTTTTCATTGGTCTCATAGTAGTAGAGTTGAAAACAACATTTCCATTCTCATCACGGAGATATGTTCTATTTTCAAAATGCATTTGTTTTGAGATTTTTATTTTACGATTAATTTCTTTTTTTATATTATCAGGTAGTTTTTCATACTCTGGATGAGTTAATTTATACGCTTGTACTATCCTTCTTTTTTCTCTAAGTTCAGGATCTCTTATTACTCTTTTATATTTTTCTGGTAACTGTTGTTCCGTAATTCCACATAGAGTGCCAACTAAATAACACTCTTCCTGTGTCAATGTTCTTTTATAACTTACTATATATCCTCTAATAGAGGGAGTTTTCTCATAACCTTTTACGTTATTCCTTCGCTTATTATTTAAAAAAGTATCTGTTAAATGATAATAATGGTATTTCCCACCCGCAGTAATGGCTAACCAAGAAAGTGGCTTCCAATCTGTGGAAAGGGCTAAATTAATTTCATGACGCTGCCCTGCTCGCCCTGAGGTAACAAAATCAAGTCCTGTAGGTACTTCCAATTCATCACTGTCTAATTTTTCAAATTGATAATTACTAGAAAATGAAATAGAAAATTGAGGTGATAATTTAAATATCGAAGATAAATCCACGCCATAGCGGTTATTCTCTTGATAAAGAGATGCTGTATCAATAAAACGGGTATCTACTTTTGCATCCCATTTAGATAAATACCGTTCTTCATAATCAACCTCCTTTGAGACTCTGGGTTCACCACCACGAGTATTCGTATGCCCAGAAGTTAAATTACCCCATAAACGTAACAGTACATCCGCTTGCTTATCTTCTGGTTTCCACTGATAAGTTAATATTCCCGCCTGTTGATTAATCGTTGCTAATGGCCATTGAGTCACGACATTTTTTTCGTAACGAGCCCACTCTAATCTCAGAGGCATAATATCGCCAAACAGTAAGTCTGTGTATCGATAGTTAATTGAAAAACGATGTGTTGATTCAGGGAATAATGTTCCTTTTACTAAAAAGGAACGATTACGACTGGAGGTATTAGGGACTTCATTTCCAGGACGATAAATATGAGCAATAAAAGGAACATAAGGCGTTAGCCTTAATTTATAATCAATAGAATGGATTGCCTTCATATCATCCGTTTCTAGATAAGCTTTTGTATTTCTTTTTCCTGCTAAATAATTTCCTTTTTCTCGTAATGCATAAGCAAATAATAAATTAAATTTTTCTTCTTCAAAACCAACCCCAAGTCGAAATGAGTGGTCATGAAAATTCCAATCTTTATTTTTTTGAGGTGTTATTTCTAAAGCAGGATCAACGACCCTTGAACCATGATGATAGAAATAAGGATAATTGCGATAATCTCCGAGCATATCTAAATAGACTTCTTTATATCGTGTGGAGTTATTACTAATATCTCCTTTAAAATTAATCCCAAAAGAATCACCTATAGGTACAATATCTCGAATATCTAAGGTTTTTATCGCAATACCGCCACCAATACCTGTTTTCATATCAGGTGTTAATGAGGGACCTTTTTCAATATAGATACTGCTAATCAGATTAGAATCAATATAGTTACGATTAGATGCACCACTATAACCTCGATAAACGGTAATTGCCTGCTCTGTCCCATCGACAGTCACAGGTATTCGGCCTTGCCCTTGAATACCTCGAATATTAGGATCAAGCGCCCCCCCATTACGCGCCTCACCACTATAAACACCAATGGCGCTTTTTAGTAAATCAGCGGGAGAAACACCTTGATAACGCTCTAATAGCTCTTTTCCTAAATAAACATTAGAAACATCTTTTTCATATACTTGTGAATAACCTTGTTTATCTTTTTCTTTATTATCAGAAATTTGAATATGACCAAGATCGGTTTTATCTTCTTTGGCTTGCAGATAAAAGCAAGGTGAAAATAGCGATAGAGAAACGAAGATTGAAACAATTTTTCGCTTTTTAAAAAGCATTACATGCATTGTTTTACCTATTCAATTAATAAAGGAAGTCACTTATTTAATTAAAATTGTTTTTCTAATTTAAATAACACTTCATGTTGCTGATATTGATATAACCAATCCACATTGCTTAATCTTCGGGTATAACGTAACTCTATTGTGGGATAAAACCCTAAAATAAAAGGTGATTTATTTTTAATACTGGTTGTAAAAGAAATACTATTATCTTTTCTTCTCTTTTTTAATAAAGGATTATAGTTATTAAAGCATTTAAATTGATACTGTAAAAAAAGAGAAATATGCCAATTAGCTGACAATGGATAATAAATGCCAGTTTTTATACCATACAGCTGATAATTTAATAAAGTGTTTTTTTTACGATCTAACTGATAATTTAATTGATTAACTAAGTGTATTCCATTATTAAAATAATAGTTATGGTAAGCACTATAACTTACTCTCTTATCATTTAAATTATTTAACGATTTTTGATATTTCTTTATTTTATAATCCAAGCTTAAATTAATAGTTTGCTTTTTATTAATAAAATAAGAAAGCTGTGTTTCATTCCCCCATGCTTGATATTCATATTGTTCCCGTGATGATTTTATTTCGTAATAAGGTGTTATTGACCACTGATATTGAGGTTTTTGATAGCGATAACCCAGTTGTGTATATAATGCAAAAAAATTGGCGTTACGATGAGAGTGATAATCTATATATCGAGCATAAGTATAAGAAGAAAAAGCATGGTGAGAATAAATAATAAAAGGTTGATAAAAAGAAAAATAATGGGTAATTCCTGTAGATGCAATAGGTTTTGCACCTCTTAGCGTCGTTTTCCCTTGAGTGGATTGAGAGACAATTTTTTCAGATAAGTAAGGTGCATGATTAATATTATCGTCATAAAAAAAGCCAAGTTGATAGAAACGTTGGCCTTGAAAATAAGAGGCTAACTTAACCTTATAAAACTCAATAGACTGGATAATATCTTTAGATAAATCAACAATATTGCTCAGTTGATTAAGTTGTTGCTGTGCTTTTTTATATTCTCGTAAATGAAAATAAAGTTGAATTAGCCCGGTTTGGGCTGGGATAAAATCGGCTTTTTGCTTAAGTTGTTGCCGATAATAAAATTCAGCGTTTAAAAAATCACCTCTGTTTTGTGCCAATAACGCCTTTGCATAATTAACAAGTAATACTTCATGTTGAGATTGTTGTTGATAATAAAGCAATAATCTTTCTGCTTTTTGCCACTGTTGTTGTTGCAAATAGTGATAAAGTTGCTGACCAATTTCAGCTGTATTCGTTGTTTCAAGATAATAAAATGGCTTGTCACGGCTCTCTTTTGCACTCCCATTAAATGAAAATAAAATAAGCAATAAAGCCAATAATCCTCTTATTAAAGGTCGATAATAATTCATGGTATATCCTTATAAAAACAAAAGAACAATTCCTTTAAATCGGCTTAATTTAGATAAAAAAAAACAGATAACCCTATACCAGATTATCTGTTGCTAACATTTAGCGTAATGACCACTAATACCACTTTTAAAGAATTAACCGATTGTTTTATCAAATAAAGCTATAATATTATTTTTGAAAAAATCAAGAAGCATTCATGCCTGCTGTCATTTATTCACTGTCACTGCTATTTTTCATACCACCAAAACCAATATCTTTTTTATGGTCTGAACTAAACACCACAATACCTGCTAATCCTTCAGCACTTTCACCAAAGAAAGCGCCTTCAACAACCCCTGATGTTGACCCTTCATTTGCATCTGCAGAAAACGTCACTTCATTATTTGCGGTATAAAGATTTCCTCCTGCTAAATCAACCGTACGTTGACTATTAGTCAGCGAACCTTCGATTTTCTTCTGTGAAAAATCAACATCAAACGTACCTGAAAGTAAGTTACTGCCGCTATATTGACTAATACCCGTTACCGTATAAGTAGCGCTATCTGTTGGTAATGTGGTTGTAACATCTTTACCGATATAATAGGTTTGGTGTGTCGCATCTGTCGTTGATGTTGTTTTTGCCCAGTCACCAAAATAGACATTAGCATCAGTAATTTTGGCAAAATGGAAAACACCCATATCACTATGTTGATGATTGGATTGGACTGTATAAATCCCATTACTATCCGCTCCACCACTCATCCTTGCTGATGTTAACGAAGCAAAACCAATTTTTTTCCCGCCTCCTACTGTGCTAATACCAACACCCGGTTCTCCTCCAGCTGATTGATGAGGACCTCGATTAACTGCATCACTTGCTCCCACTTCCATCGTTGTTAAAGGGCCACTTTGATTAGAGTGAATTTCAGCATGTACAGTATGAGAGCCCATTAATATAAATAATGCGCAGACTAATTTATTACGTTTATTCATAATAACTTCCTTATTATTCATTGAAGGGTGTGGCTACTTATTATAAATAGAAATAACAAGTAGCCACTTACAGAAATATTGATATTTTATCTATCGTTCCAGCTTCACTTACGAATATAAAGTTTGCTGTGTTGTTCGTAGGTAATATTAAATAAATCTCTTTTATTGTAAATAACACATTTTAATTAGAGAGATTTTAATTAACCCTATTTATGTTATGAAAATTAAATTAATTAAATGATTTACTTTGATTTTTTATTTAAACACATAAAAAACCAATAAATATTTCATGTTTATTTCTGTGAACAGTCTCGCAATTATTTATCTTTATTCATTTTAAGACTAATTAATATTTATTAGGTATTTTAGCTTTATTATAAATTATATATTATAAATATAATCATTACTCAAATTAAAAATCTTTTTCATTCACTATATTTTATTTATTTCCTCAGAAATTATTTTTATAAAGATATCACGATCTTTATTCTGAATATTATTATTCCAAATAACACCTATTTCCCATTGTGTATACAAGCCAGATAGTGGCAATAAAGTGACTTTTTGTTTGTCACAAATAAGTTCTGCATTTTTAGGCACCAATGCCATACCTAATCCTGCCGCAACTAATGCTAACTGCGTTTGAATATCTTGTGATTGTTGTAATACACGAGGTTTGATTTGATGATATTTCAGAAAATCATGGATTTGTTGATACAGTTTTTTTCCTTTTTCAGGAGACAACTGAATAAGCCCAAGCGTATTAAAGTAGTAGAGTGGATCATCATCAGCCTCTAGCACCATAATAGTTTGCGTGGGGATTGCTAACATTAATCGCTCTTGCACTAATGAAATACTTTTTAGTGGCTCTGTAACTGGTAAACGTGAAAATGCCAGATCAAGCTCACCCAAAAGTAATTTGTCTTCCATTGTGTTAGAAGGCATATCATCAATGTGAACAGTAATATCAGGGTGAACACGATTAAATTTTGCCAATAATGGTGTAATAAAATTTAATGAGGACAGACCAAATCCTGCATACAGCTCTACTTTTTGAGGTGCACTTAATTGGCGAGCTTGTTTTTCTAGAATACGGGCTTCTCTTAAGACTGACTGAGATTGACTCAGTAAATACTGTCCTTCAGGGGTTAATTTTGCGCCGTGACGCCCACGCTGAAAAAGAGTGACACCCAACTGAGATTCTAATGTTTTTATCTGTTTAGTGAGTGCGGGTTGGCTAATAAAAAGCCTTGATGAAGCTTCACCAAAATGTTCTGTTTCAGCTAAAACAACAAATGCATTCAATAAACGGGTATCCATGATTAATTATTGATCCTATCTTATTTTTCCTTTTATTATTCTAACATAGAATAAATAAATAAAATTAATAACCAACAGCAATACATTAATAAGTAAAACAAATAAATTAAATTGAGATTATTCTTTAACCAAAACAAAAACAGCCAACAAAATGAAAGCTGTTTTTTTATTGAATTACTCTTTACCAAATCGAACTGAAATAGGATCTTGTTCATTTCCTAATCTTGTCGTTAATATCGAATAAAGTTCAGGTCTTCGCCCTGTTAGCCAGCGTCTTCCTGTTGAGTTTTCTAATAATGTAAGATCAAGATCTGCAATCACCATATCATCATCAATTGCTTTGCTCTCTTTTATTACTCGTCCATAAGGGTCAATGATCATCGCATTACCTGTGCGAATTTCTTCCTCATCACGGCCTACACCATTACTAAATAACACAAACATGCCGTTATCATGGGCTCTTGCTGGTAACCAACGCATTAACCAACCTCTTCCATGCTCTCCTTGAAATGCTTCTTGTAATGATGTGGGGTCTTGATGTCGATTTTCCCAAAGTGTCATAGGGATCGGCTTCATACTATGTGGACTACGTGAATTTGTTCCACCTGTTTGATGAGGGGCGAGTAAAATATCAGCACCTAATAATGCATTAGCGCGTGCATTTTCTACCAAGTTATTATCCCAACAAATTAATACTCCCATTTTAACGCCCCAAGGGGTTTCAAAGACAGTGTATTGCTCACCACTTTTGATGATTGGATGTTCGAAAGCATGTAATTTCCGATGCTTATGTAAAGAGCCATCAGGCATACAAACAACCCATGTATTATAGAGTGTATTGTCTTCTGCTTGCTCAATAAGCCCGACACCTATCGCCATTTGATGCGCTATCGCTTTTTGTTTGATTAACGCTAAAGACTCACTATCAGAAACACGCTCGCTTAATGCATAGACTGCATGTTCTGGCAATTGAGGAACATGCCAATATCCAGTAATACACATTTCAGGAAGCACTAATACATTCACCTGCTGACTGGCTGCACTATCTATAAATTGATGGATTTTCGCTAAATTATAAGCTTTGTCGTTTGCTTTATGCTGAAACTGCACTGTAGCAACGCGTAATGTTTTAGATGTATTCATACGTTTCACCTATTAAGCCTGATATCTCTATCAATATAAAAACGTATTTATTGCTTAAAAGATAATCACTTATTCTCTATTTTTGATAACCTTTTGGAATGAAATTAGATAACAGCAAGAAATAACAGGGTTATACACCTCTGTTTCACGGAACAATTACCTTATTTTTTGGCATCATAATGGCAATAAAGGAGTATTTATGTCAGCCAAGTCCCTATTTATAATTCTTTCATTGTTAGGATTATCTGTTTCCTGTTTGGCAGGAGATGGCTTAGTGGATAGAACATGGCCAGCTTCTGGATTAGATACACAAAACTATCGGCAAGCATTAAGACAGCCAACGGCAAGTTCTCGATATACACTTTTTAATATCACACCAGATATGCCCGTTCCGGGTGGTGCAAGCCATTCAACTCCTCCTCAAGGCATTCGTTATATTGCAATGAAATATGGCCCTTATGGTCAACCAGAACACTACAAAACCTACCAAATTATGTTTTCTCACTATTCAAATAGTAGTACGAAAAAAATTCGCTATTTAGGTGAACTATATACCGTTGTTGGCGATATCTATTTGATAGATCCTTTTGCAACAACCAATGAATGGCAACGTGGCCGTAGCCAAATCGTTGAAGAGTATTATGAGATATTAGATGCTCACGGAAATAGAACCGGCAAAGGATTACGCTTTAATAATTGGGATAAACCAATTCATATAACTAAATGGTCATCAAATTAATATACTCTTAATTAATATTCATTTTTGTTAACTCTCTCTTAATGTCGTCATTTTTTCTTTTATTAAAATAAGTACTTTGAATATTAACCTACGTTAATACTTTCTAAGTTTACATAAATAAACAATATAAGAATATCAATAACTGACATTATTCTCTTAATTTCTATTTAATTTAATTATTTCTTTATATAGAAGTTTAATTCAAAGAAAAGTTAGTTTTTATTTCACTTATCTATTTAAAATAATCATTAGCTTATGAAAATCATAGAATATTATTTCAAACAGTTTCGCACTATCGCATTACCTGATCGTGTGTACTTAAAGAATAAGTTTATACGTAACTTAGGTTATCAGCCTAACTTTAAAATACCGACATCACTTAATGAAAAAATTAATGCTCGTATGCTATTCGATAGAAATCCAATTTATACGCGCTTAGCTGATAAAATCAAAGTCAGAGATTATGTGATAGAAAAGATTGGCCCACACTATCTTGTTCCAATTATTAACACCTATTCTCATCCTGATGAAATCGATATTACTCAACTTCCTTCACGTTTTGTACTCAAATGTAATCATGACAGTGGTAGTACAATCATCTGCCTTGATAAAGCCACTTTTGATTTTGAAAAAGCAAAGAAAAAGCTTCAGTTTCATTTAAAACGTAATCTCTATCCTGTCACGCGCGAATGGCATTATAAAAATATCAAGGCACAAATTCTCTGCGAAGAATATATTGATTTATTTGATACAAAAAAACCAATGATACCAACGACTTGTCGTCTTCACTGTTTTAATGGCCAACCTCATTATGCTGAAATTGATATTTCTGACACCAAAGGGAATGAGTACATTAATGTGTATGATACAAATTGGCAGTTACAACCTATAACATTAGAAGATCCCAACACTCCAGAATATGTTGAAAAACCAGCTCAATTTGAAAATATGTTGCAATTAGCCACTAAAATGGCAAGTGACTTTAATTATTGCCGAGTTGATTTTTTAATGTCTGAAAATAGGCTGATCTTCAGCGAAATGACCTTTACTCCAAATGCAGGACGTATCCCCATCAAACCTAAAGAGTGGGATTATAAATTAGGTGCATTGTGGCCATAATCGGCTGGCTACGTTTATTAATAAGTTAATTAACTATGAAGAATATCGTAATTACACATTTTCAGTCTCGTACTGATTTACTCGAAAAAGCAGAAAAAATGATAGCTGCTCATTGGCCAGCTTTTATGATGGGAACATCGATTAATGAAAGCTATTGGGATCGCTTATATGCACCTCCTTTTTCTTATTATCAATTTCTCGCAGTATTAAAAGAAAACGATCAAGAAGAAGTCGTTGGTGTAATAAACGCTGTCGCTTTACCTTGGGAACATAATAGTTTTGATGCTCTTCCTGATAATGGCTGGGATTGTGTATTTGAATTAGGTATGCAAGCTGATGAAAAACAGCTCCCATGCCAACTTATTTCAGCATTATCCGTAACCGTTGATAGCCGTTATCGTGGCCAAGGTATTCCTCAGCATTTAATTAATGCCTTAAAAGCCTACGCAAAAAAACAAGGCTATCTAGGTGTTGTGGTTCCCGTTCGACCCACATTAAAACACCGCTATCCACTGCACTCTTTTGAAGAATATTGCCAGTGGCAGAATAATAATAATGAACCTTTTGATCCTTGGATACGTACACATTGGCGATTAGGTGCAACGATTATCAAAATAGCCCCACAGTCTATGAAAATCGAAGCCACGAAAGAAACATGGGAGCAATGGACTTCGCTACAATTTCCAATGAGTGGTGATTATGCCATTCCTATGGGGCTTGCACCGGTTAGTATTGATACTCAACGCCAATCTGGTACTTATCTTGAACCCAATCTTTGGATGTTCCACGATATTAATTAGTCAGTCAGTCGTTGTGGATGAGTAAACACCGTTGCTCTTCCGCGACGGCAAAAACCCACCAGTGTAACATTATATTTATTAGCCACTTCAACAGCTAAAGAGGTTGCCGCAGAAACAGCGAATAAAATTTCTGCACCACACATAGCGGCTTTTTGCACCATTTCATAACTGGCACGACTAGAGACTAATACCGCACCTTCTTTCCATTTTTCTTGTGCTTTCATACCTAACAGCTTATCAAGTGCGACATGACGACCCACATCTTCACATCCCCCTTGCATTTCACCTTCTGGTGATAACCAAACAGCCGCATGAGTACAGCCGGTTAATTCACCGATTTCTTGAACAGTTGTCATCTGCTCTAAAGCTTTATCAAGGTTTGAAAGTGAAAACGTTTGTGTAAAAGGTAACGGCGTAATCGGTCGAAAAATCTCTTCCAGTTGTTCAGTTCCACAAATACCACAGCCAGTACGGCCAGTCATATTGCGGCGACGCTCTTTTAATCCCATAAAACGTCGGCTTGATAATTCAACTTGAACTTCAATGCCTCCGTTACAACTTTCCACAATTTCGATACTGCGAATTTCATTAGAAGACTCTATAATGCCTTCGGATAAAGAAAATCCGACAGCAAACAACTCTAAATTTTTAGGGCTAGCCATCATAACAACGTGAGAAATTCCGTTGTACACTAATGCAACAGGAACTTCGAGTGCAATATAATCGTCTTCTTGTCTGTTAAGCGATCCTTTGTGTTGCACAATTGTTTGATCTACGCCAACGATTACACGTTTAGTTAACAATTTTGTCGATTTTGTTTCATCCATAAGATGAATTCCTAAATTTATTAATACATAATAACAATACGGGTAAAACGATTTTACACTACCTATCAGGCAATGAACCTGATCCTATTAAGGATAATAGGAATAAAAAAACAATCAGCTCCATTTTCGTGAAGAAAATCAGAGTCAGTAAAAGCAATGTATGATGAGGAGAGACCCCATGCAGGTCAGCAGAAGGCAGTTCTTTAAGATCTGTGCTGGCGGTATGGCAGGTACTACAGCGGCGGCGCTTGGTTTTGCACCAGCAGTTGCGCTAGCAGGTTCACGTCAGTATAAATTACTGAGAGCCCGCGAAACCCGCAATACCTGTACGTACTGTTCTGTCGGTTGTGGACTATTAATGTATAGTCTGGGCGATGGCGCGAAAAACGCAAAAGAAACGATATTCCATATTGAAGGTGACTCAGACCATCCAGTAAACCGTGGTGCATTATGCCCTAAAGGTGCTGGTCTTGTGGATTTCATCCATAGTGAAGGTCGTTTAAAACACCCTGAATACCGTGCACCCGGCTCGGATAAATGGGTAAAACTCTCATGGGAAGAAACATTCGATCGTATTGCGCGCTTAATCAAAAAAGACCGCGATGCCAACTTCCAAAAATTCAATAAAGAAGGTGTAGAAGTCAACCGTTGGTTAACAACCGGTATGCTTTGCGCCTCAGCAGCAAGCAATGAAACTGGGTTTTTAACTCAGAAATTCTCAAGAGCTCTTGGGATGCTAGCTGTCGATAACCAAGCGCGTGTCTGACACGGACCAACGGTAGCAAGTCTTGCTCCAACATTTGGTCGCGGTGCGATGACCAACCACTGGGTTGATATGAAAAATGCCAACCTTATCGTCGTTATGGGCGGTAATGCGGCAGAAGCACACCCTGTGGGATTCCGCTGGGCGATGGAAGCTAAAATCCATAATAACGCCAAGCTCATTGTTATTGATCCTCGCTTCACCCGTACTGCGGCTGTTGCGGATTTCTATACGCCTATCCGTTCTGGTACTGATATTACGTTCTTATCGGGCGTTATCTTATATCTGCTCGAAAATAAGAAATATCAAAAAGAATACGTTGAGGCTTATACCAATGCTAGCTTGATTGTCCGTGAAGACTATCATTTTGATGATGGTTTATTCAGCGGATATGATGCAGAAAAACGTAAATACGATAAAACCACTTGGAACTACGAGATGGATGAAAATGGTTTCGCAAAACGCGATACCACATTACAACATCCTCGTTGTGTCTGGAATCTGTTAAAACAACACGTTAGCCGTTATACGCCTGATGTAGTTACTCAGATTTGTGGTACACCAAAAGACGATTTCTTAAAAGTCTGTGAATATATTGCTGAAACAGCGGCGAAAGATAAAACAGCTTCTTTCCTGTACGCATTAGGCTGGACTCAACATACCGTTGGTGCCCAAAACATTCGTACCATGGCAATGATCCAATTACTGTTAGGTAATATGGGTATGGCTGGTGGCGGTGTTAACGCACTACGTGGTCACTCCAATATTCAAGGCTTAACTGACCTCGGTCTATTATCTCAAAGCTTACCAGGCTATATGACTCTGCCTTCTGAAAAGCAGACTTCATTAGAAACCTACTTAGCTGCGAATACGCCAAAAGCGACAGTACCGGGACAAGTTAACTACTGGGGCAATTATCCTAAATTCTTCGTCAGTATGATGAAGACATTCTATGGCGATAATGCTCAACGTGATAATGATTGGGGCTTCTCACTGTTACCTAAGTGGGACAAACCTTACGACGTTCTACAATATTTCGACATGATGGATAAAGGTGAAGTCAACGGCTATATCTGCCAAGGCTTTAACCCAGTTGCATCGTTCCCGAATAAGAACAAAGTTGTTCGTTCATTATCAAAACTGAAATTCCTTATCACAATGGACCCGCTAAACACTGAAACTTCGTGTTTCTGGCAGAACCACGGTGAAGAGAACGACGTTAAAACAGCAGATATCCAGACAGAAGTCTTCCGTCTACCAACAACCTGTTTCGCAGAGGAAGACGGTTCTATCGTTAACTCTGGTCGCTGGTTACAGTGGCACTGGAAAGGTGGTGATGCCCCAGGTATTGCTATCCCTGATGCTGAGATTTTATCAGGTATTTTCCATCGTTTACGCCAACTCTATAAAGAAGAAGGCGGCGCGATGCCAGAGCAAGTGTTGAATATGACTTGGGATTACTTTGATCCTGATAATCCAACATCGGCAGAAGTGGCTCAAGAAAGTAATGGTAGAGCATTAGTAGATTTAAAAGATGCTGATGGCAATATCATTCTGAAAAAAGGTCAACTGCTTAGCTCGTTCGCTCAGTTACGTGATGATGGTACAACAGCAAGTGGCTGTTGGATCTTCGCTGGTAGCTGGACAGAGAAAGGTAACCAAATGGCCAACCGTGATAACTCAGATCCATCAGGATTGGGTAATACATTAGGTTGGGCATGGGCATGGCCTCTTAACCGTCGCATTATTTATAACCGCGCATCGGCAGACCCACAAGGTCAACCATGGGATCCTAAACGTAAATTAATCGAATGGGATGGCAGCAAATGGACAGGTATTGATGTACCTGACTATAGCAACGCTGCACCGGGTTCTGATGTTGGTCCATTTATTATGCAGCCGGAAGGTATGGGACGTCTGTTTGCTATCGATAAGATGGCAGAAGGCCCATTCCCTGAACACTATGAGCCAATTGAAACACCATTGGGTACTAACCCACTGCATCCAAATGTGGTTTCAAACCCAGCAGCGCGTATCTTTAAAGATGACTGGAAAGATATGGGTAAAGCAGAAGATTTCCCATATGTCGGTACGACTTATCGTCTGACAGAACATTTCCACTTCTGGACTAAACACGCGCGCTTAAATGCGATTATTCAGCCTCAACAATTTATTGAAATTGGTGAGCGTTTAGCCGCAGAAAAAGGCATTGTTCAAGGCGATACCGTTAAAGTCAGCTCAAAACGTGGTTATATCAAAGCGAAAGCGGTGGTCACTAAACGTATTAGAACCCTTGATGTTGATGGGCGCAAAGTGGATACCATTGGTATTCCTATTCACTGGGGCTTTGAAGGTGTTGCAGTGAAAGGCTTTATTGCGAATACATTAACGCCATTCGTTGGTGATGCGAATACACAAACGCCTGAGTTTAAAGCGTTCCTTGTTAATGTGGAAAAGGTGTAAGGAGATAAATTATGTCACTGCAATCCCAAGACATTATTCGTCGCTCTGCTACCAATTCCCTTACTCCCGCGCCTCAGGTGCGGGATTACAAGGAAGAAGTGGCAAAACTTATCGACGTAACAACCTGTATCGGCTGTAAAGCCTGTCAGGTTGCTTGTTCCGAATGGAACGATATTCGCGATAAAATTGGTACTAACGTCGGTGTTTACGATAACCCAACTGACCTAACCGCGAAATCATGGACAGTGATGCGTTTCTCTGAAATTGAAGAGAACGGCAAACTGGAGTGGTTAATTCGTAAAGATGGTTGTATGCACTGTGCTGATCCAGGCTGTTTAAAAGCCTGTCCAGCAGAAGGTGCAATCATTCAATACGCTAATGGTATTGTTGATTTCCAATCAGAACATTGTATTGGTTGTGGTTATTGTATTGCAGGTTGTCCTTTCGATGTGCCTCGCATTAATGAAGAAGATAACCGTGCTTACAAATGTACGTTATGTGTTGACCGTGTCGAAGTCGGTCAAGAGCCTGCATGTGTGAAAACTTGCCCAACCGGCGCGATTCATTTTGGTTCGAAAGAAGCCATGATCAATCTTGCTAATGAGCGTGTTTCTGAACTGCAAACTCGTGGTTACGACAACGCTGGTCTTTACGATCCACAAGGTGTGGGTGGTACACACGTGATGTATGTTCTCCATCATGCTGACAAACCAAATCTGTACCACGGTTTACCAGAAAACCCAGAAATTAGCTCTACCGTTAAATTCTGGAAAGGTATTTGGAAACCATTGGCTGCCGTTGGTTTTGCCGCAACCTTCGCGGGTGCAATTTTCCACTATTTAGGTGTCGGTCCAAACCGTACAACTGAAGAAGATGAAGAAGAAGCGCTCAAAGAGATGGAAGCATCTTCTAAAACACAGACCTCTGTGAATAAGGAGGAGCAGAAATGATGAAGAAGAAAGGCGATAAAATTCTTCGCCACACCGCTTCTGAGCGTATTAACCATTGGTTAGTAGTGATTGTATTTCTGTTTACTGCTATCAGCGGATTGGGTTTCTTCTTCCCATCTCTGAACTGGTTCATGAATATTTTAGGTACACCAGAACTGTCGCGTTTGTTACACCCATTCGTGGGTAGCGTGATGGCGTTCCTCTTTCTCTTTATGTTCTTCAGATATCTGAAGCACAACTTTATTGATAAAGATGACTTAGTCTGGGCTAAAAACATTCATAAAGTACTGCAAAATGAAGAAGCTGGCGATATTGGCCACTACAACTTAGGTCAGAAAGGCATTTACTGGACATTAAGTATCAGCCTGATCTTACTAACAGTCAGTGGTGTTATTATTTGGCGTCCTTATTTCGCAGAGTATTTCTCGATCCCAGTGATCCGAATTGCCTTATTAGTTCACTCATTATCAGCAATCTTACTGATAATCACCGTATTTGTTCACGCTTATGCGGCATTCTGGGTGAAAGGTTCAATTCGTAGCATGATTGAAGGCTGGGTAACTCGTGGTTGGGCTAAAAAGCACCACCCTCGTTGGTATCGTGAAATTCTCGAAGAAGAGAAAAAAGAAGCCGAAAAACAGTCAGAGAAATAATGCCCTAAAGCGTATTTCTGAACAAACGGAGGCTTGTAAGCCTCCGTTTTTTATTCAATTTACGTCTGATTTTAAGGCGTAAAAAACAATAAAATCACGCTATTATTACCCACTGTCATGGCTTCGTATCTGTATTTGATTTATTCTGAAGCCAAACCCTGTGGGTATTCACTATAAAATTTATGATAATAGGAAGATAGAACGTTATGAGTATTCGCATCGTTCCTAAAGAGCAATTAGGTAAAGAGCAATCAGAAAAAGGGATCAGTTTTATTCCACCCGTATTATTCCCTAATCTGAAAAACCTTTATCAACGTCGTGCTGAACGTTTTCAAACACTAGCAAAAGATAATCCTTTCGCAGACTACCTTGAATTTGCAGCAGAAATTGTCAAGGCTCAAGAAAAAGCACTTCATGACAATCCGCTTGTCATTGATCTTGCCCCACTCCTTGCACAACAAGTTGGCGTAGCGCCTTTAGATAGAAAAACATTTAAACGCAGTAAACATTGGCATGCTTTATTAGCCTCGATTATTGCTGAATTACGTCCAGTTGTGCCTGAAAGTGCCACTATCACTTTAGAAAACCTCTCTAAAGCTTCTGAAACTGAATTAGAAGAGATGGCAACAGCATTACTCAATGATGAATATTCAAAAGTCTCAGCAGATAAATCTGTCTTTATTTGGGCAGCACTGTCTCTTTACTGGGCACAATTAGCAGCAAATATTCCAGGCAAAGCTAAAACAGAATACGGTGAAAATCGTCAATTCTGCCCAGTTTGTAACAGTATGCCAGTGGCAAGCATGGTACAAATCGGCACAACACAAGGTTTACGCTATTTACACTGTAATTTATGTGAAACACAGTGGCATGTCGTACGCATTAAGTGCACTAACTGTGAATTAACCGGCAAATTAAATTACTGGTCTTTAGATAGTGAAAATGCCCCTGTGAAAGCAGAAAGCTGTGGTGATTGTGGAAGCTATCTGAAAATTTTATATCAAGAAAAAGATGCCAATGTGGATGCTGTCGCTGATGATTTAGCGTCTATTGTTCTTGATGCAAAAATGGAAGAAGAAGGCTTTGCTCGTAGTAGCATTAATCCATTCCTGTTCCCAAATGAATAATAATTAGGTATTAGCATGACAAATGATACGCGCTCACTTTATAGCCAACTGCCATCTATTGATAAGTTACTGCACCAAGCAGACATTCAAGCCCTTGTAACTTCTTATGGTCAGACATTTATTGCAGAGCATTTACGAAAGTTACAAGAAGAAGCGCGTATCATTATTCGCCAAGAAAACGAGTTACCACAATGGCACAACCATTGGGCTGATGAATTAAAAAATCGCATTACATTACAACGAAAATCTTCGATTAAACCTGTTTTCAATTTAACAGGTACCGTTTTACACACCAATCTAGGGCGTGCATTAATGGCAGAATCCGCCATCGAAGCCGTTAGCCAAGTTATGCGTTCACCAGCAACCTTAGAGTATTCTCTTGATGGTGCTTCAAGAGGACACCGTGATCGCGCTATCGCTGACTTGTTATGTGAATTAACAGGAGCAGAAGATGCCTGTATCGTAAATAACAACGCAGCGGCTGTTTTACTGATGCTTGCAACAGTGGCTCCAAATAAAGAGGTTGTTGTTTCTCGAGGTGAATTAGTTGAGATAGGTGGTGCTTTTCGTATCCCTGATGTAATGACACAAGCAGGATGTACACTCAAAGAAGTCGGTACAACAAACCGAACCCATCTTAAAGATTATCGTAACGCCATTAATGAAAATACAGGTTTGCTAATGAAAGTTCATACTAGCAACTATTGTATTCAAGGCTTTACAGCTGAAGTACATGGTGATGAACTTGCTGCGCTTGGTAAAGAGATGAACTTACCAACCGCTATCGATTTAGGCAGTGGCTCAATGACTAATTTAGCTGCCTTAGGTTTACCTTCAGAGCCAATGCCACAAGATTATCTGCAACAAGGCATCGACCTTGTCACCTTCTCTGGTGATAAACTATTAGGTGGTCCACAAGCAGGAATAATCCTTGGTAAAAAAGTGTGGATTGAGGCTATTCAGCGCCATCCTTTAAAGCGTGCATTACGTGTTGATAAAATGACATTAGCTGCTTTAGGCGCCACATTATGCCTTTATCAGCAACCTGAAAAAATGGCTGTTGAGATCCCGACATTACGTTTGTTAACTCGGACACAAACAGAAATTAATGATATGGCGCAACGGTTATTGCCTCATTTTCAGGCATATTATGGGGATAACTACCATATCACGATATCCTCATGTGCTTCTCAAATAGGCAGTGGTTCGTTACCTATTGAAAGTTTACCGAGCGTAGCACTTACCTTTGAAGCCAAAGATGGAAAAGGTAGCCAGTTAGATGCGCTAGCTGCGCATTGGCGTAATTTAGAAAAGCCGATTATTGGTCGAATTACTGATGGTCGCCTGTGGCTTGATCTGCGCTGTCTTGAGGATGAAAATGCATTAATACAGGCACTTTTACTATGATTTTTGCGACAGCTGGTCACGTAGACCACGGAAAAACCACTCTTATACAGGCCATTACTGGAGTAGACACTACCCATTTACCTGAAGAGAAAAAACGAGGCATGACCATTGATTTAGGTTATGCCTATTGGCGTCAAGATGATGGAACCTCAATTGGTTTTGTGGATGTTCCCGGCCATGAAAAATTCCTTTCAAATATGCTCGCGGGTGTCGGTGGGATCTCTCATGCACTATTAATTGTGGCTTGTGACGATGGCGTTATGGCACAAACCATCGAACATATTTCTATTTTACGTCTTGCTGGCTGTCCTCAAGTTACCATTATTCTCACCAAAGCAGATCGCGTTACACCTGAGCGAATTGAAGAAGTTCGTTCACAAACAATTGATGTATTAGCCAATTTAGGCTGGCAACAACCTGATATTTTTGTCACCTCAGCCCCTTCTGGTGAAGGTATTCCAGCGCTTCGTGACTACCTTGTTGAGTTGCATCAGCAAGAGCAACAACACCCTCAATGGCATAAGCGTTTTCGTTTAGCAATAGACCGTGTTTTTAGCATTAAAGGGGCAGGATTAGTTGTCACAGGTACCGCACTTGCGGGACAAATCTCTGTTGGTGATACCTTTTGGCTAACTGGTGCAGATAAACCCGTAAGAATAAGAGCTTTACATGCACAAAATCAGCCCGTAGAGAGAGCGGGTGCAGGTCATCGTATTGCAATTAATATCACAGGAGATGTCAGTAAAGAAAACGTCTCTCGTGGTGACTGGTTGCTTTCTCAAGTACCTAACTATCAATCTCATAAAATATTAGTCAGTTTAATTGGAGATGAACCTTTAAAGCATTGGCAGCCTGTACATATTCACCATGGTACACGCCATATTACAGGTCGTGTTGCTCTTTTAAATGATGCTAATGAAACATCACAGTTAGCTGAGCTTATTCTTGATGACCCCCTTTGGCTGGTGGATAACGACAGACTTATCTTGCGCGATATCAGTGCTCAACGCACTTTAGCTGCTGCGAAAGTCTTACATTTGCACTCGCCACGTAGAGGTAAACGACAAGCTGAGTTCTTAACTTGGTTACACCAACTTGATAGCGCAAACAGCGTTAGTGCCAATTTAGCGTTATGTTTACCAAAAGGTGAACTTTCTCTAAATCAGTTTGCTTGGGCTCAGCAATTAACTGAAAGTGCGCTAACTCAATTATTAGAAACCTTTGATTTAGTCAATGTTGCAGGCGTTATTCTTTCTAAAGAAAATGCTGATAATGCAAAACAGAAATTACTCGATACCCTTGCGGAATATCATCAACAACATAATGATCAAATGGGTGTGGGTCGTTCTCGTTTAAAACGGATGTCACTACCGACTTATCATGATGAATTGGTCTATCACTTAATAGATCAATTACGTAAAGAAGGTGCTATTAGTCAAAGTCGTGGTTGGCTTCATCTCCCAACTCATGGTCTTGCTTTTTCCCCAGAACAAGATGCGTTATGGCAAAATGCCAAAGTCTACTTTGAGCAATCTGAACCTTGGTGGGTACGTGATCTAGCCAATGAAATGAAAAATGATGAGAAGGTGATCCGCTCATTATTACGTAAAGCAGCGCAATTAGGTTTAATTATTCCGATTATTGCCGATCGCTACTATACACACCAAACAATAGAAAAATTTGCATCTATCATTGTGAAATATAATGAAAGCAATGGCAGTGTTACCGCAGCGGATTTCCGTGATGAATTATCCGTTGGGCGTAAATTAGCAGTGCAAATTTTAGAGTATTTTGATCGCACGGGTTTTACTCGTCGCAAAAAAGATCTTCATATTTTACGAGACAAAGGGTTATTCTAAATACAGATGTTAATTTAGGCTAAATAAAGTTATTTAGCCTATTTAATGTTATCTCCTACAATACTTGTAAAATACCCCTTTATTCTTTATCGCTATACTCGGAAGAGATATGAAAAAAATATTAGGAAGTGCTTATCTTGCACTTATTCTTATAGCATCACTCTTTATTGTTTTTGAGAAAGTAACGTTTATTTATACTGCACTTCTTTCTGTAGGTGCTTATTTTATTCTTTTTTCTCTTTGCTTTATTTTATCTGCTCGTGTCTTATTTTCGGCTATTACCACCGGTACACTCTTCCTGATAACTAAGTTTATTAATCAGCTCAAAGTCCATTATTACAAAGAAACATTAATGTTCTCTGACTTTGATCTGGCTTTTGATAGCTCGAATTTAGGGACATTAGGCCATTATTGGGAAGCCGGTGTTGCATTGATTGCGATGCTAATATGGCTTCTTATCAATATGTCCATCGCTTGGCGTTTTTCCCAAAAATCACGCCCAGCCTTACGTATAAGTAGTCTACTCTTAATAGTCATTGGGTTTACCACTATCCATTTCACCGTAGAAAAATGGCAGGCTGAATGGGAAGGCACACTTCCGGGTGGACGAGGTACTGTCACTAATTTAATTATGTCTGGCTACCAAACGGCTTATCACCCTCCTTATTTCAAGGAAGATGCAGATTACTTTCTTGAACAAGCGAACAAAACCGTGTTACCAGAAACACAGACAGACATAAAACCTGACATTATTGTTTTATTACAGGAATCGACAGTTAACCCTCATATTTATCAATTTAATACAGATGTTGCACTGCCTGATTTATTTATGTTCCAAAAAGATGAAGGTGTGAGTGCACAAAGCCCTTTACGTGTACAAACCTTTGGTGGTGGTACTTGGCTTTCTGAATTTTCTGTATTAACAGGGCTAAATACGGATGATTTTGGTGCGCGTAAAAACTCTGTATTCTATTTTGTTGTCGATAATCTTAATGAAAGTTTATTCCGCCAACTAAAAGCTGAAGGCTATTACACCGTTTTACTCACCCCGTTTAATCGTAGTGCCTACCATGCAGGTTACGCTTATGAAAAAATGGGAATTGATGAAATCATTCAACCTCAAGAGCTTGGCTACCCGGGAACATTAGAGGAAAACCTCTGGAAGATATCGACAGTAGATATGCTGGGTTACGTTGAAGAAGTACTGAAGAAACGCACAGATAAACCCTTATTCATATTCTCATTAACCATGTACGAACATGGCCCTTATGACGAATCACACAGAGATATGTACCAAATTGCAGGTCATACAGAAAGTAGTAATGCACCGGGTAAATTTAGCCACTATATGGAAAAAATAATTACCAGTGATCCGGCAATTAAAGATTTCTCTAATTTTGTCGCCCAAAGAGAAAAACCGACAATGTTTCTCTATTTTGGTGATCATCAACCAAATATTGAGCTAAATAATTACCAGTCACCATTTACTAACCCCACACATATCACTCAATTCACATTGAGAGATAACCTAACGCAAGGTGCATCACTTTCAACGGGTGAGTTAACGGATATTAGCTTTTTAGGTGGCATGATACTGGAGCGTGCTCGTTTGCCATTATCTCCTTTCTACAAAGCAAACATTCAAATGCGCCATTTATGTGAAGGTAAATTAAACGATTGTGAAGACGAGAAATTAGTTAACAGTTATAAAAATTATATCTATGACAAACTGAAAGTTGCAGGTAGTACAGATAATTAATTTTTATTACCTGAATAAAAGATGATCGGGATAATAAATTCAAAAAAATAATTAATATCAAAAAGAAAGAGGCTAAATATTTAGCCTCTTTTTTATTTCAAGAAATAAACTTGCAATTATTTGCGTGTCGCAACAATCACACTTGATGCTTTCACTAGCGCTAAAACATCACTGCCTTTTGCCAGTTTCATCTCTTGTAAGCTTTCATTTGTAATAACAGCTGTCAGTTCTAGACCTTTAGCTGTTTCTAAATGAACGGTAGAGTTCACCGCACCTTGTGCGATTTGAGTTACTTTACCTAAAAATTGGTTACGTGCAGAAAAATTTAAACCGCAATCAGGTAGTGCTAAAACAACCCACGGCGCTTTAATAATGGCAATTGCTTCGCCATCTTTTTTGATCTTTAAACTGTCACAGCTCTCTTTAGTAATAATTGTGGCAAGTTTTTCACCATGAGCTAAAGATAAAATCACTTCGCTATTAACGGCACCGTCAATAATATCAACAACTTTACCAACTAGCTGATTACGTGCTGAAACTTTCATTTATTCACCTCTATTCTATTATTGATGAGAAATCATATTAATAACACTATCAAATTACTGAGATAACTTTAGCATAAACATCATCAAATAAATTATTTTCAGATCATGGTTTAAAGTTTATTTATTATTTAAAAACATAGCGTTATAAAAAATATGGAGATAACGAATTATTATTAACTTATTAGAATCGAATAAGTATAAATAATTTAGAAAGTTATTTTTTTAGCACTATCAATATAAAAAAATAGATAACTTAATGCCTTTCTGTATTAAAAGGAATTTAAGCTATCCATCATTAAAATTAACTAAATATACTTATTGCCCGTTTTGAGCAAAAGCCGCTAATAAATGTAAAGCTGAAGAATAATAGTCCGTATCTTTACTTAAATCGACATCTTCAATAGGTGTTTTCATCGTTAAATCTCTCACCGCCATCATGCCGGGAGTAAGGTTATATTCAGCGCGCTCTTGAGCATCAATACTTACCCAAGCTGGGGTTTTATAACGATCAAATTGCTGCCAATACTGCACAAAAGGTTGTAGCGCTAATTCGTCATGTGCCCAAGCTAAATAAAGTGGAATGCGTATTGCATCAAAGCTAAATCGTGCAGGCCATTTTTCACTCGGTTCTATCTTTCCATCTGGATATAAACTTACCCAGTCAGTGGGTAATTGATATTCACCAAATCGCATGTTTCTAAGTAAAGACTGGCTATCATTAATTAACGCTTTCCAACGAACATCTTGGCTTGTGCGATAAAAATCTTTCCATGCAGGGAAAATAAAATAGGATGGGTTAATAATAATTTCTTCTGGCGTTTTAAACCCATTAATACCGGGTAAAAGTACGGTATAATTTTTTGTCTTAACTAAAGTATGTTCCAAAATAGCGTGTTGAATAGAATCAGAAGCTGAAAGGTAACTTTCATCATTCCATTTTTCGCCAGCTTTTAATAATGCCCACGCAATTAAGATATCACCATCTGTCGCATTATTAGGATCAGGGGTATGTTCACTATTTTCAGGCTCATAACGCCATTTAAATAAGCCTAAATCGCCACGATAAAGAGAAGCTGCTGTCCAGCGCCATAACTTATTAAATGTTTCATGATCATCACTCATCACAGCCATTAACATGCCATAGCCTTGACCTTCAGAGTGTGAAATATTTTTGTTAGCGCTGTCTATAACTCGCCCATCATCCTTAATGTAGCGCTCTTTAAACTGTTGCCATCCTAATTGAGTATCTGCTGCCTGTATTGAGGGTGAAACCATAAGCAACAAACCTAAAATAAAAAAGGTGGAAAATAGAAAATTACAACGAGATAAGTGCCTAAAAGACATTGCCTTTCTCTCCTGCTATTGCCGACCGCCATCTTAGTTCGGTCGGCATATTGCATATTATTTCAAGATAAACTCAAAAGATAGCAACTAT
Organism: Proteus terrae; assembly: GCF_003144325.1. Classification (GTDB taxonomy): domain Bacteria; phylum Pseudomonadota; class Gammaproteobacteria; order Enterobacterales; family Enterobacteriaceae; genus Proteus; species Proteus terrae. Next base: position 189,968 of record NZ_PENS01000009.1, read on the forward strand.
CTTTTGTGCTTCACTTACTTCATCTTCTTCTATGACTTCTGTTTTGGGTAACAATGTTTTTTCACAAAAGTCCTGCATCCAAGAAGCAAATTCTTCTTTTAACACAGAATTATGTAGGCCATATTCAACAAAGGCTTTCATATATCCTAGCTTATTACCACAGTCATGTGATTTACCCACTAAGGTATATGCTTCAGCGACTTCTTTTTTCAATAATAAATCAATCGCATCCGTTAATTGAATTTCACCACCTACGCCAGCTGGTAGACCATCTAATAATTCCCAGATAGCTTCAGAAAAAACGTAACGGCCAACAACAGAAAGATTAGAAGGCGCATCTTCAGGATTTGGTTTTTCTACGATACGACGAATAGGAGCCCAATTACCTTGAGGACAGAAAACCCCTTCACAATCTACAACACCATATTGTTGCACTTGGCTCATTGGCACAGGTTCAACCATTATTTGGCTACGTTCTGTTTTTTCAAAACGTTTTATCATTGCTGATAAATTATCATGTTGAGGATCACAATAGTGTGCATTTAATAAAACATCTGGCAGTAAAACAATAAATGGATTATTGCCAATAACTGGACGTGCACAGCAAATTGCATGGCCTAAACCTAAAGCATGACCTTGACGAATTTGAACAATTTTGACATTGTCAGGACAAATTGAGCGCACTTCTTCTAATAATTTATTTTTAATACGCTGTTCCAGCATATTTTCTAATTCAAAGCTGGTATCAAAGTGATCCGCAATTGAATTTTTAGAAGAGTGAGTCACTAAAATAATTTCCTCAACACCTGCCTGAGCGCACTCTTCAACAATATATTGAATTAAAGGGCGATCAACGATTGGCAGCATTTCTTTAGGAATTGATTTCGTTGCAGGTAACATACGAGTACCTAATCCAGCAACAGGGATAACCGCTTTCATCATAATAAAATCCTCTAATAGATATTTATCTAAAACTAATATTTAGTGTTATTTTAAAGTTACTCTTATATTTCATTAGGAATGCTAGATATATTTTAAAGACAGTCACCTCCCTCTTCGTTAAAAAGAGATAACGTTATTTTATATATCTTTATTTAAAAATTTTTCTATTTAAAATCCAGAATAAAATCCATATTTGTTACCACCCTTTTCTTTTATAGAATAAAGTGTTTCATCTGCAGATTTTAATAATTCAGATAATGTTTTTCCGTCTTTAGGATATTCAGCAATACCTAAACTAATTGAAGGGGTTAACATAAAATCCGAATTAATATCGATAGGCTTTTCCATTGATTTCCAAAGTGATTCTATTATTTCTAACAAAATCACAGAACAAGAACGTAATCCTTTAGGGAAAAGCACAGCAAATTCATCGCCACCAAGCCGGCCACAATAGACTTCACTATTTTCTAATTGTGACAATCGTTTTGATATTTCACACAATACTTTATCGCCAGCATGATGCCCGAATTGATCATTAATAGATTTGAATTTATCGCAATCTATAATACCCAGACAAAATGAAGATGGCTGTGAAATATTTAAGCGTTCATTTTCGATTTTTTCAACAATACTTAATCGATTAGATATTCCAGTTAATGAGTCAATATAGCTTTTATTAAATAACTCATTTCTTAGCTCTACCTTATCAGTAATATCCAAGCTAATAAATACATAATGAGAAATTAAATTACTTTCATCAAAAACAGGAATAATACTAATATCTTCCCATACATCTTGTTGTGTATCGTTATTTCTTTTGGCTTCTAATCGATATACTCCCTTATTATCATTATTACCATTTACACAACAATTAATTTGATTCTCATCAACTAAGTTAAATAAGCTGTATTTTTTACCTTTTATATTTTCAAAGTGAACATTATTAAATTCGCAATATTTTTCATTTGCATAAATAATGATGCCATTAATATCTGTTACTAACATCATGAAAACATTATTAGTAAATTGCTTTATTAATAAGCATTTAGAATTATCATCATTAAATATCATTTCATTCATTTTTGACCTCCTATGCTCATCAATAAAGCATATATATTATTATTCGGCTGATGAGTTATGCGCATAGCGGAAAATAAAGACATCTTTTGCATCAGTAGGTTGACGATGCACTTGCATTTTGTCATTACCACCTTGATTCGTTAACCAGCCTTCATATAACCCTTCTAAAACACCGGCACTTGCAACACGCCACTGAGCATCATCTTGGCTTTGCGTAAAATGAGGCCATGCACAATGAACCAATAAAAGTTCACTCATTGCCGGGGATATCGTGACAAACCCCCATTTAAAAAGTGTTAATACGCGATTAATATGTGATTCAAGTAATTGAATATTTTCGCTTTCAGGTAAAGGATAACGTAAGGCAATATCTTTACCTATATTCCTTAATTTATTTCCAGCAGTAGAAATATCATTGTCATTTAAGATTTGAAAAAATAATAATTGAGTTAGATCTTGCCAGCCACTTTCAAAAGGTAATTGTAAGATATCACTGTCATGCTTATTCATTATTTGTCTCCTTAATTATTTAGACAGGAAGTCTGGGGTATATTTTAAGTGTAACCACATATTATCTTCAGCATAATCACCCGATGTATCATGCGATAAGCTGACACCTAACTCGGTTTCTTTGTTTAAATAATATTTCGCGTCTAAACCTAATCTATAAGTAAAATTCGTTTCGTCTTCTTCTTCGTACTGAGATTTAATACGAGGATCGCTCGCATTCTTTTTATTTAATGCGTTTTGCATATAACCATGTGTTGGGAAATAATCGCTGCCTTTCTGTTTGTAACTTTGTATCCCTATTGCACCATTTAGTGAGACTTCACCTTTTTCAAAACGGCGGGTATAAGCAACAGGCAATGTAACAGACACATAATCTTGTGGGCTAAAGTAGCCACCATGTCCTAGAGAGAAGTAGTTTTGGTTATTTCTAAAGTTCATATAATCAACATGCACACCGGCTTTTACTTCTTGTTGATCATCTTTATAGAACTTAGCATAAGAGCCAATCCACGCTTTCACTTCATCATTACTCGCAACACTTTTACCTTCGTAGTTATAGAAACCACCACCAGCATAAGCCCCAATTTTTCCATCATCCCAAGCATATTGAACTTTAGCGCCGTTACGAGTTACACGCCCCCAACTTTCGCCAGTCATTGGATCAGTACGCCCCATATAAGAAAGTAGACTATCTTTTATGGCTCTGCGCTCTGCGGTCAGTGTTAGTTGCCCATTTTGGCTAATTTGAGGTGAATATGTGAGGCCACCGACAACCGTTGCCGTATCTTTACCTAATGGCGTTGAGCCCACATCAAAGCTGACATCCTTGTCTGATAAGCGCAGTCCTAATTCAACACCAGAAGCACGTTGGCTACCGGCTTCATCGGCATTAATTTTGTTTTTCTCATCATGGTTATCGCTATTCTTAGCAAAGCGTTCAGCATGTTGAAGCTGACCAGTACCAAAGCGGTTAGCTCTTTCTCCAGAAACCGAACCACTGGTCATCGAAACTGGGTTAACACTAAATTCCCAACGGAATTCTTCACCAGGTACACTTGAAATACTCATTGGTGCCGAAATTTCAGTGACGTTAGATAATCCTTTATCACCATTGCGATGACGAACAGCAACACCACCTTGTACCCAAGGTGAAACTTTCTCTTCTAATTCACGAATAGAGCGTTGAACCGATGCCATCTCTTTACGTTCATAAATAGACCCCGCAATCGTGGCATTATCACTGTCACCTAATGCTTTTAATTGGCCTGCTGAAGTTTTCAATGAGCTATCACTATTTTGCCATTGCGCACTACGCAGTAACGTTAATGCTTTGCGATTCTCACCATTTAGTTGCGCAATTTGTGCAGCTTGTAATAAATAAGCTGGCTGTGAAGAAGATGGGAGTTGTTGCAACAACTGCTGTGCTTTTCTTCCATCTTTCTGTGCTAATGCCACTTCAATTTGAGCTTGGATTAATTTGCTATCTTTTCCTTGCTCTTTTTCTAAGTAAGAAAGAATTTTGTTTGATTGTTCAGGCATGGATTGCGCTAAATAAACACGACTTAATGCCATTAATAAATCGGGATCATTAGGTGATGCTTTTAAAGCAACGACTAACGTGTCGTAAGCCGCTTTAATTTCGCCTTTTTCACGTAAACTATCGGCTTGCGCAACTTTAGTCGCAGCTTCTAAACGTTTTTTCTCAACAATCGGTGTTTCTTGTTGTAAAGCAGGATCATTAATCAAGCTAGACGCCTGTGTATAATGACCTAACTCATTGAGAACGTTGATGTGACCTGCGTAGTTACCTACCGAGCCTTTAGTGCCTTTTGCAATATCACTTTCAACTAATTGTAACGCTTCATCGTTTAATCCACTGTTAACTAATTTCTCTGCTAATTCACCCACATCATTTGGATAATCAGCAACTTGATTAATTAATGGACGTAAAATATTACGCATGGCCACAAGGTTTCCAGCCTGACGATAATGGTCAGCTTGCGCAAGTTGGCGATGGAAACGAGCTCGTTGTAATAACTCTTTTTCAGCTTCAGTTTGTTGATTATGGCTACTTAGTAAGTTAAAAACTTTATCCCACTCTTTTTGCTCAACATAAAATAGAGATGCCACATAATCAGAATCTCTTGTTCTGCGGTTTTGTAGTTGTGAAATAATATTTTTTGCACCAACACTATCGCCATCCGCCACCATTAGGCGTGCTAAATCAAGGTAAACCCAGTTATTTTGCGGGTTTTTACGCTGTGCTTGTAAAAGTAATTGTCTTGCTTGAACACGATCACCACTTTCTAATGCTTTTTGCGCTTCACGGCGTAATTTCTCAGAAGGATCGGTATTCGCAGTCAATTTTTGACGCAAAGAAGCAGATTGTTGAGCCAGTAATTGTTCTGCTTTCGTATTCTGTCCTTCCTGAACTAATAAATAGTAATAAGCAGAAATCACTTTTTCATTACGGCTATTTTGCTGATAAATCCCTGACAACAATTGGTGGGCAGCAGGTAAATTACCTTGCTTTCGCAATAAGTCAGCTTGTAATAAATTGGCAGATAACCCTTTTTCACCTGAAGCACTGGTTAATGGGGCTAATTGTTCAATAGCTTGTTGAATATTTCCTTGTTTAGCGCGTTGTTGTGCGCTGCGTAATTGCGCATAAAAACCCGCATCTTCCGCTTGTTGCTTCCATTTACTGCCTTGTTCGCCACCCGATTGCGCAGCTTGATTTAATAAACGCTGACCGGTGGTTAAATCACCTGAACGTAATGCGATATAACCTAAACCTGCTAAGGCTTGCGCATCATTGTTATCTGACGCCAAAGCTTGTTTGAAATAACCTTCGGCTTCTTTCAATTTGCCTTTGTTTAATGCGGTATAACCTGCTTGGCGTGCATTACCTTGAATAGCACCTTGGAAATGCTCTGCAACCGCTTTATCGTTCGGGTTTGCTTGCAAATAAGTTTTATATAACACTTCATCATCAGGACGAACATTCAACCATAACAGTGCTTGACGCAGACCTTTTTTGGCCGACTCATCACCCGAGATATTCCCTAAAATAGTTATCCCTTCACGACGAGTCTCTTCGTTATAAGTCAATGTTAATCCTAATGCTTTTTGCGTTTCTTTATTATCAGGCATCAATGCAGCACGTTGCTTTAATCCTGTAATGGCTTGAGGCAACATTGTGGGTACACCTGCCATCGTTTGATAATATTCTAACGCCAGTGTTTCAGGCGGCTCACTGCTTACAAATAAACGTTGGTACGCTTTTATCGCTTCTGCGTGTTGCCCCTTTTTCGCTAACTCTCTGGCATATCCTAATTGTTGTTCACTAAATTGTGATGAACGGATGTTTTTTAATCCTTCAATTCGTGGATCTTGCGGTGCAATTTGCGCAAGTTTTTCTCGCCAATAAGTTGCTTGTTTTTCATTACCTTGTTGTGCAGTAAAGAATGCCATTAAATACAGCGCATCCTGATTATTGCTTTCCATAATCAAAACTTTTTGTAATGCTTCTACTGCACGTTCATCGTGAGCTCTACCATGCCAATAATTAGCTTGTTCAATAAGAGAACTGACAATACTTGGATCAGTTGCTGTTGTATTTGCCTCAACTGCGGTTGCTTGTACTTGGCTTGAAGCCCCTAGAATGCAACCTGCATAGATGACTTGAACGATGATATTAAGTGCGTGATTTTTCATCTCATATCCCCCCTTATTTGTCTGAACGATGCTGTGATATCTGATGTAAACGACGAGTTGAACGACGTTGTAACCAGTAATAAGTCACGAAGCCCGTCAACGCACAAAAACCAACCGCTAAAAGACCCAGCAAATAGACGTGTCTAGAGCTATACCAAAGGAATTGTTGTAAGAAAGGTAAGTCACCTTGCGAGAAGTGTTCACCTAAATGGAAGCTTTTTACAGTATCTTTACCACTAATAAGAGTGATATCGCCTTTAATCGCCGCATTTATTTGAGCTAAATTTAAATCATTGATAATGGTTTTTATCGAATCATTACCTTTAGCAGTAACTAACACGACAACCCTATCGCTTGCCCAAGGTGAGATAAAACTCATCATGCCACGCCAATCTTTCACCGAAGATAAGTAACTTGCAGCATCACTACTTTGAGATAAATAATCACCAGCCATCCAACCTTTTGCTTTATCAATCAATGATTGTGGTTTGACTTCGACGTTTTTATTTAAAAATGAGAACGTTTGTTGTGAAAAACGTGCTGGTAAAAAACCGTCACTACTTAATGAGCCAATCGCTAGCACATCGTGTTGAGAGAGATTATTTTTCTCAAGCTCTTTAGCACCTAAGAAAACTGATGCATGAGAAACTGGTGTACCTGTGGCATAACCTGATCTCGCCATTAAGTTCACTAAGGTATAAAGCTCTTCAATTGTTGGATTTTCAGGTAATAGCAGTGTGGTTTGTGAAAAATCCGCACGACGACTAAATGGGAATGACGCCCCTGAAAAATAAGCCAAGTTTGGCATTCTTGAATAGTGCCAAGTATTTTTAAATTGCAGCGTTGATTGCGGATCAATTTGGCTAATCAAACCACTGCCATCCGCTAAAATACAAGGAGCATCCTCAGGTTCACGTAAGTCAAAATAAAACTGCAATTGATTCTGACTGTAGATCTGACGAGGATTTAAATAGAGTGTGCTATTTTGCTGTTCACTCTCCATTCCCAGCCATTGTCTTAACATACCTAAAGGTTCTGAACGCGCCGGATACAATGCACCTAAGAATTGGTTATTCAAAGAAACAATTAATGAAGAGCGACGACTATTTAGTTTATCCGAATGAGGGAAAACATATTTCAAATCTAAAGGTAACGCATCACCATCCCACCAAAAGAGATCGGGTGAGACACGAAACGAAAACTGGTTCGGAGCATGGTTAATACCTTGACGCGAAAAATCATCACTACTATTGGAAATTTGACTTAACGAAACAGGTTTATTGGTATTTAACCAACGAGGTGCATCATAATCTTTACGCATAGCAAGCGTTTGAGACGGCACCACTAAGTGATCATTTTGTGGCAATTTACCGTTGTTTAACGCCCATACTGCTTGGCGAAGAGATTTCTCATTATCACCACTGATCAGTAATAATTTGAAAACAGGATCGACCGGATTATCAACAATGGTTAATTGCCCACTATTTCCTGAAGGTAGTGTAATACCCGCAATAGTCTGTCCTGAATAGCCCACTAAAATACCATCACTTTCAGGTAGCTGATTCATTAAAACAGGTAAATCAACTTGCTTAATATCATGGCTGAGACTACCAAACCATGATGCAGCAATAGCTGCTGTTGTTACTTCTGCATGGTCAGGTTTATCCGACAATATGATGGGTAACGAGGTCGCTGTCATTCTGTCAGGATCAAAGAACGGTAGGGGCAATCGCTCCAGACTATACCCGCCATTAATCCAGCGACCTCGATAATCTAATGATGAATCTGGTGAAATAACCAGACTTAATCCTTCTGCCAATGGAGGAATACATTGGTTTTCATCCAATGCATCACGATTGGCTAAACGAAAACTGAGGTTATTTACATTCGTCAACATCATTTCAGGGATTTCTAAAACATATTCATGCTCTTGCCCACCTTCTTCTAAAGGCAGAAATCCCATAGGTTGACCATTTAGCATTAAGTGAAGTGTTTGATCAGATTGAATTAATCCTTGAGACGCTTTCACTTTCATCGTTAATGTGGCGTTATCAATAAATAAATCATTCGCCATATTAAAAGTTACACCAGAAAGTAATTTTCTTCCTGATAATACGATAGGTGATGGATTTCCCATCTGTGCCAATGTTAATTGCTCTTCGATATTACGCGCTTCAGACAATACACCCTTTTCAAGTTGGAGCGGGTTATTCGTATTTTGTTGCACTGGCGAATGTGTATAAGAAGTTGGGTCAGGTAAAAACTCCCCTCCTAGCTCTAACATTCCGGTATCTGCTTGAGAAAGATTAATACTTGCGATCGCCATCGCCGTTAGGCTTAGCATTAATGTCAGTTTCTTTTTCATGCTTAGTCATCCCCGTTAATAGATTGCACAGAGAGTGAAGCTTTTGCTTTCGTTCTTGTTGCTGGTGCTTTCACTTTTTGGCGACGACCAAAGAACAGTTCAAAAATACAACGCGTAATGCCTGCCAATTCTTTAAATGGTTTGTCTTTATAATCCGCTTGATGGATCCATGCATCAGCACGACCAAAGACAATACGCACTAATTTACGGCGAAGATTTAAATCAATAGGCAAGAATTCAAGACGTAGTTGATTGCTTTCTAAACTCACCATGTCAACAGGAACAGTAACTTCATCTCGTTGTACATTCAGAGTGATTGAAGTGACATTACGTTGGCGAAGTTCAGACATCTTATTCACGGCGATGCGAACGCCCCCCATTGAAATATCTTCAGTGGTTGTCGTTAACTCAGCACCATCATCAAAATGTAAGGTAATAGGGAGAGACGCGTTGATCCGTGTATGCTTACGAATTTGTCGAGTCTCTTTACCTACTGCAATAGAGGCAAGAATGATAAATAAACTGTAAGTTGCCCAAGAAAGGTTTAAAACAATAACCAGTGGATCAATACCTTGGAAGTCATTTAATAGGTAACGGATAACAACCCATGAAATCCCAGTAACCAGAAGAAGTGCAGTAATAATTAATGGACGTACAGTGAGATAATCCATATAGCTTTTATCAAGCAAATCACCTTTATCTGTTACGTTAAATTTACCTAATTTTGGTGAAACTAAGCTCAATAAAGTAGGTAACACCAAACTAAATGCCATAACAGTTTCATAAATTTCGCCCCAGAAAGAGTAACGGTATTTACCGATATTTTTCGAGTTTACATAAACCGACATGATTAAGTGTGGTAACGCATAGGCAAATATCATGCTGGCGGATGAAGCGATAATATTGAGGTTAAATAACATAAACAGTAACGGTGCAGTCAAAAAGATGATACGAGGTAAACCGTACTGAAAATGGAGCATGGCATTGAGGTAACATAAACGCTGAGGGAATGTTAAACCACGACCTAACATTGGGTTATCTACGCGGAATATCTGTGTCATTCCTCTCGCCCAACGAATACGTTGATTAACGTGCAATGCTAAACGTTCAGTCGCAAGACCTGCAGCTAAAGGAATATCAATAAATGCAGAGTTCCAGCCTAAGCGTTGTAATTTAAGCGCAGTGTGCGCATCTTCAGTTACTGTTTCAACAGCGATACCACCGATTTCTTCAAGGGCACTACGACGCATAACAGCACATGAACCACAGAAGAATGTCGCATTCCAGTTATCATTACCACGTTGAACAGGGCCATAGAAAAGCGCACCTTCATGCGGTGCATCTTTAGCCGCACTTAAGTTACGTTCAAATGGGTCTGGCGAGTAGAAATAGTGTGGTGTTTGGATCAGCGCTAATTTTGGATCTTCAAGGAAGCTACCGACTGTTGCCTGCAAGAAAATACGTGTTGAAATGTGGTCACAGTCAAAAACGCAAATTAGCTCACCGTCTGTTAATCCCATCGCATGATTTAAGTTACCCGCTTTTGCGTGATCATGAACTTCACGTTCAATGTAAGTTACACCAACATCACCAGCGAATTGTTTAAATTCTTCACGGCTACCATCATCCAATATATAAACTTTCATTTTATCTTGTGGATAATCGATAGCTTGTGCAGCTAAGACAGTATCACGTACTACATCCAAACTTTCGTTATAGGTTGGAATATAAATATCAACAGTAGGCCATTGAGAAATATCTTTAGGTAAAGGTGCTATTTTTCTATTTAATGGCCATGATGTTTGGAAATATCCTAGGACTAATATTATCCAAGAATAAATTTCAGCCATAAATAAACCACTACCTAAAACAGCCTCGATAGTTGTATTAAAATTTAAGGTATTTGTTGCACGCCAGTAGAGATAACGCGTTGACATCAACAATGAAATAAAAACCATTGTTAACAATCGTTTTTTTGATTTTTTAAAACCGATAACAAATAACAGCAATATATTGATAATACCGAATATATATTGTTGTTCGGCACTCATTGGCATAACAATGAGTGAAAACATTGTTATCAATAGAAAAGCCGTAATTAATGTTTTAAATATTTTATTCATAAACCCATACCTTTGTCATCGCCATAGATCTTTTCTTAAGACAAAGGCATCCCATCGACATTAATAAACATCGAAAAGAAATAAACCTATCTTAAAAAATAAAATAACAATGGCTAACGATTGACACCAGTCAATATTATTTATCTACACAAAGAGTTTTACTTATTTAGATTAGACAGAGGCAATAAATGACAATATATCTTTTAGTGATATATTTTCATGAGCATGAACTCTATCTGTTTCTTTGCTATCAAATATTTTATTATCTGCTAACAAATTTTTCTTACTCTTAATTAAACTGTCTTTCTTTGCTTTAACAACTAAAGCATCCTGGTGATAAGAAGAGATAGACGATGAAGTAACAGGCTGTTTTGGTTCGTTTTTCACAACAAGTGAAGTTTCAGAAAACGTATTATTACTTAAATTACTAATTTTATTATTATCTTCTTTATTTATAACTACTGGTTCTATTTTATTATCAACATCTTGTATTGTAGAGGAAGAAAACTCCTGAAAAGCAAAGGCATCTTCCTGAAACTTATCTTTTAGGTTACTAATATCATCATACATAGTGTGGCCCCTTTAATAACTGTACTCTAAACCTCGTTCAATAATTTGATGCTCATCCAAAATAAGGAAGAGAGAACCTTATAGATAATTTTTACAACAAGTTAAAAATATATCTTTATAAATTCATATTTAAACTCTCATTAAATCATCAATTAATGAACATCAACTATGTAGGGTAAAATAATCTTATAAACACCGATTTATTTAATTACAAATAAGCATCATCCGATTAGGAGTAATGATTATTTAAATTAAATTGTATAATTATTTTAATGAAAAAGACAACATCAAAAAAAGTATAAAAATTTAAATATTACTCATTTTCACTTCATAAAGTTGGGTATTTTTACTTAATTTAATATTCATTATCACCATCGAAAATAGCGTATTTTTCACCCAAAAAAACACGGTTAAAAACCGGATAATAACTACTATTAACTAATAACAATTTGTATAAATTTTATAAAAATAAAATTCTAAAATAATCCTTAATTAATATTATTTCCTCTAAGAACTAAAGAACCTTTCAAGATCAAATAAAAAAAATCTTCATATTTTCATTAAATTTACCCTCTAAAAAAGAGCAGAAAAAATGTTAAATATTATTAATCCATATTGATCATCATCAAAAATGATTTATTTTTTACACTCAAAAGGTGAATTTATTGCTTTTTATCATATAAAGATAGGCTGTTTTTATTGAAAAAAAATAAAATACATCAGTGTTGGTTAAGTTTTGGAAAAAACACCCTAAGAAAACAGACAAAAATAGATTATCTAACTATGAGTAGTATCACTATTTACTTATAGTAAATACCACTAAGAATAACCCGTATTTCAGGATAATTAACTTAAGTTATATTTTATACCTAAAACAGTATTGTTAATTTAGCTTAACAAACCAACAAGCGTGATCTAGTTCAAATTATAAATGTAACAATGAAAAAATACGTTATCATTCATTTAACCTATTGAATTTTATATTAAACAAACAAAACAATAGTTATATATACTAATAATTAGTATAAATACCCATTATTATGTTTTTTTATATTAAAAATACTTAACCAACTACATCTTTATACTAATAAAGTTATATCATTTTAAGATAATCTTTTTATGTAATCATATAAAATAATATACTTTTTAGATGTTTTTTTTTAAGAACAATCCTACGAGTTTAAGTTCTATTTTTTTATTATTCGATAGAAACTAATCAAAATAAGACGTTTAATTATATCAATATGATCAAATAGCGGAATCGCTTCACCTACTCACAGAATCACAAAAAGGCACTCTATCCTTCTTTACTTCTATGCTATCTTTATTAGATAAGCAAAAAGCCTTCGTGATAATGGAAAAAAAATGGATTTAGAACAATTAAAGAAAGATTTCCGTACAGGTAAGAAAATAAAATTTGTTTACTTTTGGGGACACAAAAGTAAAACAGATGAAGTCACAAAAAGTTGCTTTAGCCAATGGTACCCAGCACCCTTTATCTTAGATGATGTTCGTTACATCAGTGCTGAACACTATATGATGGCTGAAAAAGCGAAATTATTTAATGATATAGAAGTCAGAGAGCGGATTATCACTACATCTAATCCGGGCTCAGCAAAAGCATTAGGCAGAGAAGTAAAAGGGTTTGACCAAAGCATTTGGGAACAACACCGTATGGATATTGTTATTCGTGCCAATATCGCAAAATTTTCCCAAAATGAAGAACTCGGTAAATTTCTGATTTCAACAGGCAATCGTGTGCTTGTTGAGGCAAGCCCCGTTGATAAAATATGGGGAGTCGGTTTAAGTGAGCAAGATAACGAGATTAACAATCCTCTTCTTTGGAATGGATTAAATTTATTAGGCTTTGCTCTAATGAGTGTACGTAGTGTTTTGATTGAAAGTAGTAATCAATAGATAAAGAAAACTCAACTGTCACCAATCACTGTTCTTCTTTAACCTAGTGTATATAAGCAGTAGAGATAACTTAAGTATTGACTGAAATAGAAATGGCCATGTAACGACAACCTTGTCGTTACTATAAATAATATTTACAGAATAATTAAGAGACTGATATGTATTATGGTTTTGATATGGGCGGCACAAAAATTGAGCTTGCCGTTTTTGATAAAGATCTGACTCAAGTATGGCAAAAACGTGTTCCTACACCTAAAAATGACTATCAGGCATTATTGAATGTTTTTAAGGAACTGACTTTAGAAGCTGACAATGAACTAGATTGTAAGGGAAAAGTAGGTGTGGGTGTTCCTGGTATTGTGAATGCTACAGAAGGAACGGTGTTTACCACTAATGTTCCGGCAGCTAAATACAAACCTATGGTTCACGATCTCGCACATATACTCAATAGACCCGTTAAAGTCGAAAATGATGCTAACTGCTTTGCTTTATCAGAAGCTTGGGATCCTGAGTTTCGTCATCACCCTTCTGTATTAGGTCTTATATTAGGCACGGGAGTGGGTGGCGGATTTGTTATTGATGGCAAAGTATTGTCTGGTAAGAATGGGATTGCTGGTGAAATCGGTCATATGAATCTGAATGTAGATGCAGATAATGTGATCGGTGAGACGATGCCAAAAATTATTTGTGGCTGTGGCAAAAAAGCGTGTTTTGAAACCTATTTATCGGGCCGTGGTTTTGAACGTATGTATAAAGCCTTCAATCATACCCCACAAAGAGCGGTTGATATTGTTGAGCAATATTATGCAGGCGATGAAAAAACTCAAGAACATGTTGATCGCTATATGAAAGTACTTGCGATTTACCTTAGCAATATTCTTACTGTACTTGACCCTCATTTGATTGTTATTGGTGGTGGATTATCACAATTTAACGCCCTGTATGAACTATTACCTGAATATCTCTCACACTGTGTTTACGGCAATGCACAAATTCCATTAATAGAAAAAGCACGTCATGGTGATGCAGGTGGCGCTCGTGGAGCTGCTTGCCTTAATTTATTAGACTGATAAATAAAAAAGAGCCTTTCTTCTTTTTTCTTAAAGGCTCTTCTATTTATAGCTTATAGTGTTTTATCAGCACCATCACATTATTAAGGCTATCGGTATGGATAAGATTTGGTTTAAAAAAAGACTCACCTTTCTTGGTGGGTTAACTATCATATTAGTCTTACTTCAACTTATTAACTCACTACTCCCCATCTCTCTTCTTCAATGGGGCATTATTCCAAGAACAGGTGAAGGTTTAATTGGTATTTTTATCGCGCCTTTCATTCATGGATCTTGGTCTCATCTATTTAGTAATCTACTCCCGCTTCTTATTCTTAGCTTTTTATCCATGACCCAATCTCTACGAGAATATGTGTTATCCAGTATATTTATCATTATCGTAAGCGGTTTATTAGTTTGGATTTTTGGACGAAGTGCTATTCACGTCGGTGCAAGTGGATGGATTTTTGGATTGTGGTCTTTGCTTATTGCTCACGCTTTTACTCGACGTAAAATCATCGATATAGTGATCGCACTCTTTGTTCTATTCTATTATGGGTCAATGGCCTACGGATTAATCCCAGGACAATTAGGTGTATCAACAGAATCACATATTTCAGGTGTTGTTGCAGGGCTACTTTATGCATGGTGTGCAAGAAAGCTAATTCGCCGTAAAAGCCGAGTAGTAGAAGTGGCTAAATAGCCACTTCTCTATAAAACAGTTACTTATGACCAATTGGCAGTATTGTTCTGCCATACATCTCATTTAATACTTCAGCCATTGCAAGATAAAAAGCACTGGCACCACAAATAATACCTTCAAAACCTGCAATTTTTAAAATTAGTGCATTGCCGGTGATATTTCCTATCGCCAGTAAAGCAAATAAAACTGTCAGACTTAAAAAGACAAACTGTAGCGCTCTATTGGCTTTTAACGTGCCAATAAACATGAAAAAGGTAAATATTCCCCATAGCGCTAAAAACACACCTAAAAAGAGAGGTGTTGTTGGCTCGCTTAAACCCATTACTGGTAATAACCAAATTCCTACCAATGTTACCCAAAAGAAGCCGTAAGAGGTAAATGCAGTGGCGCCAAAAGTGTTGCCTTTTTTAAACTCAAAAATTCCAGCAATAACTTGAGCAATCCCACCATAAAAAATTCCCATACTCATAATGACTGAGACAACTGGGAAAAAACCGGCATTATGTATGTTCAACAAAATCGTTGTCATACCAAAACCCATTAAACCTAATGGACCCGGATTGGCAATACGTTCGTTAGTCATAAAACCTAAAACCTCTAAAAATAATAGGGGAAAATTAAAAAAAATTTGAAGGCGCTGGATGATAAGAGGTAACACATCCAAAAACAATGATCCCAAAGGGTATATTTTTGAATAACCGCCAACATCGATCCCAAGGAGAAATAACTAGTAGATTTAACTTAGAGAAAATAAGTATTTAGTGATAGATGCTTATATCAACAAAAAGAACAAAGCAAAATAAAGGTCTATAATTTAAATGTTAATATCAATCAGTTGATATATTAATACTTAAATTTACCTTAAAATGCGGTTTTATACATAGAAATGAAATAAAATCTAATACATTAATTAGTTTAATTATTAACCTATAAGCGAGCTTGTTATGAAAAAAATACTTGTATTATTAATCGGTAGTACTTTGGCTTTTGCATCTCAAGCAAGTACAACACATGAAGGTGGCTTTCAAGGATCTATTCAGCCCCCCACAGAGCAAGGTGGATTTAAAGGCCCTTCTATTAGTGAAACAACCGTTGCTAAAGCAAAAGATCTTTCTGATGACACTTGGGTTATCTTGACGGGAAAAATTACCAAAAAAATTGGTGATGAGCTGTATGTTTTTGAAGATACCACCGGCGGTATCAATGTAGATATTGATAATAAAAGATGGCGCGGACAAACAGTGACACCAGAAAATACTGTCAGAATTGAAGGTAAAGTTGATAAAGAGTGGACAAGTACCGAGATCGACGTAAAACAAATTACTATTATTAAATAATTATCATCAAATAATTTGTCTTTAAATTAAATACAAATTAATTATTATAAAAGCTAATATATTGAAATATATTAGCTTTTTATTTTTCACTTTTTTATATTTTAGTTTAATCAATAAAATTGGATCCTTTATACAAATTTCTCCGCTTTAACCTCAAGTTAAGTTTAGGTTTATAGTTATTATCAGTTAAAACACAGCTACTCTTCACAAGAGGTGATTTAACTCATGAGATACCCTCATAGTCGTTTACATCCTAACTACTCTACGTTTACCCTGTTTTCTCCATTTTAAGCCTGCTATGCAGGCTTTTTTTCTACTTATATCAAGTCATATTCTCGAAAAACATCAAAAAAGGATAAGCAAAGTATTATTTATACCTTTGTTTTCTATAAATATTTTTTTACAAAACTCTACGCGTTTATACCTTAATTAAATTGACCTTCCAGTAGGGGGAAAGATTATTGTTTCGTCTATCAACTTAATGAAAGGAATAAAACAATGAAAAAGTTATTACTGCCTTCTCTTATTGCAATCTCTGCTTTTACAAGTACAGCTTATGCTTCCAACCATAATGTTGTTGAGGTTTATAAAACAGAGAGTTGTGGATGCTGTACTTTATGGGCTGATGGTGTAAAAGAAGCAGGATTTAACGTTAAAGTGAATATAGTTTCAGAAACACAATTAATGGAAAAGTACCAACAAGCAGGTGTACCTAATAATTTATTAAGTTGCCACTTTGCGACTTATCAAGGTAAAGACTTAGTCGGACATATCCCGGTTGATAGCTTAAAAAATATCGACTTAGTGGATAAATCTAAATCCGGTATTGCTGTTGGTGGAATGCCTGCGGGAAGTTTAGGTATGTATGCTGGTGATTATAAAGAGCCTTACCAAGTTATCGCTTTTGATAAGTCAGGTAACCAATCTCTATTTAAATCTTACAACTAGTTTTTTTGTACTTGTTTGTTCTTACTATAATGCTGTTTTAATAGCGATATATCTCTCCGATAGTGCTATTTTCCTCTGCCTGTATTCCGTTTACAGGCAGTATTTTATTTTTGAATAGTAAATAATGTTGGCACAATAGGATTAGCAGGTGAAGGTTTTAAAAAAAATAGACAAATCAATCCTAAAACAACAAACCATGTTATTAAATGAAATCCATCTATAAAGGATGCAACATGAGACTCTCTTGTTATTAAAGCCATGACATCTTGAACGTTATCAAGCCCCTTTCCTAATAGTTTTTGCTCCCCTGTTTGCACATACCCTCTTAATGACCCTTGATGTGTATCATAAGATATTCTTAAATACGTATTCATTAAGGCCCCAGCTAGCGCTGGCATTAATACTCTTGCTATTGAAATATAAGCCCCAAGATGCAACGCTTCACTGGGTTTAATATTGGTCACAAATGAAGCAATTAAACCAATTAATAAAATACATTCTCCAATAGCTTGTACCACAATAAGCAAAAAGAAATCGTCCGCTCTCCACTGATAAGTAATTTGATGACCAAGTAAACAAGAAACACCAATAATAGTAATTCCGATCATCATCACTAAACGAGGTTCTAGCCGACGTGCGATAATAATGGCTAGAGGACTACAAAGAAGATAGGTAATAAAACCAACATTGCTTATTTCTCCTATTTGTTGTGCTTTAAAGCCTGCAACAATACTCAAAAAAGAAGGAACAAATAATGAGTTGGGCAACATTAAAAAACCGTATAAACAAGCAATGACAAAACAGACCCTTAAATTATAATTTGTAAGCCAATTTAAATATCCAAAACTTTTGCTATAAATTACAGCTCTAATAATAAAAGTAAGTATTAAAATAGCACTACCAAGTAAACAAGAAATAATCAGTCCTGAATCCCACCATCCAAGTAATTCACCTTGAATAACACTAATATATAATAGAGTTAAACCTAGACATTTTAATGTCATTCCTCCCCAATCACTTTGTGCAAGTTGCTCTTTATTGATAGGTGTAATTGGCATTCCACGCCAAGCAAAAAACATAATAGCTAACGAAAATAACATTGAAACCCAATAGAGCCAGCGCCAATTTAAGATTTCGAATATTGAACCAGATATTCCTACTCCTGCATCCATTCCGACTGAAACTCGTAGGCTATAAGCTGCCATAACGATTAGCCAAACATTAGGATTTAAACTTCTTAATGCCAAAGATATTGTCATTGGCAAATAGACTCCCAAACAAAAACCAATCAAAAAATGCAGTATTAATAAAAAAGGTAGCCCAATAAAATCACCACTACTAGAGACCAAAATACAACAGAAAAAAAGTAACAAGCTTGAGCTAATTAATATTTTCTCAGCACCATAAATCACCATAAACCAAGGTACTAATGTCATACTGATTAACTGAGCAGAATTAATTGCTACGTTTAACCAAGAACCTTGCACTATATCTAGAGCAAAAATACCGCGTAAATCAGCTAAAGACATAGAAAACATACGAATAAATAGCGTAGATAAAATAGCACCAAGAAAAACAGAAAATACTATAAATAAAGGCCTGTTTTCTTGTGCTCCTGACAAGAAATTAAGCGTCATCATCAACCTCCTCTATAGATAAACTTTCTGTGTCTATTTTTACCTCGGCAGACATACCAGCACGCAATTTTGCTAATAATTTATTATTACTATCAAAAGTGATGTAAACAGGAATACGTTGAACAACTTTAGTAAAATTGCCACTCGCATTATCGGCAGGAATTAGTGCCGATTCTCCACTACTTTGCGCGCCAATATAACGAACTTTTCCTTGATATATTTCATTAGGAAAAGCATCTATATTGATAGAAACAGTTTGTTCAGGAAGAATTTTTTTTATCTGTGTCTCTTTTAAATTCGCAATGATGTAAATATGATTTAGAGGAGTCAGTGTGACTATTTCTGTGCCAGGCGTAACTAAACTACCAAGATTGACTTTTATTTTATTTAACTGAGCATCAAAAGGGGCTTCTATTCTTGTATAAGTAAGTTCTGTTTCTGTTTGTTGATAACGTGTTTGAGCAATATTTTTTTCTGTTAGACGTATTTCTTCTTGAGCTTTAAGTAATACCAATGATTGTTTAGCTTGCTCCCATTCATTTTTAGCTGCGCTTTGTAATTTTATTAAACGTTGTAAATCAGATTGAGCGTCAAGGTAATTTTGTTGAGTTATAGCCCCACTTCGAATCAAATCTTTTCGTAATAAAGGATTTCTTTTCGCTTGAGCAACATCAATGACAGTCGCTTCATAGCGATTATGTAAAGTTTCGATATTAAGTTCAGACGCTTTTATCTCTTCTTTTAAATTATTAAGCTGTAATTGTGCTTTTTTAAACTCGGCAATAGCAGCTTCTTTATTAAGTAACTGTTCGTTATTATTAATAAGAGCAATAATATCTCCTTGTTTAACAAACTGATAATCCTCCTTTTTTATTTCAGAAATAAATCCCGTCATTCTTGATTTTAATATTGTAGGGTCTGTTTTTATGTAGGCATTATCAGTGGATTGATATCGTGCATCACTCCACCATTTATCCCAATCTAACGTTGCAGTTGTAATCAATACAATAACTAAAATAACAGCAATCCAAGGAGTATAAGTCATTATAAATTCTGTTATTTTTTCTTTTCTTGATAGCATATTTTTCATATTTCATTCCCAAATAACGATATTTCCACTCATTTAATCTTCAATCTAACATTGTTAGGTTTTACAAATATGGTAAACTAACAATGTTAGATAGAAAAGAGGGAAATGAGAATTATTTATGAAAACACCTAAAATTGAACGGCTGAAAGTATTGGATACCGCCCTTACATTACTAGAAACAGAAGGTATTGAAGGCTTAACAATGCGTAAACTAGCGGATGCTTTACAAATAAAAGCAGCCTCTCTCTATTGGCACTTTGATAACAAACAGACGTTAATTGAAGGGATCGCGGAT
This sequence comes from Proteus terrae, assembly GCF_003144325.1. Taxonomy (GTDB): domain Bacteria; phylum Pseudomonadota; class Gammaproteobacteria; order Enterobacterales; family Enterobacteriaceae; genus Proteus; species Proteus terrae. Next base: position 210,251 of record NZ_PENS01000009.1, read on the forward strand.
AGAATAGTCAGCGATGTTGCTATAGATTTTGAATTTCATAATGATTGGAAAAAAGATATAGCACGTCTTTCTGCTGATTTAAGAAATGCATTTTTACTTCATCGAGACGGAGCAAGAGTATTTGCAGGTACTTATGTCATTTCTGAAAATGTATTACGTATAAATAATACTTTTATTAATGCAATTATGCAGTCAGGTGCTTCTGCTCAATTAGCCAGCAAGATGACAATGGCGTTACTCTATTTTATTTTAGGATGTTGTATTGAACAACAATCCGTTATGCTCATTGAAAAAGTAGAATTAATGAATAAAAGAGAAGCATTTGAGCAATTAGTCCAAGATAAATTCCCTCAAACTTGGCAAGCAAGATATGTACTTTTTGCCGATGATTTCACAAGCCGTTTCGAATTTGGGTTAGAGCAATTATTACTCGGTTTTCAGCATCAAATTAATTAAATCATAACCACCCGTAAAACGGGTGGTTTGCTCTTGCCCTATAAGGGCTTATTACCGACTGCGCCTAAATGACGCTGCTTTCTCTTCGTTCAAGCTAAGTGTCTTTGCTACTTT
>NZ_PENS01000010.1 GCF_003144325.1 Proteus terrae
AACTCAGAAGTGAAACGTTGTAGCGCCGATGGTAGTGTGGGGCCTCCCCATGTGAGAGTAGGGAACTGCCAGGCATTAAATAAGACGAAAAAGCCAACCCAATGGGTTGGCTTTTTTGCATTTGTAGGTTTAGCTACTCTGAATAAAAAATTATTTTAATTGCTGATAAAGTAATGAACCTGCCACTGCCCCTGCAACATCGTAAGCAAAATCATGCCAACTCCAGCCAGTCCCTCTTGGACGACTATCATAAAGCTCTTTTGCGGCACCTAAACTAATCGAAAATGAGAGCCCTATTAATAATCCTTCCCTATGACCATAATTTTGATGATCTGCATACGCATTTGCACCTGCAGATGTTGCCATTGAAAATAAGAAATGCTGAGCCTTATCTTTGCCTTTCCAATTATCATTGGCAAAATGAAATGACTGGCAACCATTTAAAGTTATTATTGATAATAAAATAATCAGAGAACGACATTTGAGCTTTAGTCTCATAAAAAATAAAAGCCTTTTCACTGATAAGAGTGTTTTTAATATAGAAGATTATTAAAGATAAGGGATAATTTGGGAAGATAATTTTATTAAACAAAAAAGCCTTGCTGTAATTTAGCAAGGCTTATCAAATGAAGTGTTAATTAAAGTATGCGGCTGATTAATCTATCAACACGAATGCGTCGTAAGCGTTTAATTAATTTTTTCACTTTTAGAGGATAAAGCTTAATGCTTTCTAGATCTTGGTAATGTTTCACGACAATAGTATGTTGGCGAATACATTCTAACTCTTTGTGTCGTTGTTCATGTAATTCATGTTTAGGATCATGAATTAATATGGCATTTTCTAAATCTAATCCCCATGCACGTGGATTAAGATTATTACCCGTAATTAATTGCCAGTTATCATCTACCCACATACCTTTTAAGTGATATGTATTATCGCTATCTTTCCAAAGTCTTACTGTTAATTGATTGCTATCAATAAACCGCTGGAAACGTTGGGTAAATTTACGCAAGTTCATTTCATAGAGATAAGGCAAAGCACCAATAATTTTAAATGGCTCTTCTGGTGGAATATAGAAGTCATTTGCTGTTTTATCACCAATAATAATTTCGACTTGCTTGCCATTTCTTAATAAATGACTGATTTGGCGTACAAGGATCGCAGGTAAATTAAAATAAGGTGTACAAATAACAAGTTTTTCTTCAGTAGAAGCCATAAGGTGAGAAATTGTCTTATTTAAGATATTTTTCTTACCTAAACCCATTAAAGGTGTTACTGCCAGCTCGTTGTTAGAAGCATTGGCTTTAATATCATAGCCATCACGAGTGCGTAAATTGAAACGAAATTGACGAATACAATTTTTAATTTCGGCACAACGAACTCTATCTTTGATATCCAGTCGTTGAATCGCTTCTGATTGCAAAAGATCAGACACGATAAATTGCTTCATTGTGGAAGCTAATTCGCTATTTTGGATAATGTGATATCTGTCATAACGATATTTATCGAGTTTATGCAAGTAAACATTATTAATACTTGCGCCACTATAGATAACCGTATCATCAAAGATAAAGCCTTTAAGGTGTAATACACCTAATGCTTCACGAGTGTTTACGGGAATGCCGTAAATAGGGATCTCGATATCAGGGTGTTGCTGTGCAACATGGTAGTACCAATCTGCATTTGTTGCATCAGCAGAGACACCAATACGCCCACGTTGAGCACGGTGCCAATCAACAATAACGGTAATGGATAATTCAGGACGTTGTTGTTTTGCGGTGTAAAGCGCATCAAGGATCTCTTCACCAGCCTCATCGTGCTCTAGGTAAAGAGCTGTAATAAAGATCTCTTTCTTTGCTTGAGCAATGTATTTCAATAAGGTGCTGCGAAACGCGGACGTCTGATAAAGCGTTTCAACATCAGCAACTGACTGAGCTAATTTAGGCAGTTGTGCAAGGTGTTGTTGATGCTTAGCAAGTTTTAGTTTAGACAACATCACAGTGCTTAATTCTCTTGTTTATGATGGCAGATGGAGCCATCGTCCATGTAGATTTTCTTTAACCGATATTCTGATCATAACATTAGTTATATGGGATGTACGCATAAAATCATCTTATATAGCTAATTTATCAAAGGATGCGCGAACAATCACATAAAGAAACTTTCTCTAATGATTATAGCATTGGGCTATCGTTTGAAGATCCAAGCTGTAAATCAAGATTGACTATTCCTTCATCAAATTGTACTTCAACAGAAAATCCCAGTTTTTTCGCTAAACTTATCATGTTGCGATTTTCAGGCATTGTTATCGCGGTTAAACGTTTAATACCATGTTCTCTAGTATAGTTGATAAGTTTAGTCATAAGTTGATGACCTAAAGTGTTTCCTTTTAAATCAGAACGCACAAGAATAGCAAATTCTGCATGCTGATTATCGGGATCTGCCATTGCACGAGCAACACCAATGATTTCAGGCTGATCTTCTGGATTTCTGATCGCGACAAAAGCCATTTCTCGATCGTAGTCAATTTGAGTCATATTCGCGAGATCGTCATGTGTAAATTCACTGATTTCACTAAAATAGCGATAATAAAGATCTTCTTTTGTCACTTGATTTATAAATGTTTTTAGTAATGGTTCATCTTCCGGCAAAATAGGGCGGATAAAGCAAGGATTGTTATCTCTTAGGAAGAATGTTTCTTCTAACTCATTGGGATAAGGGCGAATAGAGAGTCTTTGATGAGGATCGCCTTGTAGTGGCGCTAACTCCATCGCAACATCGAGCAATGTAAAATCATTACCTGAAGCCAGTAGAGGGTGAATATCTAATCTGACAATTTGTGGGCAATCTAAAAGTAAGTGAGAAACCTGCACCAAAAAATGACTTAGGCTTAATATATTTAGAGGCTGTAAAGCGCTTCTAGGCTGTATCTTTCCGCTTTTTATTGCATTAATAACCAGATAGCGGGCAAGTGCCATATTAAGAGGTGGCAAAGCCACTGCGGCTTTAGTTTCTATTTGCCACTCAACCCCCCCTTCACCTAAGACAATTAAGGGGCCAAAAATAGGATCTTGTTCTATTGCGACTCGTAGTTCTTGAGAGCCAGCGCGATTTGCCATACTTTGTACTAATAAACCCTGAATTTGTGCTTGAGGATATAGCTCTGTAACGCGCTCTATAATAGCATGTGCTGCTGATGATACTTCTGTGCTGTCTCGAAGATAAAGCATAACACCTTGTACTTCGGACTTATGAGGGATATCAGGAGAACGTAATTTCAGTGCAACAGGGTAACCAATCTTTTCAGCAATATTGACAGCTTCTTGTGCATTATGAGCAATCCAAGTAGGAAGTGTATTAAAACCGTAAGCTTCCATAATTGGCTGAACTTGGTGTGTGTCTAATCGATATTGCTTATTCTTTAATGCCTCTTCAATGCAACGATGTGCTTGCTGTGTATTCATTTTGATATCTAGAGGCAATGCTGGTGTTTCTTTTAGCTGCTTTTGATTCCGACGATATTCCACCATATGCATAAATGCAGTGACGGCACCTTCAGGTGTTCGATAGGTTGGAATTCCAGCTTCACTAAATAATTTACGCGATTGTTGGGATGAATATTCTCCGCCCCAGTTAGTGAAAACGGTAAGCCATTTACGTCTAGGGTGTTTATTGATGGCTTCTATGACTCGTTGTGCTGTTTCAATGCTAGGGGCTATGGCACTAGGTGTGTGAATAAGGAGTAATGCATCATGATCATGGCTATCTAACAAACAATTCAATGCTAAAATATAACGATCAACGGTTGTATCATCACCTAAGTTTAGTGGATTACGAATGGTATTTTCTTCTTGAATAATATTTTGTAGCTTTTGTTTTGTTTCATCCGTAAGTTGTGCAAGCTTTCCTGAATGTAAAAATAGCTCATCAACGGCCATTGCAGCAGGTGCAGAGCCATTACTCATAATCATCAATCTTTCGCCTTTTAAAGGCGTCATATAGCTAAGTGTTTCAACGGCAGAAAACATCTCATGGGTATCTTGTACTCGCAATAATCCTGCACGTTGAAAAGCCGCATCATAAGCCACATCATAACTTGGTGTATCACCTAATAACAGTTGAGCTTTTTGGGTTCGACCACTCTTTATCACCAGAATAGGCTTATTGCGTGAAGCACTACGAGATGCCGACATAAAACGTCGCGCATCTTTTATATGTTCGAGATGCAATAAAATTGCACTGGTTTTACTGTCTCTTGCTAGAAAATCCAGTAAATCATCAACTTGGATATCTTGGTTGTCACCTAATGCAATAAAATAAGAAAATCCAATATTGCGATAATAAGCCCAATCTAAAATCGTGTTGGCGACAGCAGCTGATTGCGAAATAAAAGCGAGCTTTCCTTTTTTAACTGGAAGAGGCGAAAAGCTGGCATTTAAACCTTGCCATGGTGCTAAAAGCCCCAAACTATTTGGGCCAAGTAAACGGATATGATATTGCTGGCAAAGTAATTTTATTGGCTGAAATTGTTCCGGTTGTGCAGAAAGTACAATTACAGCTTTGCAACCAGACTCACCTAATTGTTTCAGTAACTCAAGGTTGCGACGATGATGTGTACAAATAATCGCGAGATCAGGTACTTGAGGTAATTTATCAATAGAAGGATAAGTGAAAACACCAGAGACAGAGCTGCGAGCAGGATTAATCGGAAACACAGGGCCATTAAATCCACCACTGAGCAAATTTTTCATCATGGTGGTTCCTGCTCGACCTAATTTTTCAGAGGCACCAATCACCGCAATAGATTTAGGACGTAATAGTGCTTCAAGACCTCGTTGGCTCATATCCACTCCAGAGTTTCATTATCAACTGCTATTCAATGTAGCTGATTTGATCTTCTTTTGCCTGACTCCGGTCTGGTTTTCCAAGTAAATATTGTTGACGAAAGTAACTAAAATGAGAAAAAAGCTGTTGTGAGGCTTGCATATCGCCGACATTCTCTAAAATAGAAGCAGCAACTTCTGCTGTACAATGTTGATCTTCTCTTGCTGCTTGGCGAAGTACATACTCGCATTTAATTGCCTCATTTAAAGAAAAAAGAGGCAATGAATCGAGATAAGGGCTTTTGCGAAACATTTTGCGGGCTTCACTCCAAGTACCATCAAGGAGGATAAATAAAGGCGGTTTGCTATTGGCTGGGAGTTGGTTGTATACAACACGTTCACTTGATGCATAGCTTTCAGGGAAGACAACATAAGCTTGCCTATCAGGTGTATTGATTAGATCAAGCAAAGCCTGTTCTGGCTCAGTTCGGGACCATAAAAATGCCTGTGTGTCTGGTAATACATCGGCAATTAATTTCCCCGTATTACTTGGCTTCATCACTTCAGTATCGTACATCAATAAACAAAATTGGCTTTTTGCTGGTTGATTGATAATCGTGTCGCAAAGACACTGTTTTTCAGGTAATAAGCAAAAAGTGCAACGTTTTGTACGAAAACCTCGCGCTTTAAAAGGGCGGGTTGAAATCGAAAGTCGGTATTGACGAAGTCGAGAGACTGCATTGTCATGCATAACAGATTAACCAATACTTATAAAAAAGAATCGAATATTATCATGTTCAAAACAAACAAACTATTCAGTGTATTTTTATCATATAAATCATAATGATATATTAGTTATCTATGAGATGAAGTTAATTATCAATTGATCCTGATTAGTTTATCGATTCCTTGCGTGATTCTCTCGGTGACAGTTGCTAAACTATCATGTAATCTGCGCCCCTATTGCAGTTGGAGAGACAAATGAACGATTCTTATGAAGGTAAAAACGGCAAAGTAAAAGTAATGTATGTCCGTAGTGAGGACAACGCCGATAATAAACCTAAAAAACCATCCCGCCGTCCTGAAAATGGTCGTGGTGATAGCCGTGATAACAAACGCGGTGACAACCGTGACGACAAAAATCGTGATAATAGACGTGGCGATAACCGCGACGATAAAAATCGCGATAACAGACGTGGTGATAATAAATTTTCTCGTCGTGATGACCGCGGTGCAGGTAAGCCTTCAGGGCGTGGCGCATCACGTAATGAATCAAAACCTTCTCGCGACAGTGAAGGCGGAAGTTTTTCTCCGTGGAAAACGGTTTCTCGCCCTGCTGGTGAAGAGGCAATTAAAGAGCACGATGGCATTACTGGTAAGAGCCAAATCGATCCTGAACAGTTGCGTCGCCAGCGTTTAGAAGAGACACGCATTTATGGTGAAAATGCCTGCCAAGCAATGTTTAAAAATCGTCCTGATGCGATTGTTCGTGCTTGGTTTTTACAAGATGTGACACCACGTTTTCGTGATGCATTGAAATGGATGGCAGCAAACCGTAAAGCCTATCACGTTGTTGAAGAAGAAGAGATGGTGAAAGCCGCTCGTACTGATCACCATGGTGGCGTGTGCTTCTTAATTAAAAAACGTGTTGGTCATGATGCAGAAACCTATCTGAAAGATGCACCTGAACATGATTGCGTATTAGCACTTGAAGATGTGGGTAATCCACATAACGTAGGTGCAATTATGCGTAGCTGTGCGCACTTTGGTGTGAAAGGGGTTATCTCTCCTGATTCTGCTGTATTAGAGTCTGGTGCTGCTGTTCGTACCGCAGAAGGTGGTGCAGAATATATCCAAGGTATTGATGCTGATAACTTTGCTCAAACGTTAGATAAATTTAAAAAAGCGGGTTATACGCTGGTGGCAACATCAAGTCACAAAGGCAGTGTGCCATTATCAAAAGCACAATTACCGGCGAAAATGGTTCTTATCTTAGGTCAAGAGAAAGATGGCTTAAGTGAAAGCACTTTAAATCAAGGTGATATGAGCATTTACATCGGCGGTACTGGCCACGTTGAAAGCTTAAACGTCTCTGTAGCTTCTGGTGTGTTATTAGCAGAATGGTGGCGTCAGCACCAAGGCTAATTGCTTTAAAGTTTTTTAAAGAATAGTACAAAAACCCCGCTTAATCATTATGGTTTAAGCGGGGTTTTTATTTATACGGTCTATGTTAATTATATTATTTTCCCGGTGAGAATGGCGGTTTAGCAAACCAAACCACGATCATCATGATAAGGAAAATACCAGCCGCTAACCAAAAAATCTCATTGGCTGAAATAATTAATCCCTGTTCTGTAATCGTCTTGGCTAAATATGCAGATGCTTGTTCATTTGAAAGACCAAGATCATTCATTTGTTGATACGCCATTTGCGAATCAGGATCGAGTGGGTTAATTTTTTCTACAAAGGTTTCATGGTGAAGTGATTCTCTTTGTGTCCAAATCGTTGTGGTTAACGATGCGCCAATTGCCCCTGCCAATGTTCTTAAGAAGTTTGAAAGACTTGATGCTGATGCCATTTTTTCTGGAGGTAGTCCAGATAATGTCATTGTCGTTAATGGCATAAAGAAACACGCAACAGCTAAACCTTGCCAGAATTGAGGCCATGCCACAGTGGCAAAATCCATTCCAGGCTCGAAGGTATAAGCTCGCCAATAAAAACACACAGAAAACATAATAAAGCTAAAGCTGATGATATAGCGTAAATCCACTTTACCACCAAATTTACCTATAATTGGTGTGATTATTAAAGGTAATAACCCTACCGATGCTGATGCTAATCCCGCCCATGTTGCTGTATAACCAAAGACCTCTTGTAAAAGCAGTGGCAGTAAAACAATGGTGCCAAAATAGATCATATAGGCGAGGCTAAGCGTGACACAGCCAATGGTAAAGTTTCGACTCTTAAAGAGGGAAAGATCTATCACTGGATGATCGTCTGTTAACTCCCAAACAATTAAGAAGCTAAGCGCAACCACAGCCACAATAGTGAGGACTATAATTTCTGTCGAATTAAACCAATCAAGCTCTTTACCCTGATCGAGCATGATTTGTAATGCACCAATACCCACGACAAGTAAAACAAGGCCAATGGTATCTATTGGTTTAATTTCAGTTTTTGTTTCGCGTCCAGCTAAGGTGTTTGATATACACATAATAATCAACACACCAAATGGAACGTTAATAAAAAATATCCATCCCCAATGGTAGTTATCGCTGATATAGCCACCTAAAATCGGTCCTAAAATGGGAGCCACAACAATGGTCACTGACCATAGAGCAAGCGCCATATTTCGTTTGGCTGGTGGATAGTTATTCAATAATAAACTTTGTGATAAAGGAATGAGTGGCCCTGCAACTAAACCTTGAAGTACACGAAAGAAAATAAGCATTTCAAGACTTTGTGAAATACCACAAAGCCAAGATGTTAACGCAAAAAGTGCCGTTGACCACATAAAGAGTCGAACTTCACCAATACGTTTTGCTAACCAACCAGTGATAGGGATAGAAATAGCATTTGCTACCCCAAAAGAAGTAATAACCCAAGTCCCCTGAGAGTTAGAGGCACCTAAGTTTCCTGCAATAGTTGGAATGGCTACGTTAGCGATTGTAGAATCGAGAACTTGCATAAAGGTGGCCAACGCAAGGGCGATGGTCATTAAGGCAAGTTTTCCTCCTTGTAATGGCTCTTTGCTCACCTTTACACCTCGCCTTTATTGTCCTGCATTTTGTTCAATGATTTCATTGATCAGTTTATTAATCTCTGACATATCAATTGTTAAAGCATCAGTATGATAAGCAGGTGCTTGGCGTTCGCTGTGTGATAATACTTTTCCATCAAGGTTAATCGTATCGACAGTTACTTCAGAAGAAAGACCAATACGCAGAGGCTTCTCTGCTAATTCTTTTTCATCTAATGAAATACGCACAGGTAAGCGTTGAACGACTTTTATCCAGTTACCACTAGCATTTTGTGCAGGCAGTAATGAGAATGCACTACCCGTTCCCATATCTAAACCTAATACAGTGCCGTGATAAATGACTTTTTTACCGTAAAAGTCAGTTGTTATCTTTGCAGGTTGACCAATTCGCATATTCGCGAGTTGGGTTTCTTTAAAGTTGGCATCAATCCACATACCCGTTACAGGAACAACAGCCATTAAAGGTTTACCAGGTGAGACTTGTGCACCAACTTGAACGCTACGACGTGAAACATAGCCATCTGTTGGGCTTAAAATTTTAGTACGTTCTAAGGCAAGCCATGCATTACGAACATCGGTAGATGCTTGTAAAACAGAAGGTTGTTTTGCAATTGGAGTATTTAAGATAATTGCTTGATTAGCATTATATTGCTCTCTTGCAACTTCTAAAGCCGCTCTTGCGGTAGAAACAGCTTCTCTGGCGTGTTGAAGTTCTTCTTTACCAATGACGTTGCGTTCACCTAAAACTTCACGGCGGCGAAGATCATTTTGTAATTTAGTGAGCTCTGTTTCACGTAAAACGATGTTTGCTTTTAATTGACGACCATTAATAATTTGCTGATGCATTTGACGAACACTATTAGCTAATGCCGTTTTTGCTTTTTCTAATGCCAGTTTTTCATCACTTGAATCTAATAAAACTAAGGGTTCACCCGCTTTTACAAAATCGGTGTTATCCACATAAACAGTGGTAACAGAACCAGAAATCTGTGGCATCACCATGATTTGATTGCCAGTCACATAAGCATTATCTGTTGTTTCATGATGTCTTAACACCATAAACCAATAAGCGGTGTAAGCCACACCAGCAACAATAAATAGGATGGTTAGCAACAGTAGAACATTTCGGCGAGTTCGTTTTTTATTGCGAATGGGAGCCTGAGGGGGGGTAGTTTCCTCATTAACACTCATTTAGAAGATCTCCATAAAACCAGAAAAACATCATTAGATATGTTTCCAGTATTAAAACTGGAAACATAATTATAAAGTCAATCTTAGAATAATTATTAGCGTGAAGGTAAATTATAAATGCTAATGGGTAAGTATGTTTGCCGATTTATGGCTTAAATAGGATTAGATCAATAAAACTATTTATTATGCTACTTATTCACAACCTTTTTCAGCCAAAGTATCTAATTGTAATAATAACTTACGCATTAGCGTTTCAAGCTGTCTTTGTTCAGATTGATCTAATACAGACCAGATTTGTTTTAAGCACTGATGTTGCGGTGGTAATAAGCTATTTAAAAACTCTTCACCTGCATCAGTTAAATGGAGATGTAAACAACGGCGGTCATTATGGCTTTCACGACGTTCAATCCAGCCTTGCTTTTCAAGCTCATCAGCAATGCGTGTTGCATTCGTTCTTGAAGAGCCTAAAGCTGCACTTAATTCTGATGGTTGAATACTACGATTTTCTGTCGTATCTAAAATCATTAGTGCCATAAATAATGTCTCGTTAATACCCTGAGACTTTAACATATTATTACGACTTTCAAGAAGTTTGCTTTGAACATGCATAGAAAGGCGAGTTAACAAAATTTCTTGATAAGGAATATCTTTGTTAAGCGATTTCTGTTGTGTAGCGCGAGTGTTTAGTAATTCTTCTGTTGGCGTAAATGAGCTTTCCATTTTTAGACACCTTGTTAGTTTCGAAAATTAGGATAATGCTGTTATCAACATGTTAAATGGTATATTAAACACACAATTTAGCAATTTTTATTATTTATAGTCACTATGTTTTTTTGATTATGTTACCTGATTCATAAATTTTCTGAATGATAACACAAAAAAAAGAATAGGTACTTATCTCTTTACAATAAGTTAATAAAATCAATTTATCACTTATCTGACAATGAATAGTAGTCTATTTGCGAAAAAAGGGATCATTTTTTACGATAAAACACGTAATAAATTTATTATCACCATCAATGCTTACCATGTGGACAATACCGAATTGAAATTATTTATATAGTGCTTTATTGGTAAGATTGATATAATTTTCTTAATAAAGAATGGGATGATGATATACATCAATAGTAATCACGCTGTTAAAACATTCACATTTTATTCTGATTAGAGTGGGATTGAAGAAATAATATAACCCATCCTTGGGTCTGAATATTATTCGGCGTGGATTATTGGATCATTTTTATAACCTAAAAACCAAACAATAAGACCGATAACGCCGATGACTAATCCAGCGATGGAAACACCGGTCCATCCATATTGATGATAAGCATAGCCTGATAGTAAAGATCCTAATGCACCACCAATAAAATAGCTTGTCATATAAGCGGCAGTTAGGCGGTTTCTAGCATCAGGTAAAATACGGTATATAGTGCTCTGATTGGTGACATGAACACCCTGAACAGCTAAGTCTAGCAGGACAACGCCAATAATAAAGCTGATGAGCCCAATCCAGTGATAATAAGGTGCAATAATGATAAAACCCCAAGAGAGAAAGAGGATGACTAATCCTACGGTGGTGGTTTTTTTACCTTTTCCTTTATCCACTAATACGCCAGCTTTTCCTGCCATTAATGCACCTGCGGCACCCACAAGACCAAATAAACCAATCACGGCATCTGAGTAATTAAAAGGATCAGAAGCCAATAAAAAGGCCATTGAAGTCCACAATAAACCAAAATGAGCAAAAATAAGTGCGCCAACTAATGAACGAGTTCTTAATACAGGGGTTGTTGCAAATAATTTGAAAATGGAACCTAGCAACTGGAAATAATTTAAGTTTGTTTCACTTTTATAAGTGGGCAAGCAACGCCATAAAGTGATAGCTAAAATCGCTAGAAAAATACTTGCTACCCAGAAAATACCCTGCCAATTAGTAAATGACGCCATTAACCCAGATGCAGTTCTCGCCAGTAAGATCCCAAGTAAAAGACCACTCATAATCGTGCCGACCGCTTTTCCTCGTTGATGAGGTGCAGCAAGGGTTGCAGCAAAAGGAACAAGAATTTGAGCCACGACTGAGAACATACCTGAGAGCGCAGTTCCTATTAACATCACCCAAATATTAGATGCCATAGCGGTAATTAATAGGCCACTTGCTGAAATTAATGTCATAGTAATAATAAGTGAGCGACGTTCAAAAATATCGCCAAGAGGCACTAATAACATTAACCCCACGGCATAACTTAATTGCGCGGTGGTAACTATAAAACCAGCCAAAGTTGCAGATATGTGGAAATAGTTTGCGATTGAATCCAGTAGGGGTTGTGCATAGTAGTTACTGGCAACAACCATACCTGTGGCAACCGCCATAAGTAAAATAAGACCTTTGCTTAGCGATGTTTGTGGCGCGGTGTTTTCCATAATACTCATAACAAATCATTTGTAAGGTAAATGATAGTAACATGAGTCATTTTTTTGAGAAAAGAATTACTGTGATAGAGATGTTCAATTAATTTGATACAAAACCTTAGATTTTATTCTTATAACATATTGTTTTATATAATGAATAAACATTAATTTTAGCTTATTAATAACTAAAAAGCGTAAAAAAGAGCATAGCCAAACACCATATCCATTGAACTGAAACACCAATCAAGGCAAAAGAAAATAGACGTTTAGTTCCTAGCCAGCGAGCTTCCATTGTCTGTTTTTTGGGACGTTTAGGAAATAACGTAGAGAGGCTTTCATCAAAGCTAACATCATCTTGATAGCGATAAAGTACCTGAAAAAAATGGCTATCAAGCCATAAACGAAAAAGGTGATATTGCGTAAATAAAAATAAAAGAGAAGCAACAAAGAAGGCCATTTTATTATGAAAATGAAGGCTAAATACAGGCCATGTGCTTATATAAGGTAATAGTGATAAAAGTAGTAAATAGCGCCAACTTTGTGTTAAAGACACAATCACTTTACCGCTGGTTTTTGTTGTCAGCATAGTTATCTCGTTATTTATTTTGTTGGAAACGCGAATACCAAATTTGTAATGCCTCTTGTGTTTCTGGATTTAAAATCACTTGAGGGCGTGTTTGATACACCTGTTTTATCGCTTCTTCCAAAGTATCTACTGTGCCACTGTAAACTAACCATGCAACTACAATAGTTGCACTGCGCGAATAGCCTAATTTGCAATGAATATAAACTGTCCCTGCTTGGCTAAGCTGTTCCACAGATAACATGGCTTTGCTGATATCATCAGGAGATAATGGTAATAAATCGATTTGAGGTTGCGCTAAATAAAGCTGATTTTGGCTAAACTTGTTTCTTGGCCACTCACAGGTTAAATCAAATACGGCGTTCGCTTTTAATTTATAAAGAGGGCGTCCACCTAATAAAATACCTTCAGTCACTAAACTGGGTGTTTGGCAACGAGTTAAATAATAGCGATAAGTACACCAAGCAAAAAAGCGATAAGGTAATAGGATTATCTGTGCAGAAAGGGGAATTTTACCTTGTGCATTTTTTTGAAAAATAGAAGCGCCTGCCCCTAAATAACCTAAAGCCACAAAAGTTAATGTGATTGCAGGCCAGAGAAAAATCCAAAAGAAACCTTGTAAGCCAAAAGATAACAGATAAAACACCATTGCTGATAACGCATAGTTTTTACTAATACGTAAACTGCGTTTACTGCCTGTAAAATGCCATTTCCAACGAGAGTTTATTGGTAATAAATAACAGATAAACACGCCGACACCAAAGCCCGTAATAATATCGATAAAGTGATGTTGCCACGTTGTCAGTACAGAAACAGCAATAAGCAATGACCATAAATTTAAAAACCATTGCCATGATTTTGGAGTATGTGCGCGAAAACGCAACCAAAGTATCCACAATAAGATTATGTGCAAAGAAGGGGCTTGATTATAAGGTAAATCGAAACCTTCTAATTGGGTAAATAACCAACCAGAAAACCCTTCTGTTGTTGGGCGAATAAAACTAAATTTTAAAGGGAATAATAAAAAACCAGCACAAGCAATAAGAGAGGCAACAATTAAACGTAGGCCATGTATAAATTGTTCTCTTAACGTTGTACAAATAATTAGTGAAATACCATAGGCAATATTCACACTCCAATAAGGAATGATTGTCCAAGGTAAAAAAGGGATCGCTTTTTCCCATGAATAAACAAAAGAAGGAACATCAGATAAAGTGGAAGTATAAGTATTAACTTGCATATAAGTTAAATAGAAAAAAGGGGCAAGAAACAACAGCCATACAATACCAGCAAGCCAGATACTTTTTCTCGATGATGTTATTTGAGTGTGTTGGGTTCCACCCATACTAAAATTCCTTTCTTTGTTTATGCTTCTATTTTTACAAAGGCTTAAAACTATCGCTATATGTTGCCATATAGCGATAGTTTGGTTATTGATGATGTATTCTGTTAGCGACGTTTTGCTATCGATACACTGAAAATACCCCAATGATCAATTTGTTGATCTAACTTTTCAAAACCTGCTTCATTGACTAAAGCATCCATTTCACCTTGACTACGGCAACGCATGATCCAAGGTTGTCCATTTTGGTGACTAGGTAATACACGAGCAATCATTTCAAGCTGAGGGTGCCAAGGTTGGCAGGTATAAATCAATAAGCCACCACTAGGGATTGCTTGAGATAATCCTTTTAAAGACTCTTTTAGCAGATGATTTTCAGGGAATAATTCATAGAGTCCACTAACAATACCTAAAGTTGGTGACGGAGAAACCGCACTCAAGCTTTCTGCATCAAAGGCGTTACCTTCTTCAAAACGCACTTTGTCTTCTAAGTGGCGTTCTTTAATCGCAATATTGCCTTGTTCAACGTTAATGGTGCTGTAATCACGCATTAAAATCGAATCGACTTTACCATAATCATTAACAGCATCAAAAAGATAGCGACCTTGTCCTGCAGCGATATCCATAATATGCACAGGCATATTATTTTGTATTAATTGGCGAATTGCATAGCGGATAGTATTTTCAATATTGATTTTGCGTTGGCGAATGCCTTGCCAACCAATACTATTTAAATATTGTCTATCAACAACCCGACCAAATAAGCCTTTCCCTTGAGGCTGATTACGATAGACATAGTCCAGTGTCGATCCAGAATCAAAACCTTTATCGTAACCTAGAGCAACACCTTCAGATGCTTTACCTAAAGTACTCATAGAACGGCTAAGTACTTTGTAATAAAGTCTTTTTGGACAATATTTAGGAAGTGGCGTCTGTAATGCGCGATAAACATCTGCACTATGACTCCAAGTATCTTCATGTTGGTAATCATGTTGATAAAGTGGTTGTGCAAATAAGGTTTCAATAAAACTGCGCATTTTATTGATAGGAATAACTCTGTCTTTCTCACCTAAAGTATCGTGGTAAAAGCCAGGTAAGACATGCTTTTCTTTGATAGATGTGTTTAAACGTTCATAGAAAAGATGTTGAGGCTTAGCGTGGACCACATGATCATTGCCTGAAATAAACAACTGTGTTGGTAAAGTAATTGCACTTGCATCTTCAACAACACGATCAGCCGTTTTATAAAGCTCTAATAAAATATTGACGGCAATAGGACGAGTGATCAGCGAGTCTTGGTTAAAAGAGTCGATGCGACTTTGATCATGGGTTAAGTATTTGGCTTTCACGTATGAATTAACATAAAAGAGCCCACGAGCTTTTTGCATCAAGGCAAGGCCTGTGCGTGCAAAAGGGACATATAATTTCACTTTAAATGCAGGGGAAGCTAACACCATACCGCGGATCTTAGGGGCATAATCGTGTACCCAACCAGTAACTAAAACGGCGCCTACACTTTGACCAACAACCAGAATATTCTCCATTGGAATATTATAGTTGGATGAAACGTAATGAACGAATTCGTCTATATCTTTTATTGAAGTTCCCATTGATGGGCTATAACCGCGAGCACCTTGATTTTTACCATGTCCACGAGCATCCCAAGCAAACATTGAAAAATCAGGAAGATCTAACTCATCCACTAGATGAGAAACACGACCTGAGTGTTCATGGCCTCGGTGAAATAAAATAATTGCTTTTGGTTCAGTGGTAATTTGAGCAGGCCAATGGCGATAATACAAAGGTGTTTTATCGCTGGTGGTAAATTCAGACTCAAACATATTCCTTTGAGTTTGATATTGCGGTTGTTGATTCATAACGATGTATCCTTATCTTTATCTGTCATCGTTGATTCTTTTAGTGCGCGATGAATTCGGTGATAACAAGTCAACAAAAGTAATAAATTAATAATAATAAAAAGATAATGCGTGTTTTCTGATAATGTCAGGGAGGGGAATAATCCGATAAAAAAAGCGATAGCACCGAAAATAAAGGCTCTATCACTTTTTCCCATCGGACCATCATAGCGACGAGACGCATGAATAGTTTGGGCAAGCACGCCTAAAAACTCAGTCATTATCATTAAAAAGAGTGCCAGCATGATCCACCAATAGGCTTGTGGAAAAATAAAAGCAAAAGGTAGATAGAGTGCAATGTCTGAAATAACATCGCTGGCTTCATTTAATATCGCCCCAAGCGCACTTTTTTGATTATGTTCTCGTGCAAGCATGCCATCTATGGCATTAAGCGCCATACGAAAAAAGAGGACAAAAGGGAGCAATAAAAATAAATGGGGATAAGGATAAAGCAACAGTAATCCACCAACAGCAATGGATAACAGTAAGGCAAAAAGTGTGACCTGATTTGCTGTGATCCCTTTTGTGAATAACTGTTCTACATAAGGGCGTAATAGAGCTTGAAATTTGGGTTTTAGGTCATAAATTGTCATGACGCATCCTTGTGTTCAAAAGTGCGTATATTACCTCATAATTATAATTTTATTATTAGCTGATTTTTATCTCATTGAATATCTTTATTTCAATACTTTAATTTATTTACGATTTAAACATAAAACTAAGGCTTAAAATTTACTTGAGTTAATAATTATTTAGCTCTCAAAATAAAGAGAAAATAAGATCCGCAAAATTGTAATTATCAGACTGTTCCGTGTCTGTTTTATTCTCTTTATTTTAAAAATGATTAATTTTTCTTTAGTAATATGTACGTAATTATAATTAGGGAATTAAGTGAGGAAAATGAAAAAAAAGAGATATTAAACACCTTATAATAACTAAAGAAATCAGTTCAATTTATTATAAATATTATTTTAGATGAAATTTAAATCTAACAAGAGTGTATTGATAGTGTAGTTATCTGTATTGAGTGATAAGTGCAAAAAAACTAGATAATGATAATTATTATCATTATCATAATTAGCGCTGTTAGTTACATCTATAATCTTCTATCAAACTCATAACCATACAAAAAGATACTACTATTATGATCCATTTCTTAGCAAAAAATGATGCTTATCGTCAGGGAATTGGGATATTTTCATTTTCGTCATCAGCGATAGCATTATTATTGACTTCACTCACTTCGTTAAATAGCTATGCAACTGAAAGTGTAAAACCAGAAATAACGACATCCACAAAGTCGGAAAATCCAGCACAACCAAAATTGCGTGAAAAGATTATTATTGAACCTATCTATGTATCAGGTGAACTCAACTCGAGTGTTGATGCGGGAAGTACCGTTCTGACATTAAAAGATATCGATAGAATTCAGCCTAATAATATTGCAGAGCTGGTGGATAAATTACCCGGAATCTCATCATCGGGTTCACCAAGACCGGGCGGCCAAACACTAAATATCTGGGGGATGGGTAATCCTGAAGATATTAAAATTAGCCTTGATGGTACGCCTAAAACTTTTGAGAAATATCGCCAAGGTTCAATTTTTATTGATCCTGAATTAATCCGTCGCATAGATGTTGATAAAGGGCCTCATAATATTACTCAAGGAAATGGCGGTTTTGGTGGTTCGGTGAGGATTGAAACCAAAGATCCCGATGACTTATTACTACCCGATCAGAATATTGGGATGTTTTTAAAATATGGCCACCATACTAACGATAGACAAAATCGTTATAGTGGTGCGGTATACGGTAAATTACTGGATGGGCAAGCAGACGGATTATTCTATTTTAACCGTCGTGAAAGTAACGATCTGCGACGCCCTGATGGGACTAAATTTGGCTATTCACAGTCAGATCAGGATTCTTTTTTAATTAAGACCAATATCTATTTAACCGAAGCACAAACATTAACGTTCTCAGCATCACGATCAGAAAGTGATGGTTGGACGCCTTGGGCTGCTAAACGTGATGAATTAGCTAAGCCTAGCCAAGCTGAAGTGGATAAATATGGTTTTGATGCGGCGATGAAACGCAAATTAGTTTATCGTGATCAAAAAGATGACACCTTTAGTATGAAATGGAATATTCAGCCGGTTGATTCCGATTTAATTAATTTAACGCTCACCTACGGTTACTCAAAAACCAAACAAAACGATAGTCGCCCAGAGACTGCGAGCTCTTATTTTAGTGGCAGTATGGGGAATCAAAGTTGGGTAGATTATCGAAATCATCAAATTGAAATTAAAAATGAAAGCACAGTTATGCAAGGTGCTTTAGAGCATAAGGTATTAGTAGGAACACGTTGGCATCGTAATAATCGTGACGTTTTAATGTTTACTCGTGATAAAGCTAAAAATCCAAATTATAACTATGGATATTATGCGCCTCCTTATATGCCAGAAGGTACGCAAACGACAACCAGTTTCTATCTTCAAGATTCGATGAGTTATAGAAATCTGACGATAACACCGGGCATTCGCTACGATATCGTTAAAAATCAAGGCAAGGGAAGCCGAGCGATTACCTACCAAGATCCAGATCCCTATTATGGTCATGATTACTCTGATGTGACTTATAGCGGGGCAACACCACATTTAGGTTTATTATGGAAGATGAATCAGAATTTCAGATTTTTTGGTGATTTAACCTATACATGGCGAGCACCATTGATTGATGAGCAGTATGAAGTTCAAGGAAGTGTTTCTAGATTAACAGGAACGAGTCGTCATCTAGACAAAGAAACAGTAAGAGCTACACGAATTGGTGCAATTGCGGATTTTGAAAGTGTTATTCAGCAAGAAGATCAACTGCAATTAAGAACGACACTATTTGATACTCGTGGTAAAGACGAAATCTTCCGCCGTCGCGGTGTCTATTGTGAAAGTCAAAAGGTGGATGGACATAATGGAAATTGTCCACCTTCGATTGGCAATTACCGTAATTTACCGGGCTACCATATCCAAGGGTTGGAAATCGAAGCCTTTTATAATAGCCCTAATGTATTTGGCCGTTTAGCATATTCAACAATGAAAGGAAAACGTGACCAATCACCGCGTGATCCGTGGTTTGGTCAAAAAACATGGATTGCTGAGATACAACCTGACGCTTTACATGCCACTCTTGGCGTAAAAGTACCAAGTATTAACGTTAATATGGGATGGACGGGTGATTTTATTGGTGCTCAGCGTCGTTCACCAATGGATGCCGATCCTAATGCTGGCTATTGGTCACTACCAAAAAGTAAAGGTTATGCAATCCATGGTCTATTTGCGAATTGGGAACCTTCTTTTATAGATAATACGGAAGTTCGTTTTACGGTCGCGAATTTATTTAACCGAGATTATTACCCTTATTTAGGTGAATCAGTTTCAGGGATAGGACGTGATTATCGATTTACTGTGGTAAAACGTTTCTAATATTACTGAAAATAAAAACAGATAAACCCCATAGATATTATGGGGTTTATTGACATTAAGAATTCAATATTCGATATATTGAATTAATAACCATGTGATGCAGAAGTTGCAATCATTGCCATCATGGTTGTGAAGAAGAAAATAAAGAAAAGAACAGCCATAACAATACTAATAATAAAGTAAACAAAGCCCGCTCTGTTCCATGTTTCTTGCACTTTCATAAAAGTTTCAACAGAATCGTAATCACCACTTTTCCAAGCCCACTCATTCCCTTTAATACCACAGACAAAAATCCAAACAAGATTAAGTAAAGGAACAAGCGCTAATAATGGAAGATAGGATTTATTACCAAAACCCCAAATAATATTAAACATGAAAGCACCCCAGTTCCAACGTTTAATTTCTTCAGGTACTGGTTTGTTAGTGTAAGACACAGTTTATTCCTTATCTAAAATAATAAATATAAAAATGAGAATGCCAAAATGGCTGCTGGAGAAAAGAATAATCATAATTGAAGAAATGAGAGAATGAAAGAAAGGGAGAACATAGCTTTTAATAAAAAGAATAATCTTAATAATAAAGTAGTATTAAGATGATTTTTAATTTTTTATATAAACTCATTTTATCTAATTACATGTAAATTTAGTTTTTTATAAATAAAAACAGGCCACAATAATGTGACCTGTTTTGTGACAATCTTAAATGAAGATTGTTTATTGATTATTTTGCAGCTGCTTGAGCTTGTTCAATCCAACCATCAAAGGTTTTTTGATGTGCTTTGATCCATGCATTAGCATGACGTTCAATATCTGCCTGTGATTTTTGACCATTATGCATACGTAAGTTTTGCGCATTAATATCGGCAACAGACACTTTCATAACTTCAAAGAGTTTTGCCGCGGCGGGATTTTCTTCAGCCCATTTTTTATTTGCTGCAATATGCATGGTACTTGGCGGAAAGCCATAGTTTTTACCATTTGCTAATGTGGTATCGGTTTTATCATCACCCGGTAATGAAGAGAATGGCACTTGTAACCAAACAACATCTTTACCCGGTTTTAATACATCACTTATCCAGTAAGGCGTCCATGTGTAATAAAAAATGGGTTTGCCTTCTTTATAGCGAGTAATGGTATCTGCCATCATTGCTGCGTAGTTACCTTGGTTATGTGTGACAGATTTTTCTAATCCATAGGCTTTTAAATGATTATTGATCGCTTCTTCACAACCCCATCCCGGATTACAACCGGTTAAATCGGCTTTACCATCACCATTGGCATCAAACAATTTAGCAATTTTAGGATCTTTAAGTTGCTCAATATTCGTAATGTTATATTTCTCTGCCGTTTTCTTATCAATCAAGTAACCTTGAGCGGCATTAACGACATAATCCCCTTTACGATAAAAGGTATTATCACCTCCTGCCGCTGCATATTGTGAATTATGAAGAGGAACCCAACTGACAGCCATAAAGGTGGCATCACCATTGGCGATAGAAGAATAAGCAACGTTATAATCGACTTCTTTAATTGGCTGAACGGTGTAACCTAATTGTTCGAGTGCTTTATTAACGATTAAAGTTTGAAAGGTTTCTTCAGAAATCGTACTTTGCACGGGTTGAACCGAAATCCCTTTTCCAGGTAAATCAGCAGCGGATAACTGAGTGCTTATCAGTGTGGCGGACAATACTGTTGCCCAGATAACTGGATTACGCATAGTTTTTCCTTCTGTTGTTATGGTAGAGATAAATAGCGACAGCGAACTGTCGCCTCTATTTCTTATATTGATTGAACGTGGTGTTCTTTAGTGATTTTTAATTAATAGCAAAAATATTTATTACGATGCTTTTTTGCCAAAGAGTCGACAAATTAAGCCGATAGGCCCTGTCATATACCAGCATCTATTGCCTTTATGACGGCTGTTTTGACCTAAAGATTGTGTTAATCGGTCAAGGATTATGGCGAGGATAACAATACCGGCCCCCCCTACGGCAGCCAGTCCCATATCAAGACGACCTATACCGCGTAATACCATTTGACCTAATCCACCAACGGCAATCATTGATGCAATAACAACCATTGAAAGTGCCAACATTAGTGTTTGGTTTACACCTGCCATAATTGTTGGCATGGCGAGTGGTAATTGTACTTTAAACAGCATTTGACGAGGATTTGCACCAAATGATTGTGCTGCTTCGATTAAATCTTCAGGAACTTGTTTGATCCCTAAAATGGTCAATCTGACAATTGGAGGTAAGGCAAAAATAATAGTGACCACAACACCGGGGACGTTACCAATACCAAATAACATGACGATAGGAACTAAGTAGACAAATGCAGGCGTTGTCTGCATCGCATCGAGTAAAGGCCGAACAATTTTGGATGCTCTATCACTATTAGCCAGCCATATTCCTAATGGAAGCCCGATAATAAGACAAAACAGTAACGAGGTGAGTACCAATGCCAGGGTAACCATAGCTTCAGACCAAGCACCAATTGCACCAATTAATATTAATGAGATAAAAGAAGCGATACCCATAGCTTTGCCTGAAAGCTGCCATGCAATCAGAGAAAACAGAATAATGGCGATAGGTGCTGGCATTGAGGTTAAGAAATTTTCAAAACCACTTAAGACCAAATCGACCGGTACACGGATACCTTGGAAAACAGGGCGAAAATGCAACACAATCCAGTCAATCGCATCAGTAACCCATGAATCTAAGGGGATCAGCGTATTATGAAACGGATCCATTAGATTGAATGAATCAGGTGCTACATCCGTTGGTGTTGCATCTAACCAATCACTGCCAGCGGATGAGGTATCAATATTTTCAGTACCACTGCCAGCACCCCATGGATCGGCATCTGTTGATGAACTGTCAGTACTACTCCAAGGATCACTTTCTGTTGTAGTGGTATCAGTTGCTGCCCAAGGATCATCATTTACGTTATTGGTTGTCTCTGGCGTAGTATCGCTTGTCGCGGTTTCTTGGATATTTGTATCCAAAGCCGTATCTTGGTCTGTTGTATTACTCATTTGGCGTCTCCTTATCCAGTGCTTGTAGTAACATTCCTTTAGAAATTAAGCCGATATAACGGTTTTTTTCATCAATAACAGGAATTGCACAGGGAGATTGTGCAACAGTTGAAATCAGCTCGTTTAGCGGTGTATCACCATTAATGGCACAAGGCTCAGGTAAAATAGCTGACTCAATAGGTTGTTTATTTTTCAGCGCCTCTTCAAGAGATGTGACGGAAACAATGCCAACAAATTTTCTTCCTCGCTCAATGAGATAGCCAAAGTTTCTATCTTCATCTTCGAGTACTTTTAAGGCAGATCGAGGACCAAAACCGGGCGCAATATGCAGTAAGGTTTCAGGGCGACGTTTGGCTATATCTTTTGCACTAAATACGTGGCTAATATCAACACCACGGAAAAACGTACGCACATAATCATTTGCTGGATTATTGAGTATTTCATCTGGTGTACCCGTTTGAACGACAACACCACCTTGCATAATGGCAATTCGGTCGCCAATACGCATAGCTTCATCCAGATCATGGGAGATAAACACAATGGTGCGCTGTTTATCACCTTGTAAGCTTAATAACTCATCTTGCATTTCTGTACGAATTAATGGATCGAGTGCTGAAAAGGCTTCATCCATTAATAAAATATCTGGATCATTAGCAAGTGCACGCGCAAGGCCGATACGTTGACGCATCCCACCAGAAAGCTCATCAGGCCAAGAGTTTGCGTAACTGCCCAAGTTGACTTGCTCTAAAGCATCCATCGCTTTTTTATAACGCTCATCTTTGCTTAATCCCGCGAGATCCATTCCAAATGCAGTGTTATCAAGCACGTTCATATGGGGCATTAATGCAAATGACTGAAACACCATGCTGATTTTTTTACGGCGTACTTGTCGTAACTCCTTATCCGACATGGCGGCAATATTTTCACCATCAATAAGCACTTCTCCCTTTGTTGGAGAGATCAGACGATTGAGAAGGCGGACTAGAGTGGATTTACCTGAACCAGATAATCCCATGATGACAAATATTTCGCCTTCTTCAATTGCCAGATTTGCATTTTGAACGCCCACCGTAAGCCCTGTTTTATCAAAAATTTGATCTTTATTCATACCAGATTCTAATAATTCAAACGCGCGTTTAGGGTGTTCGCCAAATACTTTGTAGAGATTTTTTACTTCGAGTTTAATTGCCATGCAATATATAGTTTCCTATTTAAATATTGAAAGGAATAAATTAAATATTAATTAATAAGTGTTATTATTTTCCTAAATAAGATTTTTAGTAAGGGAATTACCCTACCACAATGATTGAGCCTGACAACCCTATGTTAATTATAATTAATTAAATAATTTGGCTGTATTTACGTTATTTTTAATATGATTAATAATTAAATAAAGTGAAATAAATAAAATTTATTAAAAGATATATTTATCTCTAACCGACTGAAATAACTTTATTTTTAGAGATATTACAAATTTGATTAGGATCTCAATAAAAACGAAAACTTAATATCAAAATAGAAGGGAAATAGAGATGAAAATTAAATGAAAAAAAATCACAATGCATTAGATAAATTAATATTTAATGCCTTATGATAAGGGTTACATACTAGAAATACGCTGGGATAATTCGAAAAAAATTGATTTTTTGACAATATTGAACGGCAAAAATCAATCAATTAGGTTGCTTAGTGAACAAATAAAAATACACCAAAAAATAGTCTATATTTTTCAGTGTATTATGTTTTATATGTGATACATAATTAAATTGAATGTATTGTGTTGTTTCTTTTACCTTCAATTAGGTTAATAAACCTTAAAAATCCCAATCATCATCTTCAGTGTTAATAGTTTTACCAATAACATAAGATGAACCTGAACCAGAGAAAAAATCGTGATTTTCATTTGCATCTGGTGATAATGAAGAAAGAATAGCAGGGCTTACATCGGTTATTTCATCAGGAAATAAAGCTTCATACCCTAAATTCATTAATGCTTTATTCGCATTATAATGAAGAAATTTTTTGACATCTTCTGTCCAGCCTACAGTGTCGTAAAGATCTTCGGTGTATTTCACTTCATTGTCATATAAATCTAATAATAATGAGAAAGAAAAATCTTTAATATCTTGTTTCTCTAATTCAGATTTATTTAATAACTGATTTTGAAATTTATAGCCAATATAATAACCATGAACGGCCTCATCTCTAATAATAAGACGAATTAAATCGGCTGTATTAGTTAATTTTCCTCGGCTTGACCAATACATTGGTAAATAGAATCCTGAATAAAACAAAAAGGATTCTAAAAAGACACTGGCGATTTTTTTCTTTAAAGGATCTTCATCTTGATAATAATGTAAAATAATTTCTGCTTTCTTTTGTAAGTAAGGATTTTCCTCACTCCAACGGTATGCTTCATCGACATCGGTTGTTAAGCAGAGTGTGGAAAATATCGAACTGTAAGAGCGAGCATGAACCGCTTCCATAAAACAGATATTAGATAACACGGCTTCTTCATGAGGCGTGAGTGCATCAGGCATCAAAGTCGGTGCACCTACGGTATTTTGGATCGTATCAAGCAAAGTTAGCCCTGTAAAAACACGGATTGTGAGTTGTTTTTCAGCTTGAGTCAGGGTGCTCCATGAAGGAATGTCATTAGAGAGTGGAATTTTTTCAGGTAACCAAAAATTCATGGTTAAACGATTCCAAACTTCTAAATCTTTTTCATCTTCAATGCGATTCCAATTAATCGCATTAACATGGCTTAATAAAGGTGATGACATGCTATGTTCTCCTTATTGTTATTATTAAAGTGCGCACGAAACACAGCCTTTGATTTCAGTACCTGCTAATGCAGATTGTCGGATACGAATGTAATACAAGGTTTTAATACCTTTACGCCATGCATATATTTGCGCTTTGTTAATATCTCGGGTTGTTGCTTCATCAGAAAAGAATAATGTGAGCGATAAACCTTGGTCGATATGTTGAGAAGCCTCAGCATAAGTATCAATAATTTTTTCAGCCCCAATTTCATATGCATCTTGATAATACTGACGGTTTTCATTAGTCATAAAGGGGGCAGGATAATAAACTCGCCCAATTTTACCTTCTTTTCTAATTTCTATTGGTGCAGCAATAGGATGAATGCTCGATGTAGAGTGGTTAATATAGGAAATAGAGCCCGTTGGTGGTATCGCTTGTAAGTTTTGGTTATAGATCCCATGCGCCATAATAGATTGCTTGAGAGTCTGCCAATCTTCTTGTGTTGGAATATCAACATTAGATTGACTAAATAGCTGGTGGATTTTTTGCGTTTTAGGCAACCATTGTTGTGATACATATTTATTAAAGTATTCACCCGTTGCATATTTTGAATTTTCAAAACCTTTAAAGCGCTGTTTTTTCTCAATCGCTAATTGATTTGAAGCTAACAACGCATAGTAAGTGACGGTATAAAAATAGATATTAGTGAAATCTAACGCTTCTTCAGAGCCGTAATAAATCCCTTCACGCGCTAAGTAGCCATGTAAATTCATTTGTCCTAAACCAATGGCATGGGAAGCGAGATTACCTTTTTCAATAGAAGGAACGGACTCAATTTTTGTCATTTCAGAAACATTGCTTAATGCTCTAATTGCCGTGCTGACGGTATGTGCAAAGTTAGGTGAGTCCATTGCCATAGCAATATTCATAGAGCCTAAGTTACAACTGATATCATGACCGATATGGCGATAGCTTAAGTCTGGGTGATACTCACTGGGGCTGTTGACTTGTAAAATTTCAGAGCAAAGATTGCTCATATTAATTCTACCCGCGATAGGATTGGCACGATTTACAGCATCTTCAAACATGATATAAGGATAGCCAGACTCAAATTGAATTTCGGCAAGTGTTTGGAAAAACTCCCTCGCTTTAATTTTCTTCTTACGAATTTGCGCGTTATTCACCATTTCACTGTATTTTTCGCTAACACTGATTTCCGACATAGGTACGCCATAAACACGTTCTACATCATAAGGTGAGAAGAGATACATATCTTCATTGCGTTTGGCTAATTCAAACGTGATATCAGGGATAACAACGCCTAAAGAGAGGGTTTTTATTCGGACTTTCTCATCTGCATTCTCTCTTTTGGTATCAAGAAAATGATAAATATCAGGATGGTGAGCATGAAGATAAACAGCACCTGCACCTTGTCTTGCACCTAATTGGTTTGCATAAGAAAAAGCATCTTCAAGCATTTTCATAACAGGAACCACACCAGAAGATTGATTTTCTATACGTTTAATCGGTGCGCCTGCTTCACGTAAATTGGTGAGCAAAAATGCAACGCCACCGCCTCGTTTAGAAAGCTGTAACGCGGAATTTACCGAGCGACCGATAGACTCCATATTATCTTCTATACGCAATAGAAAGCAGGAAACCAATTCACCACGTTGTTGTTTTCCACAATTTAAAAAAGTCGGCGTAGCGGGTTGAAAACGACCACTAATAATTTCATCTACAAGATGAATAGCAAGATCAGTATTGCCTTGTGCTAGCGTGAGAGCCACCATACAAACTCGATCTTCATAGCGCTCTAGATAGCGCTCTCCATCAAATGTTTTTAAGGTGTAACTGGTGTAGTACTTAAAAGCGCCAAGGAATGATTGAAAGCGAAATTTTTTACTATAAGCATGTTTAAATAGCTGTTTGATAAAGGCAAATTCATACTGTTCTAACACTTGTGCTTCGTAATAGTGTTGTTGTACTAAGAACTCGAGTTTTTCTTTTAGATCATGAAAAAATACAGTGTTTTGATTTACATGTTGACGAAAAAAATGGTGTGTCGCTAGTTTATCTTTATCAAACTGAATATTACCTTGCTCATCATAGAGATTTAGCATGGCATTCAATGCATGGTAATCCAGTAGTTCTGTTGATTGTGTCATGTTAATTATCTCGTAACGCATTGGTCAGTAAGATTTGACCAAAATGTACTTAAACCTGTTTTTACGCGATATACATCTTCTGGCGTACCTAATAATTCAAATCGATACAAAAAAGGGACTTGGCATTTTTGTGCAATAATATCGCCAGCTAACCCGTAAGCTGCACCGAAATTAGCATTTCCAGAAGCGATGACTCCGCGTATTAATTGACGGTTTTCAGGAATATTTAAAAACTGAATAACCGTCTTAGGAACTGCACCTTTAGTACCACCGCCACCATAAGTTGGGCAAAGCAACACAAAGGGTTGCGTTGCAAGCAATGTTTGATCTTCAATAATTCTGGTCGCATTTAAATTGAGTTTTTGTACAAATCGATGGCAGTTTTCAGAGCGACTTGAAAAATAGAGCAAAGGTGCAGTTTGCATGAGGAGCTCCTTTAGAGCGTGATCTGTCTGATTTTATCAGGACAAAAACCCGACCAATGTTGTTCACCATGAACTACAACAGGTACTTGGCGATATCCCATAGAAACGATATGGGCGAGAGCTTGTGTATCTTTGGTAAGATCGACTGCAACAAACGGAATGTTTTTCTGTTTTAAAGCGCGTTCTGTGGCACTGCATTGAACGCAATTCGGTTTGGTATAGAGGATAACAGACATAAAAATAACCCTTATAAAAATATGGATGCGTCTGTTTTCACATCCATAATGAGAA
The DNA here is from genome assembly GCF_003144325.1 of Proteus terrae. Taxonomy (GTDB): domain Bacteria; phylum Pseudomonadota; class Gammaproteobacteria; order Enterobacterales; family Enterobacteriaceae; genus Proteus; species Proteus terrae. The sequence goes on from NZ_PENS01000010.1 coordinate 28,190, forward strand.
GTACTTAAATACTATATATAGAGTTATTTGTTTTCAACCATACAATATATGGTGGTTTTCATTTTTGATAATGATTATCATTAAAATTAAACAGTTAGTGCACTAATTTTATTTTTAGATCGCTCGATTGATCAATTTTTATTAGATATACGAGTAATTAGATGATTGCTTTATCAATCAAGCATGATTTAATCTGGTTGCTAAAGACAAATCAGCAGAGAAAACATTATGTACCAAGACTATCTCGATGCACCTAAAGGCTTTCCAAAACCCTATATCTCTATCACTGCAAACGAAAAAGGGATCACAAGTCTCTATTTTGTGAATGACAAAGAGGTTGCTGTAAATTCAAGCCCTGTTATTAATCAATGTATAAAACAATTAAAAGAGTATTTTGCAGGTAAACGCACGACATTTTCGGTGCCATTAGCGCCAGAAGGAACGGAATTTCAAAGCCGTGTTTGGAATACATTACAAACCATCCCTTATGGTGAAATTTGGAGTTATAAAAAATTGGCGCTTACATTAGGTTCGGTCAATTATTGCCGAGCGGTAGGAATGGCAAACTCACGCAACCCAATTTCTTTAATTATTCCTTGTCATCGAGTTATTGGTCATAACGGTAAGCTAGTCGGCTATACTGGTGGATTAGATATTAAGCGTTGGCTACTTCAATATGAAAAAGTAGAAGTCGATGAATAGTTCAGATTGTAAGTATTAAGTATTGTTTCTTAAGTGAACTATGCGTTAAGGCATGGGATTTGTCTGAATATTAATCATTTGGCAGAAAAAAAATGTGAGTTTCGTGATCTAGACTGTGGACAGGGAATCATCATTTTTGTTTTACTATAGCTAACGCAAAACGCTTGCGTTTATTTTCTATTTTAAAGGTAAACTTGATGTCTAAATTAAAAGGTAACGTTAAGTGGTTTAACGAAACTAAAGGTTTTGGTTTTATCACTCCAGAAGATGGCAGCAAAGATGTATTTGTACACTTTTCCGCTATTACATCAGAAGGCTTTAAAACCCTTGCTGAAGGTCAAAAAGTAGAGTTTGAAGTTACTGACGGCGCGAAAGGGCCATCTGCTGCAAACGTTGTCGCTATCTAATTAACGACTTCTTTGAGACAAGTAAAAACCCGTTATTTAACGGGTTTTTATGTATCTAGAGCAAAGCCCGTTATTTAACGGGTTTTTATATTCCAAGCATTACATCTCTCGTAGTAACCAAAATGCAAATGCGGTCATTAAAAATGAGCCAGCCAAGTTAGCGCCCATCGTACTTAATGCCCATCCTATCTTCCCCTCAGTTAAGAGTGCGACAACTTCGACAGAAAAGGTTGAAAACGTTGTCAGGCCACCACAAAAGCCTGTAGTTAGCATAATTTTCCAAATAGGATCAATATGTGGTGCTTTGCTAAACCAAGCGATACCAAAGGCAATAATAAAAGCACCAATACAGTTAGCAATAAAGGTACCAGTGGCAAAATGAGGAAAAATAGAATTTAGGCGGTAGCTAATCAGCCAGCGTAATACGCTACCTAAACCACCACCTATAAATACAGCAATTGCAATATTAAACATGAGAGATAAATTGTTATTTAACCTCAATCCCCTGAGCTTGAAGATCAGCATGATAAGACGAGCGAACAAACGGCCCACAAGCTGCATGGGTAAAGCCCATCGCAAGTGCTTGCTCTTTCATATATTCAAACTCGCCAGGACTGACGTAGCGTTGAACAGGAAGATGATGACGGCTTGGCTGTAAATATTGCCCTAATGTCAGCATCGTTACCCCATGTTTACGCAGATCACGCATAACGTCAATAATTTCTTCGTTGGTTTCTCCAAGACCGACCATCAAACCTGATTTTGTTGGAATATCAGGGTGAGCTTGCTTAAAACGCTCTAACAATGTCAGCGACCATTGATAGTTAGCACCTGGACGTACTTGGCGATAAACGCGAGGTACATTCTCTAAGTTATGGTTAAAGACATCTGGTGGAGTGTCAGTGAGGATCTCAAGTGCTTTATCCATACGACCACGGAAATCAGGCACTAATGTTTCAATACGGATTGTTGGGTTTTTTGCACGAATTGCAGCGATACAATCAGCAAAATGTTGAGCTCCACCATCACGTAAATCATCACGGTCTACGGACGTAATTACGACGTAGCGTAATCCCATATCTTTAATGGTTTGAGCGAGTTTTTCTGGCTCTTGAGGGTCGGGAGCATTAGGGCGGCCATGAGCGACATCGCAGAATGGGCAACGGCGTGTACAAATTGCACCCAAGATCATAAAGGTTGCCGTTCCGTGGTTAAAACACTCAGCAAGGTTAGGACAAGAGGCTTCTTCACAGACGGAATGAAGGCCATTTTTACGCATTGCTGCTTTGATACCCTGAATTTTACTTGAGTCAGCGGGTAGCTTTATTTTCATCCAATCAGGTTTGCGTAGCAGTTGTTCACGTTCTGTAGCGACTGTTTTAACAGGAATAAGTGCCATTTTATCGGCGTCGCGATATTTAACTCCGCGTTCCATCTGAATAGGTTTACTCATAATTGTGCCAGTTCCAGTTATCTAGAGTGATTAACACGATGTGACTGAGGTAATCAGGGTTTTAAAAAAATATGACAAATGTTAAAAAAATTATAGCATTTTTATTGCTGTGGTTGAAATCCTAGTTGTGTACAAAAATGCTTAACTAATAACGGTGCTACCTGTGTCGTTGTCGTATTCGGTGCAAAATCAATTAATTGCGTCATTTTTAGATCAGAATAACCACAAGGATTTATTCGAGCAAAAGGAGATAAATCCATATCGATATTGAGTGCAAGTCCATGAAAGGAACAACCTTTACGGATACGCAATCCTAAAGAGCAAATTTTATCCCCCTCCACATAAACGCCGGGTGCATCAGCGCGAGCATAAGCTTCTACATTAAACTCTGCTAGCGTGTCTATAACGGTGTTTTCAAGAGCGGTGACTAATTGACGAACACCGACATGATTGCGTTTTAAATCAATTAAAACATACATTACTTGTTGACCGGGGCCATGATAAGTCACTTGACCGCCACGATCAGATTGAATAACAGGGATAGTCCCCGTATTTAATAAGTGTTCAGCTTTACCAGCTTGGCCTTGGGTAAAAACCTGTTCATGTTGAACGAGCCATATTTCATCAGGTGTGTGACTTTCCCGTTTTTCCGTAAACTGATGCATAGAATCAGAAACCGGTAAATAGGGTTTCACACCTAATTGGCGAATAATGATTGTCTTGTCTTGCACCGTGAAAATCTTCATTTGTAGCGTAATTGTGAAGAGCAGTATAACGCTCCGGTAAATGAACTACCAGATTGAGATGTTTTTTTTCCGAGGTAGAGTGAAAAATGAGGAAATGCAGAATAAGAAAAAGCGCCTTAATGAAAGGCGCTTTTAAAAAGTCATTCGCTAAAAGAAGAGATCACAGAACCATACGTACCAGTTCAAGTTCACCTAATTCTTTATATAATGTTTCTACTTGATCAATATGAGTTGCGTTGATGGTAATAGAAACAGAGTGGTAATTACCTTTACTACTTGGTTTCACTGAAGGTGTGTAATCACCAGGTGCATGGCGTTGAATGACTTCAACGACTTGATCTACTAATTCTGGTTTTGCATGGCCCATCACTTTATAAGTGAAAGAACATGGGAACTCTAACAGTTCATTTAATTTTGTTTTCATCATAATGTAATTCCTTAAGACAACAGGCGCTGTTGTTTTAATATTTATTTCTACACCTAATCTTAGCAAATAAAAAGCGCATTCCTTACATAATAAGGAATGCGATACTGGTAATTAGGGTAAATATGGGAATGGTAAATGTGTTTCTGCCAATATCTGTATGAAAGTTATATGTGGTCACATTTACCTTTTTCAAGCCTTAGCCAAACCAGCGTGAGAATAATAATTTGATATAGTCGATAATACGGCTAAAGAAACCACCTTCTTTTACTTCATTCATTACAACTAGCGGACGCTGTTCAATAACTTGACCATCAAGTTGGAAATTAATGGTTCCCACAACTTGGTTTTTAGTCACAGGTGCATGTAATTCTACATTATCAAGAACATAGCTTGCTTTTAAATCTTTTAAACGACCGCGAGGAATAGTTAAATAAACATCTTTATCTACCCCTAATTGTACTTTATCTGTTTCTCCATACCAGATAGGCTCTGCTGCGAACTCTTTACCTACTTGCAATGGTTTTACGGTTTCAAAGAAACGAAAACCCCAAGTAAGTAATTTTTTACTTTCAGCATCACGACCTTTAGATGAATGACCACCCATGACCGCAGAAATTAAACGCATATCACCTTCAGTTGCAGACGCGACAAGGTTATAACCTGCTGATGCAGTATGACCTGTTTTAATACCATCAACATTTAAACTGGTATCCCACAACAAACCATTTCTGTTAGTTTGGCGGATATTGTTGTAGGTGTACTCTTTTTCTTTATAGATAGCGTATTCGTCAGGTACATCGCGAATTAATGCAGCACCAATTAGTGCCATATCGCGAGCCGAGCTATATTGTCCTGGAGCATCAAGACCATGAACGGTTTGGAATTGTGTATTTTGTAAACCGAGGCGTTTAACGTAATCGTTCATCATGGTGACAAATGTATCTTGGCTACCTGCGACATAAGAGGCCATTGCCACACAAGCATCATTACCTGATTGCAAATTAATGCCACGAGTTAATTGTGCGACAGTAACTTGGTCGCCAGGTTTTAAGAACATTAAAGAGGAGCCACGAAAAACAGGGTTGCCCGTTGCCCATGCTTCTTCACCAATTGGCACGATATCGTTATTAGTAATTTTGCCTGCGCGAATAGACTGTCCAATAACATAGCTGGTCATCATTTTGGTTAAACTTGCAGGATCGCGACGAACATCAGCATTCATTTCAGCCAGCACTTTCCCAGAATTATAATCAATAAGAATATAAGATTCGGCCTCGATATTAGGAACTGCGGGTATCATTGTTTTTAGTGAATCATCAGCCAAGCTTTGATGCGTTACTGTCAATAAAGCAAAAGTGGCACTTAATAGGCTCGTTCTTAGTAATTTAGCTGGGAGTGTCTGTTTCATTCTGTTTGTTTAATCCGAAAATTCAGGGAAAAATAGGGACTGATAAATAAAATATCAGCAAATCCAGACGATTCTACGCTTGAATTTGCTGATATAAAAAGGATTTTACGTAAAATTATCCTTTATTGGGTAATAATAAACCCAGTGATATCTTTAGCTTGTTTTAGCTTGTTTTTTATCGTTTCAGCTTGATCTTTAGATGAGTAAGGGCCGAGTTGCACTTTATATAATCCATCTATTTTGTTGATCACACCTTGGGTGTTAAATAATGACGATAAATCATTGAGCCAAAACTGTGCATTATTTTCGTTACTGAGAGCACCAACTTGGACATAAAAGCCTTGTGCTATGGAATTTGAGGATAATACAGGTTTTTGTGCTTCCGCCTTTGCAGGAGCTGGCGTTGGAACTGGTGCCGGAATTGGAGTAGGCGCTTTTACTTGCACTGGAGCCGATGGCTCAACAGGCGTAGTGTTATTGATATTGCTTGGCGTTGACGTTGTTAATGGTGCCGGTGTTACTGTTGCTGGCTGAGCATTAAAGTTAGGACGCTCAGGCAATGCGGTTGTTTTCTTCTCTATCTGCGCACCATGTGTACCAATACCGCTCATATGGCCATTTTGGTCAACAACAATTCCTTCAATAAGCAATGGGGTTGTCGGCATTAAACGTAAGCTATCAGAAACCGCTGGAGTGACTTGGATCTGTTTTCCATTAACGTAAGGGCCACGGTCGTTAATACGTACAACCATTGTGCGTCCATTAAGCAAGTTTGTGATTTTCGCATAGCTTGGGATCGGTAATGTAGGATGAGCGACTGCAAACTCATAGGGGTTAACGCGTTCACCAATGGTAGTTAAACGACTCATCGCTAAACTATCATAGACAACTGCTTCTCCTCGCTCACTAAAGTTTGCAGGATCAGCCACAATACGGTAAACCACCCCATTTTTTCGGTAATCTTGATTCGCCGTAGGGTGATAAGGCTCGTAACGTGGCTCTGCACCGAGAACACGTTGAGCTGGCACATTGGGTAATGGCGCTGGCTGTTTATTGGTATTCGTTTTATCAATAACACACCCTGACAGTAGCAATGCACTGATACCAATCAAAACCCATTGCAGACGCATAAAAACCTCATTATAAACTTTTTGATAGTAATTTTCGGTGTGTATGAATCGACATCACGATACCAAACCCGGCCATTAATACAATAAGAGCCGAGCCTCCATAACTCATCAGCGGCAATGGAACACCTACAACAGGAAGAATACCACTCACCATTCCTATGTTGACAAAGACATAGACAAAGAAAATTAGCATTAACCCGCCAATCATTACTCTACCAAATGTATTTTGTGCTTTTGTTGCAAGGTAAAGGCCTCGCGCGATTAAGAGTATATAAAGAGTCAATAGTATCAAAACACCAATTAATCCGAGTTCTTCCGCCAATACAGCAAAAATAAAGTCTGTATGGCGCTCTGGTAAGAATTCTAATTGAGATTGAGTGCCTTGTAACCATCCTTTTCCATGTAATCCACCAGAACCAATGGCAATTTTAGATTGGATTATATGATATCCTGCCCCAAGCGGGTCTGATTCAGGGTCGAGAAGCATCATTACCCGTGCTTGCTGGTAATCATGCATGAGGAAAAACCAGAGTATGGGGATAAAGGCAGCAACAAGAATAATAGCCACGGTAATAAGGCGCCAACTCATTCCCGCAAGAAAAAGAACAAATAAACCCGATGCAGCAACAAGAATGGATGTTCCTAAATCGGGCTGTGCGGCGACTAATAAAGTTGGTACAAAAATGAGTACCAGAGCAATAGCCGTATTACGTAATGTAGGGGGGCACACATCGCGATTCATAAATCGAGCGACCATTAAAGGCACTGCTATTTTAGCGATTTCTGAAGGCTGAAAACGAACAATACCTAAATCTAGCCAACGTTGTGCTCCTTTACTGATTTGCCCAAAGACATCAACGAGAATAAGTAAAATAACACAAAAGAAATAGAGATGAGGAGCCCAGCTTTCATAGACTCTTGGTGGGATTTGCGCCATGACTATCATGATCATGAAACCCATAGCAATCTGTCCTAACTTACGTTGCATCATTTCTGGATCTTGCCCGCTGGCACTCCACATAATAAATGCGCTGTATCCTAATAACGCAATAATACAAAGTAAGAATAACGGGTCGATATGGATCCGTGTCCAGAAGGATTTTTTCTTATTATTTTCAGTCATGAGTATTATTCCTCTGAACCACGTGGTGCTGGTGGAGAAGCTGGCAATACAGTGTTGTTATCACCAAGGAGAATGTGGTCAAGAATTTGTCTTGTAATATCACCGACAGAAGGGCCTGCACCACCATTTTCTAAGATAATAGAGATAGCTACAGTTGGCTTATCATAAGGCGCAAAGGCAATCATCAATTTGTGGTCACGAAGATGTTCTGCCAATTGGCTAGCATTATAGGTTTCGTAACTAAATACTTGTGCAGTTCCCGATTTTGCAGCTGCTTTATAAGGTGCATCAGCAAAACTTCGACGACCTGTACCATTCGGGAAGTTAGCCACACCATACATACCGTATTTTGCCAGTTCCCAATAACCTGAGTTGATATCGCCAATTTGGCGGGTTTCAGTATCAACATAAGGCAACATTTCATTGCCTAGTTTGGTACCGTAAAGTAGGTGAGGGGTTTTAACTTGACCGTCATTAATCAATGTCATTAAAGCTTTCGCCATTTGAATTGGCGTCGCTGTCCAATAACCTTGCCCAATACCTACTGGGATCGTGTCACCTTGATACCAAGGCTTTTTATAACGTTGCTGTTTCCACTCACGCGTTGGCATGATGCCATTGCGTTCTTCAGAGAGATCAATACCTGTATATTCGCCATAGCCAAAGCGACCCATCCAAGTTGATATACGATCAATTCCCATATCATAAGCAACTTGATAGAAGAAGGTATCCGCAGATTCTACGATAGATTTTGTGACATTAAGTTTTCCATGTCCCCAACGTTTCCAATCTCGATAACGTTTTTCTGAGCCAGGGAGTTGCCACCAGCCTGGATCATGAATTGTAGTATTGGCTGTGATTACACCTTCACTCAATGCTGCAACAGACATAAAGGGTTTCACAGTTGATGCAGGTGGATAAAGACCCTGAGTTGTTCGGTTGATCAGTGGTCTATCAGGGTTGTTTAGTAACCCTTGATATTCAGTATTTGAAATCCCACCAACAAATAAGTTTGGATCGTAGCTAGGGTTTGATACCAGTGCTAAAATTTCACCATTGCGAGGATCGGTTACTACAACCGCAGCTCGGCTTGTAGTGAGTAATGTTTCAATATAGGTTTGCAGTTCAAGGTCGATGGTAAGATAAATATCTTTACCTGCTTGTGGCGGTTGTTCGTGCAATTGGCGAATAACTCGACCACGGCTATTAACTTCAACCTCTTCATAGCCTGTTGTGCCGTGCAAAGTAGACTCATAATAACGCTCGATGCCTAACTTACCGATATCATGAGTTGCAGCATAGTTAGGTGATAAACCTTCTTTATCAAGACGTTCAACATCTTTATCATTAATTTTTGCGACGTAACCAATCACATGCGTTAATGCTGAACCATAAGGGTAATAACGACGTTGATAGCCTTTGATTTCTAAACCGGGATAGCGATATTGGTTGATAGCGAAACGTGCGACTTGTACTTGGCTTAATGTTGTTTTTAAGGCGATAGAGCTAAATCGACGTGAGCGCTTGCGCTCTTTTTCAAATGCAGCAATATCTTCGTCAGTTAAGTCAACAACATCCCTTAAACTTTCCAGAGTTTCTTGTAAGTTTGCTACCTTTTCAGGCACAATTTCTAATTGGTAGATAGTACGATTGAGCGCAAGAGGGATACCTTTGCGATCATAAATAATGCCTCTGCTGGGAGCAATCGGTACTAATTTAATTCGGTTATCATTTGAACGTGTCTGATAATCATCATGGCGAGCGATCTGTAAGTGATTGAGGTTAAAAACCAAAACACCACTTAATATAATAATTACTGAAAATGCGACAATTACACGTCGGATAAATAGCTTTGATTCCGCAGTATAATCTCGAAACGGGGTACGTTTTTTTCTTTTCATCCCATTTGACTTCACTTACTGACCCGCCAATTTATTGATTATTCACGATGATAAGGATGGTTTGTGGTAATGCTCCATGCTCGATAAAGGCTTTCTGCAACCACAACACGAACAAGGGGATGTGGCATTGTTAAAGGAGATAAAGACCAGCTTTGTTCAGCCGCAGCTTTACAAGCGGGTGCTAATCCTTCCGGGCCACCAATGAGTAAACTGACATTTCTACCATCAAGCTTCCATCGATCAAGTTGTTCTGCAAGTTTTGGCGTATCCCAGCGAGCGCCAGGAATATCGAGAGTGACGATACGATTTCCTTTACCTACTGCAGCTAACATTTGTTCACCTTCTTTTTCGAGAATACGTTTAATATCCGCATTCTTTCCTCGCTTACCTGCGGGGATCTCGATAAGTTCTAAAGGCATATCTTTGGGGAATCGATTAAGATAATCAATAAAGCCGGTCTGTATCCAGTCCGGCATTTTTGTACCAACGGCAATGAGCTGTAATTTCAAACTCAGCTCCAGAGTTTTTCAAGTTCGTACATACGGCGACTATCTTCTTGCATAACGTGTACCATGGCTTCACCAAGGTCAACGACAATCCAGTCAGAAACTCCTTGTCCTTCAACACCTAAAGGTTGTAATCCCGCTTCGCGGCAATCATCAACGAGATTATCTGCAACTGACATGAGGTGTCTGCTTGATGTACCAGTACAAATAATCATGTAATCAGTTACACTTGATTTTCCGCGGACATCTAATGCAATAATGTCTTGAGCTTTAGAATCTTCAAGTTTATCAATAATAAATTGCTGTAATTCAGAACCTTGCAAAAGGATCACCTATAATCTAATGGGTTGATTTAGTCGAAAAAATAATAAGCGCTATTTTAAAGGAATTTATACCAATAAATCTATTTTACTGGATGATTAATTCTAGTTAGCAATAACAAGAACATAAACCTCATTTTCTTGTTTTTCGACGTTTGATTTAGAAAAATTCATATATGCCCATTAACTGCGTCATAATAAATAACAAAAAGAAGGCAGATAAGAACTTTTCCGTTTAGACGACAGTTTTACCTTACAGTTCCCTTAAGGGAACAGAGGGTGAGAATAACAGCTAAACCTCATCTGTCAATGCTCATGAAACACCTAATTAGGTGTGTTTTTACTTTGTTAGCTTCAGATTATACCGTGTAATGCTCAGACTTTTTAATTGGAGAGAAAAAAATGGAAAGAAAAGTGAATTATCTTGGGATATCTTCAGAAATTATGGGTAATACTAATCACCAATTGCAAGAAAAGTTAGCATTGCTTTGTGATACTGTTCAGGCGGAAAAGATAGGCATTATGCAGGTAGAGGCTCAAAATAGAGATAACCTATTGCCACTTTATGGTTATGTTGGAAAAAAAGGAGACTGCCTTTCCTCTCCCCCGAATTTTACTTTACCTCAATTAAATATTGATCAATTTTTACAGCCTATTGTTCTTGACCATTTTCTTACCCGATTTTTCACACTGTTTGATTACCAACAACAGGTTAATCAATCATTAACTAAAGGGGCTTTGGTTAAATTCCATAGCCGATATAAATATTTAATTATGGCTTATTCACAAGTGGCTTATCGAGAGTTGGGGCGTGATATTGCTAATTTTTCTGATGCTATTCCTCTTGAAGAAGTTGCATCAAAATATCAGGGAAAGCTAATGAAGGCATTCAGTGTTGCAGCAAATAGAGAAGGGCAAACTAATGCGTTAATGCATATGGCAGGGTATTTTAAGCGGGATCTAAGCTCACAACAAAAACAAGAAATGGCACAGACAATTTTACAATATCGTCAAGGTATCGTGCCTTTATCTAAACCTTATGATTTACTCAAATATTGGTTAACTGTTTATCCTGATGAGTATTTGAGCCATCAACGCTATTTTTCGCCTTACCCGTTCGCTTTCAATTATTTAAGAGAGCAACTTTAGTCTTAAGTAATTATTTATAGAGTTGTTGTTGGCGAATATAGTCTTCAACAGAGTTAGGTAGTAAATCGTGACAATCTAACCCGGCTTTGTGACGAGCACGAATATCTGTTGCTGATATATTATAAAGAGGCGTATCAGCTAGAAATATTTTACCCGCAGGTAAACAGTGAATATCTTCTTGCTGATGAGTTTGATGTTTGGTTAGCCATGTTTGCATTTGCACTGAGTCAAAATGTGTTTGATAACCAGGGCGGGCGCAAACTAGTAAATGGCATACTTCCAGCAGATCTTCCCATTGGTGCCATGTATTAATTGAAAGTAATGAATCTTGACCAATAATAAAAGCCAAGGGTTGTTTATCGCCGATTTCTTTTCTGAAGTCTCTTAATGTCTCAATAGTATAAGAAGGTGTTGGCTTCTCAAGTTCACGAGTATCGACTGTAAATGAAGAATATGGCTCAAGAGCCAGACGTACCATCTTAAGACGTTGTTGAGAAGAGGCCTCTGGTTGAGGGCGATGAGGAGGAATATTGTTAGGTAGCCAAATCACTTCTTTTAAACCAATTAATCCGGAAAGAGCTTCAACAGGACGCAAATGCCCATAATGAATAGGATCAAATGTACCACCATATAAAGCAATGGCTTGGTTAATTAATGATGTTGAGTTATTGATTTTAGACATGACTTACAAATCCTTCCGGCAATGCTTTTCCACAAAGTAATAAACCCAGAGCACTAAGAGAGGGCCAAACTGTCTGTCCATAATCTTGTTTAATAGTAATTTCAATTGTTGCAAGTAACCGTATTGCTGTCAGCAATTGATGTTCAGATAAACGTTGTAGTGCTGCGGTGAATATTGGGCGTCGATTTTGCCAAATTCGATGTTTATCGAAAATCGTTTTTAACGAAGTCGTTTTAGATTCTCGATGTAGCGTAATCAACTGCATTAACTCACGTTGTACAGTTCTGAGTAAAATAACAGGTTCAGAGTCTTCTCTTTTGAGTTGTTGCAAGATATGCCATGCACGTTGTGTTTTCCCGGCCAGTAATGCATCAACCCAGTGATAAGGGGTAAAATGTGACGCATCATTGACCGCCGCTTCTACTCTTGGGAGCGTCAGCTTACCGTCAGGGTATAACAGAGAAAGGCGCTCAATGGCTTGTGCTAGCGCCAATAAATTCCCTTCATAACAGTAGCAAAGTAATTGATTACCTTGTTCATCCAGCGCTAACCCTTTTTGTTTTGCTCGCCGTGCAACCCAATTAGGTAATTTATCAAGCTCAGGTGTCAGACAAGAAACATAGGTTCCATGTTGGCTTAATGTTTTAAACCATTCACTGTTTTCTTGTGCTTTTGTGAGTTTATTGCCACGTAAAATCAACAATAAGTCTTGATGTAATTCTTGAGATAGGCGAGTAAGTTTCTCTGACATCGCTGCATTGGGGCCATTTTCAGGCAAATGTAGTAAAAGAGATTGTCTTTGAGAAAAAAGGCTTAGCGATTGACAAAGCGAGTAAATTTCATTCCAGTCTGTATTATTATCAAGGGTAAATTGATAATGTTCGACAAACCCTTGGGATTTAGCAGCGGATTGAATAGCATCTTGAGACTCTTGGAGTAATAGAGGTTCATTACCCCAGAGTAGGTAACTTTGGCGCAGCCCCTCTTGGAGCTGCGCATTCAGTTGTTCTGGATATAAGCGGATCATTTGGCGGGTGAGATTATCTGTTTTGCCTGCTCAGCTTGTGCGCTCTTTTGGCGTTCTGCATTGTGAACAACCAATAATTTACGCACTAATATTGCTGTCGCTTGTTCACGCATCTCTTGCTTGATAATGTCATTTTCAGCATCTTTCGCTAATGCTTCTAATGGGTTATCGAAGAATGGACGTGAAACCTGTGATGAAATTGGGTAAATCGTACCATCAGGCATAATCACTTGTGCATCAAGCACAAATGTTAATTGACGTTCTGCTGATTTACCGTCTTGATACACAGAAACGGTCTCTTTACTTTCTGATGAACCGACAATTTTTAGAATAGGGATATTTGCCGTTGGATTTTCAACAAGCTGAACACCACTCAGTCTAAGTTGTTGACGCATTACACGAGATAATGGGCCATAAGGGTCACCAGAGCTAAGATAAAGCGTTTTTAATTCTGCTGGAACCTGCGTTTTACCTTGAAGGTGAAAACCACAGCCAGCGGTGATTAACACCGCTAAACCGAAAAATAGCGAAAGTAGATATCGCACTAGGCCTCCTTATCAGCCAACAACGATGTTCAGTAATTTTCCAGGAACATAGATGACTTTACGAATAGTCACATCTTCCAAGTATTTAGCAACACTGTACTCTTTTGTCGCCATTTCCTGAACATATTCTTTTTCTGAATTAGCCGGAACAGTGACTCGACCGCGTACTTTACCATTCACTTGAACGATGATCAGTTTGGTGTCATCAACCATTGCTTCTTCATCAGCAACAGGCCATGGTGCAACATCAACGTCCTCTTTTCCACCTAATGCCTGCCACATAACAAAACAAGCATGAGGGATGATTGGAGAAAGCATACGAACAATGGCTTCTAATGCTTCTTGCATTAAAGCACGATCTTGTTCTGTTTCTTGTGTTGCACGAGTTAATTTATTCATTAACTCCATAATGGCAGCAATTGCGGTATTAAAGGCTAAACGGCGACCTACGTCATCAGATACTTTCGCAATCGTTTTATGTAAGTCACGACGCAAATCTTTTTGTTCTTCTGTTAGTGCAGAAAGATCAAGAGACTGTGTCGCTCCTTTTTGAGTGTGCTCGTGAACTAAACGCCATAAACGACGTAAGAAACGGTTTGCGCCTTCAACGCTAGATTCCTGCCATTCCAGAGTTAATTCTGGTGGTGCTGCAAACATCATAAATAAACGAACGGTATCTGCGCCATAACGTTCAACCATCGTTTGTGGGTCGATACCGTTGTTTTTAGATTTAGACATTTTGCTCATGCCAGCATAAGTCAGTTCATGACCTTCACTGTCAGTTGCTTTAATGATGCGGTTTTTCTCATCGCGTTCAACGATAGCTTCAGCTGGAGATACCCAATGACGAGCACCATCTTCACCAGTGTGGTAGAACGCATCAGCTAATACCATGCCTTGGCACAGTAAGCGTTTTGCTGGTTCATCAGAGTTCACTAAACCTGCATCACGCATCAGTTTATGGAAGAAGCGGAAATACATTAAGTGCATGATGGCGTGTTCAATACCACCAATATACCAGTCAACAGGCAACCAATAATTAGCTGCTTTCGGATCTAACATGCCTTTATCGTAATCTGGGCAGGTATAACGAGCGTAATACCAAGAAGATTCCATAAAGGTGTCGAAAGTATCAGTTTCACGTAGCGCTGGCTGACCATTGATTGTGGTTTTTGCCCACTCTGGATCTGCTTTGATTGGGCTGGTGATCCCGTCCATTTTTACATCTTCTGGCAGGATCACAGGCAGTTGATCTTCAGGGACAGGAACAACAGTACCGTCTTCTAAAGTTGCCATTGGAATTGGCGCACCCCAGTAACGTTGGCGAGAAACACCCCAATCACGTAAACGGTAGTTAACTTTACGCTCACCAACACCCATTTGTGCCAGTTTATCTGCAATTGCGTTAAAGCCAGCTTGGTTGTCTAAACCAGAGAATTCACCAGAGTTAATCAGGCTATTTTTCTCGGTTAATGCACCTTCAGATAAGTCAGGTTGATTACCTTCAGCATCTGCAATAACGGCTTTAATTGGTAAGTTGTATTTAGTTGCAAATTCCCAGTCACGTTCATCATGACCAGGAACCGCCATTACAGCACCCGTGCCGTATTCCATTAATACAAAGTTAGCAACCCAAATGGCGACTTTCTCTTTAGTTAATGGATGAATAGCATAAAGGCCTGTTGCAATCCCTTTTTTCTCCATTGTTGCCATATCGGCTTCTGCCATTTTCATGTTACGGCATTCATCAATGAAATGTTGAACTTCAGGGTTATTTTGAGCAGCTTTTTGCGCTAATGGGTGACCTGCTGCAACTGCAACATAAGTGACACCCATAAATGTGTCTGGACGCGTTGTATAAACGGTCATTGTGTCATCGCTATCAGCAACATCAAATTTAATTTCGACACCTTCTGAGCGACCAATCCAGTTACGTTGCATGGTCTTAACTTGTTCAGGCCACTCATCTAACGTATCTAAATCATTTAACAGCTCTTCAGCATACTCGGTAATTTTGATAAACCACTGTGGAATTTCTTTACGTTCAACAGGGGTATCACAACGCCAGCAACAGCCATCAATAACTTGTTCGTTGGCTAAAACAGTTAAGTCGTGTGGGCACCAGTTAACAGCAGAGGTCTTTTTATAAACTAAGCCTTTTTCATATAACTTAGTAAAGAACCACTGTTCCCAGCGATAATATTCTGGAGTACAAGTAGTAACTTCGCGATCCCAATCGTAACCAAAACCCAGTTTTTTTAACTGGCTTTTCATGTAATTGATATTTTCGTAAGTCCATGGTGCTGGAGCTGTTTTATTTTTTACTGCGGCACCTTCTGCAGGTAAACCGAACGCATCCCAACCAATAGGTTGTAAGACGTTTTTACCTAGCATACGTTGATAACGGGAAATCACGTCACCAATGGTGTAGTTACGGACGTGTCCCATGTGTAGTCGGCCAGAAGGATAAGGTAGCATTGACAGGCAGTAATATTTTTCTTTGTTATTATCTTCTGTCACTTTAAATGTATTGTTCTTTTCCCAGTGTTCCTGGATAGTTTGCTCTATATCTTCGGGACGATATTGTTCTTGCATGGCACCGATAATCCTATGGTGAATTAATGGCTACCGGAGGGTAACCGCTATTATGAAATTAAGACTCGCATAGCATAGCTGATTTTGTCTAATAGCCACAACTATTGATCTCAATGAAAGCCACCGTTTGCATAACTTTTTCAAGACAATTGCGAGATATCTTGAAAAGAACTAAAGCAAAAAGACAATAAATGCGTATTTTGTGAAAAAATAATAGTGATATTGCGAGAAAAGAGGATTGCTTGATATTTAATTGCGAGGTTAATCTAAATTATTATTTTGGGCTGACGTGCTAAAAAAGCACGTCAGCAGAGGGGATGTGGAGATTAGTGCAGAATTTTAGCGAGGAAATCTTTTGCTCGCGCTGATTTTGGATTATCAAAAAAGTCATTTTTAGGTCTATCTTCTACAATTCGACCTTCATCCATAAAAATAATACGGTCAGCGACTTTTTTAGCAAAACCCATTTCATGAGTGACTACCATCATCGTCATACCTTCATTTGCCAGCTCTACCATTACATCAAGTACTTCATTAATCATTTCAGGATCAAGTGCTGATGTCGGTTCATCAAACAACATTGCAATAGGATCCATGCATAATGCGCGAGCAATGGCGACACGTTGTTGCTGACCACCTGAAAGTTGAGCCGGGTATTTGTTAGCATGGCTTGTTAATCCCACTCGTTCTAATAGTTTTAACCCTTTCTCTTTTGCGGCAGTTTTCTCTCTATTAAGCACTTTAACTTGTGCCAGTGTAAGATTTTCAATAATAGATAGATGAGGGAAGAGTTCAAAATGTTGGAATACCATACCCACCTTTGCTCGTAATTTAGCAAGATCAGTATGTTTATCATTTACTTTGATTTCATTAACAAGGATCTCGCCTTGTTGTATAGGCTCTAAGCCATTCACTGTTTTGATCAGTGTTGATTTACCTGATCCAGAAGGCCCACAGACAACAACAACTTCCCCCTTTTTAACTTCAGTGGAACATTCAGTCAGTACTTGAAACTGACCATACCATTTGGATACGTCTTTTAGGGAAATCATCTAGGTAGTCCTTTTTTTAAGAAAGTTCACTAACATCGAAGCGGCGAAGCTAATGACAAAATAAACAAAACCAGCAAAGAGGATCATTTCAACTTGTGTTCCATCTCGTTCTCCAATATTTGCCGCTGTTCTGAAAAAGTCAGTAAGACTTAAAACGTAAACTAAGGATGTATCTTGGAATAATACAATTCCTTGAGTCAGTAAAAGCGGGATCATGGCTCGAAAGGCTTGAGGTAAGATCACTAAACGCATTGTTTGTGACTTGGTCATACCTAAAGCAAGTGAGGCTGAAAATTGCCCTTTGCTAACACTTTGAATACCTGCTCTTATAATTTCAGAGTAATAAGCCGCTTCAAATAAAGAGAACGCTATCATTGCTGAAATTAAACGGATATCACTTTTCGGTGAAAGACCTAGAACATTTTGTAATATGTTAGGCACAATTAAATAAAACCACAGTAATACCATGACTAATGGAATAGAACGGAAGGTATTAACATAAGCGGCGGCAAACCAGCTAATAGGCTTAAAGGTAGATAAGCGCATAACAGCAAGCACCGTTCCCCATAGAATACCGACCACAATAGCAGTGACAGTGATTTTTAGAGTAATAGCCATTCCATCAACTAAAAATGGTAGGCTTGGAACAACAGAACTCCAGTCAAATTCGTACATTATTGACCTCCTGTTGTGCCAGGTAAACGCACACGTTTTTCAAGCCAATTCATGATTAACATAATGATGACGTTGATAAAAACATAGGCGAGAGTAATTGCTGTGAATGACTCATACGCTTTTGCTGAATAATCGAGTAGTTTGTTTGCTTGTGCAGCCATATCAATTAACCCGATAGTGGAAGCAATCGCTGAGTTTTTTACGAGATTAAGCATTTCGGAGGTCATTGGTGGAATAATGACGCGGTATGCATTGGGTAATAAAACATAACGATAGGTTTGGGGTAAAGTTAAGCCCAATGCTAAGCCTGCAGCTTTTTGACCACGAGGTAATGAGTTTATTGCGGCTCTAACTTGTTCACACATACGCGCTGCGGTAAATAAACCTAAGCAGAGTGCTGATGAGACAAAAAATTGCACATTTGGCGCTAAGTCCATTTTAAACCAGTCGCCAATAGATTGAGGCAATAATTCAGGAATGACGAGATACCACGTAAAGAATTGAACAATAAGTGGTACGTTACGGAATAACTCAACATAAACAGTACCTAAGCTTGAAAGCCAACGATTAGGTACAGTGCGTAAAATTCCAAATAAAGAACCGACAAGAAAGGCGATAACCCAAGCGCATAGAGATAAGGCAATAGTGACTTGAAAGCCAGAAATCAGCCATCCTAAGTATGTGGTGTTTCCGAATGGGGCTTCTTGGAAGAATATCCCCCAATCCCAATCAATCGACATGATTTCACCTCCGGTGAAAAAGAGGGGCAGGGAACGGCTGCCCCAAACTTCACTGATCTGTCTGTCCAACAGATACTTTATAATTATTTATTTTGCATCAACTGCTTATGTGTTTTTAGTTCAATGCTTTATCATTTGGTGATGCAAACAATGTTTTCATTTCATCCGAGATGGTGAATTCTAAGTTAAGATTTTTAGGTGGGATCGGTGCATTAAACCAGCGATTAAATGATTTTTCTGCTTCACCTGATTTTTGTGCTTTAGAGATAGTTTCATCAATTAACGCTTTGAATTGAGCGTCATCTTTACGGAACATACAACCATAAGCTTCTTCAGATTGTGGGGTTCCTACAATTTCCCACTCACCCGGTTTTTTCGCTTTAGCACGTTCACCAGCCAGTAATGCATCATCCATCATAAAGGCAACGGCACGACCTGATTCAAGTGTACGGAATGAGTCTCCATGATCTTTTGCGCTGATAATGCGCATATTCATCTTTTTCTCATCATTTAATTTGTTGAGTAACATTTCAGACGTTGTTCCTGATGTTACAACAACGTTTTTACCTGATAGATCAGCGAAATCTTTAATTCCACTGTCTTTTTTCGCCAGTAAACGTGTACCTACGATGAAAATAGTATTAGAGAAGCTAGCTTGTTGTTGACGAGCTTCATTGTTGGTTGTTGAACCACACTCAAAATCAAATGTGCCATTTTGTAATAATGGAATACGATTCTGAGAAGTAATAGGAATGAGGCGAACTTGTAAGTTTGGTTTGCCTATTTTGTCTTTCACAGCCTGTACAATGAGGTTGGAATAGTCTTGAGAATAACCAACTACTTTTTGTTGATTATCATAGTAAGAGAAAGGAACAGAGGATTCTCTGTGCCCAACGATGATAATATCGTTGTCATTGATTTTCTTTAAGGTTCCAGTGAGTTCTTCTGCTTGCACAGCTACTGCAGCCCCTAAAATCATTAATGATAATGCTAGTTTACGCATGCGCATAATAACTCCTGTCATGGTGATAAGTGATATTTGTGTTTTGCTTCGTGTTGCTTTTTTGTTTTAATTTGTTTTGATAATGTTAATAGATAGAACAAATAACATACTGTTGGGAAGTGTAATTTGTGAAATACGAGAGGTATCTCCCAATAAAAGAATGAAATCAAATGTAGTTGATTATTTTTTTGGAAGTTGTTTTCAATATTTAAAATTATTGTAGTAGAAACCTTATAGAAATAAAGGTTAAAGATGAAAAATTGAGATGATGAGAAAAATAAGCTAAGTAGGGATTTGTAAAGTTTGTCTTAAGGAGTTGTTTGTCTGTGGATTACCGTTAAGATAGCGGGTCATATTGATGAGGAACATCTATGAGTAATTGGCGGTCAGGTCGCTGGCTAGTGGTGATAACAGTTTTGCTGATCTTGTGTTGTATTGTTCAGCGTTCATTAGGTGCCCACATCATTAGTGAGCGCTTAGCAACGGCTGTATCTCAAACACAATACCCACTATCAACACCGATTGCCGATGAGAATAGCGTAACAGAGCATACCTATTCGTTGTCTACCTGTGAATTAAGCGCCAAATCATTGCTATCTGTTCCCCCATTAACAATCGAGCCATTTTTCCATTCATGGGCTGTGTTACTATTGCTAAGCATGGCTGCCATTTATGTGTCGCGCCAGCGTAATCAGAAAAAACATCATCATCCACCACCTCCAATCAGACTTCACCTTCATTATTGTATTTTGAGGGATTAGAAATTTCCTTTTAGCTAAAAGATTGCGCGTCTAATTTGGGCGTGGCTCTATGTGTAGCGTTGTAGGAATTTTTAGGGAGTTGTTATGTTTCGTTCTTTTGTTATGGCGTTGATACTAACGCTATTTACTTTATCTACCTCTCAAGCAGCAGATACAGGCTGGCTAACCATGCCTGATAATTCTCATGCACAAGTTAGGGCGACAGCACAAAAGTCCCCAGCAGGTGACGTGAAACTTTTACTTGAGGTACAGCTTGAGTCTGGATGGAAAACGTATTGGCGTTCTCCAGGAGAAGGTGGCGTTGCCCCTGAAATTAATTGGTCGCAAGATGTAAGCGCAATAACTTGGCATTGGCCATCACCTTCAGCTTTTGATGTGGCGGGTATTTATACTCAAGGCTATGACAAACAAGTTGTTTTTCCTATTGAGCTATCCTCTGTTCAGACTGATCGTTTAACAGGAGTTTTAACTCTATCAACATGCAGTAATGTCTGTATTTTGACTGATTACACTTTAGACTTGGATCTTACTGAACCTGTGCCCGCTGATTTTGAATGGCAATATAATCAGGCAATGGCAAAAGTTCCTGTTGGAATAGGATTAGTATCATCAGTTTCTTCTGGTTATAACAATAGTCAACTCACTATCTCTTTACAAAGAGAGCAAGGTGCTTGGGTTAAGCCTAATATTTATCTCGATCCCCCTGAAGGTATGCTTTATGGCATTCCAAAATTAAATCATCAAGATAAAAACCTATTTGTCACCGTTGATGTGACTGATGATTGGGGCGATGCTGCCGGTGATATTTCAGGTAAGGTGCTTTCTTTTGTTATTACTGACCAAGGTTTTTCTCGCCAAGTTAATGACACCATAGGGCATGGAGGAGCGGAGATTGCTCCCGCCGCCAATTCAGGTGTTGGGCTTTGGAGTATTCTCGCTTTTGCTCTATTGGGTGGCTTAATTCTGAATTTGATGCCTTGTGTATTACCTGTACTTGCGATGAAAATGGGGTCAATTCTTCATCTTGAAAATCGTGATAAAGGCGTTATTCGCAAGCAATTTTCTGTTTCTGTTCTAGGCATCTTAGTTTCATTTTGGGCGCTAGCTCTGTTTATGACAGGCTTACGTTATAGCCAAGAAGCCTTAGGTTGGGGAATTCAATTCCAAAGTCCTTGGTTTATTGGTTTTATGGTATTAGTTACTGCTATTTTTACTGCAAATCTATTTGGATTATTTGAACTGCGTTTAAGTAGCAATATAAATACTAAAATGGCAACAGCAGGTGGACAAGGATATAGCCGACACTTTTGGGAAGGTGCATTTGCAACTTTACTCGCAACACCTTGTTCAGCACCATTTTTAGGAACCGCTGTCGCTTATGCACTTATTGCGCCTCTAAATGAACTATGGCTTATTTTTACCGCTCTAGGGATTGGAATGAGTTTGCCTTGGATCTTAGTGGCTATATTTCCATCTATCGCTAAAGCGCTACCAAAACCGGGTAAATGGATGAATCGCCTAAGAGTGGTATTAGGCTTTATGATGTTATTGTCCAGTATTTGGTTAATTACATTACTTATTCCACATCTAGGATTGCCAATCGTAATGGCTATTTTTATTGCCATTACTCTGCTTTTATTGTTTGCGATAGCACGGCATTATGGCAAAAAAACGGTATTTATTTCGGCTGTTATTGCCCTATTTTTAGGAGGGAGCACCTATCTATTTGTGGAGCAACCAGCAAGCCAAACACTCGCAGGTCAAGATACGATAAATTGGCAACCTTTATCAGAAGAAGCGATACACCAAGCATTAGCAGATAATAAACGTGTATTTGTCGATGTAACAGCAGATTGGTGTGTTACCTGCAAAGCAAACAAATACAATGTATTATTGCGAGAAGAGATTCAGGCTGCACTTTCAGCGCCAGATGTTGTCGCATTAAGAGGGGATTGGACTAAACCCTCTGATAAAATCACTCAGTTTTTAAAACAACGTGGTCAAGTTGCAGTACCATTTAACCAAGTTTATGGGCCTTGCCATAAAGATGGCGTGGTTTTACCCCCTATTTTAAATAAAGATTCAACATTGACAGTTCTTTCAGAGGCTAAAGGAGCCCAATAATGAAAAAAACACTTTCTGCACTGGTTATCTCTTCGTTACTTTTTGGTGCAAATGTGCAAGCTGCGGCATTAAGTGCTGATCAGGAAAAAGAAGTTCGTGCACTGGTTCGTGACACGTTAATTAAAAACCCAGAAATTCTGGAAGAGGCCATCACAGCATTACAGGCACAGAAAGCAGATGAGCAACAAGCTCAGTTCCGTACTGCATTAAAAGCAGAGCATGACGCGTTATATAATGATGCTGCAAGTCCTCGTATTGGTGCAAAGGACGCTAAATTAGTGTTGGTTTCTTTTACTGATTATAACTGCCCTTACTGCAAACGCTTCGATCCATTATTAGAACAAATTACAAAAGATTATCCTGAAGTTGCCGTGGTGATTAAACCATTGCCGTTTAAAGGTGAAAGTTCTGCAAAAGCTTCTCAAGCTGTACTTTCAGTTTGGAAAGAAGATCCAAAAGCATTCTTAGCATTACACCAACGTTTAATGCAGAAGAAAACAATGCTAGATAATGCAAGTATTGATGATGCAATGAAAACAACCAATACTAGCAAAGTGAAATTGACGGATGAAAGCTTAAAAGCGTTACAAAACAACTTGGATCTTTCTCGCAAATTAGGTATTCAAGGTACACCTGCAACTGTCGTTGGCGATATGGTTATTCCGAGTGCCGTTGATTACGCTCAGCTAGAAGTGATTGTAAAAGAGCAACTGGCTAAAGTGAAAAAATAATGCGTAGTCGCTTACGAAAGTGGAGTAAAGAACTGATTGTTCTGGTTGTCATTTTCGTTGTAGCTTCTTTTGCAATGGATTGGTGGCGACAACCTACGCCACCATCCTTAACGAATTTACCTGAGCTTTATACAGTTGATAATAAAGTTATTTCTTTAGCTGAGCTGAGTGCTGAAAAACCTTTATTAATCTATTTTTGGGCAACTTGGTGTGGGGTTTGTAAATTAACAACACCATCAGTAAATTCGTTAGCACAAGATGGTTATAATGTGATGTCAGTTGCGATCCGTTCTGGTGATAACGCAAAGTTAGAGCGTGGCATTCAGTCGAAAGGGCTGGTTTTTCCTATCATAAATGATACTCGAGGGGATATTTCTCAACAGTGGGAAATTAGTGCAACACCTTCATTTGTTATTGTTTATAAAGGAGAAATGGTAGGCTTTACAAGTGGTTGGTCATCTTCGTGGGGATTAAAACTACGTTTATGGTGGGCGTCTATCTAAATTAGCTATCAGAATTTTAGTAAAGAAAAAATGGTACCAGGTAAGCTGACAATAAAATAGATTATTTCATAAATAATATTTTTACGTCTGCGTTCAATTTTTGCTTCTTGGGTATTTTGGGCAATTAATGTCTTTTCATCGGCAATGCGTTTTGCTGTATTAATATGTATTGGCACAATATTAATAGGAATAACGGGATCATTATTTTTATTAGCAGGGGTTAATTGAGCTAATGTCCAGCCATATTGATGCTGTTTATCTCTAAACGCATTTTGCTGAATAACATAACCGTAATAATCTTTACGGAAACCCTTTTCTTCGTTATCGCTGGAAATTTTATGGGCATATTGCCAATAAGATTGAATATCTGCGGATGACTGAATTAATTGGGATAGTGCAGATTGGTCAAGTTGAGTGACATTAACGCGTTTAGACTCAGCTTCTTGTTTTTGTTGATCGATAATCGCTGTTTTCCAATGCACAGGTACAATGGTTTTGTCTTCAATAAGTTGGCTAATTGACTCTGGTTTTTTTGACAATACCCAGCCAAATTCATGTTCTTGTTGATTGAACATCTGGCGTTGGATCCATTTATTTTCTTTATCTGTACGAAAGCCCTTTGTTTCATTATCTGTTGATATTTCTTTAGCTCTTTGCCAAATGGCATCGAGAATATGTTCAGGATAATGATCCATGAAAAAGCTCTCTTATTAGAAAAAGCCCAACCTAATTAATATTAACTTAATAGGGTTGGGCTTTATTCATTTTAATTACGGCGTTTAATAAAGGCGATGACAAAAAATAATCCAACCAATATCCACAATGGTGTATTACCCCATTTGTAATAAGGAGTTAGTCCTGTTGTTGGTGTCATTTTTTCCGCTAAAGCACCTTCTTCAAATTGAGGAAGTTGAGAAATTACATCACCGTTGGCTGCAATAAAGGCTGTAATACCGTTATTTGTCGAACGTAATAATGGTCTTCCTAACTCAAGAGAGCGCATTCTCGCCATTTGAAAATGCTGCCAAGGGCCGATTGAATTGCCAAACCACGCATCATTAGAAATCGTTAATAAGAACCGTGTATCAGGTTGGAAATTAGCACGAACTTGTTCACCTAAAATAATTTCGTAGCAAATAGCAGCGGTTATTTTGGCGTCATTGACTGTCAGCTGAGGCTGTACATATTCACCTTGGCTTAATGATGACATAGGTAAATTAAAGAAAGGGGCGAGTGGGCGTAAGAGTGATTCTAATGGCACATATTCGCCAAAAGGAACAAGGTGATGTTTGTTATAGCGATCTGTTGCCGGGTATTGATAAGCATAGTGTTCACCTAATGTGATGACACTATTGTAAAAACGATAGCCTTCTAATGTCGGCCGAGCATCAATAATTCCCGTCATTAAATGGGTATCTTGCTCTCTTAATTGCTTATCTAATTCTGCTAAAAAGTTTTGTTGTTGAATTTCAACATCAGGGATAGCGGATTCAGGCCAAATAATGAGATTTGCATTACCAATAAAAGGGCGACTTAAGGTGAGATAGGTCTTTAATGTGCTCTCTAATGTACCTGGTTCCCATTTTAAAGATTGTGCGATATTACCTTGGACTAATGCAATTTCTTGCGTTTCATCAGGCAAAGGTTGATACCATTGATAGGATTTAAAGCTGATAGGTAATACTAATAAAAGCAGTGCAATCACAAGGCTGTAAATTGATTTACGATAGATTGTAAATGCAATTAATCCACTAATAACGGTTAAAAGCAGCGTTATCATGGTGACACCAAAAATAGGTGCAATACCTTTTAATGGGCCATCAATCTGGCTATAACCAAACTGCAACCAAGGAAAGCCTGATAATACCCAACCTCTTAAAAATTCGGTGATTTGCCATAGCGCAGGAGCAGCAAATACAAATCGCCAGAGTGTTGGTTTGGGGAAAAACTTATTCAGTGATCCTGCAAATAATAGCGTGTAGAGTGATAAATAGAGAGCTAATAAAATCACTAAAAAGATATTTATTGCAAACGGCATACCACCAAAATCAGCGATACTGACGTAAACCCAATTTACACCGCTACCAAATAACCCAAATCCCCAAGCAAAACCAAGGAATGCACCTTGACGAGCTGTGCGGTGAGTGATTATCAGTAATAAGCCAAGTAGTGAAATTAACGCCGCAGGCCAAAAATCAAATGGCGAAAATGCTAATGTGCCAATGGCACCGAAAAAAACCGCCAGAAGGGCACGAACCCACTGGCGGTTTAAGAAAGAGATCTTATTCATTGATATCCTATGCATCATTACCTAGTTCAGGGATTGGTGCATCATCGGGGATATGCACATAAACCTGAATGATCTTACGGCTATCTGCCATAACAACTTTAAATTGGTAATTATCAATGGTAATAGTTTCACCACGAGCAGGAAGGTGACCAAAGGCTTGCATAACTAAACCGCCAATTGTATCAACTTCTTCATCGCTGAAATGTGTACCGAACGCTTCATTGAAATCTTCTATCTGGGTTAAAGCTCGAACTGAGTAAGCGTGGCGACTCAACGGACGAATATCAATATCATCCTCATCATCATACTCATCTTCAATTTCGCCTACGATAAGTTCAAGAATATCCTCAATTGTGACGAGCCCAGATACGCCTCCGAATTCATCGATCACAATCGCCATATGATAGCGTTGAGAGCGGAACTCTTTTAATAGGCGATCAACCCGTTTGCTTTCAGGCACAACAACAGCAGAGCGTAAGACTTTATCCATACTAAATGGCTCTGCGTCAGTACGCATAAATGGCAGTAAATCTTTTGCCATTAATAAGCCTTCAATATGATCTTTGTCTTCGCTAATGACAGGGAAACGGGAATGTGCTGAATCAATAATCACATCTAAACATTCATCAAGGGTTTGATTGCGTTTTAGTGTGACGATTTGAGAACGAGGGATCATTATGTCCCGAACGCGTTGTTCAGCAATATCCATTACCCCTTCAAGCATGTCGCGGGTGTCAGGATCAATTAATTCTTTCTGTTCAGAATCGCGGATAAGCTCCATCAGATCATCACGGTTTTTAGGTTCACCGTGGAACCACTGATTAAGCAGTGTGAGAAACCCTTTCTTAGGACCTGGGTTATCGTTACTCGAAGATTGGTCGTCGCTCATGGCGTTTTAACTACTTTTCCTCATTGAATGGTTAATTAGATATAGTATTTATCATAAAAATAAGAGAACTGTTACTCTTTTTCAATTAAATAGGGATCTGCATAACCTAAATTTTGTAAGATTTCTGTCTCTAAACCTTCCATTTCTTCGGCTTCATCATCTTCAATATGATCATAGCCCAAAAGATGCAGACATCCATGAATAACCATGTGTGCCCAATGCTCTTCAACAGTCTTACTCTGTTCAACCGCCTCTTTTTCTACTACTTGACGGCAAATAATCAAATCACCTAATAGAGGCAATTCTATTTCAGGTGGTGCCTCAAAAGGAAAAGAAAGCACGTTAGTCGGTCTGTCTTTTCCGCGATAAGTGAGGTTCAGTTCGTGACTTTCTGCTTCATCAACAATGCGAATAGTCACTTCACTTACAGGTTGAAACTGCGGTAACACCGCTTCCAACCATGTCATAAATTGGGCTTCAGTAGGAAGCCCTTGCGTATTTTCACTTGCTACTTGTAAATCAAGGATAACTTCATTCATGATTTTCTCTCTGAAGCTTCTCTTTTTCTGCTTTGATTGCTTGGCGGCGTTTTTGATCTTCCGTTTCCCAAGCTTCATAGGCGATAACAATTTTGGCAACCACAGGATGGCGAACAACGTCTTCACTGTGGAAAAAGTTAAAACTTAAATCATTGACATCAGATAAAACTTCAATGGCATGACGTAAGCCTGATTTATTACCTCTTGGCAGGTCAATTTGGGTAATATCCCCAGTGACAACCGCTTTAGAGTTAAAGCCAATACGCGTTAAGAACATTTTCATCTGTTCGATGGTGGTGTTTTGGCTTTCATCAAGAATGATAAAGGCGTCATTTAATGTGCGTCCACGCATATAGGCGAGGGGCGCGACTTCAATGACATTACGCTCTATTAGTTTCTCAACTTTTTCAAAACCTAACATCTCAAATAACGCATCATAAAGTGGTCGTAAATAGGGATCGACTTTTTGACTTAAATCGCCTGGTAAAAAGCCCAGTTTTTCACCAGCTTCAACCGCAGGACGCGTTAATAAAATACGACGCACTTCTTGACGTTCTAGAGCATCAACAGCAGCAGCAACAGCCAGATAAGTTTTCCCTGTCCCCGCAGGCCCAATACCAAAAGTAATATCATGGGTCTGGATATTGGCAATATATTGTGCCTGATTTGGTGTACGAGGTTTTATCACACCCCGCTTAGTTCGAATATTGGTCGATTTTCCAAATTCAGGAACATGCTCATCACTTTGCTCAAGCACACGGCTTTCTTTGATTGCTAGGTGAATTTGTTCAGGGGCGATATCGGGGATCACGCCTTTAATAGGCGAGGTTTCCACATACAGGCGACGTAAAATACCTGCGGCTGCATTGACACACAATGATTTTCCCGTGAGTTTAAAACGGTTATCACGATGATTAATCTCGATACCTAAACGGCGCTCAAGTTGCTTAATATTATCGTCAAATGGGCCACATAGGCTCATTAAACGGGCATTGTCAGCTGGCTCTAAGAAGATTTCTTGGGTCGCTACCTGTGCATGTGCTATTACTGTCACTGATTATCCTTTTGTTAAATCTGATCAATTAAGGTTGGTAAACACCTACCCCTAATTCATCTTCTTTACGTGTACGTGCAATAACGGATTCTGGAGATTCGTGAATACGTAAATCCATTTGATCTTCCGTTCTAACGACTTTACCACGTAGTGAGTTGGCATAAACGTCAACAATCTCAACATCAACGAATTTACCAATCATATCCGGTGTACCTTCAAAGTTAACCACACGGTTGTTCTCAGTACGGCCAGAAAGCTCCATCACATTTTTACGTGAAGGCCCTTCTACCAGAATACGCTGTACAGTATTTAACATTGCACGGCTAAAATTCATCGCTTGCTGATTGATGCGCTGTTGTAGCAGATATAAACGCTGTTTCTTCTCATCTTCACTGACATCATCAGGTAAATCTGCAGCTGGTGTGCCTGGACGTGCTGAATAGATGAAACTAAAGCTCATATCGAAATTAACATCCGCAATTAATTGCATGGTTTTTTCAAAGTCGTCTTGAGTTTCACCCGGGAAACCAATGATAAAGTCTGAACTTATCAGAATATCAGGACGTGCTTTGCGTAGTTTGCGAATAATGCTCTTATATTCAAGTGCAGTATGGTTACGCTTCATTAATGTTAGAATGCGGTCAGAACCACTTTGCACTGGTAAGTGTAAATAGCTGACTAATTCAGGTGTATCTTCATAAACGGCAACAATATCGTCAGTAAATTCGATAGGGTGGCTGGTAGTAAAGCGAACGCGGTCAATACCATCAATTGCGGCAACTAAGCGAATTAATTCAGCAAAACTACAGATTTGACCATCAAAAGTGGCACCACGATAGGCGTTAACGTTTTGACCTAACAAGTTTACTTCGCGCACACCTTGTGCCGCTAATTGAGCAATTTCAAATAACACATCATCACAAGGACGGCTAACTTCTTCACCACGAGTGTAAGGAACTACGCAGAAAGAGCAGTATTTGTTACAGCCTTCCATGATGGAAACGAAAGCAGAAGGGCCTTCAGCACGAGGTTCTGGTAAACGGTCAAATTTTTCGATTTCAGGGAAGCTGATATCGACAACAGGGCTTTTAGTGCCTTTAACCTGATTAATCATTTCAGGCAAACGGTGTAAAGTCTGTGGTCCGAAGATAATATCGACACACTGCGCACGTTGACGGATGTATTCACCTTCTTGAGAAGCAACACAACCGCCGACGCCAATGATAATATCGGGTTTATTATCTTTAAAATATTTCCAACGTCCTAACTGATGAAAGACTTTTTCTTGTGCTTTCTCACGGATAGAACAGGTATTTAGCAGTAGAATGTCCGCATCTTCGGCGACATCGGTTAACTGATAACCGTGGGTGCTTTCGAGTAGGTCTGCCATTTTGGATGAATCGTACTCATTCATCTGACAGCCCCAAGTTTTAATGTACAGTTTTTTTATCGTCGACATTGTGTAAATCCGGTATTTTCAGTGAGACAATAGCTAATCATTGGAAAACGTTGCGTGTAATAAGCCAATAAGGCGGTTATTGTAGTCATTTGTGTGGTCAGTGACTAGAGCAAGTCGGCGCTAATTCTCTATGGCGTTTAGTTTAATAGAAATAAACTGAAACAGCGCTTACCTATTATTTAAAGTAATGAGTTATGGCATAACAATGATGAGTAATGTAAAAAACGATTTTGATGCAATCATCGCTGGTGGCGGGATGATTGGCGCTGCTGTTGCAATTGGGCTGGCGCAAGAAGGATTGCGTGTTGCAATGATTGAACGACAGTCTCCAGCACCTTTTGATGCGTCATCTCATCCTGATATCCGTATTTCTGCGATTAGTTGCGCGTCCGTTAGTCTATTAAAACAATTAGGTGCATGGCAACATGTTTTAGCTATGCGTTCTGCGCCTTATCTTACCTTAGAAACATGGGAAGAAGAAAATGCCCATGTGATTTTTGATGCTAAAAGCTTAGGTTTACCTGAATTAGGGTATATGGTTGAAAACCGAATTTTGCAATTAGCTCTTTGGCAAGAGGCTGAACGTTATAGCAATATCACTTTATTATGTCCAAATAGTCTAAGTAAAATGACTTATTTGGATGATAAATGGAAAGTAACGCTTTCTGATGGTCGTGAAGTCACTACAAATTTAGTGGTAGGTGCGGATGGTGCCAATTCTCAAGTGCGCCAATTTGCGGGTATTGGTAGCAATGGCTGGCAATATCGCCAATCTTGTATGCTGATCACGGTGAAAACAGAATTACCTCCTGAAAAGGGTACATGGCAACGCTTTTACCCTTCAGGTCCTCGTGCTTATTTACCGCTTTTTGATAATTGGGCTTGTTTGGTTTGGTATGATTCGCCTGACAGAATTAGAAAACTGCAAAACATGTCGATGGTGCAGTTAGAAAAAGAAATTCAACACGCTTTCCCTGAGCGATTAGGCAAAGCGACACCTATTGCTGCAGGTTCATTTCCATTAACACGTCAGCATGCAAGTCGTTATGTTGATAAAGGGATTGTTTTGTTGGGAGATGCGGCTCACACCATTAATCCATTAGCAGGACAGGGCGTTAACTTAGGTTATCGTGATGTGGATTGTTTCTTGGACTTAGTGGCTGAGGCTAAAAAACATTTCGAGCCTTGGGATTCAATGGCGTTATTGAAAAAATACCAGCGTCGTCGTATGCCTGATAATTTAGTTATGCAAGCGGGTATGGACGTATTTTATCACGCCTTTAGTCACCAACTACCGGGTTTAAAAGTCGTTAGAAATATCGGCCTTTTAGCAGCTCAACATGCAGGAAAAGCGAAAGAAGCAGCATTGCGTTATGCGTTAGGTATTAAATAATTAGAAATGCGATGATCTGAGTTGGATATCAACAATAAGATCATCGCATAATTATTACGCTTTTAAATGCTTGGCATGAAAAGCAATATGCTCGCCAATAAAACTTGCCACAAAATAGTAACTGTGATCGTACCCTTGATGTAAATTCAGTTGATAAGGGAACTGTTTTGTATCGCAAGCTTGTGCAAATAATTCAGGCTTCAGTTGCTCTTGATAGAAAGGATCATCAAGTCCGACATCAACACGCATAGGTAACACACTTTCTGCTTGGTTAATTAATTCAACCGCATCATATTGTTGCCACTGTGTCGTATCATCACCTAAATAAGCGCTAAACGCTTTTTTACCCCAAGGAACAACTGATGGTGCCACAATAGGAGAAAACGCTGACACACTGCTGTAGCGTGTAGAATTTCGCAATGCAATCGTTAATGCACCATGTCCACCCATTGAATGTCCACTAATAGCACATCGATGAGTCACTGGAAAATGTGTTTCTATTAGTGCAGGAAGTTCATCAACAATGTAGTCATACATATTGTAATGAGCATTCCACGGCGATTGTGTTGCATTAAGGTAAAAACCAGCGCCTTGCCCTAAATCATAAGCATTATCATCAGCGACATTTTCACCGCGAGGACTAGTATCAGGTACCACTAAAACAATGCCGTGTTGTGCTGCAAATTGTTGAGCACCTGATTTAGTAATAAAATTTTGCTCGTTGCAGGTTAAGCCTGATAACCAATATAAAACAGGGTATTTTTGCGCTTCTTCCATAGGAGGAAGATAGATGGCAAATTTCATCTCACAATTTAACGTCTTTGATGTATGTTGATAAACTTCTTGCCAACCACCAAAACAGGCGTGACGTTCAATCCTTTCCATTTTGACTCCTTTAAAAACAAAGACAAACCTATGAGACATAGGTTTGAGAATGGTTAATCGAAATGAATAACAGTTCGGATTGATTTACCTTCGTGCATTAAATCAAAAGCTTCATTAATTTTTTCTAATGGCAGTTTATGGGTAACAAAAGGCTTAAGTTCGATATTACCTTTCATTGCATCCTCAACCATACCAGGTAATTGACTACGTCCTTTAACACCGCCAAAAGCAGTACCTTTCCATGAGCGTCCAGTAACTAATTGGAATGGACGGGTTGAGATCTCTTGTCCTGCACCGGCTACACCAATAATAATGGATTGACCCCAACCGCGATGCGCACTTTCTAATGCAGCTCTCATGACATTAACGTTACCAATACATTCAAAAGTATGGTCAACACCCCATTGTGTCATTTCAACAAGTACTTGCTGAATAGGCTTGTCGTAGTCGTTAGGATTTAAGCAGTCAGTTGCACCAAATTGGCGTGCTAAAGCAAATTTTTCAGGATTTGTATCGATAGCAAAAATACGACCAGCTTTGGCTTGTCTTGCACCTTGAAGAACGGCAAGACCAATACCGCCTAAACCAAACACAGCTACAGAGTCACCTTCTTGCACTTTTGCTGTATTGTGAACCGCGCCAATACCTGTTGTTACACCACAGCCTAATAAGCAAACTTCTTCGTGATTGGCTTCTGGATTGATTTTTGCCAAAGAAACTTCAGCCACCACAGTGTATTCGCTAAAAGTAGAGCATCCCATATAGTGATAAATAGGCTGTCCGTTGTAAGAAAAACGTGTTGTCCCATCTGGCATTAAACCTTTACCTTGCGTTGCTCTGACTGCAACACATAAGTTTGTTTTGCCTGATTTACAAAATAAGCATTCGCCACATTCAGCTGTGTACAGAGGAATAACGTGATCGCCCGGTTTAACACTGGTGACACCTTCACCGACTTCGACAACCACACCTGCGCCTTCATGACCAAGAATAGCAGGGAATACACCTTCAGGATCATCACCAGAAAGCGTAAAAGCGTCTGTATGGCAAACGCCCGTGTGGCTGATTTTTATGAGTACTTCACCTGCTTTTGGTGGCATCACATCAACTTCAACGATTTTTAAAGGTTCTCCTGGTCCAAATGCGACCGCAGCACGAGATTTCATGGTGTATCCTTTTTTGTTATTAACGCAGGTAAGTGCGGATAAGTGAAATGGCATCATCAACGGAATTTTTTTGATCTTCAGGAGAAGCGACGGCATCCATAAGACCTTCACGTAAATGACTTTCGAGCACACCAGCCATCAGGCCGTTGATAGCACCTCTGATGGCAGCAATTTGTTGTAATACCTGACCGCATTCGTTTTCATTTTCAAGGGCAGTTTCTAATGCAAGAAGTTGCCCTTTAATTTTTCTTACACGAGTTAACGCGGCTTTTTTTTCTGCTGGTGAGTGTGGCATACATAATCCTTAAATATACTATAGGGGAGTATAGTATTTAGGGCGGTATATGTACAGAGGGAGCAATAATGTGTGGAATGATGAGAATAAATAAAAATGTTGGTGTGGAGCTTATTGGTCTTTGAGATCAGGAGGATAAAAAAAGATGTAGAAGAAATGATATTTAGATAGCAGATAGGGAAAACGCTAGAGACAGAAACAAAAAAGACCCGCTATGCGAGTCTTATCTGTTGATTCGTGATAAACACGTTAGTAATCAATGGTGCGGGAGGCGAGACTTGAACTCGCACACCTTGCGGCGCCAGAACCTAAATCTGGTGCGTCTACCAATTTCGCCACTCCCGCAACAACTTGGAGAAAAAAAGACTCGTTCAGCGAGTCTCTCTTTCAAAATATGGCTGGGATACCAGGATTCGAACCTGGGAATGCCAGGATCAAAACCTGGTGCCTTACCGCTTGGCGATATCCCAAAAAATGGTGGCTATGACGGGATTCGAACCTGTGACCCCAACATTATGAGTGTTGTGCTCTAACCAGCTGAGCTACATAGCCGTATTGAATCTAGCTATCTTTCTTTTGAAAGATGGCTGGGGTACCAGGATTCGAACCTGGGAATGCCAGGATCAAAACCTGGTGCCTTACCGCTTGGCGATACCCCATCCGCTAATTCAATTGTCAACACACTTATTTATCAGAAATATGGCTGGGATACCAGGATTCGAACCTGGGAATGCCAGGATCAAAACCTGGTGCCTTACCGCTTGGCGATATCCCAACTGATAAATTCTTGACGAGGTTAAAATGGTGCGGGAGGCGAGACTTGAACTCGCACACCTTGCGGCGCCAGAACCTAAATCTGGTGCGTCTACCAATTTCGCCACTCCCGCAAAAAGATGGTGGCTATGACGGGATTCGAACCTGTGACCCCAACATTATGAGTGTTGTGCTCTAACCAGCTGAGCTACATAGCCATCTTTTTTTGCATAACCTTCGTCGGCGTTGCGGGGCGCATTATGCGTATTACAGACAAATCCGTCAACTGCTTTTTGCATTAATTTTCGAGAAACGTGTCCGTTTGCTCGATGGTTAATCATTTTGTCGAAAAAAGATCCAAAAAACAACCTTGTTGATGAAAAATATCTCAAAGAATAAGGCTAGATAGAGTGTGAATAAAAAGAAAAAACAAAGCAGTAAGAGAAATGATATTAAGTCAAAGAGGGAAAAGATGGAGAACAATGGGTATAAAAAAAGAAATGAGGTGAAAAACTCACGCTACATTTCTTTTTCTTTGAATATTACTGATTGAATTTTAGACTTATTTTACAATGAAGATCAGAAAAGTACACATTCAACGTAAAAAGTATAATTTATCAACGATAAATTACTTTTCTAACAGCTGTTGAAGCAATTCTCCGTTAAGCATCGCACGTTTAGTCAAGGCAAAAGCCCCTATGGCAGAACTATGGTCAAGCTCAGATGTGACGACAGGAAGCTCTTCTCTGAATTCTTTTAATACTTGTGTATTAATGCAACTTTGAATTGAGGGAAGTAAAACTTCAGCTGCTTCAGTCAATTCACCCGCTAAAACTACTTTTTGTGGGTTAAATAGGTTAATGGCAATCGCAATAGCTTTACCTAAGTGTAAACCCACTTGTTTGATGGTTTCGACTGCTAGCGGGTCATTTTTAACCGCGGCTCGACAAATATCTTGGATTTGGCACTGTGTTGGTGATAAATACTGGCTTGGATAGCCTTGCTCTAATTGATAGCGTACTTTGGCTTCGATAGCTGTATTGGATGCAATCGTTTCTAAACAACCAAAGTTACCACAATGGCAACGCTCACCTAGAGGATCGATTTGAATATGACCAATCTCGCCTAAGTTACCACGTTGATTGAGCAGAATTTTATTATTAATAATAACACCAGCACCTGCACCACGATGGATCCGGACTAGTAATGAGTCTTCACAATCTCTTGTAGCACCAAAATAGTTTTCAGCTAGTGCAAGGCTACGAATATCATGCCCAGCATAGCAAGGCAGACTAAAACGTTTTTCTAAGCTATTCACCAAGGCCCAATTATCCACTTTCATATGAGGCATATAACGAACAATGCCTTTATTTGGATCAACAAGACCGGGTAAGATCACAGAAATTGAAATAAGCTCACGAATACGACGCTGATTTTGTTTAATAAAATCATCAATTGCATTGATAAGTAGAGCTTCAACTTCATTTTGAGTACTTTGCTCTAAAGGGTAGTGTTGCTCAATGATGACTTTTCCACTTAGATCATAAAGAGCAACAGTGGCATCATTACGCCCTAATCGCACACTGACGGTATTAAAATTGCGGTGTTCAACAATAATAGAAATTGCGCGACGTCCACCAGTTGATGCTTGTTGATCAACTTCTTTAATTAAGCCTCGTTCAAGCAACTGACGAGTAATTTTAGTCACACTGGCTGGCGCTAGTTGGCTTTGTTCGGCTATTTGAATACGGGAAATTGGCCCGTGTTGATCAATCAGCCGATACACAATCGCACTGTTAAGTTGTTTAACAAGATCGATATTGCCAATTTGCGTTTCAGTGTTGTTATGACTCATCAGCATATACATCCATTAGTTATTCAGTTATTTCAATACCATTGACAAACGTTGTACAAAGGTTGAAGTCCTTATCAAAAGAAGCGAGGTTAGCAATTTTTCCAGCTTCAATTGTTCCCAATTCTTTTTCCATTCCAATTGCACGAGCAGGATACAGTGTTGCCATCCGCAATGTTTCATCTAATGGAATACCTACATGGATCACGCTATTTTTAATTGCACCAATCATGGTTAGTGATGATCCGCTTAATGTACCATCTGCATCGACACAAAGGCCATTACGATAATATATGGTTTTACCAGCAAAAACGAAGCTATCCATCTCATTTTTGCTAGGATCAAGCCCCGCTGGCGCAGTTGCGTCTGTGACTAAAAGTAATTTTTCACCTTTCAAACGCTTACTGTTACGAATATTTGCCCATGAAACATGTAAACCATCAGCAATGATACCAGCATAAACTTCAGGTGTATCATAAATGGCACCTACAAGCCCTGGGCCTCTGCCTGTAATATAAGGCATTGCGTTGTAAAGGTGGGTCGATAATGAGATTCCATTACGGAATCCTTTACGTGCTTCTTCATAAGTTGAATTAGAATGACCCGCAGAAACAATGATACCTGCTTTGATTAATTGACGAACATACTTTTCATCAACCATTTCTGGTGCAAGGGTGATTTTGGCGATGACATCAGCGTTATCGCACAAATAGCTAATCATCTGAGCACTCGGTTGACGAATAAATTGTGGATCATGAGTCCCTTTTTTAATCACATTGATATATGGGCCTTCTAAATGTAATCCCAATACTTTATTTTCATGTTTCTTCATATAAGCACGCGTTGCTTCAATGCCTATTTTCATCAATTCATCAGAACAGGTAATTAACGTTGGCAAATAGCTAGTGCAACCTAAGCGTTCATTCGCTTTTTGCATAATTTCTAACGTTTCAACAGTGACATTTTCAGGCGTGTCATTAAATTGCACACCACCACAACCATTTACCTGTAAATCAATAAAACCGGGAGAGACAATTGCACCTTTCATATCACGAATAGTGATATCTTTTGGCAGTTGATCCTGTGGGCAAACCTGCTCAATACAGGAGCCGTTAATAATAATGGCGTGGTTTTCTAAACGGTCGTAACCTGTATAAATAACAGCATTTGTTAAGGCGAACATACCTTTGTCTCCTGATAAGGGAAGTCAATCTAAAAAGCCGATATCAGCCAGCAAATTCTGGCTGATAAGTAAGAGAGCTTAGCCTTTTCCGCTACTTAATCAGTAGGTACTTATTTTACTAAACTTAGTCTTGGTATTTCTGACACTCTTGCGCTTCAATCTGTTGGAAGT
Organism: Proteus terrae; assembly: GCF_003144325.1. Taxonomy (GTDB): domain Bacteria; phylum Pseudomonadota; class Gammaproteobacteria; order Enterobacterales; family Enterobacteriaceae; genus Proteus; species Proteus terrae. The sequence goes on from NZ_PENS01000010.1 coordinate 65,829, forward strand.
AACGCAATGTTTTTACACGTAATTCCATTGTTGCAGGATCATCACACACTAAAATTGCTTTAGGGTGAAGTTGAACACAGGAAATCGTCCATAAATGGTTAACAGCGCCTTCTGTTGCTGCATGTACTGCTTGCGCTTTATTAAAACCGGTTGCCAAAATCATTAATTCTTCAGCATCTAATAATGTGCCTACACCAACAGTCAGTGCATATTTAGGAACATGATTAACATTATTGTCGAAGAAACGTGAATTTGCTAAGCGTGTATCTTCAGTTAGCGTTTTCATTCGAGTGCGTGAAGAGAGTGATGACGCAGGTTCATTAAATGCAATGTGACCGTCGTTACCTACACCGCCCATAAACAGATTAATTTTGCCATAAGACTTGATTTTAGCTTCATAGCGTTCGCATTCTGCTTGTGGATCTTCAGCATTACCATTTAATAAATTGATATTTTCATCTTTAATATCAATATGATTAAAGAAGTTTTCGTACATAAAAGTACGATAACTTTGTGAATGATCTGATGGAATGCCAACATATTCATCCATATTGAACGTCACAACGTGTTGGAAGCTGACTTTTCCTGCACGATGTAATTCAATTAACTCTTTATATGTCGCCAATGGCGTACCACCAGTCGGTAAACCAAGTACGAAAGGGCGCTCTGCAGTTGGATTAAACGCGTTGATTTTCTCAACGATGTAATTTGCAGACCACTTACCAACTTGTTTTGCCGTGGATAGGGGGATTAACCTCATAGTAACCTCATAGAAAAAAGACAAATCTGATAACTCAGTAACGTGTTATTTCATCGTGTGATTATCAGTGGCTCATCTATAACACGAATTTCTTTTCATTTTTAGCTGATGATCGAAATGTCCCGCCAAAAGATATTTTAATCATAAAATAAGCTTTCTGACTTAGCCAGCATTTCAGCTAAAAATTATACGATATTAGTGACTCTAATCACAAATTATGACTAATTAATTTGCGATACGAAATAATTTTTTTAGACTAAAAATGGAATTAAATAATTAGCTCATCAATTTATTATAAAATATGAATGAGTATGAATAAGATCCCGCATAGGGGCTATCCAAGGGGGAGTTTGTGAATATTTTAAGTTATCTGCAGAAGATAGGACGGGCACTAATGGTGCCTGTTGCTACATTACCTGCAGCAGCAATTCTGATGGGGATTGGCTACTGGATTGACCCAGTAGGCTGGGGTGGCGATAACGCGCTTGCTGCCTTACTTATCAAATCTGGTGCTGCCATCATCGACAATATGTCAGTCTTGTTTGCTATTGGTGTTGCTTATGGTATGTCGAAAGACAAAGACGGAGCTGCCGCTTTAACAGGATTTGTAGGGTTTTTAGTCGTGACAACGCTTTGCTCTCCAGCAGCAGTGTCAATGATCAAAGGCCTGCCTTTAGAAGAGGTTCCAGTTGCTTTTGGTAAAATAAATAACCAGTTTGTTGGGATCTTGGTTGGTGTACTTTCTGCCGAGCTTTATAATCGCTTTAGTAGCGTTGAACTGCCTCGCGCACTGTCATTCTTTAGTGGCCGTCGTTTAGTTCCTATTCTAACCTCATTTTTAATGATCATCGTCGCCTTTATTCTGATGTATATCTGGCCTGTGATTTATGGCGGATTAGTCAGTTTCGGTGAAAGCATTAAAGATATGGGGGCATTAGGTGCGGGTATCTACGCATTCTTTAACCGTTTATTAATTCCAGTCGGTCTACATCATGCGTTGAACTCTGTATTCTGGTTTGACGTTGCAGGCATTAACGATATTCCTAACTTCCTAGCAGGTCAGCAAGCTATCGATTCTGGCTTAGCAACTGTGGGTGTAACCGGTCGTTATCAAGCTGGTTTCTTCCCAGTAATGATGTTTGGTTTACCGGGGGCGGCTCTTGCGATCTATCACTGTGCTCGTAAAGAGAACAAAGCAAAAGTTGCTGGTATCATGATTGCAGGTGCATTTGCTGCCTTCTTCACAGGTATTACTGAACCGCTTGAATTCTCCTTTATGTTCGTGGCACCTGTGCTCTATGTTATTCACGCATTCTTAATGGCGATTTCTGTTTATATAGCTGCAAGCATGGAGTGGATTTCAGGATTCGGCTTTAGTGCAGGTTTAGTGGATATGTTCTTATCTTCACGTAACCCACTTGCTGTTCATTGGTACATGCTGATTGTTCAAGGTATTGTTTTCTTCTTTATCTATTACGGTATTTTCCGTTTCACTATCACCAAATTCAACTTGAAAACTCCGGGTCGTGAAGATGATGTGATTGGTGATGAAACAGCTGATGGTTATGATGAAGATATCAAAACAGCGCCAGCAAATAGTAAAGAAGGTATTCAACAAGAAGCTCGTCAATATATTGCGGCTATCGGTGGTTCTGATAACTTAACTGGTATTGATGCTTGTATTACCCGTTTACGCTTAAATGTAAAAGATGCCACAGTTGTTAATGATGCCTATGCAAAACGTTTAGGTGCATCAGGTGTTATTCGCTTAAACAAACAAAGTGTTCAAGTGATTGTGGGTACACGAGCTGAATTAATCGCTAACGCTATGCGTGATGTATTAACACAAGGCCCAGTTGCCGCTTATGAAGGTACATCTGCTTCAACTGTGTCTACTGAAAAAACACCGGTAAAACAAGCTAATGCTAATGCAAAAGTGTTACTTGAAATGATTGCGCCTTTTGATGGTGAAGTTGTGGCATTGAAAGATGTACCAGATGAAGCGTTCTCTAGTGGTGTTGTTGGGGATGGTATAGCAATCAAACCAACCTCTAATATCGTGATGGCGCCTGCGACAGGTACTGTTGTTAAGATTTTTGATACAAACCATGCATTTTGTATCGAGACTGACAATGGCGTCGAAATCATTGTGCACATGGGAATTGATACCGTTGCGTTAGGTGGCAAAGGCTTCAAGCGTTTAGTTGAAGAAGGTGCAGATGTTAAAGTCGGTCAACCTATCTTAGAATTAGATCTTGAATATCTGAACGCTAATGCCAAATCGATGATAAGTCCTATCATTGTTAGCAATATCGATGATTTTGATAAGATTGCTGAACAAGTTGCCGGTGTTGTGGTAGGAAATAAAACGGTTATCTACAACGTGTTAAAATAAATTCTATCTAGATATTTAATCCTCTATAAAGAGATGGTTAAATAAGACGATAAAACGGGGAGTCTTTCGAACTTCCCGTTTTTTTATCTCTATTTTGATAAATATCTCAGGGGTGTATTTAGCTAAGGTATTTATGAAACCTGCTTATTGGATTATAGTGGGTTAATTATGCGTTTTGCTTTGAGGAAAAAATGACCATGAATGAGGCAGATGCCCGCCCAACGAACTTTATTCGTCAAATTATTGACGAAGATCTGGCTACTGGGAAACATAATAGCGTTCAAACGCGTTTCCCACCTGAACCTAATGGCTATCTTCATATCGGCCATGCGAAATCAATTTGCCTGAATTTTGGTATTGCTAAAGATTATCAGGGAAAATGTAATCTACGTTTTGATGATACCAATCCAGTAAAAGAAGATATTGAGTACATCAACTCAATTCAAAAAGATGTTCAGTGGTTAGGTTTCCAATGGGAAGGTAGCATTCATTACTCCTCAGATTATTTTGATCAACTTTATCAATATGCGATTGAGCTGATTAATAAAGGCTTAGCTTACGTTGATGAGTTAAGTGCTGAAGAAATTCGTGAATACCGCGGTACATTAAAAGAGCCAGGTAAAAACAGCCCTTATCGCTCACGTAGCGTAGAAGAGAACTTAGCGCTGTTTGAAAAAATGCGTGCTGGTGGCTTTGAAGAAGGTAAAGCGTGTTTGCGTGCGAAAATTGATATGGCATCACCCTTTATTGTTATGCGTGATCCTGTGCTTTATCGTATTAAATTCGCTGAACACCACCAAACTGGAAACAAATGGTGCATTTATCCAATGTATGATTTTACCCACTGTATCTCTGATGCACTGGAAAATATCACACATTCTTTATGTACTTTAGAATTCCAAGATAACCGCCGTTTATATGATTGGGTGCTGGATAATATCACTATCCCTTGTCATCCTCGTCAATATGAATTCTCACGCCTTAACCTTGAGTACACAGTGATGTCAAAACGTAAGCTGAATCAGCTTGTGACAGAAAACATTGTGGATGGTTGGGACGATCCTCGTATGCCAACAATTTCAGGCTTACGTCGCCGTGGTTATACCGCAGAATCTATCCGTGAATTTTGTCTACGTATTGGTGTGACGAAACAAGAAAACAACGTTGAAATGGCAGCTCTGGAATCTTGTATTCGTGATGACTTAAACGAAAATGCACCACGCGCAATGGCAGTTATCGATCCTGTTCGTTTAGTGATTGAAAATATGCCAGAAGGCGAAGAAATTCTTGTTGCACCAAATCACCCGAATAAACCAGAAATGGGAACGCGTGAAGTACCATTTAGCCGTGAAATCTATATTGATCGCGCTGACTTCAAAGAAGAAGCAAATCGTCAATATAAACGTCTGGTGCTAGGTAAAGAAGTACGTTTACGTAATGCTTATGTTATTAAAGCGGAACGTGTTGAAAAAGACGAACAAGGCGAAATTACGACCATTTATTGTACCTATGATGCAGAGACTTTAAATAAAGATCCTGCTGATGGACGTAAAGTAAAAGGCGTTATTCACTGGGTAAGCATTCCACATGCCATTCCTGCTGAAATCCGCCTTTATGACCGTCTGTTTAGCGTACCAAACCCAGCAGCAGAAGATGATTTCTTATCAACAATTAACCCTGAATCATTAGTTATTCGTGAAGGTTTTGTTGAACGTAGCTTAAAAGATGCGGCTATCGAGAAAGCGTATCAGTTTGAACGTGAAGGCTACTTCTGTGCTGATAAACTTTCAACAGCGGATAAACTTGTGTTTAACCGTACTGTGGGCTTACGTGACACTTGGGCGAAGATTTCTCAACAAGGTTAATTTGACGTGCTTTAAGTCACATTAGTATCTTAATGAATAAAATGCTCGGTAATTATTTATCGAGCATTTTTTTATCTGTTTTACCGCTTATCTTGACTGATTTTTCATCTATTGATATTAAATATTTACTATTCTTACTTTAATTAGTCTCTCGTTTTCTCTTTTTTAGGTGATAAATTTCTATTTGTTTCGTTTGAAATAGTTTATTCACTATCGCTTTATTCTTTTGTTTTTTCAGATCATCACGCTAAATAAGCCTGTAATAAGAAAAATGTGATTCATACCTCATATTTTACATCGTTAAAAAAGATTATTTATAAATACTACTTATTATTCCTTTCTATAAAAACGAAATCTTATATCATTTAAAGATTGATTTGTAAAATATAATTAAATCAATCAATTATATTCATTTTTAATCAATCCTTATAAAAGTAAGAAAATGAAACGATCATTTAGTTATGTGCCCTTTGTCATATTTTGATAAAAATTCTTTTTTTTGGGTTGATAATTCGCGTCGCGAAAAATATGCTGTTTCTAACCTAATTTAGGTTTTTTCCCCACTTGGGGTTTTATATTTGGAAATAGGCGTTGTGCTTATTTCTTTTTTAGTCAAAGTCAAAGAGGAAACAATGCTATGGTTATGCAACATGCTAAACCAGGCAGGGTGGCACTTGCCGTTATGGGCGCATTGCTTGTAACTGCACTACCTGCAAAAATGTCTCATGCTGAAGGGTTTATTGATGACTCAACCTTAACAGGCGGTCTTTTTTATTGGCAACGTGACCGTGATAGAAAAGAGTTAACACCAAATAGCCCTGATTACGGCAAATACAAAGCTAACTTACACCATTCTACTTTCAATGCTAATCTAGATTTTTCATCAGGTTACCTTGGTGATTTTATTGGTATTGATTTAGCAGCCTTTGGTGCGGCTGAATTGAATAACAGTGGTCCTGCAGCACCTAACGAAATCGGTTTTAGTGATGCAAAAAGTCGCTGGGATGAAAAATGGACTGGCGATCGCAGTGGCATGAGCGTTTATAAAGCGGCTGCGAAATTCAAATTAGGCAACTTCTGGGCTCAAGGTGGATATATTCAACCTAAAGGCCAAAGCTTATTGCGTCCACACTGGAGTTTCTTACCGGGAACTTACCGCGGAGCTGAAGCGGGTGCTGTCTTTGATTTCGATAAAAGTGGTGAATTATCTTTCTCCTATATGTGGACAGATGAATACAAAGCACCATGGTACCGTAATATGTACAATTTCCGTAAAGCTGATCTAGAAACGAATATCAGCTATCTTCACTCTTTCGGCGCCAAATATGATTTTAAAAACAGCCTAGTATTAGAAGCTGCATTTGGTCAGGCGGATGGTTATATCGATCAGTATTTTGGTAAAGTTTCTTATGATTTCCCAATTGCTGACAATGCATTAAGAACGTCTTACCAATTCTACGGCGCTAAAGATAAAGTTACCGGTGGTGGTGTTAATGACGTTTATGATGGGCTGGCATGGTTACAAGCACTGACTTTGGGTTATACCTACAATGTATTTGACTTCAAAGTAGAAGGAACGTGGGTTAAAGCTGAAGGTAATCAAGGTTATTTCTTACAACGTATGACTCCGGGCTGGGCAACCTCTAATGGTCGTCTTGATGTTTGGTGGGATGGCCGTTCTGACTTTAACGCCAATGGAGAAAAAGCACTCTATGCTGGCGTGATGTATGATCTGAAAAACTGGGATCTGTCTGGCTGGGCGGTGGGTACTTCTTATGTTTACGCATGGGATGCTAAGCCAAGTGGTAAAGCCATTTATGACCAAGGTCAGCGTATCAGAGAGAGTGCATGGAATGCGGATATTATGTATACAGTTCAAGAAGGTCGCGCTAAAGGCACTCTCTTTAAACTTCACTATACCCGTTATGATAACCACTCTGACATTCCTAGTTATGAAGGCGGTTTTGGTAATATTTTCCAAGATGAAAAAGACGTTAAGTTTAACGTGATAATGCCATTCACTATTTTCTAATATCAGCATAAGGATAAAGTGTATTAATTGCACTTTATCCTGAATAAAACTAAAAAAGCTAAATACGATTACGATAAGTAAAAATAAGTAGTAGAAAGGTAGGGATGCGGTAATTAAAAAGAGCTTTATAAATAAGCCTTGTTAATAAAGTGAAGTTGTCAGCAGTAGTAAGAAGTAGAGAAGTAGAAATAAAAGAGTTGAAGTAAAAAGTAGTAAAGAGTCGTTTTAAAATCGCAGTATGTAGTAAAAGTAATGAAGTAAAGTCGTCATGTCGTCTGAGATAAATGTGAGTGGGTTATGTTTATCTCCAGAGCTTCAGTTATTTCGCAGAATTTGCGTAAGGTATTTACCCTAAGTAAAGGCAGTCAGAGTGGGTATCGTAGTGGGGGGTAAATACCTTTATTTTTTCATTCCTTTCTTTTTCGTCCTTGTAGGTTTTTTTATTCTATGGCAAATTTCTTGCCATTCATTTTATCTCCCCCTTATTTATTATTCTGCATTGAATGCTGTTTGATAATGCGAGTTTTCAGGAAGAAGCATGTTAAAGCTATTGGACGATTTTTTATTAGAACCACCATTGAAGCCCTTTAAAGGTATAAAACGATTTATTGTTGAATTTCTTTTTTTTGGTGTAAAAGAGGCGCGTTCTTGTTTATTTGCCGGGTTTTTCTTTTTTATTTTATTTGCAACGCCAAGTAAAGGTGTCTTTGGGATACCTCGTTATGATGTGCTTCTTATTCTCGCTATCGCTTTTCAATTATGGATGGTGTGGGGAAAGTTAGAAACATGGGATGAATTAAAAGCGATCTGCTTTTTCCATATTGTTGGTTTTGTGATGGAGTTATTTAAAACATCAGCGGCAATTGGTTCATGGAAATACCCTGATTTTGCTTACACGAAATTGTGGGAAGTTCCTTTATTTACCGGATTTATGTATTCCGCGGTAGGAAGTTATTTAATTCAAGCATGGCGTTTTTTAAAAGTCCGAATAGATAATTATCCGCCTTATTGGCTGGCAACATTAGTTGCACTTGCGATTTATATTAATTTCTTTTCTCATCACTTTATTGGTGATTATCGCTGGTATTTAACTGCCTTTATTTTAGGTCTTTATGCCCGTAGTGTGGTTTATTTTACGCCTTATGATACAGAGCGAAAAATGCCCTTATTACTTGCTTTTGTTCTGATAGGTTTCTTTATTTGGCTTGCTGAGAATTTCGGTACATTTTTTGGTGTTTGGCAATATCCTAACCAAATTGGTGCTTGGTCTGCCGTACATGCAGGGAAATGGGGCTCTTGGTCACTATTGGTTATTGTTACATTTACTATTGTGGTTCATTTAAAACATATTAAACACAGTATCAGTGTGGCTAAGTAGAGTTATCCTCGGATTTTAGGCAATAAAAAAGGAACTGTGAACAGTTCCTTTTTTTTACTGAGAGATTATCCAGAATGAATTATTTCTCATCATGTGCGTGGCTATCTTCTTTACAATTGCCTTCAGCGCAGTGGCCATATAAATAAAGGCTATGATTGGAAAGCTTGATACCATGACGTTCAGCGATGTTTCTTTGGCGTAATTCAATTGCATCGTCTGTAAACTCGATAACTTTACCACAATCAAGACAAATTAAATGGTCATGATGGTGTTGTTGAGTTAATTCAAATACTGATTTACCACCTTCAAAATTATGTCGGGTAACAATACCAGCATCATCAAATTGGTTTAAGACGCGATACACTGTTGCCAGACCAATCTCTTCACCGATATCGATGAGTTTTTTGTAGAGATCTTCAGCACTGACATGATGGCACTCAGGATCCTGGAGCACTTCCAAGATCTTTAAGCGAGGAAGTGTAACTTTTAACCCAGCATTTTTTAACGCTTTATTATTGTCGGTCATGCGGATTTAATCCTGTTGCTAATGGTGAATTTAATTTTTGTGCTCACAAATAGGTTTTATTCATTAATGCTCGGGTGAATAAATAACCTCATTGATTATAGGCATGATATTTAAAAATAAACACCCCTACCTATCACACTATCTTAGCACACCATTGAATAATTATCATTCTCAATATTGAGTATTTATTTTATCCCAGAATTTCGTCTAGGCTCATTTCTTCTTTGATTTGAGCAACCCAAGCGTCAACACGCTCTTCGGTTAATTCTGGTTGGCGGTCTTCATCAATGGCAAGACCGATAAAATGATTATCATCTGCAAGCCCTTTAGAGGCTTCGAAATGATAACCTTCTGTTGGCCAATGACCTACGATAACAGCACCACGAGGCTCAATAATATCGCGGATAGTCCCCATTGCATCACAGAAATATTCTGCGTAATCCTCTTGGTCACCACAACCAAAGAGTGCAACAAGCTTACCATTGAAATCAATATCTTCTAGTGTTGGGAAAAAATCATCCCAATCACATTGTGCTTCACCATAATACCAAGTAGGAATACCCAGTAACAGAATATCGAACGCTTCGATGTCTTCTTGACTGGATTTTGCAATATCATGAACTTCGGCATTATCAGCGCCCAGTCTTTCTTGAAGCATTTTGGCAATATTTTCAGTGTTGCCAGTATCACTGCCGAAGAATATTCCTATGATTGCCATAAAGTGAGATAACCTCTTTTATTCTAAATTCGTTATATTTCAAATTGTAGCGTTATTGACTACGTATATTTTCACTAGTCACATACTACTTGCATGTTTCTAGTGACTCATTCACTTGTCGCCTAGCTACACTTCAAAATATTTAGAGTATATTTGTCTGTGTTTGAACAATTACTAGTGAAAGATAAGCATTGTGTTTTCATAGTAGAAAACTAAAAATGTATTTTGACGAAAATAGCAGGCTAATTCTGTCGAATTTGTGTGGTTTATCTGCTAGCTATTCTTGTTTTGATGCATTTTTAAGGCGTGATTTTGCGCCAATTGCTCAAGTAATATTTCTTCAATAAGCTCACTACGACTGACGTTTCTTTCTGTCGCCAACTCATTGAGAGCATTTACAGCATCTTCATTTAATTTTAACTCAACTCGACGTAAGCCATTAACTCTGTCACGTCTTAATTGATTACGTTTATTAATTCTAAGCTGTTCATCCCGAGAAAGCGGGTTTGTTTTGGGTCGCCCAGGTCTGCGTTCATCTGCGAACAAATCCAGTGTGGTGCGATCAGTTTGTTCTTTTGCCATAAATTTTGCTGTGAAAGGGCGTATACCAATGACTAAATTGCGAAACGCCCAATAATACCCCACATAGTGATGTCTCGCCACTGCTTCATGACTTTAACCTATTGTGATTTGGTCTTTTTATCAACAGATACTGTTTTTAAGTACAATAATTATACATTCTACTAAATTATCATTTTTCAGTGGCAATATTTTAAGTCGTTAAGTTTATTAACTAAGATTTCTCTAAAAAGCGGCGAATTGCCTTAATAACGGTATCTGGTTTTTCTGAATGAACCCAATGTCCAGTGTTTGCAACAACAAAAGCGGTCGCGAGAGGAAATTGGCGAGCTATATTTTCACGATATTCATCTAAGATATAAGGTGATAAACCGCCTCGAATAAATAATACAGGATGATGCCAAGTAGGCACCTCTTGCCAGCCAATAATGTCTGAATAGGCATTTTTTATTGCAGGTAAATTAAATAGCCACTCACCATTTTTGAATGATTTTAGTAAAAATTGGATCACACCTTCTTCTTCAATAAAAGGACGCATGATTTCCACCGCATCTTGACGGCGTGTAACTTGAGCTTTTGTGACGGCTTCAAGTGCAGCAAAAATTTTATCATGGCGACGAACGTTATAAGCAACAGGTGACATATCAATCACAACAATATTGGCGATTCGCTCAGGGGCTAATGCTGTCATCGCCATCGCAATTTTGCCTCCCATTGAGTGACCAATAATAATGGCTTTTGAGACATTTAAACTATCAAGTAATGTGAGCACATCTTGCGCCATATCTTGATAATTCATACTTTCACTGTGAGGAGAATGCCCATGATTACGCACATCGATTTGTATCACGGTATTATCTTGGCGAAGTGCGCGACCTAAAACGCCTAAATTATTCAGATCACCAAAAAGGCCGTGGATCAAGACGATAGGTAAATTGGATGCAGGTGTCGTTTCAGGTTGGTGTAATTGATAATTTAATAATGTATTGAGTTTCATGTTAATGACCAAAATAATTGCGATTTTCTTCTATGATGACATGCACAAGGTGCTAAGCCAACTTGTCGTAATAATATGAAAGAGTGATGAAGTTCAGAAATAATTGATAATGGAAAGTTATAAAAAACCATAAAAACACCATTATATAGATATATATTCTAAATTTATTTAAAAACTTGAAATCTTGACATTACTCAAAAATAAATAATTAGAATTTTATATTATTTGGGGGCTGGGGTGGTGTGATATAGCGGAATTTAAAGCTGACTTTGTGCGAATAAGTTCAAAGAATAGAAGATGATACCGAGATAAACAATAGGATAAATACCGAGCTTAGCCTTTAAAACGGTAGGATCTTGAATAAATCCTCTTTAAGTTATTGAAATTTTACCTATTTTGTTTTTAAAGATTATATCTTATAATCCTAATTACTTTTTTTTGAAAACAGTACTGGGTAGCAATGAAAAAGATAGAAATTGATGACGAACTTTACCGCTATATTGCTAGCGAAACTAGACATATCGGTGAAAGCGCTTCAGATATTTTAAGGCGTCTACTGAAGCTCGATGCCAAACAGCCCGCACAACCAGTCGTTGTCACTGAGTCAGTACAATCACCTGTTATTAAACAGGAAGCTGAACCTAAATCGATTACACCAGCAAAAAATCCGATCCGTGAAATGCGAGAGCTGCTGTTATCTGACAGTTATGCAGAAAAAACAAAATCAGTTGATCGCTTTTTACAGATCCTTTCTACGTTATATAGCCTAGATAGCGCTACTTTTACTCAATCTGCAGAAACAGTACATGGACGAACACGTATCTATTTTGCTGGTGATGAACAAACACTACTCGATAGTGGACGTCATACAAAACCGCGCCATATTTCAGGCACGCCGTTTTGGGTTATCACTAACTCGAATACAGAGCGTAAGAGAACGATGGTACAAAGCATCATGCAGGATATGCAATTTCCTGCCAATGAGATTGATAAGGTGTGTGGAACTATCTAACCACTATTGTTAATTGATGCATTGCAAAGGCTTTTGTTTAAAGCGTGATTGTGATGTCAAATAGGAGAAGATTTGTGGCAATTCATCCAAGAGCAGGGCAGCATACTCGTCAAAGTGATCTGATTAATGTGGCGCAATTAACGTCTCAATATTATTCACTTAAACCACAAGCTAGCAATAACGCTCATCGTGTGAAATTTGGTACATCTGGTCATCGCGGAAGTGCAAATCGCCATAGCTTCAATGAAGCACATATTTTGGCAATTGCACAAGCTATTGCTGAAGTACGTGCTAAAAATGGAGTAACAGGGCCATGTTACGTGGGTAAAGATACTCATGGACTGTCAGAACCTGCATTTATTTCTGTTTTAGAAGTACTAGCTGCCAATAAAGTTAAAGTGATTATTCAAGAAAATAATGGCTATACACCAACACCGGCAGTCTCTTTTTCTATTTTGACATACAACGAAGCACATCAAGATATTGCTGATGGTATCGTGATCACTCCATCTCACAATCCGCCTGAAGATGGTGGTATTAAATATAATCCATCAAATGGTGGTCCTGCTGATACAGATTTAACTTCAGTTATTGAGAAACGTGCCAATGAACTGCTTGAAAACAATTTAGCGGGCATCAAACGTCTTTCTTATGATGAAGCATTAGCAAGTGGTTATATTCAAGCTCAAGACTTAATTATGCCTTATGTCAAAGCGTTAGGTGACGTTGTCGATATGGAAGCAATTAAGAAAGCAGGCTTAAAATTGGGTGTTGATCCGTTAGGTGGCTCTGGTATCGAATACTGGAAATGCATCGGTGAGTATTATGGCCTTGATCTTGAATTAGTTAACGATCAAGTTGATCAGACCTTCCGTTTTATGACCTTGGATCATGATGGCGTTATTCGTATGGACTGTTCATCACCTTGGGCAATGGAAGGACTATTACAATTGCGTGATAAATTCGATTTAGCTTTTGCTAACGATCCTGATTACGATCGTCATGGTATTGTGACTCCATCTGGTTTAATGAATCCTAACCACTATTTAGCGGCTGCAATTAACTATCTTTTCCGTCATCGCCCACAATGGGCTAAAGATGTAAAAGTGGGTAAAACACTGGTTTCAAGTGCAATGATTGACCGTGTTGTAGCAGATTTAGGTCGTGAACTTGTAGAAGTACCAGTTGGCTTCAAATGGTTTGTTCAAGGTTTATTTAGTGGTGAGTTTGGCTTTGGTGGTGAGGAAAGTGCAGGGGCATCTTTCTTACGCTTTAATGGCAAACCATGGTCAACCGATAAAGACGGCATCATTTTATGTCTGTTAGCTGCTGAAATGAAAGCGGTAACAGGCAAAGATCCGCAAGAGCATTACAACGAATTAGCACAACGCTTTGGTTCACCAAGCTATAATCGTATTCAAGCATCAGCAACTCATGAGCAAAAAGCGCTGTTGTCACGCTTATCACCTGAAATGGTGACTGCAAGCACATTAGCAGGCGATCCGATTACTGCACGTTTAACACATGCATCAGGTAATGGCGCATCTATTGGTGGCTTAAAAGTGATGACTGATTACGGTTGGTTTGCGGCTCGTCCTTCTGGCACTGAAGAAGCATATAAGATTTACTGCGAAAGCTTCCGAGGCCCTGAGCATCGTGAATTAATTGAAAAAGAAGCGATTGAAATAGTAAATAATGTTTTTGCTAACAAATAAGTTAGTGCAATAAACTATTTATATAGAATACACTCTACCCAAAGGTAGAGTGTATTTTTTTAATTATTGAATATTTTTAGATCACAGCATTGATATCCATCATTGAGGTTGATTTAGAATTAAAAATAGAGTGGATAATCAATACAATGCAAAATAATTTTGTTTTACGAAGTGTACGTTACATGCTGGACCTAAGTGATGCACATGTTGTTGAAATCATGAAATTGGCTGATTTCACAGTTACAAAAGAGTTAGTAAATAGCTGGCTGAAAAAAGACGATGAACCTGAGTTTGTCGAATGTGACGACAATGCAATGGGGCATTTTTTAAATGGTCTAATTTTTTATCGTCGTGGAAAAGATGAAAACTTCCCAGCACCTGAAGTTGAAAAGCGCATGACAAATAACATTATCCTAAAAAAACTGCGTGTTGCTTTTGAATTAAAAGATGTGGATATTCTAAAGATCTATGAACTTGCAGACTTCCGTGTTTCTAAGCCCGAATTAAGCGCAGTATTCCGTAAGCCTGGACATAAAAACTATCGTAACTGTGGCGATCAGCTTGTGAGATACTTCCTGAAAGGGTTAACCGAAACCCTACGCGGTAAAGGTAAAGCAGTTAAGAAATAAATTTATTGAATGAAAAGAAAGCCTCCTATTTATTGGAGGCTTTCTCATTAACGACATTTTTTCCCCGCAGCTTCATAGTAAGGTGCTTTAGGTAAATTATGAATAGCTGGTGCTGCTGCTATTAATATTGCTAATGCTTGTTCAGGTGTGAGCTTTAATGATTTATTCGCTTGTTTGTTATAGATATCATTTATATGGGGTATAGTATTTAAGTCTTCAGATAATTTAGTTATCATTTTTCGTCTCCTATATTGATAATGTTTTTCATGTTAGTATCAGATTTAATTAATTCATCATGTTTTATTTTTTATTAAGATTAATATCGTTTTACTGTGTATATTAATGCTAAGTACCAATTTGTTAATTCTTTTAAAGAAATAAAAAGTATACTTCCATCTTTATGAATATCACTAAATCCAAAAGTATTTATATAATAGTTTTTTAATTTTTTCATTAACAGGATTAATTAAGTATATACCATTACCCTCTATTCTTGTTAAAAATAATGTGATTAGTGAATACTTCATTATGTTTCCATTTATAATGCTATTACTTCTAGCAAAACTTTGTATTATTTCAATAGAAATGCAGTTATCAAATATATTGTAAGTACATATACATGTAGATTCAGGTTTGTTTATGATGCTGTTGTTAGGTAATGTTATGTATTTAAAACAAAAAATATAGCACTTATCATCATTTAAATAGTGTTCATAATTATTCCATGCTAAACAATATTGACTAATCATAGATCGAAAATGACATATTTTTAAATCATAATTATTCATTTTATTTATAAAAATAGGTCTGCTGGTTTTATTAAAGAAGTAATTTGTATCATTAATTGCTTTTTCACCTGCTTCTTTAACTGTAAGCTTTTTTCTTACCCTCACATATTTTTCCTTTGGTGAAATTAACTGAGGATTTATTATGCATAAATTAAATAAGGTATTTTTTGTTAAATATTTTTTCTATGTTGGTATTCAGTATTTATTTTTTGTAAATTTAGCCGAATTCATTTTTATTTTAACTCTAATCACATTTATTTTTTTAATTTAATACAATAAGAATTAAATTATTAATATTTACAGGTAAGAATGGAGTGATATGATTTTCTTCGATGATTTAAAAGCTTCTTTAGAAGCAGCTGTAAAAATGGCGATAAAAAGGTATCGAGAGTGACTCACTTTAATGTTGCTGATGTAAAAGAGATTAGAGAGTTGCTTAGCGTTTCACAAAGTGAGTTTGTAATTGATAAAAACCCGCATTCTTGAATATTCTTCTTCTCTTATTTGATTTTTTCTTTTTTGATAATTTATCCTCGAAATTATTTACTACAACTTTCATTTAGTAAAAATACCGATCTAAATTTGTTAATAATTGTGTTATTTATGTTTTGTTTTTGTTTCTGTTCTGAAATTTAATTACATATCAAGCAAAATAAAGGTGATTTTTCGCACGAATTGAGTGGTCTGATCAGTAGTAAAATTTCATCAAATGAGGTAAAATTTCAGTTATCAAATTAATCTCTATACAGGAGAGCACTATGCCAGCTTATAACGAATATACAAAAAAACATGTTTTAGCCCGTCGTACTGGTGCTGTTGCGCTAGGTGTTGTGGCATTTCCTGTTATGATTTTCCATCCTAAACGCGCACAATTTTATAGCTATATACACCGTGTATGGTCTAAAACAAGTGATAAACCAGTTTGGCTGGCAAAATCGGAAGTGGCGCTAAATAGTCACAAATAACAGAATATTAAGATAACGCCTACAAAAGTAGGCGTTATTTTTATCCCTTTTTAAGCACTTTTCTGATGCGACCTTCTTGTTTTTTCTTATCCTCAAATAATCTTCAATTTTTACGTTACAATAAACAATAATGAGTCATTTAAACGAATGCCATTAACCTATTGCTATTTATCTTATTGTTATATAAATAGTGGCATTCGTGATAACAGGGAAATAAATGAAATGAAGAATACTGATCTGGAATTAGTGATTAATGAGAAGTTAAGTATTGAGAACTTTCAAGATTATGCGCCTAATGGACTTCAAGTCGAAGGCCGCCCTCATATTCAAAAAATAGTAACGGGTGTGACTGCAAGCCAAGCATTACTTGATGAAGCTGTGCGATTAAACGCTGATGCAATTTTAGTACACCACGGTTACTTTTGGAAAAATGAGCCCGTTGTTATTCGTTCAATGAAGCGCAACCGCTTAAAGACATTACTTTGTAATGACATTAATCTTTTTGGTTATCACCTGCCGTTAGATGCTCACCCTATTTTAGGTAACAATGCTCAATTAGCGTTAAAAATGGGCGTTAAAGTTGAAGGTGAAATATTACCGTTAGTACCTAAAGGTGTGTTTGATTTACCTTTAACGCCAACTGAATTAAAAGAACGTTTAGAAAAAGCGTTACAACGCAATGTATTGCATTGCGGTGATAATGCTCCTGAAACTATTCGTAATATTGCTTGGTGTACGGGCGGCGGACAGGGCTTTATTCAAGATGCTGCAGAGCAAGGTGTAGATGCTTTTGTGACAGGTGAAGTCTCAGAACAGACTATTCATATCGCAAGAGAAATGGGCGTTCATTTCTTTGCAGCTGGTCATCATGCAACAGAGCGTTATGGTATTAAAGCATTAGGTGAATGGCTTGCTCAAACACATCACTTCGATGTGACATTTGTTGATATTGATAATCCAGCGTAAGCCTACTTATTCTTATTTTATAAGCTATCTCTCTAATTAAAGAGAGATAGCTTTTTTTGTATATATAAATCCCTCGGCTATGCTGGGGGATATTTATTACTCATTAAGCTGAATAGGCAATGGGCTTTGTAATTGTTGCAGATTATCGCATAGCCAAATTAACTGTAATAAAGCTTGAGAGTCACGAGTAGTTAATGCCAGGTAACGAGCTAATTGGTTGGCAATTAATGTCATTCCTAAATCGTCAGCAGTATGCTTGCTTATTTCTAACTGCTCTTTTTGCATTTCAGAAAGTAATTCCCGCCCAGTACATGCTTGGGCTTCTAATACAGACAAAATAGGGCGACAGAACTTTTGTGCTAATGTCGGTTCACTGTGATGCATTGCCGTTTGTTGCTTACGCTTAGCCATATATTCTTGAATACGACTAATAAATCCTGATTGTTTTTTCTTTCGTGGAAATTGGTCAAAATCGAGATAAAACATTTCAATGCCTTTTTCCGTTTTGAGCCAAAGAGTCGTTGGCAATAAATCCATATTTAAATCACGTCGAACAGGCTGAACAGTAACTGCTACTATCTCTAATTCTCGCTTAGTGAGATAACGTAATTCTTCCAGATTATTTTGCATTGTTCCTTCCCAATAAAGACGTAAGAAGGCTGAATTATCATGATTATCTGAAACATCCCAAATAACGCATTGCTCTATTTCATACCAAATTAATGGCTTATAGCTTTTGATATGTAAGACGAGAGGGGAAAGAAATCCTTCAGGTTGATTAGCAAAATAGTCTGGTAACTCTTGCCAATTGTTGATCCCTAATTCAGTTTGTAGATTGTGATAATCGGTAATATCAAGAAAATCAGCTTGGCTTTGTGCGAAGCTTTCGCCAATAGTTGCCAGTTTTCCTTCATCAGAAATACGTGGCTCTTGTAATACAAAAGGGCGACGCATTAATTTATCGGATGTTTGTTTCCATAACGACAAACTATTCCAAACACTATAACGATTAAATAGAGTATCAAGTTGATTAGGGCGTGCTTGAGTCGTTTGTAAGAGCTGTTTCTCTTCTTTATCCCAAAAGGTAAAGGTTGCTCCTAATGCACCACTTTGTGCCGTCCACCAATTTGCACCAACAGGGATAAGAGAGAGGCTGGTTTTTTTATCATCATATTGACGACGAAGTTGACCTCGTAACGCTTTTAACTGTTCTGGCGTCGCATTGGATAATTGAAATAGATAGGCTGAAATATGAGCCAGCAAGCGCAAGACATTGCTTTCATCCATAGTGAAATGTCTTTCTGCTAATAGTTTGACTTGAGTGCTTAATGTTCGTAAATAAGACGCTAAACGAGGTAAGCCTTCTGCTCGAGCGGACATATTCAATAAGTGCAATTGAGTGGCGCTGCTTAAGCTGATATGTGATAGCCCTTGGCGTAATAAATCATAAATAAATTGTTCAATCGTCGTAATTAACGCGGTTTCTTCTTCATTGAGAGGGCGCTTTGAAGATTGCACAATGATTAAATCTTCAGGCCAACTCCATAGTTGAGCATGTTGTTCAAATATTTTAGCCACAATAGCAAGGTGGAATGCTTTTTTCTGTGAGTCAGAAAAAGGTGATAACATGCCATCGTAGCCACTACCTTGTAAGAAAATAACAGGCTCATCAACATCAGGAAGTTGAATTTTTAATTGTGTCCCTGTGTCTTCTAAATTCAATGTTAGTGTTTCCCACTGCTCAACTAATTTAATCGCCATACGACAGGCTGGTTTTCCTGCTTTTTTGATTAATGCTTCAGGATCAAGAGTAAATAGCGTGGGTAACAGAGGTGCTATTTCAATGGGCTCCGCAATAGCTTCTGATGATGTTTCATCACTATTATCGTTACTTGAATTATCAGCATTATTATTAGCTTGTAGCCATAAAACAGCGGCTAAAATATGTTTGCAACAACCTGATGCAGAACAATCGCAACTAGCTTGTTGAATTCCTGCTTCGTGTAAAATAACATTTTGTCCATCACTACTAAATTGCCCAGTATTGGCATCAGTGAGAGAAACTTTTTCGTTATCAACATCTTTTTTGGCGCGTCTTAATAATCCTGCATTAGCAAATACAGTGAGCGCATCTTCATCGTAATGAAAGTAAACAGTTTGCCAACTCATTGCATTACCTCTGCCAACCATTGTGCGAAATGTTCAGGTGTTAACGCTGCAACTTGCATGCCTCTATCTGCAAGCTTTTGTGCAATTGCGGAGTCATAAGCAGGTTGAGCCTCATCATCAAGTGCTGCTAGACCTAATAATTTAACTTGTTGGCCATTAAGGCGTTGTGTGCAATCTAATAAGCGGTTTAATGAGCCACCTTCTTCAAAGTCACTGATAAGTGAAATAACCGTGCGTTTAGGGTTTTTGACCAAACTTTCACAGTATTGCATTGCGCCTGCAATATTAGTACCGCCACCCAATTGTATGGTCATTAAAACTTCAACGGGATCGTCTGCTAAATGCGATAAATCAACAACTTGGGTATCAAAAACCACTAAAGAGACATTAACCGCAGGCAAAGAGGCTAAAATGCTGGCACAAACAGCCGCATACATAATTGAGCTAGACATTGACGCACTTTGGTCAACACAAAGTATGACATCCCACGGAAAATGTTGTTGCATCCGTGAATTGAAGTAAGGAGTTTCAATCACTAAACGGCGATTTTTAGTATCGTAATGTTTTAAGTTTGCAGCGATGGTGGCACGCCAATCAAAGTTGCGACTATTAGGCACTAAAGAGCGTCTAAAACGATTACGGCGACCTGTTAATGATTGGCGAAAGTTATTGCGAATTTGACGCAAAATATCATCGACCACTTTACGAATAATCGTTTTAACCGCATCTCGCGTTTCTTCACTCATGCGTCCACGTAAACTTAATAATGTTTTCGCTAACGCTTTTGTTGGCTCCATCGCTTTTAACGTATTGGGATCTTTAAGAAAACTACTGATTTGGTAACGTTCAATAGCCTGTGATTGCATACGTTCAAAGGTGCTATTAGGGAATAGCTTACGCGCTTGATTTAGCCAGTTTACCGCAGTAAGTTGCGATGCATCGAGTGATCCATGACGCCCTCGTTCTTGGCGAAGACCTCGGCGCTGATATTCACGGCGATAGAGAAAGTCGAGTGTACGCTCAACTTTTAAATCATCAGCATTAAAAGTCGCTTGCCCAAGAGCATCATCAGCATATTGACCTAAAATCAGGCGCCAGCGTTTTGCTTGTTTCATTTTATCTTCAGGCACATCGTCATTATGCTGGCTCATGATTTATATCTCCTTTCTCTATTTTCTTAGCATCAAACCAAGAAATCATGCCTTGTTCCATTATTCGCTGTTGTAATTTTTGGTTGAGTTTAGTGGCTTCAAGCATCTGTTTAGCACTAAATTCTGACTGCCATAAGGATAATGCTTGCGTATCTAAACCAATATCGTTGGCAATATATTGCGCAAGCTCTGCATTTTGTTTGGGATTAAGTTGGCTAAAGGCAAAACGCAGATCAGGCAAGATCTGAATAAATCGTTCTTCATCCCATTGCTGTAACAAGGTATTTAAGTGATCAACCAATAACGGAAGGCGGATAACTAGCTCAGGTGCTGTTCGCATCATACCAACGAAATAGCCAATGGCATGTTCAGGAGAACTGCCGGTGCTAAAGGTTGTATTTAGCGTGGTAACTAACGTATTTTCATCAATATATGAACCTAAATAACGTAAGGCATCTACTGCACCTTTTAATAAAGGTACTGTATCTAATTGACCATCAAGGCGATTGAGTTGCTGATAGAAATCACTTTTATAATCATGCTGATTATTGAGCGATGGCATAAATTCAATCAATTCCCGTAAAGAGAGCAGGGCTTGTAAATTGCTTTCTTGTTGTTGTTCATCACCTTGAGCCAGTTGTTCTAAACAAAAGAAAGCTTGTGGAATAACTTGATGTAGGCGATTTTCAAGTGAAAGCTCATCAGTAATATCAAGATATTGGCGACCTCGCCATAAATGGATCAGTTTATGTCCGCACTGAGTTAGTGACTCAAGACGAAAATCTTGCTGAATATAGCTATCTAACAGTTTAAAGAGTGATGGAATGCGTTGGTGGAGTCCAATTAGTGCTGCTTGGATTAATAACGTAACCGCATTCTGGCTCGAACGGCTTTGCCCTTGCTCTTCAAGCTGTTTCTCCATAGATAGCAGCTTATTTAGAGCGATAGCTTCAAGTTGAGAGCCTTTCTCTGATAATGAAATCAGTTCACCTTCTACATTAGGTGTCCAGGCGTATTGCCACTCTTCAAATAATAGATCTAATTGATGACCAGAAAGAAAATCAGGACCATTTACACGGTGTGCAAAATGGATCTCCAAGAAAGCCAATAAATGTAAAAAACGACTTCTTAAGCGATGCTGCGGGTTACGATAAACATCGCATTTAGTTGTTTTTGCTAAAGTATCATCAAGTTTGAAACGAAAAGCTCTAGCTCGTTCATAGGTTTCATTAACTAAAGGAGGCGTTGCTGTACCTAATGGGATTTTACCTAAGAGATAACCTGAGAAACAGGTTTTGATTTCAGCCCATAATTCACTTTGGCTATCATCTAAGCTGCCTTTAATAAAGGCACTTTGTAAACCATCGAGCAAATCATAGCGACCTGTACCTGCGTGATCTCTTAATAAAGCAAGGCGTAAACTCTGTTCGGCTGCGAGTTTTACAGCTAAATAACTCGGTGGATTATCAAATTGTTTTTCTCTAATTGCCTGAGCCACTGAGCTTAGAAAAGCAATCCCCATTTTATTACGATAAACTGGAGTTGGCTGTTTGGCGACATCATTATTTTCCAATTTATCATGATGTTGTTGCATCAAACTTTGCCAAGCTTGTTGATAAAATGCAGGAGAAGGCATGCCAGAAGCATAACCATTAAGTGCATCTAGTCTGTCAAAACTGTAGCGAATAAGCCAAGCTTGTTCATTTTCACCCATTTTTTGCATTTTAGTGAACTGCTTTTGTTCTGTGCTAGAAATGGCGAAAGATTGAGATTGTGAATTAGCTAGGCCTTCAATTAGTGCAAGGGTATGGAATCCCCCTGTGACGATTACAATTTTGGCATTGGGTTCTTGCTGTTTGATGATTTGAATATGAGCGAGCATATGTGCTTCACGTTGTGAAGATCCTTCAGATTCAAGCACTTCAGGCTCATAATCAAGACGTGCAAGTGCGCACCAAATAAAGGTGTCATTAAAAAGTGTTTGCCAATCAGCTAAGGCTTCAATACTACGTAATTCAAAAAGATGCTCCCAAACATCATCATGATCACGACAGTGGCATTTTTTAGCTAATTGCGCGATAAACTGGCTATGCGCTAAATAACGTTCTTTTTGTAAGCTTCGACTTTGCGAGTCGCTATACTCTTCGTTATTAACTTGTGCAGCCCAAGGCAAATCAATAAAACGTGTTTTAGCATTGATGCGCAAACCACCCCGCAAAGCTTGCCATTCAGGCGAATATTCACAAAATGGAAAATAGGCAGAATGCAGTGATTTCTCACGCTCTTCTTGGTTACCATCATTATGCAAATACTCAGCTTGCCCCATAATCGCAACGGGAGGCAGGGTATCTTTATCTGTTAGGCTAGGAATAAGTGAATTAAAGGTATCTGGGCCTTCAATTAAAATATAGTCAGGTTTTACAGAATCAATTAATGATAAAACCGCATAAGCACAAGCAGGGCTATGGTGGCGTACAGGGGCAAAATAGAGATGTTGTTGCTGTAACGACGTCCATTTCAGTCGTGCTTGGTCAATTCTTTCTGGCAAAGGTATTGAAGGTAACGTCACCGTGTCGATCCCTTTTCTGGGTGAAAAGGCAGAGTAAGTTAACTCTGCCTTTAATAGATAAATAACGTATTTTAGTGCGTAGCCACGAGTTTTAGCGTTTTATTGCCAAAACTCTTTTGATGTATCAAAGAAAGCTTTCCATTCTTTACTGTTTCTTGCTCTCTCTCTAGCTACGTTGTCCATGTAATAACGAATACGCTTGATATCATCAGCATTGTCTTTTAATACAACACCGATTAATTGGCGGGCAATTGCGCCTGCATTCATCACTCCATCGCCTAAATAATGCGCTTCTAAGGCACAAGCGTAAGCAATATTCACAGCTTCTGCGGTTGACATAACCGCATCTGGTGTTTTGATATTACCGCCATCTTTCGTATTACCTGAGCGCAACTCTTGGAATGTTGTGACCAGTAATTCCACAACATCTGCTGGTACAGTGACTTCATTGGCTAAAGAGCCTAGTTCGTTCTCAAGCTGCGATTGGATCAGGCTGATTTCAAATGCAGGATCACGAATAGGTTTCACGGTTTCAAAGTTAAAACGGCGCTTTAGTGCAGCCGACATTTCATGAACACCGCGATCACGTAAGTTTGCTGTACCGATAAGGTTAAACCCCGGTTTTGCACTAATACGCGCACCATCACCCATTTCAGGGATCATCAATTGTTTCTCTGACATCAAAGAAACCAGCACATCCTGAATTTCAGGAGGACAACGAGTTATCTCTTCAAAGCGAACAATTTTGCCTTGTAACATACCTTGATAAAGCGGCGATCCCACTAAAGCGCGTTCTGTTGGGCCTTCTGCTAATAGCAATGCATAGTTCCAAGAATACTTAATGTGATCTTCTGTTGTGCCAGCAGTTCCTTGGATGGTTAATCCTGAATCACCACTGATGGCAGCAGCGAAAAGCTCTGAGAGCATCGATTTTGCCGTACCCGGTTCACCAACCAGCATTAAACCTTGTTTACCCAATAATGTGACAATTGCACGATCAACCAACGCATCATCGCCGAAAAACTTAGGTGTGATGCTTAATGCATCATCACCTAAAATAAATTGGCGTACAGCACGAGGAGAGCGAAGCCATCCTTGTGGTTTAGGATTATTAACATCAGCTTTTGTTAAACGCTCTAGCTCTTGAGCAAATCGAACCTCAGCACTTTCCCTAATTGCTTGTTGATCTGCGGGTGCTTTTTTAGCCATATTCTTTCCTAATTATCCCTATCTTTTACCAAGGTGTTTTCTTTTCCCATTCAGGATCAAATCCTGCGCAAGCTTCAGCGACTTTTAGATAATCCGCATAGCTTTCTGCTAATAGAATCGGTGGTACATTTTTTAGCTCAACATTATTGCGATCCCAGTAATTCTGCTGATTTTTCTCAAAGCTTAAATCAAATAATACAGCTGGAATATTTTCTTCTGGAACATAGCTACCACTGAAACCGATATTGACGTAGTAGTTTAAACTAGAGAAGAATTTGTAATAATGAGAGAACGAGCCACCATCTTCTGCTGGGCCTCGTTGATAACCCATTTTGGTTAAAATACCGCGTAAAGTGAAGGTGTCTGTGATCCAACCTTTTCTATCTTCCACTTCAGTTTGTTTCAGATCTAATTCTGGGATCTTATGCTCCATTTGAGAGAACAAGAATTTCACTTTGTAATCTTTAAAGTGAGCGATCCATGCCTTACGTTCATCTTCATTGACCAATGCTGCGTGAGCAAGTTGGATCAACGAATCGTTTTGTAAAGTCACTTCATCATCTTCAAGATCAAGCAATGCACCGTCATCAGAAGGGCGGAATGTATTGATAACCTTGCCATCTTTCACTTCTTGCCAAACCAGTTGTTCAATCAGTTTATGCATGATTGGATGAGCTAAGATATATTCTTGCCAATCCGCGCTTAACCACTGACGTTGAGCACACATGGCTTCATATAAGCGTACACTTTGCAATTCAATAACTTGTTTGAGTTCTTTTTTACTTGAAGTGAAAAGTTTTTTCGCTTCTTTAATCAGCTCCGCATCATCATTTTTGCGCGCTGCAGGTAACGCTTTAACTTCTTTGCCTTCTGGATTAAACAGAACAAGTTTTTGTTTTGCATCCATTTTTGCAGTGAAAATACGTTCACCATATTCCAACACTAATGTTCCGGTATCATCAAAACCTGCGGTTGGAATAGTTCTATCGGCTAATTCATCTGCACTCCAGCCATTACGCTCCGCGATTTGCGTGACTAAATTACGAGCTTTTTCCTGAACAGATGCCGTGCGATAACGGCGTGATAGTGAAAGAAGAAGCTGAATGATAATTGGATCATTGCTTGATGCTACAGCATCAATCATGGCTTCAATTTGAGCTCGGCGCTGATAGTGATCACGCATATAGTTACGTAATACAGATACTGCAACATGACCTTCAATGCCGCAGATAAGCGCTAACATACCTTTATCACTGATTGCAGAGCCTAAATAACGACGTAATACCTCATTTTTAATCTCTTCAATCACTTGTTCTAATGTGAAGTTTTCATATTTAGCATAATATTCAGGATAACGTTTAGCCCAGTTTTGATAATTACTTAAACGCCCCGGCGCTTCACGTTGTGCTTCTACCATTGCTTCTTCCAGTGATGGACCTTTAATATCCTGAGCAACAAAGGTATGCAGAATAAAGCTTGAAAGTTTATGTTGGCTATCTGTAGAAAGTAGGCCGATATAACGTTGTAATAGTGCGTTGCCTCCAGGCATTTTTAGTTTTACTGCCAGAATAATCCACCAACGAATAATCGCTGGATCAACCGCTTTCTTGTTTTCCCATGTTAATGCAGGGATTGCCTCAAAATTAAACCAAGCAAGGCTCGCTGGTGCTTTGGCTTTAAGGCCTTTTTCAGCTTCTGCTAATAACGTTTTTGGCGATAAGTAGATCGAAATATCTTCGCCTAACTGCTTTAATGCAGTGAGTAAAGAGGCTCGTACTACTTCGCGTTTCTCTTTTTTCAATAAGGCATTAAGCGCAGGTAAGGAGTCCGGATTATTTAAGCGAGCTAACCATTCAATGGCTGTAACACGGATCTCTTGTTTACTTGAGGTTAATCCTTCTTGTGCACTTAAATGAATATTAGGCAGTGTTTCTAATAATTTTTGTGCGGAAACGCGGTGCGTTTTATTTTCACCTAATGCCAATTCCATGATGCGCGGAACAAATTGTGCAGGAATTGTTGGGAAACGTCCTAATACTTCAATTCCTTGTGAAATCTCAAATTGGCGATAGCGATGTTCGCTTTGGTTTGGCATTAAGTTTAGTGCTTCTGCGATATAATCAGTATGTTGAGAAAAGAAAGGCCAAACTTGTTCCGGTTTACGAAAACGGCGTAAGCCATCTTGATAAGATTCTAAGCATAGTGCTGCTGTGACACGGGCTGCGCGTTTGAAGCTACATCTTTCTAATACATTTTCAACTTGTCGTAATTCAATATCACTAAATAAACGCTCTGGAATATCACCATTAAAGTAGTGAGAGGAGAAGTGATCGGCATGTTGGCGGTTGTTGGTTATCACACGTACAGCATGGAAGAATGTGTATTCTGGCAAATTAGGAATACGATTTTTGTGTTTAATAATTTGGATTTCATTCGACTGAATAGTGCCTTGCCCACTGTTGAGCTTATCAACTAATGCACGACATTGTTTTTCATTAATCTTAGATAAATCTTTATAATGACGCTGTGCCCAATTATAAGAGTGCTTCGATGTTTTATTTTCTTCAATTTCGCGTTCAGCATTTTCTTTCGCTTTAGCTAACATCTCATTGAAGTTATTGACCATAATATCACGGGCACTATCGGGTAATGGTGTATCTTCTAATGGTGTAAAATCAGGTGCTTCGATGGCATCAACGGTGTTTGCGTTATCAGCAACGCTAAAACGTTGTAGAGCACTTTCAATGCTCTTGATGACCGCTTTTGAGGTTTCATGTTTTAACGCTTCTTCAAGTACATCACGGTTTTCACCTTGGCGAGCAAATAAATCAGCCGCTTGTGTACGTTGTTTTGGTGTACCGTTCATTAAAACATGGGTTAAATTTTCTTTTACAATTTCAGCCGGTAAGGTATTCAAAATAGGTTCTGCGGCTTTTTTCACTGTTTTTAAACTGCTGGTGGCAAGTAAAACAATAATATCTGCAAAAGTATCGCGTAATATCGTATTTTTGTTTAGATAGTTAATTAGCTCAACTAAACCATTTGCTGACAGTTTTTCAACTAATTCCGTTCTAATAAATTCTTGATGTGAAAGTAGATAATCTTTTAAATCATGAAGTTCATAAATACGCTTAAGATTAGAAGCATAATATTCAGAGATATCTTTTCTATCGAATACTGCGAATAATGCATTTTCGCCTGGAATATTGGCCTCTGCTTCGACCATATTAGCGATAAATTCCATACTCCAATGTTTACGATGTTCTAAATTAAGATTACGTGCATTATCATAAGTGGTGTAAAACGCATCAACTAACAGGTAAATAACCCAAGTTGGCACTTCAGTTGTTGTCACTTTGATATTGATATCTTGGCATGCAGCTGCAATGACTTTTGCATAACGAGCGACTTGTTCTAAAGAAAAGCTTTCGCCAATTTTAGAGTAAAGCTTATGACGGGCATTCAGACCTTGGGTGATAACTTTACTATATTTTCCTGTATCAACATTACTGGCATACCACCATTCTAATGTTCCTGCGCGATGAAAATAAACGGCTGCTTTTGCTGCATCCAGTTTATTTAATTCAAAAAGAATTTCAGGGTTTTTACCTGTAAGTATATAATTTAATGTACGTTTAGGTAACTCTTCATCAAATATAGCAAGCAGTACAAGAGATTCTTGGAGATATTTCTCAGTAATATCGACGTCTTTTTTCCCAAAAATAGGGAAAATGTCTAAGATTTTTTTTATCACGCCAGTTCCTTAAGCTATGTATGGATAAACAGTTTTTTTTACCATGAAATAGCGAAACGAACAATTTGATTATCACTGTTGGAAACGAAGGTAAGATATATCATTTGTTAAATTTATAGATATAAACGCTAAAAAAGCTAACCTAGCTTTATTAATATTCAATTCTGCAATATATAAAACGCTATATTAGGAAAAAGTGCTGAAAATGAAGAAGTGATAATAAAGGCGTTTTTTGTGGTATTTGAAAAATTTAAGAATTGTCTGTTTAAGAAAATAGGTATTAACCCTTAGCTAAATTGATTGAAAAATTAACAGCAAAAAGAGCAAAAAAAAGAGCCCACATTAAACATAAGGAGCTCTTTTAGATTTATTATTTTGTCGTTTGACGAGAAAAAGAGAGTAGCAATGAACCTAGACTACAAATTAGTAAAGTGATTGCTAAACTTTGTCCCCATCCAGCAAGTGCAAGCCCGCCACCAATTAACAAATAGTAGAATAAGCCTAATAATGCTCCCGCAGTACCTAAACGATCTTTATACCGTGCTAATGCTGTGGCTAAGATATTTGGAATAGCAATGCCATAAGCAATAACACTCGTCATCATTGGGATAATAAAGCTAATGTGGTCACGTAAAAAATAAACACCCGCAGCACTAACTAATGCAATAAAGCTGGCAAGTAAAACTAATTTTCCACATGACCAATGATGATTTAATAATGCTTTATTAATATAAGAGCCAATACCGACACCTATTGCTAACACAATGCCACTATATCCAAAGGTGCTTGCGCTATATCCTTGTTTATCAAACATAAAAGGAGCTAATTGATAATAAGCAAAAAGGCTGATATTAAAAAAGGCAATTAATAATACAGTTTTAGCAATTTGCTTATCCTTAAGCATTTTTATTGCAGTTTCTCCTAACGGTGCTGTTTTTATTGTTTCAGGGCGGCTTTCAGGTAAAGCAAAAGCACTCCATAACAGTAAAATCACAGCCAAGAGAGCTAGGCCACTAAATACTCCTTGATAACCTGTATAGCTGACTAACAATGAACCACTTAACATACCTATTGCTGGGCTTAATGCGATAGCGGCTCCCATCACTGAGAATACTTTTGCTAACTCATCACCACTATAGACATCACGCATAATGGTTTGTGTACCTACTGATCCTACCGCAGCACCAAAAGCGGAAAGCATACGCAATCCAAGTAATATTGAAAAATCTTGTGTCATGAAAACACCAAGACAAGCAATAGCGTAAATAAACAATCCAGCTAACATTGTCGGACGACGACCAATGACATCACATAACCGACCCCATATAATGACCCCCAATGCAAACGCAAAGAAATAGAGCGAAAGTGTTTGCCCAGCTTCGTTTGCACTGACATGAAAGCCGTTTGCAATATCAGTAAGTGCTGGGCTATAAATGGTTTCTGCAATTTGTGGAAACATCATTAACGCAATTGCTAACCATAAAGAGAGTTTTTTGTTCATCTTTTTATCCTACATCCTTAAATCTTGATGAGCAGAATACAGAGATAATGAATGTCTTGTTATAAACATAAAGACATATTATTTTTCAAATAGGACAAGTGATGGCTTGGCTTAATCAATACGACCACTTTGTGCCAGAAGAGCATCTTGCATCAGTTGTGGGTATTGCAGCAGAAATGGGAAAGCACGATTCAGGATTTCATTCTCATGATAGAGGGCAATTATTATTTACGCAGTCAGGATGTATGCGAATTACTATAGCCTCTCGGGTCTCTGTTTTACCCCCTATGAGAATTGCGTGGATCCCCGCAAAATTGGAACATCGAGTCGAAATGTATGCATCTGTGGGATATCGCTCTGTTTATATTTCCGATAAATATCATGATAAATTTCCAAGTGAGAGTGAGATATTTACGCTTTCTCCTCTTTTGCGAGAAATTCTTGAGCGTATTTCAGTGGCTGATTTTGATACACAATGGGAAGAAGGGCGTTATGCGAATCTATTAGCTGTTTTCTTTGATGAAATCACGCAGGCTCAGCGACAACCCAATCATTTATTTATGCCGAAAGATAGGCGATTAAAGCGTTTATCATTTGATGATTTGCCTCCACCGTTACAAGAAATGGCGAAATATGTGGGAGCGAGTGAAAAAACGATCACGCGTTTATTTTATAAAGAAACAGGCTTAAGTTATCAGCAATGGCGTCAACAGTGGCGATTAATGAAAGCCATTGAATTATTAGCTACCCATCATCGCTATATTGATATTAGCCAGGTATTAGGATTTGCCAGTGATAGTGCCTTTATTACCTTTTTTAAAAAAATGACAGGGCAAACACCGCAAGAATATTTGAAAAGCTGATTGAATTTTATCGATAACTTTAAAATATAAAGCCCCGATTTAAGCGGGGCTTATTAAGATAATTAATAAAATTCAATTATTTCTTTTTAATTTCACTTTTGAAATTGCGCTCATCATAACCAGTATAAAGCTGACGAGGACGCGCAATTTTCAGACCATCTTCGTGCATTTCATTCCAGTGAGCAATCCAGCCAATTGTACGTGCAATAGCAAAAATAACAGTAAACATATTGGATGGAATACCTAACGCTTTAAGGATAATACCAGAGTAGAAGTCAACGTTAGGGTACAGTTTTTTCTCAATAAAATACGGGTCGTTTAAGGCAATACGTTCTAATTCCATTGCCACTTCAAGTAAGCTGTCGTTGAGGTTTAATTCTTTTAACACTTCATGACAGGTTTCACGCATTACTGTTGCACGAGGATCGTAGTTTTTGTAAACACGGTGACCAAAGCCCATTAAACGGAAGGAATCATTTTTATCTTTTGCACGTTTAATAAATTCAGGAATGTGTTCAACCGTTTTAATTTCTTCCAACATACGTAGACAAGCTTCGTTAGCACCACCGTGCGCTGGTCCCCAAAGTGACGCGATACCCGCTGCAATACATGCAAATGGGTTTGCACCAGAAGAACCCGCAGTACGTACAGTTGAGGTTGACGCATTTTGTTCGTGATCGGCGTGAAGGATGAAAATTCTATCCATTGCGCGTTCAAGTACTGGGTTAACGACATACTCTTCGCATGGTGTTGCAAACATCATATGCAAGAAGTTACCTGCATAGGAAAGGTCATTTCTTGGATAAACGAAAGGTTGACCAATCGAGTATTTGTAACACATCGCTGCCACTGTTGGCATTTTTGATAGTAGGCGATAAGCCGTTATATCGCGGTGAACTGGATTACTAACATCCAATGCATCGTGATAGAACGCAGCTAAAGCCCCTGTAACACCACACAGTACTGCCATTGGGTGTGAGTCACGACGGAAACCATTGAACAGTCGGGTAATTTGTTCATGGATCATGGTGTGACGAGTTACAGTGGTTTTAAATTTATCGTATTGCTCCTGTGTTGGTGCTTCACCGTACAGAAGGATATAACAGACTTCCAAGTATGTTGATTCAGTCGCTAATTGTCCGATAGGGAAACCACGGTGAAGTAAGATACCGTTATCACCATCAATAAAAGTGATTTTTGACTCACAAGAGGCGGTTGAGGTAAAGCCGGGATCATAGGTGTAATAACCTTTGGAGCCGAGAGTACGAATATCAATAACTTTGGAACCGAGTGTAGGGGATAGAACGTCCAAGTCTACAGATGTTTCAGCAATCGTTAGCTTAGCTTTGTTATCAGCCATTTATAATCTCCTTAGCGCTTATATGTCTCCTAACAAAGTCGAGGGTATCTTCATAAAGATGCACTTCGATAGTGAAACTATAGTTGATGTAAGGTACCCAGCCGAGTTTTATTTAATGCCCGTAATGTCTAGGTCTATAGTGTGTCACTTATGTTAAGGAGCTTTTGATGTTATGTTTTTTAGGTGCTTTTTTATGCAATGCACTTAGAATTAGTACTGCTATCACTTTTACATAAGTTTGAGGTTTCTGGAAGCGTGTTTGCGCACAAAAAAAACATAAACATTAAAATAATGCAGTAAATGTAAGAAAAATGTTGTGTATGTGTCAAAAATGATAATCATTTTTGCATCGGATGTATTAAATAGTGATCCCTCTCACTGTTCGAGGCAAATGTCGGGCACACAAGTTGTGTGGTAATTGTAATAAGTTTGTGAAGCACTTATACTGCGCGCAGGTCTCCGGAACCGTTGTTGTATGGAGAACCAGCGTAACGAATCCACACTTTTTGTAAAATAGACGGATTTAACATTTTACTTAAAATGTGCCTTTGTACCCCATTCGCTGTTTGATTTCCATCCAGGTCCGGAGGAAGGAAAAATTATAAAAGCTGTGTGGGCATAAATTGTGAAAAAACAAAGACCTGTCAATCTGGATTTACAGACGATACAGTTTCCACTCCCTGCTATCGCATCGATCTTGCATCGTGTCTCTGGGGTTATCATGTTAGTCGCAGTTGGCATCTTACTGTGGTTACTTGGCACCTCTCTCTCCTCTCCTGAAGGATTTCAGCAAGCTGCTGAAATTATGACTGGCTTCTTCGCGAAATTTATTTTGTGGGGCATCCTAACAGCATTGGCGTATCACATTTGTGGTGGTATTCGTCATATGTTAATGGACTTCGGCTTTATTGATGAAACCTTGATTGTAGGTCGCAATTCAGCGGCAGCATCAATGGTTATTACAGTAATTTTATCAATATTGGCGGGGGTATTAGTATGGTAAGTAATTCTTCTACTTTAGGCCGTACTGGCATACAGGATTGGTTATTCCTTCGTGCCTCAGCCATTATTATCGTTTTATACGTTCTTTATCTTGTGGGATTTATTGCTACAACAGAAATAACCTATGAGGTATGGCGCGGATTCTTTAGCTCATCCTTAACCAAAGTGTTCACCATCTTGACTCTGCTTTCTATTCTTATTCACGCGTGGATCGGAATGTGGCAAGTGTTAACGGACTATATTAAACCGCTGGCATTACGTCTGACTTTACAACTGATTATTGTTGTTGCGCTGTTGGTTTATCTTATTTATGGAACAATTGTGGTGTGGGGTGTGTAATGAATCTGCCAGTAAGAGAGTTTGATGCTGTTGTTATTGGTGCGGGTGGCGCAGGTATGCGTGCCGCTTTACAGATTTCTCAAATGGGTCTGTCTTGTGCACTGATTTCTAAAGTTTTTCCTACTCGTTCTCATACTGTTTCCGCTCAAGGTGGTATCACTGTTGCACTCGGTAATACCCATGAGGATAACTGGGAATGGCACATGTACGATACGGTAAAAGGTTCCGACTATATTGGTGACCAAGACGCTATCGAATATATGTGTAAAACCGGCCCTGAAGCAATTTTAGAGCTGGAACATATGGGACTCCCGTTTTCTCGTCTAGATGATGGCCGTATTTATCAACGTCCATTTGGTGGTCAGTCAAAAAACTTTGGTGGTGAACAAGCTGCACGTACAGCTGCTGCCGCTGACCGTACTGGGCATGCATTGTTACATACCCTTTATCAGCAAAATTTAAAAAATCACACAACCATCTTTTCAGAGTGGTATTCACTGGATTTAGTGAAAAACCAAGATGGCGATATTGTCGGTTGTACTGCAATCTGCATCGAAACGGGTGAAGTCGTTTATTTCAAAGCAAACGCCACGATTTTAGCGACTGGCGGTGCGGGGCGTATTTACCAGTCAACTACAAATGCGCATATCAACACCGGTGATGGTGTAGGCATGGCGGTTCGCGCAGGTGTTCCTCTGCAAGATATGGAAATGTGGCAATTCCACCCAACTGGTATTGCGGGTGCAGGTGTGTTAGTAACTGAAGGTTGTCGTGGTGAAGGCGGATATCTGTTGAATAAAGACGGTGAACGCTTTATGGAACGTTATGCACCAAACGCCAAAGACCTTGCTGGTCGTGATGTGGTTGCACGTTCAATCATGATTGAAATTCGTGAAGGTCGTGGTTGTGATGGCCCTTGGGGTCCTCATGCGAAATTGAAACTCGACCATCTGGGTAAAGAAGTTCTTGAGTCTCGTTTACCGGGTATTCTTGATCTTTCTCGTACTTTCGCACACGTTGACCCAGTTAAAGAGCCAATCCCTGTTATACCTACATGTCACTATATGATGGGTGGTATTCCAACAAAAGTAACGGGTCAAGCTATTCGTGTGAACGAGAAAGGCGAGGACGTTGTTATTCCTGGATTGTTCGCAGTCGGTGAAATTGCTTGTGTATCTGTTCATGGTGCAAACCGCTTAGGTGGTAACTCACTGTTAGACCTCGTGGTATTTGGTCGTTCAGCAGGGGTTCACTTAAAAGAGTCATTAATGGAACAAGGTACTATGCGTGATGCGAGCGATTCTGATGTTGAAGCTGCATTAACGCGCTTAAATCGCTGGGAAAACAACCGTTCTGGTGAAGATCCAGTTGAGATCCGTAAAGCACTGCAATCTTGTATGCAACATAACTTCTCGGTATTCCGTGAAGGTGATGCAATGGCTAAAGGCTTAGAAGAACTGAAAGTTATTCGTGAGCGCTTACAAAATGCACGACTGGATGATAATTCAAGTGAGTTTAATACACAGCGTATTGAGTGCTTAGAATTAGACAACCTGATGGAAACTGCTTATGCCACTGCGGTGTCTGCAAACTTCCGTACAGAAAGTCGTGGAGCTCATAGCCGTTTCGATTTCCCAGAGCGTGATGATGCGAACTGGTTATGTCATACATTATATCAACCGCAAACCGAAACAATGACACGACGTGAAGTCAATATGCAGCCAAAACTGCGTGAAGCCTTCCCACCAAAAGTGCGTACATATTAATTAGCGGTGTTATTGAAGTTGCGGAGACTTAAATATGAAACTTGAATTTTCGATTTATCGTTACAATCCCGACGTTGATAATGCGCCGCATATGCAAGATTACACCCTCGAAGTTCCTGAAGGGCGTGACATGATGCTGTTGGATGCATTAATTCAGCTAAAGGAAAAAGATCCTACCTTATCGTTCCGTCGTTCTTGTCGTGAAGGTGTTTGCGGCTCTGATGGCGTGAACATGAATGGTAAAAATGGTTTGGCTTGTATCACACCTATTTCATCTTTACAGAAAGGAAGTAAGAAAATTGTGATCAGACCGTTACCCGGTTTACCAGTAATTCGTGATTTAATAGTGGATATGACTCAGTTCTATACACAGTATGAGAAAATTCGTCCGTATTTAATTAATAATGGCAAAAATCCTCCTGCTCGTGAGAACTTACAGTCACCAGAACAGCGTGAAAAGCTTGATGGGCTTTACGATTGTATCCTTTGTGCTTGTTGTTCAACCTCTTGCCCATCATTCTGGTGGAATCCAGATAAGTTTATCGGGCCTGCTGGATTGCTAGCGGCTTATCGTTTCTTGATTGATAGTCGCGATACAGAAACTGAATCTCGTCTTGATGATCTTAACGATGCGTTCAGTGTGTTCCGTTGTCACGGCATCATGAACTGTGTCAGCGTATGTCCTAAAGGACTCAATCCAACAAAAGCGATTGGTCATATTAAGTCAATGTTGTTAAAACGTAGTGCATAAAATAATAACCGCCCTAAAATAGTTAGGGCGGTTAATGGAAAAACTAAGTTAGACGTTTGCGGTAAAAATAGTAAGGCACCTTTAAACACTGTAAGACAGTGCTTAAAGGTTCCTTGAGAGCTAAAGCTCCATATTTAAAGAACCTGCGAGATAGCGGGTCATAAGAGAACCTTGCAATCGACACCGTTTAATCACGGTATTAGTTATCCACGGCGAACTAAAGCTGTATAGCTTAAGGGATCATAATGCAGAACGGCGCAATGAAGGACTGGCTAGAATCAACTTTTCTAGCAGGAGAGAATCAGTCTTACATAGAAGATATCTATGAAGATTACCTAACTGACCCAAACTCTGTTGACGAAAGTTGGAGAGAGATTTTTCAACAACTGCCCGCAAGTCAAGGCATAGAACAGTCGCATTCTCAAACCCGCGACTACTTCAGACGCCTCGCAAAAGAATCCACTCGATATCATACCTCGGTAAGCGATCCGGCAATGGACTCAAAACAAGTTAAAGTTTTGCAGCTCATAAATGCCTTCCGTTTTCGTGGTCACCAAAACGCTAATCTCGACCCGCTTGGTTTATGGAAACAAGAATCTGTTCCAGATTTAGATCCTGCTTTCCATAATCTAACTAAAGAAGACTTTGAAGAAACCTTCAACGTCGGTTCTTTTGCTATCGGCAAAGAAACGATGAAATTAGGTGATTTATATGAAGCACTGAAGCGCATTTACTGTGGTTCAATTGGTGCTGAATATATGCATATCACTAATACTGAAGAAAAACGTTGGCTACAACAACGTTTAGAATCAGTAAATGTTGCAGATCAATTCACTAAAGAAGAAAAGTTACGCTTCCTGACAGAGCTAACGGCAGCTGAAGGTTTAGAGCGCTATTTAGGTGCAAAATTCCCGGGTGCAAAACGCTTCTCTTTAGAAGGTGGTGATGCATTAGTTCCGATGTTAAAAGATTTAATTCGCCATGCAGGTAAACAAGACACTCGTGAAGTGGTTCTTGGTATGGCGCACCGCGGACGTTTAAACGTTCTGGTTAATATCCTAGGTAAAAAACCAGCTGATTTATTTGATGAATTTGCGGGTATTCATAAAGAACATTTGGGAACCGGTGACGTTAAATATCACCAAGGTTTCTCATCTGACTTTGCGACTGAAGGGGCTCAAGTCCACCTCGCATTAGCCTTTAACCCATCTCACCTAGAGATTGTTAGCCCAGTTGTAATTGGTTCTGTGCGTGCTCGTCGTGATCGCTTAGATGAAGCGCGTAGCAATATGGTTCTTCCTATCACTATTCATGGTGATGCGGCAGTAACAGGTCAAGGTGTTGTACAAGAAACCTTGAACATGTCTCAAGCGCGCGGTTATGAAGTAGGTGGTACAGTTCGTATTGTTATCAATAACCAAGTTGGTTTTACGACTTCAAATCCAAAAGATGCCCGTTCAACACAATATTGTACTGATATTGTGAAAATGGTTCAGGCTCCAATTTTCCACGTTAATGCAGATGATCCTGAAGCGGTAGCTTTTGTGACTCGCTTAGCATTGGATTTCCGTAATACCTTTAAACGCGATGTTATGATTGATCTCGTTTGTTACCGTCGTCATGGTCATAACGAAGCGGATGAACCAAATGCAACTCAGCCTCTGATGTATCAAAAAATCAAAAAACATCCAACACCACGTAAAATTTATGCGGATAAACTGGTTGCTCAATCACTGCTTGATGCCAATGATGTGACTGAACTGGTTAATCTTTATCGTGATGCGCTGGATCGTGGTGACTGTGTTGTTGAAGAGTACCGTCCAATGGGTCTGCATTCTTACACATGGGAACCGTATTTGAATCATGAATGGAATGAAGAATACCCACATAAAGTAGAAAAAGCGCGTTTACAAGATTTAGCGCGTCGAGTGAGTACCGTTCCTTCAGAAATCGTGATGCAATCTCGTGTTGAGAAAATTTATGCTGACCGTGCTGTTATGGCTGAAGGTGAGAAACTACTCGATTGGGGTGCCGCAGAAACATTAGCGTATGCGACTTTAGTTGACCAAGGTATCACCATTCGTCTTTCTGGCGAAGATGCGGGACGAGGTACATTCTTCCATCGTCATGCGGTTATTCATAACCAAACAAATGGTTCTGTTTATGTACCATTAGCCAATGTTCATAATGCTCAAGGACAATTTAATGTCTGGGACTCTGTATTAACAGAGGAAGCTGTACTTGCGTTTGAATATGGTTATGCCACAACAGAACCTCGCGGTTTAACAATTTGGGAAGCACAATTTGGTGACTTCGCAAACGTTGCCCAAGTAGTTATCGACCAATTTATTAGCTCTGGTGAGCAAAAATGGGGTCGTATGTGTGGGTTAGTCATGCTGTTACCGCACGGCTATGAAGGCCAAGGCCCAGAGCACTCCTCTGCACGCTTAGAACGTTATCTGCAACTGTGTGCAGAACAAAATATGCAGGTTTGTGTGCCATCAACTCCGGCTCAGGTTTACCATATGTTACGCCGTCAAGCGTTACGTGGTATGCGTCGCCCACTTATCGTAATGTCACCAAAATCACTGTTACGTCATCCATTAGCGGTTTCTGAATTGGATGAATTAGCAAATGGTAAATTCTTACCTGTCATTGGTGAAATGGATGATTTAAAACCTGCTGATGTGAAACGTGTTGTGATGTGTTCAGGTAAGGTTTACTACGATTTATTAGAACAGCGTCGTGCTAATGAGCAAAATAACGTTGCTATTATTCGTATTGAACAACTGTATCCATTCCCACACGAAGATATGGCGCAAATTCTCGCACCTTATGCTCATGTAAAAGAGTTTATTTGGTGCCAAGAAGAGCCTCTGAATCAAGGTGCTTGGTACTGTAGTCAGCATAACTTCCGTGATGCTATTCCAGCAGGCGCAACATTACGTTATGCAGGACGCCCTGCATCAGCCTCTCCAGCAGTTGGTTATACCTCTGTTCATCAGGAGCAACAAAAAGCTCTGGTTGAAGACGCACTGAAAGTTGAATAAATAAGGATAGAAAATGAGTAGTGTAGATATTCTAGTACCGGATCTCCCTGAATCAGTTGCTGACGCATCGGTCGCAACTTGGCATAAAAAACCTGGTGATAGCATTCAACGCGATGAAGTGCTGGTTGAAATCGAAACAGATAAAGTTGTTTTAGAAGTACCTGCAAGTGAAGCAGGTGTTTTAGAGAGTATTCTTGAAGAAGAAGGCGCTACTGTTGGTTCACGCCAATTACTAGGTCGCATTCGTTTAGGTGATAGCACAGGCATTCCTGCTGATGTGAAACCAGCTCAAGATAGCACTCCAGCACAGCGTCAAAGTGCTGATATTGCTGAAAAAGGCAATAACGATGCATTAAGTCCAACTGCGCGTCGCTTAGTGGCTGAACACGATATTAACCCTGCGGATGTGAAAGGCAGTGGTGTAGGCGGACGTTTAACTCGCCAAGATATCGAAGGTCATGTTGCGAATAAATCAACTACACAACCAGTAGCAGAAGTTCCTCAAGCACTGTTATCTCACCGTAGCGAAAAACGTGTACCAATGACACGTTTACGTAAACGTGTAGCAGAGCGCTTACTAGAAGCGAAAAACACCACTGCAATGTTGACAACGTTTAACGAAATCAACATGCAGCCAATCAAAGATTTACGTGCTCAGTATGGTGAAGCATTCGAAAAACGCCACGGTGTACGTTTAGGCTTTATGTCTTTCTACATTAAAGCTGTTGTTGAAGCACTGAAGCGCTATCCAGAAGTGAATGCTTCTATTGATGGCACTGATGTGGTTTATCACAACTACTTTGATATCAGTATTGCAGTATCAACACCTCGTGGTCTGGTAACGCCAGTATTACGTGATGCAGATGCTATGAGCATGGCGGATATTGAGAAGAACATCAAAGCGTTAGCTGTAAAAGGTCGTGACGGTAAGTTAACTGTTGAAGACTTAACAGGTGGTAACTTCACTATCACAAATGGCGGTGTTTTCGGTTCATTAATGTCAACTCCGATTATCAACCCACCACAAAGTGCCATTTTAGGGATGCATGCAATTAAAGATCGCCCAATGGCAGTAGACGGTCAGGTTGTTATTCTACCAATGATGTATCTGGCTCTGTCTTATGACCACCGTTTAATTGATGGTCGTGAGTCTGTCGGTTTCTTAGTAACCGTTAAAGAGATGCTAGAAGATCCAGCTCGTTTATTACTGGATGTATAGGTAATAAATATCGCTTTTAGGCAGGAGATGCTCCTCCTGCCTACTTAGCAACAGACACAAGCATCAAAGAAGTACAGTGTGTTCGTGAAGCCAGATCCTTCTGGCTTATAGTCAAAAAAATAAGAAAGCCCGACTTTCAACAAGATTATGGATAGAACATCATGAATTTACACGAGTATCAGGCAAAACAGCTTTTCACACGGTATGGATTACCAGCACCTGCTGGTTTCGCCTGCTCCACACCGCGCGAGGCAGAAGAAGCTGCATCAAAAATCGGTCAAGGCCCTTGGGTCGTGAAATGTCAGGTTCACGCGGGTGGACGTGGTAAAGCGGGCGGCGTAAAAGTCGTTAAATCTAAAGAAGAGATCCGCGCATTTGCTGAACAATGGTTAGGCAAACGTTTAGTCACTTATCAAACAGACGCTAACGGTCAGCCTGTTACACAGATTTTGGTTGAAGCAGCCACCGATATCGCTAAAGAGCTTTATCTTGGTGCAGTTGTTGACCGTGGCACCCGTCGCATTGTCTTTATGGCATCAACAGAAGGCGGCGTTGAAATTGAGAAAGTGGCTGAAGAAACACCTGAGCTTATTCATCGCGCAATTATTGATCCACTGACTGGCCCAATGCCTTATCAGGGAAGAGAATTAGCATTTAAATTGGGTTTAAAAGGCAAGCAAGTTAGTCAATTTGCTAAAATCTTTATGGGATTAGCCTCTATTTTCTTAGAGCGTGATCTCGCTTTAATCGAAATTAACCCACTGGTTATTACTAAAGAAGACGATTTGATTTGTCTTGATGGCAAATTAGGCGTAGATAGCAACGCGTTATATCGTCAGCCAGAAATGCGTGAAATGCACGATCCTTCACAAGAAGATCCTCGTGAAGCACAAGCGGCACAATGGGAACTGAACTACGTTGCATTAGATGGCAATATTGGTTGTATGGTTAATGGTGCTGGTTTAGCGATGGGTACAATGGATATCGTTAAACTTCACGGCGGCGAGCCTGCAAACTTCCTCGATGTAGGTGGTGGTGCAACAAAAGAGCGCGTAACTGAAGCATTTAAGATTATTTTGTCAGATGAAAATGTCAGCGCTGTATTAGTCAACATTTTCGGCGGTATTGTTCGTTGTGACTTAATCGCAGATGGTATTATTGGCGCAGTTGAAGAAGTTGGCGTTAATGTTCCTGTGGTTGTTCGTCTTGAAGGAAACAATGCAGAGTTAGGCACCAAAAAATTAGCAGATAGTGGATTAAATATTATCGCTGCTAAAAGCTTAACGGATGCCGCGAAACAAGTTGTTGCAGCAGCGGAGGCAAAATAATGTCTATTTTAATTGATAAGAATACCAAAGTAATTTGCCAAGGCTTCACTGGTAGCCAAGGAACATTCCACTCTGAACAAGCTATTGCTTATGGTACGCAAATGGTCGGTGGTGTTACGCCGGGTAAAGGCGGTACTACGCACTTAGGTT
The DNA here is from genome assembly GCF_003144325.1 of Proteus terrae. GTDB lineage: Bacteria > Pseudomonadota > Gammaproteobacteria > Enterobacterales > Enterobacteriaceae > Proteus > Proteus terrae. The sequence continues at coordinate 107,335 of NZ_PENS01000010.1, forward strand.
TACCTGTATTCAATACAGTTCGTGAAGCAGTTGAAGCAACAGGTGCGACTGCGACAGTTATCTATGTACCCGCACCATTTTGTAAAGATTCAATCTTAGAAGCGATTGATGCAGGTATCAAACTAATTATTACTATTACAGAAGGTATTCCTACACTGGATATGCTGACTGTTAAAGTTAAATTAGATGAAGCTGGCGTACGTATGATTGGCCCTAACTGTCCGGGTGTTATCACTCCGGGTGAATGTAAGATTGGCATTATGCCAGGTCATATTCACTTACCAGGTAAAGTTGGTATTGTATCTCGTTCAGGTACATTAACTTATGAAGCTGTTAAGCAAACAACGGATGTTGGTTTAGGTCAATCAACCTGTGTTGGTATTGGTGGAGACCCAATTCCGGGTTCTAACTTTATTGATATTCTTAAGCTATTCCAAGAAGATCCACAAACAGAAGCGATTGTGATGATCGGCGAAATTGGTGGTACAGCGGAAGAAGAAGCGGCTGCTTATATCAAAGATCACGTCACTAAGCCTGTAGTCGGTTATATCGCAGGTGTAACAGCGCCTAAAGGCAAACGTATGGGACATGCGGGTGCAATTATTGCTGGTGGTAAAGGCACTGCGGATGAGAAATTCGCTGCCCTTGAAGCTGCAGGTGTTAAAACAGTTCGTAGCTTAGCCGATATCGGTGAAGCGATTAAATCACTGATCAAATAAGTAACAATTCTGTTAATAATTTCAGATTGATACTATCTCGAATGCCAGTTTCTAAAAAAAGAGCTGGCATTTTTTATTTTTAGTTTCATTTAAAAAGCTATATCAATAGCTAATATTGTAATTAACACATCAATACCCCACCTAAATTTATTCTAACAAACTGTTTTATATTGTTTTTTTAAGTTGATCTGTGTGTGCGAAATATTATTTCTCTATTTATTAACTTTCTTGTGGTGCCTAAAAGTAATGATATAAGCAATGAATAGATACCCAGGATTGTTAAAAATAATATTTTAAATGCATGTTTTAGTAAAAAAGAATATTAGCAGAAAAAATGAACCTCTATTTTATGCTGTTCGCAATATAGGTACTTCTATCAATATAGTAATAATTAGCTTTAAACCTGTACTAGGATCACGCTGTAACACTGATTTTTACTAAGGAAATGGGCTTTTAAACATGTTAATGAATGAGTAAGGAGTAGGGGAGATAAGGTCTTTAATAGCAAAAAATATCTTTTCATTATGTTAGAACATCAAAATGACGATTAAAGGGGAATTATGATCTCCTTATTACTATAAGAATTGATAATAAGAAGTTGGTTAGTATCTTGAAAATCACTTTGTTTGAATACGAAAACACAATGAAAGCTTTTTTATTTTTTCTTGCAATTTTTCAATAAATGACTTGTTTTTGTTTTCTATCTATTTGATTTTAAAAGTTATTTTTTATTGCATTAATGGCGATTTTACGTTCTATTTGTTAGATACAGATTTATTGCACTTAATTTATCTAGAATAAAAGAGAAACTAAAAAATAAATAATATTAAAAATTGATAATCCATATTGGACTTTTTATATATCTTGATTAGATAAAATAATAGAGTGATTTTTTTATATTTACATTTTTGTAAATTTCAACTTATTAATTAATAGATTATTTTTTTAAAATATTTATTATTTACCTGCAAAAAAATGAAATTGATATTAAAATTAATAAAACACAATTAAAAGTGTTTATTTTTAAGTCTTTTATGAAAATAAAAAGTTAATTTTATTATGGAAAATATAAGGAGGTAAATTACACTTAAAAATAAAAACAACATTGCATTAACACAATGGTAACTATTGGGTAATTTATTCGCAACTAGTTAACATCAAAGTGTTTTTTTGATGTGGGTCAAGTTATTAATTGTGGCAAAAATTTCTGAATATGCTTAAATTGGCACACGATCAAATATGCTATTACAAACCTAAAAGTCGTATTGTTGACCTAAGCTCAGAATTCAAATCTGGGTCACGCAAAATATATTTATTATATGTAAATATAAGCGTACTATTTGTAAGGTATTGTGTTTTTGGTCTTTAATATTCGTTGTTGTTTTTAGAGGCATTTATTGCTGGTAGTTATGAGGCTTTATAATTTAATAAAGTCGGGTTGCCGCAAGTCGGTGTCTTCCTGCTAGGAGCAAGGAGTCAAGATGTTTGATATTGTCGAACTGTCACGGTTACAGTTTGCCTTAACAGCAATGTATCACTTCCTGTTTGTCCCATTAACGCTGGGTATGGCGTTTATGCTGGCAATAATGGAAACGATATATGTCCTGTCGGGTAAACAAGTTTACAAAGATATGACAAAGTTCTGGGGTAAGTTATTTGGTATTAACTTTGCTCTGGGTGTCGCAACTGGGTTGACCATGGAGTTCCAATTTGGTACTAACTGGTCATATTTCTCTCATTACGTCGGTGATATCTTCGGTGCGCCTTTAGCAATCGAAGGTTTGATGGCGTTCTTCTTAGAATCAACTTTCGTCGGATTGTTCTTCTTTGGCTGGGATCGCTTAGGTAAGAAGCAGCACTTGATGGTAACTTGGTTAGTTGCTTTCGGTTCTAACTTCTCTGCTCTGTGGATCCTTGTTGCGAATGGTTGGATGCAAAACCCTGTCGCTGCAGACTTCAACTTTGAAACCATGCGAATGGAAATGTTGAGTTTTGCTGATCTGGTTTTAAACCCTGTCGCTCAAGTTAAATTTGTTCACACCGTTGCTGCTGGTTACTGTACTGGTGCATTCTTTGTTCTGGGTATCAGCTCTTATTACCTACTCAAAGGTCGTGATATCGGTTTTGCAAAACGTTCTTTCGCAGTTGCTGCGACTTTTGGTATCGCAGCTGTATTATCTGTTATCGTACTGGGTGATGAATCTGGTTACGAAATGGGTGACGTACAAAAAACTAAACTGGCTGCAATTGAAGGTGAATGGCATACAGAAGCAGCTCCAGCTGCATTTAATCTGATCGCATTCCCTAATCAAGAAAAAATGGAAAACTCGTTTGCATTACAAATCCCTTATGTCATGGGTATTATTGCAACGCGTTCTTTCGATACACCTGTTTTAGGTCTTAACGATCTGATGGGTCAGCATGAAGTTCGTATTCGTAACGGTATGAAAGCTTACGAATTATTAAGCGAATTACGCGCAGGTAATACTGATCCTGCTATTCGTGCTGCATTTAATGACGCTAAACAAGATTTAGGCTACGGCTTATTACTGAAGCGTTATACTGATAAAGTTGTTGATGCAACAGAAGAACAAATCAAAGCTGCTGCAAAAGACACTATTCCTAATGTCGCACCACTGTTCTGGTCATTCCGTATCATGGTTGCCGCAGGCTTCCTGATGTTACTGGTTGTTGCGATTTCTTTCTGGACAGTTCTGTCTAACCGTATTGGTAACTATAAATGGTTACTACGTGCTGCTCTGTTTAGTATTCCATTACCGTGGATCGCAGTTGAAGCAGGTTGGTTTGTTGCAGAATATGGACGTCAACCATGGGCGATTGGTGAAATCCTGCCTACGGCTGTAGCAACTTCTTCACTGACACAGGCTGATATCCTAGTATCTATGGGTCTTATCTGTGGTCTGTACACTCTGTTCCTAGTTGCTGAAATGTTCCTGATGTTCAAATTTGGTCGCCTTGGGCCGAGTAGCCTGAAGACGGGTCGCTATCACTTTGAACAGAAGAATGCATCTTCTGCACAAAGTAAGTAACACAGGAGTCCACTATGTTTGATTATGAAGTATTGCGGTTTGTTTGGTGGCTACTGATTGGTATCTTACTGATTGGCTTCGCGGTCACTGATGGTTTTGATATGGGTGTCGGTGTGTTACTACGCGTTATCGCGAAAGATGACACTGAACGTCGTATTTTAATTAACTCTGTTGCACCTCACTGGGATGGTAACCAAGTCTGGTTAATCACAGCAGGTGGTGCATTATTCGCTGCATGGCCAATGGTATATGCTGCGGCATTCTCTGGTTTCTATTTCGGTATGATCTTCGTACTGGCGGCATTATTCTTCCGTCCAGTAGGTTTTGACTACCGTTCTAAATTAGAATCACCAAAATGGCGTGGTATGTGGGATTGGGGTATCTTTATTGGTAGCTTCGTTCCACCATTAGTTATCGGTGTTGCTTTTGGTAACCTATTACAAGGTGTTCCATTAGAAGTCGATAGCATGCAACGTGTATCTTATAATGGTACAACTAACGCGCTTATCAACCTATTAAGCTTATTAAACCCATACGGTTTATTAGCAGGTGTTGTTAGCTTAATGATGATTGTTGCACATGGTGCAAGCTATCTTCAAATGCGTACTACGGGTGAGTTACACGAACGTACTCGTAAAACAACTTACATTACCTCTTTAATCACTTTCGTTGCTTTTGCATTAGCAGGCGTGTGGTTAATTTATGGTATTGATGGTTTCGTTATTACAAGTGCTATTGATACTGCAGGTCCTTCATCTCCACTACTAAAAACAGTTTCTCACGAAGCTGGTGCATGGATGATTAACTACAACAACTATCCAGTATTATGGGCTCTGCCTGCATTAGGTCTGTTATGTCCTTTACTGGCGATTGTTGCAACTAAAGCAAATAAAGGTGGTTGGGCATTCCTGTTCACTTCACTGACAATTGCTTGTGTTATCCTGACTTGTGGTGTGACTATGTTCCCATTTGTGATGCCTTCGAGCACTTTCCCAGATGTGAGCTTAACAATGTGGGATGCAACTTCTAGCCTGTTTACTCTTCAGGTAATGACAGTTGTTGCGATTATCTTCGTACCTATCGTTCTCCTTTACACCATCTGGTGTTACTGGAAAATGCATGGTCGCCTCGATAAGAAATTTATCGAAGGCAATAATCATACTCTGTACTAAGGAGCATAGAGAATGTGGTATTTTGCATGGCTTCTCGGAACGCTCTTCGCTTGTAGTATTGCGGTGATCGCAGGACTGGCTTTCGAGCACGCTGAAGCGAAAAAAACTTCAGGAAGTGAAGAATAATGTTGGATAAAAGCTACCAACTACTAGACAAGGGCCCTATTAGGGCTCTTGTTTTAATCATGGCGTTGGTAATGGCATTTTGTGTCATGTGGGACCCTAGCCGATTTGCAGCGAACACCAGTTCACTAGCAATTTGGCAAGGGATCCTTCTTATTTGGTCTGTGTGTGCTGGTGCAACTTTTGGTTTAGCATTTCGCCCTAAACATGTTGTCGCAAAATGTTTATTACATCCAATCCCTGCAATTATTATTTTAGTTGTTGGGTTAAGTTACTTTTTCTTCTAAGAAAATACCTTATTTCTGCTCAGTATATGAGAAAGAAATAAGGTATTTTATCTCCTAACTATTTCCTCTATATTCCCTCTAAATTTCCTCTCGCATCTAGCGTTATAGCTGGATATTTTCTTTTAAGTAATCAATAAAGAGACGCGTTTTTCTTGGAATATATTCGCTATAAGGGAAAATAATATTAACGGATTGCGTTAACAGGGAAACATCAGGAAATAGTACGACTAATTTTTTTTCTAATAATTCTTGTTGAATGTACCAATGCGGTAAAATAGTCATCCCAGAGTGCGTGAGTACCATTTTTTTTAATGCCGCAATAGTATTGGTTTCAAAATAAGCATCTTGAGCTAATTGAGAGAGTAGGGTATTAAATTCTGAAGATAATGAAAGTTTACTTTGACGTAAATTACTATTTGCTAAATAAGGAATAGCGCTCAAGTCGCCGATAGCTTTTATTGAGAACTTCTGCAATAAATCAGGAGAGATAACCAAACTTATCTTATAATCAGCCAGCTTTGTAGATCGGTAATTGCTGTCTTTCAATGTGCCAAGGCGGATCGCGAGATCAAGTTTATGATTTATTAAGTCTTCAATAGAAGAATTAAACGCATACTGCACTTTTAGCTTTGGATGTAATTGCATAAATTGATTAAGTAACGGCAAAATATAGTGTTCACCAAATTCTGCAGTCGAACTTAATCGCAACGATCCCTGTAATTCTTGTTGTCCTAATCGTGCCTTATCCAATGTTTGTTCTAACTGACTTAACACGAGGCGGAAATCTTGATAAAGCATTTCACCTGTTTCAGTGAGTGAGAATCGTCGCGTATTACGATTGAGTAATGACACATCCAATTCTGTTTCTAATGCTTTGATATGAATACTTACCATCGATTTACTTAGGCGTAAATATTTTGCTGCTTGAGTAAATGATCCGGTATCAACAACCGCAATAAAAGAGCGAATTCGATCAATTTGGTTTTGCATGATTGTTTACTCTGATTAAACAATAAATTCTATTTTGTCAGATAGACGAAATTCGTCAATCTTCCGTACTCTATGCACGGAGGATTTTTATGACTTACCGCTATCGAATTGCATCTATATTTCTGCTGGGCTTCTTTATAGATTGTATTAATATTTTTATGTCAGCCATTGCATTACCTGCAATGGCTGATGATATGCAGATCTCTATCGTTTCTGTTACATGGGTTTCAAATAGTTATATTTTGGGATTAACGTTAATTATTCCATTAAGCCACTGGTTATCCCAACGTTTTGGAATTACAGCATTGATGGTAACGTCAATGTTGATGTTTAGTCTATCCGTTGCATTAGTGGGATACTCTCACTCTTTTAGCGAACTTATTTTTTGGCGTTTCATTCAGGGCGTGAGTGGCGGATTGCTAATCCCAATTGGGCAAGCATTAACCTTTCAATATTTTCAAGGACATGAGAGAAGTAAAATATCTACACTGATTATGGCAATAGCCTTAATTGCACCTGCAATATCGCCGACATTAGGTGGGTTTATTGTTGATGTTGTTTCGTGGCGTTGGGTTTTTTATAGCAATATTCCATTCTCATTGTTAACTGCGTTTCTAGCTTTTGTCTGGGTAAAAGAGCCTTTACCTAAAGAAAACGCTATGCCTGATATTAAAGGTATCATTCTTATTAGTCTGATCATCGTATCTGGATTGTTCGCGTTATCTGCTTATGGTGAATACCACTCAACATTACTTGCTTTAGTGATTGCCGTATTCTCAATAATTTTTGCTGTACTTTATTATTACCATTATCGACGCCATTCATCACCGGTTATTAATTTAGCATTATTAAAAAATAGAAATCTATCACTCTCTATTTTTATTTATTACTGCATTCCCGGTGTTTTTACTGGAGTAAATATTCTCGCTATTTTTTATTTACAACAATATTTAAAATTTACCGGTCAAGGTACAGGTGTTTTTATGTTGTTGTATGCACTAGGTGCTTTTTTTTCAATGACAATAAGTGGTGCGCTGTATAATAAATTAGGAATGAAACGCTTATTTATTATTGCATTGCTATTACATAGTATTGGTATTTCTTTATTAACATTTGTAAATAGCAGTAGCGATATTACATTACTTATTGTTGCTTATCTAATTATCGGTGTGGGTGGCGGGATTGGTGCTAACACCGCACAAACTACGGCGTTATATGATTTCGGCGCACAAAAATTAGTTCAAGCAAGTGTTATTTGGAATATTAATAGACAAGTTGTTTTTAGTGTCGGGGCAACTATGGTTGCTATGTTGTTTAATATTCTTTCTCTTTTTTGTTTACCACAAACAGCTTATAGCATGACTTTTTTAATATGCGCATTAATAGGCATATTACCTCTCACTTTATTATTTACACTAAAGAAAAAAATTATTACACAGGAAATACAAGATGAATTTTAATACTGACTCAATTATAGAAAGCATTAAATCTTTGCATGACGAGATTGAAACGGTTTTTACGCAATATCCCCTATCAGTCGATGCCATTACAAAAATAGAAAATTTTTTATCTCAAGAGTTTTCAATGGTAGGGATCAGTGGAAAAGCAGTGAGTTATAATGACGTTATCGCGATGTTCAGACAAAATGCAGGAAAAAGAAGTGGCCTGAAAATAAAAACGGGCGATTATAAAATAATTTACCAGTCCGATTGTTTGGCGCTTGTCAGATATCAAGAAATACACAGTGAAAATGAGAAAATTCTTATGCGTGAATCTGTGGTGTTATTGAGACGCAATTCTCATGATGAGTGTTGGCAATGGCACTATCTTCATGAAACACCAATCTCAAATAATTGATTGATTTATATGAAAAACCAGTTTTTAAACTGGTTTTTTTCTGTCATTAAAAATAATACTACTAAATAAGACAATCTATGAATTTCTAATTAGCAAGCATTTTTATGTTGTCTTAATAAAAATATTTTTTCTATTCAGAGCACAAAGCATATTGCGTGTTGCAAAGAAGAGTTTATGATTGGCGCCTGAAAACTGCGTTTTCTATTCTTTACGTTACTACGATTCCCTTAGAGCGACCTCTTAAGTATAGTTAGGTAACTTATAACTACATTCTTTATGGACTTAACTCGGGAAATGTAAGGGAGGTAATATGCAGTTTCTTTGGCCTGTTCGTGTTTATTATGAAGATACTGATGCCGGTGGTGTTGTTTATCATGCCAGTTATCTGAAGTATTTTGAACGTGCTAGAACTGAACTACTCAGAGAAAAAGGTTTTCATCAGCATGATTTACGGGAGTATGATCATGTTGTATTTGTTGTACGTAAATTATCAATAGAATATATTGCGCCAGCTCGACTTGATAATCTTTTGCAAATAGAAAGTGAAATTACCACATTGCGTGGTGCTTCAATGACATTTTCTCAAAAGATTATTAATGAAGATGGTTGTGTATTGTGTAGCGCAGAAGTGCTCGTTGTCTGCGTAGATTCATCAAAAATGAAGCCAGTAGCGCTTCCTAAGTCCATTATCGCGGAGTTTAAGTAGTGGCTGACATGAATGTTATCGATCTCTTCCTAAAAGCAGGGCTTTTAGTCAAGTTGATCATGTTGCTTTTAATCGGATTTTCTATTGCATCTTGGGCGATTATTATTCAGCGAACTAAAGTTTTGAATGCCGCCGATCGTGAAGCTGCAGATTTTGAAGATAAATTCTGGTCAGGTACTGATTTGGCACGTTTATATAAAGATAGCCAAGCTCGTCGTGATGAGTTATCTGGCTCAGAGCAGATTTTTCATTCTGGCTTTAAAGAATTTGCACGTTTGCATCAAGCAAGCGTTCATGCTCCTGATGCGGTTGTTAATGGTGCATCAAGGGCAATGCGTGTCTCTTTCAATCGTGAATTAGAATCTTTAGAAAATCATATTCCTTTCCTTGGTACTGTCGGTTCTATCAGCCCATATATTGGTCTGTTCGGTACAGTCTGGGGGATCATGCACGCATTTATTGCATTAGGTAGTGTTAAACAAGCAACATTACAAATGGTCGCACCCGGCATTGCTGAAGCTCTGATTGCAACAGCTATCGGTTTATTTGCGGCAATCCCCGCAGTTATGGCTTATAACCGGTTTACGCAACGTGTAAATAAACTGGAACAAAGTTACGATAACTTTATGGAAGAGTTTCTGACGATTTTACATCGCCAAGCTTTTGCCTCCGCAGAAAAGAAATAGTTAACGCAGAAGGAGAGAGCTGATGGCACGGGGTCGCAGTAGCCGCCGAGGCGTAAAATCAGAGATTAACATTGTTCCTTTGCTAGACGTATTATTGGTACTGTTACTTATTTTTATGGCAACAGCACCTATTATCTCGCAAAGTGTTGAGGTTGATCTTCCTGAAGCAACAGAGACACAAACTGTTTCAAGTAGCGATAACCCTCCTGTGATTGTCGAAGTTGCAGGTGTTGGGCAATACAACATTCGTGTTGATCAGGAAGTATTAGAATTATTACCACAAGAACAGATTATGGCTGAAGCCAAACGACAATTGGAAAAAAATCCGAAAGTTGTATTTCTTATTGGCGGTGCTAAAGATGTTCCTTATGATGAGATAATTAAAGCGCTCAACATGTTACGTCAAGCAGGTGTTAAATCTGTAGGTTTAATGACTCAACCTATGTAATTAGGTTGAAATAAGTTTGGATGATAGCGTGGGAAAGAAGACGAAACCAATCCGAAGTAAATTGAGCGGTTCAGTTATCTTGTCTACCGCCTTGCATTTACTCGTTATCGCATTGCTTATCTGGGGGTCATTAACTCAGAAATGGGATTTAGGTGGTGGCGGTGGAGAAGACGGGCAAGTTATTGATGCTATTATGGTCGATCCTAATGCTGTGGTACAACAGTATAATCAGCAGAAAGCGCAACAAGCTAACGTCCAAAAAGCCGAGCAAGTGCGTAAAGAGCGTGCAGAGCAACAAGAAGAAGAGTTGCGTCAGCAGCAAATGAAAGAACAAGAACGTTTGAAAACGTTAGAAGTTGAACGTTTACAAGCGAAAGAGGCGGCAGAAGCTCAAAAACGTGAAGCTGCATTAGCCGCTGCGAAAGCAAAAGAAGAACAAAAAGTTGCAGAAGAAGCAGCTGCGCAAGCGAAAGCAGAGCGTGATCGCATCTTAAAAGAACAAGCGGATGCTAAACAACAAGCTGAAGCCGAAGCAAAAAAACAAGCTGAGTTAGCAGCGAAACAAAAAGCGGAAGAGGCAAAAGCTAAAGCCGAGGCTGATGCTAAAGCCAAAGCAGAGGCCGATGCAAAAGCGAAAGCTGAAGCAGATGCTAAAGCAAAAGCAGCCGCAGAGGCAAAAGCCAAAGCTGCTGCAGAGGCTAAAGCAAAAGCCGCAGCACAACAGCAAAGTAAAGCGGTAGATAGTTTACTTGATGGCTTAATGGCTGATGGTAGTAAACAAAGTGGTGCTTCAGCAGCGGGGCAAGGCGGTGGAAATCGCACTGGTGCTAATAATGCAGGTGTTGCTACTTATATTGGACAAGTGAAAACGGCTATTGAGCAGAAGTTTATTGACCCTGAGTTGTATAAAGGGCGAACTTGTGAACTAAAAGTCAGTATTGCACCTGATGGCTTGCTAATCAGTGCGAAGGTTGTAGGGGGGGATCCTTCTTTATGTCAAGTGGCATTAAGAGCAGCGAATACCGCTAAATTACCTAAGCCACCGAAAGATGTTTATGAACAAGTAAAATCATCAGTAATTGAGTTTAAACCATAAAACTGTCTGATTGTAGGAAAACATACACTAATTTATAGCTATTTTAGAATGTTATTGATGCGTTGTATGGTGTTGTTGAAAAGCGTTTGTTACTATTCTGTGCGTTATTGCGTAATAACCGCAATAATAAAAGGGAGACATGATGAAGCAGGCATTAAATGTTATTTTCGGACTTTTAATATTATGCGTAACCACTCTGGCTAACGCTGAGGTTCGAATTGAAATTACACAAGGGGTGAATACTGCACGCCCTATCGGTGTCGTTCCTTTTAAATGGGAAGGTACTGGTCAAATGCCAGAAGATGTTGCTGGCATCATTGCAGCTGATTTACGTAATAGCGGAAAATTCAATCCGATTGATGTATCTCGTATACCTCAACAACCGGTTACTGCTTCTGAAGTCCAGCCTGCACTTTGGACTGCATTAGGCATTGATTCTGTTGTTGTGGGACGTGTGCAACCATCAGCGGATGGTCAATATTTAGTTAGCTATCAGTTAGTGGATGTTGCAGGCTCACCGGGTGCAGTTTTATCTCAAAGTGAGTTTAAAGTGCCATCGAAATGGTTACGTTACTCTGCACATACTGCTAGTGATGAAGTTTTTGAAAAACTGACTGGTATTCGTGGTGCATTCCGTACACGTATTGCTTATGTTGTTGTGACAAATGGTGGCGCATATCCTTATGAATTGCGCGTTTCAGATTATGATGGATTTAACCAAGATCGTGTTTATCGTTCATCACAGCCATTAATGTCACCAGCATGGTCGCCAGATGGTGCTAAACTTGCATATGTGACCTTTGAAAGTGGTCAATCTGCTTTAGTGGTACAAACATTAGCAACAGGTGAAATTCGCCAAATTGCATCATTCCCAAGACATAATGGTGCACCTTCATTTTCACCTGATGGTTCTAAACTTGCATTTGCTCTTTCTAAGAGCGGTAGCTTAAATCTGTATGTTATGGATTTAGCGAGTGGGAATATGACACAGGTAACCAATGGTAGAAGTAATAATACCGAGCCAACTTGGATGCCAGATGGACAAACTTTGGTCTATACTTCAGATCAAGGTGGAAATCCTCAGATTTATAAGGTTAATATTAACGGTGGAACACCAGAGCGCATTACTTGGGAAGGTAAACAAAACCAGAACCCAGCAGTAAGCCCAGATGGTAGTTTCTTAGTTATGGTGAGTTCTGAAAGCGGTAGGCAACATATCGCTAAGCAGGATCTGGAAACGAATTCCGTACAATATCTAACAGATACGTTTCTGGATGAAACGCCAAGCATCGCGCCTAACGGCACAATGGTTATTTATAGCTCTACACAAGGCTTAGGCACCATTTTGCAGCTAGTATCGACTGATGGACGTTTCAAAGCGCGTCTTCCGGCGACTGATGGTCAGGTTAAAGCACCTGCCTGGTCACCGTTTATGTGATGCATAAAAATTATGTATGGCAAACAAATAAAGGAACAAATAGAGATGCAATTAAACAAAGTGTTTAAAGGGTTGATGTTAGCATTACCACTCGTTGCTGTTGCAGCATGTAGCTCAAACAAAAACGACGAACAAGCTGATACAAACAATGTACCAGTTGTTGAACAAGGTCCTACTGCTGAAGAATTAGCACGTCAGCAATTAGAACAACTGAAACAGCAAAACATCGTTTACTTCGGTTTCGACAAATATGACATTAACTCAGACTACGCTAACCTGTTAGATGCACACGCAGCATTCCTGCGTGCAAATCCATCAGTACGTATCACTGTAGAAGGTCATGCTGACGAACGCGGTACTCCAGAATACAACATCGCTCTGGGCGAACGTCGTGCTAACGCTGTGAAAATGTACCTGCAAGGTAAAGGCGTATCAGCTGATCAACTGTCAATCGTTTCTTACGGTAAAGAAAAACCAGCTGTACTGGGTCATGACGAAGCCGCTTACGCGAAAAACCGTCGTGCAGTACTGGATTACTAAGAGAACGGCATGAACAACAGTAACTTCAGACCTTTCTTGATGAGTCTGTTGTTACTGGTTGGCGTAGCGGCTCCTGTAGCCGCTATTGCCCAAGCGCCAATCAGTAATATCGGTTCAGGTTCGACCGATGAACGACTCGCCCAACTTGAGCGTTTTTCAAATGCTCACAGCCAGCTTTTGACCCAATTACAGCAACAACTCGCTGATTCTCAGCGTGATATTGATATGTTACGTGGTCAAATTCAGGAAAATCAATACCAGTTAAATCAAGTTGTTGAACGCCAACGCAATATCTATCAACAATTAGATAGCCTTGGTGGCGGAGCTTCAACATCAACAGAAGCCACTCAACCTGATAATACTGCTTCTTCAGCATCTCCTGCTGCAACTAGCTCAGGGCAAGGTGATGAGAAGGCCGATTATAATGCAGCAATTGATATCGTATTGAATTCTAAAGATTACGATAAGGCAATTGTTGAATTAAACAACTTTATCAATAACTATCCAAAGTCTAGCTATCAATCAAATGCACAATTTTGGTTGGGTCAGATGTATTATCTAAAGGGTAATAAGGATCAGGCTGCAAGCACGTTTGCTATCGTTGTTAAAAATTATCCAAAATCTCAAAAAGCAAGTGAAGCCTTTTATAAAATTGGTTTGATCATGCAAGAGAAAGGGCAAAAGGATAATGCTAAAGCTGTTTACCAACAAGTGATTAAGCAATATCCAAATAGCGCTGGCGCTAAATTAGCGCAAAAGCAGCTAGGAACACTTTAATTATTGACCCCGTAATGTAAATGTTGCATTTTCGGGGTTAAATGATTGTTTTTTCAACGGTTGAACTTTTTTTTGAAAAAAAACGTTGCACAAAAACATTAAATCAGTATTATTACCCGCCGTTGCCACAGAGAATGTGGCGAGTTCGAAAAAGGGTCGTTAGCTCAGTCGGTAGAGCAGTTGACTTTTAATCAATTGGTCGGGCGTTCGAATCGCCCACGACCCACCATTTTCGAATACCAATCCGTTTTTATTGAAATGGGTCGTTAGCTCAGTCGGTAGAGCAGTTGACTTTTAATCAATTGGTCGGGCGTTCGAATCGCCCACGACCCACCATTTCAAACCTCTTCCTGTATATTTATTATTCCCTAAACTATCATTCCATAAATAATAAACAAACACTTAGCTTTCTGTTTCTGATAGTGTAATTTATCGCTTTATTAAACAATGAAGATAGTTTTCTCAAAATGGAAAAAACTACCTAACCTTAATCTAAAATGACATTCAAATCAGTAATGACAAATAATTGATGACGTGATTTGACTGTATTCATTTTCAGTCAAAAATTCATTATCGATTAACCAATCACTGACCAATTCTTGCGTTTTTATTGCTGTATCAATAGGGTGATTGAGGCGTTTCGATGCATCAAGAAAAAATGCCATCATAATTGAAAGTGTTGCTGCTGATTCATAGGGGGTACTCATTGCAAGAGTACTTTCCAATGAACGCAATGAATAAAATTTAGGTAGCCATTCTTTTAAGTTTTTCCCTTGATACCACACATCTTGTGTTGGCGCATTGTGTAACGCAACTTGTTCAAGTAACGCCATCAGCCATTCACGCATATCATGTATACGATAATTTGCAGACCAAAATTCATGGCGTAGAATGGCTATAGCGACTTGTGTCGCCTCAAACCAGAATTCTTGAGCATTATTACATGCTTGCTCTTTTGAAAGCGTAGGGGGTGTTATAGTGCCAATTTCAGGAAGCCCGTCACATAAACTCGTTTTATCAAGTAAGATTTGATACCCACGCTGGTAAATTGGGCTAAGCCCTTCAGTTTTCATGTTAAAAATACGCTCAGGCTCTGCCATCATAATGTCTATTTTGCGACCTTGAGCTAAAACATGTAAATAAATAGGCCAAAACTTACTTTTGGGATCTTCACACTCCAACTGTAAGCTGACAAGAGCATCACCGAATTGTGATAACCAATGTTGGTTTTTTGCGAGCTCTGTCGCACCATAACCGATAAGCTCTATATCAATATCAGAATAACTGTCTATCTTTCTATTGCGTCCTAACGATCCTGTTAGTACTACCGCTTCAATTCTAGGATCAAGGAGTGCAAAAGATAGCATGCGATCGATTAAACGTGTTGTTGGCTCCATATTTCTCTCTAATAAGTAAAATGTAATAAAGTTATTTGTCGTTTTTATTGTTTAAAAAGTAAAATTAGAATATTTTGTTTAATATATAAAACATTTGTTTGTTGTTTTTCTAAATCAGAAACACAATGTTTAATATTAGAAACTAAGTACCATTATAAATATGAATTTATAATATATCTTTACTACTTTGCAAAGATGTCGCAATAACCCATATTTTCTTTGTTTTTTCTATGATTAAGTCGGGGTTGTAAAATGGATGTGATGAGTTGGTTTAGTATCAATAATATTTTAGTCAATATCCCACTCGGAGACGGTGGATATCCACTCTCATGGATTGAAGCTGTTGGCACCATCGCTGGTTTATTGTGTATTTGGCTTGCAAGCCAGGAAAAAATTATCAACTATTTATTTGGACTTATTAATGTCACTTTGTTTGCCATTATTTTTTTCCAAATTCAGCTATACGCAAGCTTACTCCTTCAAATATTTTTCTTTGCCGCTAATATTTATGGATGGTATGCATGGAGCAGAGTGAATGACTTTGAGCAAGCTACGCTAAGAATACGTTGGTTAAAATCGAGTCATCGTCTATTCTTAATCGTTGTTTCGATAGCTGCCATTGCTGCTCTTACTTTCAATATTGATACTGTATTTGGTTATTTAGCTGTTGTTGCTGTTGATATATTAAATGTCTTTGGTGCAAGTTTAGCTACACCAGTTCTTGAACCTGATGCTTACCCATTCTGGGACTCTACAATGACGGTTCTTTCCATTGTGGCAATGATCTTAATGACGCGGAAATTAGTTGAAAACTGGCTAGTTTGGTCAGTTATTAATGTGATTAGTATTATTATATTCTACAAACAAGGCGTTTATGCAATGTCTGTTGAATATATCATTTTACTGGCTATCGCTATCAATGGTTCTCGTTTGTGGATCAAAACAGCAAAACGCTCTAGCAAAAATAATTATCTCTCCTAATAAAAAAGGCTGGTAGAGTTATCTTTCTCTCTAGCCTTACTATTCGTTGTCTTTATTCTTATTTTTACCGCAATTTTGAATCATTATTTCGCTTAAATACGCTATTTCCCTTTATGTTGAAATTTTTAGAAAGGTGACTATAGATGCTTTAGGTTGAAAGGGTGTTTACAGATAGAAAATGAATGGTTAGATTGGAAAAGCAATAATAACATTGACTAGATAACATAGAGTGGATACACGGGAATGAATTATCAAAATGATGACCTTAAAATAACACAAATTAATGAACTCTTACCGCCAGTTGCTTTATTGGAAAAGTTTCCAGCAACTGATAACGCGGCTTTTACAGTTCGTCATGCCCGTGAAGCTATTCATCAAATCCTCGCTGGAAAAGATGATCGTCTATTAGTGGTAATTGGACCTTGTTCTATTCATGATCCGAAAGCTGCATTGGAGTATGCGCAACGTTTAAGCCTCATCAGAGAAGAGCTTAAAGATAAACTTGAAATTGTTATGCGTGTTTATTTTGAAAAACCACGCACAACAGTAGGCTGGAAAGGCTTAATTAATGATCCTCATATGGATCATACCTTTGATATTAATGAAGGCTTGCGTATTGCTCGTAATCTTTTATTAACTATCAACGATAGTGGCTTGCCAACTGCTGGCGAGTTTTTAGATATGATAACACCTCAATACGTTGCTGATTTAATGAGTTGGGGTGCTATTGGTGCTCGTACTACTGAATCTCAGGTACACCGTGAGTTATCTTCAGGTTTATCTTGTCCTGTTGGTTTTAAAAATGGTACAGATGGAACTATTAAAGTTGCTATTGATGCAATTAATGCCGCAGGATCGCCACACTGTTTTCTTTCTGTCACTAAATGGGGTCATTCAGCCATTGTGCGCACAGCGGGTAATGGCGATTGCCATATTATTTTACGTGGTGGTAAAGAGCCAAATTACAGCGCTGAACATGTTGCAGTGGTAAAAGAAGGGCTTAAAAAAGCAGGTTTACCACAAAATGTGATGGTTGACTTCAGCCACGCCAATAGTTGCAAGAAATTTGAGAAACAAATGGAAGTTGGTGCCGATATTTGCCAACAAATTAGCGCAGGCGAAAAAGCATTAATTGGTGTTATGGTTGAAAGTCATTTAGAAGAAGGTAATCAATCATTAGAAAGTGGTGAACCTCTGGTTTATGGCAAAAGCATCACTGATGCCTGTATTGGCTGGGATGACACCGAAACGCTGTTACGCCAATTAGCAGATGCAGTTGTAGCACGTCGTAATAAAGCGTAATAATTAAATTTAAGTATAAAAATGCCACTTTTAAAAGTGGCATTTTTTATATAACTCAAAATAACAGTAAAATTACTTGGCTTTACCTTGGTTAGCAACAGCGGCTGCTTTTGCTGCGATTTCGTCAGCATTACCTAAGTAGTAACGTTTGATTGGTTTCATGTTTTCATCAAATTCGTAAACTAAAGGTACTGCTGTTGGGATATTCAGCTCAAGAATTTCATCTTCACTCATGTTGTCTAGGTATTTAACCAGAGCACGCAGTGAGTTACCGTGAGCTGCAATAATCACTTTCTCACCAGAAGCAACACGTGGTTTGATAACTTCTTCCCAGTATGGCGTTACACGGTCGATAGTTAATGCTAGGCTTTCTGTCAATGGCAGTTCTGCCGCAGTTAAAGATGCATAACGAGGATCTTTACCAGGGAAACGTTCATCGTCTTTAGTTAATTCTGGTGGAGTGATAGCAAAACCACGACGCCATTGTTTAACTTGCTCATCACCATATTTTTCAGCAGTTTCAGCTTTGTTTAAGCCTTGCAGAGCACCGTAATGACGTTCGTTTAATTTCCAGCATTTTTCAACTGGCAGCCATTGTTGATCAACTTGATCAAGAATGTTCCACAGGGTGTGAATTGCGCGTTTCAGAACAGAAGTATATGCATAGTCAAAAACGAAACCTTCAGCTTTCAGTAGTTTACCTGCTTCTTGCGCTTCATTACGGCCTTTTTCGGACAGCTCAACGTCAGTCCAGCCTGTAAAACGGTTTTCTTTGTTCCATACACTTTCACCGTGTCGAACTAGCACAAGCTTAGTTACTGCCATAGTTTAGACTCCTATAATTACTTTCTTAATATAAGTTTAAAATTAGCACTTCAATCATTATATGGATCATCGACAAGAACGCCAAACATAAGTGACAAAACAAGGGGGATTAAGTCAAAAATGTCGTTTATTCGATGAATTATTGCGCAGTTGTCACACCTTTTGCTTAATCGTTCAAGCTATTAATCTAGCTGGATCGGCGTAAAAAAACAAAATATCCGTTTTGTATGAAAAATAGACGAAAAAGACGTCCATAAAAACGACAGATCCTTTATTTATTATTGTTTAAATAACAAGCAAGAAAATGTCGATTTAAATAAAAATTCAGACCTAAGTTTAGCGTTAATTTATAAAATCATTGCCCTGATTATGGCAGTAAAAATCAACATTTAACAAATTTCTTGCTGGTAACGATAAATTTCGCCTTCTTTAATAAAAGTCAATCGATGAGTAATACATAATGGCGCATCTTCTTGATGGTGGCTTACAAACAAAAGTTGCGTATTACTGTGGCTTATCATGATATCAATAAAACGCTGTACTAAGAGTCGGTTTGTTGTGTCTAATCCTTGCAGTGGTTCATCGAGAATGAGCAAAGTAGGGTGCTTAACTAATGCTCTAACAATTAAAACTAAGCGCTGTTGACCCCACGACAAGGAATGGAATGGATGATTAGCATGTGCGGTTAAACCAATTAACGCTAACCATTCATCAGCGAGTTTAAGCTGTTTATCTGTAATTGCTTGATAAATGCCAATAGAGTCATGAAAACCTGAAATAATGACATTTTTTACCGTTGAAGAAACACGGTAACTCTGATGTAAGGCATTACTGACATAACCGATATGGCGTTTAATTTCCCATACTGTTTCACCACTTCCTCTTTTACGGCCAAATAGCGTTAAGTCATTGCTGTAGCCTTGAGGGTGATCACCCGTAATTAAACTTAATAGTGTCGATTTTCCTGCACCATTAGGGCCTAAAATCTGCCAATGTTGCTGAGGTTTTACCTCCCAGCTTAAATGGTGAAGAACAGGTTTGTCGTTATAGCTCACTACACCATCGTTTAGCACAATAGGAGAAAGAGTCGGCGATAGTTGAGGAATGGCATCAGGCGAATCTTGTTCAGGTAATGTGAGATTTTCTAGCGTTTCACTGTGAGATAATTGGCCTATTACTGAGTCAGATAAAACTTGTTCTTTCTTGCCGTTGGCTACCAATTCACAATTAATCAGTAGACCTGCATACTGAATAAAATCAGGAATATCGTTAAAACGATTTAGAATTAGTACGATAGTTAGATTTTGTTGATGTAATAGTGTTAACAATTCATTTAAAGCACGGCGAGAATCAACATCTAATCCATCAAAAGGCTCATCTAAAATAATTAAATCAGGTTTATTCATTAAAAGTTGAATAAGCAATATTTTTCGAGATTCACCTGTAGATAGATATTTAAAACGTCTTGATAAAAGGTATTCAACACCAAATTGCTTTGCTAATAAAAAGCATCTGTCATCATCTTTTACCTGCATTTGAATAACTTGAGCAACGGTTAAGCCAGTATCGTCTTCACCTTCACTTAATAAATCTGTGTTATTACGACGCCACTCTTCTTCAATCATTTTTTGCAGTTTTTCAAAAGAGAGACTAATCGGGCGAGAAAATGTATTGATAAACTCACCAGAGAGCAAAATACCTTCTTGGCATAATGCATTTGCTAAGGCGGTTTTGCCACTTCCATTACTGCCTACAAATGCCCAACTTTCACCTTCATTTATGGCTAAATTGTCAATTTGTAAACAGAGTTTATCGCTTAAGCGAAATTGTGTTTTGTTGAGTTGTAAGTGTTTCATTATTATTAGCCTTATTTTTTTAATGTAAGCTAAGTGCAAGTTAAGTATCTAGCAATATAGGGTTAATAGAAACTTGTCAATATTTGCTGAAAGAACTTTTTCCAAAAGCCTTATACATCTACTATTTAATGATAACCTTTAAAATGCGTTTCCTATGTAAATATATAAACATCTCTTTAAGGATGACTTATATATGCATAAATTTAAAAAAATAAACTTATTCTTCTTTATATTTTTACTCGTTAGCAAAAATAGTTTTTCTTTGAATAATAAAAATGTAAATAGTAATTGCTTTCTTATTGATAAAGTTGACCTTACAGGAAATACTTTATTAGATGATAGACAGAAATCTAAAGTAATTTCACCGTACCTGCAACAATGTCTAACATTAAATGATATGCAAGAGGTGGCTAAATCAATTACTAATAATTATATTAAAAAAGGTTACGTTACTTCCCAGGCTATTATACCAGAGCAAGATCTTTCTAATCATAAGTTAGTAATAAAGATTATTGAAGGCAGAATAAAAGATATTTCTATTAATGGTATTTCATCTAGATTAGTCGATATTATTTTTCCTTCCTCCAAAGGAAAAATTTTAAATCTACGAGATTTAGAACATGGATTAGAACAGCTTAATCGGTTAACGACAGCGCAATATGCCTTGGATATTCAACCAAGCGATAGTGTGGGATATTCATCTGTAACTATTAATCGAAAAGCTAAAAAACTCCCTTTAAAGAATCGATTAACAATTGATAATTCAGGAACAGAAACAACAGGAAAGATCTTACTTACTAACACGACAACAATAGATTCTTTATTTGGCTTGGGTGAACAGTGGATTTTTTCACTAAAAACAAATACAGATTTCCCTCATGCTCACTATTCTCGTGCTTATACTGCAAGTGTGAATATCCCTTATGGCTATTGGTTTTATCAATACCAGTTATCTGATAGTAGTTCGTCTTATTCCTTCCAAAATAATCACAAATATATTTATAAAAACAAAAATAGAGATCAGCAATTTGATATTAGTCGTCTAGTTTATCGAGATAATAAACAACGAATAACACTAAAGGGAACGTTAAAGCATAAGAAAGTAAAAACACAGTTAGTACAACAAAAATTATTAATAAATAGTCCCACATTGACTTCTTTATCATTCAGCCCTGAATATACTTTAAGTTTACATAATGGATATTTAATCATTAATCCAACTGCTGAGTTTGGGATCTCTCTTTT
Source organism: Proteus terrae (assembly GCF_003144325.1). Classification (GTDB taxonomy): domain Bacteria; phylum Pseudomonadota; class Gammaproteobacteria; order Enterobacterales; family Enterobacteriaceae; genus Proteus; species Proteus terrae. The sequence goes on from NZ_PENS01000010.1 coordinate 128,830, forward strand.
TGGTGCGACACCTGATTATATTGCTGATAATTCACCTCGTAGTCAATATCGAAAATTAAGTTTAAATTTAAGCTATCAATATTTATTGACTGATCAGTTTTCCTATCTTACTTCATTTCATAGTCAATATACGCCTGATAATCTTTATGGTTCAGAAAAAATAGCAATAGATGGAATAAAAGCTGTTCGTGGATATAAAGAAATAAATTTTAATGCTAATAGTGGGTTTTATTGGCGCAATGAAATAAATATATCACCAATAACTTCATTTTTAAGTAAGTGGAATTTTATTTTTGCACTTGATTATGGTGTCGCCCATTCAGATCAATATGAAACAGAAAAGAATAAAATAATTGGAAGTGCAATAGGTGCTTCTTTCTATCATTCCACTTTTTCTTCTCAGATATTAATTAATAAACCTATGTTTTATCCCAGATCATTAAAGCCAGATTGCTGGTCTTTTTATTGGTCCATTTCTCTTGCTATTTAAATGTTAGGAGTTTTTATGTGTGAAAAGGATATTTCTTGGAAACAACGTTTAATAAGTTATGGCATAGCTTATGTCATTGCTATTTATCCATTACATCCAGCTTGGAGCTCAGCAATTACGCCATCCGATAAAACGATTAAAGTTAATCAACAAAATACTGTTCCTATTATTAATATTTCAACACCTAATAATCTTGGTATTTCTCATAATAAGTTTCATTCGTTCAATGTTAGCAAGCAAGGTGTTGTACTTAATAATGCGACAACTTCTGTTAACACACAATTAGCCAAACAAGTGAATGCCAATACTCATTTAAAAGGTAGTGCTGCTCATTTAATTATTAATGAAGTGGTGGGAAATGGGCGCTCACAATTACAAGGAAAACTGGAAGTTGCAGGAGAACAAGCGAAAGTTGTTATTGCTAATCCAAATGGCATTACGTGTGATGGCTGTTCGTTTATAAATACCCCAGCAATTACGCTCACAACAGGAAAACCTCTTTTTAACCCTCAAGGTGCTTATTCGGCAATAGAAGTGAAAAAAGGTGGTGTTGTTATTGGTACGCAAGGTATAGATCTCCAAACTCAGGATTATGCCGACATTATCAGCCGTAGTATTGAATTAAATGGAAAAATTAACGCTAAAACCCTTTCTTTAATGCAAGGTAATAACCGTATCGATTTTGATAAAGGTACAGTAAATAGCATTAATGGTGAAGGCGTTAAACCTACGCTGTCTATTGATACGAAAGTGCTAGGTGGAATGTATGCCAATCAAATATGTCTAGTCAGTACAGAAAAAGGTGTTGGTGTTAATTTAAGTAATATTCAGACAAATCAAAACAGTGTGAATTTAACCGTTGATGGAAAAATTACCTTTAATGGCAATATTCAATCTGATCAAGATATTAATGTTAGTAGTAAAGAACTACAAATTAATAGTAATACAAAGTTAAAAGCAAAAAGAGATATTACTTTAGCAACTAATACGCTGATTAATCATAGTGAAGTTATCTCAGAGAAAGATATGCGTTTATTCGCAGATAAACTCACGAATAAAGGCGAAAAAGCGATTATTCAAGCGAAAGATAATTTATGGATACAGAGAAATGCGCAGGGTGATCCAAGTACTTTAATTGAAAATCAATCAGCCACGATAAAAACAGAAAAGGGTGATTTGATTATTCGAACTAAGAAATTGGTTAATGAATCTATAACACCTTTATTTAAAGAGATAAAACAAGAGCCTGATTCTAAACTCTCTATAAATATCGGTAATCACCTCCTCCTTCCATCTAGAAGTCCTACTGATGATTTTCTTTTAGTTATTACATTTCCTGAGTTGAAAAATTTCTCTTATAAAAAATGGTTTGATATTTTAGATTTAAAAAATAATGGAGGAGTTAATGTAGAACGTTCATATTTTGAAAAAAGTAATAAATATGTTCCTAGTATTATTTCTTCAGGAAATAATTTATATATACAATCTAATGATTTTATTAATAACCAATCTAGAATTATTGCAGATAATAATTTAATTGCAACAGGAAGCAGTGCAAGATTATATTATTATCGTTCTGCATATCTTAATAAATGGGAACATTATTCTAATGATAATGCTCATCTTTATTATCGGGATGATATAATAAAATATAAGCTTGATGAAGCTAAATTTAATAAGGTAAGTCATTTTGTTCCTTTTGTGAAAACGGGTAGTCATTATGAATTTTCTGTAAATGATGTCTCTGATTATATAATAAAAGCAGGTAATAATTTAGTATTAGATTTTAAAAACAGTATAGATTTAGAGCGTAAACTTCCATTTACAGAAAAAGAAATAAAAAAATTCAGAGGGTTATCAGATTTTGAAAATACTATATTAGCTAAAAATATATTATTAAATGCTAATAATGTGAATGTTTCTTTAAATTTAACAGCAAACGATTCTTTATCTATTATTGCTGATAAAAGTATAAACATAAATAATTCAAAATTGCTAGCTGATGAAAATATAAGTTTGACATCGATAGATACTATAAAATTTGAGAATATAGATGTAACAGCAAAATATTTTTCTGCTATAACTAAAAAGGGAAATATTAGTCATTTATTTAATCCTACCAAATTTTATACTCTAAAAGGTATTAAATCACCATATGTTGATATTCCTGAAAAAATATATTTTAATTCTGGGAAAAATATTGATATTTCAAATGTAATAATTAATAAATCCAATGAATTAAATTTATCTGCGCTAGAAGATATTAAAATAAATCGTGATGAATCTTTTCTTTTTAATTTAGTACCTTTTATTAGAGATAGTGGGTATATTCCAGCATTTTTAATTAACATGGGGATTTTGGAAAGTAATAATATAGCTTTTACTTCAGGTAAAGATATTATTAGTCAAGGAATAAAATATCATAGTGATAAAGGAATAACCTTTAATGCAGGGCAGGATATTTTCCTTGCTTCAAAATCAATAAAAGAAGCCGATCCTTTCTTTAGTGATATTTATTATCCTCAATTACAATCTAAGTTATTTTCAGACGATAACCTTATCTTAAATGCAGCGCGTGATGTTGATTTAAGTTCAACAGTATTAAATTCAAAAGATAAAGTCATTGTATTAGCTGGTAGGAATATAAAGCTGGGTGCAAATGCTTATTCTGCCATCAAAGACCCCCACGAAGATGCTCAAGACATTCAGTATAGCACAGCGGCTATTATAGGAAATAAAGGTATTTCTATTGCGTCATCAGGTGTGTTAATAACAGAAGGAAGCTCATTCAAATCAGATGGTGACATTACGATATCCAGTGGTGGTAATATTCAATTGGGATCGGTAAAAACACATTTTCGTAAAGAGTCGGGCTCTAAGTTAGAAGAAATTCACAAACAAGTTAGTACTGAAATTAATAGTGGCAATAATTTAACTCTATTATCTGAAGGCAGTATTTTATTTCAAGCATCAAAATTGACTGCCAATAAAGAGATAGATATTGCTGCTAAAGGTGGATTTCTTTACGCACAAGCGATGGAAGAATCGAGTTATTACGAAGAAGAGAAGAAAAAATGTAATCGATGGACTTTATGTACTACCAAAAAGAAATACACGAAAAAACGTCATAATACAAATAATAAAGTTACCGAGTTTATCGCTAATGGCGATATTAATTTATTTGCTAAAGATGATATTACCTTAGAAGCGAGCAAACTAGAAACAGCGAAGAATGCAAAATTAACCAGTAAAATAGGAAAAGTTAATTTTAAAGCAGTTAAAAATACAGCATTTAAGCAAGTTATTACTAATTCAAAAGATATTTATATTACTCAGCGCAATCAGGGATATATCAAAGAGAGTTGGGCATTGCCGACACTTTATATTGGTGGAAAACTGACTATTGATGCTCCTAAAGGTATATCTGCTGATATTAAAGCTCAAAAAGGACAATCACTAGAACAAGCATTAACAGTTTTAAGTAACACTCCAGAATATGCATGGCTTAAAGAGCTTCAACATCATCAAAACGTTAATTGGAATTTAGTTAAAGATACCTATTCTGATTGGGATGATAAAACAAAACAATTAAATCCTGTTGTTGGTGCGGTTATCGCTATTGCAGTGGGAGTTGCCACTTACGGTACAGCAACCGCGGCAACTATTGGTGGAATGGCAAGTAAAGCAACCATTGCGGCGGGTGCTTCAGCAAGCGTGGCTTCAACGGCATCGGTTGCAGCACAAGCAGGTTTTGCCTCTTTAGTTTCGCAAGCGGCGGTCTCTTTAGCTGAAAACCAAGGCAATATCTCTAAAACACTTGAATCACTGGGGCGTAGCGACACGGTCAAGTCTGTGGTGACGAGTATGGTGGTTGCGGGGGCACTTCAGGGTCTTGACCAATTTATGGGTTGGGATCAGGCAATCCAAGGTGGAACATTACCTTCAACAGGCAAGTTACTTGCGACCGATAGCGCAACATGGAATCAAGTTGCACAACGCGTTGCCTCTCATTCAGTCGTTAGTTCAACATTGGGCACAGCCATTCAAGGTGGCAGTTTTATTGATAATTTTAAAACCGCGCTATTAAGCAATATCGGTAGTCAGCTTCATGCCGAAGGCGCCAATTTAATTGGTGATAATGGCGCGGTATTAGGGCATGCAGGAAAGGTTTTAAGTCATGCAACATTATCTGGTTTATCTGCCCAAATTAGTGGAGGAAATATTAATGGTGCAGTTATAGGTAGCTTAGCTGCTGAAATTGCTGCTATTTCATTGGGTGATAACACTATTAAGGCTGAGGGATGGCAGAGAAAATCAGAATCACAAGCGCAATTTGTTAGATTATTTGGTGGTATTGCCGGTGGTGTTTTTACTGGTGAGCCAGGTGGTGTATATAGTGGTGCTAGTTCAGCTGAGAATATATTCCGTTTCAACCATTTATTTCATGATATTTCGATGGATTTCGATCGAGAAATACATAAATGTGGGTCTAATGCTGAATGCCTATCAAAGATAATCGACAAATATACAGTTTTTAGCAATGAAAATAGTTTAAAACTAGATGTTGAATTAAATACTAATCCGTTAGCAGTTATAGAGATCAAGAAAAAAAGAATTGAAAATGCACTTGAATTAACTAAAAGACCATATTGGGCTAGCTATCTTGGTGCTGATACAATGCAAACTGAGATAGCTAAACAATATGTTCAATATTGGAATTCGCAAGATTTAGATAAAATAGATGTAAACACTCCTTCTTGGTTAAAGTTTTCATCGTGGATCTCAGAGCCAGATAACCAGTTTTTTCTTGTTAGTGCTGGTTTTTTAGTTAAAGAATTAAGCGATTTTGCTATTAGATATTTTGGTAGAAATTCAGCAAGTAAAACAATTTCTGCTTCTGAAATTGGTATGAAATGGTCTTCTGGGGGAGGAAATATAAATACACAAGGAATGTCATGGGAAAACTCTATTGCGAAAAGCTTACCTGTTCACACTAGATTGCCAAAAAATTTTAAAACATTTGATTTTTATATTGCTAAAGATAAAGTAGCAATAAGTGCAAAAAGCCTAGATACTCAAACGATGAGTAAACTTAATCGACCAAAACAAATTTATAATACAATTAAAGGTAATATAGATGATGCTGCAAAATTTGAAGGTTATAGATTGTCAGGAGTTAATTTACATTCAGAAATGATAGCAAAACGAGAAATTTGGCTTGCTGTACCACAATCGACAACAAAGGCCCAATGGATTGAAATTAATCGTGCGGTAGCTTATGGAGAAAGTATGAATATTGAAGTAAAAATAACGCAGGTAAAATGATGACGTTTATTAACGATAATGAGTATTGTGCTTTGATAGTAATGACAGATAAATTTTTTTGCTTAAATACGGAATCTGGCTATGGGCTAATGACACTCGATCCTAATTTTTCATCAATTATACTTTCTTTAACATGTTCAAATAAGGAGCTTGGCGAAAGTTTAATTAAAGTTTTAGAGAATAGTCGAACTCAGCTCAAAGATGAGGAATATGACAAACTCTTTAAAAAGGAAAATATAAAAAAAAACTGGGATTCATGGCTAGAATTATTACAGTATAAATATAACTATCGCTCAAAACGTCAACTTTTAGCTAATATGCTAAATTGTTCTGTTTATCTTTCTAATAACAAAATATTAATTTCACCTTCTCACCATTCAAGTCTTGAAGGATGGGAAGGAATAGGGGCATCCCATAAGGTTATTTTATCGCTAGATAGCTCATCTGATGAGATAGGTTTGGGTATTCGGCTTGCATTTAGTCGGTGTACTACGAAGAGATTTTAACTTAATGAAAGTGAGTATTTTTGTATAATTGAAATATAATATATATGTGAATTATTAGGCAATAAATAATTAAATGTTTTTAATTTGATTTTTAATTGAATTGATAGTGATTTTTCTTTTTTGAGTTTTTAATGAATTATATGAGTACCGCCCAGTAGGGTATGAAGGAGAAAATAAAATTGGTGATTATTTTCGTTTTATTGTCCCTAGTATTTATGCTTCGATTGAAGATATTCCTGAAGATTTAAGAAAATATGTTGTAGTCTCTGATAATATTGATTTTACTAAAGATAGATTACTCGATAATAATAAGATTAATGATTATTTTACTCGTATGTACTCAAAATAATTTTAGTTACTAAATTTTAATGAGAAAATTATTTAATCCAAAAACTATTGCTTAATATGACAATTAGGTGATGGTTTTTTATTTAACGATAATTATCTAAGTTGTTTATAAAAAGGGAAGTAAAGATGATTATAAACTACTGAATGACAGGAATTAATCAATGGAAAATAATTAGCTATTCAATTAAAAATGCATCTTCAAAGAATATTAGGTTTAATATTACTGTAATTGAGGAGTAGTTAATGATTATATCGAAGGGCTATAATTTATATGCGGATATTTACTTTAATTATGATTACTATATTATAGTAACTATCTCGGGATGCTATATCCACTTTATGGATTTAAAAAATGGATATAACGTTTTATCTAAGAATATCACTGATGATAAGTTAGGTCATTATTCAAAAATTTCTTTAAATAATAGTAGAAAAATAGAAAGTAACTCACAAGAATTTAATGAGATATATAATAATAAAAAATCTTATTCAGAGTGGGTGAAAAAAATAATTAAAGAATATAGTTATAAAAATAAAACAGCTCTATTTGAAAATATGAACTTATGTGGTTTAAGCTTTATAGGTAATGAAATTATTATTAAGCCTCAAAACCATTTACGTATGGATCATTGGGTTGGTGAAGGAATACCTGATAGTGCAATTATTACATTAAAAAGCAATTGTAGTGATGAGGTTTTAGGTGCCTCAATAAAAGAAGCATTTACGCGTTGTATTAGTCGTAAAATTTAATTGTTAGGGATTGAATTCGTAATTATTTATATTATTTAAATACTAATGGATTGATTGTTAATGACTAAAAATGAAATATACATAGATATGATGTATTGGATTTTACCCCAACTAAGAAATATTCAATCTAGAGGAATGATAGCAAAAGATAAATTTTGTTATTATGAATTACAGTTAATTCATAATTTACCTAAAAAAATACTTAATCAAGACTTTGATGAAAGTGATATTTCATTTTTAAATTTTCAAGCTAAAACATATACTAAGAAATGTAGTTCAAAAATAAGTATATTGTATGATGGCAATGTAAAGTATATCAAAATGTTATTTGATTTGGTTCCCAATGAATTACGTAACCAATTACGATGGGATGGGCCTATCAATTAAGTTGAGGATATATGGTTTTACCTCTAAATCCAGAATGGGTACCAGGTTCATCTTATACGTATGCGTGGGTTGCCATGGATAATCAAGGGCATCTAGCTAAAATGTATAATAATAATAGTGGATGGCTACCTGAAGTATTATTATCGTTGAAGGATATTAAATTATATTTGGATCAACTATCTGAATATATTGATGGTGAATCAGAAGAATATCATAATTATATAAATAAGCATGGTAATTATACTATTGATTTATATTCAAGTTATATTTATAGAAATTACTATAAATCAAAAATAATAAAAGAGTTTGATTTGGAATTGAAAAAATGGAATGGAAATCATTGTGATGCTGGAGTTGGAGCTAAAATGGGGATGTTTCTTTTTGAAGCCCTAAATGAGTTATATGAAGATTATCCCATTGGTTATGACGGTGAAACGAAAATGGGTGATTATTTTCGTTTTATTGTCCCTAGTATTTATGCTTCGATTGAAGATATTCCTGAAGATTTAAGAAAATATGTTGTATTCTCTGATAATATTGATTTTACTAAAGATAGATTACTCGATAATAATAAGATTAATGATTATTTTACTCGTATGTACTCAAAATAATTTTAGTTGCTAAATTTTAATGAAAAAATTATTTAATCCAAAAACTATTGCTTAATATGACAATTAGGTGATGGTTTTTTATTTAACGATAATTATCTAAGTTGTTTATAAAAAGGGAAGTAAAGGTGATTATAAACTACTGAATGACAGAAATTAATCAATGGAAAAGAATTAACAATTCTATAAAAAATGCATCTTCAAAAAATATAAAAGTTAATATTACGATAATTGAGGAATAATTAATGTTTAAATTAAAAAACAATAAATTAAGAGCAAGTGTTTATTATAATGACGCTCATTATATTTTATTAACTTTTTCTGGTCATTCTATCTATATAATGGATCTAAAAAAAGGCTATAAAGTTTTACCTAATGATATTCTTGATGAAGAATTAGGTTGTTATGCAAAACTCGCTCTGATTAAAAGTGAACAAATTAAAGGAAGTTCAGATAAGTTTAATCAAATGTATAATGATAAAAAACCTTATCAAGATTGGATAAAAAAAATAATTAAAGAGTATGATTATAAAAATAAAACAGCACTTTTTAATAATATGAATCGATGTAGCTTAGAGCTTACAGATGATGAAATTACTATTAGTCCTCTAAACCATTTACGTATGGATCATTGGGTTGGTGAAGGAATACCTGATAGTGCAATTATTACATTAAAAAGCAATTGTAGTGACGAGGTTTTAGGTGCCTCAATAAAAGAAGCATTTACGCGTTGTATTAGTCGAAAAGTTTAAATGGATACTAAATAAAATTACCTTATGCTAATTATAGGTAAGGTGATTTTTTTATTATATGAATTTTTCTATGAAAAATTCATATAATAAATGATTTACACGCTATATATCCAGAGTTCCCTATAAATAAAATAAAGGGGTATTCTGATGATGAGATAAAAAAATTTGAACGTTTATATCGTATTAACGTAACAGAACAACTATATGATTTTCTAAGTTGTATGGGGCGTTGCAGTGGTGGTTTTTTGGGGTGATCCTTTCATTATGATACTAATACAGGTGAATATATTAGTGTAAAGACATTAAATACCCAAACAGCCTCAAGGATTAAAAATCCAAAATCAATAGAAAATACATTAAATACATATATTTCAACTATAGATAAATATTCAGGAGAAAGAAGGGGAAGAGCTGAGATTTTACCAAGTGATGTTAAATCAAAAACTCTAGAACTAGGTGTTCCTGCAAGAACAACCAAAGAACAATGGGATGCTATTAATGACTCTATCAAAAATGCATCTTCAAAAAATATTAAGATTAATATTACAATAGTTGAGGAGTAAATAGTGTCTATATCAAAAAAAAATAATTCAAGAGCAAATGTCTATTTTAACAATGATTATTATATTATAATAACCCTTTCAAAAAGTGGTATTTATTTGATGGATTTTAAAAAAGGTTATAAGGTTTTATCCAAAGATCCACTTGATGCTGATTTGGGTTTTTTTACAAGAAATGCATTAATCCAAAGCGAAATATTAGATGCTAATTCATCTGAATATCATGAAATGCGTAATGATGAAAAATCATATTCTGAATGGATAAAGAAAATAATTAAAGAGTATGATTATAAAAATAAAACGACACTATTCAAAAATATGAACTTATGTAGTGTAAATGTGACTGATGGTATCATATTTATTATTCCTTATGATCACTTACGATTGGATAATTGGATTGGTAAAAGCATACCTAACAACGCAATTATTACGTTAAAAAGCAATTGTAGTGATGAGGTTTTAGGTGCCTCAATAAAAGAAGCATTTACACGTTGTGTTAGTCGAAAATTTTAATTTTTTAGGATTAAAATCATAATAATTTATATTGCTTCTTTATTAAGTAATTAAGTGTTAATGACTAAAAATGAAATATATATAGATATGATATATTGGATTTTACCTCAATTAAGAAATATTCAATCTAGAGGAATGATAGCAAAAGCAAAAGATAAATCTTGTTATTATGAATTACAGTTAATTCATAATTTACCTAAAAAAATACTTAATCAAGATTTTGATGAAAGTGATATTTCATTTTTAAATTTTCAAGCTAAAACATATACTGAGAAATGTAGTTCAAAAATAAGTATATTGTATGATGGCAATATAAAGTATATCAAAATGTTATTTGATTTGGTTCCTAATGAATTACGTAACCAATTACGATGGGATGGACCTGTTATCTAGAGTTTTTTATAATATTATTCATAAATTAAAGGAAAAAAGATGATAGATTCTAACTTTAAAATCGACTTTTTAAGTGACAATAAATATGAGAATATTACTGTCGAAATTTCATAAAAAATAAATACTTTGTCAATTAAATAAAGATAGTGGAATCGATAAAATAGAAATTGAATTTTTAATGATAGCCGATTTTTAAGTAAAGATGTAAAGCGTAAATTTACTTTAGATGATTTTATAACTATTTTGAATAGTGCCAAATTAGATTTAACTAATGCTTAATATTAATCTATCTTCTATTTTAGAATATGAGCCTATGCGGTTTAAGTATTGTAGGTAATGAAATTATTATTAAGCCTCAAAACCATCACTTAATATTATTGTTAAAATAATAACTAAGTGATGGTTTTATTTTTTATTTAAAAGCAATCATATTAATGATTAACACAGTGTTGCGACAATCACCTGATCAGCATTAAATAAAGCGGTTACGCTATCATTAATATGCAGTTTTTGCTCTTTAACGTGCTGATTAGAACATGTGGCACAAACTTCTTGTCCACCTTCTAATGTCACCACTAATTCGCTGTTTTCACTTCCGGTCTCAATTTGAGTGAGTGTGCCTGAAAGCGCATTGTCATATTGCTGTGTTAAAGAAGTTCCTTTTTCAATATTGACCCAAGGTGCCTTAATTAAAATCAGTACTTCTTTACCTTTTTTAAGCCCTAGGCGATCAGCGCTTTTCTCTGTTAAAGCTGCACGAATAGTTGTTTTTTTATCTGCAAGTTGCACATTAACATGCTGTTGAACTTGCAGGTTATCACGCTCAATAATCGTACCAAAAAATTGGTTTCTAGCGCTGGTTTGTAATGAAAAACGAGAAATAGCGGCTAAAAGACTATCCAGAGGGAGTGAATCATCTTTCAATACATCAAAGGCTTTTTGCTGAATTTGACCGAGCAGATCGTAAAGTTGAAGTAAGCGCTCACAATAATGTGTGAGAGTTGCACCACCGCCACCTTTACCGCCTGTTGCTCTATCAACAAGAAGTTCGTCTGCGAGTTGATTCATTTCATTAATGGCATCCCAAGCACTTTTATAACTAATGCCCGCCATTTTTGCCCCTTGGCTAATTGAACCCGTCGCCTTGATCTGTTTTAACAATGCTACGCGACGAGGATCGGCAAAGAGCTTATCTTGAAGTTTAAGAGTTAATAATATTTCTGCTTGCATAATGATAGGCTTCTTCTTTTTTTGTGTGTTTATCGCATTTTTTGTGCCGACACAAAGCGATAATTCTCTAGAATATATACATCTATAGCGTTATTATTCGTCATTCGTGAAGAAATGCCAACTCTGGCTTTCCGAATATACCATGATAAAGAGGTTATCATGCTTGAATTGTTGAAAAGTTTAGGGTTTGCTCTCTTGATGGTACCTGTTGTAATGGTACTGATTATGGGCATCATTTATGGTTTAGGTGAAGTGTTTAACTTGATTTCACCAAGTCAGCCAAAAGCAGACAAAAAATCATAATTTCTCCCTCCCTGATTTAGAACAGCCCTTTATTTTGTAAAGGGCTGTTTTTTTATCTACGCGTACTTGCCATATTTCAAGCCACGGCGTTCATTCGCACTAGCCACACACTCATGATACTCGTCATACTTCAAGCCACAGCGTCGTTGACTGTGTTCATTCGCACTAGCCACATACTTATGATACTCGTCATACTTCAAGCCACAGCGTTGTTGATGGCGTTCATTCGCACTAGTCACATACTTGTGTATGCTCCTAGCGACTCATTCACTTGTCGCCTAGCTGTGACTTGAATTATTTAGAGTATCTATTCACACATTTCAAATTGTCGTGTTGTTGAGTGCGCATCTATCTCCATTTTCTGTTTCTTTTTAATGGTTATATTTATTGATATATAACCAGTTTCTAACATCTAATTCTTTCATTTTACGCTATATTTTGGTATATACAGCGTGTCATCCTTTAATTTAAGTGGAATTAGAACATGAAAAAATTATCAGGCAAGTTACTTGCTGGCGCAGTTATCTCTTTTGCTTTAGTAAGCCAAAGTTTTGCATCGGAAAAAGTAACGGTATTTGCTGCCGCTTCTCTTACCAATGCTCTTAATGAAATTTCGGCACAATATAAGCAAGAAAAGCAAACTGAAGTTGTTGCATCTTATGCGTCTTCTTCAACGCTGGCTCGCCAAATTGAACAAGGTGCACCTGCAAATCTGTTTATTTCAGCAGATCAGCAGTGGATGGATTACGCAATCGATAAAAATTTAATGGTTGCAGATTCACGTCATACACTATTAGGTAATGATTTAGTACTCATTGCCCCTAAAGATAGTAAATTAAATGACGTTGTTATTAATAAGGAAACCAAATGGAAATCCTTACTTAATGGCGGAAAACTAGCTGTTGGCGATCCGGACCATGTGCCTGTTGGTATCTATGCAAAAGAATCATTAGAATATTTAGGTGCATGGGATACAGTAAGCCCAGATATGGCTCGTACTAATAACGTACGTAGTGGTATGGCGCTGGTTGAACGTGATGAAGCACCATTAGGTATCGTATACGGTTCTGACGCGGTTGCGAGTGATAAAGTGAAAGTGGTCGGCGTATTCCCAGCTGATAGCCACAAATCTGTTGAGTATCCAATGGCAGTTGTAAAAGGTCAGGACAATAAAGCAGTTCGTGATTTTTATGACTATCTGAAAACACCTCAAGCCGCAGAAATCTTTAAGAAATACGGCTTTAGCCCACTGTAGGAATTATACTTTTGGAGATGTTAAGTGAATACGAATGGCAAGCCATCATACTAAGCCTTAAGGTATCGACTATTGCAGTTATTATTAGTCTACCTTTTGGTATTTTTATGGCTTGGCTTTTAGTTAGGGTACGTTTTCCTGGTAAATCATTGCTTGATAGCATTATTCATTTACCTTTAGTTCTACCTCCTGTTGTGGTCGGTTATCTTTTACTGATCAGCATGGGAAGACGTGGATTTATTGGTGAATGGTTGTATGACTGGTTTGGTTTTAGCTTTACCTTTAGTTGGCGAGGCGCAGCACTTGCATCCGCGGTTGTTGCATTTCCACTGATGGTTAGAGCGATCAGATTAGCATTAGAAGCTGTCGATCAACGTATGGAACAAGCGGCGAGAACCTTAGGGGCATCACCGATACGCGTCTTTTTTACCATAACGTTACCTTTGTCTATGCCAGGGATCATCGCAGGAATTGTGTTGGCATTTGCGCGCTCATTGGGAGAATTTGGCGCAACAATCACTTTCGTCTCCAATATTCCGGGGGAAACAAGAACGATCCCTCTGGCAATGTATACCTTAATTGAAACACCGGGTGCGGAAATGGATGCTGCCCGTTTATGTGTTATTGCAATTATTTTGGCGCTCGTCTCTTTAATGGCTTCAGAGTGGCTAACTCGTTGGGGTCGTAAAAGATTGGGGGGCGTATGCTAGAAATGAATTTTAAACAGACGCTAGGATCACTGCGTCTGGAAGTCAATATTGAACTACCAACAGAAAGTATTACCGCTGTCTTTGGTTTATCCGGAGCTGGTAAAACCTCACTGATTAATGTGATTGGTGGTTTAACCAAGCCAGATTCAGGACGGATTGTATTAAATAATCACACACTGGTTGATACAGAAAAGAAAATTTATCTACCACCTGAAAAACGCAAAGTGGGTTATGTATTCCAAGATGCACGACTGTTTCCTCATTACACAGTAAAAGGAAATCTGCTTTACGGTATGTCTCCAACAATGAAAGTGCAATTTGATCGCATTATTCATTTGTTAGGTATCGAACATTTACTACCGCGTTTTCCTATCACCTTATCAGGTGGCGAAAAACAGCGTGTTGCTATAGGGCGAGCGTTGTTAACAGCTCCCGATATTATGCTAATGGATGAGCCTTTAGCATCGCTTGATTTACCGCGTAAACGTGAGTTACTGCCGTATTTAGAAAAGCTCTCACAAGATGTACAAATTCCTATTTTGTATGTGAGCCATAGCCTTGATGAAATTATTCGACTTGCAGATAACGTTATTGTAATGGATGCAGGAAAAATTAAGGCAACAGGTAAGCTGGAAGATGTATGGGCAAGTAGTGCATTACGTCCGTGGTTACAAAAAGAGACACTCAGCAGTATCGCGAATGTGATGGTAGTAGAACACCATAGCCATTACGAGATGACAGCAACGGCTTTCGGTAACCAAGTGCTGTGGTTGCCTCAAATCGAGGCTAAAATTGGTCGTGATGTGCGTGTCCGTATTGATGCTTCTGATGTATCACTGACTACCACTCGTCCATCAAATAGCAGTATTCGTAATATACTGCATATGAAAGTAGTTGAAACCATTAAAAATGATGGTCAAGTTGATGTGAAACTTGTCAATGATGGCAATTATTTATGGGCGAGGATCACGCCTTGGGCAAAAGATGAATTGAATATTCAAGAAGGGCAATGGCTTTATGCGCAAATAAAGAGCATTTCGCTAAGTCGTCATCTTTGATTTATCAATTGTATTTGTCGATAAAAAAGACCTTATTTAAAATGAGGTCTTTTACTTTTGGGGAATGGTAAAAATAAGACTAAGACAAAATATATTTATGAATAGTCTCTGCAATACCCGGTTGTGAATTCACTTTAGTGACCATTTTAGCTCGCGCTTTCACTTCATCTGAAGCATTACCCATTGCAACACCTAATCCCACATGTTCTAACATACTAAGATCATTAAAATTATCACCAAAGGCAATAACATCACTCATATTCATGCCATTCGCTTCAACCCAACGTTGTAAACGACGACCTTTACTGTTGCCTTTTTTGGCGATATCAACTTGATCAACCCAAGACCATTCGCACTCTAAACCGACTTGTTGCTCAATTTTTTCAACTAAAGTGCGTAACTCATCGTGATCTGGCGTTGTTGTCGCAATTTTCCAAATGGCATTAACATCATGCATGGCTTTATAGAAATCATCGACTTTAACGAGGTTAGGGCGCTGTGTCAGAGGAAGAGTATCAGCCCAATTAAGTGTGCGTTGTACTGCTGAGGTAAGTTGGTCATACATCATTGCATCGTCAGCATACACTAAATGGTGTACATCAGTTTGTTTAACGAGATCTAATACTGCTCTGGTTTCTTGTGTAGTTAGTGGGTCCGATTCTAATACTTTTTTACCAATGTAATCATAAAGGTAAGTTCCATTACAGCAGATCGCAGGGGTATCAAGATCGAGTGCTTGATAGAATGGATGAATAGCAACGTGATGACGACCTGTTACAATTAAAACTTTAACACCTGCTTTTCTTGCAAGATTGAGTGCTTCTAAAGATTCTGGCAGGATACGTTTTTGGTCATCAAGCAGTGTGCCATCAAGATCCAAAGCAATAACGCGATATGACATAAATAAGCCCCTTGATAGTATTAAGATGCAATGTCGTTGATGGTACACGTTAACCAATAAAAGATAAACTAGCTTAATCGTGACAGGTTATCGTTAGCTGTTCTATTATTC
Source organism: Proteus terrae (assembly GCF_003144325.1). Taxonomy (GTDB): domain Bacteria; phylum Pseudomonadota; class Gammaproteobacteria; order Enterobacterales; family Enterobacteriaceae; genus Proteus; species Proteus terrae. Next base: position 145,030 of record NZ_PENS01000010.1, read on the forward strand.
TTTATAAATCAATGGGTAATCTGTTTTAAGGAGAAGGAATGAAACAGGTAGTCTACATAGCAAGTCCAGAGAGCCAGCAAATCCATGTTTATGCATTAAACACTGAAGGTGAAATGGATTTATTGCAGGTTGTTGAGGTTGTAGGACAAGTACAACCGATGATTGCAAGTGCAGATGGAAAATACCTTTATGTAGGTATTCGTCCTCATTTTAGTGTGGTGACATTTGCTATTGCTGCCGATGGTCAATTAGAGCAAAAGGCTATCACTTCCATTCCAAGTACGCCTGTTCATTTATGTTTAGATAAAACAGGGCGTTTCTTATTTGTCCCTTCTTATCATCAAGGCAATTTGGCTATTTTGCCTATTAATGAAAAGGGGATCCCTCAATCAGCTATTCAAATTATTGAAGGGTTAAATAAGCCTCATTCATCCAATATCGATTGGAATAATAAACAACTGATTGTTCCTTGCCTAGGTGAAGATCATATTCGTTTATTTAATTTATCAGAAAACGGTCATTTAACAGAGGCGGGCACTGAAGAGCTGACAACAGTACAGAACGCAGGTCCTCGTCATATGGCATTTCATCCTAATGGTGATGTGTTTTATTGCCTGAATGAATTAGATGCGACAATTAATGTATACCGTCGTATGGGGGATTTATATCGTTTAATGCAAACGGTCGATATCGTTCCTGAAACCTTTAACAGTACCCGTTGGGCGTCAGATATTCATATTACACCAGATGGCCGTTTTCTTTATGCCAGCGAGCGCTCAGAAAGCTTTATTTGTGCGATGGCAATTTCAGAGTCGGGCGATTATCTGCAACCTGTGGGTTATTACCCAACTCAAACACAGCCTCGAGGTTTTAATCTTGATAATACAGGAAATTACCTGATTTCTTGTGGTCAAAAATCAGATTTTGCCTCTGTCTCTCGTATTGACAAACACACTGGTGCATTAACTGAATTAGCGTGTTACCCAGTAGGTAAAGGCGCAATGTGGGTTACCGTCGTGACGAAATAACTGTCACAGTATAAAAATTACTGTGAACCTCTAGCAGAATATTGCCTTGCTAGAGGTTTATTTTTTTATGAAAGATTTATGAGAGACTAACCACTTTTTCAATAGCTTGAGTGAGTTTAGTGAGGCTTACTGGTGGCATAATAAACGGTGGCATAATATAAATAAGTTTGCCAAAAGGTCTGATCCAAACCCCTTCATCAACAAAGATTTTTTGTAATTTTGCCATATTGACTGGCTCGTTCATTTCGACCACACCAATCGCACCTAAAACGCGCACATCTTTGACACTTTTAGCCTGTTTTAACGGTAATAGCTCGCGTTTTAGTTGTTTTTCAATTTCTGCAACTTGGTTTATCCAATCGCCTTTTGCTAATAGAGATAAACTGGCATCAGCAACAGCACAAGCCAAAGGATTTCCCATATAAGTAGGGCCATGCATAAAACATCCTGCATCACCTTGACTGATGGTTTCTGCGATATGACGTGTAGTTAAGGTGGCTGATAAAGTCATATACCCACCTGTTAATGCTTTACCTACACACATGATATCTGGCGATATTTCAGCATGTTCACAGGCAAATAACTTACCTGTTCGACCAAAACCAGTGGCTATTTCATCGGCAATGAGTAGTACATCAAACTCGTCACACAAAGCTCTTGCGTGTTTTAAATATTCAGGATGATAAATTCGCATTCCACCTGCACCTTGAACAATTGGTTCAAGCATAACGGCCGCAATTTCTTGATGATGTTGTTCTAGTGTTGAGCGTAATGAGTTGATATCAGCCGGATCCCACTCTTCATAAAAACCGGTTTTTGGTGCATCCACAAAGAGATGATTAGGTAAGTAACCTTTGTAGAGACTGTGCATCGAGTTATCGGGATCACACACTGACATAGCACCAAATGTATCACCATGATAGCCCTGTTTTAACGCCACAATACGTTGACGTTTTTCACCTTTAGCTTGCCAATATTGCAACGCCATTTTCAGTGCGACTTCAACAGCAACCGAACCTGAATCTGCTAGAAATATGCATTCAAGAGGCGCTGGTGTTATCGCTAATAATTTACGACAAAGAGATACTGCTGGGGGATGAGTAATACCACCAAACATAACATGAGACATATTGTTTAATTGTGTGGTAACCGCATCATTAAGTTCAGGATGATTATATCCATGAATTGCTGCCCACCATGAAGACATTCCATCAATCAGTTTTCTACCATCAGCCAAGACTAATTCAATGCCTTTTGCACTGACAATAGGGTAAGCAGGCAACGGATTACTCATCGAAGTGTATGGATGCCAAATATGGCGTAAATCAAAAGCGATATCTTCAGGTGTCATTATATTTTTCACTTAATCATGTAAACCAAAGGTGATCAATTTTAGTTGACATGATAACCCTATTATTTAAACTGGCAATCACTTTTAAACAGGAGATTGCATTGTGAGCGCACTAAAACGTTGGACACTAAAAGAAGCCAGAGCACTGTTTGATATGCCATTTTTAGATTTGGTTTTTCAGGCACAACAAGTTCACCGTCAACATTTTGACCCTTCACAAATCCAAGTGAGTACGTTACTTTCCATTAAAACAGGAGCTTGTCCTGAAGATTGTAAGTATTGTGCCCAAAGCGCGCGGTATAAAACGGGATTAGAAAAAGAGCGCTTAATGGAAGTGCAACAAGTGATTGAATCTGCAAAAAAAGCCAAAGCAGCCGGTTCAACGCGTTTTTGTATGGGAGCAGCATGGAAAAACCCTCATGAGCGCGATATGCCTTACCTTGAGCAAATGGTGAAAGAAGTTAAAGCGTTGGGTATGGAAACCTGCATGACACTCGGAAAATTAGATGATTCACAAGCTAACCGCTTAGCAGATGCCGGGCTGGATTTTTATAACCACAACCTTGATACCTCTCCTGAATTTTACGGCAGTATCGTGACAACACGTACCTATCAAGATCGCTTAGATACGCTTGATAAAGTACGCAATGCTGGCATTAAAGTGTGTTCTGGCGGAATTTTAGGGTTAGGAGAGGAAGTTAAAGACAGGGCAGCAATGTTGGTGCAGTTAGCTAATTTGCCACAGCCTCCTGAAAGTGTGCCGATCAATATGCTTGCCAAAATAAAAGGGACACCACTTGCAGATAATGAAGATGTCGATCCTTTTGATTTTATTCGTACTATTGCAGTTGCTCGTATCATGATGCCTCGCTCTTATGTGCGTCTTTCTGCGGGGCGTGAGCAAATGAGTGAACAAACACAAGCATTCTGCTTTATGGCTGGGGCTAACTCTATTTTTTATGGTTGTAAATTATTAACGACAACCAATCCAACCGAAGATAAAGATCACCAATTATTCCGCAAATTAGGCTTAAATCCTGAACGATTAGCAGTATCTATGGGCGACAATCAGCAAGAAGAGGCGTTAATACAAGCAGTTGCCAATAAAGACACTGAACAATTTTATAACGCGGCACTGTAATGAGCTGGCAAACCTATATAGATGAACAACTTAATGTGCGTAGAAATACGCCATTATGGCGAAAGCGCAAAGTGATCAAACAAGCGGATGGGCGTTTTTTGATCACCACATCCGGTGAAAAATACCTTAATTTTTCAGGCAATGATTATTTAGGCATGAGTCAGCATGCGGACGTCATTAAAGCATGGCAACAAGGTGCTGATGAATACGGTGTAGGTAGTGGCGGATCAGGACATATTACAGGATTTACACAAGCTCATGCGCAGTTAGAGCAGCGTCTTGCAGATTGGTTAGGTTATGATAATACGCTGTTATTTTCATCCGGTTACAGTGCTAATCAAGGTGTCATTTCGGCATTACTTGAAAAAGACGATGCAATTATTGCAGATAAACTTTGTCATGCTTCTCTAATGGAAGCTGCAGTATTATCACCTGCTACATTATGGCGATTTTTACACAATTCTCCTGGCTCTTTATCTCAACGGCTTAATAAAACGTCAGCTAATAAAACCTTAGTGGTAACAGAAGGGGTATTTAGTATGGATGGAGATAAAGCACCATTAAGAGAAATAGCAACAATAAGCCAAAAACATCATACATGGTTAATGGTCGATGATGCGCATGGTATTGGCGTTTTAGGTAAAGAAGGTCGAGGTAGTTGCGATGATGCAGGGATTAAAGCTGAAATATTGGTAGTCACTTTTGGTAAAGCGTTTGGTGTCAGCGGGGCGGCTGTGCTTTGTAATAAGCCAACCGCAGAGTTTTTTGAACAATATGCTCGGCATCTTATTTACAGTACATCAATGCCACCAGCACAAGCTATAGCCTTAAACTCTGCTTTGAATGTTATTAAGCAAGCGGATAATGAACGGGAATATCTTCAACAATTAATTGATACCTTTCGCCAAGGTGTAATTTCACTTCCGATTAAATTATTACCTTCAAAAACGGCTATTCAGCCATTAATTATTGGTGATGAACAATTATGCCAAACACTTTCAGATTATCTGCAATCTAAAGGACTTTGGGTAAAAGCAATTTTTCCACCCACCGTACCCCCTCAAAGTGCACGTTTACGAATAACGTTAACTACTCGCCATCACCTTTCAGATATTAAGCTGTTAATCGAGACGCTTCATGCTTTCTTCAGTCAAAACAGATAAACAACGTATAGCTCAAACTTTTGGTAAAGCAGCTATTCATTACGATAATCACGCTAATATTCAGCGCTATAGTGGCAATAAATTAATGGATTTAGCGCATCATGATAGTGGCAATATTGTGTTAGATGCAGGATGTGGAACAGGATATTTCAGCCAAAAATGGAAGCAACAAGGCAAGTTTGTCATCGCACTTGACCTGTCACACAGCATGCTACAAGTAGCAAAACAACAACAGCGAGCTGATGGTTACTTACAAAGTGATATCGAACACTGCGCGATTGCACCACAAAGTGTGGACATTGTGTTTAGTAATTTAGCGATGCAATGGTGTGAGGATTTATCTGGTGCTATTAAAACATTAATGAATACAGTCAATGTAAAAGGTGCACTTTATTTCTCAACACTCACTACGTTGACACTGCAAGAAGTTAGAGATGCTTGGCAATCTCTTGATAAACACCCTCATGTAAATCCCTTTTTATCGCTTCAAGATATTGAGAAAGCGTGTCGTGGTTTTCATTGCCAATTTTCTACTGAAACTGTCACTGAACAATACGACTCATTACATGCGCTCTTTGCTTCTTTGAAGGGGGTTGGCGCCAATTTTGTGCAGGGTGATCGACAAAAGGGGTTAATGACACGACAAAAATTCCGTGCACTAGAAAATGTGTGGAAAACAGAATCAGGCAAATATTTACTTACCTATCAAATTGTTATAGGAAAAATATCACATGGCTAAGACATGGTTTTTAACAGGTACAGATACAGAAGTAGGTAAAACTGTGGTAAGCAGTGCTCTGTTACAATGTGCAGCGTATCAAGGATATCAAACTGCGGGCTATAAACCTGTTGCATCAGGAAGTGAGTGGCTAAATGAAGGTTTACGTAATTCAGATGCACTTATACTGCAAAAATTCAGTACGGTAAAATTAGATTATCAGCGTGTTAACCCTTACTGTTTTGAAACGCCTACATCGCCACATATTGTTAGTCAAGAAATGAACCAGCCTATTGATTTTGATGTGATGTCAGAAGGATTGTCTTACTTAAAACAACGAGTTGATTGGGTTTTAGTCGAAGGAGCAGGGGGGTGGTTTACACCACTATCAGAAAAACAATTTTTCTCTGATTGGGTTATCAATGAAAAGCTACCTGTTATTTTGACTGTGGGTGTTAAATTGGGTTGTATTAATCATGCGTTATTAACGCAACAAGCAATTATTCAATCTGGTTTAACATTGGCGGGTTGGATTGCGAACGAAGTTGAGCCAGCAGGGCGATATCAGAAAGAGTATCTAGCAACATTAAAACAGCATATAAAGGCTCCTTTTTTAGGCAAAATACCCTATTTAAACGAAGTAAAAGAGCATAATTTCACTCCTTATCTCGATCTTTCCTGTTTAAAACTAAGTTGATAGGCCATTATTAAGTAAGTTATAAAAGTCCATTTTTTATACCAATAAAAAAATAAAAAAAATAAATTTCGCCAATTTTGAGGGATATTTTAAGGTAGAAAAAAAGACGTAACCTACCGAGAGATAACAACTTTGTGTAGTTATCCACTATTCCTGTGGATAACCTTGTGTATTACCATTATAAAAATACTCTGAATAGAGAGAATACAAGGCATTGCTAAAGATTGGTGTTATTCTCAACTTTTATTTTTAATTCTTATATATCAATTAATTAAATAAAATCAATAGAGCGAATGGTGTCAGTGTGTCTCTTTGAATAATTCACAAAAAAGGGGGTTGCTTTTTGAAAAAATTCCAGTTCCAAAACTGGGGATAACTTATGCTGAATTATTCAGACAAATTTTATTAGATAGAGATTGAAGCTGGATTTTTATCCAGTATCATAAGGAGTGTCAGCGAGGAGAAGAAAATATGAGCAAAGATTTTAAACTGCATTCTGAATTTAAACCAGGTGGTGATCAACCTGCTGCTATTGCCTCACTTTGTGAAGGATTAGATGATGGTCTTGCTCATCAAACTCTTTTGGGGGTAACAGGTTCAGGTAAAACCTTTACGATTGCCAATGTGATTGCCAACCTAAATCGTCCAACTATGGTGTTGGCGCCAAATAAAACATTGGCAGCACAGCTTTATAGTGAAATGAAAGAATTCTTCCCTGAAAATGCAGTGGAATACTTTGTTTCTTATTATGATTATTATCAGCCTGAAGCGTATGTTCCAAGCTCTGATACCTTTATTGAAAAAGATGCATCTGTTAACGAACATATCGAACAAATGCGTCTATCAGCCACTAAAGCCTTGCTAGAACGTAAAGACGTTATTGTTGTATCATCGGTTTCTGCTATCTATGGTTTGGGTGATCCTGATAGCTATTTAAAAATGATGCTTCATCTGACTAACGGCATGATAATCGACCAACGTGCCATTTTACGTCGCCTTGCTGATTTACAATATACTCGCAATGATCAAGCTTTTCAGCGCGGTACATTTCGTGTCCGTGGTGAAGTGATAGATATCTTTCCTGCTGAATCTGATGATTATGCATTACGTGTTGAGCTTTTTGATGAAGAAGTCGAACGTCTTTCACTGTTTGACCCTTTAACGGGGCAAATTCACTACAATGTGCCCCGTTTTACCGTTTATCCTAAAACGCACTATGTCACCCCGCGTGAACGTATTCTTGAAGCGATGGAAGAAATCAAAAAAGAACTCGCAGAGAGACGCAAAGTGCTTTTAGCTAACGATAAACTGGTAGAAGAGCAACGCGTGACACAGCGCACTCAATTTGATCTCGAAATGATGAACGAGTTGGGGTATTGCTCCGGTATCGAAAACTATTCCCGCTATTTGTCAGGTAGAGGTCCCGGTGAGCCACCTCCAACTCTGTTTGATTACCTTCCTGCTAACGGTTTATTAGTGATTGATGAATCACACGTTACTATTCCTCAAATTGGTGGAATGTATAAAGGCGACCGCTCTCGTAAAGAAACCCTAGTTGAATATGGCTTCCGTTTACCTTCTGCACTTGATAACCGCCCATTACGTTTTGAAGAGTTTGAGGCATTAGCACCACAAACAATTTATGTTTCAGCAACACCGGGTAAATATGAGCTTGAAAAATCGGGCGATGAAATTGTTGAGCAAGTTGTAAGGCCAACAGGCTTACTTGATCCCATTGTCGAAGTGCGACCAGTTGGAACACAAGTTGATGATTTACTTTCTGAAATTCGTATTCGTGCAGCAAAAAATGAACGTGTGCTGGTGACAACACTGACAAAACGAATGGCTGAAGATTTAACGGAATATCTTGAAGAGCATGGCGAGCGTGTTCGTTATTTACACTCTGATATTGATACTGTTGAACGTGTCGAAATTATTCGTGATTTGCGCCTAGGTGAGTTTGATGTCTTAGTGGGTATCAACTTACTTCGAGAAGGTTTGGATATGCCAGAAGTCTCTTTAGTGGCGATTTTGGACGCTGATAAAGAGGGCTTCTTACGTTCAGAGCGTTCATTGATTCAGACCATTGGTCGTGCAGCTCGTAACCTAGAAGGTAAAGCGATTTTATATGGCGATAAAATTACTGATTCAATGGCGAAAGCCATAAGCGAAACCGAACGCCGTCGTGAGAAACAACAACAGTTTAACCTTGAGCATGGCATTGTGCCTAAAGGGTTAAACAAGAAAGTGGGCGATATCCTTAAGATTGGTCAGCCTTCTCAAGGACGTAATAAGAAAGGGCATAAGGCAGCGGATATTCATGAAAATTATCCGTTGTTATCAACGGCTGAATTGGAGAAAGAGATCCAACGCTTAGAAGCCGAAATGTACCAATATGCAAAAGATCTTGAGTTTGAGAAAGCGGCGAGTACTCGTGATAAGTTGCAGGCATTACGCGCTCAGTTTATTGCTAACTCTTAATCAAAGAAATTAAGCTCACAAATTGATAAAGGGATATCCGTATTTTTACAGGGATTATCCCTTTTTATCTTCTATCTTCCATTTTTTGCCTTGTTTGATATTCCCTTAATGGCGTTCAACTGTTTAAATACCACAACAAACAAAGCGTCAATTATTTACAAAGATAAAAAAGACATTAAGGACAGTGAATGAGTGGTTATGTTTATGCAGGGTTTCCCAGCTCTGCAGGGGTAATTCTTGGTGTTATTCTTCTTATTATGCTTTTTAAATGGCTACGCAAATTTGCTGTACAAGATAGTGAGTTACAAAAACCATCAACAGCAGGGCAGGAGCCCATTTTATCTGAAGCAGAAAATACGTCAGGTCAGTTGTTGCCCAATGAATGGGGGTTATATGTTGCAGCACCTTATGCCGCAATGAATGAGTGGGCATATAACGAATACGAACCAGGTAAAGATGATGGTGGATTATCAGCAGGTTGGGGAATTAACGACCGTTGGGATTTAGTCTATCAACTATTTTGGTTGCTCACTCAAGGTCACACTAATGATTTTTATCAGCTACGTGACCAAATTTTGAATGGCAAAGAGGACGATATTCAGTCATTAAAAAATGATATTTTACTTTCTGAGTTAACTGAACACGATAAAAATGAGCGTTTATGGCAAATCGATATGATGAGTACAAATCGCATGAATATCCAAAATGTGAAATATCTTATTTGGGATCTCTGCCGTTTTAACAAGCTCTGTTTAGAAGGTTGCCAGCAAGGTTATATTACTCAACAAGAAGCCCAAACATGGTCATTAATGAGCGCATCAATGTTGCGTCGCATTTATGATGGTTGGGAAGATATGTGGAGAAACTTTATTGCTGCTCGTTGGTTTTGGGCAAGTGGTGATCAAGATTGGGTATCTTCTCATCAAGCTTTTACGGATGTTATACAAAATATTCTAAATGCTGAAGATACACTAGCAACAGAAGAGAATTGGATCATGGATTTACCGCCATTAGATTTAATGTCGTTTTCTCGTACTGTTGCAGGTCTTGGTCTGATGAAAAATGATGTACCAATGACACTTGATGAAATTGAAGAAGCGATTAGCCAGCGTATTACATTAAAACAACTTAATAGCTAATAACGCGCTGAAAACCAATAGTGATATTGTTTTTTACCAACAAAAAACCGCACTTGCTGTTTATTGCAGATGCGGTTTTTTTATGAAAGTAGGTAATTAAATCCTATTTAACAGCTTGAGGTGATGAATTACGTTGTCCTAATTGCTGCAACGTTAACTCAATAGCTTTGCCTAATAGATGGCGGTCGTGACGATAAGGAATATCTTTGGCTTCCAATTGCGCTTGTACAATTAATCGACCTTTCATCGATTCATATTGAGTTTCAGGACTAATAATCACCGCGTCTATTGTTTGTAAACCAATATAATTCTCCATCATGGCGATTTTATCAGACATTGTCATACTGGCAGCCGCAGGGCTTAGCTCTTTGCCTAAATTACCAATGTAAATCGTTGTTGCACTGCTACGGCGTAATGCTTGCGCAAGTTCTGGCAGTAATAACAAAGGCATTAAGCTGGTAAAAAAACTACCCGGACCAATTAAGATCAAATCTGCTTGTTCAATCGCTTCAATGGCTTCTCGTGTAGTCGGGACTTTAGGGTAGAGATCAAGTTTTTGGGGGATCTTAGGTAAATTATCAACATTGACTTCACCATAAATCTTATTTCCTTGGTCGTCTATCGCCATAAGATCAACGGCTTGTTCTGACATAGGAATAAGATGAGCATTAACTCTCAATAATCCACGGATAAGATTAATGGCTTCTAAAGGGCGAACACTTAAGTTATCGAGTGCTTTAAGCATAAGATTACCTAAATTATGCCCAGCCAGTTCACCAGTACCAGAAAAACGGTATTCAAACATTGCAGAAGCAACGGAAGGTTCTGTAATTAACTGATTAATACAGTTGCGCATATCTCCCCACGCAATACCGCCTTCCTCTTGGCGAATACGGCCAGTAGAACCGCCATTATCTGTTGTTGTAACAATACCAGTAAGACGAGAGCCTAAGTAGGAGAGTGCTGAAAGCACACGTCCAAGGCCATGACCACCACCAAGGGCAACAACACGATCTAAATCACTTAGCGTGCGATTTCGCATATTTGTTCTACTCATCTTTAAAAATTTGCCGCTAATTTATCACAATTAAATTTTAAGCCTATGATCACGACGTGATTTCATCACATTCCTAGTTTAATTTTATTTTTAATAGATTGATATTTAATCAATGAAAGTGCTTTTACTTATGTTATTAGAGAGACTAAAGTGTCGTAAGTCGTTGTATTATAAATTATATAGCGAAAACATTATTCGCTTTTTGAAAAATTAGCAGGTAGAATCCACAATAAATATATAGGTATTAGAAACCTGTGAAAAACAGGTAAAGATTAACTCCTAGCCTTAACGTCTAAGTCGTGTGTTTACAAGATATGATGTTCTGGCCGTGACGAAACAAGTCACCAGGGTGCAAGGTAGAAATGCCAGCATCTCCCGAATTTGGAAAGGTGTTACTATGCAACAACTCGTTGATGCGTTTTCCCGCAAATTTTTCTATTTACGTCTTTCAATTACAGACGTTTGTAATTTCCGTTGTACTTATTGCCTGCCTAATGGTTATAAGCCTAACGGTCATAAATCATTTCTTTCGTTAGATGAAATCAGCAGACTGACACAATCTTTTGTCGCATTAGGAACAGAAAAAATTCGCCTAACAGGTGGCGAACCTACGATGCGTCGTGATTTTACTGATATTATCGCAACCATTAAAGACAATGCATCTATCAAAAAAATCGCAGTAACAACCAATGGCTATCGTTTATCCAGAGATGTTGTCCAATGGCGTGATGCGGGTTTAAGTGCGATTAATGTGAGTGTTGATAGCCTCGATCCTCGCCAATTCCATGCTATTACTGGGCAAGATAAATTTAGCCAAGTGATGGAAGGTATTGATGCTGCATTCACTGCTGGTTTCGAAAAAGTAAAAGTTAACGTTGTGCTAATGCGCAATGTGAATGATAAAAATCTCCCTAATTTTCTTAATTGGATCAAAGACAGACCTATCCAACTGCGCTTTATCGAATTAATGGAAACTGGTGACGGTAGTGATATTTTCAACCGCTTTCATTTATCTGGTGAAGTTATTCGCCAACGCTTACTCAATGAAGGTTGGTTACAAATTCCTCGCGCTCGTAGTGACGGGCCTGCTCAAGTATTTACCCATCCTGATTATCAAGGTGAAATTGGTCTGATCATGCCTTATGAGAAAGACTTTTGTTTAACTTGTAACCGTTTACGTGTTTCCGCTATTGGTAATCTCCATCTTTGCCTATTTGGTGAAAATGGTATTCCTCTACGCGACTTACTTGCTGATGATAGTCAACAAGAAGCATTACAACAGCGTATTCAGGGTGGTCTTCTTCATAAACGAGAAACCCATTTTCTTCATCAAGGCGATAGCGGTATTACACCAAACTTATCTGTTATTGGTGGGTAGTTTTTCGCTCTGTTATTTCGTTAATTTCAGGAGTTGTGCATGTCTCAACTAACTCATATTAATGCTGCCGGTGAAGCTCACATGGTGGATGTTAGCGCTAAAGCTGAAACAGTGCGAGAAGCGCGTGCTGAAGCTTTTGTTGAAATGTCAGCAGAAACATTAAGCATGATCACCGAAGGCAAGCATCATAAAGGTGATGTATTTGCGACGGCAAGAATTGCAGGAATTCAAGCAGCAAAAAGAACATGGGAATTAATCCCGTTATGCCATCCGCTGTTATTAACTAAAGTTGAAGTGCGTTTAGAAGCACTGACAGAATCTAACCGTGTACGCATTGAATCTGTTTGCCGTTTAACGGGTAAAACAGGCGTTGAAATGGAAGCATTAACTGCGGCATCGGTAGCAGCATTGACCATCTATGATATGTGCAAAGCCGTTCAAAAAGATATGGTGATTGGGCCTGTACGTTTATTAGAAAAAACAGGTGGCAAATCTGGTCATTTTAAGGTGGAAGCATGATTAAAGTTCTCTTTTTTGCTCAAGTCCGTGAATTAGTCGGCGTTGATTCTATTGAATTAGATTGTGAGTACCACACGGTAGACGATTTACGTAAGGCATTAATCACTAAAGGTGAACGTTGGTCACTCGCGTTAGAAGATGGCAAGTTACTCTCTGCGGTAAACCAATCCTTTGTTCAAAGCTCTCACGTTATTAATGATGGTGATGAAATCGCCTTTTTCCCACCTGTTACAGGAGGATAAGATGAGCGCATCAACTCGTATTTCAGTACAAACCGAAAATTTTAGCGTTGGTGATGAATACCAATGGCTTTCAGAGTGTGACAGCGATGGTGCTGTTGTGACATTTACTGGTAAAGTTCGCAATCATAATCTCGGTGATGAAGTGAGTACGCTCACGCTTGAACACTATCCGGGAATGACTGAAAAAGCACTAACAGATATTGTAAACGAAGCCCGCTCTCGCTGGCCTCTACAGCGTGTAAGCGTTATTCACCGCGTAGGAACTCTGCATATTGGTGAAGAGATAGTGTTTGTCGGTGTAACCAGTTCTCATCGTAATAGCGCCTTTGAATCCGCCGAATTTATTATGGATTTCTTAAAAACACGCGCGCCATTTTGGAAAAAAGAAGGACTTTCTGAAAATAACGATAGATGGGTTGATGCACGCCAAAGTGATTATGACTCAGCCGAGCGCTGGGAATAAATCACCACACTCAATTTAATGCTACAAAACTTTACCTCAATTTATTTTATGATGACATTTCATACAGTTTATTTCATGGAAATGTAAAATCAGTGTGATAAAATTAAATTCTAATGAGCTCATAATGGGCTCTTTACTGAAATAAACGTTATCGTTAAACCTAACGTTATCACTATGATTAAAGGGTAATCATCATGGATCGATTTTCACGTTCTAATGATTCAATCGTACAGCGCACAGGTTCTGGCCTACAAACCTTTATGGCTCAGGTTTATGGTTGGATGACTGTTGGTCTGTTATTAACTGCGTTTGTAGCACTCTACGTTGCATCAAGCGAAGCATTATTATCAATGATTTTTTCTAGCAAGGTCGTCTTCTTTGGTCTGATCATTGCTCAGTTAGGGTTAGTTTTCGTGTTATCAGGTATGGTTCATAAAATGAGTGGTGCAGTTGCAACCTCATTATTTATGCTATATTCCGCATTAACAGGGGTAACTATCTCTAGTGTATTAATTATTTACACTGCATCATCAGTTGCGAGTACATTCTTTATTTGTGCGGCAATGTTCGGTGCATTAAGTGTTTATGGTTACACCACTAAGCGTAGCTTAACGGGTATGGGTAGCTTCCTGTTTATGGGGCTTATCGGTATCATTATTGCTTCTATCGTTAATATCTTTATGCAAAGCTCAATGATGAGCATGGTTATCTCTTACGCGGGTGTGTTAATTTTCGCTGGCTTAACTGCTTACGACACACAAAAATTAAAAGACATGGGTAATGAGATTAATCAAGAAGATAAAGAAAATATGCGCCGTTACTCCATTATGGGTGCATTAACGCTTTATTTAGATTTCATCAACCTGTTCTTAATGTTACTGCGTATTTTAGGCGACCGTCGTTAATTTTAACGATATTTACGTGCAAACGTAGTTTAACAACAGCATAAACAATAAATCCCATAACTTAATAAGTTGTGGGATTTTTTTATTTAATAAATTAATGGCTATCGTTTTAAGCTATTTTTCTTTGGAAAAGATAATACGCAAAAGTACCAGTGCCGGCTGCAATCACTAATAAAGGCCATAAACTGTGCCATATAACGGTGATATCGGCATTTTTAAGGTAAATCTGTTTTGTAATATCAGTGAAATGACGAATTGGGTTTATCCATGTGGCATGTTGTAGCCAAACGGGCATATTTTCTACGGGGGAAATATATCCGGATAATAAAACGGCTGGCATCATAAACACGAATACACCAATAAAGGCCTGCTGTTGAGTCGAACTTAATGCGGATATTAATAAGCCAAAACCCACCAGCGATAAGCCATAAATAAGCATGGTAAAGTAAAACAGGATTAATGAACCTGAAAATGGAATTTGATAACCGAATATCCCAATAATTAATACGATGGTGCCTTGAACAGCAGCCACAATCATTGCTGGAACCGCTTTGCCGACAAAAATTTGCCATGTTGATAGTGGCGAAACTAACAGTTGATCTAATGTACCTTGTTCACGCTCTCTAGCAACAGAAAGTGACGTAACTATCATCACGCCAATGGTAATAATCAATGCTACTAAAGAAGGCACAATAAACCATTTGTAATTTAAATTCGGGTTATACCAATTGCGAACAACAAGTTCTGTTTTATTCAGTAAAGAAGGTGTATTACCTGCTAATTCAGTTTGATAATTTTGTACGATTTGTTGCACATAATTAGCGGCAATTTGCGCACTATTAGAATTTCGACCATCTAGGATTATTTGCAATTTAACAGGAACATGGCTTTCTAGGTCAGCACTAAAATTCTGCGGAAAACGAACTAATAAAAGCGCTTTACGATTATCAATAGTCTCTTTTATTTCATGTTCATTTTTAAGCAAAAGAGTTTGAGAGAATGCACTCGCTTTGGCGATACGTTGGGTTAACTCAATAGATTGTTTACCATTGTCCTCATCAAAAATGGCAATAGAGGCATTGGTAACATCTAATGTCGCGGCAAAAGGAAATAAGATCATCTGAAAGATAACCGGCATTATTAAAATAATACGCGTTTGAGGCTCTTGTAATAATGACTGTAACTCTTTCATTATCAGGGTGAGAAGGCGATAAAACATAAAAACTCTCCCTTTAATCTAATCGACGACGTGTTGCTAACGCCGTTAATCCAATAAAAAATATCGCCGATACAATTAATAACCACATATCTAGCATCAATATCAACGGAATATCGCCAGCTAAAAATAGCGTTTGCAAACTACTCACAAAATAACGTGCAGGAATAAAATAGGTCACCACTTGAATAAATATGGGCATACTATCAATTTCAAAAACAAAGCCTGATAACATAATTGCGGGTAAAAATGCGGCATTTAGCGAAATCATCGCGGCATTAAATTGATTACGCGTTAACGTGGAAATAAGCAATCCCATGCCTAAAGCGGTAGCTAAAAAGAGTGAGGTGATCCCGCCTAAAATCCACAACGATCCTCGATAAGGTACGCCAAGCACAAACACGGTGACTACCATACATAACACCATGACAAAACTGCCTAACACTTGGTAAGGAATAAGTTTTGAAAGTAAGAGTTCTGTGCGTGTTATTTGGGTGGAAAGTAGGGCTTCCATAGTGCCTCTTTCCCATTCGCGGGCAATCACTAACGAGGTAAGAATAGCGCCCACTACGGTAATAATAATAGTGACAGCACCCGGAATAATATAGTGTTGGCTAATTGCTGCGGGGTTAAACCAATAACGAGGCTCTATTTCAATTAATGGCGTAGTATCAATCCCTTTACTGATAGCTTGTTGTTGCAACCAAATTTGCCAAACCCCTTTGGTATAAGCTTGAACAAAGTTTGCGGTATTGGGCTCGCTGCCATCGGTGATCACTTGAATAGGGGCTTTAGTATCTTGTCGAGCGAGTAATTCGGCAAAATTAACGGGAATAACCACAATGCCTCGAATTTGCCCTGCCTGCATTTTATCAATTAATAATTGTCGATTATCGCTAATAGTTGCATTGATATACGGTGAATTCGTGAAGGTATAAACTAACTCTTGTGCTGGTTGGCTTTGTTGATTAGTTAAAATACCAATATTTAATTTGCTTGAGTCTAAATTGATGCCATAACCAAAGATAAACAGCAAAGTAAGTGGGATAACAATAGCAATTAAGGCACTACTGGGATCACGAGTTATTTGCTTTGTTTCTTTTAAACACAAGGCATATAGACGTCGCCAAGAAAAGCGTGCATGAGAGGATTGAGCTAAATTACGCATGTTTTTCGCTCCCTTTATCATTTTCACTTTCAAGTTTTTTATCATAATCCAGCACTAATCCAATAAAAGCATCTTCCATTGAAGGGGTTGGATTATCGTTACTAGCAACCATTTTTTTGAGAGAATCAGGCTCGCCTGCCGCAATGATTTTTCCGCGATAAACCAAACCAATACGATCACAATATTCTGCTTCATCCATAAAGTGAGTGGTAACCATCACGGTCACTCCTTTATCAACCATGCCATTAATATGTAGCCAAAATTCTCGTCGCGTTAGTGGATCAACGCCTGATGTGGGCTCATCTAAAAAGAGAATATCAGGTTCGTGCATTAATGAGCACGCAAGAGCAAGGCGCTGTTTATAACCTAAAGGTAAGGTTTCAGTGATTTGATTTACCATCGGCTCTAAGCCAAAGGCAGTTATCATATCGTTGATTTTATCGCGCTGTTGTTTGCCATGTAAGCCATAGACACCAGAGAAGAATTTCAAGTTTTGTCCCACTTTTAAATTGCCATAAAGTGAGAACTTTTGTGCCATATAACCTAAATGTTGACGTGCTTTACCTGAGCTCTCTTTTAAGTCCATACCTAACACAAGCGCTTTGCCACTAGTGGGGACTAATAAACCACACATCATTTTGAAGGTTGTCGACTTACCAGCACCATTAGGGCCCAGCAAACCGAAAATTTCACCTCGTTTAACTTGGAAATCAACATGATCGGTCGCTGCAAATTGACCAAACATTTTGGTTAACTGTTGTGCTTCAATTACCGTTTCATTAGGTGCAGGAGGGATCTGCGGCATAATTTCAGCTAATTCAGATTTATGAGAAGGGCCGCCTCCTAATAAATCTATAAAAGCATCCTCAAAGCGTGGTGTAGCGGGAATAAGCTTCGCATCAGGTTTACCCAAAGCGTTCAGTAATTCAGTTTGATTACTCTGTTTTTTTAAGATCAAACGAACGGATTGTCCTTGAATAACGCCATCAGTAACTTGAGGTTGAATAATTGCTTGTTGCAATACTTTTCTACGCTGATGACCTTCAACATTGAGTAGAAAAGAGCGACCTGCCATTTTTGCTGTTAGATCTTGAGGAATGCCACTGTAAAGTAGTTCTCCTTTGTTAAGTAAGAGAATGTTTTTACATTGCTCAGCTTCATCAAGATAAGAGGTGCTCCATAGTATCAACATACCATCGCTGGCCAAAGCATGTACCATTTGCCAAAGTTCACGGCGTGCAATGGGATCGACTCCCACGCCTGGCTCGTCAAGAAGCAGAACTTTAGGGCTACCTAATAAAGTACAAGCAAGACCCAGTTTTTGTTTCATCCCTCCTGAAAGATTGCCTGCTAGGCGAGATGTAAAGCGAGTGAGATCGGTAAAGGTGAGCAGTTGGTGATAAACTTTTTTGCGCTCATCGCCGACAACATTTTTTAAGTCAGCATAAAGATTGAGGTTTTCTAATACCGTTAAATCTTCATAAAGACCAAATTTTTGTGGCATATAGCCAAGAATAGCTCTGACATCAACACTCTGCTTTTGCGGATCCATTCCTAAAATATGAATATCACCCGCATCAGGCTTTAATAAACCTGCAAGCATACGGATTAAGGTTGTTTTGCCTGCACCATCTGGGCCAACTAAACCTGTTACAGAGCCACCTGTAATGGTGGCTGTTAATGACGAAACTGCAGGGCTTTCTAGCCCTGTAAAGCATTTCTCAACACCTTGAAGTTGGATAGTGTAATCAGTGTGTTCCATTTTTCCCCCACACTTAATGAGAGGAGGCAAATTTTAAGGTGACAGGCATACCTTGGCGCAATGCATCATCAGCATCCGTTACAACCACTCTGAGACGATAAACTAAATCGGTTCTTAACTCCGGTGTTTCAACACTTTTTGGGGTAAATTCAGCTGTTGGTGAAACAAATCCAATCGTACCGTGATAAGGCTTATCTTTACGCCCATCGGTGTATAGATAAACTTCTCGATTAGGAACGGCTTCGCTTAAGTGAGTTTCGCTGATATAAGCTCTGACCCAAACGGGATTAGTTAATGATACTGTAAATACAGGGCTTCCAGCGGATAACATCGTTCCGGGCTCTACAGCTCGAGTTAAAACAGTACCTTGTGATGGAGAGATTAATTGCGTGTCTTGGAGGTTTAATTCAGCTTGAGCAACGGCAGCTTTAGCTTGCATAACTTGTCCTTTTGCCGCATCAATGTCTTCTTTTCGATAACCGTTTTGATATTGATTTAGCTTATCTTGTGCTGCTTTTAAGGCAGCTGCTGCTTGATTACGATTATTTCTTGCACTATCTAAATCGTTGGCTGAAATCACTTTTCGGTTAGCAAGATCTTGTTGACGTTTATAAAAGTTATCTGCGTATTGCCAAGCGGCCTGCTTTAATGACACATCAGATTGAGCTTGCGCGATTTCCTCAGTGCGATATCCCGCTTCCATTAAAGCGAGTGAAGCAATTGCACTATCACGCTCACCATAAGCTTTATTTAGTGCATTGCGATAGGGCGCATCATCAAGCTTGCCTAATAATTGCCCTTTTTGAACAGGCGCACCTTCATCAACTTGTAATGTATCTAATCTTCCAGCAACACGAAAACTAAGGTTGACTGTACGTATATCGACATTGCCATAGAGTACTAATTCAGACTCTTTGTTTTCTTCGTAATAATAGATACCTGCAACAATACCGATAATAATCATTAAGATAATAAAGAAACTGACTTTTTTAGTTTTCATAATAACTCTATTTATACGTGATGGGTGTTAGTGTAAATCTCTCTTAATCCGTTGAGTAATAAAGTAATATGAGTTTTTAAAGTATTGGAGATAATCTGATACTCATTTTTACCAATTCTATCCCATCCAGTTTGTCTTAGGATTGTTTCCCTAACTAAACGAAATGATAACACTTCTCCCAAAATAGCGTGAGTATGTAACATCGTTGTAGGTAGTGAAGGATCTAAACCAATATAGATAGCTAATAGTTTGTTTACGCGCGTTAAAAGAGGCGATAATGCTTGCTGGTGGATCAAGGAATATGCTTCGGTTGGAACAAGCTGTTCTCTTGCCATAATGCGACTAAGATGAATATTGGCTTTATCAAGCACCAGTTGAGCATATTGTAAAAAGCTATCTGTAATAAGCGTTTGCAGTAATGGGAGATGTTCTGTTGGGTTAGGCCGCTCAAGAAATTCGTCAAGAATGGAAACTGTAGGTTCAAAATCAAGGCGAATAAGATCAGCAATATGCTGTGCAACGGCGAGATATAACCCTTCTTTAGAACCAAAATAATAAGCGATAGCGGCAATGTTTTGTTGAGCAGCTTGTGCAATTTGGCGTGTTGTGGCGGCATCTGGCCCATTTTTACCAAAGATCTCACATGCCGCTTCCAATAATTGTCGTTTTGCTAGTTCACCGCGCGTCGTCTTCTGTTGGGTGTCTGACATAATAGAAGATACCTTACTTAAGTAAAATGTAACAAAACCAATGATATTAAAAACAGCGATAACAAGACGTATTATATTAGATGATATTGAACAATAGGGAAAATTTGTGATAATAATCGAATAAAGGTGATGTGTAATAAAAAAAGAGCAATCTATTATTGAAAATTATTTTTGTATTCTGAATACAGCAAAAACTGTTAGAATAGGGGTTATTAGGTTAACCTAACAAGGTTCATTCTCTTTCACCACTGTCTATATCGAGAAATGATAGCACCTATAGAGTAATATTACCTATAGATTGACAGTATGAAAGCCCGTCATTTTAATTTCAATCACCGTGTTATACGTTCTGGTTGTAGGAGACTACTGTTTTGACCGATTTTACATCGCTTGGTTTAAGTGAGGCGCTTCTCCGCGCTATTGATGAACAAGGGTATAAAACCCCAACCCCTATTCAACAACAGGCGATTGAGCCGATTTTGGCGGGTAAAGACGTATTAGCGAGTGCACAAACGGGCACAGGTAAAACAGCTGCTTTTACATTACCAATATTGGAAAAGCTGTCTCAATCAGCAGAAAAAATAAAAGGTCGTCAACCCGTTAAAGCGCTGATTTTGACACCAACGCGTGAGCTAGCGGCTCAAATTGCTGAAAACGTAAAAGCGTATAGTCGTTATATTCCAATTCGTTCACTAGTTGTTTTTGGTGGAGTAAGTATTAATCCACAAATGATGAAATTACGCGGTGGTGTTGGTGTACTGATTGCAACACCGGGACGTTTACTCGATCTTGAACATCAAAATGCGGTTGATCTTTCTCGCGTTGAAGTTTTAGTGCTTGATGAAGCTGACCGTATGTTAGATATGGGCTTTATCCACGATATTCGCCGTGTAATTAGTAAATTACCGAAAAAACGTCAAAATTTACTATTTTCAGCGACATTCTCTAAAGAGATCACTGGTCTTGCCAATTCGCTATTAAATGATCCGGTGAGTATTTCCGTTGCACCAAGAAACTCAGCCGCAGAATCTGTTGATCAACATGTGCATTTAGTTGATAAAAAGCGTAAAACCGAGCTGTTATCACATTTAATTGGTTTAGAAAATTGGTCTCAAGTGCTGATTTTCACCCGTACTAAACATGGTGCGAATAAACTTGCTGAACATTTAAATGCAGATGGTATTAAATCAGCTGCTATTCATGGCAATAAAAGCCAAGGTGCGAGAACTCGCGCATTAGCTGATTTTAAAGATGGCAAATTAAAAGCATTAGTTGCAACAGATATTGCCGCTCGTGGTCTTGATATCGACCAACTGCCGTATGTTGTCAATTTTGAATTACCACAAGTCGCAGAAGATTATGTTCACCGTATTGGTAGAACAGGCCGCGCTGCTGCAACGGGTAAGGCTATTTCACTTGTCTGTGTTGATGAACATGGTTTATTAGCTGATATTGAGCGTTTATTAAAACGTGAAATTCCACGTTTAGCGTTAGAAGGTTACGATCCTGATCCTTCAATTAAAGCAGCGCCTTTGCATAAAAAACCAAAGAATAATGCACCACGTAGAAGTGGTGGTCGTGCAGATATTCGTGGTAAAGACAATCGCAACAATAGTCGTAAAGACGGCGATAGTGAAGGCAAAGAGTCTGGACGTAATAAAAGCAAAGAAAACTACCGTAATAAAGATGGTTCTCGTACCGGAAAATTAGGGCCTCGTCGTTCACGTAAAAGTGATGAAGGTAATGATAATCAAAGCCCTTGGTCAAAAGCTAGAAAAGAGTTTTGAGGTTAAAAAGTGCGAGTTTTATTAGCGCCAATGGAGGGGGTTTTAGACCCCCTTGTGAGAGAGTTACTCACCTCGATTAACGATTACGATCTCTGTATTACAGAGTTTGTACGAGTTGTAGATTCATTATTGCCAACGAAAGCATTTTACCGTTTATGCCCTGAATTGCAGACAGAAAGCCGCACAAAAAGTGGCACGCTTGTACGGGTGCAATTATTAGGACAACACCCACAATGGTTGGCTGAAAATGCCTTTAGAGCCGTTTCTTTAGGCTCTTGGGGGGTTGATTTAAACTGCGGTTGCCCTTCAAAAACAGTCAATGGTAGTGGTGGTGGCGCTTCACTTTTAAGACAGCCAGAAACGATTTATCAAGCAACAAAAGCAATACGTGATGCAGTGCCTTCAGAGTTGCCTGTATCTGTTAAAGTGAGACTTGGCTGGGATTCTTCTGCGTATAGCCATGAGATTGCAGATGCAGTGGTGCAAGGTGGTGCTACAGAAATCACTGTACATGGCAGAACAAAAGAAGATGGTTATAATGCCGAAAAAATTAACTGGCAGGCCATTGGAGATATTCGTCAAAGACTTTCAATACCTGTAATTGCTAATGGCGAAATTTGGAACCGTGAAGATGCATTAGCCTGCTTAGCCACAACAGGTTGCGATGCGATAATGATTGGCCGCGGTGCAATGAATACCCCTAACTTAAGCCGTGTTGTAAAAGGCATAGAAGCTAGAATGCCTTGGCAAGAGGTGATTGAATTATTAAAGCGCTATGTTCGATTAGAAAAGCGTGGTGATACGACTATTTATCATGCGTCACGTATTAAGCAGTGGTTTAGTTATTTACGCAAAGAGTATCCAGAAGCCAATGAGTTATTTAGACAAATTAGAACATTAAAAACGTCGCCAGAAATAGCAGTAGCAATAGAGTCTCTGTAGTTTAAAAATAATCTTAACCAATAAAAAATAGCGCTAATTAATCAGCGCTATTTTTTTATTCATTAAGAAATAATCCATCCACCATCCATTTATCTTAAATATTATGTAATTTATTTCTAATAATTGGAAATAATCACTTTTTCGACTTACACTCAATAAGTGACATTTTTTAGGTATGTTGTTTATATCAAGACTATTTTAGGGGGGAATATGGGAATTATTGCTTGGATTATCTTTGGTTTGATCGCGGGTATTTTGGCGAAATTCTTAATGCCAGGCTCTTATGATATTGGTCTGATATGGACTTGTATTCTGGGTATTGTGGGTGCGGTTGTTGGTGGTGCGATTAGTAACTTTTTTGGCAAAGGTAAAGTTGATGGATTTAACTTTGGTAGCTTTGTTGTTGCTATCATCGGCGCCATTGTCGTGCTCTATCTTGCAAAAATCTTCGCAAGTTAATACCTCCATACCCAATAGATATTGATAATAAACCCGCATAATGCGGGTTTACTTTTTTAAGCATAAACGGATTAAATTAGCATTCACAAGGAAGAGCACTTTCAGCTCCCCATTGCGCCCAAGAGCCGTCATAGAGCGCAATAGATTGGCAACCCAATACGGTCAATGCTAAAAATAAAATTGCCGCAGTCATACCTGAGCCACAAGTAACAATAATAGGCTGTGATAAATCAACGCCCGCTTGTTCAAATATCAGCTTTAACTCAGCTTTCTGTTTTAACTGCCCATTAATAACTAACTCATTCCACGGAACGTTTTTACTGCCAGGAATATGTCCACTGCGCAAGCCCGGACGAGGCTCTGGTGCTCTACCATAAAAACGATCAGCTGAGCGAGCATCGATCATCTGTTTTTGCTTAGTTTCTAAATTATCAAGAAGTTGTTGTTTATTGGCATAGCGTTGTGCATGACGTTCAACCACAAAAGGAGACTGTGCTGGTACTTTTATTGCCTCACCTTGTTCTGTTGCAAACCTAGCCTCAATCCATGCTTGTAAACCACCAGCAAGAATACGCACATTACGACAACCTAGTGTTGTTAATGTCCACCAACCTCTTGGTGCAGAAAATAAGTTACCTTGATCGTAAATAATAACGGTTGTGGTATTAGAGATACCTAATTGTGTCAATGTTTCTGAAAATAGGGTATCAGAAGGCAACATATGTGGTAGTGATGTAGTTTTATCTGCGACTTCATCAAGATCAAAAAAATGGGCATGTGGAATATGACGCTCAAGGTAAAGCGCTTGATAGTCAATCTGTTGAGTTGGCATTGGTGCGCTGACATCAAGGATCACAAGATCAGCATCATTTTGATGTTCAAATAACCATTGGGGAGTAACAAAGTAATCGTATTCCACGGTGCGACCTCATTTATTTAGCAGAATGTGAGCTGTCAGGGATAGCTGGAAATTGCTGTGTAGGTGGTGTTTCAGGTTGAGTCTGCTCTGTTTCTATTGGTGTTGTGGAGCGCGTATAGATATTTAAGCCAGCAAGGAAAACACCACCGATAGAACCAAAAGCAAGTAGCGCGATAATCACAATAATTATTTTTTTCATAATGTTCATTTGCAGATGAATGTTGCGCAAAAGTATATCGAGATATGAAGTTGAAACAAGTACTAAGTCGGTTTAATCAACAAATGATAGTGGCTAAAACGTCTTATTTTTAGGCAAAAAAAGGGGGGATGATAGATAAATAAACAGGCTATTTATTTTTTATAAATAGCCTGAGTAGAGTTAATGTTGACGTTAATTATTTCAATCAAAGGTTACAGTCAATGATAAGAAAAAATCCCTTAAACTCAGGAGTAAATGAGTTTAAGGGGAAGGGTAACGCAACTTAATTAGGAATATAAAAACCAGAATGTCATTGCTAAGTTCACAATAGCCGCGACAGCCATAGGAATGGCGGTACGTTTAACTATTTGGAAAGGTGAGACATTCGCAATACCTGCAATGGCAACAATCGCGGCGGTAATTGGCGAAACAGTACGGCCAAAGCTGGTCATTATTTGCATTGGTAAAATTAAGGTAATGACATCAACTTTTAAGAAGGCGGCAATTTTGGGCGTTAAGGCGGCAAATGAGAAGAATGCTGCATTACCTGAGCCCATTAAAAAGGCCGCTAATGCAAGAATGGCGCTCATTACAATGATCATGGCTGCAATACCAAAACCCGCGTCTTGAGCTGAGCTAATTAACGTATCGACGGCACCACTTTTTAGTAAACCATTAGCAAAGAACTCACCAGATACAATTAACGATACCACTAAGACAAATTGCTTACCCATTCCTTCAAAGAACAACATAAAGCTATTCATTACTGCTTTTGCATCGCGTAAGCGAACATATTCAAAAAGAAGTGCAATCACGGTACTAATAACCATCGCTGTGGTGACTTCTAATTTAATATACGGGTGTAACAAAGGGCTGAAGCCGATAATGAGAATTAAAGGGATGACAGGTAATAAGGCATAAGACAGTGGAATTTTATTGCCTTCTTCCTTTACAGCATCAATGGTTGTTGGGTCAAAAACAAATCCTTCACGTTTATCCCACCAGCGTTGAATAAAGAAATGAGTGATCGCAACGGCAATAATAATAGGAATTGTGATCGGTAACTGGTGTTGAACAAAGTAGACGGCAGGTTCTATATCCGCTGTTTTCGCCGCCATAATCACGTTACCAGAGCCAGGGCCATGGTCGATAAATTGGCAGCATCCAATTACGGCTAAAGCGGAAAGTGGGCTAATACCAGAACGAATTAATATCGGATACATGGTGACCATTAACAGCATACCTAAACCTGCATGGCTAGGAATAAAGATAACCAAGATTTGGGTGACTAAAAATGAAATCACTAATAATAAGTAAGGCGATTTTATCGCTTTTAATGGTCTTTCAAAAATAGCGAATAAAGCGCGACTTGCGCCAACGTGTTCCATATAACGAGAGAAACCCGCAATTGCCATTAATGTTAAACCAAGACCCGCTAGGCGAGAACTCATAATATCCGTAAAGATTTGGAAAATATCAAAATATTTAAATTGGGTGGATTTATTTTCTGGCAATAACGGATTAAGGTCGAGAGATGCTGTTAAGAGTAATAGCAATAATCCGCCGAGTAATAATACTGGCTGAGGTTTATAACCTCGCGCCAGTAAATAAACCACCAACGCTGTTACCAGCGCGGCAATGATTAAACCTGTCATAGTGAATTCCCCGGTAATGATGCAATATTTTTGTTATTGGTTTAATGCTGAAAAAGCTTGTGTAATATCTGCAATAAGATCATCCGTTGCTTCAAGGCCAATATGTAAACGGACAAAAGGACCATGACCTTCACGCCAATCAGATGCTGTTCTCGCACCGATAACATTGGCAGGTAAAGCGAGGCTTTCAAATCCCCCCCAAGAAGCACCAATGCCAAAAAGCTCAAGCGCATCAATAAATTGTTCTGATTGTTTAGCGGTATATTCTTGTTTAAATTCAATGGTTAATAGACCGTTACTGCCTTTGCAATCACGTTTCCATAAATCATGACGAGGATGATTAGGTAATTCAGGGAACCAGACTTTTTCAACTTCAGGGCGAGTCTCTAACCACTGTGCAATGGCTAGTGCTGATTTACCATGTGCTGCGATGCGTTGACCTAATGTCCTCATACCACGAAGAACTAATGCTGCATCATCTGGGCTACTGGCTTGCCCTAATGCTTCAGGTAATGCACCAATTTTTTTCCATGCTTTTTCATTCGCAACCATAATGCCCATCATCACATCAGAGTGACCGCATAAATATTTGGTTGCCGCGATAACAGAGACATCCGCGCCTAATTCCAGCGGGTTATAGAGCCATGCAGAGCCCCAAGTATTATCAACACCGACAGGAATATCTTTCTCATGAGCAATACGGCAAATTTCAGGCAGGTCTAGCATTTCATAAAGGAGTGAGCCCGGTGATTCGACAAAAATAAGCTGTGTATTTTGTTGAATTTTTTGTTCAAAATCAGAACCATCGGTTTTAAAGAAACTATAAGCGATATTATTAGGCTCAAGAAAAGCCGATGCAATTTTACGAACAGGCTCATAAACAGAATCAGCAAATAAAACATGTCCACCACTGCGGGCATATCCCATAATTGTGACGGCAATAGCGGCTAACCCAGTAGGGAATAACTGAGCACGATAACCGCCTTCTAATTCGGTTACTAAAGCTTCAAGGGCAAATGCGGTTTCTGTACCACGCGCACCGTAGCTTAAAACACGCTCTGTTGCACGACGATCACGAACATCACGCCAACTCTTAATCGAATCAAAAACGATGGTACTGGCTCTCATTACGGGTGGATTAATAGGGCCTGAAGTTTTGATTTCTTGACGTCCACTGTGTATCAGTTTTGTTTGTTTATTTTGTTTCATTATTAATATCTCCAAATATAGAAATAGAGTTCCCCGGTAATTAAATAAAAGGATTAATTACTGTTTGCGCTTATTTTGTTTCTATTATTTATAACAAACTTATTTATTTTTAAAATAGCTATTTTCTAAAAATGATGATCTTCCTCTAACTTTTTAGCATTAATTATTCTAATTAAATCTTAAATAACATTTAAGATTCAAAAGTTATAAGTAATAAATAAAGGGTTGTTTATAACTAATTGAATTAATGCTACTTTTTAATTGATTAGAAATATTTGAAATTAGATTAAAATTATCAAAGTGTTTTTATTGAGATTATATTGCATAAATAAAATAACAATCTAACAAGTCGTTTGATTAAAAAAACGATTTTTTTATTATTCTTTTAACAGGGGAAATAATTATGGGAACCAGCGTTTTTGATTCGGTTTTATTAAAGAATTTATGGTCAACAGAAGAGATGAGAATTATTTTTTCTGATAAAACTAGAATGCAAAATTGGCTTGATTACGAAGCCGCATTAGCGATTGAGCAAGCTGAATTAGGTTTGATCCCAAAAGAGGCTGCAAAAGTGATTGCAGACACCGCGAAACTTGAAAAGCTCGATATGGATTATGTATTAGAACAAGTGCGTCTTACTCGCCATCCATTAGTGCCAACAATTCGTGGTTTAGAACATGCTTGCCCAGAACACTATGGGGAATACGTTCACTTTGGTCCAACAACACAAGATGTTATTGATACCGGTCTTGTACTGCAACTAAAAGATGCTCATCATACTTTCTTACGTGATATCAAAGTATTAGGTCGTGCATTACTGTCATTAAGTGAACAACATCGCAACACACCAATGGTTGGGCGTACATTAGCATTACAAGCTCTGCCAATTACATTTGGCCATAAAACCGCAATTTGGTTAACTGAGTTAGCGCGTCATTATCAACGTCTTAAAGAGATCGAACCTCGCTTATTTGTAGGTAGTGTTGTTGGTGCGGTGGGTACAAAGGCTTCTTTAAGCGATAAAGCTGATGAATTAGAAGCCCGTGTATTAAAACGCTTAGGTTTAGGTGTACCTGAAATTTCATGGCAACCTGCGCGAGATAGATTCAGTGAATATGGCATGTTAATGGGCTTAATTAGTGGAACTCTAGGTAAAATTGCTAATGAAATCCTACTATTAGCACATAACGAAATTGATGAGTTATCCGAGCCTTTCAGCAAAGGACAAGTAGGCTCTTCGACCATGCCACATAAACGTAACCCTGCCATTGTTGAAAATGCGGCCTGTGTGAGTAACACCCTAAAAGCGAATCTTTCTGTTTTAACGGATATGATGAAACACCAACATGAGCGTGATGGTGCAATCTGGAAAATGGAATGGAAGATCATGCCTGAAATGTGCCTGATGCTGTCTGTTATTTTCGATAATATGAAAACAGTAATAGGCGGACTGAATGTGCATGTTGAAAAAATGCGCGAAAATATGGATATTCTTGGTGGCTTTATGCTGGCAGAGCGTGTGATGTTTGCATTATCTGATAAAGCAGGTAAACAAACCGCGCATGAAATTGTGTATGAGGCATCAATGTCTGGGCAAGAAGAAGGCATAACCTTCGTTGAAGCGATTAATCGTGATACCCGTATTCGTGATCACATTACTCAAGAGGAACTTGATGCACTTTTAGATCCAACGACATATGTCGGTAATGCACCAGCCCAAGTTGATCGAGTTGTCGCACAAACCAAAGCTTCTGGCTGGTTAAATGACTAAGTGACTTAATTACATCCAATCTTCTTATTATCTAAAAGCCGGTGATATTGCTGGCTTTTTCTTATCTATCCCGAGGTGTTTATGACATTGAGTCAGCAGTTAGCCCAATTTATTACTACAACCACTTTCTCTGATTTACCTGTTCAAGTTGTTAGCCGAGCCAAAATTCATTTATTAGATACATTAGGTGTCGCACTTGCTGGAAGTGTGCAACAAAGTGCTATTCAAAGTCGTCAAGGTGTGGCTTTTTTACCTGATAGCCAAGGTAACATTCCGATTTGGGGAAGTTCGCTAACAACAAGCACTACGGTGGCGGCACTGACAAATGGTATTGCATCACATGCCTTAGATTTTGATGATACACATACTGATTCGATTGCACATGGTAGCGCGGTATTAACGCCAATTGCTTTTGCATTGGGTGAGTCTATTGGTGCGTCATCAAAAGATATTTTAACGGCATGGGTGATTGGCTGGGAAGTGGCAGCAAGAGTAGGCTTAGCAAGCCATAGTGGATTTCATCAGCGAGGTTTTCATGCCACAGCAATTGCGGGAATTTTTGGCGCAACAGCTTGTGCCGCTTCACTATTAAAGTTAACGCCAGAACAAACTGTGAATGCAATAGGCCTAACAGGAAGCCAAGCAGGAGGTGTGGCAGAATATCTTACTAACAGTTCATCTTCTAAATGCTTTCATGCGGGATGGGCTGCACAATCAGGTATTATCGCAGCATCATTAGCAAAAGGCGGAATGACAGGTCCTGACACAATATTTGAAGGTCGTTATAGCCTTTATCAAACACATGGTATTAAAGAGCAAGCACAACCAGAACAAGTGGCATTAGGATTAGGTGATGTGTGGGAATTTTTAAATGTTTCTATTAAGCCTTATCCGGTATGCCATTTCGCTCATGCGACTGTAGATTGTGGGCGTAATTTGCTGAAAAAAGGGATCATGGCTGATGATATTGATAGTGTTGAGTGTGTTGTCGATCCAGTAGCGGCTGCTTTGATTTGCGAGCCACTTGAAACAAAATGGGCACCTCAAACCGCGTATGGGGCTAAATTTAGTTTGCCATGGTTATTTGCTGCGGGTTTTCTAGATAACGCTTTAACGCTCTCTTCATTATTACCTGAAAACCTACAACGGGAAGATATTCAGTCATTAGCGAAGCGTGTAAGTTATCGTTATCCCGAAAAAGGGGAGATCCCATTTCCTACTTATTTCCCGGGATTAATTTTCGTGACATTAAAAAATGGCGAGAAGATCACGGAAAGATTAGACATTCAATACGGTAATCCGAAAAATCCAATGGCAGATAAAGATGTGATCAGTAAGTTTTACGATAATGCATCTTTGGTGATAGAAGCAGAACAATCAGCACAGTTAGTTGAAAAAATACTGCATTTCGACAATGTCACTATTTCAGAAATAACACAATTATTACGTATTAAAGAAATAGAAGGTTAGGCTGAAATAATGCAAACAAGGTGATTGTATAAAGGATTCGTATAAAAGATTAGTGTAAAGGATTGGTTTTAACTACCAATCCTTTACTTATTGTCTCGCACACATAAATTCAGATGTACAAACTACCTTCTCACCAATTTTCACCGTACCTGAAAAGCTAACAATTGTGCGTCGTTGTCGGCGAAATTGGATCTCAATATGTAGCTGATCGCCCGCTTTCACCACGTCATAAAAACGCGCATTTTTTATACTGGCAAAATAACATTGTTGATCTTTACCCATTGGTGAAAGGTAGTAATGGGCAAGAACGCCAGAAGCTTGAGCCATACTTTCAAGTAGTAATAAAGGTGGATAAAACTCACCAAAAACAACCGTATCATTGGTTGTGATATTTTTAATGGCTGTTAATTTGCCACTAGCAAGTTCAGCTGGCTCAGAAATAACGCGATCAATTAATAAGAATGGATAACGATGAGGCAATATTTCCATTATTTCACTGACGGAAATGAGCATATATTTTCTCCTCGTTATGGTGATAGGGTAAGCTCAGTTTTACAACAACGGTGGTTATTATTTCATTCTTATTCAATATGGTACAGTATTGACCTGTATTTTTGATGAGAAAATTGAGTTAAACAGATAACAAAGACCAGAATAGGAAAAATCTAGCCTTTGCTATTTCTAAATAAGAATAGTTTATTAATCAAGGCGAGCAATAATTTGGCGTAGATCGTTCATTGCTGCTTCATTTAGAGGCTCTTGCGGTAAAATAGGAGAGCCGACTTCAAAGCCTTGAATATTTAAGGATGCTTTAATACATGATGCGAGCGAGTACTTTGTAAACGCTTCATTGATTTGCCATATCTCTTTTTGTTTTGCTAGTGCTGTATCAAAATCGCCTTTTGTTGCTAACTCATACAGTTCAACACATTGCTTTGGCAACACACAAGCAGGCCCCGCCATCCAACCTACACCGCCAAGTTTTAACACCAACAATGGAATATGAGCTGAAGCACTAAAGATCTTAACACGCTCACCAAACGTATTGATCATGGTGAGTAAGCGACCTGTATTGCTTGAGGCATCTTTAATATATTCAATATTCGGGATATAGCTAAGCTCATTGAATAAAGAAATAGGAAGAACATCTCCCAAAAGTCCTGGGTTGGTATAAATTGTCATGGATTTTTCAGGAAAAGCTTCGGCGATAGTTCGGAAATAACCAGCTTGTGCGGCTTCGCTTAATGGGTACATTTTTTGTGAAATTAAGACCATGCCATCGACGCCTAATTGAGCGTATTGTTCAGCTTGATGACAAGCATCTGCAGTTGAAAAACCTGCAACACCCGCAATAACGGGAATTCGGCCTGCGGTTTGATCAACTGTAATACGCACAATTTCATTGCGTTGTGTTTGAGAGAGATAAGCGTATTCACCAGTGCTACCTAATGGACTTAAACCATGAACGCCACACGAAATCAAATGTTCGACTAATCGACGTAATGAAGCTTCGAGGATGGTACCTTTAGTTTGATCAACTGGTGAAACAAGGTAAGGAAAAATGCCATGAAATTGGGTCATAATCGGTGTCCTGTTTTATGGTTTTAATCTTTTATTACTTTGGTTATCAACACGATTTAAGGGCTCTAGGATCTCTATTCTTGTTGAAGTGTTATGTCGGCATGATTAATCACTTCATTTTGTTCATTTTTTAATGAATCAAACAGTATTTGGGCTGCTTTTCCGGGGCTGTTGGCATTGAGATACAAGTTATAACTGATAGCAGGTAAAGCCGGTAAGCCTTCTTTTTCGCCTAAAATGCGTAAATCATCACCTGAAAGCTCAATTGAGCGCGCCATAATGCCTAAGCCTGCACGTACTGCGGCTCTAGCACCCGAAAGCGTTGTAGCAATATAAGCGATTCGCCAACGAATACCTTGTTGATCAAGGTGATTTATCATCATATCGCGGTATGTGCTGGGTTCATCTAATACAACTAACGGTAAGGGTTCATCAAGATCAAACCGGAAGTGTTTTCCGCAATACCATAAAGAGGGAGAAACTCGTAATACAATTTTGGGATAACCCACATGTTCTTCAGTGGAAATGGCCAAATCCAGCTCGTTGTTTTCTAACATAGACATTAAAAATGGGCTACGTTTAACAATAATTTCCATGATAAGGCGAGGATAGGCTCCAGAAAAACGCGCAAGAAGATCAGGTAAAATCGTGTTTGCCGTATCATCTGGAGAGCCAATTTTTAAGATCCCATCAATTTCTTCATGCATCAATGAAAGACAGGCTTCATCATTCAAACGCAAAATACGGCGAGCATAATTAAGCAGTTGTGTACCTGCTTCTGTCAGTGTTTTGTTTCGTCCTTGGCGAGCAAACAGCTCTTTGCCTATCAGCGATTCAAGTCGTTGCATTTGCTGGCTTACGGCAGATTGTGTACGACAAACAGACTCAGCCGCCGCTGCAAAGGTATTTCCATCGACAACAGCAACAAAGGTTCGAAGCAAATCAAGTTCTAAGTTAAAAATAGGGCGCTTTGCGGAAGTCATTATAGGTATCTCTTAACTGGTGTTGTGTTTAATAAAACCAATAAATCACATTTTTTATAAGACTATTTTAGATATTACGTAATGAATACT
Organism: Proteus terrae; assembly: GCF_003144325.1. Lineage (GTDB taxonomy): Bacteria > Pseudomonadota > Gammaproteobacteria > Enterobacterales > Enterobacteriaceae > Proteus > Proteus terrae. Next base: position 178,233 of record NZ_PENS01000010.1, read on the forward strand.
CATACTATGAAGAGTTGAATTAATAATCTATAACAAAGCTCAATAATTTCGAGATGTTATCCATTCTTTGATGAAAAAGGAGAGCAAATGAAGGTAACTACTGATTTTTATACAGTGTTATGAGACAATGGCGCCTTTCTTAAAATCAGTTACAGAGTGGTTATGTCCCTTTCTCAATCAGTTAAAAATCAAATAAGTCAGTGGTATAAAGCCCTACCTGAGCATATCGAAGGGTTTATTCCGCGAGCGCCACAGCGTGAAATGATAGCTGAGGTGGCTAAGACTTTTTCTGATGAGATGGGACGTCATTTAGTGATAGAAGCCCCAACTGGCGTGGGTAAAACACTCTCTTACCTTATTCCGGGTATTGCTATTAGCCGTGATGAGAAAAAACCACTGATAATCAGTACAGCCAATGTGGCATTACAAGATCAAATTTATAGCAAAGATCTACCATTACTTAAAAAAATCATTCCTGATCTCACGTTTACTGGCGCTTTTGGTCGTGGACGTTACTTATGCCCTCGTAATTTAGATGCGATTTGTGCAACAGAAGGTGAGCAAATTGACCTTATGTTTTTGCTTGAAGATAAAGTTGATGTGGCGACAAGTGCAGAAAGAGAAATTTGCCTAGAGCTGAAAAATGATTTCACTAGTTTTGGTTGGGATGGTTTGCGTGATCATCATAAACGCGCATTAACAGATAGCTTATGGCGTAAAATCAGCACGGATAAGATGAACTGTTTAGGGCGCAATTGCCAATATTATCATCGTTGTCCTTTCTTTATTGCCCGCCGTGAAATTGATGAAGTGGATGTGGTTATTACCAATCACGCTTTAGTGATGGCGGCAATGGAAAGTGAATCTGTGTTGCCAGATGCTAAAAATCTACTTTTGGTACTTGATGAAGGGCACCATATTCCTGATGTTGCGCGAGATGCCCTTGAAGTTGAAGGGGAAATAACCTTAGTTGCTCTTAATAATCAGCTTGATAATATCACTCGCCATGTTAGCCAGTATTTAGCGCAATTTATTCCGATAAGGCCGCCTAAATTGGCTGATCCTATTCGTTTTGATGCCCATATCGCTAAGTTGCGTGAAGCTTATCAAGAGGTTGATACATTTACACGCGCACTATTGCCAGAACGTAGTGAGCAAGATGAATACCTCTTCCCGTTAGGTGAATTGCCTGAACAACTTCTGTTAAGTTGCCAGACATTATTTAAGCTAACAGATGGTTTAAAAATGTTGGGCGAAGCCATTTTAAATGATTTAACAGAGCGTACTGCAAAAGAAGATGTTGTACGTTTACATCGTGCTATTTTAACGACCAGTAGAATGGTGGGTTATTTAGAAAATATGGCAAAACTGTGGCGCTTAGCCACATTAGAGCAAACCTCAAAAGCGCCAGTATCCAAATGGTTAACGCGCCGTTACGATAAAAAGCAGTCTCATCTCTATTTTCATTGTGCTGGCATTCGTGTTAGCGAACAACTGACGCAATTGTTATGGAAAAATATCCCACATGTGGTTATTACTTCTGCGACATTACGCTCATTAAATAGCTATTCTCGTATTCAAGAATTAACAGGCTTAAGTGAGCATTTTGATGATCGCTTTATTACATTGTCTTCGCCTTTTGAACATAAAGAGCAAGGTAGATTAGTTATTCCTAAAATGCGTTATGAACCGACCATGAGCCATGAACGTGAACATTTAAAAGAGATGGCGCGTTATTTTCGACACAGTATGGAAGAGAATAACCACAGAGGCCAATTGGTTTTATTTAGTAGCCAGCGAGCAATGGAAGGCTTTTTAGAAGAAGTGAAAGATTTACGTTTGTGCTTATTAGTGCAAGGCGATCAGCCACGCTATCGATTAGTCGAAACACATTGCAAGCGTATTGATGCGGGTGATAATAGCGTGTTGATAGGTTTGCAATCTTTTGCAGAAGGGCTCGATTTAAAAGGGGATTATTTAACGCAGGTGCATATTCATAAAATTGCTTTTCCGCCTGTGACAGATCCCGTGATTGTGACAGAAGGAGAGTGGCTTAAATCGCTAAAACGTTATCCTTTTGAAGTGCAGAGTTTACCGAGTGCATCGTTTAATTTAATTCAGCAGGTTGGGCGTCTTATTCGTAGTCATCATTGTCACGGTGAAATAGTGATTTATGACAGACGCTTGCTAACAAAAAACTATGGTTCGCGTTTATTAACCGCGTTACCTATTTTCCCTATTTATCAACCAGAGATGCCTAAAGAGAAAGATAAATAAAAAAAGACTACCTAGAGAAAGAGAGGTAGCCTTTTAACGACATAATTTCAATATGTTATTACGAATTAATTCTCAATATTGGCTTCAATAAACCATAAGAATTTATCAAGATCACGCGATGCTGCGGTAAACATATCTGCGGTATCTTCGTCTTCAACTTCGTCAATAGCTTTACGAATATCATTTGCAACGACAGCATAACGATCAGCAAGTGCTTTTAAGTGATCTTGTACATCATGAATATCCAGAGGATAAGCCTTTAATGGTGTTTTCTTACTCACCACTTGTGCAGTACCTAATACAGTGCCACCTAATTGAACAACACGCTCTGCAAACTCATCAGTATGCTGATTAATGGTATCGCGGAAACCGTCAACCATCTCATGGACAGAAATAAAGTTTCTGCCACGCATATTCCAGTGCGCTTGTTTTGTGATGAGAGATAGGTCGATAAACTGCGTCACCATCTGTTGCAATAACTCTATAGCATGTAGTTTTACGCTGTCATCAAGGTTATTACGGGTATAAAGCAGAGTTGAAGGTGTGGATTTGACTAATTTAGCAGTACTCATAATCGTTCTCCCTAAATAATTAATAACTCAATATCTTAATTTCTGTTAATTATGATAGTAAATTATTAATGGTTAGTCTTATCGATTGATACTATTAAATTGATAGGTCATCTATTAAAAAAATCTAATCTATCGAAATAACCTATTTAGGGTAAGACAATACGTACAAAATAACAATGATAGGCCAGTAAAGTTATTATTTAATAAGTAAAAAGGATCATAAGATCCTTTTTAAATAAATATTTATTTCTTATAAATACGGTTAAATAATTACTTAACCTCTTCAATTTTGGTTTTGCTTTTTATGGTTGCTGTTGAACCAATTGAAGCTAACACAATAAAGGCGAGGGCAACCCATTGTATTAACGTCAAATGTTCGTGTAAGAAAATAATACCAATAAAGGCACCCATACAAGGTTCTAAGCTCATTAAAGTCCCGAACGTTTTAGCGGGTAAACGTGTAAGAGCAATCATTTCTAAAGTGTAAGGGAAAGCGGTTGATAGAATCGCAATAGCTAGTGCAACAGGTAAAATTGACCAGCTAAACATAATATCTGGGCTACTTTGTAACATACCAATAGGAACGAAAATAAAAGCCGCAACTAACGAGCCAATAGAAACCGTTGCCGCGCCGTAACCTTTACCTGCACGTTGTCCGAATACAATATATAACGCCCAACCTACACCGGCACCCAGTGCATAAAGGATACCTAGAGGATCTAATCCATGAATATTATCGCCAATAGGTAGCAATAATCCTAAACCTGCAATGACTAAAATTATCCATAAAAAGTCGATGGCTCTGCGCGATGAAAACATAGCAACAGCTAAAGGGCCTGTAAATTCAAGGGCAACCGCAATACCTAAAGGAATGGTTTCAAGGGCGAGGTAGAAAAGGTAATTCATCATCCCTAAAGATAAACCATATAAAAACAGTGGCATAATTGATTCTCGAGAAAACTTAAGTCGCCACGGTTTAAAAATAAAAAAGAGGATCAAAGTACCCAATAACAGGCGTAACGCCGTTACTGCGGGGGCACCAATAACAGGAAATAGGCTTTTAGCAAGGGATGCGCCACTTTGAATTGAAAGCATGGAGAGAAGCAAAAGAAGCACAGGGTAAAACACCTGTAATTTAGCTGAGTGTCTGGCTGACAACATCCTATAAAACCTCGTCAATAATCAATCGTATGTGTCTTTGTTAGCAGATAACAAAGGATCGCATAATATAAATTAAAACTATCTGTTTTAATATAGTTATTCATTAATAAATATTTTTTATTTTAAATTTATTGAGTTAAATTAGCTTTATTAAGAATTAATTTATTTTTAATAAAATAAAAAACAGCTTCTTATAAATATAAGGGGTGATAATGATTAAATATATATGTGCAATAAAAAGCGTAAAAACACTTTTTTTAACCTTTTTTATTAAAAGTACCTTCAGTATAATTCCAAGCTCGTTTTAACTAGCTAAAAGAGAATAAAAAATGAATAAAATAAAATCTATCGCTGTGTATTGTGGTTCTAGTTTAGGGGCTTCACCTATTTATAAAGAACAAGCAATTATTTTTGCCAAAGAGCTGGTTAAACGTAATATCACCTTAATTTATGGTGGTGCAAGTGTAGGAATTATGGGTACACTCGCCGATACAGTGTTAGCTGAAGGCGGAAAGGTGATTGGCGTTATTCCTACGCTATTAGAAGGGCGTGAAATATCTCATAAAAATCTGACTGAACTGCATATTGTTGAGACCATGCATCAGCGTAAAAGTAAAATGATTGAATTAGCTGAAGGTTTTGTCGCTTTACCCGGTGGCTTTGGTACATTAGAGGAGTTTAGTGAAGTCTTTACATGGAGCCAAATTGGATTACATCAAAAACCTTTAGGCTTGCTTAATATCAATCAGTTCTATTCTCCATTATTAATGATGATTGATAAAATGGCGGATGAACAATTCTTACATGAAAAATATCGGAATATGGCGATTGTAGAACAATGTCCTATTCAATTATTAGATAAATTTGAAACATATATTGCCCCCCCTGTAAAAACCTACAACAAATAAAGGTAAAAAATGATAATAATAAGAAAAGCAATTTTGTCTGATGTAGAAGAAATTAATACGCTTTACACTTATTTATTTAATGAAATGGCGAATTTACAACCTGATCGTTTAAAACCGGGTAAGCAAGATGAAGCTTTTATTATTAATGGAGTAAAAAATGATAAGTTTCATCTTTTAGTGGCAGATTTAGACGGTAAAGTAGTTGGATTTAGCATGGCGCAAATTCAAGAAACACCAATGTTTAACTGCTTGGTTCAGCGTAAATATGCTTATATTTATGATATTGTTGTCGATCCTTCTGTACGTAGCCAAGGCACAGGCAGTTTATTATTAACAGCGATGAAAGAGTGGGCTAAATCAGAAAGAATGACGCATCTTGAGTTATCTGTATTAGCTGAAAATAGTGCGGCTAAACGTTTTTACGAGCGTGAAGGATTAAAAGAAGTGAGCACAGTAATGGGGATTGCTTTATAGCAGATCCAATTTACGTTAATTCTCATAAGATTAAGTGCGTAGATAAAAATAAACCCGCTTAAAGCGGGTTTATTACTTATATTATTCAGCTAAATTGTGGGTTTCCCCGCAATGATCGTACACAATACCCTGACATTTTCAACATCTTCTGCCGATATTTCAAACAGGTTTCTATCTAATACAATAAAATCGGCAAATTTTCCGACTTCTAATGATCCAATTTGTCTATCCATATCCAATGCTTGAGCTGCATTAATAGTGGCTGCGCGTAGGACTTCAATTAATGTTAGGTTACGATCATTATCAAGACGAGGACTTGCTGCATCTTTTTGGCGAGTCATTGCGACTTTAAAATCGTACCATTCATTAAGTGGATCAATCGGCCAATCGCTACCAAAAGCGACAGTAACGCCAGCATCAATAAATTTGCCAGCAGTCTCTAAATAGTCACAGCGAGATTTACCCAGCATTTCAATATCTTTTTCGATATTGCTCTGTTCTTCTACCGCCCATTGGAAGGAGAGAAAAGGGTAGGTTTTTAGTTGTGTAAAACGAGCGTAATCTTTTTTACACATCAATTCATTATGAGCAAGCCCTGGTCTTATGTCTTTTTCAGGTAAGGCTTCACGCATCGCACTAATGGCATTAAGAGCCGTACTAATTGCACCTTCAGCAACAGTATGAATATGAGGGTGATAACCAGCACGGGCAATTTCGGTGACTAGCGGCGTTAAAATTTCAGGTGGAAAATAGAGATCGCCAATATGATCAGAATCTTGCCAGTGTGGCGTGTCATCGGTACCAACATTGATACGATAAGGTGAGTGTAAGCGTGCTGTCATAATTGGCGCTTGCAATACACCATCAAGGAAAAGCTTGATGTGGCGGATCGCAACACTAGGTTGAGCATTTTCGCTGATTTGATGCCATTGTGAAAAACGAGTGGCAGCATGGTGTACAGCGTTTGGAATATCTTCAATACAAGGTACATCATCCGGCGTGATTTCAACGGCATTCTCTACGCGAAGAGTCAGCTCGCCTGCTTTTCTTAATGCATTAAAGGCGCGTAATTGAGGCTCGCCTACACGCGCATCCATGATAGTGGTTACACCTTGTTCATTTAATAATTTTTGAACATGACGGGCTATTTGCAGGTTTTGTGCTTCAGTTAGTGGCGGTAACTTGTCAATGGCTTGCATTGCTGGCGCATCTTCAAGAATACCAATAGGTGTTCTATCACAATCACGTTCAATATTTCCATCTGGTGGATCGGGCGTTTCAGCGGTGATATTTAACAACTCTAAAGCGCGAGAATTAGCAAGAACACTATGACAATCGCTAGAAAAGAGCAAAATAGGGCGAGTCGTATTTAGGGTATCAAGGTGATAACGTGTCATTTGCACGCCTTCAGGTTGCATACCTTCACGATACCATGCGGAGACTTTTAACCATTCGGTATCACCATCAATAAAGTTTTCATCAAGGTATTTCTGAATACGCAATAAAATGTCATCGATAGAGAGCGATTGATAATCAAGATGGCAACCCGCTAATGTTGCGCCACCCCAAAATGGGTGCATATGTGCATCAATAATGCCCGGCATGACCATTCTTCCCTGTAAATCAATCTGCTCAGTATTTTCATTACAGTAAGAAAGTAACCCCTCTTTTTTACCAGAAGCAATAATTACACCTTGGCTGATCGCGATAGCATCAACAATATTGTTATTATGATCAGCAGTATAAATAAGCCCGTTGTAATAGAGAGTGTCTGCAATTTGAAATGTCATTCTTCTACCTTGTATTGCTTTTTAAGCACATAAAACGCGTGCTTAAATGATGATTCTGCTTATAGGGCATCTTGTTGCGTTTTGACGCGGGTGGTCATAGTAGAATTAAATCAGAGTGAATACTACAAGCTTATTACATCGACTTAACGAAAAATACGACTTAGAGGGCAATTAAAATGCTTAAAAAACAGATTAATACCTCTCTCTTTAAAAGGTGATAAGGTAAGTTTAAAGAAGTTAGACTTACCTTATTTAAGATAGAAAGTGGTTAGTTATCTGGTGATTTGGCAGAACACACTTCACAATGCGGATTTTTAGGTAATCTGAATTCACGAAATTGCATACGCATGGCATCAAACATCAATACCTTACCATGTAGGTTTTCACCATAACCGGTGAGTAATTTAATGGCTTCAATTGCTTGTAATGTGCCAATTGTACCCACAACAGGCGCCATTATACCAGCTTCAACACAACTTAACGCATTATCACCAAAAAGATGGCTTAAACAGCGGTAGCAAGGCTCGTCATCTTGGTAGGTGAATACACTGATTTGGCCTTCCATTCGAATGGCTGCACCAGAAACAAGGGGCTTTTTCTGATGAAAGCAGAGACGATTAAGTTGCTCGCGTACTGTCACATTATCAGTACAATCCATAACAATATTATGTTGGCTAATAAGCTCTGCTAAAGCCTCATCTTCAAGTAATGCATCGACGGTTTCTATCGTGACATGAGGATTAATTGCTTCTAATGTCGCTTTTGCAGATAGCACTTTAGGTTGACCAATCGTGGCGTCTCGATGAAGAATTTGGCGCTGAAGATTAGAAAGGGAAACCGTATCAAAATCTAATAATGTGAGTTTTCCTACACCTGCAGCTGTAAGATATTGTGAGGCACTACACCCTAAGCCACCTGCACCAACAATCAATACTGAGGCACTTTTCAGCGCCTCTTGTCCGTCAAAATCAAAACCCCTTAATACAATTTGGCGATTGTAGCGTAGCGTTTCTTCATCGGTTAATTCAATACTCATAAAGGCTATTCACTTTTTAATAGAGAATTAAATAGCTCAATAGTAACAGTTTCACCAGCTGCAACTTTACCGCGTTCACGCTCTAAAACGATAAAGCAATTAGCGACACTAAAGGAGCTATAAACGTGTGAGCCTTGATGACCAGAGGTATCTACTTGCCATACACCTTCTGTATTAATACTTGCAATACCACGCTGAAAATCAAGGCGACCTGCTGATTTTTTCAATGGTGATTGTGCAATGGCTTGGAAACGTTGCGGAGCTTTCCAATGGCTAAAGCCTGATAGACGTGCAATTAAAGGCTGAACCAATTGATAGAATGTCACGGTCGCTGACACTGGGTTACCCGGTAAGCCGCAGAACCATGCATTATGTAATCGACCAAAGGCAAAAGGTTTTCCCGGTTTAATGGCAAGTTTCCAAAAACCAATTTCACCAATTTCATCAAGAATTTGTTTGGTGTAATCGGCTTCACCCACAGAAACACCACCACTGCTGATCACCAAATCTGCTTCTTGATCAGCCTTTTTAAAGGTTTCACGCAGTTTTTCCGGTGAATCAGGGATAACCCCTAAATCTAAGACTTCACATCCTAATTTTTCAAGCATTAAACGTACCGCAAAGCGGTTAGTATCATAAATTTGACCCGCTTTTAATGGCTGGCCAATGGTTTGTAATTCATCACCCGTTGAGAAAACAGCCACTTTTAAACGACGATAAACTTGTACTGTTGCTACACCTAAAGAGGCGATTAAAGGTAATTGCGCTGTTGAAAGCTTAGTGCCAGCCGGTAATACAATGTCATTTTCTTTAATATCTTCACCAATACGGCGAATATTCTGGCCTTTTTTAGCAGGGTGTGGAAAACGAACACCATTTTCAGTCACTTCAGCTTCTTCTTGCATTATGACAGTATCAACACCCGCAGGAACCATTGCCCCTGTCATAATGCGTACACATTGCCCAGCAGGGAGTTCTCCCTCAAAAGGAATACCTGCGAACGATTTACCAGCAACAGGAAGTGGAGTTTGAGCTTCTAAGTCAGTGTAACGAAGTCCATAACCATCCATTGCCGAATTATCAAAAGGCGGAACATTCAGTGGAGATGTAATATCTTCACTTAGAATATAATCTGCGGCGTTATTTAATGGAATGTTAAGGGTATTGGTAATTGCCAGCGGTTTTTCAAGTAGTTTTTCTAGCGCTTCATCAAGAGATAATAAACCGCTAACGTGACATTGACTCATCATATACTCCAAGATCTATCGAAATGTTCTGTTTTATTTCATGATACTAATCTATCACGATGAACATCATCATGTCAGAGATCATCTTGTGAATAGAAAGAAATGAAACTTCTTATTGCAAAAATGTTAACTGTCTGGGGTTAATGTGTTGCTTGTTCTGTTATTAATGGGCGGCACATTAAAATGATAAAACAAAATAATGGATATCCATGAATACTTCAAATCACCAAAGTCATTCAGCACAAGCTTTTCATATCGCTTTTAGTGGGTTTCTTGCTTTAGTGGTTGCAATGGGGATAGGGCGCTTTACATTTACACCTCAAGTGCCATTGATGATTGCAGAATATCAATTGACGCTAACAAGTGCGGGTATTGTCGCTGCATTTAATTATCTTGGTTATCTCGCGGGCTCTTATGATGCGATGAAAGCCGTTAAAGGTGTGGGATATCGTTTGTGGGCAGGTCTTTGGGGCGCGGTGATAATCACTCTGTTGTCTGCTTTTTTAAATGATGCTTTTACACATAGTATTGCGCGCTTTTTTATTGGCTGGGCAAGTGGTTGGACGTTAGTGCTGGTGGCTTCATGGGCTAATGAGTTACTGGCTCGTCTTAATCGGCCTGCATTAAGTGTGGCTGTTTATGCAGGAACGGGTGCAGGTATATTTATTAGCGGTATTCTCGCCGTGCTAATTATGAAATGGCAAATGAGTGCGATGGCAGGGTGGTTAATTTATGGTTCTCTTGCTTTTATTTGTGCCATATATGTGAGCTACCATCTTCCGAAACCTTGGAAAATGAGTAGAGAAGAAGTAAAAGTTGCCCCTTTAACGCTCACTCCAGCGATGAAAAAGCTGATTTGGGGTTATACCTTTGCCGGATTTGGCTATATTTTACCTGCTACATTTCTTTCTCAAATGGCAGCCGAGCGTTTTCCGGGTAGCTTGATTGCACAATTTGTTTGGCCTGTTTTTGGTGCTTCAGCTGCATTGTGTATCGGGATCGCCATTTTAACGCGTAACATACTAAATACGCAGTTACGCTTAGCTATTACGCTTTGGTTACAAGCATTAGGTATTTTGATTGCAGAGTGGATCCCGACGATAACAGGGCTTGCAATTGGCGCTTTCTTAATTGGTGGCGGTCTTATGTGCGCTGTACAACTTGCTTTTTTACGAGGCAGAGAACTAGCGCCTGATCATGGGCGTTATATGGCGGGTTTACTCACCACTTTTTATGCCATCGGACAATTAGTTGGCCCCGTAATTTCTTCACTTTCAACCGCATTAACAGGAAAATTAGAACCTGCACTTTATGTTGCTTTTATTGTGTTGATAATCGGTGGTTTTCTGGTGTGTTTAAAAGAAAAAAGAGCATCCGCAAGCTAAAAATAGTTCATACAAAAATGCAATAATTTCATAACGAAAAATGCGGTATCGCTGGATAATGTGATTGAGGTCATCTAAAGTGTAGGCTGTTGTTGCTAAGTGTGATAACAGCTACTTAATTAATGTGTTTATCGGAGAGTCCAATGTCATCATTAAGTAAAGAGGCGCAATGGGTGCATGCTGCGTTAGTTGAACGCGGTTTGGAAACGCCTCTTCGTGAACCCAAACTCTCTCCAAGTGAGAGTAAACAGCAAATTGAACATCATATGACAGAAGTGATGAAGCTGTTAAATCTGGATTTGAGCGACGATAGTTTAGCTGAAACACCTCGTCGTATCGCTAAAATGTATGTTGATGAAATTTTCTCAGGGCTGGATTACCACAACTTCCCAAAAATCACGCTAATTGAAAATAAAATGCAAGTTGATGAAATGGTGACAGTACGAGATATCACATTAACAAGTACTTGCGAACATCACTTTGTTACCATTGATGGTAAAGCGATTGTGGCTTATATCCCGAAAGATAAAGTGATTGGGTTATCTAAAATCAATCGTATTGTGCAATTCTTTGCTCAACGCCCTCAAGTTCAAGAACGCTTAACACAGCAAATTCTTATCGCATTACAAACGTTACTAGGCACAAAAAATGTGGCTGTTTCTATTGATGCGGTTCACTACTGTGTTAAGGCTCGTGGTATTCGTGATGCAACTAGTGCAACAACAACTACCTCGTTAGGTGGGTTATTTAAATCGAGTCAAAATACGCGTCAGGAGTTTTTGCGCGCTGTTCGTCATCTTTGAGATTTTAAATAAAAATGAATAAATCGTCCCATCAACGTATCGAAGCTCTCGATGCGTTGAGAGGAATGGCGATCCTTGGCATTTTATTGCTCAATATTTCAGGTTTTGCATTATTAAGAGTGGCTTCATTTAACCCATTACATTCGGGAGAAGCCTCTTTTGGTGATCGTATAACATGGATGGCATTAAATCTGTTTGCTCAAGGAAAATTCCTCTTTATTTTTGCCTTGCTATTTGGTGGTACGCTTTATCTCCTTTTGCATAAAGGAGCGCGTTTTAATATATCGCGGTTAGTTGTGCTGGCCTTGATTGGCCTTATTCACACACTATTTATTTGGGAAGGTGATATTTTATTACCATATAGTATATGTGGTTTATTTGTTTTTGCGTTTATTAAATCAATAGCGACAAAACACCAGTTTATATTGGGAATAATACTCTATTTTTGTGGCGCACTTATTTTAGGTGCGTTGTTTTACTATTATCGTGATTTTATTGATACCGTTTGGTACAGCACGTCATATTCTCAATTGGCTGAATCAGATTGGAAAACAGGGCCTTATTTAAATAGTGTTTATTATCGTTTGAATGAGCTAAGTCTTTTTGTTTTTAATCTAGTACGTCAATACAGTTGGTTTTTGTTTGGTGCGATGTTGATGGGCTCTGCATTAATGGCGTCGGGTTGGTTACAGCAGAAATTTAGTCGCGCTCATTATGGTCATGTGGCACTTTATTTCCTCACAATCAGTTTAAGCTTACAAACAGCTATTGTGCTGGTGGATTATTACCTTGATTGGGATTACCGCTGGGCAGCTATTTTGGCACAACCTTTAACCATGCTGATCCAAGTGATGCAAAGTTTGGGGTATATTGCGCTGTTTTATTGGAGTTGGGATATTATTCAACATTCTTATTTTGCCTATGCTTTACGTTGTGTCGGCAAAATGGCGTTAACAACCTATTTAATGCAAAGCCTTATCGGGATTTATTTATTTCAGCGTATGGGGCTATTTAATCAATTTACTCTACCGGAATTGATGCCTTTTGTTGCGGCCATTTGGGCAATCAATATTACTTTTGCTGTGATTTGGTTACGTTATTTCCCACAAGGGCCTATAGAGTGGATCTGGCGTAAATCAGCCTCAAAATTAGCACAATTCTTTTAGGTTTTTTCATGATTATTTTCGTTCAGAGGAAGTGATTCAACTTCCTCTGGTGAAACCGCAGGATAACCTTTAATACCTTCTGGAATAGATTGTATTGCAGGAATAGTTTCTGGTGGCCCTAAAAAGCGTGGCTCACGGTTTAGAATATACACATCAATCATTGCGCCTGCTCTGGCAAATACTTCGCGTACACGTACTTTAAACATGCTTTTAGGGGATGCAACCGCAAAGCATTGTGCGTCAATTCCTTTTTCTAATGCGATAAAAACGGCTCGTTCACAGTGAAAACGCTGAGTGATAATAGTAAATCCATCTGTACCAAATACCTCTTTTGTTCGTACTACTGAATCAAGTGTTCTGAAGCCAGCAAAATCCATCACAATACGAGAGGCCGGAATACCTGCTTTAATGAGATCTTTACGCATCGTATTCGGTTCATTATAGCTGTGCTTGGCATTATCACCGCTGAGTAATAAATACTGAATTTTGCCACTATTATAAGCATTAACAGCGCCTTGGATGCGGTATTGATAAAACTGATTTATATAACCACTGGTATAGTACTTAGATGTACCTAATACCATGCCCACTTTTTTAGCGGGCAACGTATCCACATCTTCAAAGATATAAGGATTGGTTTTCCACCCGATCCAGCGATCGCAGGCAATCAAGGTGACTGCAAGCAGAATAAAAAGTGTGAGAAAGAGATAAATGAGGCGTTTTAGCATTTCCTTGCCTTAATGACGCAAATAATGAATGACTTTCATAATACTTAAGGCTACTTGAGCGGAGATAGGGAAGCAAGAAAAAAGCGCTTCATATTAAGTAATGACGCGCTTTTCAGAATGGTACTTAGTGTTTCAAGCTACTTAGAACGAGGTTCTTTTGTAAATACGGTACTCTGGTGACCAATAGTTACGTTCAATAGCTTCTTCTAATGCTGAATCAGAAGTTACGGTAGCAACACCTTGTACTTGAGCTTCTTTTGCAACTTGTTTTGCAATATAACGCGAAACTTGCTGAATATCAGCCAGTAAAGGTAACAGAGAACCATCACCATCTTTTGCCATTGGTGAGCAATCTGCTAATGCACGGCTTGCAACCATTAACATGGCATCAGTAACACGTTTTGCACCACATGCGATAACACCTAGTCCAATACCTGGGAAAATATAAGAGTTGTTGCATTGTGCAATTGGATACTCTTTATCTTTGTATTTAACTGGTGCAAATGGGCTACCCGTTGCGACTAAAGCTTGTCCATCAGTCCAGTTGATAATATCTTCAGGACGTGCTTCTACACGAGAAGTTGGGTTAGATAATGGCATTACGATAGGGCGTTCACAGTGTTTGTGCATTTCACGAATAATTTCTTCAGTGAATAAACCTGCTTGTCCTGAAACACCAATCAAAATAGTCGGTTTTGCATTCTTAACCACTTCTAACAGTGAAATTGCATCGCTTTCGGTTTCCCAATCAGCAATAGTTTCGCTTTTTTGGATAAGTTTACTTTGGAAATCAAGTAGATTTGGTAGTTTGTCTGTTAATAAGCCAAAACGGTCAACCATAAAGATACGTTCACGCGCTTGCTCATCACTTAAACCTTCAGATTTCATTTGGGCAATGATTTGCTCAGCAATACCACAACCTGCAGAGCCTGCGCCTAAGAAAGTGACAGTTTGGTCTTTTAATTGGCGGCCAGCAGCACGACTTGCTGCAATTAAGCTACCTAAAGTAACAGACGCTGTACCTTGAATATCATCGTTAAAGCAACATAGCTCATCACGATAACGGTTTAATAAAGGCATCGCATTTTTTTGTGCGAAATCTTCGAATTGCAGTAAAACATTTGGCCAGCGACGTTTAACAGCTTGAATAAACTCATCAACAAACTCGTTATATTCATCACCTGTAATGCGAGGATGACGCCATCCCATATACAGAGGATCGTTTAGACGTTGTGGGTTATTAGTACCAACATCAAGTACAACAGGCAGTGTGTACGCTGGGCTAATACCACCACACGCGGTATATAAAGAGAGTTTACCGATAGGAATACCCATACCACCGATACCTTGGTCACCTAGACCAAGAATGCGTTCGCCATCTGTTACAACAATGACTTTTACGTTCTGTTTCGTGGCGTTTTGTAGCATATCGTCGATATTGGCACGGTTAGGGTAAGAGATAAATAAACCACGAGCACGACGATAAATATCAGAGAAATGTTCACAAGCTTCACCTACAGTTGGTGTGTAAATGATAGGCATCATTTCAGTTAGGTGAGATTCCAATAGACGGTAAAACAGGGTTTCATTGGTATCTTGGATATTTCGTAGGTAAATATGTTTATCGTTATCGTTTTTGAAATCAAGATATTGGCGATAAGCGCGTTCAACCTGCTCTTCGATGGTTTCAACTGCTTCAGGCAGTAAACCATGTAAGTTAAAGGTGCTGCGTTCTTCTTCGCTGAAAGCACTACCTTTATTTAACAGGGGAAATTCAAGCAGGATTGGACCTGCATACGGGATGTAGAGAGGGCGTTTACTTTCGTGTTCCAGTTCCATGAAAAATACTCTTGTAAGGCAGTTAGTCACATGACAATTGTAGATCCTACAAAATAATAAAAATATGTACAGCTTATGTTATTTTTTTATGATTTTTATGCTTAGAAATGAGAGATAGATACGGTTGTTACAACTTTTTCTGGTAAGCATCAGCAAAATTTACATGCTGATGCTTTTTTAGGAGAGATTTTTAGAGGAATAAGTTAAAACTTTTTACAAAGTGATACGTTGCATTTGGCGACAACCTAAAGCAGTTAATGTTGCTTGTGTTGCATCCCATTGCGTTAAAACTGTCTCTGTTTTTTCGATTAAGACAGCAGATTCAATATCCATAACACTCTCACCCGCCATATTTAACAAAATTAATGCGGCTTGTAGTGGCGGTAAACTTGGGTTGAATGCGGCATTTTCTGCGTAACTACCTTGGAATATTTTGCCATTTTTCATTTGAACAGCAATACCACTGTGCGACTCACTATAAGGAGCATGGCTACGATTCGTGGCTTGTAGCGCTTGCTGTGCTAATTCACTAGGGTTATCAATTTTGTAACCGTGATTAACTTTGTCCATTAATAAAGAGGTGATATTGAGATCTTTCGGGCCAAAGCTATCAGGTAAATAATCACCTAATGTTGCCATTTTTCTTCCCGGTAACTGAATTTGAATATGGGTGCCACTGTTCAATTCGTTCATAAACTGGCGACAGTGACCACAAGGTGTATAGTTAACGGTAACGGAGATCAAGCGAGATTCACCTTGTAACCACGCATGAGTCACAGCACTTTGTTCTGCGTGAACAGTTTGTTGTAGTGGGGCACCTGCAAATTCCATGTTGGCACCAAAGTAGAGATTACCACTTTCACCACGAGCAATAGCACCAACATTAAAATGAGATATCGGTGTCACTGCACAAGCAGCCGCGACTGGTAAAAGTGCGAGGGCTAAGGCATCATCATTACATTGTAACTGTGTTTTTATGGCATTGACCTGCTCTGCTGTAAACATTGCAGGGAATTCATCCTGCTCAAGATAAGGAGCAAGTGCTTGTTGTAACTGAGGGGATAAATCTGACCAAACTGCCTGAAAACGAGTATGCATACATGAGTCTCCCATTAATCTTTCTGTATTATAAGATTCTAGGCATCTTTACTCATTCTTATATGTGATGAAAATCATATTTTCAATGAAACAATTGCAATAAATTCATTAATTGAGAGATGTATCTCAAATTTATAGCATTTTTCTCAAAAATAGTGAGATGAAAAATCTCCAAAGGGAATGGAATTTTAATTGAACACTTCTGTGATAACTCGCTAATCCAAATCTATTAATGCCGTACTTATAAAATAAACGTTTATTTCTTGTAAATAGCGAATGAATTAATGGAAAATCTCCAACACTTTATTTGCGGGTTACAGGAACCCCCCTTATGATTGGAGTGAGATTGCAAGTTGGTTTGCTTCTAAAGTCTTAGTTGATACTGAAATAGTGAAAAATGCACATTTTACATCAATGATTAATATGGCATTGAAACTTAGAAAAGGTGAACTAACCGAAGTATCTTTATTAATTTCTGAATAGGCATAAAAAAACCTTCGTCTTAATTAGGCGAAGGTTTTTGTTTTACCACTGGAAATGAGGTTAACTATAAAGATGCAAAATAATAGGGAAGATAAACGGAGCAAGTAAAGAGGTAATAATCCCGCATGTCATTAATGCCAATGAACTATAAGCACCTTCGATATAATCCACTTCTGCCGCTCTTGCTGTTCCTACTGCATGCGAAACGGTTCCCATCGCTAATCCCCGAGAGGCGTGAGTTGGAATTCGCAAGATCTTGAATAGAGTGTGACCAAAAATGGCACCTAAAATACCTACTGCAATAACACATGCAGCACTGATTGCAGGAATACCACCTATGGAGTCTGCAACTGCCATTGCGATAGGTGTTGTGACTGATTTAGGTAAGACTGATGCGGCAATTTCGGGAGTTGCTCCTGCCCATAAGGCAATCGCAGTACCACTGACCATGGCTGCAACACTACCAATAAAGCAAATACTTATTAGTGATTTCCATTGTGCGCGAATTTGGTGTAATTGCTGATAAAGCGGAATAGCTAAAGCAACAACGGCAGGTTGTAATAAATCATTTAAAATACGGCTACCTGCAAAATAGTGTTCGTAAGGAGTATGTGTAATTAATAAGATAGGAATAATAACCGCAATACCAATAAGTAAAGGGTTCAATATAGGTAATTTATAACGAGCAGCAAGTTTACGTGATAAATAAAAGATAATTATGGTTAAAGGAAGTGACCACCATATATTCGTTAACACTAACATTTTTTCTTCTCACTTAATGCTTTATCATCATCTTTTTCTTTTGTTTCAATAATATCTTCAACTAGATCTGGTTTTGAACCTACGATAATACGCTCACGATGAACATAATGTGAACAGTAAGCAACCAGTGCCATAACCCCAAACGTACTGACTATACAGGCTAAAACGATAGGGAAAAGTTGCTGGCTAAGTAAATCATAATAATTCATTACGGCTACCCCGATAGGGATAAAGAGCAATGACATATTTTTCAGCAGGATATTGGCGCCAGGTTTAACCCAACGCAAAGGAATAAGCTGGAAAGCAAGTAAACCAAAAAGGATCAGTAACCCAATAATACTACCTGGAACCGCGAAGGGTAGAAGAGCTGAAATAAGATTACCAGCAAAAAGACAAAGATAAAGTACCAAAAAAGATCGTAGATAATGCCAAAGTGTAATCTGCAATCGTGCCCGTTTAGATTTCATAAGTAAGTGTCCCAAATCAACTAACAGAATTATCATACACCGATTTTGAAAGTGTGCTATGGATCACAATAAAAAAAGAGCGGGGCTCTAATAGAACCCCGCCATATATTTATTTGGCAAATGAATCTTGGTTGTTATTTCACTTGTTGACCCGGTTTTGCACCAGAATCTGGACTGAGTAAGAAAATATCTTTATCGCCAGGGCCTGCTGCCATTACCATGCCTTCTGAAATACCAAAACGCATTTTACGAGGTGCTAAGTTTGCTACCATTACCGTTAAGCGACCTTCTAACACTTTAGGATCTGGGTATGCAGTACGAATACCTGAGAATACTTGGCGAGTTTCGCCACCTAAGTCCAAAATTAATTTCAGTAGTTTGTCTGAGCCTTCAACAAAGTCTGCTTGTTTAATTTCAGCGATACGCATATCGATTTTCGCAAAATCATCAAATTTGATGGTTTCTTGAATAGGTGCATCAGCCAATGGCCCCGTTACTTCTTTTACTGGAGCAATGGTACTTTTTGATGCTTCAACCATTGCGTTAGCTTTATCCATTTCAATACGGTTAAACAACGCTTTGAATTTAGTGATTTCTTGGCCTAACAGTGGTTGATCAAGTGCATCCCATGTTAATTGGGTTTGTAAAAAGGCTTCTGAACGTTCTGTCAGTGAAGGTAATACAGGTTTCAGATACGTCATCAATACACGGAATAAGTTAATTCCCATAGTACAGATTGCTTGTAACTGAGTATCTTGACCTTCTTGTTTTGCCACTACCCAAGGGGCTTTTTCATCGATATAACGGTTAGCTTCGTCAGCTAATGCCATAATTTCACGAATGGCTTTACCAAACTCACGATTTTCAAATGATTGTGCGATAGTTTCTTTCATATCAACAAAGTGTTGATAAAGTTTAGCATCATCTAAAGAATCAGCTAATTTGCCATCAAAACGCTTGCTGATAAAACCTGCTGTACGCGATGCAAGGTTCACCACTTTATTAACGATGTCACTGTTTACACGTTGAACAAAGTCTTCTAAGTTTAGGTCAATATCGTCAATGCGTGATGAAAGTTTTGCAGCATAGTAATAACGTAGGCAATCCGCATCAAAATGATCAAGATAAGCGCGAGCAGTAATAAAGGTGCCACGAGATTTTGACATCTTCGCACCATTTACTGTGACATAACCATGAACAAACAAGTTTGTTGGTTTGCGATATTCGCTACCTTCTAACATTGCAGGCCAGAATAAGCTGTGGAAATAGACGATATCTTTACCAATAAAGTGATAAAGGTCAGCTTTGCTGTCTTTATTCCAAAATTCATCAAAACTTAAATCACCACGTTTTTCACATAAGTTTAAGAATGAACTCATGTAGCCAATCGGTGCATCTAGCCATACATAGAAATATTTACCCGGTGCATCTGGAATTTCGAAACCGAAATAAGGCGCGTCACGAGTGATATCCCACTGTTGTAAACCACTGTCGAACCATTCTTGCATCTTATTCGCAACTTGTTCTTGCAGTGCACCAGAGCGTATCCACGCTTGTAACATGTTGCTAAATGCAGGTAAGTCGAAGAAATAGTGTTCTGTTTCGCGCATTACAGGCGTTGAACCTGATACGACAGAGCGTGGATTAATTAATTCTGTTGGGCTGTAAGTTGAGCCACAAACTTCACAGTTATCACCATATTGGTCTTGCGCTTTACATTTAGGGCAAGTGCCTTTTACAAAACGGTCAGGCAAGAACATGCCTTTTTCTTCATCATAAAGCTGAGAAATTGTTTTGCTTTTGATGTGACCATTCTTTTTCAGTGCAAGATAAATTTTAGTCGATAATTGGCGACTCTCTTCACTGTGTGTAGAGTGATAATTGTCATAACTGATATTGAAGCCTGCAAAATCCTGCTGATGCTCTTTGCTCATTTCTTCAATCATGGCTTCTGGAGTTATGCCCAATTGTTGAGCTTTCAGCATAATTGGGGTGCCGTGGGCATCGTCAGCGCAGATGAAATGAACTTCTTTGCCGCGCATTCGTTGATAACGGACCCAGATATCTGCCTGAATGTGCTCAAGGATATGACCGAGATGAATTGAACCGTTAGCATAAGGTAACGCGCAGGTTACCAATAATTTATTCGCGACGTGAGACATAGTAAGGATCTTACTTCCATAAAATTAATAAAAGGGACTTTGATGGTAACCGATCCATCATGATGTCGCTAGGGCAATAATCGAGTTTTTGCAAGAGAAATTTCAGTTGGCAAATTGAGGTAAGGCATTATCGTAGTCATCTACTATCTGATATGATAGATACACTCATATATTTAATAAATAATGAAAACGAGAGGAGCCGGGATGAGTGATAAATCCCCCGAGCAGACCACCCCTGAGATTCTGAACGAAAAAGTTTCAGGTGTCTTGTCTACTTTTGAACACCCGACATTGAAACGTAATCTGCTTTCTCTAAAAGCACTACATCAATGTGCGATGATTGACGATGTTCTTCATATCGAATTAGTGATGCCGTTTGTTTGGAAAAAACCTTTCCAAGTCCTAATCGAAGAAAAAACAGCTGAACTTCGCAACATCACTGGCGCAAAAGCCATTGAATGGAAACTCAAGCACAATATTTCAACCTTACGTCGCGCAAATGATCTGCCTGGTGTTAATGGTGTTCGTAATATTCTTGCAGTGAGCTCTGGTAAAGGTGGCGTAGGTAAATCAAGTACAGCAGTGAACCTTGCATTAGCACTTGCACAAGAAGGCGCTAAAGTAGGTATTCTTGATGCTGATATTTACGGCCCGTCTATTCCTAATATGTTGGGTACCACAATGGAGCGTCCAACGTCTCCTGATGGACAACATATGGCGCCGATTATGGCTTATGGTTTAGCGTCTAACTCTATCGGTTATTTAGTCACTGATGATAATGCGATGGTATGGCGTGGTCCTATGGCGAGTAAAGCATTAATGCAAATGCTCCAAGATACGCTGTGGCCTGACTTGGATTATCTGGTTATCGATATGCCACCGGGAACAGGTGATATTCAATTAACCTTATCTCAAAATATCCCAGTAACTGCTGCTGTTGTAGTAACAACACCACAAGATATTGCGCTGGTGGATGCGATGAAAGGGATTGTCATGTTTAAGAAAGTCAATGTGCCTGTATTAGGTATTATTGAAAACATGAGCGCACATATTTGTAGCAACTGTGGTCACCTTGAACCTATCTTTGGTACTGGTGGTGCGGCGAAATTGGCTGAGAAGTATCATTGCGAATTATTAGGTCAAGTTCCTCTTCATATCTCTTTACGTGAAGACTTAGACCGCGGACAACCAACAGTGATGCGTGATCCTGAAGGCGAGTTTGCTGATATTTATCGCGAAATCGCATCAACAGTTTCTGCTCAAATGTATTGGGATGGAGATGCAATCCCAACGGAAATTTCTTTCCGCGCAGTGTAATTGCTGTTCAATAATACATTGAATTATTTGCTGATTTAAATGGAGAGTCATTTGGCTTTCCATTTTTTACATGTGATTTCCGACTGTTTTTGATAAAAAACAAATAGATTTCTGGTTTTACGCTGGAACCAGAGTGATTTCAAAACTATAATCTGCGCTAGCGTAATATTTACATATTATTACGTTATCCCTCTTTTTATTTCAAACCAGGTTTTTGATTATGGCTGACACAGCACATCAGTGCACAATTGTAGGTATCGCTGGAGCTTCTGCTTCGGGTAAGAGTCTTATTGCAAGTACACTTTACCGCGAATTAAGAGCACAAGTAGGTGATCATAATATCGGTGTGATACCAGAAGATTGTTATTATCGTGACCAAAGTGATTTAACGATGGAAGAACGATATAAGGTCAATTATGACCACCCAAATTCGATGGATCACGCACTTTTATATCAGCATTTGTGTGAACTCAAAGCAGGAAAAAACATCGAACTCCCTCAATATGACTACGTTGCTCACACTCGCAAAGCAGAATCCATTTCTTTTCAACCCAAAAAAGTTATTATCATTGAAGGCATCTTGTTATTAACAGATAAACGCCTACGTGAAGAGATGGATTTCTCTATCTTTGTTGATACGCCATTAGATATTTGCTTAATGCGTAGAATTAAACGTGATGTGAATGAACGTGGACGTAGCTTAGACTCAGTCATTGAACAATATAATAAAACCGTTCGTCCTATGTTCTTCCAGTTTATTGAACCTTCTAAACAATATGCCGATATTATTGTCCCTAGAGGGGGTAAAAACCGTGTTGCGATTGATATTCTGAAAGCAAAAATTGGTCAGTTCTGCGAATAATAGATTCATTTGTGGGCAGCTTTCATGCATGATGAAACTGCCTGTTTAATTTGAAGAAGGAAATAAAATGCGATTATGCGACCGTGATATTATTCAGTGGCTGGATGAAGGTAAATTAGTCATTGAACCCCGCCCGCCCATCGAGCGAATTAACGGCGCAACAGCAGATGTTTGCTTAGGAAATCAATTTCGTGTTTTCCAAGGTCATACTGCAGCTTATATTGATTTAAGTGGTCCTAAGGCAGAAGTAAATGCAGCGCTAGAGCGTGTGATGAGTGATGAAATTGTTTTACCTGAAGGTGAGGCATTCTTCTTACATCCTGGTGAATTAGCGTTAGCTGTGACACTTGAATCAGTCACATTACCTGATAATGTGGTGGGGTGGTTAGATGGACGCTCATCATTAGCTCGTTTAGGTTTAATGGTGCATGTTACCGCTCATCGTATTGATCCAGGCTGGCATGGACAAATCGTATTAGAGTTTTTCAATTCAGGTAAACTCCCTCTCGCATTAAGACCGGGTATGGTTATTGGTGCATTAAGCTTTGAGCCTATGTCTGGTTCTGCTGATAGACCTTATAATCGTCGTCAAGATGCAAAATATAAAAATCAACAAGGTGCAGTTGGTAGTCGGATTAGTGAAGATTAACTATCTTTATAATCATTATTATCATATTTCACTAAGCGGGTAATTGTATGAAAAGGTTTCTGACAACACTGGCTATTTTGCTTGTGGTTATTTTGGCAGGCTTAACAGCGTTAGTTTTACTCATTAACCCCAATGATTTCCGCGGATACCTTGTTGAAAGGGTCGAAAAACAAAGCGGTTATAAACTCACATTACAAGATGATATGCGTTGGCATGTATGGCCAAAGTTAAGCATTATTAGTGGTAAAATGTCATTGACAGCACCTGGTGCTGAAATGCCTTTAGTTACAGCCGATAATATGCGTCTTGATGTTGAGTTATTACCGCTACTTTCTCATCAACTTGAAGTAAAAGAAGTCATGCTTAAAGGTGCCGTTGTTCGCCAAACACCGGAAAGCAAAGCTATTCCTAAAATATCACCGCCTTCTACTCCTCGAGATATTTCTCACCCAGTAATCGAACCTAGAGCCAATAATTGGCAATTGAATATCGCCAAAGTAAAAATTTCAGACAGCTTAATTATTTGGCAAATGAAAGACGGTGAACAGCTTAATTTACGCGATATTAATTTATCGTTGAAAACAGACGAGAAAAAACAAGTTAGTCTTGAGATGAGCACGAAAGTGAATCGTGACCGTCGTGAGATCACCCTAAATGTTGCCGCTAATGCGGATATGAACAGTTATCCTTACCAAATTGCAGGTAATATCACACAGTTAGATTATGCTTTATCAGGAATAGGGATCCCTGAAAATGGCATAACAGGAAGTTTAACTTCAGATTTTACGATCCAAAATGAAGGTGTGAGAAAAATTTCACTTGATAACTTAAATCTCACTGCTAATGACAGCCAACTGCAAGGTAATATCAGTGCGGAATTTGCAGGTAAAACACGTTATCAAGTTGATTTAAAAGGTGAACAATTAAATTTAAATACGTTGTTACCAGAGTTAGCTGCGACTAAAACAACGGAAACCGCATTATTGTCCCCTAAAGATAATCAGACGCCATCATCGTTTTCATTATTTAATATTGCACATGCAGCGCCAGCACCAAATGCCACAATTATGGCAAAGCCGGTTATTACTTCAGTTACTATTGAAAATAAAGAATATGATTTAACGCATTGGGGCGATATTGAGTTTACGCTGAAATTAGCACTGAATAAGCTTCTTTATAAAGATTTAGAGATTAATAATTTTAAACTTGATGCTTTAAATAATCCTAAGTCGCTGAATATTCAAACCTTAACAGGACATGTCCTTCAAGGTGACTTCTCACTTCCAACAGTTATCTCTACAAGCATTGTGCCAGCACATATCAGCATGGATGTCACAATGAACAATATTCCATTACAACCGCTATTGCGTGTGTTTAATCAACCTGAAAATTTCAGTGGATTAATTTCGGCAAAAGGGAATTTAGAAGGTGCGGGATATAACCGAAAAGCCTTTTATAATTATTGGCAAGGTACGCTCAATACATCTGTTAGCCAATTTAAAATGCAAGGATTAAATGTTCCGCAGGTTATTCAGCAATCAGTCGCTCAAGCGACAGATAAAGTAATTTATCCTGAAGATATCGAGAGTTACACACAAGCAGATAATGTGATTGCCCAATTTAAATTAACCCCAAAAGGACAATTGACGGTTAATTCTCTTGATGCTCAAGCTGATGCTTATCAAATTAAAGGGCAGGGTAAAGTTAACCTTCAACGTCATGATCTTGATGTAACACTATTGGTTAATATTAAAAAAGGGTGGGGTAAAGAAAATGAATTTATTCGCCAACTGGCTAAAGTTGATATTCCATTAAGGCTTTATGGGGATTGGAATGAGGTGCAATATGAGCTCAATGTCGAAAAATTATTGCGCGATCAATTACAGCAAAAAGCGAAACAAGCCATCGATAATTGGCTAAATAAGCAAGATGCTGAAAGCCCAGAAGTAAAAGCACTTAATCAGTTATTGAAGAAAATTTAATTTCACGACTTTTAACTTCATCACACTCCTAATAAAAGCACACTATTTTGATAATTGTGTGCTTTTTGCTTTATATCTATCATTTAATTTATATTTTGAATGAAAAGTAAGCATTCGTGCTATGTATATGTAAAAAAATAGTCGTTTTTTTTGATATATGTCATACACTGCAACGTTGCCTTTGGGCAGAGTGTGTCAATCGCACTAAACGCAAAAATGATGATAAAAATAAAAAACTTCATTTGATAAATGACTACTTTAGACAGGATAAATAAATGATTGAAATTCTTATCGGCGCCTTCGTTGCTGTAGGTGTTGGACGTTATATTGTAAAAGGCTATTCACCAACTGGTGTTTTAATGACGGGTGGTCTGTTATTACTGATCATCAGCGTTATTATGGGAAGGGCTGTTTTACCTGCAAGTGCAACTGCAACAGGCTACGGCTTAATCGATATTGTTGAGTATGTGAAAAATCTACTAATGAGCCGTGGTGGCGATTTAGGCATGATGATCATGATACTTTGTGGTTTTGCTTCTTATATGACACACATCGGTGCTAATGATGTTGTTGTTAAATTAGCATCACGCCCACTAAAAATGATTAACTCACCATATCTTCTGATGGTTGCGGCTTACATTGTTGCATGTTTGATGTCACTGGCTGTTTCATCAGCAACAGGTTTAGGGGTGTTGTTAATGGCAACTCTATTCCCTGTTATGGTGAATATGGGAATTAGTCGCGGTGCAGCTGCTGCAATTTGTGCGTCTCCTGCCTCTATTATTTTAGCGCCAACATCAGGTGATGTTATTTTAGCCGCTGAAGCGTCTCAAATGCCGCTGATTGATTTCGCATTTAAAACCACATTACCTATCTCTATTGCTGCAATTATTGGTATGTGTATCGCTCATTTCTTCTGGCAGCGTTATCTTGACCGTAAAGAGCATATCGAAACAGAAATGTTAGACGTGAATGAAATCAAAACTCACGCACCAAGTTTCTATGCAATTTTACCTTTTACACCAATCATTGGTGTTCTCGTTTTTGATGGTAAATGGTTACCAGAGCTTCATATCGTTGCTATTATTATCATCTGTATGATTTTAGCAGCTATTATCGAATTTATTCGTAGCTTCAGTGCAAAACAAGTTTTTGAAGGTTTAGAAGTTGCTTACCGCGGTATGGCAGATGCATTTGCTCAAGTTGTTATGTTATTAGTCGCAGCAGGGGTATTTGCTCAAGGTTTAACAACAGTTGGCTTTATTAATGCATTAATTGAAGGTGCTCAGTCATTAGGTTCAGGTGCGATTGTGATGATGATTGCATTGGTATTAATTACCATGCTAGCAGCAATGACCACAGGCTCTGGTAACGCACCATTCTATGCATTTGTTGAATTAATTCCTCGTCTAGCAAGCAACATGGGTGTTAACCCAGCTTATTTAACGATTCCAATGTTACAAGCTTCAAACTTAGGCCGTACATTATCACCGGTTTCTGGTGTTGTCGTTGCGGTATCAGGTATGGCAAAAATTTCACCGTTTGAAGTGATGAAACGTGTTTCTGTCCCTGTTTTAGTAGGGCTGGTTATTGTTATTGTTGCTACTGAAATTCTTGTACCAAGTACATTGGGTTAATTATTAACTTATGAAATTAATCTAAATTTATTGTTTTAAATTTTATTGGCGGGCTTTGTAATTGAACAAAGCCCGTTTTTTATTGGCTTAAGAAAAGCCGTATAAAAATAATTATTTAAACTGAATAAAGGCATTTGCGACTTTTTTAGGACCTTCATATATTTCAAATTTTTCTAATTCTTTTAATAAATGATGAGGGGCATATTCAACTAAAAACTGCATAGTGCCCTCACTTATCCAATGCTCAGACTTTTGTTTTGTGTGAGTGAGTTTAATGTTAAGACTCCAGCTATTTGGTTCATAAGGCAGTTGAGTCGTTGGATAATAAAAACCAGCTAAAGGCGGTGGTGATTGTCTTCCCCCTTCAGCAGAGGTTAACCAGACGATTTTAATCCAGACATTGGTATGCATATTATTTTCCAGTAGACACTATCTCCAGATAAAAAATATCCGCCTTAAAGGCGGATATTTTGCTATTTGACAGGGATTATGCTTCGTCAACGTTTTCTTCGTCTTCAGGTGTTGGTTCTACAATTCGAACTTTATTAATTCGATGGTTGTTCACTTCTAACGGCTCAAATTCAATGCCATCAATAAGGATCTTTTCACCAACAGTTGGAACACGTTGTAAATGTTCCATTAATAAGCCGGCTAAGGTTTCATACTCACGTTTTTCATCCAATTTGATTGGAATATAAAGCACTAAGTCTTCAAGTGGTGTAAAGCCGTTAACTGTCCATGAACCATCTTCATTTTGAACCAAGTCGTGACGTGAATCGTTTTCTTCAGAACTGACTGGTAAGTTACCCGCGATGGTCTCCATAACGTCAGTTAGTGTCACGATCCCTTCTACTGAACCAAATTCATCTACGACAAAAGCAAAGTGAGTATGCGCACTTCGGAATTGCTCTAACGCTTGCAGCAAGGATAAACCTTCAGGGAAAATCAGCGGTTGTGTGACCAGTAAACGTAAGTCTAGTGGTTCATTACGTAACTGTTGGTTTAACAGTTGGATCACATTAACAACCCCAACAGGTTCATCACTGTGTTGTTCATCCGTAATCACTAGGCGAGAGTGAGGATCCTTTTCCAATAATTGGCGGATATCATCTTGTGTTGAATTTAAGTCTACATATTCAACATCATGACGAGAAGTCATTATACTGTTCACATTACGTTGACTTAAACCAAGCACACGCACAATCATTTGACGTTCTTGGGGATCAAACACCTCTTCAGCATCAGAGACTAAATCAGATGTGTGATGATCTAATTCGGATGATTCAGGCTTACCATTAATAATACGTAACACCGCTTCTGCTGTTCGTTCACGTAAAGAACGAGAAGCTGATAAGAAACGACGACGGTTAAATTGTGCTAACTGATTAAAGACTTCTATCATGATAGAGAAGCCAATCGCTGCATATAAGTAACCTTTTGGAATGGCGTAACCAAAGCCTTCGGCAACTAATGCAAAACCAATCATCAGTAAGAAACTTAAACACAAAATAACAATGGTTGGGTGGTTATTGACGAAGTTTGTTAAAGGTTTACTTGCCAGGATCATCAAGAGCATTGCGATAGTAACAGCTGCAATCATAACGCCTAAATGATCAACCATACCCACAGCAGTTATTACTGAGTCAAGCGAGAATACTGCATCCAGCACGATAATTTGGGCAACAACAGACCAAAAGCTAGTTGTTTTACGTTGTTTTCCCTCATTATGGTCTTTACCTTCTAGCCGTTCATTAAGCTCCATGGTGGCCTTGAACAACAAGAATATCCCTCCGAGAAGCATAATTAAGTCTCTTGCACTGAAAGGATGATCAAACAGTGTAACAAGAGGTTTTGTCAGAGTGATAAGCCAAGAGAGACTAAATAACAACACGACACGCATAATTAAGGCACATAATAGCCCGGTTATACGCGCTTTATCTCTTAGTTTTGCTGGAAGTTTATCTGCCAGAATAGCAATAAAAACAAGGTTATCAATACCAAGTACGATTTCGAGAACAATTAGGGTGGAGAGTCCTACCCAAATCGTCGGATCCAAGATCCATTCCATACAGTTTGTTTTACCTTCTATAAAGACGGCATATGCCGACAAGGGAATAATGAGCAATTTGCAGGAATTTTTCAATAATTTATTATTAATATAAAGGCAATAATTTCATTTTACGTGAAAGAGTGCGATATCGATTGCATCAATAACTACCACCAATGATGAGAGTGCGTTACTATGTGATCAGGTTAACACATTGTCAGTACAGTGATACTGGCAGGTTTATTTTCAGACGGGAGTTATTTTCATGTCAAAACAGCAAATCGGCGTGGTTGGTATGGCAGTTATGGGACGTAACCTTGCGCTAAATATTGAAAGCCGTGGTTATTCTGTATCCATTTACAACCGCTCAAGCGATAAAACCAACGAAGTTATCGCTGAAAATCCAGGTAAAAAACTGGTTCCGAATTATTCTATTGAAGAGTTTGTTGATTCGTTAGAAAAACCGCGCCGTATTTTATTAATGGTAAAAGCGGGTGAAGCAACGGATAAAACAATTGCTGCATTGACACCGCATTTAGATAAAGGCGATATCCTTATTGATGGCGGAAATACTTTCTTTAAAGATACCATTCGTCGTAATCGTGAATTATCAGCACAAGGTTTTAACTTCATTGGTACAGGTGTTTCTGGTGGTGAAGAAGGCGCATTAAAAGGCCCTTCAATTATGCCTGGTGGACAAAAAGAAGCTTATGAATTAGTAGCTCCAATCCTTGAAAAAATTGCGGCGGTTGCTGAAGGCGAACCTTGTGTGACTTATATCGGTGCTGATGGCGCGGGTCACTATGTGAAAATGGTTCACAACGGTATCGAATATGGCGATATGCAACTGATTGCAGAAGCGTATTCAGTATTAAAACACTCTTTAGGTCTAACTAATGAAGAATTAGCAGAAACCTTTACCGAGTGGAATAAAGGTGAATTAAGTAGCTACCTGATTGAAATCACTGCTGATATCTTCCGTAAAAAAGATGAAGAGGGTAAATACCTTGTTGATGTTATTCTTGATGAAGCAGCAAACAAAGGTACAGGTAAATGGACAAGCCAAAGTTCTTTAGATTTAGGTGTGCCAGTTACACTTATCACTGAATCTGTCTTTGCGCGTTATATCTCTTCATTAAAAGATCAACGTGTTGCGGCATCTAAAGTATTATCAGGGCCAACACCTAAAGCATTTTCTGGTGATAAAAAAGCCTTTATTGAAAATGTTCGTCGTGCACTGTATTTAGGTAAAATCGTTTCTTATGCTCAAGGTTTCCAACAACTGAAAGCAGCATCAGACGAATATAACTGGGATTTAAACTACGGTGAAATCGCGAAGATTTTCCGTGCGGGTTGTATCATTCGTGCTCAATTCCTGCAAAAAATTACAGATGCTTATAACGAAGATGCAAGCATTGCAAATCTACTGTTAGCACCATACTTCAAACAAATCGCTGATGATTACCAACAAGCTTTACGTGATGTTGTTTGTTATGGTGTACAAGCAGGTATTCCTACTCCAACATTCTCTGCAGCTATTTCTTACTACGATAGCTATCGTGCAGAAGTGTTACCAGCAAACTTAATCCAAGCTCAACGTGACTATTTTGGTGCGCATACTTATAAACGTACTGATAAAGATGGCGTATTCCATACTGAGTGGATGGAATAAATATATTTAATATTAGGTTATATAATTAAAATATAACAAAGAAAAGGTGCTCAAATTGAGTACCTTTTTTATTTAATGAAAATAAATATCCAATTATTTATATTGCAGGGTATAAACAACACTACTATTAACTTTACCAGCAGTTGTTGTGCTTGTTGCATAATATTGAATGGTATAAGGTAAGGTAGCTAAAAAGTGTCGACCTCAATCTTCACATATCATTTTCTATTGGCAGATCTTTCTAATAGAGGTATTGCTCTTTCTTCTCCCCAGCTTTGTAGTGCCGCTAAAACGTGAGAGAGTGATTCTCCATCTTCACTGAGTTTATATTCAACTTTGGGCGGAATCTCAGCATACACTTTGCGCTCAATAAGCCCATCAGATTCAAGTTCACGTAACTGTTTAGTCAGCATTCGAGGTGTTATTGAAATAAGTTTTCTTTTTAGTTCATTAAATCGCAGTATTTTTCCCTGTAAATGGTAAAGGATCATACCTTTTCCTTTACCTCCCATTAGCTCTAAAGACGCTTCAACAGGGCATCCATCATAGGTGTAGTCGTTATATCTATTCTTTTTTACAGTATCCATTTGTATCCTATATACATAAATTGTACGTACTTGCCAGATAGTAAATTATAATTAAAATGTACCCGATACAAGTGTCTTACTTTGGAATAGGTGTAATAAATGAATTTATTAAAGATATTGAAAACACGTTATGCGACAAAACATTTTGATAAAAACAAAGTGATCCCTGAGCAAGAATTAGAACAAATTAAAGCATTATTACAACTAAGCCCATCAAGTGTGAACACTCAACCATGGCATTTTATCATCGCGAAAACTGATGATGCTAAGCAGAAAATTGCTGGCTCAACAGAAGGGGGGTATGAGTTCAATAAAGAGAAAATATTAAGTGCTTCACATGTTGTGGTTATGTGTGCAAGAAATACGTTATCTGAAGAATATCTCTCTCATTTGCTTGAATTAGAAGATCAAGCAGGACGATATCCAGAAGCCGAATTTAAAGAGCAAAATAATCTCGCAAGATCATTTTTTGTTAATCTACATGAAAAACAACTTGGTGATTTATCTCATTGGATAGAGAAACAGGTTTATTTAAATATGGGATCACTATTACTAGGTGCCGCAATGTTAGGAATAGATGCTCTTCCAATGGAAGGCTTTGATTTATCAAAAATAGATTCAACATTTTCTTTAAATAATAAAGGTCTTCATGCTGTGACAATAGTTGCATTAGGTTATAGAGAAGAAGATGATTTCAACTACAATTTGCCAAAATCAAGATTGCCACAAAGTGAAATTATCACAGATATTTAGGTTTTAAGTTTTTGATTTAAACCTCACTTTATTAAGTGAGGTTTTTTCATTATGGCTTTAGCCAGTTTAAGTCGCGCTAGCGTCTTAAACATAAAACCACCTGCTTTGCAGGTGGCGTTCAAGGGTTATACCAAGAAAAACACCTTTCCGTTACGATATAGATGTTC